>NZ_LZZQ01000015.1:0-43920 GCF_014170225.1 Pseudomonas sp. UME65 | reverse complement strand
GCCCCTTCCCAGCCGGCCGAGCGTAGGCGTTGCGTAGGGGGCAGCTCGGCAGGGATGCCGAGCTAGCCGCCACCCGGAGCAATGCCGAAGCGAGGGAACACCGAGCCCCAGCGAGGGGCCCATGGAGGGGCAAGCGTTTTTGCTTACTTTTTGCTGGGCCGGCACTCCGGCGTTTGAAAAAAGTGAGTCGCCGTAAGGGCGAAACCCTAAGTGGCCGTTACCGCAGCAATGGATATGTACCCAAACCCCAAACCATCAAGACGAAACCACCAGCAGCCACACCCACAGCAACGGATATACACCCCACCCCCTCACCACAAAAAGCCCCCAACATCCCCCACCACTACCGGAAAACACCTTCAGCCAACCACTCAGGAAAGTCCCGCATACCATGCAAAACCCGCCATACGTCGATGTGGTCATCGCGTTCAACGTAGAACACCAGATAGGGGTAACGCTTCAGCGGCCAACAAAGCCCCCCGGCAGATCCAGCTCGTGGGCGTAGCGAGACATACCCGAGGCCGGATGGCGGCCGATATGAAGATAAGCCTTTTCCAAAGCATCGATAAAACCGAGCGCAGCCTGCTCGGCCTGTTGGTCAAGCTAGTCGCTGATAGCGCCTCCCACGTCATGGCTGGCAAGGGCACGTGGCATGACCGGCTTGGCTTTCATCCTCGCGCCTTGTGAACCCTGGCACGCAGGGATTCGAAATAGTCACCCTGCACAGCAGTGCCCGGCGCCGATTGAGCACCGGCCAACAACAGGCCACGCAGATGTTGCCGATCCTGATCCTTGCGAATCAGCTCACGCACATATTCACTGCTGGTGCTGTAGCCGCGCTGGCTGACTTGATCATCGACAAAGGACTTGAGAGCGTCCGGCAGGGAGATGTTCATGGTGCTCATGGCTTTGTCCGCTTTTGACAAAATTTGCCAAACCATACCCCCTCACCCCGCCACCCGCACCACCCCCATATCAATCCCCAAATGCACCAACTCCGCATGGGAGCTGACCTGCAGCTTGCTCTTGAGCAAGGTCAGGTGGTTGGACACAGTCTTGGCGCTGATGCACAGCTGCTCGGCAATCACCCGCGCCGGGGTGCCCTTGGCCAGCATCACGAAGATCTCCAGCTCGCGCTGGGTCATGCTCTGCAAACGCGGGTCGCTGCTGTTCTGCGCCGGGGTGCAGGCCAGTTGCGTGGCCAGGGGCTGTTCGATGTAGGCGTGCCCGGCCAGCACACGGTGCACCGCTTCGATCAGCACCTGGGGCGCGGAGTTCTTGGTCAGGTAGCCCGAGGCTCCCGCCTCCAGGGCCTGGCGCACCAGGGGCAGTTCGTCGTGCATGCTGAAAAACAGCACCCGCAGCTGCGGCAGGCGCTGGCGCAGGCGGCGGGTGGTCTCCAGGCCGCTGATGCCCGGCAGGCCGAAATCCATGATCACCAGCTGCGGCACTTCTTCGGCGACCCGGGCCAGGGCCTCTTCGCCGCTGGCCGCTTCGCGCACCTGCATCGCCGGCAATACCGCGCGCAGCAGGCTGGCGTAACCCTGGCGGACCACGGCGTGGTCATCCACCAACAAGATGTTCATCAGGCCTCCATGGGCATGTTCAGGGGCATGTTCAAGGCCAGTGCCCAACCGGCGCCGGGACGGCTGAGGATGTGCAGTTCGCCGCCCAGGCTGCGGGCCCGCTCGGCCATCGAGTGCAGGCCGACGCCGGGGCGCTGGGGCTGGCGCGCGCCGCAACCGTTGTCGCGCACCAGCAGGCGCAGGCCCCGGGCGCTGCGTTGCAGGCGCACCCGTACCTGGCTGGCGTCGGCGTGCCGGGCGACATTGGTCAGCGCTTCTTGCAGCAGGCGGTAGAGGTGGGTCTTGCTGGCGCTGGGCAACGCTGGCAGGTCGGCGCCGACCCGCAATTGGCAGTCGATGCCCTGGCTGTCCTGCCATTGGCTCACCAGCAAACCGAAGGCTTCGGCCAGCGGCAGGTGCTGCAGCACCACCGGGTACAGGTCCTGCACCAGGGCGCGAAAGCCTTGCTGCAAGCGCTCGCAGTTGAGCTCCAGGGCCTGGGCCGTGTGCTCCACCACCGTGGGCTGGTTGCTGACCATGCGTAGCAGGCAGGCCTGGGCGCGAATGCCCGCCAGGTATTGTCCGAGGTCGTCGTGCAGGGTCTGCGCCAGGTAGGTGCGCTCGCGCTCCTGCACCGCCAGCAGGGCCTGGGTCAGTTGGGTGTTGTCGGCGCGGGTCTGTTCCAGGGTCGCGGTCATGCGGTTGAAGTGCCCGGCCAGTTGTCGCGCTTCCGGCAGGCCGGCTTCGCGCAGGCGCACCGCCAGTTGCCCGCCGGACACCTGCTGCAAGGCCCGCAGCAAATCATCCAGCAAGCCCATGCCACGGCGTACTGCCCAACGGATGGTCAGCAGGCTCAGGAGCAGGGCCAGGCCGCACAGGCTCAACAGCTGTTGCAGGGAATCCCAGACTTCGTCGATCTCATCCCGCGCGTCCACGGCGATCAGCACCCGACGGCCGTCGCCCAGGTCCAGCTCGCGGGCGCTGTGGCGGCGCTCGCTGAACAGCTGGCGGCCGAGCCAGGCGTCCAGCCCGGCCTCTTCCGGCATGCGGGCCGCCTCGTCCGCCGCCAGCCAGTGCACCCGTACATGGCGCAGGCTCTGGGTCAGGTGCGGTTGCAGGCCCGCCGGGTTGCGCGCGGCGCTGTCGCTGAGGTATTCCACCACCGCCTCGGCGGACTGCAACTCACGCTCGACATCGGCCACCGCCTGGTGCAGCAGCAAGGCGGCGCAGGCCAGGGTCACCACGGCAAAGAATGCCGTGACCCACAGGTTGATCCGCCACAGCGCCGACATGCCTAGCGCCCCGGCACCAACGGCAGCGCTTGGGGCAGCACCGGGCGCGGGCCGTGCAGACGGTCGACGCCGATCAGGCTGAGGATCAGCAGCAAGGGCAACAGCAGCAATTTGAGGATGCGCATGACGGTGTTCTCCAGGGTCGGGGCCGCTGCAACCATGCTAAGACCGCCGCACCCGCGCCGGGCTACTACCTTGGTACTGCCCGGGCGCTACTTTCTGCATATTTCCCCACCCCGGTACTCTTCCTATGCTGGCGCCACCTGCCGTGGAGTGCCTTATGCACAAGCCTGCCCCGCTTATCCCGACCTGCCTGCTGGCCCTGGCCTCGGTCCTGTTGCCCCTGGCCGCGAGCCAGGCCGGCGAAGAACCGTTGCAGGTGCGCATCGGCTACCTGGGCTATCGCCCCGACCCCGGCCCGCTGCTGTCCAACATCATTCCCGAGCCTGCCGACGCCGGGCTGCAGGGCGCGCAGCTGGCGATTGTCGACAGCAACAGCACCGGGCGCTTTCTCAAGCAGCAGTTCCAGCTCGACAGCGCCAGCGTCGACAGCCCCGAGGCGCTGCTGCAAGCCGCCAAGGCCCAGCATGACCAGGGCCTGCGGCTGTTCGTGGTGAATGCCCCGGCGGCCAGCCTGCGGGAGTTGTCCGCCGCCCTGCCCGACAGCCTCTTGTTCAACGCCGGCAGCCCCGACGACCGCCTGCGCAGCAGCCAGTGCCTGGGCAACGTACTGCACAGCCTGCCCGGCCGGGCGATGCTGGCCGACGCCCTGGTGCAGTTCATGGTGCTGCGCAAATGGCAGCGGGCCTTGCTGATCGTCGGCCAGACCGAGGATGACCGGGCCTACGCCGATGCCCTGCGCCGGGCCACCCAGCGCTTCGGCGTGAAGCTGGTCGCCGAGAAAGACTGGACCTTCGACAACGACCAGCGCCGCAGCGCCCAGGCCGACATGCCGCTGTTCACCCAGACCGCCGAATACGACGTGGTGCTGGTGGCCGACGAGCGCGGCGACTTCGGCGAATACCTGCCCTACCAGACCTGGTTCCCGCGCCCGGTGGCCGGCACCCAGGGCCTGACCCCCACCGGCTGGCACAAGAGCGTGGAGACCTTCGGCGCCGCGCAACTGCAAAAGCGCTTCGAAGCCCAGGCCGGACGCTGGATGAACGACCGCGACTTCGCCGCCTGGATGGCCGTGCGCAGCGTCGCCAGCGCGGTGAGCAAACTGCGCCAGGCCGACCCTCGGGCCCTGCAGACCCTGCTGCTCAGCGACCAGTTGCCCCTGGACGGGTTCAAGGGCCGCAAGCTCAGCTACCGGCCGTGGAACGGCGAACTGCGCCAGCCGATTCCCCTGGTGCAGCCCCGGGCCCTGGTCAGCACCTCGCCCCAGGACGGTTTCCTGCACCCCTTCAACGAAATGGACAGCCTGGGCTACGACCGCCCCGAAGTGACCTGCCGCTACCCCTGATCCCATAACCACAACAACAAGGAATCCGCCATGCGCCGCCCTCTTCTCTGCCGCTCCGCCCTGTGCGCGGCCCTGCTGCTCGCCGCCGGGCACGCCATGGCCGCCACCGCCTGGGTGTCCAATGAAAAGGACAACAGCCTGAGCCTGATCGACCTGCAGACCCTGGAAGTCACCGCGACCCTGCCGGTGGGCCAGCGCCCGCGCGGGTTGCTGCTGTCCCATGACAACAAGCTGCTGTACATCTGCGCCAGCGATTCGGACCGGGTCCAGGTGATGGACGTGGCCACCCGCAAGATCATCAAGGAGCTGCCCTCCGGCAAGGACCCCGAGCAGTTCGCCCTGCACCCCAACAACCGCTGGCTGTACGTATCCAACGAGGACGATGCGCTGGTCACGGTGATCGACACCGAGACCGCCAAGGTCCTCGGCCAGATCAACGTCGGGGTCGAGCCCGAAGGCATGGCGGTGAGCCCCGACGGCAAGTGGGCGGTCAACACCAGCGAAACCACCAACATGCTGCACTGGATCGACACCAGCACCCAGACCCTGGCCGACAGCACCCTGGTGGACCAGCGCCCGCGCTTCGTCGAGTTCAACCAGGACGGCTCAAGGCTTTGGGCCTCGGCGGAAATCGGCGGCACCGTGACCATCCTCGACGTGGCCACGCGCCAGGTGCTCAAGACCCTGAACTTCAAGATCAAGGGCGTGCACCCGGACAAGGTGCAGCCGGTGGGCATCAAGCTCAGCACCGATGGCAAGTACGCCTTCGTCGCCCTGGGCCCGGCCAACCACGTGGCGGTGATCGACGCCAAGACCTACGAGATCCTCGACTACCTGCTGGTGGGGCGGCGGGTCTGGCAGCTGGCATTCACCCCGGACCAGAGCCAGTTGCTGGCCACCAACGGGGTCAGCGGCGATGTCTCGGTGATCGATGTCAACAGCCTCAAGGTGCTCAAGTCGGTGAAGGTCGGGCGCTATCCCTGGGGCGTGGTGGTGACCCCATGAACGCCCTGGAGGTCAGCCAGCTGAGCTTCGCCTATGGCCCGCGCCAGGCCCTCGATCAGGTCAGCCTGAGCCTGGCCCCCGGGCGCTTCGCCGCCCTGCTGGGCCCCAACGGCGCCGGCAAGTCGACCCTGATCGCCCTGCTCACAAGGCTCTACGACCTGCAGCAGGGCGACATCCGCGTCGGCGGCTGCTCGCTGCGCAACGCCGCCCGCGCCGCCCTGCGCCAGCTCGGCGTGGTGTTCCAGCAAAGCACCCTGGACCTGGACCTGAGCGTGGAGCAGAACCTGCACTACCACGCCGCGTTGCACGGTTTGTCGCGGCGCCAGGGGCAGGCGCGGATCGACGCCGAACTGGCGCGCCAGGGCTTGAGCGAGCGGCGCCGGGACAGCGTGCGCGCCCTCAATGGCGGCCACCGCCGACGGGTGGAAATCGCCCGCGCCCTGCTGCACGAACCGCGCCTGCTGCTGCTCGATGAAGCCAGCGCCGGCCTCGACCCGGCCAGCCGCCTGGCGCTCAACCGGCACATTCGCCAGCTGTGCCAGGAACAGCGCCTGAGCGTGCTCTGGACCACCCACCTGCTGGATGAAGTGCAGGCCGACGACCAGTTGCTGATCCTGCATCAGGGGCGCCTGGTGGCCAGTGGCGTGGCCAGCGCCATCAGCCAGCAGCAGGGTGGCGACCTGAGCGCGGCCTTCGCCCGCCTGACCCAGAATCCCCAACCGCGCCCGGCCCCGATCGGAGAACCGCTCGCATGAACGCCTACTGGCAGTGCCTGCGCGGCATCGTGCTGCGCGAATGGCTGCGCTTCGTGCTGCAGCGCACGCGCTTTCTCAGCGCCCTGGTGCGCCCGCTACTGTGGCTGCTGGTGTTCGCCGCCGGCTTTCGCGCCGCCCTGGGCATCGCCATCATCGAGCCCTACAGCACCTACATTCCCTACGAGGTCTACATCGTCCCGGGGCTGGCCTGCATGATCCTGCTGTTCAACGGCATGCAGGGCTCGCTGTCGATGGTCTACGACCGGGAAATGGGCAGCATGCGCGTGCTGCTCACCAGCCCCCTGCCCCGGGCCTTCCTGCTGGCCAGCAAGCTGTTGGCCACCTCGCTGATCTCGCTGCTGCAGGTCTACGCCTTCCTCGCCGTGGCCTGGCTGTATGGCGTGCAACCGCCGGCCATGGGGCAGCTCAGCGCCCTACCTGCCTTGCTCCTGGTGGCCCTGATGCTCAGCGCCCTGGGGCTGCTGCTGTCCAACGCCATCCGCCAGTTGGAGAACTTTGCCGGGGTGATGAACTTCGTGATCTTCCCGCTGTTCTTCCTGTCCTCGGCGCTGTACCCGCTGTGGAAGATGCTCGAAGCCAGCCCCTGGCTGTACTGGCTGTGCGCCCTCAACCCCTTCACCCACGCCGTGGAACTGGTGCGCTTCGCCCTGTACGAACGCCTCAACCTGCTGGCCCTGGCGGTGTGCCTGGGGCTGACCCTGGTGTTCTCCCTGCTGGCGGTGCTGACCTTCAACCCCCAGCACGCCGCCCTGCGCAAAAGCACCTGAGCCACAATCCTGCCACCCACCTCCACCCAACGTAGGAGCTGGCTTGCCAGCGAAGAGGCCCGCAATCCCAACGCCAGACCCCAGGCCCCTTTCGCCGGCAAGCCGGCTCCTACACAGCGCTTGCCCATGGGCGATCTACGACTTTGGTACTGCTTTTGCTGTCGATGGTCGCATTCACAAAAGGCCCTGCCCTGGCATGTAATGGGCCTATAACAAAAAGGATAAAAGCCTTATGCCCCGTGCCTTAGAGACCCTGGCCGCGCTAACCCTGAGCCTGGCGCTGGGCGCCGCCCATGCCGCTGCCCCGCTGTTTTCCGCCGAGGGCTATCGCACCAGCCTGTACCGCAGCCCGACCCCGCTGCAGATCGACCAGGGCCGGATCATCGACACCCCGGGCCTGCAAGAGCTGCTCAAGGAGCAACCGGCGCCCCTGCTGATCGACGTCTACCGTCGGCAATGGCTGCAGGGACGCTTCATCGACAGCGAGCCCCACGCCAACCTCCCCGGCAGCCACTGGCTGGCCAACACCGGCGACGGCGAACTGAGCCCCGAGTGGCAGGCCTATTTCGCCGGCAACCTGCAACGGCTGAGCCACGCCGACCCGCAGCGCGCCCTGGTGTTCTATTGCCGTGCCGATTGCTGGCTGAGCTGGAACGCGGTAAAACGCGCGGCAGCCCTGGGCTATAAGAACATCTACTGGTACCGCGACGGCCTGGATGCCTGGGAGGCCGCCGGCCTGCCCGTGGAGGCAGCCCGGCCGCAACCCTTTCCCTGAGCGCCGCAGCACGGCGTTGCCGCCCCCATAACCACAATAACGAGGTGAAAGGCCATGTATAAAATTCTGATAGCCGACGATCACCCACTGTTTCGCGAAGCCATCCACAACGTCATCAGCGACGGATTTCCCGGCAGCGAGGTGATGGAAACCGCCGACCTGGACAGCGCCCTGGCCCTGACCCAGGAACACGACGACCTCGACCTGATCCTGCTGGACCTGAACATGCCCGGCATGCACGGCCTCAACGGCCTGATCACCCTGCGCAACGAAGCGCCGACCATTCCGGTGGTGATCGTTTCCGCCGAGCAGGACAAGCAGATCGTGCTCCAGGCCATCACCTACGGCGCCGTCGGCTTCATCACCAAATCCTCGGCGCGCTCGCAGATGACCGAGGCCATCGAACAGATCCTCAACGGCAACGTGTACCTGCCTCCGGACATCATCCGCACCCAGAAAAGCCAGCCGGGGCGGCGCAGCAGCGAGACCCCGAGCTTCCCCCCGGAACTGCTGCAGGCCCTGACCCGCAAACAGCTGTTGGTGCTGGAACGCATGACCAAGGGCGAATCCAACAAGCAGATCGCCTACACCCTGGACATTGCCGAAACCACGGTGAAGGCCCACGTCTCGGCGATTCTGCGCAAGCTCAACGTGCACAACCGGGTGCAAGCGATCCTCAGTGCCGGGGACATCGATTTCGGCGCCTACCTGCGCCGCTGAATTGCGCTGATCGTGCACCGACCCTGTAGGAGCCGGCTTGCCGGCGAAGGCGATCTTGCGGGCCCCTTCGCTGGCAAGCCAGCTCCTACGGTTGTCAGGGATGCCGCGTTGGGCTCAGCAGGTGGCTGATGGCGGTCTTGAGTTTCATCGGGCGCACCGGTTTGTGCATCAGGGTGTGGCCCAGTTCGCGCAGTTGCTGTTTGAGCTCGTTGCTGTAGTTGGCGGTGATCATCATCGCCGGGATCGCCAGGGCGCGACGGGCGTTGATTCGCGCTACCGCATCGATGCCGTTCTGTTGCTGGTCCAGGTGGTAGTCGGCAATCAGCAGGTCGGCCTCGGCGCGGTAGTCGTCCACCTGGCGCGCCAGGTCTTCTTCGGACAAGGCGGTGATCACCTGGCAGCCCCAGCCTTCAAGCAAGGTGCGCATGCCGGCGCAGATCGCCGCGTCGTTATCCAGCACCCAGATCCGCGCCCCCTGCAAACGCTCCAGCAGGGCGTCGCCCAGCTCCGGGCGCGGCGCTGGCAAGGGCGCGCTGGCGCTGATCGGCACCTGCACGCTGAACACCGAACCACGCCCCGGCCAGGAGCGCACGCCAATGCGGTGCCCGAGAATCCCGGCAATCTTCTCGACGATGGCCAGCCCCAGGCCCAGGCCGCGATCCTGGTCCGGGCGCTGTTCTTCGCCACGCTTGAACTCCTGGAAGATTTCCTCCAGGCGTTCGGCGGCGATACCCATGCCGCTGTCCCAGACTTCGATCGACAGCCAGCGCCCCTGGCGCCGACAGCCCAGCACCACCCGGCCCTGGCGGGTGTAGCGGATGGCGTTGCTCAACAGGTTGCGCAGAATCCGCGCCAGCAGCTGGATGTCGCTGCGCACCAGCGCCGAGCAGGCCACGAAGTGCAGTTCCAGGCCTTCGCTGCGGGCCACCTGGGCGTACTCGGCGGCGAGGTTTTCCAGCAGTTCGCTCAAGGCAAAGGGCGCGATATCGGCCTTGATCACCCCGGCATCGAGCTTGGAAATGTCCACCAGGGTACCCAGCAGGTTTTCCACGTCTTCCAGGGAGTTGCTGACATTGCGCACCAGGGCGCTGCTGGCCTGGGGATCGCGACGCTCCAGCAAGGCGCTGGTGAACAGCCGCGCGGCGTTCAGGGGTTGCAGCAGGTCATGGCTGACCGCGGCGAGGAACTTGGTCTTCGACAGGTTGGCCCGTTCGGCCTCGGCCTTGGCCTCGCGCAAGCGTGATTCCACCCGGCTGCGCTCTTCGATTTCGCGCAGCAGCTGCTGGTTGAGGGTGGTCAGCTCGGCGGTGCGTTCGCGCACCCGCAGCTCGAGGTTCTGGTAGGCCTGATGCAGCGCCTCGGCGGTGCGCCGGCGCTCGGTGATGTCGCGGATCAGCACGAAGATCCCCACCACTTCGCCATTGGCCAGGCGGTTGGGCACGTAGGAACGCAGCATGTAGCGCTCCTGGTTGTTGACGTTGGTCTCGGCGAATTCGAAGGTCACGCTTTCCCCGGCCAGGGCCCGCTCCACATAGGCCTCCAGGCGCCGGTAGTGCTGTTCGCTGTGCGCCTCGCGCAGGCTCTGGCCGAGCATCACGCCGCGCGGCCAGCAGTACCACTCCTCGTAGACCTTGTTGGTGAACTCGTACACCAGATCGGCATTGAGGTAGGCGATCAACGCCGGCACATGGTCGGTGATCAGGCGGATCCAACGCTCGCTTTCGCTCAGGGCCTCGGCGTGCTGGTAGCGCTCGGTGATGTCGGTGAAGGTGTTGACGAAGCCGCCGGTGGGCAGCGGATGGGTGCGGATCTCCAGCACCCGGCCATCGCTCAGGCGCTGCTCGCATTCGTGGATCGGCCGGCCGTTGGCGTCGCGGCTGTCGGGGCTCAGCAGGCGCAGTTCGCTGTCGCCGATGACCTCGGCAAACAAGCGATGCGCGGCCACCGGGGCCAGCCCGCTGAGTTCCAGGAAGCGTCGGTTCCACAACTCCAGCACGCCCTCGGCGCTGACCATGGCCACGCCCTGGGACAGGTTGTCCACCGCCCGTTGCAGCAGGTGGGACTTTTGCGCCACCGCCTGCTCCCGGCGCAGGGTTTCGCTGTGCTTGACCTCGGTGATATCGGTGAACAGGATCACCCGCCCGCCTTCCCGGGTCGGCCGCTCGCTGACCTGCAGCCAACGGCCGTTGTGCAGGCGATACAGCAACTGCTCGTCACCGCCACTGCGTGGCTCTTCGCTGAACAGCCCGGTGCTGGTCAGCAACCTGCGCACTTCCGAGAGGCGCATGCCGGCCATGATCCGCACCCGGCTGTGGCTCCAGAAGGCGCGGAAGCGGCTGTTGAACAGGACGATGCGCTGCTCCTGGTCGAACAGCACGAAGGCGTCGGAAATGCTCTCGATGGCATCGATCAGATGCTGGTGGGCAGTCTCGGCCCGCAGCCGCGCTTCGCTGAGCAAATGGTTGCCGGCCTTGAGCTCGGCCATGGCCTGGTTCAGGGCGTCGGTGCGTTCACGCACCTGCTCGGCCAGCACCACCGAATGCTGGAACGCCGCATAGGGGTCGTTGCCACGGGTGATGCCGGATTCGACCCGCTCGATCAGCGCCTCGTTGATGCGCCGCAGCTTGCGGTTCTCGCGCTGCAGGTCATCGAGCTGCGCTTGCAGCTCAGCGGCGGGCCGGAGTTCGACTGCGGGCAATGGCGACGCCGGTGAAGGTCTGGTTGATGTGCATGCCATTGAACTGTTCTCCGTAGGTGTTGAAACCCATCACCCGCTGTTCCCGCAAAAAGGCCCCGATCTGCTCCAGGCTGCCCTGCCCCTCTAGCTCCAGGCGGCGCAAAAAGCAGTCGCAGCCAATGGTCAGCAGCAACCCGCCGAGGCGCTGCTGCAAGCCGTCGAACAGCTGTTGCAGGTTGGGCAGCAAGGGGCCGGGGGTCATGGCGGTGAGGACGATGCCGTTTTCCACCGCGCAGTAGAAACTCAGGCTCAGGTCCGGGTGCACCTGCTGCACCGCGCGCACGTAATAGTGCTGGTTGATCCGCACCGCCAGGGGGTGGGCGGCGAACACCCGGTGGTCGAGCTGCGCCAGGGGCACGCCGATCAGCCGCGCGTACTCCTCGGCGGCGGGCTCGGCGTTCAGTTCATAGACCCGGCGCAAGGTACTGTCGGCGCCGGTGACCACCAGTTTTTCTTCCCGGGGCTGGATGTGGTGGGTGGTGAACACCTCGAAATCCAGCCAGGTGTTGACCAGCACCACCACCGCCGCGCCGCTGTGGAACTCGCCGCCGTAATACACGTGGGTGTGGGTCAGGTAGTTGTCATCGCCGGCCGAACCGCCGAAATGGGGAATGTCCCCCAGGGCCGCGCTGAGGGCGGCCAGCACCATCTCTTCGCGGCTCGACAGGCCGTCCAGCAGGGTCAGGGCGAAGCTGTTGCCCTTGATCGGCGCCAGGGTGTTGCTGCGGCAGCGGCCCACCAGGCGTTCGACCATCTGCTGGGCGTCGATCAGGCTGAAGTGCTCCATCTGGTCGATCAACTCGGCGGCGATGGAAAAGTGCCGGTGATCGAAGCCGATGGCGGTCACGCAGTTGCGTCCATAGCCCAGCGGGGTGATTTCCCCGGCGCTGGTGCAGCCCACCAGGGGAATGCCGCCAAAGCTCTGCTGCAAGGCCGGGCCCAGGGTCTGCAGGGGGTATTCGGCGGAACAGAAGAACAGCACGAAGCCCAGGTGCGGATGCAGCAACTGGCTGGCCAGGTCCTGGGCCACCTGCTGCGGATCGACGGCCTGGGACATGGCACTGACCACGCCCTCGCTCTGGGCTTGCTGCATCGTCGCCTCCGGCGCGGGTTGTCTGAGCAATGAGTGTACGAAGCCGGCCCCGGGGCACGAATGCTACTTGGGTAGCGGGTAGCCGGTTCCATGGGTGTAGGCGCTGGCTTGCCAGCGAAGGCGTCGGCCGGTTTGGTGCAAGGCTGGCGGGCCTATTCGCCGGCAAGCCGGCTCCTACGGGACATGCACCAATGCGCAAAACAGACGGGGAATAAGGCGCGCCACCTGCGTAGGAGCTGGCTTGCCAGCGAAGGCGTCATCCGGCCTGGTGCAAGGCTGGCGGGCCTCTTCGCCGGCAAGCCGGCTCCTACGGGGAAGGTGCCAATGGGGAAAATAGGCGGGGAATGCGGGGCGCGTCCTGCGTAGGAGCTGGCTTGCCAGCGAAGGCGCCGGCCGGGCTGGTGCAAGGCTTGAGGGCCTCTTCGCCGGCAAGCCGGCTCCTACAGGGGAAGGCGTCAATACAGGGGATAGGCGGGAGGCCGGCCCGGGCGCGATGCGCACGCCAGGGCCGGCGCGGGGGTTACCAGGTCAGTACGGCACCCACGGCGAAGGTGTCGGTGTTTTCGTTCTGCGCGGTGGTGTGGTGGCCGTCGATCTCGAACTGGTTGTACTCGGCCACCAGCTTGAGGTTGTCGTTGATGTCGTGGAACAGCGCCACGCCCCGGGTCTGGTAATCGGCGCCGCTGCCGACCACGCCGTTGCCGTCGTCCTTCGTCTTGCCGTAGGACAGCGCCAGGCGGTTCTTGCCCAGCTTGTAAGAGCCCTGCAGCAGGTAGCCCTTGCTGTCGACATTGCGCAGGGTGGCCTCGCCGGCGTTGTTGGTGAAAAACGGGTTGATGCCCTTGGCCTGGAACCCGGAACCGGTCAGGGACAGGCCGCCCATCTTGGCCTGCAGGCCATAGCCCAGGCCCTTGGAGGTCACCGATTGCACGTTGGGGTCGGTGTTGTCGGAGGTCTGGTAGCTGCCGTTGAGCCAGCTGTAGAACTTGGCCCCGCCCAGGTCGAACTGGTAGGTGACCTCGCTCTCGGTGCGCGGGTTCTTCTGGTAGGCCTTGCCCAGGGCGCTGCTGTCGTTGGTGTCCACCGGGTCGAGGATGCCCACCGCCACCCGCAGGCCGTCCATCACCGGGCTGCGGTAAGTGATCTGCGACGACGGAAAGGGATAGGGGTAACCGCTGCCGATGTTACCGAACGACACCCCGCCGCCGTCCACCAGCCCCAGGCTGTCGCTGACCTGGCCGTACCCGGCGAGCATTTCATCGAGCAGGATGTTGGAACGGGCGAACAGGCCGAAGTCCTTGCCGATCAGCACCTCGCCCCACTCCGGGTTGGCCACGGTGCCGTAGAACTGGCGCACGTCGATGGCGGTGTCGGTGCCGTTGGTCTCGCTGTCGTTGATGGTGACCCAGAACGAGGCCCGGGCGCCGAGCTTGAGGTCGTCCACCTGCTTGCCCATGTTGAAACCTAGGTAGTTGGGCAGAAAGCCCATCTTCACCCGCGCCTGACGGCGGTCGTACTGGTCGCCGGCGCGGTCGACCTTGCTGTTGACGTAGAAGGCGTTGATGTAGCCGTCGGTGGAAAAGGTCGTCTGGTCCTTGTCGTACAGCATGATCTCGGCTTCGGCGACAGAGCCCAGGCCAAGGGTCGACAGGCCGACAAGCAGGGCCGGAATCAGAGGGTACTGGCAGTTCTTATTGTTATGCATGGCGCGCTCCGCAAACGGGGGACGAAATGTCGGAGGCGATTATCGAAACGCGCCAAGGCCGCCCATAGGCTGCCTTGGGGGCAAATTCAGCATGCTTTGGAGGGGCTGGCAGGGACCGGCAAATCCGATCCACGACCGGCCCGCTACCGGGCCTACTACCTGGAGTAACACCAAGGGCTCATGGACCCGGGTGCGAAGGGATGAAGTCCTTAGTCGTCGCCCGTTCAGTCGTCGCCCGCCAGGGCCCGCAGCCGCGCCAGTTCGGCGGCGGCCAGGGGAATGCCTTCTTGCAGGGACTTGGCTCGGGTGCGGTAGCGCCGATCCCCCGGCATGCGCTCCAGGCCCACGGCCTGCATCTGCCGCACCAGCTCGCCGCTGCGCTGGGCAAAATGCCCGCCGCCCAGGTGGCTGGGGTCGATGACGATCAGCAGTTGCCCGGTCCAGGGCGTCTGCGCCCCCGGGTGTTGTGACCAGTCGAATTCGAAGGAGAAGTTGCCACCGGTCAGCGCCGCCGCCAGCAGCTCCACCATCATCGACAGCGCCGAGCCCTTGTGCCCGCCAAAGGGCAGCAAGGCGCCACCGTCGAGAATCGCTGCCGGGTCGCAAGTGGGCTGGCCGTCGCGGTCCACCCCCATGCCCGGTGGCAGCTGCTGGCCCTGGCGCTTGGCGATCTGCACATCGCCGTGGGCAATGGCGCTGGTGGCCAGGTCGAAGACGATGGGCTCGGCGCCTTCGCGGGGTGCGGCGAAGGCAATCGGGTTGGTGCCGAACAGCGGGCGCTGGGCGCCATGGGGCACCACGCAGGTCATGCTGTTGACCAGGCTCAGGGCCACCAGGCCTTCTTCGGCGAAGGGCTCGACATCCGGCCACAGGGCGGCGAAATGGTGGGAATTGCGAATCGCCAGGACCGCGATCCCGGCGCTGCGGGCCTTGCTCAGCAGCAGCTCGCGGGCCGCCGCCAGAGCCGGCTGGGCAAAGCCGCCTGCGGCGTCCACCGCCACCACGCCGGGGGCCACATCCTCCACTTGCGGCAGCGCCTGCCCATTCACCCAGCCACTGGCCAGGGACGACAGATAACCGGGAATGCGGAACACCCCGTGGCTGTGGGAACCGTCGCGCTCGGCGCGGGCGCAGTTATCAGCCAGCACCCGGGCCACTTCGGCAGAGGTGCCGTGGCGAAGAAAAATGCGTTGCAGCAAGTCGGTCAAGGCAGGCAGATCGAGGTACTCGACGGGTGCCTGCGCCAGGGTCGCCTGGTTCGCTTCGGTCATTGCAGCTCCATTGGAATTGTTATTGGAAGGTGCCTGACTATCGCGTCACGCCAGTTAACTGTCAAATGTTGACTTCATGACAGAAAACATTCATTTTCCATTGTCAACGGCCCACAAGAATGAAAACAACCATGAGCCAGCCCATCAAGCAACGCCTTGAAAGCAGCCTGTCCAGCGCCACCGCGTCGGGCCGGGCGATTGCCAGCTACATGCTGGCCAACCTCTATGAACTGCCCTTCCAGACCGCCGCCGACATCGCCGAAAAACTCGGCGTCAGCGAGTCCAGCGTCGGCCGCTTCTGCCGCGCCATCGGCTACAGCCATTTCAAGGATCTGAAAAACGACCTGAAGAACGACCTCGGCGAAGGCCCGTGGCTGGTGGGCGACCGCCTGCAGGAATTTCGCCAGCAGCCCAACCCGGCGGCCCAGGGCCTGCCCCGCAGCTTCGAGCTGGAAGTGGCGGCGCTGGTCAAGGTCTACGAATACAGCCTGACCCCGGCCTGGCAGACCGTGGTCCAGCGCCTAGCCAGCCGGCGCCGGGTGTACGTGGCGGGGTTCCAGACCGAGCGCGGCATCGCCGCCTCCATGGTCCACCTGCTGCAATACCTGCGCGACGGCGTGCACCTGGTGGACGGCGCCGCCGGGCATTTCGCCGACGTACTGCTGAGCCCCGCCGAGGACTGCGCCCTGGTGGTGTTCGAGGCAAGGCGCTACTCGCGCCACGCCCTGACCCTGTGCCACAAGGCCCGCGAGGCGGGAATTCCGGTGACCCTGGTCACCGATACCTTCTGCGACTGGGCCGAGCAGAACGCCGACGAGGTGTTCCGTGTGCCCACTGAATTCAACCTGTTCTGGGAATCCACCGCGGCCATGCTGTCGCTGGTGCACCTGTTGGTCAACGAGGTGTGCAAGCACCTGGGACCCGAGGTGGAAAAACGCCTGGAAGCCACCGCTGCCCTGCATAACGAGTTTGTTGGCTACACATCGTCCGCCCGACCAAAACAATAAATAACCGAGGTGCTCCATGAACAACGTCCTCCGCTTCGCCGGCGCTTGCGCCCTGGTCATCGCCGCCTCCACGGCCCAGGCCGAAACCTTGAAGATCGCCACCGAAGGCGCCTACCCGCCCTTCAACTACGTGGACTCCAACAACCAGCTGCACGGCTTTGACGTGGACATCGCCAACGCCCTGTGCAAGCAGATGCAGGTCGAGTGCCAGATCGTCGCCCAGGACTGGGAAGGCATCATCCCGGCGCTGCTGGCGAAGAAATACGACGCTGTGGTGGCCTCGATGATCGCCACCGACGAACGCAAGAAGAAGATCGCCTTCAGCAACCACTACTACCGCACCCCGCTGTCGGTGGCGGTGCCCAAGGACTCGGACATCACCGACGCCCAGACCAACTTCAAGGGCCGCACCGTGGGCGCCCAGGCCTCCTCGACCCAGGCCATCTACGCCGAGGACCACTACGGCCCGGCCGGTGCCGACGTGAAGTTCTACCCGACCCTGGACGAAGCCAACAGCGACCTGGCGGCCGGGCGCGTGGACGGGGTGATCGCCGACAAGTTCCCGCTGCTGGCCTGGGCTGAAAGCACTGGCAAGGATTGCTGCAAGATCATCGGCGACGTCAACGGCACCACCGCCGACGCCTCGATCGCCGTACGCAAGGAAGACAACGCCCTGCGCGAGCGCCTGAACAAGGCCCTGGACGAGATCGTTGCCGACGGCACCTACAAGAAAATCTCCAGCCGCTACTTCGCCTTCGACATCTACTGACCGCCCGCCTTTGCCGCTGCCCTTGCCCCGCGTTCTCTTGAGCGCGGCGGCGCCCTGCACGGTTCATTTTTCCAGAGGGTTCGCGCATGTTCGAACAGCTGTCACTCCTGTCCTTCGCCAGCGGCGGCTGGGGCTCGGCCCTGCTTGCCGGGGCCCTGGTGACCATCGCCCTGGCACTGGCCTGCGTGCCCATCGGCCTGCCCCTGGGGCTGGCCGTAGCCCTGGCCGCGCGCTCGAAAAACCGCTGGGCGCGGGCCTGGGCCACGACCTTTTCCACGGTGTTTCGCGGCCTGCCGGAGCTCTTGACCCTGCTGATCATCTACTACGGCTGCCAGATTGCCGCGCAGAAGATCCTCGGCGCCCTGGGCTACCCCGGTGAAGTGGCGATCAACACCTTCGTCGCCGCGATGATCGCCTTCAGCCTGGTGTTCGCCGCCTTCTCCAGCGAGATCTGGCTGGCCGCGTTCAAGACCCTGCCCAAGGGCCAGTACGAAGCCGCCAGCGCCCTGAGCCTGTCGCGCCGCACCACCTTCACCCGGGTGCTGCTGCCGCAACTGACGCGCATCGCCCTGCCGGGGCTTTCCAACAACTGGCTGTCGCTGCTCAAGGACACCTCCCTGGTGTCGACCATTTCCCTGGTGGACCTGATGCGCCAGACCAACCTCGCGGTCAGCGTGACCAAGGAACCCATGCTGTTCTACAGCGTGGCCTGCTTTGGCTACCTGTTCTTCTCGGCGCTGTCCGGGCACCTGTTCAGTTTTCTCGAACGACGCTTCAACCGTGCGCAACGGAGCCTGCAGCCATGAACCTGGATGACCTGCTGAACCTGTTCCTCAACCAGGAACTGCTGGAACGCTACGGCCCGCGCTTTATTGACGGCCTGCTGGTGACCGCCAAGCTGGTGGCGATCTCCTTCAGCCTGGGCGCGGTGCTCGGCCTGCTGATCGCCCTCGGGCGGCTGTCCAGCAATCGTTTCCTGCGGCGCTTCACCGGGGCTTATGTGTACTTCTTCCGTGGCTCGCCGCTGCTGGCCCAGCTGTTCATGCTGTATTACGGCCTGGGTTCGTTCAAAGGCTTCTGGCAGGACGTGGGCCTGTGGTGGTTCTTCCGCGACGCCTGGTTCTGCACCCTGCTGGCCTTCACCCTGAACACCGCCGCCTACCAGGCGGAGATCCTGCGCGGCAGCCTGCTGGCCGTTGCCCAGGGCCAGCGCGAAGCCTGCAAGGCCCTGAGCCTGTCGCGCTGGACCGCGTTTCGCAAAGTGATCCTGCCGCAGTCGCTGCTGATCGCCATCGGGCCTCTGGGCAACGAGCTGATTTTGATGATCAAGGCCAGCGCCATCGCCTCCCTGGTGACCATCTACGACCTGATGGGGGTGACCAAACTGGCCTTCTCCCGCAGCTTCGATTTCCAGATCTACCTGTGGGCCGCGGTGCTCTACCTGCTGATCGTCGAAGTGGTACGGCGCAGCCTCAAATACCTGGAAGGCCGCCTGGGCCGGCACCTGAACTGAACCCTTTAGCGGGCCGCCCCGCGGCCCCTGTCATAAGGACCCAAACATGCATTGCCAAACCCTCGTTCTGGGCGCCGGAATCGTCGGCGTCAGCAGCGCCCTGCACCTGCAGGCCCGCGGCCGCCAAGTCGTGCTGCTGGACCGCCAGCCTCCGGGCAACGGCACCAGCCACGGCAACGCCGGGCTGATCGAACGCGCCAGCGTGATTCCCTACGCCTTCCCCCGGGAAGTGACCAAGCTGGTGCGCTACGGCCTCAACCAGCAATCGGACGTGCGCTACAGCCTGCGCCACCTGCCCAAGGCCGGCCCCTGGCTGCTGCAATACTGGCGCCACTCCTCGCCCAAGGGCCTGGCCGCCGCCACCCGCGCCATGCTGCCGCTGATCGAACGCTGCGTCACCGAACACCTGGCCCTGGCCCGCCCGGCCAACATGCTGGAACTGATCGCCGACGGCGGCTGGCTCGAAGCCTTCAACGACCAGCAGGCCTTCGACTTCGCCCAGCGCGCCGCCGCCGACCTGCGCGACTACCAGCTCAACTACCGGGTACTGGACCGCACCGCACTGCTGGCCCTGGAACCCGGCCTGCACCAAGACGTAGTCGGCGGCCTGCACTGGCTCGACCCCAAGACCGTCAGCGACCCCGGCGGCCTGACCCGCGGCTACGCCGAACTGTTCAAGCAACGCGGCGGCCAATTCATCATCGGCGACGCCCTGACCCTGACCCAGATCGAAGGCGGCTGGCAGGTGCACAGCGAACTCGGCCCGATCACCGCCCAGGAAGTGGTGGTGGCGCTGGGCCCGCAAGCCAGCGGCATCTTCGAACCCCTGGGCTACCGCATTCCCCTGGCGATCAAGCGCGGCTACCACATGCACTACGCCGCCGTGCCCGGCACCCGCCTGCAGCACCCGATCCTCGACCCGGTGGGCGGCTACGTCCTGGCGCCGATGGTGGGCGGCATCCGCCTGACCACCGGCATCGAATTCGCCGACTGCGACGACCCGATCAACGAAATCCAACTGCGCCGCTGCGAAGCCCTGGCCCGCCACTTCTACCCCCTGGGCGAACGCCTCGACGCCGAACCCTGGCTGGGCCGCCGCCCGTGCCTGCCGGACATGTGCCCGGTGATCGGCCCGGCCCCGCGCCACCCCGGCCTGTGGTTCAACTTCGGCCACGCCCACCACGGCCTGACCCTGGGCCCGGTGAGCGGCCACCTGCTGGCACAGATGGTCACCGGCGAAACGCCCTTCACCGACCCCACCCCCTACCGCGCCGAGCGCTTCAACTGACCGACGGAGAACCGCCATGCAGACCCAGACCGCCCCGCTTCCCGCCGCCTCACAAGCGCCCGCCCAGCCCATTGCCGACCCGCGTGAAGTGGTGATCGATATTGCCGGGCTGAACAAGTTCTACGGCGCCTTCCACGTATTGCACGACATCGACCTCAAGGTGCGCCAGGGCGAACGCATCGTCCTCTGCGGGCCTTCCGGCTCCGGCAAATCCACCCTGATCCGCTGCATCAACCGCCTGGAGATTGCCGAAAAGGGCCGCATCCTGGTGGACCGCACCGACCTCTCGCAAAACACCCGCGAAGCCGCCCAGGTACGCAGCCAAGTGGGCATGGTGTTCCAGCACTTCAACCTGTTCCCGCACATGAGCGTGCTGGACAACTGCACCCTGGCACCGATGACCGTGCGCGGGTTGTCGCGGAAAAAAGCTGAAGAACTGGCGCGGGGATTCCTGGCCAAGGTGGGGATTGAGAACCAGGCGGATAAGTACCCGAGCCAGCTTTCTGGTGGGCAGCAACAGCGCGTGGCGATTGCCCGGGCGCTGTGCATGGAGCCGAAGATCATGTTGTTTGATGAACCGACTTCGGCGCTGGACCCGGAGATGGTGAGTGAGGTGTTGGATGTGATGGTGAAGCTGGCGGGGAGTGGTATGACGATGTTGTGCGTGACCCATGAGATGGGGTTTGCGCGGCAGGTTGCCGAACGTGTGCTATTTCTTGATGGGGGGCGCATCGTTGAAGACGCGCCGCCGGAGGAGTTTTTTGGGGCGCCGAAGAGTGAGAGGGCTAAGGCGTTTCTTGCGCAGATTGTGCATTGAGTGGATCGGCGCCGCGTATTGTGCGGCGCCTGTTTAGCTTAAGTAGAGGTATTTATTGCTGCACTTAGTGAAAGACTGCTATCGGCCAGAAGCAGCCAGTCAAAAGCGTCTAGGAAATCAGGGGCGATTCAGATTGACCAGCCACTCTCGCGCTTTACCGCCGTCGACACCCACGACGCCAACCGAGCCGTTTTCTACCTCGACACCCAAGCCTCTCTGAGCGATCTGGCCAGCAGTGCGGCCCATCGTTTCACCGTGGTGCGGGATCTGATGGACACGCTGTCCACGCTTAACCTGAAAGACATTGCCGACTGCGATCTGACGCGGGTCACCCGAGGGGTGCACCTGCTCACCCGGGAGGGTTGCGCGGTGCTGGAGGTGATTCAGTGGCGAACAGCGCAAGAGGCTTGAAGGCCATTGAACTCAACCAGCGCGTAAAACGCGCTTGGCTTTGGCCCGGCCTTTGATCTTGCTTTGGCTTTTGATCTTGATCTTCCTGCCCCCTCCAGAAGGCCGAACGTAGGCGTTGCGCAGGGGGCAGCTCGGCATGGATGCCGAGCTAGCCGCCCCAGGCCATGGATGGCCTGTGGCGGCGTGCCCCCGGAGCAATGCCGGAGTGAGGGAACGCCGAGCCTAGGCGAGGCGCCGGATGCGGGGGCAGGAGCGTTTTGCTTACTTTTGCGCTCTTCAAAAGTGAGTCGCCGTAAGGGCGAAACCCTAAGCAGCCGTGACCGCAGCAACGGATATGTACACAAAACCGTATGCAGCCAGGTGAAAAGCATCGGCAGGTTTGGCGAGGACTGCGTCCTCGTGCGCAGCCTCACTGCGCTCGACAGCGGCTACAGGTTTCGAATGATGAGAGGCAGTGATCAACAAGCAGCTCATTCAACCGCGACACTGTACTCATCAACTACCCTCGCCCCTTGAAACTATGGGCCCATAACCAGGACCCTATTTGCAGCTATGCGCATGAGTATCGAAAGTAACGCAGCATCACCGAGCACCAAGGCTTTTCGTACAAAGCCTAAGGAAAGCGGACACTCGATCCAGAGGCTGCTGCCGACATGACCGCGTTACGCACGGGCAAAGGGGCTTGCTCGGGGTGTTGCTGCAAAAAATGCTTGATCGCTTGATCCTGGCGATCCACCACGCATACGTTCACGTTAGGGCTAGGGACGGTGCATTCGCCAAGCGCGAGGGCCCCGCAGTTCAATACGCCGTACACCGCAGCCGGTTGCGCGACGGCCGAGCAGCCGTAGACCATCTCGCCAAGGTAATTGAGCTGCCCTTGGGTGACGGTGAAACGCAGCGGTTTGGAGTAAGCCCCCATGGCCCCGCGACGGTGACCCAGGCGGCTCACTTCATAGTCACCGGCAGGTAGCCATGCCGAGTAGTCATCCTTGGGTCCCCAGCCATAAGTCTTGCCGCTCTTGATATCGCGAAACTCAAGGTAGGTTCCGTAGGGGCCGCCTTCCAGCAGCGCGCCGACCACTAGGCCCGCGTTTTGCGCGTTGTATACGGGTGAATTCAAGGCCATTTCAGTTGGCATTGACGAACAACCGGCCAGTAATCCAATCAGACCAATTGCAAAGATGTTGCGCGAGCCAAACATTCCGCTACCTCGGTGGGAGACAAAGAAAATCCCCAGAAAATTCAGGGACGACAGGCGCGCTGGACGGCGGCGACTGCCTTCTTTAGCATGATGGCCTTTCGCCCACTCGAGCATCAAGGACGATCTATCAACATGTTCTGTTTTTCCCAATGGCGCGTGCGTGGCGCTGTAAGCATTGCCGCGCTGGTACTTGGCGGGTGCAGTTTCAATGGCACCTACCCGGACGCCAGTGCCCCCGATGCGGCGAAGCTGCGCTTTATCAGCAGCAGTGACAGCTCGACGCTCGACTTGTTCGATGCCGAACACTGCGGCGGCCAAACCACGGGGCTGCTCAATAACCTGTTCAGCGCCAATACCCGGCGACGGGCAGACATGAGTGCCGCTGCACCCGAGGATGCCAAGGCCTACTTGGAAGTGCGGCTGCAACCGGGCCATGAGCTATTCGCGCGAGCCAATACCTTGAGCACCGGCAGCGTGTGCACCGTGGGGTTCAACTTCACCCCGCAGAGCGGCGGCGAGTACGAAGCGGACTTCCGCCAAGTAGGTCGCACTTGCCAGGTCACCCTTAGCCGTCTGCGCCAGATCGATGGCAAGACTGTGCGTTCGCCGATCGTGCTGACCAAGAAAGGCCTGCCCGCCTGCGCCGGCCACAACCCTATTTTCCCCAAGCCCACCGAAGCACAACCGCAGTCAGCGGAGCGTGCAGCGCTGATCGCGCAGATCGTCGACGCGAGTGTTATCGCGAAAATGAAGCCCGACGCCGAGGATTCCCCTTCGGTCCAGAAAACACTGCTCGACAAATCCATAGCGGAACGCAAACGGCGCCTCGACTTCAGCCTGCCCGATGCCTATTGGACTGAATATCAGCAGAACCTGGAGCAGTTCGCCAAAGAGATGAGTGGCACCAAGGCCCGTTCATTGCAGTTGTACAAGGACTACTACACCAACCGTCTGGGCCTGCTCGACACCCCGGCGATCAAGGAACTGCTGCCCGACAGCGAAGCGGCCGACCGTAGCAAGGCAATGTCGACCAATAATGAAATGCTGGAGTATTACTACCGAGCCCAGCAAGCACTGCTGAAGGAAACACTGAGCGCACATCAGGCACGCATGGCCGATCTGGATCAGCGCTTTGAGGTGTGCAAGCGTTTCGCGGCCTGCTGGCAACGTTGAAGCGGAGTGCGGCTTGAAACGCACGTATGCCGCCTTCGCCCTGAGCAGGGGCAGCTGGGCATGGATGGCCTGTGGCGGCGTGCCCCCGGAGCAATGCCGAAGTGAGGGAACGCCGAGCCTAGGCGAGGCGCCGGATGCGGGGGCAGGAGCCCTTTGCTGACTTTGGGCTGGGCCGGCATTCCGGTTTTTTCCAAAGTGACCCGCTGTAAGAGCGAAACCCTAAGCGGCCATGACCGCAGCAACGGATATCTACACAGAACCATATGAAGTCAGGTAGTGCTAGCGCCGACCATTCGAAAGCCCATGAGCGAAATCGTTATCTGGACGACCAGAACCAGACACAGCAATACCGCTGCCATTCCCCAGTCACCGTGGTCGGCGATAACCCCCAACGTCGCGATCATTATCGTGGCGCCAATATTGCCGACTAACCAGAAAATTGAGGTCGCCGTCCCAGATCTGGAGAGTCCGGCAGTGTCGGCTATCAGTTGCAGCAGAAGAGGCAGCGGAGATAACAGCGCGGCACCGATCACGATCCCAGCCAGGCTCAATATCCAAGGGGAACCCGAGGTGAAAAGCAGTACCGTGCCTCCCCCTGCCAACAATGAAACCCCGGACAGAATGCCCCCCACGCTTGCACCGCTACGCACCAGTAAAGGCATGAACGTCATACCCGCGATACCACCGGCCAACATCAGAACAACGATAAATCCTGAAACCTGGGCATCGATCCCCTGACGCAACAGGATCGGCTCCAGCCATGTCGTAATGGCGGAGAAATAGCCGTTGGTTAAAAAAATCATCAGCAAAACAGCCGTGAACGGAGCCGTGCGCAATAAATCGACACCCTCTGCCAGTAAACGGCCGCCGGATTTGGTCGGGGCGGACGTTGTTTGCACAAGAGGGCCATCTCGCGGGACATAAATGAAGGTCAATAGCGCAATCAGCCCCAGGATCGCGACGTCAATCAACAACGAACTGCTGACGTTCCCCTCCTCCGTCAACGGGACAATCATGAACGCGGAGCCTATACCCAGGAAAATCACCGTACTGAACAGCGTCGTGACCCGTACGTGCTCATCTTCAGAAAACCAGGTGATCATCAACTTGACGAGCAGCGACATGGTCAAGGGTTGAACAAACCCGAACAACAGTTGGCCGGCAAGCAGGTATTCATAATGGGGTTGTAACACCCGGATCAATGCCGCCAACAACATGGCAATGGCGGTGATACGCAAGGCTGTTTGCACCGATATCCGGTCAATCAGGCCACCGCTGGGAAGTGCCAGCGGTAATGCAAGTGCCGTCACCGCCAAAGACAGTGAACCGACTTCCCCATAAGTAATACCGTACTGGGTGGACACCTGATCCGTGATAGGCGCAAAGCGCATCCATTCATACTGGGTCAACGCCAGCATGCCGGAGTAAATACAAAGAATACGGTAACGTACTGGGATCACTTTAATCTCCCGCAAGAAGACACAAGTGAAGTCCGGGGCGAATGCGCCGGACCTTGAGTTCACACTGTGCAATCAGAACGCCCTCATAGGGCATTGGTTGTCAGCAACCTTAATACTTGATTCCGGTTGCCAGGCTCCAGTCACCGTATTGCGTGCGGGAAACTGTAATATCGCGAAAACCGGCGATCGTCAGCAGCTCCCTTATTTCGGTCTCTGACAATTGCTGACCCTGGGTCCACAGCAACATGTTCGCGTTATAAGCCGCGACATTATGTGGGCCGGTCTTGTCTTTATTAAAAAACATCTCATGAAGAATGATACGGCCGCCGCTGGGCAGTGCATCAAAACTCTTTTTGGCCAGAAACAGACACTTGTCCAGCGGCCAATCATGAAAGATATCACTGTAAAGATGCACATCGGCGGCTGGATACTCAGACGCCCAGATGTCTCCTTTATGGGTTGTGATGCGCCCCGCCATCCGGTACTGCTCGACGTAGGTATCGGCAATATCGCAGACATAGGGAAGATCAAAGATCACGGCATTCAGTTCAGGCCATTTCTCCAACGCACAAATAGAGTGAACACCCGAACCACCGCCCACATCCAGAAGACAGCTATACCCGGACAGATCAATCCGACCCGACCAGGCCCTAGCCGGTCCTTTGCTTTTACTGTGCATCGCCTTGGTGAAAATTTCGCTGTGTAACTGGTCCTGCGCATTGTTCTCAAACAGATCAGTCTCACCAAACAACCCGGACTCTCCACTGAGCATCGACTCTTTGAAGAATGCATAAGAGAACGCATCTTCTTTGTGGCGTGCGGATTGCAGAACCCCACTGAACGAGGTCTCCGATTTTCGGGTCAGAAACGCTTGCGCCAAAGACGTCAGGCCATAGCACTCCCCACTCTTCTCAAGCAGCCCCTGACTGGTGCACATAGCCACAAGCGCCTGTGCTGCCCGAGGTGCCAGTTCCAATGCCGAGCCGATTTCACCCAGCCTCAGCGCTTTGCCTTCAAGCAGATCAAACAGTTTTACTTCATCCGCAAAAAACAAGGTGTAGGTATTGATAAACCCGAAGTAGATATCAAATATCTGTTTATCACTGTGATGCTCCGTGTGCCCTGTACTGTCCATGTAGATGCATATCCCATTTCAAAAATGCCGTTGAAGACCATCAACGATGCCGTGACAATAAAAACCCTCAACAACACGATCAAACGCCTGCCTGGCCTCATGCGAAGCGTTGCCCACCAGGTAACCATGTGAACAGGCCTTCAACATCTCGATGTCATTACAACTGTCCCCGAACGAGATGACTCTGGCGGGGGAAATCTCATGTTTCTTGACGATGAAATCGACCCCCTGCTTCTTTCCGCACCCCGGGTGCATGATGGCTACATCGTAGACATTCTCAGGGTCGCCGGCGGCGGCACTGGCGTAGGTAATCGAGGCCTCAAGACCCACCTGCAAACAGAGTCTATGGATCTGCTCGATGGCGATCGCTTCATTGCCATCGGCCTTCAAGTAATAACCCCGAATGCGTTTTTGCTGGAAAGCCTCCGACTGCAACGTCAACTCAATACCCTCTTGCTCGAACAGGGTGCTAAGCCTTATGACCCGCTCTGGAAAGGTGCCTGCGCCTTGTAACGGCCAACCCTCATCCTCCAGAACACGGTCCGGGTGATTCCAGTACAACTCGGTTCCCAGACTGGTCAGTGCAAAGTCCCAGGGAAATTCGGGGTATCTCTTCATCTTGTCCAGGACCACCGCTTGACTGTTTCCCGTGGCCCAGCCAAACAACAGGTGGTGCTTGCGTTTCAGTTGATTCAAACAGCTTTCCAGTTTGTCTATCCCGGCATCCGCCTCTCGAGATGACAAGACCGGCATGAACGTCTCGTCAAAATCAGAAACTATCAACCAGGTGTCTTTGCTCGTCATACCTGCTCACTCTCTGATGAGTCCCATGGACTGTGAGGATATTTCAATCCGGGAAAACTCCCCGACCGCTCCCTCGGAAAAGGGCGACTGCACACTAAACCCGACGCGCACTTCATCCGGGCAGTTGCTCACATAGAACGCCCGATGAAACACCACCGCACCCTCAGAGCCACTCAGATAACACGAGAACACATCCCCACTTCGCGAAATGAACAGCCGCACAGGCTTATCGTTTACCTCGATGCCATTGACTTCATCGCTATAAGGCGATGAATGCACCGATACGATCTTCTTGTGGCTGCCGTACTCTTCAACACCGAACTTCAGCTTGTGCAGCCCGACTTCAAGAAAGAGCCCTGCAGCATCAAACTTGGCCAGGCTGAATAACTTGATGTCAGCGCCAAGGGCAAACTCTCCCGTCACGGACGTGAGCAAAGTGCCCAAGCTGTCCACTGTATGAAGCCCTGGAATATTGAACGAATCGCTACCGGGTTCGCTTCGCATTTTCAGAACCGGCGCTACATAACGCAGCTGTGCGCAATGCTCGGCAGCGAACACACGATCACTGATCCTCAGTACGGTGTTCGGGTCTTCGCGCAAAAGAGGCGTAGTGCCAACGGTGTCATCCATACAGGTTCATTCCGCCATCGACCGACAGGGATTGAGCCGTGATGTCTTCGTTCTCAAGCACCGCCAGACAGAACCGGGCAATGTTTTCCGGGATCTGTGTACGACCCAACGGGATCAGGCCCTCCATGCGAGCCCACAAGTCATCCAGCGACTCGTTGGGCTCGATGAGGCGGTTCTCCAGGTACTTCCACATATTGGTTTTGACGATGCCGGGGCAAACGCAGTTGACCCGGATATTGTGAGTGGCCAACTCCAGCGCCAAGGCGCCAGAGAAGCCCTGCAACCCGGCTTTCGCGGCGCAGTAGGAAGATATTCCAGGAAAGGCGACTTTTGCGGCAATGGAGCTGATATTCAGGATCGCGCCACCCTTGCCCCTCTGGATCAGTGCGCGGGCAGCTTCACGCGACGTCAGGTAAGGCGCTGTAAGGTTGGTTTGCACGATCGCGTCAAACTCGCTCAACGATGATTCAACCGTGTTGATCAGGTGGCTGCTGCCAATGGCGTTGACCAGGCCGTAAAAGTGCTCTGACTCATGGACAACGCCCGCTACGGCTTCTATGACCTGGGCTTCAGACGTTGCGTCGACCGCAATGGCCTTTACCGAAAGCCCTTGCTCCACCAGATCCGCCGCCAGCGTGCGAGCCGCCTGATAACCACTGACATCCTGAGTTTGATAGTGGTTGATTGCATTGGGTGTCCGGTCGGTATCAAAGATGTAGACATGAACACCTTCTTTGGCCAGTACTTCAACAATCGCGGAGCCGATGCCTCTGGCACCGCCCACGACGATCATGGTTTTACCGGACAACTTGCCTTGCGCTTTATTTCCCTGCGTCATAAACCACTGCTCCTGAATCCATAGAAAGCCCGCCGAACCCTATACAGGGCTCAGAAAACCAATAAGTAGTTGAAACTGCATTTAAACGTGTGAAGTCTAATTAACTAATGCGTACGGCGGATCAGCCAACAATGCACCCAGTGCTCGAGGTGCAACATTTGCCTGGAAAGTCTCGGTTGTTGGCCACTCGTAGGCATCACTGAAGACCTTGCGAACTCGAACCAGCAACCTGGACTCAATGTATTCAGCCAGGTTGAAGCGACCACTGTTATGTTCTACGACAATAATTTCGGCACATTGGCTCAGCATCTCTTTAACCAGCTCAAGATCCGGCCGAACGGACAGGAACCGGATATGCGTGCATCTTTTTGTCGTGGCGACCTGAAAGGCTTCATACGCCATCGACTCCGATGACACTATCAATGAACCGGCGGCAAACTCGGGCTGAAAAATATAGATATCTTCAGACAGCTTCCGGTACTTCTCTCTCAGGGCACACACTCTTTCCATGGGCTGGTCGTACATTAAGTACAGGCCGTTTCCACCCTGTGCTTTCTGCCGATGAATACAGGCCAACAGATCGAGAGGGTCTGTCAGTTCGTATACGGTTTCCTCCGTCAGCAAGCTGAATACGGTTGAGGCGTACGTAGCGCCGCCCCACACACCGTTCTTCCGAGCGCCAATGACATGCAAATTACGACAGGCAATCAAAGCAGAGTGCAGTACATCTATCGCGTTGAGGTAATACTTGTCATCGGTCAGGACAAACTTCAGTTCATCATCCGGGCACCCCATCGCGCAGGTCAGCAACGCTGACTCGGCCAGGCCAGTGTTGCAATAACCGGACAATGACTTAAGGCCAAACCGAGCGGCCAGATCCGCGGTGAATACATGGACAGGTGCCCCTGAGCGAACTTCTTCGATAATGTCGGCCGTTCGACTGCAACTGGAAGCTTTCCTCAGATCATTCTTCTGCTGATCGTCCGTTGACGTCATCAAACTCTGATGGCTGGCACGTTTGAAGGAGTGAACGCCTTTTTCGGTATGACAGATGATCGCGGCCGAGCGATGGTCCTTCTCTGCCTGGCGAATGTGTTCACTGATCGCCTGGGTGTCGTGTCCATCCACTTCATAAACATCAGAGAAGTAGGCGGCCAAATACTCCGGCCTCAACTTCCCGGGAAGTGGGTCAATCCCTCTGCCATTGTTGTCCACTATCAACGTCAGGTTCTTGACCTCAAGTTCGCCAATCAGGCGAATCGCCTCGAAAGACACCCCTTCGTTCAACTCACCATCACCCGCCACACAGATAACACGTGCATCACGATTGGTATTGGCCCGCCCCAACGCAATGCCCACTCCCTCGCCCAGGCTATGCCGCATGCTGTAGGCAAAACCGTAGTGTTTATTGACAACAGCCGGAATCTTGTCGTGAACCGCAGCCAAAAAAGCCAAAGGCATACCGTTGAGTAGATGACGATAAGCATAAAACAATGGCGCAATATGCCCCCTGCCAATCACCAGATCCTGATTGGCCACCCCTGCCGCATTGCAGAGTTCCAATGCAAACAGTGCTTCGGCAATGTTCAGTGACGACAGGCAAGATGCCAGGGTTCCGTAACCGGCAATTTCATGAATCCGCTCCAGGCAGACCCTTACGTCTGAATAGAACGGCGTAAATTGTCTGGCGATGGCTACCGACAGTTCGTTGATCGTCTGGCACTTCGACGACTCGGCAATACCGACTTCAACTTCCTCATTGGCACGCACATACTCATCGTCCGTCAGGTACGCCTTCCGTTTATGCACGCTTTGACGAATGCCATATAACGGCGTCAACAGGCTGGCAACTGGCTCGAGGTCATAACTGACTAATTGATTCATTCAACACCTCGAACACGTCACTTAGCGTTTCTTCTGACATGATGTAGGCGGGCGCCAGGCAAGCCCAATCTTCCTCACCTCGGATAATCAACTTCCTTTCAAAGCACAGCCCACCCAACTTCTTGCCTGCCTGCTCCCCAAGGCTTGAGTCCAGGGTTATGCCGATCAGCAAGCCGTGGGATTCAATGCGGGCGATCCGCTCATTCCCGGCGATTTCCTGACACAGCGCCTGAGTCTTTGTAATGAGTTTTTGTAGCTGCCCTGCGGCCTCTATCTGTTCCAGCACGCGCATCGACGCATTGATGGCCGCGATCGAAACCGGGTTGCTTGCATAGGTATGCGAATAGGAAAACGGGATCCACGGCTCTGGCTTGTCAAACACCGAAGCGATTTTATGGGATGTCGCCATAGCGGATGCCGGGTAATAACCACCGCTGATGCCTTTCCCGAGCGCGACGATATCGGCAGAAACCCCAAACTGATGGGTATTCAAGAACTCTCCGGTTCGAGAGGCGCCGGTCACGATTTCATCGGTAATCATCACAATATCGTAACGGTCACACAGTTCACGAATACCGATCAGGTACTCGCCGGGAGTTTGCCGCATCCCTTTCAAATGGTTGACCGGCTCGAAAATAATGCAAGCGATCTGCTCCGCACCATAATGAAGAATAATATTCTCCACATCCGCCACGCTGTGCATTTCCAACGCCTGACCTTCGTGAACGACAGGGAATGGCGGGTTGATCCGAATCGTGTCGTAACCGCTGCAACGCAGGTCCTTGAAATCGTTCCTGCCGGTAATACTGTGGGCCCCCAAGGTGGCGCCGTGATAGGAGTGCTTGCGGCAGATCACTTTCTTCTTGAACGTATTGCCTTTGCGCTGGTGATATTCCAAGGCCATGGCAATCGACGACTCGATGGCTTCCGAGCCGCTGTTGACATACAGCAAGCCGCCATCTTCCATCTTGGCGCGTTTGAGCAGCAGCTCTGAAGTTTCAAACAGCTCGGACGAATAGAAATGATCCTTGGGGTGGAAAGGCAGATCCGTCAACGTTTTGGAAATATGCTGCTTGATGGGGTCGCACGAATACCCGAACGGTACGTTAAACATGCCCGAAATCGCATCCGTGTAGATGCCACCCTCTGCATGAACACTGACATCTTTAACAGAGCCAACAATTTGATCTTTCACGCGTGACTGATAGACAAACATCCCTTTATGCCCTCTATTGATTAGATCGGATAAACCTGAGAACCAGCGCCCAGCACTTTACTGTGTGGCGGAACCGACTTTGCCACGACAGCACCCGCACCGATAATTGACCCCTTACCCACTGTGACGCCCGGCAAGATTGTTGCGCCGCCGCCAATCCATACATCATCTTCAATGACTACAGGTGCACCCGATTCTATATAACGACGCCGCTGCTCAAGATCCTTGGCATGGTTAGAGGTATAAATACCGACATGAGGCCCGATAAACACACGGTTCCCGATGTTTATTTCAAACGCATCGAGGAACACCCCATTGGCGTTAATAAAAACACCGTCACCAATGTTTATGTTCGAACCAAACTCACAAAAGAAATTGCCCCACTGTTCAAACCCCTCACCCACTGACCCGAACAGGAGTTTATAAAGCGGCTCCCGACCATCAGGGTTATTGCTGATGGAGGAACACAAAGCACGGGCGATGCGCCTACGGGCAACTAAAGCAGGTTCCGCCGCATCGAATGTCATGAACTCACGCATACGCCACCCTGTACACACGGGCGTAACAGAGAGCACTCATGCCGTGCTGATCGGCAAGTAAACGGGGGCAAAAAAGACAATCATTAGTTCCATGAATGCCACTACCACCAACAACTAACGCCCACACTTCCCCAATAGCCTGATCCCCTTCAGCCATCATCATCTCCATCTACTATTTATTTTTTAAATATACTTCAGAACTTTCTGAAATTTTTCCACCTTCTACACTCGCCACCAGCGCTTTGCAAATTTGTTATTACGTCAGTCGTATTGTTCTGTCACTGTTTTCAGGGCCTGTTACTTCCCTTCTGGATTAAGTGTGACGGCGCCGATGGGCTGCCAATTACGCGTCGCACCTGACCAGCGATGCGTAGGCTGATAAGGGACTTGCTGCTACCGAGCCCAGCAAGCACTGCTGAAGGAAACACTGAGCGCACATCAGGCACGCATGGCCGATCTGGATCAGCGCTTTGAGGTGTGCAAGCGTTTCGCGGCCTGCTGGCAAAGTTGCTATGACGGCGCCATTTTCTACCTCGACACCCAAGCCTCCCTGAACGGCCAGCCCAACCGTCCAAGGCCAAAAACCACCCGGAACGACATGTCCCGACACATAACTCCAGACACACAATTCAACCTGCGCCATTATGCGCCTGGAGTTATAAAGCACCTCTCGCCCCGATAAGGAGATGGAGGTGCAAAGCAGACAGTTGATCAAGGAGCTTGAAGCCACAGGATGGGTGCTGGAGCGAGTCACCGAAAGCCATCATCTGTTCAAGCATCCTTACAGGCCCAACACCGTTCCGGCGCCTCACCCGAAGAAGGATCTGCCACGGGGTACGGTCAGGGCCATCAGAAAACTGGCTGAACTGATCTAGCTCCCGCCACCTTCGCACCTATTGAGGAGATCCCCGTGCAATATCCCATCTGCATCGAATGGGGCGACGAACACACCGCCACCGGCATCCAGATTCCTGATATTCCCGGCGCAGTCACCGCCGGCGACACCTTCGAAACCGCCTACAGCGCCGCCATCGAGATTGCCCACGTCATGCTCGAAGAGCTGGCCCGAGCGGGGCACGCCATCCCCCTGCCCTCTCCCACCCGCAAGCACCGCGCCAACCCCGAGTTCGCGGGCATGGGCTGGGGCATGCTGGAGATCGACATCACGCCTTACCTGGGCAAGACCGAAAAGGTCAACGTGACCCTGCCGGGTTATGTCATCCAGCAAATCGACCGCTTTGTCCGCGAGCACAACATCAAGAGCCGTTCGTCCTTCCTGGCCGATGCCGCGCTGGAAAAGCTCGGACGCTGAAAGCGGCGGCAGAGGGCAGGCTAAGCGGAGAGAAACCGGTTGGGGTTACTGCGCAACCCAGCGGGAGCAAGCTCCCTCGCCACAGGGGGTGTGGCCGGCCAAATGGCTGCATCACCTGACTGCATTGAGACGACCCGTTGCACACTCAACGCCAACTACGCACCGCCGCTCTTTTGCAGCCTCTACTCAACCGAAAATGATGAGAAGTAAAACGACAACTTATTATCTTCAAGATCAACCAACTGATAACGCATCCGGTCAAAACCCGAATCCAGCTTACTCACGCTCATATGCATCAACTGAGTCAATCCGCCACCAATATCACGGGACGAAAAATGACTGATATCAATAAACCTGATACGCACGACATCAGCCCCTGCCTTTTCAGAACCCGAAATCGATAGGGATAAATCATAAGCCACCCCATCTTCGTTCAACTGAATGTCAATGGCGCGCAAGCAGTTGTGATCAACAAGCAACTCATTCAATTGCAGAACTTTAATCATGCTTTACTCTCGTCTTACCATTTACTCCATAGCCAGGACCATATTCGTAGGTATGTGTGTGCGGATCGGAATGATATTTCGCAGCCTTTCCTCTGTCCCCAAATCCGATCGGGTATTTTGGATCAAGCCGCGTTGAGGGTTTTGCAGGGCGTTTGAGGGCTCTGGTTGAAATGGCAGAATAACCAACCAGCTGCAGCAATGGTGATAGCTCAGTGTCTAAGGCAGCGGTTGTAAATCGCTGATTTACAACTGCCGCTCGCAGGAAGCCTGGCTGAAATCTCATTAAACGCAATCGTGCGCAGTGAAGAACGCAAACACAGAAATATTTTAAAGAATGAACGGGAAATTATTTGGAGCAGCCCACCATATTTTTTATATTTACGGATACTCCATCCCATCAACAACGCTCGGAGGAAACTCGAGGTTAACCGGGCGGGATGGCGATCCATTCCTGGCGAGATAAACTCCTCGACTTTTCCAGCAGCGCCACCTGTTGCTTTTGCCCCGCTTAAGAAGAAGGAATATGGATTCTAAATATCATCAATCATACTCTTAAAAAATTTTACACCATGTTGATCTCGAACTGCATACACGCTCTCATATTGAAAAGAGAGTACAAATCTCCGACTTGTCTCCATCGAAAACTCCATAAGAAAACCCTTAATATCCGCCCAACTTTCCGAGAGTGAGTCAATAGGCGAATGGAATGCACCTCGCACACCTACTTCCCAATCGGCCTCCACACCCTCTGCTACCACAGAGTCATGAGGAACAATATAGCGAAAGACAAAATAGCAATTCGAAAAATTAAAATTCCCAGTCAAATATTTATCATCAACCGAGTATTCAGCTCCAACTTTTGATAAGGCTAAGGAAACCTTATCGAATGAGGTACCCTCTTCAGCCTCAAGGCTCATAGTAATAGTCATTTTGAAGCCTCAATCACCCTGAATTCATTGTTTTTCATCAAATAAAGTTTTTTCAATCCTTCAACAGGACGAGATCGCAGTGCTTTCTCTATCTCGCCAAATGTTAGTGGAGAGTCCGCTAAATTCACAACAACACTGCTAGCCTGTTTTTCAACCTTCTCAGTGACAGTCATTAATACTGAAATAGGGCTATTCGTTCTAGGAGAGAATACATCAGCCAAGTCACCATTAATTCGCAAATCAGGATTCCCACCCTTCCGACCCGTGTTCGCTAACTGTTCGACATCAAACCCTGCTTGGGCAAGTTTTTTAGACGCCTCATTTTGACGTTCTATTGACCGAACCATGTCTGGAGACGCATTTTTTGGTGGGAGCTCAGGCTCTCCTTTCAAAGAGCCGAGTTTCGGTAGCCCGCTAGTTCCAGCCTCCGCATCTGTTATGGCACTTGTCACATTCGAGTTCTTTGAAGCTCCTGCAGCTTCTTTTGCCGCAAGCTCATCCACAGCTTTGACGACAGGTACACCTGTTGGCGTCGCTCTCACCAATCCTTGCAGGAAGTTACCAAAATTACGAACCGCATTGCCAAGACTGATGACCGAAAGCGCCAAAGTCGCCTTATTCTCGACATCAAGCCTACTCCGCTCAGACTCCGTTTCAGTGTACAAAGCGTCACGTAGTTTAGGAGCTCTGCTGAACATGAAGCCGTCAACAAAAGCGATTGCTTCCGGCTTGGCGTTTTCTATCCCCTTTCCATGCTCCCCCTCTACACGCATGGCAAAAACGATGTCGTCGACCGTCAACTTGCTGAAATCGATACCCAGATCGCATAGCTGAGGGTTTTTGCGACAGTGGTCCAGCGCTTCCTGGGCCACCTGTTTCGCCGCAGTTTCATGCAGGTCATGGTTGTATTGAGTGGCGCCTTTGGCGATGGCAACGCCTTTGTCCAGATCGCCGTCGACTGCCGCAGCCGCTACCAAGCCGGTAAGTTGCGATAGAACCAGCCTCAGCTCTTTGTTATCCCGACCCAGGTCGCCCATCGAGCTCACCATGACTTCATTGAGCCCTGCTGCTGCCGCACCGGTCTTGAAGTCACTGCCTGTCAGCTCAGCCAGCAGGCCGCCCATGATCGCGTGAGCAACCACTTTCTGGACGCTTGCATCTGGAAAATGAATGGCGTTGTCACCAATCCAGTTGAAGCCGGAGGCCATGGCCATTTGGCCGGCCTCGCCCATCAAGGCCGCACTGAAGTTGCTGCCGAAACTGCCTCCCCCAATGGCCGAGGACACTCCGCTCGAGATAAGCGCTCGTCCAACGGTACGAGTCGCTGCATCAGAGGCATTGCTTCAACGGAAGATATCTTTGGAAGGGGTGGTCGCGCCTACTGCAGCACCATCCGTGGGTTGAATACCCTGTGTGGCCGAGCCAGCGCCATCGGCTGCCGTGAACCATTTGTCGTCGGCGTAATCAAGAAGCCCAGCCGTAAATCCTGCAATCGCAGCGCTCTTCAGACTCCCCGTACTGAACGTATCTTTCACCGCCAGACCAAGGTTGCCCTTGTTATCAATGGTGCTAGTGACCGCAGTCGTGCTCAGGCTGGCAGCAACTGCCAGGTTTGACCCGCTCAACCCCAAACCAGCGGGGCCGAGGATGAAAGACATCAGAATAGCGATGGCAATCTTGGCGCCAGCGCCGAGACCAGAAGACTCGTACTTGAAGCTGTCGTGAATTTCTTTGACTTGGCGCCAATCGATATCACCACGGGCCTGCGCCTGCTTCATCCAGGCCAGGTTGGGGTCCGCTTGCACCATCGCATCGATGGTTTGGCTAACGCTCTGTTGATCGACCTGCTTGATATCGATACGAATGCCTTCGGCAGCTTTGATCACCAGCTTGCCTTGAGCGATCAGGGCGCTTTGTCGAAGGGTCTCATCGGTTTTCCCTTCGCCCTTCATCTTGTACCAAGCCAAGTCGCCCTTACTCTTGGTATGGCTCTCGTCGTGATAGTCCTTCACGCCCTCAAACACGATGCGGCCACCGCTTTCCAGCGTCAGGTCCTTACCGCTGTCCAGGGTTGCCACTTGGTAACGCTGATCGCCGCCGCTCTTGAGCGTGAGATCGCCGCCCGTCTTGATTTCACTGCCGACGTTAGTGTGCTGCGTCACTTCATCGCGTTTCGCCGCGTTACTCCCCCAACTGCCTTTTTTGCTCATGTCGTAGAGGGAGTAGTCGCGGTTGAGTTCAGCCATCAAATTCAACTGCTTACCGGCGACCAGATAGGCCTCGTTGCCGGCGTTGATTTTGCTGGCGACCATCGTCAGGTCTTGCAGCGCCGCAACGTTTACATCACCACCAGCCTCAATCGTCGTGCCCTGTTGGCGAACATGGTCCTCTTCCTGCTTGATCTTCTTGCCGCTGCGCTTATAGCGGTACTCACTTGACTCTTCATTGGCCGCCGCAAGGAGGTTCACATCCTTGCCGGATAAGTTGACGTCGCCGCCTGCCTTGACATGGCTGGCAACCATCGTCAGTTCGTTCGTCGCCACAACATCAAGATCCCCACCGACCTTGATCTCACTGGCATGCTGCACCGTCTGGCTTTGCGCCCAGAAATGCCGTTTGTCCTGGCGCGTCGAGCCGGTTTCTTCGCGAGCCGCCGCAATCACCACGTCGTTACCCGCGCTCAGCTCAGCGTTCTTGCCTGCGGTAATGGCACCGCCGACATTCAGCAAATCCCGCGCTGCATGCATCTTCAGGTTGTTCTCGGCCTCAACCCGCGCGGCGCTATCGACGACTGCAGTCTTGGAGCTGAAGCCCTTCCCACTGTTTTCAATCGTGGTGATGGTCCGGTCATTGCGGATATCCCCAGTCAAGGTGCTCAGGTCAGCATCCTTACCCTTGAGGATGCCGCCTTGCATGTTCACCAGGTCCTTGCCCGCCACCAACTTCAGCTTTTCATCGGCCTGCGCGAGCCGCGTATTCACGAGGTTGTTCCCCGCTGCTGCCGAAAGGTTTTCGCTGGCGCGCAACGTGCCGGAGTTCTTCAAATCCGCACCGGCAATCAAGGTGACGTCCTTGCCCTGAATCAACGCCCCATCCGCCGTCAGGCGGTTGTTCGCCTGGGCCATGTACAGCACGGGCACCAGCACGTGCTGGCCATTGATCACCTGGTCTTCCATCCAGACGATGTCACGGGTCAGTGCGGCGACTTGCTGCGAGGTCAAAGTCACGCCAACGGAAAGGTTGAGTTGCTCCTTGCTGGCGATGGCGTTGTTCATCAGGTACTTGAACATGCCTTCGTCGGTGGTCTGGCCGGCGATAAAGCGCTGACCTGTGCGCGCGGTGACGGCTTGTTGAATCAGGCGCTGTTCATAGAGGCCATCACCCAGGCGCTTCCAGCTGGTTTCAGGGTCGTAGCCCAGCTTGCCCAGCAGGTAGTCCGAGCTCATGAACTGCTTGAGATCGGTGAAGGCGGAGTTGGTTTCGACCAGGTATTTGGGGCCGACGAACACACGGCTGGCGTCCGAGCCCTGGATGTTGGCTTGGCTCAGATCCTGGCTATTTTTGGCAACGGCGGCGCTGTCGACCACGTGAAACAACCCGTTCGTACCACTCGGCAGAGCGAAGCCCGGCATGGTGGTCGGGTTGACTTGTTGCTGTGCCAGGTCCGGTGGCAGTTGCGAGTTCAGCACCACCACGGCGGGCTTGGTCACGGTCGTGGCGCCGCCCTTGTCCGCGACGGGCGTCGGCGGCGTGAACTGGACGATGCTGCTGTTTTCCAGCTGCTGGGTAGCCTGAATGCTGATGTTGCCGCCCGCTTGAATCACCGAGGCAATGGGATCGCCCGGGGTCACGGTGGTGGTGTCGCCCACCAGGTTGAAAGAGTTGAGCGCGCCCACCGGCAATACCTTGGGGTTGGGCTGGGCGTTGTAGGGGTAAATCCAGTTGGCGCGGAAGCGCTCATCCGTACCGTCGGTAACGCGGCCAGTGTTCCAGGTACGCGTGCGTGTGCTGGTACCGGTGGTAGCGCCGATGTTGGCGAAGTTGTCGGCGGTGATCAGCAGATCCGCGCCCGAGGCCATGGTGCTGTACTTGTTCAGCACGCTGGACCCTTCGACGGTCAACTTGGCTCCACTTTGGATAGATGAGCTGGCCGAATCTGTCGCCACCACACTTTTGGAGACTTCGTTAGCAATGTAATCGACGTTGTGGTGGTCACCACTGCAGTCGTAGCACCTCACACTCAGGCTGCCCGACACCAATTGGTCAACAGTGCTGAATACGTCCTTGCGGTTGATTACGCTGTCGCTGCGCACCAGCACATCGTTGGCGGCTTCGATATGGCTGGAGATGTTTTCCAGTGACGCACTGCGGGCCACACCGTCGCGGGCCATCATGCTCAGGCCGCCGAGGCTGTAGATGTCGGCGTAGTAGTTGGTCAGGTTCTTGAAGCGCAGCGCCATGTCGGCGCCGCTGAAGATCAGGCCGTGATCGTTGCGCACAGCTTCGGCATTCAGATCAACCTTGCCGGCGCCGCCGAGGGTACCGGTGTTGGTGACATGGGCGGCGGTCAGGGAGAACGCTCCGCCGCTGGTGATGCGTCCGGCATTGGTCCAGCTGTCACCCTTGCCGGTGAAGCTTTGGCTGGCGGCTAGTTTGCCGGTGGCTGCCTGGTTGAGTTGGCCTACGGTGACGTTCAGCACATCAGCCTGAACATCCGTGCTGTTGTCCCAGGTGGCGGCGTCGACGGTCAGCGTGCCGGCCGTGGCGACGCTTCCGCCGATGTTGCTGAACTTCGCCAGATCGACCGCAAAAGTGCCTGTGCCGACGTGACGGACATTGCCGTCGGTGTTCTTGAAGCTGGCCATGCGCAAGGAGACGTCATGGTTGGCGGCTTCGATCATGCCGCTCTGATTATCCAGCAACTGCGCGCTGGCTACGCTGGCGGTGCCTTGTTGACCGAGGGAGCGCAGTTTGCCGTTCTGGTTATTGATGGACGCGGCGTCGATCAGCAAAGCGCTGGTGCCTTCGACCAGGCCAGATTGATTGTTCAGTTCGCCGGTCAGGCCAAAATCGATGGCATCTGCGGCGGCTCGGCCTTGGCTGTTGTTGAGATGGGTGGCGCGTACGTTCAGGGCTTGCTTGGCCAGCAATGCACCGTTCTGGTTGTCGAGGATCGTGCTGGTGATTTGGGTATCGCCGCTCAGGGCAGCAATCTGGCCGCCGCTGTTCAGTAGCGATTGTTGCGCGCCCAGGTTGATCGACTGGGCCTGGATCAGCCCCGCTTCGTCAGCTGCGGTGAGCGATTGTCCGTTATCCAGCACGGTCGCCGCAGTGGCCTTGAGCTTGCCCGCAACACTGGCCAATACACCGCCACGGTTATCAACGTTGTGGGCTTCGATGGTGAGGTTTTCGGTCTGGGTGATGACGCTGCCATCTTGGTTATTCAGCCCTGCGCCCAAGGTCGCGGTGATGCCGCTCTGGCTGAGCAGGCTGCCCGTGGTGTTGTCCACCGCACCGCCGTTGATTGTCAGGCCCTGCTGGGTGCTGATGATGCCTTTACCGGTGTTGATCAGTTGCTGATGGGCAGTAAGGCCCATGGCATTGACGGAGGCGATGTAGCCGTCGAGGCTGTTGTCGATCGTGTCAGCGGTCAGGCTGAGCTGGCCTTGGCTGATCAGTTTGCCGCCTTGCTGGTTGAAGACTCTGGAGGTAGCGAGGATGTCACCCTGACTGGTGATCTGACCCTTAGCATTTTCGACGGTGGTGCCCGTCAGGGTCAGTGCGCTTTTAGTGGTGATCTTACCGCTGCTGTTGTCGAGGCTGGCCACGTCCAGGGCAAGGGTATTCTGGCTACTGATGACCCCGTTGGTGTTCTGCACCGCGGCTGCTTTCAGGGTCTGCTCACCGGCGCTGGCGAGGGTACCGTTGTCGCGGTTATCGAGCCGACCACCGAGGGTAGTGTTGAGCGTGCCCTGACTGGTCAGGGTGCCGCCGCGATTATCGATGTCCTGGGCGTTGAGGTTCATCCCGGCGTTCGCCGACAGCGTGCCGGCGCGGTTGTCGAGGGTCTCGCTGACGGTTGCCTTGAGGTCGCGACTGGCGATGACGCTCTGGCCACGGTTGTCGATGTTCTTGGCGGTGAGGGTCACATCACCGCTCTGGTTGCGGGTGCTTTGCGGGGTGACACCGGCCTCGATCAAGCCAAGGTTGTTGAGCTGACCGTCGCTGGTCAGCTTGACGCTGTCCTGAGCGGCGATGGAATGACGGTTGGTCAGCGTGTCTTGGGTGGTGGCTTCGACACGGGTACCGGCATAGATCGCGCCCTGGGCATCCAGACTCTTGGCATTGATGACAACCGCTTGCGCCGCCGTGGCCTGCGCCAGGCTCAAGTGACCATTGGCATCCAACTGCATATCGCCGCCACTGGCGAGCATCTTGCCGTCAAGCTTTACGCCGACACCGGCTTCACTGCTGACCAGCTTGATCACTCCGGCATACATGCCGCCCAGGGCCGAGGAGTCGATGGCCAGTTGAGGGGCAGTCGCCGGGTCGGTGGCACGCGCAGTCGCGTTCAGGGTCTTGGCATCAACATCATTGGCGCCGGCAATGATTGTCAGGTTCTTGGCCTGAATTTCGGCATTGAGCTTGGCTGAGCGGGTGATGATCTCAAAGCGGTCGATGTTGTTGACATTGAGCCCGGCCCCTTCAATAACAACGCTGCCCTGGTCCACCTGATACCGCTGAAGCTGGCCGTTTTCGAGCACAGGCTTGCCGGTGGTCAACGTCGCTTGCGGGGTGTTGATAAAGCCGCAGCCGTTGCAGGTAACACCATACGGGTTAGCCACGATCACATGGGCCGACTGCCCCGCCACTTCGGTAAAACCGCGCAGTTGGCTGGGGCTGCCGCCGTTGACCTCGTTGAGGATCACCCTGGCTGCCGTACCGTTGAGGTTCTGGTTGCCGAGGATGATCCCGCCCAACTGCGTGGACTGAGTGCGGCTGGTGGCGTTGTTGAGGATCACTCCCTGTTGGCCGACGTTGTAGTCCTGGAACTGGTTATGCGACAGCCCGCTGCCATTGGGTGCACTGATGTTGACGATAGGCACACCATTCGCCGCCTGGCCCAGGCTGGTGCCCGGTGCGCTGACCACAATCCCCTCCGCCTGCACCAGCAACGGTTGCCAGAACATGACGTTCGCCAAAACAAACGCCAACCCGCGTTTGGGCAAGCCCATAAAGTGGGAGCGGCTTTTCAGGGATGCAGAAGGTTGGCGCGCAAGGAAGGCGAACTGTTGAACGTCCATGTCATGTCTCGATGCCCAAGGGCGGTAAAAATTTAGAGAAAGAAATCCAGGCGGAAATAGATCGGCGCTTCACGCTCAGTGATTGGCGCCGGTCGTTCCAAAGAGTGTGCAAAGGTCACGGTGGCGGCGACGTTCTGGCCGCGTGCAAACAGCTCCACCGAGTTACTGGTCATGCGACCGTGCAGTTCGGCGTTATAGCGATCGCGGCGGATCACGCCCTGGTCATAACCCAGGCTGGTGCCGTACTCGCTGAACACCGGCTGCATCCAGGCCCAGGTCACCGGACGGCTCCAGCGCAGGTCATTGCGCCAGTAACCGCCGCTGTCACCAGCAAGGCTTTGATCCTTGTAACCGCGAATCGATGACTGCCCACCGAGGCTCATGCGCTGAGGGCTGAACAGCACATCTTCGCTGCGCTGGCCGGTCATCAGGCTGCTGAAACTGAACGACTCGCCCCACAGCTTGAACGGGTACAGATAGCTCAGGGTCGCGGTGTATTTGCGATAGCGCGCATCGGCCTGGCCGGGGCGCGGGTTGTGGTTGGCCTGGGCGTCGAACGCACCGATGCCGTCCTGCATGCCCAGGTCGATGTTGAGGAATGAGCCACCGATACGTCGACCATGGTTAATGCCGAACTGGGCTTCGCTGAGGCGGTTGCTGCTCAACGCGAGCTTGCTGTCCTCGATGAAGTTGTTGGTGCGCAGGTACGCCACGCCGGTGCTGAGGGATGTTTTGCTCAGGGCATCGCGATGGATCACGCGCTCCAGGCGCAACTGATGATTTTGGCTGTCGCCCGATTGCTTGAAATTGAAACCGCTGGCCTGGGCCAAAGAGCGGTATTGGGTTTCGCTGTAGGTGTAATTGAGGCTCCACCAACCGAACGGCAGGCTGTAGTTGAACATCGAGTTGCGCGAGGTTTTTTGGTGATCGCTTACCGCATCGTGACCGCCACGCAGCGAGAGTTGATCGGCCAGGCCGAGAGGGTTATCCCAATCCAGATTGACGCCCCACTGCTGCTCCCCCGTGCTGCGCTGGCCGCCGTTGTGGCGCGACAGGCCAACGCGCCAGGGCTTTTGTGGGGTGTTTTTGACCAGCACTTCGCTGCCGCCAACGGCTTTACCCGGCGCCAACTCCATCTGCGCCTGGTTAGAAGGCAAGCGGTTCAGTTGATCAACCATCTGCTCAATTTCCCGCAGGTTGAGCAGATCGCCCGTTTTGCCAGGGAAGCTCATAAACAGCTGGCGGTCAGTGATACCACTGCCTTCCGCGCCCTTCATTCCTTCCAGTCGGCCCTCAACCACCTGCACCTTCAAGTTGCCGCTGGAAAGGTCTTGCTGCGGCAAGTACGCGCGGCTGGTGACCAACCCTTTGGCCATGTATTGGTCGGTGATGACCTTGAGCAACTCATTGAGCTGTGGTACGCCGAGGCATTGGCCGATATAGGGTTTGAGCAAGTTGGTGCGCTCGCTCTCGGACAGGGCATCGGCACCACTGAGTTCGACGGTCTTTATGGCGAAGCAACGGGTGTCGCTGGGCGCTGCAGGCTTGCTAGGCGCTGCGACTTTACCGGGCAGGTCCTTGAGTTCTTCGAGGCGGCGTTGTTGCTCTTCGAGCAAGCGATCCTGGCGATCCCGGATCAGGTCTGTGACGCCTGGAACATTCTGCAGGGGCGCGGACTCGGCCATTCCGGCTATGCCCAGGCAAAAAAAAGCGGACAGCAGGCTGAGCCCGGTCCGACGCACCAAACGCCACATTTCTAGATCCCTCTATATAGCCTTATGCCATTAATCGGCGGCGATATTAGGTTGGCGTTTTAATGACGTCAATTAAACGTATTGGTTTGTTTCATTTTTGATACAACCAGCCATCACTTTTGCGCTCTTCGACAGTGAGTCACCGTCAGGGCGAAACCGTCAGTAGCCCCCCTCCTCACCCAACAACCCGCCCCAACCGCACCGCCACGCTCGCCGCCTGCTCCGCACTGACCACATTAGTGAACCCCATCACCAACCC
>NZ_LZZQ01000014.1:0-1068402 GCF_014170225.1 Pseudomonas sp. UME65 | reverse complement strand
ATCTGCCGTGGACGTTTGAGATTTGAGAGGGGCTGCTCCTAGTACGAGAGGACCGGAGTGGACGAACCTCTGGTGTTCCGGTTGTCACGCCAGTGGCATTGCCGGGTAGCTATGTTCGGAAAAGATAACCGCTGAAAGCATCTAAGCGGGAAACTTGCCTCAAGATGAGATCTCACTGGAACCTTGAGTTCCCTAAAGGGCCGTCGAAGACTACGACGTTGATAGGTTGGGTGTGTAAGCGCTGTGAGGCGTTGAGCTAACCAATACTAATTGCCCGTGAGGCTTGACCATATAACACCCAAGCAATTTGCTTAAGAAGCGAGTTGCGGTGTGTGAAGACGATACAAACCGAAAGTTTGCGAACACACAAATCTATTACATACCCATTCGCTGGCACGTTGCACAAGCAACGGACTGGCTACCGAATTTCTTGACGACCATAGAGCGTTGGAACCACCTGATCCCATCCCGAACTCAGAAGTGAAACGATGCATCGCCGATGGTAGTGTGGGGTTTCCCCATGTGAGAGTAGGTCATCGTCAAGATTAAATTCCGAAACCCCAACTGCGCATGCAGTTGGGGTTTTGTTTTTGCGCGCGAAAAATTTGCTCTTATTCGCAAACAAATTTGCACAGTTATTTTCGGATTGGAACACTAGAATAACCGTTACTTTCTCCACTCCCAGAGCCTTCTATGCCAGATCCGGTTGACGCCCCCGGGTTGTCAGAATTACCACTGGACGACCTGGTTGCCTGCCATGAATGCGACTTGCTGATGCGCAAGCCCAAGCTCGCCCTCGGTGAGAAAGCCCAGTGCCCGCGTTGTGGCTATGAGCTCTACGCGCACCGGCACAATGTGGTCGAACGCAGCCTGGCCCTGGTGATCGCGGCCTTGTTGCTCTATGTGCCGGCGAACTTTCTACCCATCATGCAGCTCAATCTACTGGGACAGTCTTCCGAGGACACGGTCTGGAGCGGTGTGCAGGGGCTGTTCGACACCGGGATGGAAGGCGTGGCGGTGGTGGTGTTCCTGTGCAGCATGGGCATTCCCCTGCTCAAGTTGATTTGCCAGCTTTTAGTCCTGCTGAGTATTCGTTGGGACATCGGCCGCAGTTACGGCCTGCTGCTCTATCGCATTTATCACCATCTGCGCGATTGGGGCATGCTCGAGGTCTACCTGATGGGGGTGCTGGTGGCCATCGTCAAGTTGGCCGACATGGCATCCATTACCGTGGGCCTGGGCCTGGTGTGTTTTATCAGTCTGTTGTTGGTGCAGGTCTGGCTGGAGGTGGTGATGTCGCCTCACCAGATCTGGCAAGCGTTATCGGGAGAGGACATACATGCGGGCGATTGAGGCAGGCATTCTGATCTGTACTGAATGCCACGAGTTGAATCGGCAGGAGGCTGACAGCGAAGAGCAGACCTGCACTCGCTGCGGGGCCATGGTTCATCCTCGTCGCCCCAATAGCATACTGCGCACCTGGGCGTTGCTGCTCACCGCCGCGATCCTCTACATCCCGGCCAACTTGCTGCCGATCATGACCGTCAGTTCCCTGGGCCAGGGTGACCCCAGCACCATCATGTCCGGGGTCATCCAGCTGGTGCAGCACGGCATGTTTCCCATCGCTGCGGTGGTGTTCGTCGCCAGTATCCTGGTGCCCACCTTCAAGCTGGTGGGCATTGCCTTACTGTTGTTTTCGGTGCAGCGTCACCAGCCGCTCTCTGCCCGACAGCGGATCATCATGTACCGCTTTATCGAGTTCATCGGCCGCTGGTCGATGTTGGATATCTTTGTCATCGCCATCCTGGTGGCGGTGGTCAACTTTGGCCGGCTGGCCAGTATCGAGGCCAATCTCGGTGCGGTCGCCTTTGCCAGCGTGGTGATCCTGACCATGCTGGCTGCAGTAACTTTCGATCCCCGACTGATCTGGGATAACACGGAGTCGGACGACGACCATGAGTGATTTGCCTACCGCCAAAACCCGCCCGGCCTCCAACTGGTCGGCTATCTGGGTATTGCCCCTGATTGCCCTGATCATCGGCGGCTGGCTGGGCTGGCGTGCCTACAGCCAGACCGGTATCGAGATCCAGTTGCGCTTTGAAAGCGGCGAGGGGATCCAGGCCAACAAGACTGAAGTGGTCTACAAGGGCATGCCCGTAGGTAAGGTCAAGACCCTGGCTCTGGACGATGAGGGCAACTCCAAGGGAGTGATTGCCTCGGTCGAGATGAACAAGGACGTCGAGCAGTACCTGAAGACCAACACGCGCTTCTGGCTGGTCAAACCCAGTGTCAGCCTGGCCGGGATCACAGGTCTGGAAACTCTGGTCTCGGGCAACTACATCGCCGTCAGCCCCGGGGATGGTGAGCCTAGTCGCAAGTTCAAGGCCCTGGCCGAGGAGCCTCCTTTATCTGATGCCAAACCGGGCCTGCACCTGACCATCAAGGCCGAGCGCCTGGGGTCGCTGAACCGTGGCAGCCCGGTGTTCTACAAGCAGATCCAGGTTGGCCAGATCAAGAGCTTCCTGCTCTCCGAAGACCAGAACACGGTGGAGCTCAAGGTCTATATCGAGCCCACCTATGCCAATCTGGTGCGCAAACACACACGTTTCTGGAACGCCAGCGGCATCAGCATCGACGCCAACCTGTCGGGGGTAAAAGTACGCAGCGAGTCCCTGTCCAGCATCGTCGCCGGGGGGATCGCCTTTGCCACGCCGGAGAATCGCAAGGACAGCCCGCCCACCGACCCAAGCCTGCCGTTCCGTCTCTATGAGGACTTCGACGCCGCCCAGGCCGGGATCCGCGTCAAGGTCAAGCTCACCGATTTCGAAGGCCTGCAGGCCGGGCGCACCCCGGTGATGTACAAGGGCATCCAGGTGGGTAGCCTGAAGGCGCTCAAGGTCGACTCCGACCTGACCAGCGCCACCGCCGAGCTGACTCTCGATCCCCTGGCTGAGGATTACCTGGTCCAGGGCACCCAGTTCTGGACCGTCAAGCCTTCGATCTCCCTGGCCGGCATCACCGGTCTTGAGGCCTTGGTCAAGGGTAACTACATCGCTATCCGTCCCGGTGACAAGGGCGCTGCGCCCCAGCGCGAGTTCGAGGCCCGGGCCAAGGCCCCGCCGCTGGACCTGCGTGCCCCCGGCCTGCACATGGTGCTGTTCACCGACAACCTCGGCTCCCTGGATGTTGGCAGCCCGATTCTCTACAAGCAGGTCAAGGTCGGCTCGGTGCAGAGCTATCAGTTCTCCCACACCCGCAAGCAACTGGTGATCGGTGTCCACATCGAGAAGGAATACGAAGGGCTGGTCAACGGCTCGACCCGTTTCTGGAACGTCAGTGGCATCACCCTGACCGGGGGCCTGACCGGCGGTATCCAGATCAAGAGCGAGTCGCTGCAAAGCCTGATGGCGGGTGGCATCGCCTTCGAGACCCCGCTGCCCAACGTGCCGCTGAAAAAGCGTATTCCACGTTTCCGCCTGTTCGCCAACCAGGAGGAGGCGGCGCAGCGCGGCACCCTGGTGAGCATCAAGGTTGATCGCGCCGACGGCTTGCGGGCCGGCACGCCTGTACGCTTCAAGGGCCTGGACGTGGGCAAGCTGGAAGAAGTGACCCTCAGCGCCGACATGCAATCGGTCATGCTCAAGGCGCGGATCACCGAAGTGCCCGAGCGCATCGCCCGGGTCGGCAGCCAGTTCTGGGTGGTCAAGCCGGAGTTGGGCCTGATGAAGACCTCGAACCTGGAAACCCTGGTCACCGGCCAATACATCGAGGTCCAGCCTGCGACGAAGAGCCAGGGCGTGCAGACCAGTTTTGTCGCCTTGCCGCAACCGCCGGAAGCCAGCGTTCAGGAAGCCGGCCTGAGCCTGGTGTTGAGCGCTGCTCGGCGTGGCTCTCTGAAAGTCGGAGTGCCGGTAACCTACCGCGAAGTGGCGGTGGGCAAGGTGACCGGTTACGAGCTGGGCCAGACGGCCGATCGGGTACTGATCCACATCCTCATCGAACCCAAGTACGCACCGTTGGTTCGCAGTGGTACGCGCTTCTGGAACAGCAGTGGATTTGGTGTCGACTTTGGCCTGTTCAAAGGGGCGACGGTGCGTACCGAATCCCTGGAGACCCTGATCCAGGGCGGGATTGCCTTCGCGACCCCGGATGGCGAGCGCATGGGCAACCCGGCGCGGCCTCAGCAGACCTTCCCGTTATTCGACAAGTTCGAAGAGGAATGGCTGACCTGGGCACCGAAGATCCCCCTGGGCAAATAACCTTCTTGTAGGAGCCGGCTTGCCGGCGAAGAGGCCCTCAGCCCTGTGTCGCGCCAGAGGGCGCCTTCGCTGGCAAGCCAGCTCCTACAACAGCTTTCCCATAAAAAAGGCCGCGCTCGGAAGAGCGCGGCCTTTTTCGTTGCTGCGTTACGAAATCAGACTTCGTCCAGCTCCGCTTCCGCTTCCGGCTCTGCGTTCAGCACGGCCTTGACCTGATCGTGACGACGGATGAACTTCCAGTCGGCCTCGTCGATGTAGATGCCGTTCGGTCCGCTGCCACCTTCCAGGTCGATGGCCACCTGGGCCGAAACCTGGGGCTTCACACTGGCCAGGATTGGCACGAAGCCCAGTTGCAGGCTGGTTTCCAGCAGCGCCGCCTGGTTGCGCTCGTCGATGTCCGCCGCCTCGTCGAGGTAGTAAGGCAGGCGGATGCGCCCGGCCTGGTCGCGGTCCATCAAGTGCAGCAACAGGTACATGTTGGTCAGCGCCTTGATGGTCATGGTGGTGCCGTTGGACGCCGCGCCATCGATGTCGGTGTGGATGACCGGCTGGCCGTTGACCTTGGTGATCTCGAACGCCAGTTCGAACAGGTCCTTGAGGCCCAGCTGGTTGTGGTTGGCCGCCACCAGCCGCGCCAGGTACTCCTTGGCTTCTTCGTTCTTGTTGTCCTGCTCGGCGCTCTGGCTCAGGTCGAACACCGACAGGGTCTCGCCTTCTTCGTATTGCCCAGCGCTGTGGATGATCTGGTCGATGTGCTTGAGGGCTTCCTTGTTCGGCGCCAGGACGATGCGGAAGCTCTGCAGGTTGGACACCTGGCGCTTGTTGATCTCGCGGTTGAACAGCGCCAGTTGGTGTTCCAGGCTGTCGTAGTCGCTGCGGATATTGCGCAGGGTCCGGGCGATATCGGTGACCGCGGCGCGGCGCGCCTTGCCCAGGGTCAGGGCTTCGTCGGTGCGGTGGGCATAGGCGTTGATCAGCAGCTGCAGGCGACGCTCGACGTCATCCTCACTGTCGAACTTGGCCACGCCCTTGAGGCGCACCTGGGCATACAGCGCCTCGATCTGCCCGTCGACCCGCTGCAAGCCCTGCCAGCTGTCCTGGTAGTCGTTGAGCAATGGCAGCAGGTTGTCCATGGAATCGTCCACCGGGTCCATGAACGGTGTGCCGAAGGGCAGGTCTGCCGGCAGCAGCTGACGGCGACGCAGAGCGTCGTCCAGGGTGCGCTGCTTGGCTTCCATGTCGGCGATCTGCCGGCCCACCAGTTGCAGCTTGGCGGACAACTGCTGGACGCGCTCGGTGAAGGCGTCGCTGGAGCGCTTGAGTTCGTCCTGGGCGGCCTCCATCTGTGCCAGCTGCTCCAGCTTCTCGCCTTCCTCGGCGCTCAGAGTCTGAGCGCGGCGGAAGTCTTCCAGGGCCTTCTGGGCATCCAGTACCTGTTGGTACAGGGCTTCGGTCTGGGTCTTGCTCGCGGCGCGGTCGGCGGCCACGGCGGCCTGGGTCTTGAGCTGCTTGAGCTCTTTTTCCAGGCGTTCTTTCTGATCCCGCAGGGCGGCGCGGTCGGCCAGGGCCTGCAAGGCTGGCGGTTCGATGTGGGAGATGTCGATCGACAGCCCCGGCACTTCGAAACGCTCGCCCTTGAAGCCGTCGAGGATCAGCTCCACCGACTTCACCCACTCGCCGTTGTCGTCCAGGGCAATGCCATGCTCGCCCAGGGGCAGGCTGAACAGCGCGCTGTTGAACAGGCGCATCAGGCGCTCCACGTCCTGCTGGGAGAACTCTTCCCGCAGGCGGGCGTAGCTGTTGTTGTCGGCATGATCGAGCTGCTGCTTCACCGACTTCAGGCGTTTTTCCAGGTCCCGCAGGCGCTCTTCCAGGTCTTCGGCGGAGAATTGCCGGGACTGGGCCAGGGCGCCGGCCAGTTCGTCGTGAGCATCCTTGGCCGCCAGCAGTTGCTGTTCCAGGACCTTGACGTCATCCACCAGGGCGAAGCGGTGCTTGAGCACCGACAGCTCACCCAGCCAGCGCTGGGTGCCGGTGATTTCCCGCTCCAGGCGCATCATTTCCTGGGTGCTGCTGCGCTGGTCGTTCTGCAGCGCGTCCTGCTCGTTGCGGTAATGCTCGGCCTGGATGGTCAGCTCTTCCTTGCGGGCGCCGGCGTAGTCCGACCAGGTGCCCAGCAGCGAATCCAGCAGTGGCGACAGGCGATGCAGTTTGCCCCGCAGAATGTCCCGCTGCTTCACGCCGTTGGCCAGGGCTTCCACCAGGGGGCCGGCGGCCACCAGGGAGTTGTAGTCCTGCTCCATGCGCCGCACATCGCGGAAGGCTTCGTCGCAGGCGGCGATGTAGTCGACGCTACCGGAGCGCAGGCTGTGCTCGAAGGCATCGAGAAACAGCTGCTTGAGCTTGGCCGCGGTGATCTCGCGCATGTGCAGCAGGTTGATGAACAGCGCACGGAAGGTCTTCAGGCTCTGTTCACTGGTGGAGCGCAGCGGAATCAGGGTCAGGTCCAGGGGGATCGACGTATGGCCGCCCACCAGCAGGCGCCGCAGTTCATCGGGCTTGAGCTCATAGGCCTTGAGGCCCTGGCGCTCCAGGTTGGTGAACAGCTCTTTCTGCCGCAGGCAGGTGTCGTCCTTCTGGTAATGCGCCAGGTCCAGCTGCCCGGCGTAGGCGAAGAACTGGTGACCGAAACCGCCGCCCGGGCCGCGCCCGACCACGCCGATCACATGAGGGCCGTGGGGCAGCGAGACTTCCACCAGGATGTAGCTGGTGTCGGAAGCGAAGTAGAAGCGCCGGGATTGTTCCAGGCTGTACTTGCCGAAGCTCATGTCCGACATGCGTGCCAGGATCGGGAATTGCAGGGCGTTGATGGATGCCGACTTGCCCAGGTTGTTGGCCCCGTACACCGACAGCGGCTCTTCCAGGGGGAACAGGCCGAGGCTGTAGCCGGCGGTGTTCAGTAGGGCGAAGCGGCGGATGCCGTAGCGTTCCTTGCTCATGCGTCGAGCTCCTGTTCTTCGGCGATGGCTCGGGCCAGCGCGTCTTCTTCACTTTCTTCGGACTCGTCGAATTCGCTCAGGTCCAGCGGGTCATCGGTCTGCAGCAGTTTCTCGTCGCTGTCGTTGTCCACCAGCACCGGGGTCGGCAACGGCAGCACGCTGTGCAGGCTGGCGGCCAGGTCGCGGTCCTGCTGCACCGACAGGCAGACATCGAGGAAGCGGTGCATCGGCGGCAGGAAGCGGTAGATCCCCGGCTCCTCGGCGGCAAAACCCAGCTGGGTCATGCGGCGCATGATCTTTTCTTCCAGCTCTTCCTGGGTCTGCACTTCGGCCTGGATGAACAGGTCGCGGTATTTTTCCAGCAGCGACGGCAGTTCGTCGCGGCCCAGGCTGCCGCCGTCGAGCACGGCGATCGGGTCGCGGCCCTGGTCGGCCAGGTGCTCCACCAGGATGAAGGTGAACAGCGCCAGGCGCTGGGCGGTCTTGTTCACCTGGGCGGCGGCGTTGTCCGGCACGAAGTAGTAGAAGCCGCGGGTATCGCACACCAGCTCGAAGCCCAGGGCCTTGAACAGGGTGCGGTACTGGTCCTGGAAGTTCGACAGTTGGGCGTACAGCTCCGGGTCGCGGCGGCTGACGTGGTAACCCTTGAACAGCTCGCGGAAGATCGGCGCCAGCTGGGACAGTTCGGAAAGATCAAGATGCATTGGCGTTGCTCGCAGAATGCTCGGCGGCGTCATCGCGGGCCGAGAGCAGGGCGAAGGAGCGCAGGCTGACCTGGTGCTCCTGGGTGTGGTAGTCGCGGCGTTCGAGGCGCTCGCGCTTGAAGCGTTTTTCCCGGGACAGGCGCGAGAACCAGTACAGCAGTTCGTCGGTGGCGCCATCGGGCTCCTGGTCCAGCAGCCAGCTCATCAGGTCCGGCATCGGCAGGGCGTCTTCGCAGCGCTCGAGCATTTCCCGGACCGTGCGCGGTGCCTTGGGGGCCACGCCCTTGTGGGTCTTGTGGGCCTTGGGGAAGCGCGCGGGCTTGGGTTCGAAGCGGGCCAGGGCGTAGACATAGGCTTCCACCTGGCCGGAGCTGCCGAGGAAGGTGCTTTGCGGACGGGTGAACATCGGCATGGCGGCCTGGGGCACGGCGTCGATGCCCTTGCGGCGGATGGCCGACAGGGCCAGGGCCGCGCCGCGGGTCACGGCGTTATGACGGCGCGCCTCCTCACGCAGCGGCAGCAGCAGTTCCCGGGCATGGCGCAGGGTCAACTGGGCGCTGGTCTGCATTTCCAGGATCCGCGCGTGGGTGCGCAACAGCATGTCGTCGTCCACCAGGTGGCCCAGGCGCTGCTGTTCGGTGAGCATGCGCAGCAGGACGTTCTCCACCTTGCGCACGCCCTGTTCGAAGGCGCCGTCGGCGTTCACCAGCTGGATCATCGGTTCGACGTATTCGTCCCAGGTGGCCAGCACCTCGGCATAGCGCTGGCGCAGGGGGATCTGCCGGTCGCTGGTCTTGGCCCGCTCGGCCACGGCCACCAGGGCCTGTTCGTCGTTGGCGAGCTTCTTCAGGACATCGCGCACGCGCATGTCCAGCAGCCGCAGCTGGCGCGCCAGGTCGTTGCCGTCGCGCACGTCGAAGGCGTCCTGGATGTAACCGGCCAGGCGCTCGAGGTGGCGCAGGTAGGCTTCGATTTCCAGGCACAGGCCCAGGCGGTGCTCACGGCGCAGGTAGGCGAGGAAGTCGTGGATCTGCGCATTGAGCTCGAAACGGTTCGGGCTTTTCGCCACCGGGACCAGGATGTCCAGGCGTATCCATACGTCCAGCAGGTGGGTGATGTCCTGGGGCGTGCTGTCCAGTTGTTGGGCAGACAGCTGTGAACGCAGTTCGGCAAGACTCAGGGTGCCTTGGTCGAAGTGCTCGCACAGCGGCTCCAGAAGTGCCCAGTGTTCGGCGAGGGCGCGCAAGACGCGCTTGGGTTCGATCATCGGAATGGCCGGCTGGTTGGCAATGAAAAGCGGCGATTGTACTGCATCAGGGGGCTGACGATTCACCCCCAGGTCCAGGTATGAGACGGACAGTCGCTTTTGTGCGCAATCAACTGCGGGCGATCTTCGGCGAAGGACGGTAGAATCCCCCTCCTCAGTTATCCACAAGTGGCCGACCTTTGCTTATCGAGTCCCGTCGTCGCGCTTATCTGTCCGCCATGCAGGTGGTCAGTTGGCTGCCGCGCAGCGAATTGCCCTTTGCCGCCCCTTCGCGCCCCGAGTTGCTGGCCCTGCCGGAACCGGAGGTGGAGGCGCCGCCTGCCCCTGTGGTCGAGGCCAAGGCCCCCGCGGCGCCGGCGGCAAGGAACGTCGAACGGCCGAAGATCGAGGTGCCGCGCCCCTCCACCGCCCCTGCGCGCCCAGCCAGCAAGGCGCCGACCGAGGGCGAAGAGGCCCCGGCCCCGGTGGTCAAGGCCCCGGTGGTACCGCCGCCGCGTTTTGCCCTGCAGTTGCTGCGGGCCGGCCGTTGCCTGCTGCTGGTGGAGTTACCCACAGGCGAAGCCTTCCAGAGCCGCGACCCGGCCTACCTGTTGCTCAAGGACATGCTGCGCGCCGCCGGCCTGCCGGACAGCCCGCAGATCCTCGCCGAGCCGGTGCGCTGGCCGATGCTGACCCGGGGCAACCTGGACCAGGGCCCCGAGGCTGCGCGGGATTTCGTCCAGGCCTTTGTCGGCGTGCGGATCGAGCAGGAACCCTGTGTCTGCCTGTGGCTGATCGGCCTGCCGGCGGTGCGATTTGCCGGCGAGGCGAATGCCGAATCCTACAACCGCGAACTCCAGGTCGAAGGCCTGGGTTCGGCCTGGGCCCTGCCTGGCCTGGAACTATTGATGGAAGAGCCACAGCGTAAGGCTGATGTCTGGCAAGCCATGCGTCGCTTGATGACGCGCTGGAAAAGCACTGATGAGCAAAATGACCAATGAGTGACGCGTTGACCTTCCGCCTGGCCACCGAAGCGGACCTGGATAGCATCCTGAAAATCGAATATGCGGCGTTCAGCCACCCCTGGACCCGGGGCATTTTCATGGATGCCTTCAAGTCCTACGAGGTCTGGCTGATGTTCGAAGGCAGCCAGCAAGTGGGCCACGGGGTGATCCAGGTGATCATCGACGAAGCGCATCTGCTGAACATCACCGTCAAGCCGGAAAGCCAGGGCCGCGGCCTGGGCCTGCGGTTGCTGGAAGAGCTGATGAAGCGCGCCTACCAGAAGGACGCCCGGGAGTGTTTCCTGGAAGTGCGCTCCAGCAACCAGACCGCCTATCGGTTATACGAGCGTTATGGCTTCAATGAAGTGGGGCGCCGCCGCGACTACTACCCGGCGGTAGGCGGTCGCGAAGACGCCCTGGTCATGGCCTGCACGCTGGTCGACTGAGCCTTTAACTGCGCGCGGGCCGCTGTAGGATCTGGCTTGCCAGCGAAGGCGCCATTCGGGGCGATGCACGGCTTGAGGGCCTCTTCGCCGGCAAGCCGGCTCCTGCGGGAGAGCGCGTCATTGAATGCGGTGCAGGGCTCAGGGCTTGCCGTCTAGCGGGTCGCGGCGGGCCAGTTCGGCTTCATCCAGGCCATTGCCGCCACCAATGTTCTCTTCTTCGACAATACTCAGGTCCCAGTCGGCCGGTTTGTCGGCACCGGCCTCATGGGCGGAGCGGGCGCCGTCTTCGCGGATCAGGGTTTCCGGGCTCAGGTCATCATCGCTTGCACCGTCGTCCGTGACGCGGTTGCTGGCGCGGGCGGCGGGTTCGTCGTCATCGAAATGCAGCTCCTCCATGGAGCCCATGCGGTCCTGATCGTCGTCGATGGGTTCGGGCTGGGGGGCGTTGTAGGGGCGTCGTGATTCGTTCATGGCGATTACTCATACTTCGGGACTGGATAAAGGGTGGACCCTTGCATGCCCCTGAAGATTCCCCCGCAAGGGATGGCCGGTATCTGTAGCAATAGGCGTGACCTCGACGGGCGGCCGTCTGTCAAAGCAGCGCATCATTCTTGAGGCTTCACAGCATGAACGAACTACAAGATCTGATTGATAACAACGAGCGTTGGGCCGAAGCGATCAAGCAGGAAGATCCGGACTTCTTCTCCAAACTGGCTCGCCAGCAGACCCCGGAATACCTGTGGATCGGCTGTTCGGACGCGCGGGTGCCGGCCAACGAGATCGTCGGCATGCTGCCGGGCGATCTGTTCGTGCACCGCAACGTGGCCAACGTGGTACTGCACACCGACCTCAATTGCCTGTCGGTGATCCAGTACGCGGTGGATGTACTCAAGGTCAAGCACATCCTGGTTACCGGCCACTACGGCTGTGGCGGCGTGCGCGCCTCTATGCAGGATCGCCAGCTGGGCCTGATCGACGGCTGGCTGCGTTCGATCCGCGACCTGTACTACGAGCACCGTGAAGCGCTGGGGCAGTTGCCCACGGAAGAAGAGCGGGTCGACCGTCTGTGCGAACTGAACGTGATCCAGCAGGTGGCCAACGTCGGCCATACCAGCATCGTGCAGAACGCCTGGCATCGCGGGCAGAGCCTGTCGATCCACGGTTGCATCTATGGCATCAAGGACGGTCGCTGGAAGAGCCTGAACGCCACCATCAGCGGCTTCGAGCAGTTGCCGCCGCAGTATCGGCTGCGTCCGGTGGGCGCGGTCTGATCGTCGCTGGCCGCAGGCGGCGATAGGGCGCAGGCCTGCGGGCTCTGTCAGAGCACCGCGACCCTGCGGGTCGATCGCAGCCTGCAGCAGCGGCTACAGGTTGCGCGGCCGGCTCAGAGGTGCGGTACCTCGGTGCTTGGCGCCGGTGCCGGGGCCTTGAGCTGGTTGAGCTGGGTCTTGACCGGTGCACTGGTGCATTTGGCCGCGGCTTGCTGCTCGCTCAGCTTGCGCACCGAGGTGTAGAACAGCTCGCAGGTCTGTACTTTCTGCGTCACCTGCCAGGTCTGGGTGCAACTGCCGAGCAGGGTGCTCGGGTCCGTCCCCGGTTTGCTGCCCATGCCGGCCTGCCAGCAGGCCGCGCTCAGGTCCTGGCCCATCACTTTCAACCCCGCGGCATCGGCCTTGGCCTGGTCATTGTCGTAATTCGCCGGGTCTGCCGCGTACCAGATATAGCTCGGGTGGTTGGAGCCCAGCACCGGCACCTTGACCCCCTCGCTGGGGCTGATCTGTGCCAGGCCCAGCACATTCACCGTGACCCCGTACTGCTGTTTGAGCCAATTGCGCACCGGTGCGCCGAAGGCCACCATCGGCAGGGCCGCGCCGCTGGTGCTCTGGCTGACCTGCCTGACCATGCTGGTCTGGTAGCTGTTGAAGTAGCTGTAGACCCCCTCCAGGTCCTTGCCGGCACTCGATGGCGCGGCAATCGGCGCGATGTCGACGATGGTCTGGTAGGCCGGGGTCTGCTCGGCGGCGATGCCGTTGGCCGTCAACAGGGTTGCCCAGCGGTCGGTGGTGGCCGACTCCAGATAGTCCTGGGCCTGGGTCAATGAATAGTCCGGCGGGAAGTGCAGCAGCTCGACGCTCTTGCGGTTTTCCAGGGCCATGCCCAGGGGCAGGAACAGGTACCAGCTGTAGGCCCATTTGCCATCGGCATTGAGCTGGCTGGCGCCCTTGTAGGCCAGGTCGCCGGCATCCAGCAGGGCACTCAGGGGCTTGTCGTAGCCGTCCGGCACACCGCTGATGGAGGCCAGGACCTTGTCGCCGGTGGTCTTGACACTGACTTTTGCAGCGCTGTAGCCGTCACGCTGCACGCTCTGGGTCAGGTAGTGAGCCACCGTCTCCTCCAGGGTCCAGTTGCGATAGCAGATCACGTTGCAGTTGTTGGGGTAGGCGAAGAGTTGGGTGACGCGCTGGGGGCTGCCCAGATCGACTTCGACATCGGCCTGTGCCGTCGCGCTCAGGGCAGCAGCGGTCAGCGCCAGGGTCATTCCTGCGAATTTGAACATGCTCAGATCCTTTTCAGCGTGAACCCCTTCGAAGGGGGGGCAGGACATACTGAAACAGCACCGAGCGGAGAAACAGCCGGGAGTGAAAAAATATCCATTGCCCCGGCCGCGCAGGGTTCAACCAGGCATGAGGCGCGTCCAGGGAAACCCCGGGGTATGGAGCTGACAGACCCGGATGACCACGATCATGACGACCAGATAGATCGGCTGCCAGGGGCTGAAGTGATTCCAGTGCAAGGCGCCCAGCCAGGGGCTGCGGGCACAGAAATCCGGGTCCGGCTGGCCGATGCGCCGCGAATGCAGCAGGCCGATCAGCACAAAGCCCAGGTAGGCCAGTATCCCCAGGGCCCCCAGCCAATAGCCGAACAGGCCCAGCATGACCGCTTGCGGCACCCCGTGGCGCAGCACCAGCCAGTGCTGGTGCGGATTCAGGCGCTTGGGCACCAGGCGCTCGCTCAACCACAGGTCGATGGCCAGCAGGCGGGCGATCGCAGGGGCCCAGGTGTTGAGCAGGATCAGCCCGAAAATCGCCAGGACACCCCCACAGAACAGCCCCATCATCACTGCAAGTTCTTTGCTGTGTTGAGGCTTGTTCATGAAGTACAGGCTCAGGGCCAACCCCATGGCGACCCCTGACCTGATCCAGCTGTCCACGCCCTGCGGACGCGGCATCAGGTTCTGCCAGAAAAACACATCGCTGCGAGGCAGCCGCTCCAGCAGCGCCGGGAAACGCGAGGCTAGGGTCTGCGACAGCTCCATGCAGGCCTGCCAATGTTCGTCTTCGAAGTGCCGGGTCAGGGCGACCTGGCGACGTCGGGGCATGGGGTTCAGCAGCAGGCGAGCCGCGGCAACGTCCGGCGTCGCTTCGCCGGGTTCCCCGGCGTTGGCCAGCAGCTTCTGATAGAAGGCCTCCTGCTGGCAGCGCTCGATCAGCGACTGCCAGAGCCACGCCGGTTCAGGGGTGTTGCCACGGCTTTCGTCCCAGCCGAACAACTGGCATACCCGATCGAACAAGGGTACCTGCCAGGCTTGCTGCTGCAGCAACTGCAGCATTTCATGCTGCCAGTTCTGGCGATGATCGAAGATCCGCAGCCAGGGTTGTGCGCAGTAGCTCGTCAGGCGTTCGAGGAAGGCCCGCTCCTGGCCGGCTTGCAGCAACGCTTCCAGCGTCCGGCGGTATTCCTGCAACAGCGTCTTGACCAGGAATGCCTCTTGCCAGGCCTCCATGGGCGGTTGTTGCCAGGGTGTCAGCCAGTCCAGATGCTCGGCGGCCCAGCCGATGATCGCGGCGTATTGCTCGGGGTGGGCGCAGCACGCCACCAGCAGGCGCTGCAGGAAATCGTCCTCGCAGCCCTGCTGCCGAGCCTGTTGCCAGCGCTCTGGCAGGTTCTCGACGCCCAGCCCCTTGAGCAGCGGCAATGCGCTAGTGGCTGGAGCGGGTAGGTGGGCGGGATCCTGCGGGGCGGGCGGGACCCAGTCCGCCAGCGGTTCGACGGACAAGGGGACGTCTTCAAGCAGGCTGGCCCATTGCTGGGCCTGGGAAGGGCCCCTCGGCGTTGGCCGCGGGGCGGCCACGTCCATCTCTATCAGGCCCGACCAGGCCTGCAGGTTGTCCGGGGGCGGTGCCTTAGTGGAGGCGGTCTGGATCACCGCGACTTCATCGGCGATCTCTTCCCGCCAGCGGGCCAGTTGCAGCGCCCGCTCATAGGCTTCACGCAGGCGCTGGAAGCCTTCGGCATCCTCGTCCGGACGGGTGATCTTCAACTGCCGGGCATAGCTGCGCTTGATGCTGCGTTCGTCGGCGTCCTCGGGCAACTCCAGCAGGGACCAGCAATCCATGTTGCCGCTCCTCAGTGCCAGTGGCCGTTTTCCAGGTGTTGCAGCTGTTCACTGAGCTGGCTGCGCACTTCGCGGATCTTGCGCTCGTCCTGGGTTTCCAGCACTTGCTGGAATTGCCCGGCCCAATAGCCGATCTGTTCGCGCAACTCCCCCAGGCTCTCCTGATACAGGCGTTCCAGTCGGGCGCTGAGCAGCGTGTTGACCTGCTGGTCGCGGGGGTGAATCTTCAATTGCGCCAGGGCCTTGAGGCGCTCCTGGATTTCTTCCGGAGTCAGCACGCCGGGGTTGTTTTCGATCACCAGGGAATGGCTTTCCCCGGTCAGCGGGATGCTCACCTGGGCTTCCAGCAGGCCGTTTATGTCGTAGGTGAAGCGCACGTCCAGCGAGACTTCGCCGGCGGGGCGCTTGGGCACGCGCATTTCCAGCTGGCCCAGGGCGACGTTGTCGCGCACTAGGCGGCTTTCGCCCTGGAAGATCTTCAGCAGCACCTGCTCCTGGTTGTCATGCAAGGTCTGCACGGTCTTGACCCGGCTTACCGGCACCACGCTGTTGCGCTCGATGATCGGCAGGTAGTGCCCGCTCTCGATCTGGTTGCCGTATTGCTGGGAGGTCTCGATCCCCAGGGTGTAGGAGCAGACGTCGGTCAGCACCACTTCTTCCAGGGCCGCCGAGCGTGCCTTGAGGGCCGCCTGGACCGCCGCGCCCTGGGCCACCACCTGGTCGGGATCGAGGCTGATGGAGGGAAAGCGCCCGAACAGCCCGGCCGCCAGCTTGCGCACCAGGGGCATGCGGGTGGCGCCGCCCACCAGGAGGATTTCATCCAGGTCGCTGACGCGGATCCGTGCATCGCGCAGGGCGCGTTCGATGGGCGCCCGCAGGCGTTCCAGCAGCGGCGCATAGAGGCTGGCCAGTTGCGCCTGGGTGATGGTCTGGGTCCATTGCCGGCCATCGACCCGCAGGCTGAATTCGGCACTGGGCTCCTGGCCGAGGGCGCGGCGCACGCGCTCGGCTTCCCGGCGCAGTGCCTGGAGCACGCTCTGGCGTTCCGGAAAGCCCGCGGCCTGGGCCTGCTGTTCGAGGAAGTGTTCCAGCAGCAGGTTGTCGAAGTCCTCGCCGCCGAGGAAGTTGTCGCCGGCGCTGGCGCGGACTTCCATGACCCCGTCGAACAGCTCCAGGATCGACACGTCGAAGGTGCCGCCACCGAGGTCGAAGACCAGGAACGAGGTTTCCCGGTCACGCTGGTGCAGGCCGTAGGCCAGGGCTGCGGCGGTGGGTTCGTTGATCAGTTTTTCCACCTTGAGCCCGGCCAGTTCGCCGGCAATCCGCGTGGCCTTGCGCTGGGCATCGCTGAAGTAGGCTGGCACGCTGATCACCGCTTCCTCCACCGGTTCGCCATAGGCCCGCTCAACGTCTTCCTTGAGGCTCTTGAGCACCAGGGCCGAGAGTTCTTCGGGGCGGTAGGTACGTTCCCCCAGGCGCACTTCGGTGGCGCTGCCCATGTAGCGCTTGAACAGCGCCGTGGTGAGCTGCGGGTGCGTGTGCAGGCGCTCCCTGGCGGCTTGCCCCACCAGGATCCGGCCTTCGTCGTCCAGGCCCACCACGCTGGGGGTCAGCAGTTCGCCCAGGGCATTGGGCACCAGCTCGCTGGCGGTTTCGCGCCAGACCGCGACCAGGCTGTTGGTGGTCCCCAGGTCGATACCTACGATCATGACGACGAACTCCCTTTCCAATCGGAAAACAGATGAAACAAATAGGTGGCGCGCAGGATATTACCCGCCGGGTGGATGGGTAAAGTGGGTGATGTTATATGGCTATCATTTGTGCCGGTGCCGCAGAACCGAAGCCGGGCTTGGGTTTCGGTTCTGCGGTGGCAGGTGGGCCCGTTGCGGGCCCGGCCGGGGTCAGGCCGTGAAGTGCAGGGCGTTGGTCAGGTCGCCCATGGGCTTCTGGCCCCGGGCGATCATGGCCTGGTCACGTTCCTTGATGCCGTCCAGGGTTTCCAACTGGAACACCCGGGTGATCAGCCGCAGGATCGAGGCGGTGTCGTAGACCGTGTGGTCCACCGTGCCCTTGCGGGCGAACGGCGATACCACCAGGGCCGGAATCCGCGTGCCCGGGCCCCAGCGGTCGCCCTGGGGCGGCGCCACGTGGTCCCACCAGCCGCCGTTTTCGTCAACGGTGACGATCACCACCATGTTTTTCCACTGCGGGCTTTCCCGCAGCACTTTCAATGCCCGGTCGATATGCCGGTCGCCGGCGGCCACATCGGCATAGCCGGCGTGCAGGTTGAGGTTGCCCTGGGGTTTGTAGAAGGTCACCGCCGGCAGCTTGCCGGCCTCGGCATCGGCGAAGAACTTGTTGGTGCTCGACTCATCGCCCAGGCCGCCGTCGCGCAGGCGCTTGGCCCGTTCGGCGGGGTTTTCCGGGCCCTGGCGCACGAAGTAGTTGAAGGGCTGGTGGTGGTACTGGAAGTTGGGGATCTTGGGAATCCCGCCGGAATCCTTGAACTGCTCCAGGGTCGCCTGCCAGGCGCCGCCGTACCAGGCCCAGTCGACGTTCTTCTTCGACAGCTTGTCGCCGATGTGTTCGTGGGTTTGAGGCACCAGTACGCTGGGCAGGTCCGGCTTGGCGTAGTCCGGGCGCTCCGGGTCGCGGATCCAGGTCGGCCAGTAGGGCGGGGCCATGGTATTGACCGCGTAACCGTCCGGGGTCAGGGCGCTGGGACCGAACTGCGGAGCGCCGTCCATGGCACTGGCCGGGGACTTGTCCAGGGGCTTGAGGCGGGTGCCCTTGGGGTCGTCGCCCTGCAGGGTGGCGATCTGCGACTTGGCCACCGAGTTGGCGGCATCGGGGTAGAACGGCACCTTGGCGCTGATCAGGTACTGGTGGTTGAGGAACGAGCCACCGAATGCCCCCTGGAAGAAGTTGTCGCAGAGCACGAACTCCCGAGCCACGTCCCACAGGCGCAGGGAGTAGCGGGTCTGGGCGTAGTGGCCCATGGTCAGGGCGCCGGAGTCGGCCCAGGCCACGAAGCTGTCGTTCTTGCCGCCGTTGATCTGCATCTGGTTCTGGTAGAACACGTGCCACAGGTCGCGGGTCACCAGGCCCAGGGGCAGGTCCTCGCCACTGGGCCCCTTGAGGGCGAAGGGGGCATTGGGCAGGTTTTCCTGGAACTGGGTTTCCACCGGGTAGGTGATGCCGTCCAGGGTCTGCGGGCCCACCTGGAGAATGCCGCCCCAGATCGGCGGCAGTTTCTGCAACAGGTTGCCGTCGCGGTCGCGCTGCTGGAAGTCTTCGGGCTTGAGGGCCGAGAGCGGTTTCTCCACCCCGGGAAAGTTGGCGAACAGGTTGTTGAAGCTGCGGTTCTCGGCGAACAGTACCACTACGTTTTTCACCTGCTCCTGCAGCGCCTTGTCCAGTTCGGCCGGGGACAAGGGGTGTTCCACCGGCGGTTTGCCTCCTGGCTCGCCGGGCTGGCCGCAGGCGCTCAGGGTGGCGCCGACCCCCAGAACCGCAACGCCGCCTAGGAAGCGGCGGCGGCTGGTATCGGTAGGCTGGTCGGTGGCGGATTCGGGGGGGTCGCGCAGGTCGGTATCGTCGCTCATGTCGGCTCCTTGCTCGGCTCTCTGAGGATTCGTTACAAAGTATTTCGGTCGCACGTTAACAACCGAATATGACGCAAAGGCTACAGGAATGCGGCACGGCCTGGCTGTCTGGGCCCTGGATAAATCTGCGATTGGGCCGGCGGGCCGTTATCCACAGGCCCGCTGTGCAGCGGGCCTGTGGCTCTGTCAGGGAATGACCGGCGGCAGGTAGGACAGGGTGGTCCCCAGGGCCCAGAGCAGCACCAGCACCAGGGGCGCATGCACCAGCAACTGGACAAAGGAGAAGCCGATCAGGTCCCGGGCCTTCAAGCCCAGCACCCCCAGCAGCGGCAGCATGTAGAAGGGGTTGATCAGGTTCGGCAGGGCCTCGGCGGCGTTGTAGATCTGTACCGCCCAGCCCAGGTGGTACTGCAGGTCATTGGCCACCTGCATCACGTAGGGCGCCTCGATGATCCACTTGCCGCCGCCCGAAGGAATGAAGAAACCCAGCACCGCCGAGTACAGCCCCATCAGCAGCGCGTAGGTGTCGTGGGAAGCGATCTGCACGAAGAAGGTCGAGATGTGGTGGGCCAGGGTCTGGCCATCCACGCCCTTGACCACGGTCATCAGCGCGGCGATCGAACCGTACAGCGGGAACTGGATCAGCACCCCGGTGGTGGTGGGCACTGCCCGGGCCACGGCATCGAGGAAGCTGCGCGGGCGCCAGTGCAGCAGGGCGCCGGCCATCAGGAACAGGAAGTTGTAGGTGTTGAGCCCGGAGATCGCGGTGATCGCCGGTTTGGTGGCGAACTCGTGATACAGCCAGCCGGCCGCCAGCAGCGCCAGGAGAAGGGTCAGCAGCGGGCTGTATTCCAGCCATTCGCCAGGGCGGGTCCGGGGTTGCGGCTTGGGCATGCTGAAGCTCGGGTCGACCCCGCAGGCCTGGGCATCCCGGGCGCTGCCGGGGCCGGGCGCCGTGGCGTAGGCGACGATCAGCGAGACCACCACCAGGGCCAGCAGCAGGACGCCGGATTGCCAGAGAAAGATGGTCTGGGTGAAGGGAATGACCCCGGTGATGGCCAGGATCGACGGTGGCAGGCTGCCGGGGTTGGCCTGCAACTGCGCCGCCGAAGACGACAGCCCCAGGGCCCAGACCGCGCCCAGGCCCAGGTAGGCGGCAGCGCCGGCGGCGCGGTAGTCCATGCGCAGTTCGGTACGCCGGGCCAGGGCCCGCACCAGCAGGCCACCGAACACCAGGGACAGGCCCCAGTTGAGCAGGGAGGCGACCATGGAAATCAGCGCCACCCAGGCCACCGCCGAGCGGCCGTTCCTGGGAATGCGCGCCAGCTTGTCGATCAGCTTCACCGCCGGCGGCGAGCTGGCGACCACATAGCCGCCAATGACCACGAAGGCCATCTGCATGGTGAAGGGGATCAGGCTCCAGAAGCCGTCGCCAAACGCCATGGCGGCATCGGTGGGCTTGGCGCCCATGGCCAGCGTGGCCAGGGCAACGATGATCACCGCCAGCGCGGCGAACACCCAGGAGTCGGGAAACCAGCGTTCGGCCCAGTTCGAGCAGCGCAGGGCAAAGCGGGCGGAGCGGCTATCTTGAATATCAGCGGCCACGTGAGTACCTCGGATTTCTTATGTTTATAAGGAGGTCGGCCGCCCCAGGCAGAGGCGGCCGAGAACTGTGCAAGAATGCGGCAATTGCCACGGACTGCAAAGGATCTCAACGCCCATGTCATTTTCCCCCGAAGAACGCGCCGCACTGCTCAAGGTCAAGGGTGTCGGTTCTACCGTGGTCGCTCGCCTGGAACAACTGGGCATCACTTCCCTGGCCCAGCTGGCCGCCGCCGATGCCCTGCACATCGTCACCCAGGCTTCGGCCCTGGTGGGTTCCAGTTGCTGGAAGAACAGCCCCCAGGCCCGCGCGGCGATCCAGGCGGCGATCGCCATGGCCAAAGGCAACTGAAGCGGTGCAGCGCCACCCGTCTTTCGCCTATCAGGCGGTCTACCGCTACCTGTCGCAGTGGATCGACAACGCCGCCAGCGATCAGGAGCAACGCCTGCCGTCATTGCGCGAACTGGCGCAGCGGCTGAAGGTTTCCCTGTCCACCATCAAGTACGCCTACGCCCTGCTGGAAGACGAGGGGCGCATCTGTTCGCGGCCGCGCCAGGGCTATTTCACCCGGGCCCTGGCCGCCGCGACCGTGCCCGAGACCGGTGAGGACCTGCTCGACAACCTCTATGCCCAGGCCCGCCTGCCGGGGCGCCTGGCGCTGTGCAGCGATGCGCCGGCGATGCTGCTGTCGCTGGAGCAACCCTTGCTGATGACCGAGCGCGAACTGGCCCGCCAGTACCCGCGCAACCAGGCACCGCTGTACCAGCCCCTAGGCGAGCAGGAGCTGCGCAGCGAACTGGCCCGGCGCTACACCTGCTCCAGCCGCGACTACTGGCAGGCCGACCAGGTGTTCCTGGGGGCCGATCTGCACAGCGTGGTGGAGTTGGCGTTGCGGGCGCTGGACCTGGACGGCGGCGTGGTGCTGGTGGAGTCCCCGTGTTCCTGGGCGATCCTGCGCCAGTTGCGGGCGGCGCGCCTGCGGATTATCGAGCTGCCCCTGGATGCCGGCGGGCGCTTCGATCTGCAGCAGGTGCAAGCGCTGCTTCAGCGCGAGCCGGTGCGCCTGGCGGTGTTCTCCTCGACGGTGAACATCCCCCACGGCAGCCTGATGCCCGCCGCCGACAAGCAGCAGCTGTGCCGCTGGTTCGCCGAGCGGGGGATCTGGCTGCTGGAGAACGATAGTTACGGAGCATTCAGCTTCGTGCCCGGCGCTGCTCGCTATCGGGATTTCGCCGACCCCGAGCGCCTGCTGGTGTTCGCCAGCCTGGACAAGGCCATCGGCGCCGAGGCGCCCTTGAGCTACGTGCTGAGCCGCAGCCTGGGCCCGGCCTTGCAGCGCCAGTGCCTGGAGCGGCGCTTTCGCCTGTCGCCGATCCGCCAGAAGGCCGTGGCCCGGCTCTTGAGTTCCGGTCGCGTAGACCAGCACGTGCTGAAACTGCGGGGCATGCTGCAACAGCGGATGAAGCAGTTGCAGCAACTGCTGGACGAGCAGGCCGGCGGGCTGTTGCATGCGCCGCTTGCCGCCGGCGGCGCGACCTTGTGGGTCGAAGCCAGGCGCCCGGTGCCTATGACCCGGGTCTACGAGCGCCTGCTGGCCGACGGCATCGTCATCGCCCCGGGGGCGATCTTCAGCCAGCAGGGCTTGTGGCAGCAGCACCTGCGCCTGAGCTTCACCCTGGACTGGAGCAAGGATATCCAGGGCGCCCTCGGGCAGTTGGCGCGGGCGGTGAGTCAGGCTTCCTGAACCACCCCATAACAATGCTGCAACTGCGGAAAGGCCTGCTCCCGAACCTCTGCGGCGAAGCGTTCGCAGGCCTGGCTGATCAGGGCGCCGGCATCGGCGTATTGCTTGACGAAACGCGGCACCTGGGGCCCGCCCAGCCCCAGCAGGTCTTCGGTCACCAGTACCTGGCCGTCGCAGGCCGGGGAGGCGCCGATGCCAATGGTCGGCATCGGCGAGAAGTCGCTGATGCGCCGCGCCAGGGGCTCCGCAACCCCTTCCAGCAACAGGCTGAAGGCGCCGGCCTCGAGGTGGGCCTGGGCATCTTCCTCGATCTTGCGGGCCGCCTCGCTGTCGAGCCCCTGGGCCTTGAACCCGCCCATCTGGTTGACGAACTGCGGCATCAGGCCGATATGCGCCATCACCGGAATGCCCCGCTGCACCAGGAACTCCACGGTGGGCGCCAGGGCCCGGCCGCCCTCCAGCTTGAGGGCGGCGCAACCGGTGCGGGCCATCACCTCGGCGCAATTGCGGTAGGCCTGTTGCGGGGATTCCTGGTAGCTGCCGAAGGGCATGTCGGCAATCACGCAGGCCAGGCGGCTGCCGGCCACCACCGCGCGGGTGTGGGCGATGATTTCCGCCAGGCTCATGTCCAGGGTCGAGGTGCGCCCGTAACCGACCATGGCGGTGGAATCACCGATCAGGATGAAATCCACGAAGGGGTCCATCAGCCGCGCCATGTGGCTGGTATAGGCGGTGAGGGAAACGATCTTCTGCCGGCCTTTCATGGCCACCAGTTGCGGGACGCTCAGGCGCTGGGTGCGGGTATGGCTGCTCATGACGACTTTCCTGATTCTGCTTGAGTGGGAAAGTGCCCGATTATTGGCCTGGCGCGCGGCCGTTCAAGGTACAGAAAACCCCGGAAAACCAACCCAGGGCCGGGAACGGGTTGTTCCCCGGATCTTTTGCGTAGACCATGAGCGCCTTTGCTTTGTGCTGCCATCGAGTTGCTTTATGACCCCTTCCACTGAGTCGTCGCCGGCGCGCTTTTCCCGCTCCGACTACAAGACCCTGGGCCTGGCCGCCCTGGGCGGTGCCCTGGAAATCTACGACTTCATCATCTTCGTATTTTTCGCCCTGACCCTGAGCCAGCTGTTCTTTCCCCCGGAAATGCCCGAATGGCTGCGCCTGCTGCAGAGCTTCGGGATCTTCGTCACCGGCTACCTGGCCCGGCCCCTGGGCGGCATCCTCATGGCCCATTTCGCCGACCGCCTGGGGCGCAAGAAGGTTTTCAGCCTGAGCATCCTGATGATGGCGCTGCCCTGCCTGCTGATCGGCATCATGCCGACCTATGCCCAGATCGGTTATTTCGCGCCCTTGCTGCTGCTGGCGCTGCGGGTGCTGCAAGGTGCCGCCGTGGGCGGTGAAGTGCCCAGCGCCTGGGTATTCGTCGCCGAGCACGCGCCGCGGGCCCATCGCGGTTATGCCCTGGGCTTTCTCCAGGCCGGGCTGACCTTCGGCTACCTGCTGGGCGCCCTGACCGCGACCCTGCTGGCGCGGGTCTTCAGCCCCGAGGAAATCCTCGACCACGCCTGGCGCTATCCCTTCCTGCTGGGCGGCGTGTTCGGCGTGATCGGCGTCTGGCTGCGCCGCTGGTTGAGCGAAACCCCGGTGTTCGTGGCGCTGCAGCACCAGCGCGATGCCGCCGCCGAACTGCCCCTGCGCACCGTGTTGCGGGAACACCGGCTGGCGATCCTGCCGGCGCTGATCCTCACCTGCGTGCTGACCTCGGCGGTGGTGGTGTTCGTGGTCATCACCCCGACCATGATGCAAAAAAGCTTCGGCATGAGCGCCAGCCACACTTTTGCCCTGAGCAGCCTAGGGATTGTCTTTCTCAACATTGGTTGCGTGCTGGCGGGGCTGGTCGTCGACCGCCTCGGTGCCTGGCGCACGGTGATGCTCTATAGCCTGCTGCTGCCACTGGGCATCGCCGTGCTCTATGGCTGCCTGATCAGCGGCGGCGCCTGGATCGGCCTGGCCTATGCCATCGCCGGCCTGGGCTGCGGCGTGGTGGGGGCGGTGCCGTCGGTGATGGTGGGCCTGTTTCCGGCGCGGATTCGCGTGTCGGGGATCTCCTTCACCTACAACATCGCTTATGCCCTCTGGGCCAGTACCACGCCGTTGCTGCTGATCGCCCTGATGCCCTGGAGCCCCTGGATCTGCGTGATCTACTGCGCAGTGATGGGAGCGGTGGGGGTCGTCAGCGCCGGTTACTTCGGCGGCCGTGTGGGTGAGGAAGGGCCTGCGGCAGCGAGAGAAAGCTGCATGGCTGACCAACGCTAGGACTTTTCTTCGGCCTGCTGTGATTCAGCGAAGCGGCGAGCTAGAGCCTTCACCAAAACGCCTCTTGATCCCGCGTGAAACCGGGCTGGAAAAGGGCTTTCAGCCCCCGGTTTTTTCCCGCTAATCTCCCGGAACGCGCGGCCTGCGCTTGGGTTTCCGGGAGCTGTCTTGATTCGTTCGACGCTGTGTTCCTTGCGAAATTTCTCCGCCTTGGCGCCACTGTTACAAGTGGCGCTGATGAGCTTCGTGCTGGGGTTGGTGTTTGCCCTGATCCAGGCCTGGACCTGCACTCAACTGGACTACGGCCTGGAGGGCGCCAGCCCCGACAGCTTGCGCGCCCGGGTGATCGCAGTGGAGGCCGGGGCGCTGCTGGTGGAGGAACTCGACACCGGGGAGCGCCAACGCTTGCGCCTGAACCGCGAACTGACCCGGCTCCAGCTGCCACTCGCTCAACTGCCGGGGCAGACCCTGGTTCTCCGCCACCTGCGGGGGTACCTGCTCAGTTGTCGCCGCGACGATCAACCCGGGTGCAGCGCCCTGTGTTCCAGCGCCGCAGAGTGCCAGCAGCGCCTGCGCCAGGGCGACTCGTGTGTTGGCATGCTGGGCTTTGCCTGGCTCGTCAGCCTGATCTGCGGACTGCTGCATGGCTTGGGGCATCGACCGTTCTGGCAGCGAGCGGGCTCCTGAGGCCGCTTTCGCGGGCAAGCCCGCTCCTGCAGGTGCTCCGGCTTGCTGGCGAAGAGGCCCCCGGGTCTGCTGTCATTCGGGCAGCAGTTGTTCCAGATAGCGGGTGCGTTCGGTGCTCAGGCGGGTCACGCAGAGGTTGATCAGGGTCACATGGGCCGGCTTGCCCGGTTCCACTTCGAAGGCCTCCAGCACGCAGGTGCTGTCGCGGTATTTGATCCAGGCGCGTTGGGCGTTCTTCAATTTGCCGAGGTATTCCTGTTCTTGCAGCAGGCTGCTGGGGTACAGGTTGTGCACCCGGACCAGCAGCGCCTGATAGCTCTGGTTGAGTGCGGCGTCGGCCCGCTCCTTGTCCTGCTGGGCGCAGCGGTCGACCTGTTCGCTGACGCTGATGTGCTCGCAATCCAGCGCTGCGGCCTGGGCAGGCGCCCAACCAGCGGCGCCTGCAATTACGGCGATGACGAGGCCAAAGATCCAGGGCTGATAAGGCATGTCGGTCCCTTGCGCTGAGAATGAAGCGGGCATTCTACAGCGCTGTTCCCAATGCAGAAGGGCAGGCCTGCCCACCACGGCCAGCGGTTATTGCAACCAGTGCCAGAGCAGCAGCGTCCCCACCAGCCCGACCACGGAAACAATGGTCTGCAGCACCGACCAGACCCAGAGTGTCTGCTTGAGTTGCAGGCCGAAATACTCGCGCACCATCCAGAACCCGGCGTCGTTCACGTGGCAGAAGAACACCGAGCCGGCGCCGATGGCCAGCGCCACCAGGGAGCTTTGGGTGGCGGCCAGACCGGCCATCATCGGCGCCAGGATGCCGGCGGTCGTGGTGGTGGCCACGGTAGCCGAGCCGGTGGCCTGGCGCAGGGCCACGGCGATCAGCCAGGCCAGGAGGATATAGGGCAGGTGCGCGCCTTCGGCCACCTTGCTGATGGTCTGGCTGACCCCGGCATCCAGCAGCGTCTGTTTGAGCCCGCCGCCGGCGCCAATGGTCAGCAGCAGCACGGCAATCGGTGCCAGGCTTTTGCGCAGGGTGTTGCCCACCTGGTCCCGGGCCATGCCGTTGGCCCAGCCCAGGCAGATCACCGCGGCGATCACCGCCAGGCCCAGGGCGATCAGGGGTTCGCCGAGAAACTTCAGGGTCAGGGCCAGGGTGTTCTCCGGGCTCATGGCGACCTTGGCCAGGGTGCTGCCGAGCATCAGCAGCACCGGCAGCACAATGATCAGCAGCGACACGCCGAAGCCCGGCTGGCGCGGGGCCTTGGGCGCAGCACTGAACAGCGCGCCGAGCTCCGCCGGTTCGCTGACCTGCAGGCGCTTGGACAACCAGTTGCCATACAGCGGGCCGGCCAGGATCACCGCCGGCACGGCCAGGCACAAGCCCAGCAGCATGGTCAGGCCGAGGTCGGCGTGCAGGGCGCTGACGGCGATCAGCGGGCCCGGGTGCGGGGGCATCAGCGCGTGCAGGGTGGTCATCCCGGCCAGGGCCGGAATGGCGATTTTCAGCAGCGGCAGGCCCGAGCGGCGGGCCATGACGAAAATGATCGGCACCATCATCACCAGCCCCACTTCGAAGAACAGCGGCAGGCCGATGACCATCGCCACCAGGGCCATGACCCAGGGCAGCGACTTGCCCTTGCCCAGGCCCAGCAAGGTCGAGGCGATGCGGTCGGCGGCGCCGGACTCGGCCATCAATGCGCCGAGCATCGAGCCCAGGGCAATGATGATCCCGGCCTCGCCGAGAATCGCCCCGGCGCCCTTGCTGAAGGCCTTGGCCACTTCCTCCGGCGGCAGGCCTGCGCCCACCCCGGCAATGAAGGTGCCGATCAGGATCGACAGGAACGGCGGCAGTTTGGTGGCGCTGATCAGCACAATGATGCTGGCGATGGCCACCAGGCAGCAGATGATCAGGCGGGTGTCGTGGACCATCCAGGCGGCAGTCGATACATCCAAGGCGGGACTCCTCAATCGGCTATTTTTATCTGTTACGTTTTGTTTCACTTTTTCGGGAGCATACCCGAGGCGCCCACCGCAGAGGGCTTGTGCGCACTTTTGGTGCATTCGTTAGCCGGCTAACTATGGACCTGCCCTGGATAACCGGCGGATAACCGGCAGATGACAATTCGCTTATCCAGCCCTGGGCACCTGGCCAATCGAACTATCATCAGAGCCACGCTTTACCAGCCAACCGAGGATCTTTCATGGGCGCAGGACACAGTCACGGCCAGGTACGGGCCGGGCATGAACGCAAGTTGTGGATGGCCCTGGGGCTGACCGGCAGCTTCATGCTCGCCGAGGTCATCGGGGCCTTTGTCACCGGCAGCCTGGCGCTGCTGTCGGATGCCGCGCACATGCTCACCGATACCCTGGCGCTGGCCATCTCCCTGGTGGCGATCCAGGTCGCCAAGCGCCCGGCTGACCGCAAGCGTACTTTCGGTTATGCGCGCTTCGAGATCCTCGCCGCGGCGTTCAACGCCCTGCTGCTGTTCGTGGTGGCGTTCTACATTCTGTTCGAGGCCTGGCAACGCCTGCAGGCACCGGCCGAGATCCAGTCCACGGGAATGCTGGTGATCGCGGTGCTGGGGCTGATCGTCAACCTGATCTCCATGGGCCTGCTGGCCTCCGGCAGCAGCCAGAGCCTCAACGTCAAGGGTGCATACCTGGAGGTATGGAGCGACATGCTCGGTTCACTGGGGGTGATCATCGCCGCGCTGGTGATCATGTTCACCGGTTGGGGCTGGGTCGATTCCCTGGTGGCCGCGGCCATCGGCCTGTGGGTGTTGCCTCGGACCTGGACCCTGCTCAAGGAGAGCATGAACGTGCTGCTGCAAGGGGTGCCGGACGGGGTCGACATCGACCAGGTGGAGCAGGCCATACGCCAGGTGCCGGGGATCAGCGACGTGCACGACCTGCATATCTGGGCCCTGACCAGCGGCAAGAACGTGCTTAGCGCGCATCTGGTGGCGCACCTGCAAGGGCGGGATGAACAGGGGATCCTGGCCGAGGTCACCGAGCTGCTGCAGGAGCGCTTCGACATTGCCCACGTCACCTTGCAGGTGGAGCAGGCAGGGTTTCATGAGCAGGTGCATGAACATTGAGGCAGCAGTGCTTGCGTCTTGTGCAGGAGCCGGCTTGCCGGCGAACACGGCCGCGCCTCAGTCGCGTTCTTCAAGGACATAACCCACACCGCGCAGGGTGTGGATCAGCTTGCGTTCGAAAGGGTCGTCGATCTTCGCTCGCAGGCGGCGGATCGAGACTTCCACCACATTGGTGTCACAGTCGAAATTCATGTCCCAGACAAAGGAAATGATTTGGGTCCGCGACAGCACCACGCCGCTCTGGCGCATCAGCAGGTGCAGCAGGGCGAACTCCTTGGTGGTCAGGTCGATGCGCTGCTTGCCGCGAAAGGCCCGGTGCCGGCCCTGGTCCAGCTCCAGGTCGGCGACCCGCAGCACATCCGGCACCGGCGCCTGTTCGCTGCGGCGCATCAGGGTGCGGACCCGGGCCAGCAATTCCGGAAACTGGAACGGCTTGACCAGGTAATCGTCGGCGCCCAGGTCCAGGCCACGGATCTTGTCCGCCAGCCGGCCCTGGGCGGTGAGCATCATCACCCGGGTGCTGCTGTCCTGGCGGATCTGCCCGAGCACGCCCCAGCCGTCGATGTGCGGCAGGTTGATGTCGAGGATCACCAGGTCGTACGCATGCTGGCGAGTCAGGTGCAGGCCGTCCGCGCCGTTGTTGGCGCAGTCCACCACGTAGCCACTTTCAGTCAGCCCTTGATGCAGGTAGTCAGCGGTCTTGGGTTCGTCTTCGATGACCAGAATACGCATGGAAATGAGGTTCTCGGCAGATGGGAGACAGTAACGAAAAGACGCGAATAATCAGCGGGCCAATGCTCAAAAGTTGTGCAGCCCCGTGCCGTATTCGTGTTCTTTAAAGTTCGCTTGCTGGCACTTGAAAAGTGCTCTTGATGTTCACTTCGAATAGCCGGATGTTAATACAGAACCTTGATCCAGAGCCTTTGCTAACGGATTTGTAATCTTTGCGCCACCCTGCTGATAAGCACTGAAAGTTACAGTTGGCCGAACTTGAAACTCTCCCTGTCAATGGGCGAACTGCTGCAGTTTCATATCGGCCGGAGCTCCTGTGGATAAGCGTCGATATGGTGCGCTGCAACTTCGCAGACACTTTGCCTCCATAGGGGCCGGAACTTGTTATGCCGACTTTCCCGAGAATATCTGCCCGGGCAGCACGCACCTGCGTCCTGACCCTGTTGCTGGCCGTGGCGAGCCAATCTGCAAGCGCCGTCGAGCAACCGCTGTTGAGCCTGGACAGCGCCCTGGCCCGAGCCTTTGCCAACAACCCTGAACTGGCCGCCGCACGCTGGGAGATCGACATCGCCCAGGGCGCCCGCCAGCAGGCCGGGCTCATCCCCAACCCGGTGCTGTCGGTGGACGCCGAGGACACCCGCCGGGATTCGCGCACCACTTCGGTCAAGCTCAGCCAGGCCCTGGAGCTGGGGGGCAAGCGCGGAGCACGGATCGACGTGGCCAGTCGCGGTCAGGAACTGGCGGCCCTGGAGCTGGAGCGGCGTCGCAACCAGTTGCGTGCGGATGTTCTGGATGCCTATTACACGGCGCTGCGGGCCCAGGAACGCAGCCAACTGGCCGGGCGCTCCCTGGCCCTGGCCGAACGGGGCGTGGCGGTAGCCCAGGGCCGGGTCAACGCCGGCAAGGCCTCGCCGGTGGAAGCCGCCCGGGCCCAGGTGCAACTGGCCGAGGTGCGCCTGGAACTGAACCGGGGGCAGATGGAGCAGGACAATGCCTACCGACGCCTGGCCATGGTCACTGGCGCGGCCACCAGCGACTTTGCCGGGGTGCAGGAGCAGCCCCTGGCACTGGCGGCGCTGCCGGCTCCGGCACAGTTGCTTGGCCGCCTGCCGGAAACCACCGAACTGCGCCTGGCGGAGCAGGAAGTGGTGCAGCGCGAGGCGTCCCTGGGGCTGGAGAAGGCCCAGCGCATTCCCGACCTGGACGTCAGCGTGGGCAGCCAGTACGACGCCAGCGCCCGGGAGCGGGTCAACCTGGTAGGGCTGTCGATGCCTTTGCCGCTGTTCAATCGCAACCAGGGCAACGTGCTGTCCGCCGCCCGCCGCGCCGACCAGGCCCGGGACCTGCGCAACGCCACCGAATTGCGCTTGCGTACCGAAACCCGCCAGGCCCTGGAACAGTGGAACACCGCCCGGGGCGAGGTGCAGTCCTTCAACCAGACCATCCTGCCCGCCGCCCAGCGTGCGGTGGACAGCGCCACCCAGGGCTTCGAGATGGGCAAGTTCAGCTTTCTCGACGTTCTCGATGCTCAACGCACCCTGATCGGCGCGCGTACCCAGTACCTCGCCGCGGTGGCGCAAACCACCGATGCCTGGGTACGGATCGAGCGCATCTACGGCGACCTCAGCCGTTGGTGAAACCCTGGCTGATGGGCCTGGCGTGCCTTGCCGCGTTGCTGGTGAGCGACTGCAGTGGCGCACCCCCGACAGCCCCCGAAGACCCACCCGCGCATTGGTGCGTGCATGAGCTGCATCGGGCCATTGGTCAATGGCTGTGTCCCTCTACCCCGTAAGGCAGCGCCTGGCGCTACCGACCCTCGATCGATTCAGGAGTCCCCATGGATAAAAAACGCAGCCTTGTTCTGGCCAGCACGGCAGTGGTCGGCCTCGGGCTGGCGGCCTTGCTGCTGCCGGGCCTGTTCGCCAGCCCGGCAACGGTGCCCCAGGCCGAGGAGGCCGGGCACGGCACCCAGGAGCCCGAGGGCCATCTGGAACTCAGCCCGGAACAGATCCAGGCCGCCGGCATCGAGCTGGCCGCAGCCGGTCCGCGGCGCCTCAACCGGGTACTCAGCCTGCCGGGAGAGATCCGCTTCGACGAGGACCGTACCTCGCACATCGTGCCCCGGGCCGCCGGTGTGGTGGAGTCGGTACAGGTCAACCTCGGCCAGGCGGTCAAGCGCGGCGAACTGCTGGCGGTGATCGCCAGCCAGCAGATCTCCGATCAGCGCAGCGAGCTGGCCGCCGCCGGGCGGCGGGTGGAACTGGCCCGTACCACCTTCCAGCGCGAGCGCCAGTTGTGGGTCGACCAGATCTCCGCCGAGCAGGATTACCTGCTGGCACGCCAGGCCCTGCAAGAGGCGGAAATCGCCCTCAACAATGCCCGGCAGAAGATGAATGCCCTGAGCGGCAGCGCCCAGTTGGTGGGCGGCAACCGCTATGAAATGCGCGCGCCGTTCGACGGTGTGGTGGTGGAAAAACACCTGAGCGTGGGCGAAGTGGTGGGCGAAACCAGCGCCGCGTTCACCCTCTCGGACCTGTCCCGGGTCTGGGCCACCTTCGGCGTGTTTCCCAAGGACCTGGACAAGGTCCGGGTCGGCCAGCCGGTGCAGGTCAGCTCCAGTGAGCTGGGGACCCAGGTCCAGGGCCAGGTGGCCTACGTCGGCAGCCTGCTGGGGGAACAGACCCGCACCGCCACGGTGCGGGTGACCCTGGCCAACCCCAATGACGCCTGGCGCCCGGGGCTGTTCGTCTCGGTACAGGTGGCCACCGAAGCCTTCGACGCACCGGTCAGCGTGCCGCAGACGGCGATCCAGACCGTGGAAGACCGGCCCTCGGTGTTCGTCCGCGTGGCCGAGGGGTTCCAGGCCACGCCTGTGGTCACCGGGGCCAGCCAGGACGGTTTTGTCGAGATCCGCGAGGGCCTCGAAGCCGGGGCCCAGGTAGCCGCCCGCGGCAGCTTTACCCTCAAGTCCGAACTGGGCAAGGGCGCGGCCGACCACGGCCATTGATCGGCCTCATCAGAGAGTGACTTCCCATGTTTGAACGCATCATTCAATTCGCCATCGAGCAGCGCATCATCGTCCTGCTGGCGGTGCTGCTGATGGCCGGCGTCGGCATCGCCAGCTACCAGAAGCTGCCGATCGACGCGGTGCCGGACATCACCAACGTCCAGGTGCAGATCAACTCCGCGGCGCCGGGGTTCTCACCCCTGGAAACCGAACAGCGCATCACCTTTCCCATCGAGACGGCCATGGCCGGCCTGCCGGGGTTGCAGCAGAGCCGGTCGCTGTCGCGCTCGGGGTTGTCCCAGGTAACCGTGATCTTCAAGGACGGCACCGACCTGTTCTTCGCCCGCCAACTGGTCAACGAGCGCCTGCAAGTGGCTCGCGAGCAATTGCCCGACGGTGTGGAGGCGGTGATGGGGCCGATTTCCACCGGGCTCGGGGAGATCTTCCTGTGGACCGTGGAGGCCGAGGAGGGCGCCCGCAAGGAGGACGGCACGCCCTACACCCCCACCGACCTGCGGGTGATCCAGGACTGGATCATCAAGCCGCAACTGCGCAACGTGCAGGGCGTGGCCGAGATCAACACCATCGGCGGCTTTGCCAAGGAGTACCAGATTGCCCCGGACCCCAAGCGCCTGGCGGCCTACAAGCTGACCCTGAGCGACCTGGTGACGGCCCTGGAGCGCAACAACGCCAACGTCGGCGCCGGCTACATCGAGCGCAGCGGCGAGCAGTTGCTGATCCGCGCGCCGGGGCAACTGGCGTCCATCGAGGACATCGCCAACATCGTCATCAGCAGCAGCGACGGCACGCCGATCCGCGTGCGCAACGTGGCCGACGTGCAGATCGGCCGCGAGTTGCGCACCGGCGCGGCCACCGAGAATGGTCGGGAAGTGGTGCTGGGCACCGTGTTCATGCTGATCGGCGAGAACAGCCGTACCGTGTCCCAGGCGGTGGCGAAGAAACTTGAGGAGATCAACCGCTCGCTGCCCGAAGGCGTGGTGGCGGTCACGGTGTACGACCGCACCAACCTGGTGGAAAAGGCCATCGCCACGGTGAAGAAGAACCTCTTCGAGGGCGCGCTGCTGGTGATCGTGATTCTGTTCCTGTTCCTGGGCAATATCCGCGCGGCGCTGATCACCGCCCTGGTGATCCCGCTGTCCATGCTGTTCACCTTCACCGGCATGTTCAGCAACAAGGTCAGCGCCAACCTGATGAGCCTCGGTGCCCTGGACTTCGGCATTATCGTCGACGGCGCGGTGGTCATCGTCGAGAACGCCATCCGCCGCCTGGCCCATGCCCAGCAGCACCACGGGCGCATGCTGACCCGCTCCGAACGGCTGCATGAAGTCTTTGCCGCGGCCAAGGAAGCCCGGCGCGCGCTGATCTTCGGCCAGTTGATCATCATGGTGGTGTACCTGCCGATCTTTGCCCTTACCGGGGTGGCCGGGAAAATGTTCCACCCCATGGCCTTCACTGTGGTCATGGCGTTGCTGGGGGCGATGATTCTCTCGGTGACCTTCGTTCCGGCAGCCATCGCGCTGTTCGTCACCGGCAAGGTCAAGGAAGAGGAAAACCTGCTGATGCGCAGCGCCAAGCGCGGCTACGCCCCGGTGCTGGACTGGGTGATGGCCCGGCGTGGCCTGACCTTCGCCCTGGCCGGCTTGATCCTCGCTGGCAGTGCGCTGCTGGCCAGCCGCATGGGCAGTGAATTCATCCCCAGCCTCAGCGAAGGCGACTTTGCCCAGCAGGCCCTGCGGGTGCCCGGCACCAGCCTCACTCAGTCGGTGGACATGCAGCAGCGCCTGGAGAAAACCCTGCTGGCGCAAGTGCCGGAGATCGAGCGGGTGTTCGCCCGCACCGGCACCGCGGAGATCGCCTCGGACCCGATGCCGCCGAATATTTCCGACAGCTACCTGATGCTCAAGCCCAAGGCCCAGTGGCCGGACCCGAACAAGTCGCGGGAGGCGCTGATCGCTGATATCCAGCGTGCCAGTGCCCTGGTGCCGGGCAGCGCCTACGAGCTGTCGCAGCCGATCCAGCTGCGCTTCAACGAGCTGATTTCCGGGGTGCGCAGCGATGTTGCGGTGAAGGTGTTTGGCGATGACATGGCGGTGCTGAACAAGACCGCTACGCAAATTGCCACGGCCTTGCAGAGCTTGCCTGGCGCCTCGGAAGTCAAGGTCGAGCAGACCTCGGGGCTGCCGGTGCTGACCATCAATATCGACCGCGACAAGGCCGCACGTTTCGGCCTCAACGTGGGGGATGTGCAAGACACCATCGCCGTTGCGGTGGGCGGGCGCCAGGCCGGCACCCTGTACGAAGGCGACCGGCGCTTCGACATGGTGGTGCGCCTGTCCGATCAACTGCGCACCGATATCGACGGCCTGTCCCGGCTGCTGATTCCCATACCGGCGACGGCGGGCACGGCCAACGGGCAGATCGGCTTCATCGCCCTGTCGGAAGTGGCCAGCCTCGATCTGGTGCTGGGCCCCAATCAGGTCAGCCGGGAAAACGGCAAGCGCCTGGTGATCGTCAGCGCCAACGTGCGCGGGCGGGATATCGGCTCCTTCGTCGAAGAGGCCACAGGCCTGATTGCCGAGAAGGTCAAAGTCCCGGCCGGCTACTGGACGACGTGGGGCGGTCAGTTCGAACAATTGCAGGAAGCCTCCCAGCGCCTGCAGGTGGTGGTGCCGGTGGCCTTGCTGCTGGTGTTCGGGCTGCTGTTCATGATGTTCAACAACCTTAAGGATGGCCTGCTGGTGTTCACCGGGATTCCCTTCGCCCTGACCGGCGGGATCATGGCCCTGTGGCTGCGGGACATACCGCTGTCGATCTCGGCGGGGGTGGGCTTCATTGCCTTGTCCGGGGTCGCCGTGCTCAACGGCCTGGTGATGATTGCCTTTATCCGTAACCTGCGAGAGGAAGGGCGCTCGTTGTCCCTGGCGATTCATGAAGGCGCCCTGACCCGACTGCGCCCGGTACTGATGACCGCCCTGGTGGCCTCCCTGGGCTTCATCCCCATGGCCCTGGCCACCGGCACCGGCGCCGAGGTGCAACGGCCCCTGGCCACGGTAGTGATTGGCGGCATCCTGTCCTCCACCATCCTCACCTTGCTGGTGCTGCCTGCCCTGTACCAATGGGCGCATCGCAGGGAAGAAGACTGATCGCGCGCCGCTTCTTGTAGCCGCTGCCGCAGGCTGCGAACGGCAGCGCAGGAGGCGTCGCTCTTGGGGGCGCTGAAGGTCCTGCGGACCTTTTCGCAGCCTCGCAGGCTCGGCAGCGGCTACATGGATCGTTGTGGTTAAAGCCAGGTGGCGTCCCACAGGGGGTAGTCACCTACGCGCTCGACCAACCCTGCGCGAACCGGGTTGTAGATGATGTAACGCGCTATCACCTTGAGGTCTTCCTCTCGGCGTATGGCGCGTTCGTGATAACCCTTTTGCCACAGCCGACCGCGTCGGTTAAGGCATTGGTTGATGGTGCGCCCGCTACGGGATTTGAGCCGGCACAGGGCCTCTTCCAACGAGCATTTCTGCAGCTGGAACAGCCAGTGAATGTGATCAGGCATTACCACCCAGGCCAGTGAGTGGGTGAGGCCCGCTTCGTGCTGTTCCCTCAGTTGGTCGACCACCAGCCGCCCCAGGCGAAAGTCGCTGAACACCCGGCACCGTTGTTCGGTCACGGCGGTCACGCTGTAGATCCTGCCGATCTCCGAGCGCCGCCCCTTGAACAGGCGGTAACCATTGGATAGGACCTGCATGGCCTTGCTCTCCCTTCGCGTGATTGATCCATTTCAACCTAGCTCCGGCCTTGCCTGTTAACAGATGTATCCCATTAGCACATATGTCCCTGTAGCCGCTGCCGAGCCTGCGAGGCTGCGAAAAGGTCCGCAGGACCTTCAGCGATCCTCAGAAGCAGCGCCCGCTTCGCGGTCGTTCGCAGCCTGCGGCAGCGGCTACAGGTGTCAGTCCTGCGGCAATTTTCGGGCAAAAAAAAGCGCCCCAAGGGGGCGCTAAAAATTCATCTCTTTCCAAAGGAGCATCAGAAAAAACGCTTCAAGAGATGAATGTGCTCGGTAGGCAATCGCTGTCAGATGTCTTCTTCGGCCGTGGTAGGCGCAGAAGCATCGCGAGGGGCTTTGCCGGTGCTGCCGGTGGCGGCTGTTTCCTGGTTGGCGTCGCCGTGGATCTGTTCCTGGCTGGCCAGGAAAGCTTCGCGGACCTGCTGTGGGCGTTCGCTGCCATCAGCGGCCCAGGTGGCGGAGCTGGTTGTGGCCAGTAGGCCGATCAATAACAGTTGGGTTGGGCGCATGAGCTTCTCCTGACACGTTGGGCGGCCGTGAAAAACACGGTGGCTGCCAGTGTGTCCGGGAGTATATGAAGGCCAACCTAACGAGAAGGTGAGGCCGATATTACAGTTCTGAAAGGCATGAGTCTGTGAAGAAGTTTTAACACCGGGCAGGCCTGGCGCCTGCCCGGAGCCGCTCTCTAGAGCAGGGCCAGGGGGTACTCGACGATCAGGCGAAACTCTTCCAGGTCGGATTCGAACTGGCTGGAACGGATGGTCGCCTGGCGGATGCGCAGGGACAGATCCTTGAGGCTGCCGCCCTGGAACACGTACTTGGCTTCGATATCCCGCTCCCAGCGGCGCTGGTCGGTCAGTGGGTCACCTGCCGCATCGCGGCGCATGTACACCGAGTTGGCGTGGCTGTAGTCGGCGCCGCTGCCGCGGGCGTAGCGGGTCATGAACGACAGGCCGGGAATGCCCAGGGGCTGCATGTCGAGGTCGTAGCGGACCATCCACGAGCGTTCCTTGGGCGAGTTGAAGTCGCTGTACTGGATCGAGTTGTCGAGGAAGATCGAGTCCGACTGGCGCAGGTAGTCGAAGTCGTCGTTGCCGTTGTTGCGCTGATGCGACAGGGCCAGGGTGTGGGCGCCGTAGGTGGCGCCGACCTTGGCGCTCCAGATGTTGTTGTCGAACTCGCCCAGGAGTTTCTTGCCCTCATCGACGGCCTTGTAATAGTTGAAGCCGCTGAACAGGCTCAGTTGGTCGGACAGCGGGTAGTTGCCCGCGACGCCGAAGTAGTACTGGTCCCAGGCGTCCTTCAGGCGGCTGCTGTAGAGGCTGAAGTTGAGATTGGAGTTGAGCCGGTAGTCGCCGCCGAAGTAGCCGACCCAGGGCGAGTCCACCTTGCCGGCGTAGAAGGTGGCGAAGCCATCGCGCATGCCACTGCTGTCGGGCTGGCTCATGGCATGCAGGCGGCCGCCCTGCAAGTTGAGGCCGTCGATGCTGGTGTTCTCCAGGGTCACCCCGCGAAAGCTTTCCGGCAGCAGGCGGGAGTCGCCGTAGTGCACCACGGGGGTCTTGGGAAACACATCGCCGACTTTCACCACGGTATCCAGGGCTCGCATTTTCACCGCACCCCCAGCCTTGCCGTAGCTGTCGGCGGGCCGGTTGTCGTGGTTCAGCGGCAGCATGCCGAAGGAGCCACCGCCGCCGCTGCGGCCGGTGCCAGAGTCGAGCTTGAGGCCGTACATGGCAAAGGCATCGAGGCCAAAGCCCACCGTGCCCTGGGTGAAGCCGGATTCGAACTGGCCGATCAGGCCCTGGGCCCAGGCTTCGGAATAGCCGTTGCCGGTGGGGCTGGACTGGCCCTTGCGGTCGTCGCGGTTGAAGTAGAAGTTGCGCAGCAGCAGGTCGAGGCGGCTGCCTTCGACAAAGCCTTCGGGCCGTTCCTCGGCGGCCACTGCCGCCATAGGGCTGAGCCCCAGTACCGCAGCGAGCACGGACAGGGACAAGGGGGGATTGATACGCATGGGGGTCGCTCCTGAGTGTTGGCAGCTATCAACTTTTATATCGCCAGAGGCGTTCTTATTGGGCTCGACCGGCAGGCGTCGCAACGCCTGCCCAGTCGCTGTCGATAGTTGCAAACGGCAGATAACGGCGGGGTGACCCGGTCATTACAATTGTGCAAGAAAGCCGTCCAGGGCCCGGGCCAAAACCCCGACGGGCCGGGGGTTATCCCGGGTAGGGCGGGCTGTCGGCAGCGCCCATTACAGATAAGTAATCTGCCCGCGATCATCCTGACAGGGTCGGTTGCTTATCCTCGCTGGCGTCAACTGGACGAGGAAACTGTGATGAAAGCAATCAACCTGAGTCTCGCCGCGCTGCTGTTGAGCCTGGCTTCCCTGGCGCAGGCCGAAGGGGGAGGCGACCGTACGTTCGCCCGGGCCATGGTGGAAAACCAGAAGGCCATGGAGCGCTATGCGGCGAACCAGGGCAAGCCGGCGCCGGTGGTGCAGGCGTACCGCTACGGCATGAAGCTGGATGTCGCCAAGGTGGTCAACGTGACCCCGCCGATCAAGTCCTGCGAGGTGGTGCCTTCGCGCATGACGTATGAGGATTCCGCCGGCCAGCTCAAGACCATCGAGTACCAGGTCATGGGCCAGTGCCGCAACAACGGCAGTTGATGGGCCGCCGGCGCTGCTGTGCCGGGCCCGCAGGGGTGGGCCCGGCCAGCGTGGCTGCACTCAGTCGTTGCCGGAGCCGGGGTGCAGGGCGACGATCATGTCCACTTCCACCGAGGCATTCTTGGGCAATTGATAGACCCCCACCGAGGTCCGGGTGTGTACGCCGGCGTCGGCAAAGATCGAATACAGGACTGCGGAGGCGCCGTCCGCCACTTCGCTCTGCTGGGTGAAGTCCGCCGCGCTCTGTACATAGACGTTGATCCGCAGGATGCGCTTGATCCGCTGCAGGTCGCCGAGCATCTGCTCGAGGATCGCCAGGGCCCGCAGGGTGCAGATCTGCGCCCCGTGCCGGGCCTGCTCCAGGGAGGTTTCGGCACCGACCCGGCCAACCACCATCACGGTATTGTCGATACGCGGGATCTGCCCGCTGACATACACCTCATCGCCATTGCGCACCGCCGGCACGTAATTGCCGCCAATGCGCATCTTGCCTTCGAAACTGTGTCCGACCTGTGCTGCGGCCTGCTGGAAAAGTGCCTTGCGTGATGCATCCATAGTCCAACTCCGTCGATCGCCCTGGAATTTCCCGTCGCCGACTATACGCGCTCCTTGGTTGCGCGAAATCCCCGGCTGCGGGCCCGAATTCCGCGGCCTTGCTGGCTGCGGAATTATTTTTGTCAGACAAGCCTTAATGGCTATTAAGAAAAATCTTTCAGGGCCGATGTTAGGCCCAAAGCAGTCCACTTTTTCAGCCCCCCCCGGTACATCCTCATGTTCAATAAACGCTTGAAGCAGGAGTTGTCGACTCTACGCGAAGAACTTTCGAGCCTTCAGCAAGTGAAGGAGAGCCTTGAAAGCGAGATGCTCGTCATCAACCTGAGCGCCGATGGACGGATTCAGTCGGTCAATCACAATTTCGCCCAGGAAATGCTCTACAAGACTGGCGATCTGGTGGGCCGGGCCCTGGAGGACATCGTCCCGGAACACGTCAAGCATGATGAGTTTCACCTGCGGTTCAAGGCGACCCTGACCCGGGGCGAACACTTTGCCGGGGCGGTGCGGCTGCTGCGCGGCAATGGCCAGGAAGCCTGGCTGCGTTCCATCTCCCAGCCGGTTCGCGACTCCGAGGGGCGGATCAAGTATTTCGCGATCTTCTCCAGTGACCTGACCCGCACCATCGAGGCCTCTCGGGAGCACGAGAACCTGATTGGCGCCCTGATGCGTTCCACCGCGCTGATCGAGTTCGACCTCAACGGCAACGTGCTGACGGCCAATGACCGCTTCCTTTCCAGCATGGGCTACAGCCTGGCGCAGATTCAGGGCAAGCATCACCGCATCTTCTGCGAGCCGGAGGAGTACAACAGCCAGGCCTACCAGGCCTTCTGGAAACGCCTGAACGCCGGGGAGTTCATCGCCGAGCGCTTCAAGCGCATCGACGCTCATGGCCGGGTGGTCTGGCTGGAGGCTTCCTACAACCCGGTCATGGACGCCAACAACAAACTCTACAAAGTGGTGAAGTTCGCCACCGTGATCACCGACCAGGTAAACCAGGAACTGGCCGTGGCCGAGGCGGCGAGCATTGCCTACAACACCTCGCTGCAGACCGACAACAGCGCCCAGCGCGGCACCACGGTGGTTACCGAGGCGGTGAACGTGATGCGCGATCTGGCCAAGCACATGCAGGAGGCCGGCGAAGGCATTGGTGCCCTCAACGAGCAATCCCTGGTGATCGGCAGCATCGTCAAGACCATCAGCGGGATTGCCGAACAGACCAACCTGCTGGCACTCAACGCGGCCATCGAGGCGGCCCGGGCCGGTGAGCAGGGACGTGGTTTCGCGGTGGTGGCCGATGAAGTCCGGCAACTGGCCTCGCGCACCAGCAAGGCCACCGAGGAAATCGTCGGCGTGGTGCGCCAGAACCAGGACATGGCCCGCGAAGCCGTGGAACTGATGGCCGAAGGCAAGCTGCAGGCCGAGCAGGGGCTGGCCCTGGCGGCGGAAGCCGGCACCGTGATCGTCGAGATCCAGGACGGCGCGCAGAAGGTGGTCAGCGCGGTCGGCCAGTTCGCCAACCAACTGTCCTCCTGATTGCTCCCCAGCACAGTGCTCCCGTCACGGGGCACTGTGGATTTCAGGGCAGCATCGGCCAGCCCCGGCGCCCTTGGCGCCATTCATTTCCCACGCTGAGACACTCGGGCATGACCGATAGGGCCCCGGGCGACGGCTGCGCCCAAGAAAAACCAAGAAATTTCCTAGAGGCTTGTAGGAAGTGTCTGGAAAGCGCTGCGGGGCTTGGAGAAAGCCCAAACTGCGCCGATGGCTAGGGGTTGTTGTATCCACTCCTAGTCTGTCGGTGTATCCATGTTCAACAAACGTTTGAAGCAGCAACTTGCCACCCTGAGCGACGAGCTGAACGCTCTGCAGCAATTCAAGGCCTGCCTGGAAAGCCAGGTGCTCAATCTCGAACTCGATGGCGAGGGGGCCATCCGCCGGGCCAACCAGAACTTCATCCAGGCCCTGGAACTCGATGGCCAGCCACTGGCTGGCGTGGCCCTGGAGAGCATCATCTCGCGCCACCCGCAGGCTGTGCCGTTGTATCGCGAATTCAAGGCGGCCCTGGGGCGCAACGAAAGCTACACCGGCCAATTGCGCCTGCAACGCGGAGGCGGCCGCGAGGCCTGGCTGCAGGTCTGCGTGCAGCCGATCCGCGATGGCGCCGGGCGGCTCGATCATTACAACCTGATCTGCACCGACCAGAGCGCTTCGGTGGAAAGTGCCTGCGAGCATGAAAACCTGATGGCGGCGCTGCTGCGCTCCTCTGCGGTGATCGAGTTCGACCTGCAAGGCCGGGTGCTGACGGCCAACTCGCGGTTTCTCGCCTGCATGGGCTACCGGCTGGATGAGGTCCAGGGCCAGAACCACCGCCTGTTCTGTGAACCGCAGGAATACGAGGGGCCCGGCTACCAGGAGTTCTGGGCACGGTTGAACGCCGGCGAATACATCGCCCAGCGGTTCAAGCGCATCGACAGTCAGGGCCGGGTGGTGTGGCTCGACGCGTCCTACAACCCGGTGCTGGACGCCAGTGGCCAGCTCTACAAGGTGGTGAAATTCGCCATCCTGATCACCGATCAGGTGAACCAGGAACAACGGGTGGCCGAGGCGGCGGACATCGCCTACAGCATCTCCCGACAGACTGACACCAGCGCCCAGCGCGGCTCGGCGGTGGTCACCGAGACCCTGGACGTGATGCGTGACCTGGCTACCTGCATGCAGCAGGCCGGGGACGGCATCGAAGCCCTGAACGAGCAGTCCCTGGTGATAGCGAGCATCGTCAAGACCATCAGCGGGATTGCCGAACAGACCAACCTGCTGGCCCTCAATGCGGCCATCGAAGCGGCCCGGGCCGGTGAACAGGGGCGGGGTTTTGCGGTGGTCGCCGATGAGGTCCGGCAACTGGCCTCGCGCACCAGCAACGCCACCGACGAGATCGTCGGCGTGGTGCGCCAGAACCAGGACATGGCCCGCTCGGCGGTGGAACTGATGGCCGAGGGCCGGCAGCAGGCGGAACAGGGCCTGACCCTGGCAGCGGAGGCCGGCACGGTCATCGTCGAGATTCAGGACGGTGCGCAGAAAGTGGTCAGCGCGGTCGGCCAGTTCGCCAACCAGCTGTCGGCCTGAGGGCGTGGGCGTGCGTCTTGGGGGCGCACGCCCGGGTTGCTAGCGTGGCGCAGGCCCATGGCACTCGTAGTGCAAGCGGTCGAACCACTCGCCGTGCAACAGGAAGCTGCGCCGCGAATGGCCGTAGCAAGAGAAGCCGCAGGCTTCCAGCACCCGCACCGAACCGGTGTTCTGCGGCCGCGCATTGGCTTCGATGCGGCTCAGTTGCAGTTCGCCGAAGGCGCGCAGCAGCACCTGCTGCACCGCAGTGCGGGCAATGCCGCGGCCGTTGAAGCGGGCGCCGACCCGGTAGCCCAGTTCCGCGCAATTGAAGTAGGGGCGCTGCACCCGGTGCAGGTTGACGCGCCCCACCAGCACTGCGTTGTCGCGGATCAGGAACTGATAGCCGCGGTCTGCCTCGGCATCCTCGCACGCCTGGTTTATGGCTTCGGCGACCCCTTCGCGGGAGTAGTAGGTGGCAGGCCGGGCGTTGATCGAGGCTTCGAAGAACGCTCGGTTTTCCCCTTCGAAGGCCAGCAGGTCATCCAGGTCGTCGAGGTGTGGAGCGCTGATGTGCAGGTGGGTCATGGTGCCAGTGCCTCAATCCGTGAAGGCGCTTTCTTCTCACGATCCGCGGGTGTTCAGCAAGCCTCCAGGTGCGGTTTGATCAGCTCGGCGAACCATTCGATGAACACGTTGAGGCGGCGCGAGCGATGGCGCCGGTCGGGGTATAGCGCGCAGATATCCATGGGCGCCACCGGCAGTTCACGGAGCACCTGCACCAGCTCGCCACGGTCCAGCAGGTGCTGCACGTCGAAGCGTGGCACCTGGATCAGCCCCAGCCCCTGACGGCAGCAGGCGATGTAGTTCTCGACGTTGTTGACGATCACCCGGCTGGGCAGCCCCAGCAGGTGCTCGCGACCTTCCAGCAGGTATTCCCAGGGCTGCTCGCGGCCGGTGTCCGGGGAGGCATAACCGACCATCCACTGGCCGTTCTGCAGGTCCTGGGGGGTGTGGGGCTCGCCCTGTTCGGCCAGGTAGGCGGGGCTGGCGCAGTTGATCAGCGCCAGTTGCCCCAGGGGGCGGGCGACCAGGCTGCTGTCGGCCAGGCTGCCGACGCGGATCGCGCAGTCGATGCCTTCCTGGACCAGGTCGATGCTGCGATCGCTGGCGCCCAGGGCCAGTTGCAGGCCGGGGTATTGCGCCAGCCATCGGGGCAGGGCGGGGACGATCAGGCGCCGGGCGATGCGGCTGGGCACATCGATGTTCAAGCGCCCGCTGACGTCTATCTGGCGGTGGTGGAACAACTGGTTGAGTTCGGCGGCGTCTGCCAGCAGGCGCCGCGCCCGTTCCAGCAGAATGGCGCCGTCGGCGGTCAACTGCACGTGGCGGGTGGTGCGGTGCAGCAGTCGGGTGCCGAGGCCGGTTTCCAGTTGCTGCACGGCGGAAGAGACGGTGGCCCGTGGCAGTTCCAGGGCATGGGCAGCCTTGATGAAGCTACCCATGTCGGCCACCTGGATGAACACGCGGTATTGCTCAAGCTTATCCATCGTTTGAACGATCCTGGTTCGGGGGCGCCTGACGGCAGTGGATCGCAGCATCGGCCGAGGCGATCGATGCTGCGGCTCGGCAGGCCAATTTACCCCTTGGGCGCCAGGATTACTTGGTGGTGTAGCCGCCGTTGATCAGTAAGGTCTGGCCAGTGATCCACCAGCCTTCGGTGACCAGGTGGCGAATGAAGGGCACCACGTCCTCGATATCGGTGAGCCCGGTCTTGCTCGAAGGCGACAGGGCTGCGGCGCTCTTGTGGTACGCCACGGCGTCGGCGCCTTCGGCCGGGTAGAAGAATGGGGTATCCATGGGCCCGGGGCCGACGGCAGTCACTGAAATGCCGCGGGCACCGAACTCCTTGGCCGCGGCCCGGGTGAAGTGTTCCACCGGCGCCTTGGAGCCGCCATAGGCGGCATAGAACGGAGTGAAGGCCCCCAGCAGCGAAGTCACCAGGGTCACCAGCTTGCCGTTGTCCTCCAGGTGCTTGCCGGCTTCCTTGATAAAGAAGAAGGCGCTCTTGGCATTGACCGCGAACATCTGGTCGTACTCGTCCTCGCTGATTTCAATGATGGGTTTCTTCAGCACCTTGCCCACGGTGTTGATGGCGATGTCGATCTTGCCGAAGCGCGCCTTGGCCTCGTTGAACAGCTGCTCCACGGCACTGGCGCGGGTGAGGTCGGCCTGCCACGCCTGGGCCTCCACACCCAGGGCCTTGAGTGCCGCCACCGTGGCCTCGGCGTCGGCCCGGCTGGCGTTGCTGTTGTAGTGCACGGCCACCGCCCGGGCACCGTGGCTGGCCAGGTCGCGGGCAATCAGGCCGCCGAGGTTCTTCACGCCACCGGCGATCAGCACGACTTTGTTGTTCAGGGAGTGATCGGTCATGGCGCGGGTCCTTCAACAATTGGGGTGAAGGCTGAGTCTAGTGTCTGCACCGCTGTTGATAAGCCGTCGGCGGCTGGACGGATTATCCAGAAAATCCGGCCAATGACCGTGCCTGCCGGCGGCCGCGATGGGGCTACAATCGCAGTTTTTTTCAGGAGCCAGTCATGTCCGATCTTCGTCGCCCGGTACCGCTGGACAAGGCGTACCGCTTGCTCAACCACGGCCCAACGGTGCTGGTCAGCGCAGCCCATGGCGGGCAGCGCAACATCATGGCCGCAGCCTGGGCCATGCCCCTGGATTTCGAGCCGCCGAAAGTCGCCGTGGTGCTCGACAAGTCCACCTGGACCCGACAACTGCTGGAGGCCTCGGGCACCTTCGTGCTCAATGTGCCTTGCGTGGCCCAGGTGGATATCGTGCAGAGCCTGGGCAACAGCTCCGGGCTTGAGCTGAGCCAGGGCGGTAGCGACAAGTTCGCCGCCTACGGTCTGCAGGCCTTTGCCGGCGAGCAACTGGCGGCGCCGCTGCTGGAAGGTTGCGTGGCCTGGCTGGAATGCCGGCTGCTGCCCGAGCCCCACAACCACCAGCAGTACGACCTGTTCCTTGGCGAAGTGATTGCCGCCCAGGCCGATGCCCGGGTGTTCAGCGAAGGGCGCTGGCACTTCGACGGGCACGACCGGCTGCGTACCCTGCACCATGTTGCGGGCGGGCATTTCCTGATCATCGGTGACGCCGTTGACGGTCGGCAACTGCCCCTGGTCGGCGAGCCCTGAGTCAGGGAATCAGCCGGTAATCACGCAGCCGCTGCAACTGTTCGAGCACGCTCTGGTGGCTGTCGATGCAACCGGTAAAGCCGGCCTGGCGGATCTTGATGGTGCTTTGCACCATGTCGTAGCCGGTATTGAGCCAGCCATCGACGAAGGGCCAGGCGGCGATCTGCTCCCAGGGCGTGGGGCGCAGTTGCTGTTCCTGGACAATGCGCGCCCACAGCGGCGCCTTGTCGGCCATCTGCACCCCCAGGTTCATCGGTTGCGGCGCGGCGCTGGCAAGGCCGAAGAACCCGGCGATCTGTGGCCACAGGTGCTGCCAGCGAAAGTGATCGCCATTGGTCACGTTGAAGACCTGCTGCTGTGCATTCGGTGAAGTCAGGGCCCAGAGCACGGCCTGGGCCAGCACCCGGGAATCGGTGGCCTGGTGCAGCGCCGACCAGGCCTGCAGGCTGCCGGGAAAACGCAGTGGCAGGTTCAGTGCCTGGCTGATGGCGGCGAAGCTGGCGATGCCGGTGAGGATGTTCATCGGTGAGTTGAGGCTGGGGCCCATGACCCCGTCCGGGCGCAATACCGTCCAGGCAAAACCCTCGCGTTCGGCTTCATGCCACAACAGGTCTTCCTGATCGTTGTAGAAGATCGGCCCCATGAAGCGCGGGTCGTTTTCCTTGGCTGGCGTCTTATAGGGCCCCAGGTGTTCACCGTAGGATTTACCGCCACCGATCAGCACCACCTGGCGCAACCTGGCTCCGGCCTGGCGCAGGGCCTTGAGGCTGTGCTCCAGCATCGCCAGGTTCGGCGCCACCGTGGCGGCCATGCTTTCCCGCTCGCTGTAGGCGCAGAACACCAGGTCGGTGACGCTGCCCTGTCCGGAAAAGGCGCGAGCGGTGCCGGCGGCGTCCAGCAGGTCGGCGCTGATGTGCGCCGGTGCCGGGCTGCCGTCCAGCAGGCTGGTCGGTGGGCGGCGACGGGCGGCGGTGGTCAGTTGCCAGCCCGGGGTACGGTGCATCAGCTCGACCACTGCGGTGCCGACCACGCCATAGCCGCCGATCACCAGCAAGTGACGGTCCGGGGAAGTTGAAACGCTCATCTGGGATACCTCGAATAAAGGGATCGCCAGCATAGAGTCGGGTCTTTGAGTGAAATAGACTGCCGGCCGGAACAGCAGCTGTGAGTTGAATTCATATGGCGGGCAGCGAGATCAACCGGTTTGCCGAGATGGAAACCTTTGTCGCGGTGGTGGAGTGTGGCGGCTTGTCGGCCGCTGCGCGGTTGAGGCAGGTGACGCCTTCCTCGGTGAGCAAGCTGCTAGCGCGGCTTGAAGCACGCCTGGGCGTACGCTTGCTCAACCGCTCCACTCGCCAGTTGCAACTGACCGCGGAAGGCCGCGGCTTCTATGAAAACAGCGTGCGCCTGCTGGCAGACCTGCGAGAAGTGGAGGGTGAGGCCAGCAGCGCCCGGGCTCCGGTGGGCCGGGTGCGGGTCAACACCAGCGCCTCCTTTGGCCTGCATGTACTGGCGCCCCTGGTGGCGGAGTTTCTCCAGCTGTACCCGCAGGTGTCCCTGGACCTGGTGCACAGCGATGCCCTGGTAGACCTCTTGGGGGAACAGACCGATGTGGCGATCCGCACCGGGCCGCTGGCGGATTCGCAGTTGATTGCCCGCAAGCTCGGGGAAACCCGTGGCGTTGTCGTTGGCTCCCCGGCCTACCTGGCTCGCTGTGGCGTACCGCAGACCCCGGAGGATCTGGCCGCGCACCACCTGCTCGGTTTCGACTACGCGCGGGCCGTGCCGGGCTGGCGCCTGGGCGCGGCGGGCGAGAGCCAACTGCTGCAGCCCAATGGCCGGGTGCAGGCCAGCGACGGCGAAGCCTTGCGCCATCTGGCGCTACACGGTGCCGGGCTGGCGCAACTGGCGGCTTTCACCATCGCCGATGACCTGGACAGCGGCAGGCTGGTACCGGTACTGGAAGCCTTCAACCAGGCGCCGCTGGAAAGTTTTTATGCGCTGTATGTCGGCCAGGGCGGCCACGTGCCGTCGCGGGTGCGGGTGTTCATCGACTTCCTGGCGCAGCGGGTGCGCTTGTAGCCGCCACTGGTCAGGCGTGGCGACGGATGCTTGAATCAACCCCCTGGCGACTTTTCCAAGGACAGAACATGCATGCAGTTTTCCAACGACTGGTGAGCCTGCTGGACAGCCACCAGGCGCGCTATCGGGTGATTTTTCACCCGGCCGAAGGGCAGTCGGCGCGGGTTGCCGAGATCCGCGGCACCGAACCTGGGCAGGGGGCCAAGGCCATGCTCTGCAGCCTCAAGGGCACAGACGAGGTGTATGGGCTGGTGATTCTCAGCGGCGACCAGAAGCTGGACATGAAAAAGGTCGGCGCGGCCCTGGGGGGCAAGAAGGCGCAACTGGTATCGCCGGAGCTGGCCAGGGAGCTGACTGGTTGCGTGATCGGCGCCATTGCTCCGCTGAGTTTCGATCCGCGCATCCGGCTGATCGTCGACCCGCAACTGACCTCCCGCTACAGCGAGATCGCCTTCAACGCCGGGCGCCTGGATGCCTCCATGGTGCTCGATACCCAGGACTACCTGAGGATCGCCCAGCCGCTGCTGCTGAGCGTGACCCGGGACCTGGAGAGCGACAGCCCCCAGCCCGGTTGAAGGCGGCTACCAGCTCAACCGAACCAGGGCCTCGGCAAAGGCGGTGAGCTTCGGCGAGCACTGGCGCGAGGGCGGATACACCAGCGACAGCTCGCGGCTGCGCCCGGCATGCTCCTGCAGAACCGGCACCAGCCGGCCGGTGTCCAGGGCTTCGCGTACCGCGAACTCCATCAACTGGGCAATGCCGAAGCCGCCGAGCACCGCGTCCACCAGGGCATCGCCGATATCGAAGATCAGCCGGCCCTGGACGGCCAGGTCCAGGGGCTTGCCCTGGTCCATGAACTGCCAGTCCACCAGCCGGCCGCTGCGCAGGTTACGCACGGCCAGGCAGTTGTGCTGCTGCAGGTCGGCCAGGTGCCGAGGCGTGCCATGGCGCTCCAGGTAGCCTGGCGCCGCCACCGTGACCCAGCGCAGGGGCGCCAGGGGCCGGGCAATGAGGCGCTGGTCCTGGATCACCCCGGTGCGCACCACCGCGTCGAAACCTTCATCGATGATGTCCACCACCCGGTCGGTCATCACCGCTTCGATGCTCAGCCCCGGGTGCTGGGCCGTCAGCTCGCCGATCACCGGCATCACCACCTTGCGCCCGAACAGTGACGGGGTACTGATCTTCAACATTCCACTGGGGGATTCGCGCCGGTCCAGCAGCAGGTGTTCGGCATGGGCCAGTTCCGCCAGCAGGGGCGCGGCGCGCTCGACCAGCACCTGGCCGTCCGGGGTCAGGCTGACACTGCGGGTGTTGCGTTGCAGCAGGCGGACCCCGAGCTGCTGTTCCAGGCGGGAAATGGCTCGGGACAGGCCGGACTGGGTCAGCCCCAGGTCACCGGCGGCACGGGTGAAACTGCGGGTTTCGGCAACCCGGACCAGCAGGCGAAGGGCGTTCAGATCCATGATTAAAGTCATTACTGAAAGAGATAATGGCTTGTTTATCATTTAAACAGCATCGATGACACTGGCCGCCGGTTATTTCCACACAAGGATCTTCGCGATGTCCGCGACCCCGTTAGCCAAGCCGTCGGGCTGGATGCTGTTACTGCTGGCCACCGCGCAATTGATCATCGCCCTGGACGCCACCATCGTGTTTGTCGCCCTGCCGGAAATCGGCAGCCACCTGGGCTTCTCCGCCCAGCAGTTGCAATGGGTGGTCAGTGCCTACAGCGTGGCCTTCGGTGGTTTCCTGCTGCTGGGCGGACGGGCGGCGGACCTCCTGGGCAAGCGGCGTTTCTACATCGTCGGCCAGTCCTTGTACGCCCTGGCCTCGCTGGCCGGCGGCCTGGGCGGCAGCGCGCTGCTGCTGGTGCTGGCCCGGGCGGTGCAGGGCGTGGGCGGGGCGATGCTGTTCCCCGCGACCCTGGCCCTGATCAACACCTGGTACGCCGAGGGGCCGGCGCGCAACCGCGCCTTTGCGGTGTGGAGCGCGGCCTCGGCGGCGGGGCTGGCCCTGGGGGCGTTGCTGGGCGGGGTGTTGACCCAGTACTGGGGCTGGGAAGCGGTGTTCCTGGTCAACGTGCCCCTGGCTGGGGCCTGTGCGTTGCTGGCCCGGCACTGGATACCCGCCGAGCCTGCGCGCCAGCGCGGCCGTCAGTTCGACTTGCGCGGCGCGCTGACCGTGACCCTGGGTGGCACCCTGCTGGTGTTTTCCATCGTCCAGGGCCCGGAGTGGGGCTGGAGCGCCCCGGCGACCCTGGGCTGCCTGGCGTTGTCCCTGGCCCTGCTCGGGTTGTTCGTGCGCCTTGAACAGCGTAGCGCCGACCCGCTGATGCCCCTGCGCCTGCTGGGTTATCCACAACTGCGCATGGCCATGGTGATTACCGCGCTGTTCATGAGCAGCTTCGGCGTGCAGTACTACTTCCTCAGCCTGTATTTCCAGCAGGTCTATCAGTTCAGTGTGTTGCAGAGCGGACTGGCGTTCCTGCCCTCGACCCTGCTGTGCACGGCCGGGATCTGGGTCGCGGAGCGGGCCCTGCTGCGCGTAGGCTTGCGGGCGACCCTGGTCAGCGGCTTGCTGCTCGGGGCGCTGGGCATCGGCCTGATGTACCTGGCCCTGCCGGGCAGTAGCGGCTTTGTCGGCCTGCTGCCGGGGATCGTGATCATGAGCATCGGCCAGGGCATGACCTGGACCTCGATGTGGGTCTCGGCCGGGCAGGGTATCGCGGCGTCCGAGCAAGGGGTGGCTGCGGGCGTGGCCTCCACCAGCCAGCAGATCGGCGGCGCCCTGGGGCTGGCGCTGCTGGTGTCCCTGGCCAACACCTTGAGCGCCGGCGGCAATCAGGCCTATGGCATCGAGATGGCTACCGCCGCCAGTGCCCTGCTGGCGCTGTTCGGGGCCTTGCTGGCGCTGCGCCTGCCCCGGGCTGAGGGGGATTTAATCGGGCTGGGGCAAGTGGCGGCGCACGGCCCACAGCACCCCGGCCAGCAACAGCAGGGCTGCCGAGCTTTGCATCAGGCTCGGCAGGTGTTGCAGGCAGATAAAGCCGTACAGCAGGGCGAACAGGGTCTCGAACACGATCAATTGGCCGCTCAGGGTCAGCGGCAGGCGCCGGGTCGAGGCATTCCACATGCGATTGCCGAACCAGGAGCCGAGCACCGCACTGGACAGGCTCAGGCCCCAGAACAGCATCCAGCGCTGCTCGCTGGCCTCGGCCCGGGTGCCGGGCAATGAGAACCCGTCCGCCAGCAGCCAGACCAGGGCGCTCATCAGCCCAGTGGTAATGCCCCACAGGGTCGACCACTGGCTGCTGTTGAAACGGCTGCCTTTGAGGTAGCGGGCGTTGTCGGTGGCAAACCAGGTCCAGCACAGCAAGGCGCCGAAGGCGCAGAGCAGGCCCAGGGCGCGCTGGCCCAGTTCCACGGAATCGCTGTGTGCCGTGAGCAGAGTGTCGAGGTTGATGCAGCAGATGCCGGCGAACACCAGCAGCAGCGGCCAGCGCAGTCGGCGCAGGGGCAGCGCGTCGGCGTCGGCGCGTCCGGCCAGAGTGATGGTCAGGGGCAGCAGGCCGACGATCAGCGCGGTGCTGGCTACGCCGGCCCACTGGATGGCGCTGGCCAGGAGCATGAAATAGATCAGGTTGCCGGTCAGCGCCAGCTTCACCAACAGCACGGCATCGCCCCAGGTCAGGCGTTGCAGCAGCTCCCGGGCCTGAGGCGCAGCCAGGAGCAGGGAGAATGCGCCATACAGCGTGAAGCGGGCACAGCTGAGCATCAGCGGACTGAACTCCGGCAACAGGCTGGGCACCACAATGGCCAGGCCCCAGACCGCGCCGGCCAGGGCGGCGTAAGTAACTCCGCGTTTCATGCACACACTCGCAGCGATTCATCAAAGCGCGCAGCCTAGTCATTGCTGACCGACCGGACAAAGGATATATAGGCACCCATCTATTCTTCTGGGGAATGCCTGATGAGCCGCTTTGCCCGCCATTTACCACCATTGGAAACCCTGGTGACCTTCGAGGCGGTGGGACGCAGCGCCAGTTTCACCCGCGCCGCCACCGAGCTGTGCCTGACCCAGAGTGCAGTGAGCAAGCAGATTCGTGCCCTGGAGCTGTCGCTCAAGACCGAGCTGTTCGAGCGCCAGGCCCGGGGGGTGAAACTCACCGTCAGCGGTGCCTCGCTGTTTGCTGAGGTCAGTACCCAGTTGGAAGCGTTACTGCGCAGCGTCAGCCGTCTGCGGGCCGGGCGCGACGCCAACACCATCACCGTGCAATGCACCCATGCAGTGGCACAGTTCTGGTTGTTTCCGCGCTTGCTGGCGTTCAACAAACAACACCCGGACATCACCGTGAGCATCCACGCCAACAACGACATGGACGAGTCCAGCGTGGCCGAGCACGACTTCGCCATTCTCTACGGCGCCGGGCACTGGTCGTCCCTGACCGCCACGCCGTTGTTCGCCGAGATGGTCTATCCCATCGCCAGCCGGCGCCTGGAGTTGCCGGCCATTGACGCGCTGGCACAACTGGCCGAGCTGCCCTTGATCCAGCTGGATGCCTCAGCCTGGAACTGCATCGACTGGCGCGACTGGTTCCGGCATTTCGGACTGGACTACAGCGCACCGCCAGGGGCCATGGGGTTCAACCAATTGACGCTGATGTTCAGTGCCGTGCAGCAGGGCATGGGGGTTGGCCTGGGCTGGGATTTCATGGCCAGTGAGTTGGTGGCCCAGGGCGAGTTGCAGCGCGTCGGCCAGTGGGCGTTTCGCACCGGGCAGGCAGACTTTCTGGTGCATGTGCGGCACAAGCGCCTGTCCGCCAGCGGCCAGCTGTTTCGCGACTGGCTGGTGGCGCAATCTGTTGAATGAGGGGGCGGGGCTCGGCAGGGAGCCCCGGAGTGCGGTCTAGAGGCTGGCGCGCGGCACGCTGAAGCGGAACTCGCTGCCCTTGCCCACTTCGCTGTGGGCTTCGATCTTGCCGCCGTGGGCGTGGATGATGCCCTGGGTGATGTACAGCCCCAGGCCGGTGCCGTTGGGGTTGCCTTCCTTCATGGTCCAGTAGCGGTCGAAAATGAACGGCAACTGGTCGGTGGGAATGCCCTCCCCGGAGTCGCGCACGCTGAACACGATCTGCTCGCCGTCGGACATCGCCACCACTCCGACCTTGCCCTGTTTGGGGGTGAACTTGATGGCGTTGCCCACCAGGTTCGACAGCACCTGGAACAGGCGCTCGGGGTCGGCGTTGATCCTGAGGTCCGGTTCGGCGTGGAAGTTGATGTCGATGGCCTTGTCCAGGGCCAGTGGCGCCAGCAATGAATAGGCCTCTTCGAATATCTGGCTGACGTCCAGCGGCTGCGGGGCGATGCTGTAGCGCCCGGCCTCGATCTTGGAGGTGTCCAGCAGGTCTTCCAGGAGATTGTTCATGCGGCTGGCGGCCTGCTGCATGGTGTCGATGGCCGAGGAAATGCGCCGTGAGGTATGCGGGCCATCGGAACTGAAGGCCTTCTGCATCATGCCGCAGAGCATGGAGATCACGGTCATCGGGTTGCGCAGGTCGTGGGACACCACCGCCACCAGTTCGTCCCGGGCGCGCACTGCCTGTTGCTCGCGCAGCACCTGGCGCGCCAGGTCGTGCTCCAGGGCCGAGCGGCGCAGGTCATTGGCGGCGAAGCGGTCGCCGTGGCTCCACTTGGTGGAGATCCCGGCCATCTCCACTTTCCAGATCTCGAACGAGGTGCGCGGCCGCAGGCGCAGGCCGGCGTCGGAGTTTTCCAGGTCCAAGGGCTTTTGCGGGTTGCCACTCCAGTTGATGTTTTCCTTCACTTCCGGGCGGAACCACAGCACGCCGTTATCCACAGGCTTGGGCAGGGTCATGGCCAGGACCCCGCTGGCCACTTGTTGATAACTCGCCGCCGGCGGGTAGACGCTGGCCAGGTGATGGCTGGCGAACACCGCCTGCCCGGTGCCTTGCAGCCAGCGGTGCAGGGCGCGGATTTCGTCCTGGGGCGGGCAGTTACCGAAGCAGTGCAGCTGCTTGTCTTCGATGATTGCCACGCCACCGGCCTGGGTCAGGTCCAGCAGCAGTTGCGGCACCTGGGTCAGGCCGTCGAAGACGCTGTCAGGGGTGTCGCGCATGGTCTGGTCGAGGCTGGCCAGGGCGGCGACTTTCTCTTCCCGCTGGCGGCTGATATCCAGGGCTTCCATGGCGCTGATCTGTAACGACAGCACCTGGCCGATGGTCTGGCAGGCAATGCGCAGCTCGTGGGGCACCAGCAGCGGCTGGCGGTTGCCGCAACTGATCAGGCCCCAGAGCTGGTCGCCCTTGAGCAGGGAAATGCTCATGGAAGACAGCACGCCCATGTTCTTCATGTACTGGCAGTGGATCGGCGACACGCTGCGCAGGGTGGCGAAGCTAAGGTCCAGGGCCTGCTGAGTGTCCGGGCGCAGTGCCGGCAGCAGGGGCACTGGCTGGTAATCGGCGTTGGGGATGATCCGCAGCCAGTTGCTGCGGTACAGCTCGCGGGCTTGCTGGGGAATGTCCGAGGCCGGGAAGAACAGGCCATTGAACACTTCCATGGTGGGGCGGGTGGCTTCGGCGATCACCTGGCCGTGGCCTTCCTCTTCGAAGCGGTAGATCAGCACCCGGTCGTAGCCGGTCATCGCCTGGATTTCGCTGACGCTGATGGCGTACAGCTCATTCAGGGTCTTGGCCGTCTGCAAGCGCCGCAGCAGGCGCCCCAGGTTCTCGGTCTGCTCTTTCAGGTGCTGGGGCTGCAGGTGTTCGAGCTGGATTTCCAGCTCCAGCATCAGCACTCCCTGGTGGCGATGCAGCAAGCCTTCGAAGCGCGCGTCATTGACGGCCAGGTGCAGCGGCGGCGCATCGGACAACCGCGGCAGTTGCAGCACCTCGCGGATGCGCTGGCCGTCGGTGTCTCCCAGCAGTTGCTCCAGGGGCTGGCCGAGGACCTGCGCGGCAGGCTGGCCCAGCAGGGCCTCGACGTTGGCGCTGATCTGCTGGATGCGCAGGTCCGGCTCCGACAGCGTCAGCAGCACGCCATGGGGCTGGATCGCACCGGGGGAGCGGATTGGCTCATCGGCGCAGTTGGCCAGCAGTTGTTCGAAGGCTTGGGCGTCTTGTGGGGTCATAGCAGCACCTCGCGGCTGTCGAGCCAGTGCTCGAAACAGGCAAATGTGGATTGCGCGGCGCTGACCACTTGTTGTCGTGCGCTCGCGTCCTCGGGCATGCGCCCCAGGTAGTCGAGAAAATCTTTCCAGCGCCGCCCGGTGGCGGCGCCATACACGTCGAGGAAAGCCCCGCCGTTATCCCTGTGCAGGTCCAGGCGCTGGGCCATTTCCCGGCGCAGGATCTGCCCGCCCAGGGTCGCGCCCTCCAGTACATAGAGGGCGCCCAGGCACGCGCCGGGGCTGGCCAGTGCGGGCAGATGGTCGCAACGGGGCAGGGCGTCGATGCGCTCCGGGGCCAGGCCCAGGGCCTGCAGGTCGCCGGCCAGGGCCGGGGTCTTGCGGCGCTGCTCCGGGTCGTAGCCGGCAGGGATCAGGCCGCTGTCATACAGGGCCGCCTCCAGGGGCTGATAGAAGCCGAAATAGGCCTGGATCAGGCGCCGATACCAGGCCGCATCGAGATGCTCAGAGAAGAACGGCAGGCGCTTTTCCAGGGCCTCGTGCAAGGTCGCGGTGCCGGCGCGCAGGTCTTGAAGCAGGGTGGGGGCGGCGGTGTCTTGGTGCGGTTTGGGCATTCAGGGGTCAGGGGTCGCAACAGGTAATGGACGCGCCATGGGCGTCATCGAAAGCTGGGACCAGACTCTAGTCCCTGCACTAGAGCCATCGCACAGAAAAATAAGAGCGTCACTCTACCTGTGCTTTTTGCACTGACGTACAGTTTTTGACGCACCATTGGTCGGCCAAGGGTAGTCGATCGATGACGTGTTGCTGTGTCTGACTGTGTTCAAGAGGCAGAAATTCCTTTTTCCGTCTCGCAGGTTCAGCGGTGAGGATCAGATCCAGACGTCGTTCTGGGCGGTGCGTTCGCCCCCTTGATCGCCGGTGTTGAGCACGCCCTTGGGTTCGATCAGCAGCAGTTTGACCTCCTGCTCGGCCCAGGGTTTGTGCTCGACGCCCTTGGGCACCACGAACATTTCGCCACTGCCGATGGCCACCCGGCCGTCACGGAAGTCGATGTACAACTGGCCGTCGAGCACGATGAAGGTTTCATCGGTGTCGGCGTGGGAGTGCCAGACGAATTCGCCCTGCAACTTGGAGATCTTGAACTGGTAGTCGTTCATCTCGGCGATCACCTTGGGGGTCCAGTGTTCGCTGAACAGGCCGAGTTTCTGGGCGAAGTTGATGCTCTGGTAGGCGTCTTGCGGGGCAGGGTTTTGCATGTTGCGGTCCACCTCAGTGATGAATGAGCACTGAGGGTAAACAGCCAGGGGCTAGGGCTTCTTGAACGATCGTGTGTGGCTCAGCGGCCGAGCATCTTCAGCCAGCGTGCCGGTGGCAGGCCGTAGGTCTGGCGAAACTGCCGGGTCATGTGGCTCTGGTCGGTGAAGCCGGCGATCAGTGCGGCGTTGGCCAGGGTCTGGCCCTGCACCAGCAGCGCGCGGACCAGGTCCAGGCGGCGCATGCTCAGGTAGCGGTAGGGGCTGGTGCCGAACAGCAGGCGAAAATCCCGGGACAGGCTCCAGCGGTCGCGCCCACTGTGGGCCGCCAGTTCCTCCAGGGTCAGGGTGCGGTCCAGGGCACTGTGGATGTATTCCCGGGCCCGCTCGGCCGCCACATAGTCGAAACGTTGCCGTGATTGGGCGACCCCGGAGACGCTGTTCAGGGCATGGGCCAGATCGAACAGGGCGTCTTCCTGTTCCAGCGGGTCCAGGGGGCTGTCGACCCCACGCAGCAGGGCCTCGGTGGCGGCAAACAGCCGCGGGTCGTTGGACAGGCCGCCGGTAATGAAGGGCAGGGGCTGGCCGCCGAGGATCTGCTGGATCAGCGCCGGCTCGACATACAGCATGCGGTAGTGGAAGCCGTCGTGGGTGCCGGCCTCGCCGTCGTGGGCTTCGTCGGGGTGCAGGACCATGGTGGCGCCGGGCAGGCTGTGGCGCCAGCCGCCGCGGTACTGGAAGCTCTGCACCCCGTGCAGGGTGCGGCCGATGGCGTAGGTGTCATGGCGGTGCATGTCATAGCCATGGCCGGCGAAATACGCCTCGATGCGCTCCAGGCCCCGGGCGGGCGGCGCGCGATGAACCCAGTCGGTGACAGCTGCGGGTTTGGCCATGGAACGGTCCTGATGGATGAAACCAAGGGTCGTACGTTAACTCAGGGGCGCGCTGGCTGTCTTGCCCCTCGGTTCTACGCCTTAGCGGTTCTGCCGGAAGAAGGGCGGCTTGCAGGAGGGGGCCGGCGCTGCACGATGGCTTGCTGCCTGAGCCGGGTTGCGAGGTCAATCGGCGGTTGCCTGGGCAGGCGCGAGTGGAGTAGCGTCGTTCCCCCGGACCCTCTTCATGGCCATCTGTTCCCATGTACGCCTCACACCTGGTTTACCTCGCCCCGTTGTTGTCGCTGGCCCTGCTCTGGAGCGTGGCGGTGATCACCCCCGGGCCGAACTTTTTCACCACTGCACAACTGGCGGCGGGCTGTTCGCGGCGCCATGGCCTTTTCGCCGCCCTGGGGGTGGCCAGCGGCACCGTGCTCTGGGGGCTGGCGGGAGGCTTGGGCATCAAATCGCTGTTCAGCGCGGCGCCGGCGCTGTTCGTGTTGTTCAAGGTTGCCGGTGGCTGTTACCTGATCTACCTGGGGCTCAAGCAGTTCAAGCGCAAGCCGGCCTTGAAGACCACGACCACCGATGGCGCGAGCCATGCTGCGCGCAGCCTGTTCTCGGCCTACCGGCTGGGCTTTCTCGGCAACATGACCAACCCCAAGTCGGCGCTGTTCGTGGCCACCATTTTTGCCACTTCGATGCCGGCCTCCCCGCCACCTCTGCTACTGGGGCTGGCGGTGCTGACCATGGCCGGCCTGTCGCTGTCCTGGTACTGCTGCGTGGCGCTGTTTTTCGCCAGCAGCCGGGTGGCCGGGTTCTATGCCCGGGCCCGGCGCTGGCTGGACCGCCTGGCCGGTGGTTGCTATGTGCTGTTCGGCGGGCATCTGCTGGCCAATCGCTGAACGGCCGGTGCCTTGCGCCGGCCAGTATCCACCCCCCAACAAGGACGATCCGTCCCCGTATCAGGAGACTGAACATGGCTGTTGTTTTTCGCCCGGTGGCAGAGGCGGACATTCCGCGGATCTGCAGTTTCGTGGGCAATCCGCAGGAGTTGTATTTCTTCTTTCCCGCTGCCACTTGGCCACTGACCCACGAGCAGTTGCGCGACTCCATCGCCCAGCGCAGCGACTCGACGGTGATCGAGCGTGACGGGCAGGTAGCGGGCTTTGCCAACTTCTACCGCTGGGCCAAGGGCGGCACCTGTACCATCGGCAATGTCATCGTCGACCCAGAGGTGCGCGGCACGGGCCTGGCGGCGCAATTGATCGGGCAGATGATCCACATCGCCCACAGCAAGCACCAGGCCAGCGAGGTGACGCTGTCGTGCTTCAACAGCAACGTGGCGGGGTTGCTGCTCTATCCGAAGCTGGGCTTTGTGCCGTTCGCCATCGAAGAGCGCAAGAACAAGGAGCAGGAGCGAGTGGCGCTGATCCATTTGCGCTACAGCCCCAGCTGAATTGAAGAACCGTCAGCAATCATTTTTTCAACGGGAAGCAGTCATGAGCAAGTTGCGGGTCGGGATTATTTTTGGTGGCCGTTCGGCCGAACACGAAGTGTCGCTGCAGTCGGCGCGCAATATCGTCGATGCCCTGGATCGCACGCGTTTCGAGCCGGTGCTGATCGGCATCGACAAACAGGGGCACTGGCACCTCAACGACACCTCGAACTTCCTGATCAACCAGGAAAACCCGGCGCTGATCGCCCTCAACCAGTCCAATCGCGAACTGGCGGTGGTGCCGGGCAAGGCCAGCCAGCAACTGGTGGAAACCTCCAGCCAGGAACTGCTGGGGCATGTCGATGTGATCTTCCCCATCGTCCACGGCACCCTGGGCGAAGACGGTTGCCTGCAGGGCCTGCTGCGCATGGCCGACCTGCCCTTTGTCGGCTCCGACGTGCTGGGTTCGGCGGTGTGCATGGACAAGGACATCAGCAAGCGCCTGCTGCGCGACGCCGGGCTGGCGGTGACCCCGTTCATCACCCTGACCCGGGCCACCCGTGGCCGCTACGGTTTTGCCCTGGCCCGGGAAACACTCGGCCTGCCGCTGTTCGTCAAGCCGGCCAACCAGGGGTCATCGGTGGGGGTGAGCAAGGTCGACAACGAGGCCGAATACGAGGCCGCGGTGGAACTGGCCCTGGGCTTCGATCACAAGGTGCTGGTGGAGTCGGCGGTGCGTGGGCGGGAAATCGAATGCGCGGTGCTGGGCAACGACCAGCCGATTGCCAGTGGCTGCGGCGAGATCGTGGTCAGCAACGGTTTCTATTCCTACGACAGCAAGTACATCGACGGAGAGGCGGCCCAGGTGCTGGTGCCGGCGGACATCAGCATCGAGCACAGCGAGCGCATTCGGGCCCTGGCCGTCGAGGCATTCCAGGTGCTGGGCTGCTCCGGGCTGGCTCGGGTCGATGTGTTTCTAACCGATGAGGGGGAAGTGCTGATCAACGAAATCAACTCGCTGCCGGGCTTCACCCGGATCAGCATGTACCCCAAACTTTGGCAGGCCACCGGCATGAGCTACAGCGAGCTGGTGAGCCGCCTGATCGAGCTGGCGCTGGAGCGTCACGCTGAACGGCAAGGGCTGAAAATCAACCGCTGAAGCGGATCATCGTGGTTAAGGACGTGACGAATGAGTTCGGCAACAGATGCATCGGTTTATCTTTTTTCCTACGGCACCCTGCAAGACAAGGCGGTGCAGATCGCCAACTTTGGCCGTGAGTTGAGTGGCAGCGCGGATGCCATGCTTGGCTACGAACAGAGCTGGGTGGAAATCACCGACCCCGAGGTGCTGGCGGCCAGCGGCAAGACCCACCACCCGATCCTGCGCCCGGGGGCGGCGGACAGCGCGCCGATTCCCGGCACCGTGTTCTGCATCACCCCCGGGGAGCTGGCAGCGGCCGACAGCTATGAAGTCTCGGACTACAAGCGGGTCAGCGTGACCCTGGCCTCGGGCATCCAGGCCTGGGTCTACGTCAGCGCCTGAGTCTTCGGCTCACTCCGGCGGCAGCATCACTCCGATGCACGCCAGGGCCAGCAGCACCGCCCCGAGCACGATGAACACATAGTTCAGCGGCGTGAAACGGGCGTTGCTGCGGCCTTCGGGATCTTTCGCGGCGGCATTCAGGCCGCGCTGGCCGAGCCAGGTGATCCACGCCAGTACCGGCAGCAGCGCCAGGCTGGCAATGTCGGTCACCGGGTAGCCGATATTCTTGCGCGACAGCGCGTCCACCACGTTGTTGATGATCACCCCCACCACAAACAGGGTTGCCAGTTCACCGGGCCGCCAGTCATGGCTGCGGCCGTCGCGCTTGAGCGTCGCATCGGCTTCGCGGTACAGCGCATGGGTGAAGAAGATCGCGAAGAAGGCCCGGGCCACCGGCCACAGCTCCTGGCCGCTGGCGTGCCTGAACTGATGCCAGTTCTTGTAGGCCCAATACACCTGGTAGATACCGAAGGTGAGGATGTACAGGGTCAGGAACTTGGCCTTGGACACTACGTAGAACGGCTGTTGCGCCGCTTCGGGCGAGGGGGCGACCAGATCCGCCTGGGGCGGGGCATAGAGGTTGTCAGACACGGGCACTCCTTGGGTTGGGCCTGAGGGGGGAGGCAACGTTAGCTCAGGTTGCTGGCCAAGAACCAGCAGGGGCTCGGTGGCCAACCGGAACCGGGTTCAGGCCTGGGGTGGATCCGCCGGCCGAACGTAGTGAATATCCCATTCACTTTCACCCACCTGAACAAAACCCAGGCGTCGATAAAAACGATTCGAGTCACTGCCGCGCAACGCATCCAGGTGGATGGGTAGCTGCTCGTTGGCGGAGCGTTCCAAAAGCTGCTCCAGGGCCTTGGCGCCGAGGCCCCGCCCTTGGAATTGCGGTAGGACGTACAGGTGCTGCAGGCGCAGATGATCGCCGTGTGATTGGCTCTGGATAAAGCCTGCGGGCTGTCCGTCACTGAGGATGAAGTGGCAGCGTTCGGCCGCGAAGCTTGCGGCAAAACGCTCCCGGGCCCGCTGCGGATCGAAGCGCCCCAGGCGCTCAAGGCTTTCGCGCATCGCCGCGATGCGCATCTGGACCAGGGTTTCCAGGTCGCTCAGGGAGGTTGGGAGTAGTGCACTCTCGAGGTTCATGTCCGGCCGATCCACGAGTACTGGAAGGCCTTGGCTTCACCCCGGTGCCCGCGTCGACGATAACTGGCCAGGGCCGGGGTCGAGCAGTAGGTGCACAGCTCGCTGATTTCGATCTGTTCATCACTGATTCCAGCGGCGTGCAGCAAGTGCACGGCATAGCGGCTCAGGTCGAACCACAGGGAATCGGCCTGGGTCGGTTGCGGTGGCGGAATCTGCGGCGGCAGCAGCGGGGCCGGTTGCTCACGGCTCCAGGGGGCCTGTGCGGCCGGCCACAGCGGGTCCTGAGTGGCGGACAGGGTGTCGATGAAATCGGCGCTGACTTCATAGCAGCAGGGTTTGATCGATGGGCCGATGGCCACCCGCAATTGCTGTGGGGTGATGCCCTTGCTGGCGAAGTGTTGCAGCACATTGGCGATGATCCCGCCATGCAGGCCTTTCCAGCCGCCGTGCACTGCCGCGACCCAGGAACCGTCCTCGCTGCTGATCAGCAACGGCAGGCAGTCGGCGGTGACCACTGCGATGGGCCGGCTGGAATGGGTGAGTACCGCGTCGCCGCGGATGATTCCGCTGGGCAGCGTGGTACTGGCTTGCACCACCTCGCCGCTGTGGATCTGCGAGCAGAAGAACAGGTTGGCCGGCAGGGCGGCGCCGAGGGTCGAAAACGCATGACGGATGCCGGATATCTGGTTCAACACACCTGCCTGGAAACTCATCGGGCCTTCGCTCGGTAACCTGGGAATGGCTGCAGAGCATAGCGGTATCCGAGGTACTTTTGCTGACAGACAACGCTGGATAGGCCGGGGCAGACCAGCGGTAGCCTGCTGGTCGGCTCCTTCACCGGGCGTTTCAGGCGCTCAGCGGGATATACAGTTCCACCACGCTGTCCGGGTGCATGGGCCCCAGAAAGCGCTCGCCGGTGTACTCGAACTCCACCGCGTCGATGGGCATCAGCCCGGCGGCGGGCAACCACTCGCTGTAGGCGGCGCGAAAGGTTTCCGGCAGGGTGGCCACGCTGCCGTGATGCTCGACTCGCGCGTAATGGCGGGCAGGGATTTCCAGCTCCACCATGCCGGGCACCAGGGGCGCGTCGGCGGCGACCGGCAGGCCGGCCACATAACGCCACTGGCCGTCTTCCAGGGGCTGGCAGATGCCATAGGTGCCCACCGGCTCGGCCAGGCGCTGGATCTCCTGTTCCCGAGGTTCGAAACGTTGCCAGAGCTCGGCGATGGTGCCCGGGTCGTCCTGCTGCCAGGCCATGCCGATGATCCGCTGCGGCGCCAGGAATACCTTCTGTGGTGTCTGCGCGGCTGGGAGTTGGCGCTGCGGCTGGGCCAGGTAGCGCTGCAGATGGCCCAGTACTTTCTGGCTGCGGGCGATCTCGCTTTGCAACTGCCGGGCATGCGCCTGCAGTGACTGCTGCATGTGCAGCACGCTGTCCAGGCCGCCCTGGTCCGCCAGAGTGCGGATGTCTTCCAGGGACATGCCCAACTGCCGCAGCCAGGCGATGCGCCCCAGGGTCACGATCTGTTCCGGGCTGTAGTAGCGGTAGCCGTTGTCCCGGCCGGTGAGAGCCGGGGTGAACAGGCCGATGCTGTCGTAATGGCGCAGGGTCTTGGTGGTAAGGCCGTGGCAGCGGGCCATTTGTCCGATGGTGAGCATGGAGCGTCCTTGGTGTGGTTGGGCTGCCAGGCAGGTTGAGCCTTTACCCAGGGGCAAGCTCAAGCCCGGCAGCACGGCTCAGGACGATTTGATCGGCTTGATCAGGCTCTCGGCGGGAATGCCGAACAGCTGGTGCAGTTTCCAGATCATGGGCAGGGTCAGCGCGCGCTTGCCGTTGAGCACCTCGTAGACGCGATTGGTGCGGCCGATGGCGGGCGCCAGGTCGGCGGCGGACAAGCCGGATTGCTCCATGCGGAACTTGATCGCCTCGATCGGGTTGGGCAGGTCCAGGGGAAACTGCCTGGCCTCGTACGCCTCGATCAGGGTGATCATCACATCGAAGTAATCGCCTTCAGGCGTCCCGGGCTGCGGTTCGTTGTCGAACAGGGGCGAGACGCTTTTCAGCGCGGCGCGGTAGTCCTGGTCGGTGTGGATAGGGCGGATGTTCATCTGGGTTACTCCATTTCTACGCTGTCGGCATCAATGGCGTCGTACTGTTGGTGGGTGCCTACGAACTTGATGTACAGCGCGCCGAAACGATAGGCCACGGCAACGACCAGTCGATACTCGTTGCCCTTGATGTTGAAGACCACCCTGCGGCTTTTGAGAATGCTCGCGTTGCGATATTGGTCCTTGATTTGCGCAGGGTTGGACCACTCGGCATTCCTTGCTTCATCGACCCAAGCCAGTAAAGGCTGCTCTGCATCCGGGTACTTCTCCCAGAAGGCCTTCAACTGACTGACTGCAATAATTCTCATGGCGCGATCCTAGTCCCGTACTGGGACTTAAACAAGTCGCTGAGTGCGTCAGGCGACGTACGGGCAGATCGCTGGATCTGCCCGCGCAGGCGACGTCGGCTCAGGGACGATCAGGTCATGCAGAGAGCGTGGCGTGTACGTCGTCCATCAGTGCCTTGCCCATCTCTGCCAGGTAGTGTGCCGCCCAAGCATAGCGGTCACACCGGGGCTCCATGGCCGCCTCCAGGGTGAATTGCTTTGCCAGATGCAACAGGGTCGAGGCGTGTTCCAGGGCGTCGTTGATCGGCACGTCGGCATTCACCCGAAACAGCGGATACGAGTGTTCGCCGCAGTGGGAAAAGCGGATTTCACCGAGGGTAGTCAGGGGCGATTGAGTGGTCATCGGGCACCTCCGGCTTTGTGTGACGGGAGGTGTGGGGAGGACGGATTTCGAGTGTGGTGCATGGTGACGACTCCTTTCGTATTGGGAACCACCACCGTCTGCCGCCAAGCAGATTTGGGTGGCGGATTGCACAAGGTTGGCGGACCGGCACGAAAGGAACCGGCACCCCCGAAGGGGTCCCTGCGCAATCCGCCATGACACAGAAATGCAGGCACAAAAAAAGCGCCTGCATTCGTGTTTTGGCGCTATTGCGCCTTTCGTGGTTCGGGCCGCCAAGCCCGTTCGCTGATGTTGCAGCGACGGGCGAAGGATAGCGGGGTGTGGAGGGCGTCGCAACGGCATTGCCGCGACATTTTATGACTATGAGATTGACCAACCCTGTAGCCGCTGCCGCAGGCTGCGAACGACCGGAACGGTCGCAGCGATCTCCCGGGCGCCGAAGGCCCTTCGGGCCTTGTCGCAGCCTGCGGCAGCGGCTACTGAGGTTGTGCCAGCACCTCTCGAAATACATCGGGCCTGAGCATTGCGATATGCAGCAATGAACGGGCAGCTCCAGAAGGCGAGCGCCGACCTTGCTCCCACTCTTGAAGGGTCCTTACCGACACGCCAAGCAGTTGGGCAAATTTGGGTTGCGACAACCCAGTTTTACCGCGCGCTTCGGCGGCCTTGGTGATCGGAATGCTATGGGTATGGCCATGCCGGCCGGCTTTGACATCGATGATCGCGTCCAGAAGCTCCTGGCCAATATTGCGCTTGGCATCGCGCTCCAATAGTTCTTTTTCAGTAAGGGGCATGATTCATCTCCTTCGCAATTCTGCGTAGAACAGGTGCTGGAATGTTTTCGGTAGCGCCTTTGCCATAGATCACCAGCGCAACCAGGGCTCCGCATGCGAGCTGGGTGGTATAGATGACCCGCACCGAGCCACTTTTTCCACGTCCATCAAGGCTCCATCTGATTTTCCTGCAACCGCCAGAGCCCGGGATGACAACGCCGGACTCCGGGTCGTTGGCAAGAAACGTCATGAACTCTCCACGCTCCTCTTCGGTCCAGTAATCGGGCCAGAGTTTGGAAAACAGCGGAGATTCTATGATCGTCAGCATGCGGGAGGATTCTACGTCCTTGACGTACCTTGCGGCAATGGTGGGTGTTAGGAGATGACTCCTGAAAGATTAAGAACGTGGGGTTGCAACTCCAATGAGCGGAGTCCTGATTTCCAGTCAGCCCATTCGTTTTCTTGTGTGTGATCCATGTCCCCGATGTCACCTTTTGCATGACCTGAAACCCGGGCAACTCTGCTCGGTGCTGCTCTATGATCCAGAGCAGCTAACTCAAGCTTCCAACACCTTCGCCATCTCACTGGTCGCCGCCCAACCCAGCCCTTGATACAGCGGCTTGCCGGCCTCGGTCGCATGCAGCACGGCAAAGCCCATCTCGCGCTGGCTGAACTCGGCCTCTGCCAGTTTCATCAGCGCCGAAGCCAGGCCGCGGCGCCGGTAGGCCGGTTCGACGTAGACGTTGAGCACGTAGCCGCGTTGATCCTGGGTCGGATGGGAAGGGTGGGGCGGCCAGTCGATGCTCATCAGGCCGATGCTGGCCACGCTCTGCTCGGCGTCCATCAGGGCGAAGCCGTAGTAGCGGCCGTCCTCCAGGCGTTCACGCAACCAGGGGCGAAAGTGCTCGGTCATCACCTGCAAGGTGGAGAGATCCTTACCCGCATCGAGAAACATCGCCTGGCGATGGCGGCAGATCAGCTCAAGGTCCTGGGGCGTCAGGCGGCGTGGGCTCAGGCCCGGGATATCAAGGTCGGCTGCAATCGTGTTCATCGTCGGTTCCTCGGTGGACAGGGACGATGCTAGGGCAGATCCAAAGGCCGGATCAGACACAGACCGCCGCAAAATCTTGCATACAGAGCCCTCGTTCACCGCCCACAAAAAAGGGCCAGCCTCACGGCCAGCCCTCGGGTTCATCCGATTACTCTCAATCCCCCAGTGCCTCCCCTTCGCGCCGCGGGTCGGCGCCGCCGGCCCAGGACGCCTTGCCCTGTGCATCACGCACGCGAACGATGGCCTGGGTGCCGCTGGTCATGTCGATCTCGTTTACCTCATGTCCCTGAGCTTGCAGTGCCTGCTTCAGGGCCGGGCTGAACTGGCCTTTCTCCAGTTCGGTCGGCCCGTTGCGGCTGCCGAAGTTGGGCAGGCCGACGGCGGCTTGCGGGTCGAGGTTCCAGTCGAGCATGCCGACCACCGACTTGGCCACGTACTCGATGATCTGCGAGCCGCCGGGGGAGCCGACGCTGGCCAGCAGTTCGCCGCTGGCACGGTCGAAGACCAGGGTTGGCGCCATGGACGAGCGCGGGCGCTTGCCCGGTTGGACGCGGTTGGCCACCGGCTGGCCGTTTTCCTCGGGAATGAACGAGAAGTCGGTCATCTGGTTGTTGAGCATGAAGCCCTGGACCATCAGGTGCGAGCCGAAGGCCGCTTCCACCGTGGTGGTCATCGATACGGCGCCGCCCAGGTCATCCACCGCCACCACTTGCGAGGTGGAGATGCGCATTGGCGAACGGTCTGGTGCATAGGCCACCTGGATGCCCTGGGGCTTGCCCGGTTCGGCCTTGCCCATGCTGCGCTCGCCAATCAGTGCGGCACGCTTGGCCAGGTAGTCCGGGGCGATCAGGCCGGCCACCGGCACAGGCACAAAGTCGCTGTCGGCCACGTACAGGCCACGGTCGGCATAGGTCAGGCGCTCGGCTTCGGCAATCAGGTGCACCGCTTGTGGTGCGGGCTCCAGGCCGGCGGGCAGGCTGGTTTTCTGCGGCTTGAGGTTGGCCAGGGTGTAGCGCGGGTCGCGCTGTTCCAGGGCCTGCAGGGTGCCGAGTATCTGCGCCACCGCCACGCCGCCGGAGGAGGGCGGCGGCATGCCGCACACCTGCCAGCGCTTGTAGTCGCTGCACAGCGGCGCGCGTTCCTTGGCGCGGTAGCCTTGCAGGTCGTTGAGCGACAGGCTGCCGGGGTTGGCGTGGCCCTGGACCTTGGCGACGATTTCTGCCGCCACCGGGCCCTTGTACAGGGCATCCGGGCCTTCCTCGGCGATGCGTTTGAGCACCGCGGCCAGTGGCGGGTTTTTCAGCAAGGTGCCCACGGCTTTCGGCGTGCCGTCGGCATTCAGGAAATACGCGGCCATGTCCGGCGAGCGTGCCAGGAAAGGATCGGCGCTGATCATGGTGTGCAGCCGTGGCGAAATGGCGAAGCCTTGCTCGGCCAGGCGGATCGCCGGTTCGAACAATTGCGCCCAGGGCAGGCGTCCGTGTTTCTGGTGGGCCATTTCCAGGGCCCGCAGCACGCCCGGGGTGCCGACCGAGCGTCCACCGATCTGCGCCTGGGGGAAGGCCATGGGCTTGCCGTCCGCCTGCAGGAAGAGCTTCTCGGTGGCGCCGGCCGGCGCGGTTTCCCGCCCGTCATAGGTGCGCACGGCCTTGCCGTCCCAGAGCACGATCATCGCGCCGCCGCCAATCCCCGAGGACTGCGGTTCCACCAGGGTCAGCACGGCCTGCATGGCAATCGCCGCGTCGATGGCCGAGCCGCCTTTGCGCAGCATTTCGCGCCCGGCCTCGGCGGCCAGCGGGTTGGCAGCGGCGGCCATGTGCTTGTCGGCATGGCGAGTCTGCATGTCGGTGCGGTAGCCCGAGGCGATTTCCGGGGCGGCAGGCAGAGCGTTGGAAGAAGGCGGGTTGTGGCAGGCGCCAAGGCTGAGGGCGGCAGCCAGCAGGCTGAGGCCGAGCAGTTGGCGGTGACGGGGAGGGAAGTTCGAGAACACGCGTTGAGCTCCGTTCACAGGGAAATGAGGGGTCGTCCGTGCGGGGGAATGTACAGCAGTGGCGCCGGCAGTTGGACCCGGATGTAGCCCTGGGCAGTTGGCTGGAGTGGGCCATCTCCCCTGTACACAGGGTCGCAGGCAGTCTTTCACCCGGCCGTCGATTGATCTGAGTCAGGGCGGGAGGGGGGCGTTGGGTACAGGGTGAAACAAACTATAAGCCTGATGAGGGGACGTCATGCACCGTTGTAAGTGGTTACTTGTTTTCGGATTGCTGTTGGGGGGGGAGGTCAGGGGGGAAACGCCAAGCGAACCGATCCAGCCGGTACAGCCGGTGAAGATCACCGATGTGGCCAAGGTGGAGCTGGGCAAGCAGTTGTTCTTCGACCCGCGCCTGTCCAAGTCCGGTTTCATATCCTGCAACTCCTGCCACAACCTGAGCATGGGCGGCAGCGACAACCTGCCCACCTCCATTGGCCACAACTGGCACCAGGGGCCGATCAACTCGCCCACGGTGCTCAACTCCGGCATGAGCGTCGCGCAGTTCTGGGACGGCCGCGCGGCCACGCTTCAGGAACAGGCCGGTGGCCCCATCGCCAACCCGGGGGAGATGGGCTTCACCCATGACCTGGCGGTGGACGTGCTGCGTTCCATTCCCCAGTACCGGGCCTCCTTCAAGCAGGTCTACGGCGACGACGGCATCAAGTTTGACGACGTGACCAACGCCATCGCTGCGTTCGAAGAAACCCTGGTTACCCCCAATGCGCCGTTCGACCGCTGGCTCAAGGGCGACAAGGCGGCCATCAGCCCCACCGCGCTCAAGGGCTACCAACTGTTCAAGTCCATCGGCTGCGTGGCTTGCCACAACGGCGAGGCGGTGGGCGGTGGCTCATTCCAGAAGATGGGCATGATCGAGCCCTATGTCACCCAGAACCCGGCCCAGGGCGTGGCCGGGCTGACCGGCAAGGATGCCGACCGCATGCTGTTCAAGGTGCCGACCCTGCGCAACGTGGCGCTGACCTATCCCTACTTCCACGACGGCGCCTACTGGAAGCTGGAAGAGGCGGTGGACGTGATGGCCCGTCTACAACTGGGACGCAAGCTGGGTACCGAGGAGGTCAGCCAGATCGTGGCCTTCCTTGAAACCCTGACCGGTGACCAGCCGGACTTCAAGCTGCCGATCCTGCCGCCGTCCTCGGCGCAGACACCGCGTCCGCAGCCGTTCAACTGAGCGAAAAAAACCGCAGTCTGCTGCGGTTTTTCAAGCCCTACGTGCTGGGTCAGCCCTGTTTGGCCCCCGTGGCGCAATTGAACCGGTCATCGATGGGGGCTTGGCGAGCGGGTTCGAAGTAGCCAGGTGTACGAGTGCTATCGGTGCGTTGCCAGCGTTGTGGGTAAGACAGCATCGAGTAGGGCGAGTGGTCCTTGAGCGTCTCGTAGTTCAAGGACAGGTCGATCTGCGCGGCGCCGTGCAGGAGGGGGCCTTCGATCGAAAGGACGGAGCCGGTCAGCCAGGTTCGCTCAGGGCTTTCCAGGTACCTGGGCGCGGTGATGCGCAGCCAGGTACGCCCGGCATCCTGGGAAAAGTACAGGCGCGGCAAGCCGGCCCCGCCCTTGCTGAAGCCCGGTCCTTGGGCAATCGGAATCACCAGGTAGTTGGAGTTGGCAGCATCGATCATCAAGTGCGAACCACGGCCATGCACGGTGATGCCGTTGAATGAGCCAAAGGGTGCAACCGGGGTGTGGATGCCGAGCCGGGTGTCGGTGTAGTGCACCATGTCGCCACTGCTGGCGATGACCGGCGAGGAACCGTTGCAGAGCTTGAAGGTGGTCCGGTCGATCTCGAAAAAGCGTGATGAGTCGATGCGGTAGATGACCCGGCCGGGCAGGTACTGGATCGGCTCGGGAGTGCTGCAGGCCCCAAGTACCCCGCACGAGATCAGCAACAGCAGCTTCCTTGCCCACATGAGAAAACGACTCCTTGTTCCTGCCTGAATGCAGGGGCTGGCGTTTATGACATCCCTGGGGCCTTGGCGCAACACTGGCCATGGCGGGCCAGCGTTGCGCTGATGTTGCGGCGCCCTGTCAGGGCTTCATCTGCCAGGCCGTCGAGCTGGCCGCGGCCTTGAACTTGGCCCGATTTTCCGGAGTCGCCGGCGGTTCGGAGTCGCCGAAGATCGCCTTCAGCCAATGGCCATCGGTGGGGTTGGGGAAGAGGATGAACTTGCGGCCGAACTGCTCCTTGTCCTCGGTCATCAGGCTGCTGCGCTGCTTGACGTCGGCCACGTAGTACTTGCGTTTGAAGTCGTTGAGGTTGTCGCCCAGCATCAGCACCACGTTGTGGTCCTTGGCGATCTCCTGCTGCCGCGGCTCCTTGTTGGAGCTGTCGCGGTACACCGTCAGGTGCTGCTCATCGGCATAGGGCAGCTGGTTCTTGCGCAGGTTGGCCAGGGCGTATTCGTAGGTCTTTTCGCCCTGGTCGCGGCTGGTGACGTAAAAGACTTCGACGCCCTTGGACTGGGCGTACTTGAGGAACTCCACGGCGCCCGGGGTGGCCACCGGGCCATTGTCCGCGACCCATTTGTCCCAGGCCTCGTCGTCGAAGAACTCCTTGCCCGAATTGATCATGTAGCCCCAGTAGCTGTTGCTGCTGAGCACGGTGTCGTCAACGTCGCTGATGATCGCCAGGGGGCGGTCGCCGGCCTTGTGTTCCTGCAGGGCGCGGTCCAGTTGCAGACGGGCGATGTTGAAGCCCTGGTAGTACAGCGCCTCGAACTCTGCGGCGGTCTGCTTCCAGGCCACGGCGGCGGTCAGCAGGTTGGAGGGCGGGGTAGGAGCCTGCTCGGCGAAGGTCGAGGTACAGGTGATTGCCAGGAGCGAGAACAGCCAGGGAGCGACCGCGGTTCGGGTGATTTTTGTTTTCATTTTCGAGCCCTTGAAGTGAGGATTGCGCAGCTCTCACAAACACTGCCGGAGAGTTCTATCCCAGCCAGTGGCGGTGCTCAATGCGGGTGTCGCGTTTGTGGATCAATGCGGCGTAATCCCCGGTACTTTTTCGCGGGCATAAAAAAACGGCCTACCTTGCGGTAAGCCGTTTTTAGTACTTGGTGGCTACACAGGGACTTGAACCCCGGACCCCAGCATTATGAATGCTATGCTCTAACCAACTGAGCTATGTAGCCAAGTGGCGCGCATTATTCGCTCGGAACGACAATGCGTCAAGCGTTTTTATAAAAAAATTATCTACGCTATCAACCGTTTATCCCTTTCCCCCGAAAATCAGTGGCGATGGGCAGCGCTGGAACCAGCGGCTGGCCTGTTCGTAGGCGTGGGCCAATTGCAGGACGGCGAAGTCGGCCTGGTGCTTGCCGATGATCTGCAAGCCCATGGGCAGGCCGTTGGCATTGAATCCGGCCTGGACGCTGGCCACCGGGCAGCCGGACAAGGTGCCGGGAATCACCACCTCCATCCAGCGGTGGTAGGTGTCCATGGCCACGCCTTCGATGTTGCGCGGCCAGGGTATGTTCTTGTCGAAGGGGAAGACCTGGGCGCTGGGCAGCAGCAGGTAATCGAAGCGTTCGAACAGCCGGGAGATGGCGCGGTACCAGTCGCTACGAATCACTGAGGCTTCGAATACCTGACTGGCGGAGAGCTTGAGGCCGTTCTCCACTTCCCAGATGGCCTCGTCCTTGAACTGTGTGCGTTTCTGTGGATCGGCATAGGTGCTGCCCAGGGACCCGGCGACCATCCAGTGGCGCAGGGTGCGCCAACTGCTCCACAGGCGTTCGGGGGCGAAGTCGGGGCTGGCCGGTTCTACGCTGCAGCCCAGGCTGCGGAAATCGCCCAAGGCCTTTTCGCAGAGCTCCAGCAGGCCCTTTTCCATTGGCAGGTAACCGTTGAAGTCCCCCAGCCAACCCAGGCGCGTGCCCTTGAAGTCACGTTCCAGCGGGGCGGCGAAGCCCTGGCCGGATTCGGCGATGGACAGTGGCGCCCGTGCATCGCCGCCGGCCTGTACTGACAGCAGCAGGGCCGCGTCGCGCACGCTGCGGGCCATGGGGCCTTCGTAGCCGAGCTGGTCGATGAACAGGTCGCTGCTGTCGTCGAACGGCACCCGGCCCTGGGACGGGCGAAAACCGAAGATGTTGTTGAAGGCCGCCGGGTTGCGCAGCGAACCCATCATGTCGCTGCCGTCGGCCACCGGCACCAGGTGCAGGGCCAGGGCCGCGGCGGCGCCACCACTGCTGCCGCCGGCGGTCTTGCTCGGGTCATAGGCACAGCCGGTGGCGCCGAACAGCGGGTTGTAGGTCTGGGAGCCGAGGCCGAATTCCGGGGTGTTGCTCTTGCCGATCAGGATCGCCCCGGCGGCCTTGATCCGTTCAACCATGATGCCGTCGCGCTCGGGGATGAAATCCCGGTACAGCGGCGAACCCAGGGTGGTGCGGATGCCGTGGGTCAGGGACAGGTCCTTGATCGCGTGGGGCAGGCCGTGCATCCAGCCGCGATATTCGCCACGGGCCAGTTCGGCGTCGCGCCGGTCGGCCTCGGCCAGCAGGGCTTCGGCCGGTTGCAGGCTGACCAGGGCATTGACCAGGGGGTTGTAGTGCTCGATGTGGGCAAGGTAGGTCTGCATCACTTCCCGGCAGGAAACCTGACGCAGGCGGATACGCTCGGCGAGTTCATGGGCCTGGAGCAGGACCAGTTCGCTGGGGGGCTTGGCGATCATGGCAGGAGGGCCTTTCAAACGGCTTTAGAAACGCCCCGGCATCCAGGCCGGGGCGGCAGAAGTCAACGCAGCTCAGCGCATCAGGTTGGTCCACAGGCGGTCGGCAAGGCGGATTGCGCCTTCGCCGCAGGTCTGGCTGAAGACCACCTTGGTGCCCTCGGGAATGTGCAGCTCGGGGGCGTCCTTCAGGCCGGCGTCGAGGAAGGGTTCGACGCCCTTGATCGGGCTCTGGTGCTTGAGGAAGTTCTGGGTCATGGCGGCGTTCTCAGGCTGGCTGAGGAAGGCGATGAAGGCCTTGGCGTTTGCCGGGTTCTTGCTGCCCTTGGGGATGACCATGTTGTCCACCCAGGCCAGCACGCCCTCTTTCGGGTAGAGGTACTTCAGGCCGGGCTTCATTTCCCGGGCGCGCATGGACGATCCGCCCCAGAACATCGACATGTCGATTTCCCCGGCCGCCAGGTTCTCGCGGATCGCCCCGGCCTTGGAGCTGTAGGTCTTGACGAAGGGCTTCTGCGCCTTGAGCAGGCCAAGGATCTGCTGCATCTGCTTGGGGTCTTCGCTGCACAGCGGAATGTTCAGGTACAGGCTGGCCATGTCGATCACTTCGCTCACCGAGTCGAACATGTTGATCCGCCCCTGCAGCTCCGCTGGTGGCTCGTAGAGCACCTTGTAACTGTCGCTCGGGCCTTTGTAGCGTTCGCCGTTGAGCACCACGCTGGTGGTGCCCCAGATGAAGGGCACCGAGTAGGCGCCTTCCGGGTCCCAGGTCGGGTTCTTCAGGTTGTCGACCACGCTGGCGTAATAGGGCTGCTTGGCCGGGTCGAAGCGCTCCAGCAACTGCTCCTTGATCAGGATCGGGATGAACTGGTGGGAGGGGATCGCCACGTCATAACCGGTGCCGCCCTGTTTCAGCTTGGCCAGCAGGGTTTCGTTGGAATCGTAGGAGTCCACCGTGACCTCGATACCGGTCTGCTTCTGGAACTTGGCGAGAATTTCCGGCGAAAAGTAGCCGCTCCAGCTCACGACGTTGAGTTTCTCGGCGGCCTGCACCGCCAGTGGCAGGCTCAGCAACAACGAGGTACCCAGGCTTGCGATCAACTTGCTCATGTCATTTCCCCAAGGTCAGTGGAAGGTTCAAGCGTGTTTCTTGCTCAGCAGATAAGAGAGGCTGACGAACAGCACCGAGACGCCGAGGATCAGCGTCGACACGGCGTTGACGTCGGGTGTCACGCCCATGCGCAACAGGCCGAAGATGAAGATCGGCAGGGTGGTGGTGCCGGCCTGGGACACCATCATCGAGATCACGAAGTTATCCAGGGAGACGATGAAGGCCAGCATCAGCCCGGAGACGATCCCCGGCATCAGCAGCGGCAGGGTCACCTTGCGGAAGGTGCGCCAGGGGCCGGCGTACAGGTCCGCCGCGGCGTGTTCCAGGGACAGGTCCATGTCGTTGAGGCGGGCGCGGATCGGCAAATAGGCGAAGGGGATGCAGAACACCGTGTGGGCGATGATCAGGTTGCCGTAGCCCAGGGACAGCCCCAGGGTGGAGAACAGCGCCAGGGTGGCCACGCCGACGACGATTTCCGGTAGCACCAGGGGCAGCATGATGGCGCCCATGGACAGTTGCAGGCCCTTGAACTTCGCCCCGCGTGAGGTGCCCAGGGCCGCCAGAGTGGCGATGGCGGTGGCCGCCATGCTGGCGCACACGGCGATCAGCAGGCTGTTGCCTGCCGCCTGGCGCAGGGCCTGGTTGGCGAACGCCGCGCGGTACCAGTCGAGACTGAAGCCGCTCCACACCGTGGCCGACTGGTTGGCGTTGAAGGAGAACACCACCAGCACCAGGATCGGCGCGTAGAGGTACAGGTAGAACAGGAAGCTGAAACCGCCGAAGCCGGGAAAGTCCTGGACACCGAGGCCGTTGCGCTTGAACAGGCGGATCATCATGCACCCTCCTGAAGGGTTTTCTGGCGCTGGGCGCGCAGGGCGTAGACGGTCAGTACCAGCATCACCGCGGCCATCAGCACCAGCGACAGGGCTGCGCCGAAGGGCCAGTTACGGGCATCGCTGAACTGCCGGAAGATCAGGTTGCCAAGCATCATCCGGGTGCCGCCCCCCAGCAGTTCCGGGGCGATCATCGCCCCCAGGCAGGGCACGAAAGTCAGGATCGCCCCGGCGAAAATTCCCGGCTTGGCAATGGGCAGCACCACCTTGCGCAGGGTCCGAATGCGTCCGGCGTAGAGGTCCTGGGCCGCTTCCAGCAGGCGGGTGTCCATCTTTTCCAGGGTGGCGTAGATCGGCAGCACCACGAAGGGCGCGTAGGTGTAGACCAGCCCCAGCAGCACCGCACCGTCGGTGTACAGCAACTGCAACGGCTCGTGGATGACCCCCAGGCCCATCAGGCTGTTGTTGATCACCCCGGTGTTGCGCAGCAGCAGGATCCAGGCGTAGGTGCGGATCAGCAGGTTGGCCCAGAACGGCACGGTGATCAGGAAGATCAGCAGGCCGCGGCGCTGCACTGGCTGCATCGCCAGCCACACCGCTACCGGAAAACCGATCAGCAGGGTGATCACCGTGGTCAGCCCGGCGATGCCGATCGAGCGCAGGGCGATCAGCAGGTAGGAGTCGGCGAAGGCCAGGCTGTCGTCCAGTTGCCGTTCGAACAGCAGGGAGGTGTAGGCGTCGCTGCTGAAGACCTTGTTCACCCCGCCGTAGGGGTTGGCTTCCATCAACGAATAGCCGATGACGATAAGGATCGGCACGATCAGGAACAGGCCGATGGCCACCAGGGCCGGGCTGACCCCGAGAAAGCTGCGCAGGGCCTTGCGCCGTTCCAGGTGCTGGGAAATCGAAGAAGCGTGCATGGCGAATCCTCGTGGTCAATCCAGCAGGACGCTGGCGCTGCCGCGTTCGAACAGCAGCCCGGCGCTGCTGCCTACGCTCAGGCGCGGGTGGTGTTCGAGGCTGTTGGGCGTGCGCACGGTGAGGCGCGTGCCGTCGCCGAGGCTGACCTGGTATTGCAGGTCGGTACCCAGGTAGATCAGCGCTTCGATACGGCACGCCAGGGCGCCTTGCGAGGCATCACCGCGCAGGTGCAAGCGCTCGGGGCGCACCGACAGGGTGACCTGCTGGCCGACCTTGGCGGTGGTGCAGGGTTGCGCCGGCAGCGCCTGCCCGGCGGGCCCGCTGAACCAGGCCAGGCCCGCTTCGACACGGCTGACCGTGGCCGGGATGAAGTTGGTTTCACCGATGAAGTCGGCGACGAAGCGATTGCGCGGCTGCTCGTAGATTTCTTCCGGGCGACCCACCTGTTGCACTTCGCCTTCGGAGAGCACGGCGATGCGGTCGGACAGGGTCAGGGCTTCTTCCTGGTCGTGGGTGACGAAGATGAAGGTGATACCGGTCTTGGCCTGGATGGCCTTGAGTTCTTCGCGCATGGCCTGGCGCAGCTTGAGGTCCAGGGCCGACAGCGGCTCGTCCAGCAGCAGTACCTTGGGGTGGGGGGCCAGGGCTCGGGCCAGGGCGATGCGTTGCTGCTGGCCGCCGGACAGCTGGTTGGGCTTGCGCGCCGCAAAGCGCTCCATCTGCACCAGGGCCAGCATCTCGCGCACCCGCTCGGCGATCTGCGCCTTGCTCAATACCTGGCCCATAGGGCGCGATTCCAGGCCGAAGGCCAGGTTCTCGGCCAGGGTCATGTGGGGGAACAGTGCGTAATGCTGGAACACCGTGTTCACCGGGCGCTCGAAGGGCGGCCGGTCGGCGATGTTCTCGCCATAGAGAAGGATCTCGCCCTGGGTCGGGAACTCGAACCCGGCGATCATCCGCAAGAGGGTGGTCTTGCCACAGCCCGAGGGGCCGAGAAGGGTGAAGAATTCGTTGTCGCGGATATCCAGGTCGATGTTCTTCAGGGCCACCGGGCCGCTGTGTGGATCGCCGTAGACCTTGCGCACTGAACGGATGGACACCGCCAGCGTTTGCAGCGCATGCAGGGCATTCATGCCTTACCTCCGATTCCCCCATGAGCTGTCGTGCAGGCCATGGATCTTGTTTTTCTTGGGCAGGATCGAAATGTGTCGGGTGCGTGGAAAGCTTGTCTTTGCAGGCTTTGCGCGGGTTTTACCGGGTTCTGCTGGGGCTGATTATCAGTGAGGGGTTGCGGGGGCGAAACATCAATTTTAACATACCGGCTGTTAAAAAATTTAATAGCAAGAGGCGGGCGAAATCATGGTCGAGCAGCGTTTGCCACCGTTGAATGCAGTGCGTGCTTTTGATGCCGCCGCCCGTCTTGGCAGCTATGTCGAAGCCTCAAGGGCCTTGCATGTGACCCAGCCGGCCATTGGCCGCCACGTGAAGCTGCTGGAGGACTGGCTCGGGGTGCAGCTGTTCGAGCGCACGTCCCGCGGCGTGAACCTGACCCCGGCGGGGGAGAAGTACCACCGCAAGATCGCCGCCGCCCTGCAACTGATCATCGAGGCCGGGCGCGAGGTACAGCCCAGGGCCGCCGAGCGCTGGCTGCGGATCATGGTCGTGCCGGGGTTTGCCAAGCGCTGGCTGACCCCGCGCCTGGAGGCGCTGCGCCACGTGCGCCCGGGCCTGAAGTTCGCCATCGAGCCGAACTCGACCTTTAGCGAAGTGGATGCCAAGAGCAGCGACCTGGGGATCGCCTACGGCCTGGACGGGCAATACGCCGAGTCCCGGGTCAGCCTGATCTGCCCCCGGGTGTTTCCCATCTGCACCCCGGCCTACCTGGCCAGTATCGAGGCGATTCGCGAGCCGGCGGACCTGGCCCGCCATGAGTTGATCCACTTCGATGACGGCGAGTGGTGGAACATGTGGTTCGCCGCCAATGGCCTGGATATCCAGCTCACGTCCGACCTGATCTACGTGAACAACGACCATGCGCTGTCGGTGGCGGAAAGCGGCGGTGGTATTGCCCTGGCCAACGAAGTGCTGGTGCGCGAGGAGCTCAAGGCCGGCACCCTGGTGCGGGTGCTGGAAGACCAGGTGCAGCTGGAAAGCTACCGGGTGCTGACCCCGGCCAGCGAGTGGTCGGAGGATGTGGAATGGTTTATCCAGTGGCTCAAGGCCGAGCTGGAAGCGGATTTCCCCGAGGCGCGAATCGGGGTTCGTTAGCAAGCTAATGGGATGGCGCGACTGCACCGAAAAATGGCACATTGACGCACCTGCCCCTGTGCACCCACCCGTTGTACGGAAAATCCTATGGCTAGCAGCAACTCCCCGAGCGTCGCCGCGACGGCTTCCCCGGCTTCGCAAAGCAGTCCCCTGGTCCTGCGCATCATTGGTGCGGTGGCCCTGGCGCACCTGATCAACGACTTGATCCAGGCAGTGCTGCCGGCGATCTACCCGATGCTCAAGGACAGCTACGGCCTGACCTTCACCCAGGTCGGCCTGATTACCCTGACCTTCCAGCTGACCGCGTCGCTGTTGCAGCCCTGGGTCGGCTACTACACCGACCGCCGGCCTCAACCATTCCTGCTGCCGGCGGGAATGATCTGCACCCTGATCGGCATCCTGATGATGTCCCAGGTCGGCAGCTTTCCCTTGATCCTGCTGGCAGCAGCATTGATCGGCATTGGCTCCTCGACCTTCCATCCGGAGGCTTCGCGGGTCGCGCGGCTGGCCTCGGGCGGGCGCTATGGCCTGGCCCAGTCGAGCTTCCAGGTCGGCGGCAATGCCGGCACCGCCTTCGGCCCCTTGCTGGCTGCGGCCATCATCATTCCCTACGGCCAGGGCAATGTGGCCTGGTTCGGCCTGTTCGCGCTGTTTGCCCTGGTGGTGCTGTACGCCATCAGCCGCTGGTATGCCAACCACCTGCGCCTGTACAAGCTCAAGCAGGGCCAGGCGGCGACTCACGGCCTGTCCAGGAACCGGGTGATCAGCGCCCTGGTGGTCCTCGGGCTGCTGGTGTTTTCCAAGTATTTCTACATGGCCAGCTTCACCAGCTACTTCACCTTCTACCTGATCGAGAAATTCGACCTGTCGGTGGCCAGCTCGCAACTGCATCTGTTCCTGTTCCTGGGGGCCGTGGCGGCGGGAACCTTCTTCGGCGGCCCGATCGGCGACAAGATCGGGCGCAAGGCAGTGATCTGGTTCTCGATCCTCGGGGTGGCGCCGTTCACTCTGTTGCTGCCCCATGTCGACCTGTTCTGGACCAGCGTCCTGAGCGTGGTGATCGGCTTTATCCTGGCCTCGGCATTCTCCGCCATCGTGGTGTACGCCCAGGAACTGGTGCCGGGCAACGTTGGCATGATCGCCGGGGTGTTCTTCGGCCTGATGTTCGGTTTTGGCGGGATCGGTGCGGCGCTGCTGGGGCACCTGGCGGATATTCATGGCATCGAGTATGTGTACTACCTGTGCTCGTTCCTGCCGCTGTTCGGGGTGCTGGCGATCTTCCTGCCGCGTACCCGCAAAGCCTGATGGCTTGAGGCGTGCTGGCGATAGAACGCCCGGGGTACTGGCCCCGGGCTTTTTTTTGCCTGGGCTTCAGCCGCCCTGGCGGGTGTGCCCGGTGCCTTGGCGAAAGGCGTTGGGTGTCTGGCCGCCGAGGCGCTTGAAGAAGCGGGAAAAGTAGGTGGGGTCGCTGAAGCCCAGGTTGTCCGAGAGCTGGCTGATGCTGATGTTGGTGTAGATCAGGTTGCGCTTGGCCTCCAGCATCAGGCGCTGGTGGATGATCTGCAGCGCGGTCTGCCCGGCCAGTTCCCGGCACAGGGTATTGAGGTGCACGCTGGACAGGCCGATGCGATGGGCCAGGGCTTCCACCGTCGGGTGCTCCTGGTAATGCTGCTCCACCAGCTTGATGAAGTGCCCCAACAGTTGCTGGTTGCGCTCGCTGCGGTTGCTGGGCGTCACGTTCTGCTGACGTCGGCGGCTGATCCACACCAGCAGTACGTTGACCAGCGAATGCAGCAGCAGGTCCCGCGCCGAGGCGCTGCCTTCGTATTCCTCCAGCAAGGTCTTGAACAGGCTGTTGAGGCGCTGCCGGTCACGGCCCACCGGGTAGCGCCCGGCCGCGGCCAGGACCGCCAGCGGCGCCCCCAGCTGGCTTTCCAGCTGGGCCACCAGCGGCGCCCCCAGGGTCAGCACGTAGCCCTCGATATTCTCGGAAAACTGAAAGCCGTGGACCATCAGCGGCGGCACCACCTGGATGGTTGCTTCGCGCACGTCCTCGCGGCGCCCTTCGACTTCCACCAGGGCCTGTCCGCTTTGCACATAGAGCAGTTGATACAGGTCGGCGTGGCGGTGCGGCTTGATCTCCCAGTGGTGCAGGCTGCTGCGCTTGGGGATGGATTCACAGTGCAGCAGGTCCGGAGTCGGCCAGGCCTGGTTTTCGCCGTAGAGCTTGAATACGGGGATGCTGGAGCGACTGGCTTTCATCGGGCGCGGCCCTGGGGGTGAGGGATTGGAATGCTCGATAATCGAACGCTGTTTTCAAAAGTGCATTTTTACGGCGGTTAATCACCATTTTTTGCGATTTTTGTCGGCAAAAATGCAGGGGTACAACAATAACCATAAATTCCGGATTTCGCCTGCACGGTGACTGGAATGCCCTTATGAGACGACAACAATGAAAACTCAGGTTGCGATTATCGGCGCCGGACCTTCCGGCCTTCTGCTGGGCCAACTGCTGCACAAGGCCGGCATCGACACCGTGATTGTCGAGCGCCAGACCCCGGACTACGTGCTGGGCCGCATCCGTGCCGGTGTGCTGGAGCAGGGCACCGTGGACATGCTGCGCGAGGCCGGTGTGGCCCGCCGCATGGACGCTGAAGGCCTGGTCCATGAAGGGGTGGAGCTGCTGATGGGCGGCAAGCGCGTGCGTATCGACCTCAAGGCCCTGACCGGCGGCAAGACGGTGATGGTCTATGGCCAGACCGAAGTCACCCGCGACCTGATGGAGGCCCGCGCTGCCTGCGCAGCGCCGATCATCTATTCGGCGGACAAGGTGCAGCCCCATGACATGAAGGGCGCGCAGCCCTATATCACCTATGAAAAAGACGGCCAGCTGCAGCGCATCGACTGCGATTACATCGCCGGCTGCGACGGTTTTCATGGTGTGGCGCGCAAGAGCATTCCCGAAGACGTGCTGACCCACTACGAGCGCGAATACCCCTTCGGCTGGCTGGGGCTGCTGTCCGATACCCCACCGGTCAATCACGAACTGATCTATGGGCAGCATGAACGTGGTTTCGTGCTGTGCAGCCAGCGCTCCCTGACCCGCAGCCGCTACTACCTGCAAGTGCCGCTGAGCGACAAGGTCGAGGACTGGTCCGACGAGCGCTTCTGGAACGAGCTCAAGGCCCGTCTGCCAGAAGAGGTGGCGGCTGACCTGGTGACCGGGCCAGCGCTGGAGAAAAGCATCGCGCCGCTGCGCAGCTATGTGGTGGAGCCCATGCAGTACGGCAAGCTGTTCCTGGTGGGGGACGCGGCCCATATCGTTCCGCCTACCGGTGCCAAGGGCCTGAACCTGGCGGCCTCCGATGTGTGTTACCTGTACCGGATCCTGGTCAAGGTCTACCGCGAAGGGCGTACCGAGCTGCTGGAAAAGTATTCCGAACTGGCCTTGCGCCGGGTGTGGAAGGGCGAACGCTTCAGCTGGTTCATGACCAATCTGCTGCACGATTTCGGCGACCGGCAGGATGCCTGGGACCACAAGATGCAGCAGGCCGATCGCGAATATTTCCTCAACTCCCACGCTGGCCTGGTGAACATTGCCGAGAACTATGTGGGCCTGCCTTACGAAGAAATCTGCTGAGCCCACGACCCTGAAGCGACCCGCATGCAGTGGGCCGTTTCAGGGCGCTGCCTGCAACGGGCGGCAAGCCGTAATGTAACAGTGCGGAAACATTCCTATTTATAAATGATATTCATTAGCATTACACTCCGATCCCTCTCTCCCTTGATGCACCATCCGGGTGCATTGAATCGACAAGGATCGTTTGTAATGAAAGTCAGCTCCTGCCTGTTCAATTCGCTTCTGCTCAGCGCCGGTGTCGGCCTGCTGGCCCCGCTGGCGCAGGCCGGCGATGCGGTTGAAGAGGCCAAGCCTGCATCGTTGGAACTGGATACCGCCTTTGTCACGGCTACTGGCGGCGCCACGGATCTCAAGGATGCCCCGGCCAGTGTCAGCGTCATCACCCGCGAGGAAATCGAGCGCCAGCCGGTCTATGACCTCAATACCCTGCTGCGCCGGGTGCCGGGGGTGACCGGTGGTTTCGGCCCGGTGGGCGAGCAGTCGAAGATCAAGCTGCGGGGGCTGGACGACAAGTACACGCTGATCCTGGTGGATGGCAAGCGGGTCGGCAGTTCCGCGGACCTGAGTTATCGCCGCGACCTGGCGCGCCAGGACCTGAACTGGATCTCGCCGAACATGATCGAGCGCATCGAGATCGTCCGCGGGCCTATGTCGTCGCTGTATGGTTCGGACGCCATGGGCGGGGTGATCAATATCATCACCCGCAAGGTCTCGCGGACCTGGACCGGCTCGGCCAGCACCAATATCACCGTGCCCAAGGATTCCGACCGCGGCCAGACCACTCAGTACAGCATGAATGCGGCAGGTCCGCTGACGGAGTCCCTGGGGCTGCGCCTGGGGGCCAACGTCACGCGTCGGGCTGCGGATGAGGTAGAGGCGCGGCGCGATGCCCAGGGCGATTTCATGTACGACGATGGCGCGGGCGGCTCCAAGGATCAGAGCGTGAATGCACTGCTGGACTGGCAGATCAACCAGGAGCAGAGCCTGTCCTTCGAGGCGGTGCATGGCGTTGAGCATTCCTGGGCGTCCAAGAAGACCTTTGGTGACTGGAACGAGACCGTTGGTGGCGCCTTCGGCCCCAGCCGCCTGACCCGCGACAGCTACATTCTGTCCCATACCGGCGACTGGAGCTTTGGCACCTCGAAGCTCGATGCCTACCTGAACAAGTACCGCAACGACCTTGACCTGGGCAAAGCCAACTCGGAAGAGAAGATCGTCGAGGGCAGCCTGAATATTCCCTTCCAATTGCTGTTGGACCAGCGCCTGACGGTGGGCGGGCAATGGAAGCGTGAAGAGCTGACCAACACCGATACCCTGGGCACGGTACCCGTGGATTATCAGGGCGCGCCGGTCAGTGGCTCGACCTTGAAGGGCGATTACTCGGCGGCCTTTATCGAGGATGAACTGTTCCTGCTGGACAACCTGTCCCTGACCCTGGGCAACCGCTTCGACCACAGCGACAAGTACGGTAACCACAACAGCCCGCGGGCGTATGTGGTCTATCACCCGCACCCGGACTGGACCGTGCGTGGCGGTGTTTCCAAGGGGTTTCGTGCGCCAAGCCTGAAGGAGGGCAGTGCGGGGGCGGCTACCGAATCCGCAGGCCGGGGCTGTGGTTCGTTGCGGCCGTTGGGCTATGTCACTGGTAGTTGCTGGATGGCGGGCAATCCGAACCTGACACCGGAAACCAGCACCAACAAGGAAATCGGCCTTTCGTTCGACCACGATGGCTGGGAAGCGGGCCTGACCTACTTCCACACCGATTTCACCGACAAGATCGAATACGGCCCGTTGGGCCAGTACCAGGGCCGCTGGTGGACCATGCTGGAAAACGTCGACAAGGCCCGTACCCGTGGCTGGGAAGGCACCGCCCGGGTGCCGCTGGGCGACTCCGTGAACTGGCGCACCAACGCCACCTACATGCTGGAAAGCAAGAACCTGTCCACCGGTGAAGACCTGATCAGTTCACCCAAACTGTCGGCATTCAGTGCGTTGGACTGGCAGGTCACCGACCGTCTGAGCACCGAGCTTTCGGCTCAGCACGTCGGCAAGCAGCGGGGCCTGGGCAATGATTTCGTGCAGTCCTACACCACCTACGACCTGACGGCGAACCTGGCACTGACCAAGTGGCTGACCCTGAATGGCGGCGTGCAGAACCTGCTGGATAAAGACCTGCGGGACGGATCGACCAACTTCTATGTGCCCGGACGGGCGTTCTTCGCGGGGGCGACCACTTACTTCTGAGGCCGCTGGATGTAGCGGGGGGAATCAGCCCCATTGCCAGGCAATGGGGCTGAAGGGGCATTACACGTTGAAGCGGAAGTGCATCACGTCGCCGTCCTTGACGATGTATTCCTTGCCTTCCAGACGCCATTTACCGGCTTCCTTGGCTCCGGCTTCACCCTTGAACTGGATGAAGTCGTTGTAGGCGATGACTTCGGCACGGATGAAGCCTTTCTCGAAGTCGGTGTGGATCACCGCGGCCGCTTGGGGCGCGGTAGCACCGACACGCACGGTCCAGGCGCGGACTTCCTTCACACCTGCGGTGAAGTAGGTCTGCAGGTTGAGCATTTCGTAGCCGGCGCGGATCACCCGGTTCAGGCCGGGCTCTTCCAGGCCCAGGGCCTCGAGGAACATGTCCTTTTCTTCGCCGTCATCAAGCTCGGCGATTTCCGCCTCGATCTTGTTGCACACCGGCACCACGATCGCGCCTTCTTCCTCGGCAATGGCCTTGACCACGTCCAGCAGCGGGTTGTTCTCGAAGCCGTCTTCGGCAACGTTGGCGATGTACATCACCGGCTTGGTGGTCAGCAGGTGGAAGCCACGGATGATCAGCTTCTCATCGCTGCTCATGTCCTTCATCAGGCTGCGGGCCGGCTTGCCTTCGGTGAAGTGGGCGATCAACTGCTCCAGCAGGGCTTTCTGGGCCACGGCATCCTTGTCACCGCCCTTGGCGTTGCGGGCGACTTTCTGCAACTGTTTTTCGCAGCTGTCGAGGTCGGCGAAGATCAGTTCCAGGTCGATGATCTCGATATCGCGCTTGGGATCGACGCTGTTGGACACGTGGATCACGTTGTCGTCTTCGAAGCAGCGGACCACATGGGCGATGGCGTCGGTTTCGCGGATGTTGGCCAGGAACTTGTTGCCCAGGCCTTCACCTTTCGAAGCACCGGCCACCAGGCCGGCGATGTCGACGAACTCCATGGTGGTCGGCAGCACGCGCTCGGGCACGACGATGGCGGCCAGGGCGTCCAGGCGCGGGTCGGGCATCGGCACGATACCGCTGTTGGGCTCGATGGTGCAGAAGGGGAAGTTCTCGGCCGCGATCCCGGATTTGGTCAGGGCGTTGAACAGGGTGGACTTGCCGACGTTAGGCAGGCCGACGATGCCGCAATTGAATCCCATGGTGTATTCCCCGAGGAGTAGAGTCAGGCCTTCTGGCTGTGCAGGTTTTTCATCGCGCGGTTCCATTCACCGGCGAAGATATCCGGCAGCACGCCGAGGGCAAAATCGATGCTGGCATCGAGTTTTTCCTGTTCGGCGCGTGGCGCACGACCCAGGACAAAGTTTGAAACCATACTGGCAACGCCCGGATGGCCGATGCCGAGCCGCAGGCGGTGAAAGGTATTCTGATTACCGAGCTGCGCGATGATGTCCCGCAGTCCGTTGTGCCCGCCATGGCCGCCGCCGGTCTTGAGCTTGGCGACGCCTGGCGGCAAGTCGAGTTCGTCGTGGGCCACCAGGATCTCTTCCGGCTTGATGCGGAAGAAGCCGGCAAGCGCCGCCACGGCCTGGCCGCTGCGGTTCATGTAGGTGGTGGGAATCAACAGACGAATGTCCTGACCCTGGTGACTGAAGCGCCCGGTCAGGCCGAAATATTTGCGATCGGCGACAAGGTTGATCCCTTGTTTTTCGGCGATGCGCTCAACAAAAAGGGCCCCTGCGTTATGCCGGGTCTGTTCGTATTCGGTGCCTGGATTACCCAGGCCAACGATCAGTTTGATGGCAGTCACGATAGGGGCCCTTCTTTGGAGTGGTGGATGACATCGCCGCAACCGGTGCTACGGCGAAAGTGGACGACAAGAGCTGGGTTGCCTTGCGGCAAACTTCGCGTTCTCGCCCGCTTTCTCGCTACGTTCCAGTCCGCGATGTACTCCGCTTAACTCCCGCGTCAGAGTGAATTACTCTGCAGCGCCTTCTGCAGCTTCTGGAGCAACACGTGGAGCGTGAACGTTGGCTACTGCCAGGTCGTTGCCGTGTGCCAGGGCCACGAATTCAACGCCTTTAGGGGCCTTGATGTCGGACAGGTGAACAATGGTGCCGATTTCAGCGTCAGCCAGGTCGACTTCGATGAATTCAGGCAGGTCTTTGGGCAGGCAGGAAACTTCGATTTCCGCGATTACGTGCGAGATCTCGCCGCCTTTCTTGACCGGAGCAGCTTCGTTGATGAAGTGCACTGGAACGATGGCGGTCAGTTTCTGACCAGCAACCACGCGAACGAAGTCAGCGTGCATCACGTGGCCTTTGGCCGGGTGACGTTGCAGGGCCTTGATCACGACGTTCTGCTTGGTGCCACCAACGTTCAGTTCGATGATGTGGCTGTAGGCAGCTTCGTTTTCCAGCAGCTTGGCAACTTCTTTGGCCAGCATGCTGATGGATTCAGGGGCTTTGTCGCCACCGTAAACTACAGCTGGAACCAGGCTTGCGAGACGACGCAGGCGGCGGCTCGCACCTTTCCCCAGGTCGGAACGCACTTCAGCATTCAGAGTAAAATCGTTCATGTTGTATCTCCAAAATAACCACACTCGCCCCAGCGTTTGCGACCAGCGCTAAAGGCGATATGGGCAAAAAAGCCCCGTCCCAACACAGGTTGGGACGGGGCGCTTTTCGTCATCGGGATGTTCTGCCAGGGACGGGCCCTAGCGGAACATCGCGCTGATCGATTCTTCGTTGCTGATACGGCGAACCGCCTCGGCAACTACCGGTGCGATATCCAGTTGACGGATACGCGCACAGGCTTGTGCTGCAGCGGACAGCGGGATGGTGTTGGTCACCACCAGCTCGTCCAGCACGGAATTTTCAATGTTCTCGATGGCCCGACCCGACAGCACAGGGTGTGTGCAGTAGGCAAAGACCTTGGCTGCGCCATGCTCTTTCAGGGCCTTGGCCGCGTGGCACAGGGTGCCGGCGGTATCGACCATGTCATCGACCAGAATGCAGGTGCGTCCTTCGACGTCGCCGATGATATGCATCACTTCGGAGTGATTGGCTTTCTCACGACGCTTGTCGATGATCCCGAGATCAACGCCCAGGGACTTGGCCACGGCACGTGCACGCACGACGCCGCCAATGTCCGGGGACACGATCATCAGGTTTTCGAAACGCTGATCTTCGATGTCATCCACCAGAACCGGGGAGCCGTAGATGTTATCTACCGGAATATCGAAGAAGCCCTGAATCTGGTCAGCATGCAGATCAACCGTGAGAACACGGTCGATGCCGACTACGGTGAGCATGTCAGCGACGACTTTCGCGCTGATAGCCACACGTGCGGAACGCGGACGGCGATCCTGACGGGCATAACCAAAATAAGGAATAACAGCAGTGATACGAGTAGCTGAGGAACGGCGGAAGGCGTCGGCCATCACCACGAGTTCCATCAGGTTATCGTTGGTCGGAGCGCAAGTCGGCTGAATAATGAAGACGTCTTTACCGCGGACATTTTCATTGATCTCGGCAGTAATTTCGCCGTCGGAAAATTTTCCAACAGAGATGTCACCGAGAGGGATATGCAGCTGACGTACGACACGCCGAGCCAGATCGGGGTTAGCGTTCCCCGTAAAGACCATCATCTTGGACACGCGCAGTACCTGAAGGCTGAGGGTATACCTGGATGAGTATAGGAAAATGGCAGGGGCGGCTGGATTCGAACCAACGCATGGCAGGATCAAAACCTGCTGCCTTACCGCTTGGCGACGCCCCTGTATCTGTTGCTTCGAATGCCTGGCACTCGGTTCCTTTAGAGCAGACTTTGCAGCTTGCGATGCAACATCGAAACGTTGCTTCCTTTGGCTACAAACCCTGTAAGGGTCTCTGTAAGAAGGGCCGAGACTTTATCAGCTTCAGCTTTGCTTGGGAAGCCCCCAAACACACAACTTCCAGTTCCAGTCAGTTTTGCTTCGGTAAATTTACCTAGCAAATTCAATGCGTTACGTACTTCTGGATAACGCCTTGCGACTACCGGAAGGCAGTCGTTTCTGCTGTTTCCCTTGGGAACGGGGCGCACTTTAATGGGCGCGGTGTTCCGTGTCAACAAAGGATCGGAAAAAATTTCTGCTGTACTAACAGACACTTGCGGGACCAGTACCAGATACCAGGGTTCTTCGGGATATTCAGGGGTCAGTTTTTCCCCCACACCTTCGGCGAAGGCAGCATGCCCGCGGACGAAAACCGGAACATCGGCGCCCAGGGTCAGCCCCAGTGCAGCCAGTCGGTCTTCGTCCCAGCCCAGTTGCCACAAGTGATTGAGGCCCAGCAGGGTGGTGGCGGCATTCGAACTGCCGCCGCCGATGCCACCGCCCATGGGCAGGATCTTGTCGATCCAGATGTCGACGCCCTGGGTGCAGCCCGATTGTTCCTGGAGTTTCTTCGCTGCCTTGACGATCAGGTTGCTGTCGTGGGGCACGCCTTCGAACGCGGTGTGCAGGCGAATCACGCCGTCATCGCGCAGGGCGAAAGTGATTTCATCGCCGTAGTCGAGAAACTGGAACAGGGTCTGCAGCTCGTGATAGCCATCTTCACGGCGACCGAGGATGTGCAGCATCAGATTGAGTTTGGCCGGGGAGGGCAGGGTCAGTTTTTCCACGGACATTTCATTGCCCCAGCTTGCGCGGCAGCCATTCCTTGATCACCAGGGTGACGTCAAGGTCGCTGCCGTGCAGTTTGATCCGCTCGGGCAGCCAATAGCCGTTCTGCTGCGAGTAGCTGCTGTATTCCACCTGCCAGCCATCTTGCTCCAGGCTCGCCAGATGGCTGTCGCCGTCCAGGGTCAGGCGGCTTTTGCTGTCGGGCGCGGGCAGGCCGCGAACCCACCAGGCCAGGTGCGAGACCGGCAGCTTCCAGCCCAGCTGTTCTTCCAGCAGGGTTTCCGGGCTTGCGGATTCATAGCGACCCTGGTTGGCCACTTCCAGGCTGACCTGGCCGGGACGACCGGTGAGTCGTGCGGCGCCACGGCCCAGCGGGCCTGACAGGCGGATGTCGTAGTAGTCCTGGCGTTGCAGCCAGAACAGCGTGCCGCTGCCGGAATCCTTGGGGGCACGAATGCCGATCTTGCCGTTGATCTGCCAGCCGTCGAGGCCGGTCAGTTGATCCTTGTGCAAGCGCCATTGCGCAGGGTTGCCCTGGCCCTGGACGGACTCGCGGGCACCGAAGCCGGCGCAGCCGGCCAGCAGGGCGATAAAGCTGAAAACGATAAAGTGGCGCAAAAACATGGTCTTAAAGAGTCTCTGATCCGGTCAGGCGTTTGATGGTGCCGCGTAGCACGGGGCTGTCGGGCTGATCCTTGAGGAACTTGCTCCAGATCTGCTTGGCCTCGCGCTGCTTGCCGTTGTTCCACAGCACTTCACCCAGGTGCGCCGCCACTTCCTGATCGGGGAAGCGTTCCAGGGCCTGGCGCAGCAGGCGTTCGGCTTCGTCCAGGTTGCCCAGGCGGAAATTCACCCAGCCCAGGCTGTCGAGGACGGCCGGGTCTTCCGGAGTCAGCTGGTGGGCTTGCTCGATCAGGGTCTTGGCTTCGGCATAGCGTGTAGTGCGGTCAGATAAGGTGTAGCCCAGGGCGTTCAATGCCATGGCGTTGTCCGGTTCGCGCTGGATGATCAGGCGCAGATCCTTTTCCATCTGCGCCAGGTCATTGCGTTTTTCCGCCTGCATGGCGCGGGTGTACAGCAGGTTCATGTCGTCGGGGTATTGCTGCAGGGCCTGCTGGATGACTTTCCAGGCGCGCTCGCCCTGGTTGTTCGCCGACAGGGTCTCGACTTCGATCAGGTACAGCTGGATGGCGTAGTCGGGTTGGGCGTCGCGGGCCGCCACCAGGCGTTTTTGCGCCTCGTCGGTGCGGCCGTTGTTCATCAGGATATCGGCCTGGCGCAACTGTGCGGGCAGGTAGTCATTGCCCGGGCCGACCTGGCCGTATTCGATCAAGGCCCCTTGCGGGTCGTTGAGTTCTTCGGCGATCCGGCCCAGGTTCAGGTGCGCGGAGTCTTCGTGGCTTTCACGGGCAATCAGGTCTTCCAGGTAGCCCTTGGCTTCTTCCCAGGCCTTGGCCTCCAGGCAGACGAGTGCCAGGGAATAGCGCAGTTCGTCATCTTCCGGATATTGCTGGACCAGACTGGAGAACTGGGTCTTGGCATCCTCCATGCGGTCCTGCTCCACCAGCATGCGGGCGTAGGTCAGGCGCAGGCGCTTGTCGTCCGGGTACTTGCGGATGCTTTTTTCCAGCAGCGGCAGGGCTTCTTTACCCCGGTTCAGGCTTTGCAGCAGGCGGGCGCGCAGCAGCAATGGCGCAACTTCGCCGTCTTCCGGTGGGTTCTGTTCCAGCAGGGCCAGGGCTTCCTTGGCGTCGCCGTCCTGTTGCATGAGCAAGGCCTTGCCGAAAATCAACTGGCTGTTGTGCGGGTGTTTCTGCAGCAGGCGGTCGAAGCTTTTCATCAGGCCGTTGCGCGTGTCCTGGTCGGTATCGGCTGCGGACAGGGCAAGAAAGTCGAAGTGGGTATCGCCCTTGCCTTGCAGGACCTTCTCCATATAGACCATCGAGTCGTCATAGCGCCCGGCCCGGGCCAGCTGGATCGCGGCGGCTCGCTGCGCTTCCAGGTCGTCGGGGGCGTTTTTCGCCCAGATCAGCGATGTGTCCAGGGCAGCCTGGTCGGCGCCCAGGTATTCGGCGATGCGAAAGGCCCGCTCGGAGATGCCCGGATCCTGGGTGTTGATGGCCTGGGTCACGTAGTTGTCCAGGGCAATGTCGAAACGATTGCGCTGGCCCGCGAGTTCAGCGCTCAGCAGGCTGAAGACGGTGTCTTCGCTGAACGAGGAATAGACCTTGGGCTTTTCAGGGGCGGAGGTGCTGTCTTCCACCGGCGACGTAGCGTCCGATGAAACGGGTGCCAGAGATTGGCAACCGCTGAGGAAGACAAAGGCGAGGAGCAACGCGGAAGATCTATTCATATAGGAAGAGGGCGACTAACCTGCGGTCGGATCATCATGACACAAGCCTTCGGCCAAACATAACCGAGACTCAACGGGATGCCAGAACAGAGGCAGTCTATTAGGACAATAGTCGGCGGTAGTTGTTCTGAGTCGGGCGAAGTAGGACAATTGCCGGCTTCTCGACATCATCAGCGACCTTGAATGGCCTTCCTTGCACTCGGTATTAACCACAAGACTGCTTCTGTAGACGTCCGCGAGCGCGTGGCCTTTACCCCTGAGCAGTTGGTTGAGGCCTTGCAGCAGCTCTGCCGACTCACCGACAGCCGCGAAGCTGCGATCCTCTCCACCTGCAATCGCAGTGAGCTCTATATAGAACAGGATCATCTTTCTGCGGATGTGGTGCTGCGCTGGCTGGCGGAATATCACCATTTGAGCCTAGACGAGCTGCGCGCCAGTGCCTACGTGCATGAGGACGATGCGGCAGTTCGTCACATGATGCGGGTGGCGTCGGGGCTGGATTCGCTGGTACTGGGCGAGCCACAGATTCTCGGGCAGATGAAGTCCGCCTACGCCGTGGCCCGCGAGGCCGGCACCGTCGGGCCGCTGCTGGGCCGGCTGTTCCAGGCCACATTCAGCGCCGCCAAGCAGGTGCGCACCGACACCGCCATCGGTGAGAACCCGGTGTCCGTGGCCTTCGCCGCGGTGAGCCTGGCGAAACAGATTTTCAGCGACCTGCAACGCAGCCAGGCACTGCTGATCGGCGCCGGGGAGACCATCACCCTGGTGGCCCGGCACCTGCACGACCTGGGAGTCAAGCGTATCGTGGTGGCCAACCGTACCCTGGAGCGCGCCAGCCTCCTGGCGGAGCAATTCGGTGCCCATGCCGTGCTGCTTTCGGATATTCCCCAGGAACTGGTGCACAGCGACATCGTCATCAGTTCCACCGCCAGCCAGTTGCCGATCCTCGGCAAGGGCGCAGTGGAAAGTGCCTTGAAGCTGCGCAAGCACAAGCCGATTTTCATGGTGGACATCGCCGTTCCCCGGGATATCGAGCCAGAAGTCGGCGAGTTGGACGACGTTTACCTCTATACCGTCGACGACTTGCACGAAGTGGTGGCAGAAAACCTCAAGAGCCGCCAGGGCGCGGCCCAGGCCGCCGAGGAACTGGTGAACATCGGCGCCGAGGATTTCATGGTGCGCCTGCGGGAACTGGCGGCTGTGGATGTGCTCAAGGCCTATCGTCAGCAGAGCGAACGCCTGCGCGATGAAGAACTGCAGAAAGCCCTGCGCATGCTGGCCAACGGCAGCGGCGCCGAGGACGTGCTGGCCCAGTTGGCCCGCGGCCTGACCAATAAACTGTTGCACGCGCCGAGCGTGCAGTTGAAAAAGCTCTCCGCCGAAGGCCGCCTCGATGCGCTGGCCATGGCCCAAGAACTCTTTGCCCTCGGTGAGGGCTCATCGGATAAAACCCCGTAATGAAAGCGTCACTGCTCAGTAAGCTGGACATTCTCCAGGATCGTTTCGAGGAACTGACCGCCTTGCTCGGCGATGCTGAGGTCATTTCCGATCAGGCCAAGTTCCGCGCCTACTCCAAGGAATACGCGGAAGTCGAGCCGATCGTGGCTACTTATAAACAGGTGCTCAAGGTCCAGGCGGACCTTGAAGGCGCCCAGGCGCTGCTCAAGGACAACGACCCGGACCTGCGGGAAATGGCCGCCGAGGAAGTGCGCGAGGCCAAGGAACAACTGGCCGAACTGGAAAGCAGCCTGCAGCGCATGCTGCTGCCCAAGGACCCCAACGACGGGCGCAACGTATTCCTGGAAATCCGTGCCGGCACCGGCGGCGACGAGGCGGCGATCTTCTCCGGCGACCTGTTCCGCATGTATTCCCGTTACGCCGAGCGGCGTGGCTGGCGGCTGGAGATCCTCTCGGAAAACGAGGGTGAGCACGGCGGCTACAAGGAAGTCATTGCCCGGGTCGAAGGCGAGAGCGTCTACGGCAAGCTCAAGTTCGAATCTGGCGCGCACCGCGTGCAGCGAGTGCCGGCCACCGAATCCCAGGGCCGCATCCACACTTCGGCCTGCACCGTGGCAGTACTGCCCGAGCCGGATGAACAGGAAGCCATCGAGATCAACCCGGCGGACCTGCGCATCGACACCTATCGCTCCTCGGGTGCCGGTGGCCAGCACGTGAACAAGACCGACTCGGCGATCCGCATCACCCACATCCCTTCGGGGATCGTGGTGGAGTGCCAGGAAGAGCGTTCCCAGCACAAGAACCGGGCGCGGGCCATGTCCTGGCTCTCGGCCAAGCTCAACGACCAGCAGACCAGTGCCGCGGCCAATGCCATTGCCAGCGAGCGCAAGTTGCTGGTGGGCTCGGGGGACCGTTCCGAGCGCATTCGCACTTACAACTTCCCCCAGGGCCGGGTCACCGATCACCGCATCAACCTGACCCTGTATTCCCTGGACGAAATCCTCGCCGGGGGCGTGGAAGCCGTCATCGAGCCGTTGCTGGCTGAATATCAGGCCGATCAACTTGCGGCATTGGGTGAGTAAATGACCATCATCGCCAGCCTGCTGCGCGCAGCCCAACTGCCCGACTCGCCGACCCCGCGCCTGGATGCCGAGCTGCTCCTGGCCGCGGCCCTGGGCAAGCCCCGCAGCTTTCTCCACACCTGGCCGGAGCGCATCGTGCCCAGCGAGGCGGCCCTGGTGTTCACCGACTACCTGCAGCGACGCCGCTCCGGCGAGCCGGTGGCCTATATCCTTGGCCAGCAGGGCTTCTGGAAGCTCGACCTGGAGGTGGCGCCCCACACCCTGATCCCGCGCCCCGACACCGAACTACTGGTGGAAGCGGCGCTGGAACTGTTGCCCGCGACCCCAGCCACGGTCCTTGACCTGGGCACCGGCAGTGGTGCCATCGCCCTGGCCCTGGCCAGCGAGCGCCCGGCCTGGCAGGTCACGGCGGTGGACCGGGTACTGGAAGCCGTGGCCCTGGCCGAACGCAACCGCCAGCGCCTGCAACTGGACAACGTCAGCGTGCTCAGCAGCCACTGGTTCAGCTCCGTTGAGTCCCGGCGCTTTGATCTGATCATCAGCAACCCGCCCTACATTGCCGAAGCCGACCCCCATCTGGTGGCCGGCGACGTGCGTTTCGAGCCGGAAAGCGCCTTGGTGGCGGGCAAGGATGGCCTGGACGACCTGCGCCTGATCGTCGCCCAGGCTCCGCAACACCTGGAGACCGGTGGCTGGCTGATGCTGGAGCACGGTTACGATCAGGCCGCGGCGGTCCGCGAGTTGCTGGCTGCCCAGGGTTTCATCGAGGTCCACAGCCGGCTCGACCTCGGTGGGCACGAGCGCATCAGCCTCGGGTGCCGGCCGTGCTGACCGACCAGGAGCTGTTGCGCTATAGCCGACAGATTCTGTTGCAGCATGTCGATATCGACGGCCAGCTGCGCCTCAAGGAAAGCCGCGTGCTGATCGTCGGCCTCGGCGGTCTCGGTGCTCCCGCAGCCTTGTACCTGGCGGCGGCGGGGGTTGGTGAGCTGCACCTGGCCGACTTCGACAGCGTGGACCTGACCAACCTGCAACGGCAGATCATCCACGACAGCCACAGCGTCGGGGTCAGCAAGGTGGACTCGGCCATCAGTCGCCTGTCTGCCCTCAACCCGGAGGTCCGCCTGGTGCCCCATCGCCAGGCGCTGGATGTCGATACCCTGGCCGCTGCCGTGGCGGCGGTGGACCTGGTGCTCGATTGCTCCGACAACTTCAGTACCCGCGAGGCGGTGAACGCCGCTTGCGTGGCGGCCGGCAAGCCCCTGGTCAGCGGTGCGGCGATCCGCCTGGAAGGGCAATTGTCGGTCTTCGACCCGCGGCGCCCGGAAAGCCCTTGCTACCACTGTCTATACGGGCATGGCAGCGAAGCCGAACTGACCTGCAGTGAAGCCGGGGTGCTCGGCCCGCTGGTGGGCACCGTGGGCAGCCTGCAGGCCCTGGAAGCCCTGAAACTGCTGGCCGGGTTTGGCGAGCCGCTGGTGGGCCGGTTGTTGTTGATCGATGCCCTGGGCACGCGCTTTCGCGAGTTGCGGGTCAAGCGCGATCCGGGGTGCAGCGTCTGTGGTACCCATCGTGAGTGAAGCGCCGATCGGGGTGTTCGACTCCGGCGTCGGCGGCCTCTCAGTGCTGGCGGAAATACAACAGTTGCTGCCCTACGAGTCGCTGCTGTATTTCGGCGACTGCGGGCATATTCCCTATGGCGAAAAGACCCCGGAGTTCATTCGCCAGCGTTGCAGCCTGATGGCCCGGTTCTTTCGTGAACAGGGCGCCAAGGCCCTGGTACTGGCCTGCAACACTGCTACCGTGGCCGGGGTGGCCGACCTGCGCCGCGATTATCCGGACTGGCCCATCGTTGGCATGGAGCCTGCGGTCAAGCCGGCGGCGGCCGCGACCCGCAGCGGCGTGGTCGGGGTGCTGGCCACCACCGGCACCTTGCAGAGTGCCAAGTTTGCCGCCTTGCTCGACCGTTTCGCCACTGATGTGAAGGTCGTCACGCAGCCCTGCCCGGGGCTGGTGGAGATGATCGAGAATGGCGACTTGCACAGTGCCGCTCTGCGCCAACTGTTGCACGGCTACCTCGAGCCTCTGCTGGCTGCCGGCTGCGACACCATTATCCTGGGCTGCACCCATTATCCGTTTCTCAAGCCGCTGCTGGCGCAGATGCTGCCCGGGCCCATCAGCCTGATCGATACCGGCGCCGCGGTTGCCCGGCAATTGCAGCGGCTGCTCGACGAAGGCGATCTGCGCGCCCAGGGGCCAGCCCGGGAAACCTGTTTCTGGACCAGTGGCGATGTCCCGCACTTTGCCCGGGTGCTGCCTCTGTTGTGGAAAGAGTCTGCTGAAGTCCTGCCTTTGCAGTTGTGAAAAAATCGTGAAAAATCCCTTCGCTGGCGCTGAACTTCTGAATGCGCGCTGGCTTCTATAGCCTATCCACAGGGTTGTACAACACCATATAAAACCGTTCGAAAAGGATGTTCCTGATGAAGCGACTGTTGTGTTTGGCTGCACTTGCGGCCGGGTTGTTGGGGCACAGTTTTTCCGCGCAGGCGGCCGGAGTCGAGTTCTCCGTGGGGCAAACCGGCGATTCGACCCAGGCCTATCGGCTGGGTATGCAATGGGATTGGGACAAGAGCTGGCTGCAAAGTGACGTCGGCCGTCTCACGGGTTACTGGAGCGGCGCCTACACCTATTGGGATGGCGACAAGACCTCCAGCAACCACAGCCTGTCGTTCTCCCCGGTGCTGGTCTACGAATTCGCCGGGGCCAGCGTCAAGCCCTACATCGAGGCCGGCATCGGGGTAGCGGCCTTTGCCCATACCCAGGTCGAGGACAACAAGCTGGGGTCATCCTTCCAGTTCGAAGACCGCATCGGTTTCGGCCTGCGCTTCGCCGGTGGCCATGAAGTCGGTATCCGCGCCACGCACTACTCCAACGCCGGCATCAAGACCCCCAACGACGGTATCGAAAGCTACGCGCTGCATTACACGATGCCGCTCTAAGGCCGCTATCAGCGATACGCCGTGGCAATTCCCCGGCGTTCGCTCAAGCAATCGGCCTCGCCCAGCTCGAACTCGCGACAGATCAGCGGCCGCAGCTCATAGATGCTGCAACGCATGCTGTCGCGGTCCAGCGCCGCGCACCAGCCGTCATCCAGGCGGCGCATGACTTCCCCTCCCCAATCGTCGGTATCGATAAAGCGCTCGGGCACCCCGGTGTCGGTGATCAGCATGACCTCCAGCTGGCAGCAACAGGCGGCGCAGGTGGAGCAACTGACGGCGGGTTCGGCGGCGATGGAGATAACGGGGATGGTGGTCATAGGCGCGCAGTGTAAGGCAGTGAGCCCCTGCTGTGGGAAAGCCCGGACGGACGCTCAGTCCGGGATGGCTGCCTGCGGTTCTTCCGCAGTGGGGCGTGCGAGCACGTGCAGCAGCGGCAGCAGCATGCTCCACAGCAGTCCCAGCCCCAGCAGGGTTGGCCACAGGCCATAGGCAAAGCTCACTCCGGCCAGGCGGCCCCCGGCGTAATAGGACAGCGGTCCGCACAGTGCGCCAACCAGGCAGGTCAGCCACCAGGGCCGGGCGGTCCACGCCAGGCAGTGGCGCAAAGTGGTTCCCAGCAAGGCCCAGAGCACGATCAGCCACAGGGGAATCAGCAGGCTCACTTGCTGGAACTGGAACACCCCCAGCCAGTGCAGGAAGCTGTCCAGGGTAATGCCGGTCAGGGCGACCCCGAAAATCATCCGGCCTTCCGCGGCCCAGCTGCCGATCCAGCGAAAATGCGCCAGCAGGATCGCCACCCCCAGCAGCAGCCAGGCGCTGTCGCCGGACAGCACACAGATGAACCAGCCCAGCTGGAACAGCAGGGCGTTGGCCAGTTGTTTACGCATCGAAACGTCCCAGCAGGGGTTGCGGCACCGCCGAGGGTTTGGCCAGGAGCATTTGCGCGGTGCCGATGCTGCGCTCCAGGAAACCGCCTTCGCAGTAGCACAGGTAGAACTCCCACAGGCGCAGGAAGTACGTGTCATAGCCCAGCTCGCTCAGGCGGCCGTGGGCGCGGCGGAAGTTCTCGTGCCACAGGCGCAGGGTGCGGGCGTAGTGCAGGCCGAAATCCTCCATGTGCAGCAGGTTCATGTCGGTGTCGCGGCTGACCACTTCGAGCATCTTCTGCACGCTGGGCAGGGCGCCGCCGGGGAAGATGTAGCGCTGGATGAAGTCCACGCCGTTCTTCGCCTGTTCATAGCGCTGGTCACGGATGGTGATGGCTTGCAGCAGCATCAGGCCGTTGCTTTTGAGCAACTTCGCGCACTGCTGGAAGTAGGTGGGCAGGAAGCGGTGGCCCACGGCTTCGATCATTTCGATGGACACCAGCTTGTCGTAATGCCCGTCCAGGTCGCGATAGTCCTCCAGCAACAGGGTCACCCGGTCCTGCAGGCCGGCAGCGTCGATGCGCTGGCGGGTATAAGCGAACTGTTCCTTGGACAAGGTGGTGGTGGTCACGCGGCACCCGTAGTTCTGCGCCGCATACAGCGCCATGCTGCCCCAGCCGGTGCCGATTTCCAGCAGGTGATCCTCGGGCTTGAGGGCGAGTTTCTGGCAGATGCGTTCCAGTTTGTTCAACTGGGCCTGCTCCAGGCTGTCGTCCTCGCTGCGAAATTGCGCGGCCGAATACATCATCGTGGGGTCGAGAAACTGCTCGAACAGTTCATTGCCGAGGTCGTAGTGGGCGGCGATGTTTTTCTGCGAGCCCTTGCGCGTGTTGCGATTGAGCCAGTGCAGGCCGCGTACCAACGGCCGGCCGAGTCGCGCCAGGCCGCCTTCCATGGCATCCAGCACGTCCAGGTTGCTGACGAAGATGCGGATCACCGCCGTCAGGTCCGGGGTGCTCCAGTAGCCGTGGATGAACGCTTCGCCGGCACCGATCGAGCCGCTGCTGGCCACCAGCCCCCAGGCGCTGCTGTCGTGGATATGGATCTCACCCACCAAGGCCGCCGTGCGGTCGCCGAAGACCAGGCGCTCGGCGTTTTCGATGACCAGCAGTTGGCCGTGCTTGAGGTGCGCCAGTTGCCGCAGCACACCGCGACGCAACAGGTTGGCGGTAAGGCTGTGGGTGCTGAACAGGGTATTTCTGGCCGATACGCTAGAGGATTTCATGGCGGCGATCCTTGGGTTGTACAGCGGCTGTGCGATAGGCGCCGTCGGCGGCCTCATGGGGAAAGAAGGTGATGCCCTTGGCGGTCAGGCGCAGGGCCTGCCAGTAGATGGCCAGGCAGGTCTTGGCGGTCATCCATGGAAAACTGCGCAGGTACTGGTGCAGGCTGCGGCGATCCAGGGTCTGGCGCTGCAGGCTGAGGGTGGCGTCGAATACCTTCAGATCACCCTGCCAGTCGGCCATGTGCACGCCCAGGCGATCGGCCGGCGGGCTGAAGCTCATGCGGTATTCCAGGTCACGGGGTAAAAACGGCGAGACGTGGAAGGCCTTGGCCACGGCAAAGTGCTGGTGCTCGGCAGCGCCGGCACTGTCCGGGCGGGCCGGCAGCACGTAGTGATAGCGCTCGCGCCACGGGGTATTGGTGACTTCACAGAGAATCGCCGCCAGTTGCCCGTCGGCCTCGAAGCAGTAGAAGAAACTCACCGGATTGAACGCCAGGCCCCAGCTGCGCACCTGGGTCAACAGGCGCACCGCGCCGCCCGGCACACGGCCGATGGCTGCGGCCACTTGCTGGCGTACCGCGTCGATCAGGCGCATGCCCTGGCCGGTGAAGTCCTTCAGGTAATCGCTTTCGCGGAAGGCGAAGGGGGCGAAACGGCTGCGGCCCGCCAGGGGCGAGAGTCCCAGCACCGATTCCTGCTCGTCCAGGTCCAGGTACAAGAGGCCGATCCGATAGCGGAAGGCATGGTCCTTGGGGGCGAAGCGCCGGTGGCTGATCCAGCCGCTGTACAGGGCACTGTTCACAGTTGTTCACCAAAGGCCTGGGCCACGCGCAACGCACTGACCACGCCGTCTTCGTGAAAGCCGTTGGCCCAGTAGGCGCCGCAGTAGAAGCTGTGCTGGGCGCCTTGCAGCTCGCTCCAGCGGGCCTGGGCCGCCACCGCTTCGAGGCTGTACTGGGGGTGGGCGTAAGTGAAGCGGGCAAGGATTTGCGTCGGGTCGATGACCGCGGTCTGGTTGAGGCTGACGCAGAAGGTGGTGTCGCTCTTCAGGCCTTGCAGGATGTTCATGTCGTAGGTCACGGCGGCGGCTTTGTCGCCGCTGGCGTCCAGGCGGTAGTTCCAGCTGGCCCAGGCCAGGCGCCGGCGGGGCAGCAGCCGGGTATCGGTGTGCAGTACCACGTCGTTGTCGGCGTAGGGCAGGGCCTGGAGAATCTCCCGCTCGGCCCGGCTGGGGCTGGCCAGCAGTTGCAGGGCCTGGTCGCTGTGACAGGCGAACACCACCTTGTCGAAGCGTTCGCTGCCGGCGGCGCTGTGGATCAGCACGCCGGTTTCGTCGCGCTCGACCCGTTGCACCGGGCAGTCGAGGCGGATGTGCTGGCGGAACGAGGCGGTCAGCGGTTCGATATAGCGGCTTGAGCCGCCTTCGATCACGCACCACTGGGGACGATTGTTCACCGACAGCAAGCCGTGGTTCTTGAAGAAACGCACAAAGAACTGCAAGGGGAAACCGAGCATCTGCACCCGTGACATCGACCAGATCGCCGACCCCATGGGCACGATGTAGTGCTGGATGAAACGCTCGCCATAGCCCTGGTTTTTCAGGTAGTCGCCAAGGGTGGTGTCGGCGGCGATCCGCTGCTGCTGCAGATCGAGCAAGGCGGTTTTGTTGAAGCGCAGAATGTCCCGCAGCATGCCCCAGAACCCGGGCGACAGCAGGTTGCGCCGCTGGGCGAACAGGCTGTTGAGGTTGTTGCCGTTGTACTCCAGGCCCGAGGCCGTATCGCACACCGAGAAGCTCATCTCGGTGGGTTTGAACTTGACCCCGATCTGGCCCAGCAGGCGGATGAAGTTGGGGTAGGTCCAGTCGTTGAAGACGATGAACCCGGTGTCCACGGATTGGGTTTCGCCGTTGTGGCTGACTTCCACGGTATGGGTGTGACCGCCGATCCAGCTGCCGGCCTCGAAGACCCGGATGTCATGGCGACGGTTGAGAACGTAGGCGCAGGTCAGGCCGGCGATGCCGCTACCGATAATGGCGATTTTCACGATGCACTCCCCGTGCGGGCCAGGCGTTTGCCGATGGCCAGTTGCAAGCGGCCGGGCAGCCAGGACAGCAGCTTGAGGCCGAAGATGAACGGGGCGGGGAAAGCGATCTCCAGATCCCGGTGTGACAGACGCTTGTGGATATGTCGGGCGGCCTTGGCGGCGGGCCAGCTCATGGGCATGGCAAAGTCGTTGCGCGCGGTCAGCGGGGTATCGACGAAGCCCGGGCTGACCACGGTGACGTCGATGCCCTCGGCGGCCAGGTCGATGCGCAAGGATTGCAGCAGGTAACGCAGGGCGGCCTTGGAGGCGCCGTAGGCGCCGGCCCGGGGCAGCGGCAGATAGGTCACGGAACTGGCCACGCCCACCAGATGGGGCTGATTGCCGGCCCGCAACAAGGGCAGTGCGGCTTCGATGCAATAGCCGGCGGACAGCAGGTTGCTGTTGAGCACACGCTGGATCAGCGCCGCCTCGAATTGCTGCACGTCGATGTATTCACAAGTGCCGGCATTGAGAATCGCCGTGTCCAGGGCGCCCCAGGCCTGGGCGATGCGCTTGCCGATCTCGCGCACTTGCAGGGCGTCGGTGAGATCGCCGGGCACCACCAGCACCCGACCCGGATACCGCTGGGCCAGGGCCTCCAGGGGCTCGCGCGAACGGGCGCTGACGGCCACCTGGGCGCCGGCCTTGAGCAGCTCTTCGGCCAGCGCCGCACCGATGCCGCTGCTGGCACCGGTGAGCCAGATCCGCCGTGGCATTGCCGGGTTCATCCGAGCCTCCTTTTCAACCAGGCGATCACCGTGCCGAGTACCGGCAGGTGTTCATAGAGCAGCGCGCCGGCGTCGAAATAGTCGCGATGCCGGTAGACCTTGTCGTCACGCCAATGCAGGTGCGAGCAGCCGGCGACCCGGACCAGCTGGCCAGCGCGCAGGCGCGGGTGGCGGTAGCTCATGGTCCAGCGCAGGTAGCCCTGGCCTTCGCCGCAGGTATCGATGCCGTGGAAGTCGAAGCGCAGCTCGCTGACATTGGCGTACAGCTCGGCGAAGTAGTGCCGTAGGCGCGGCAAGCCATTGACCTCGTGCAGCGGGTCGGTGAACTGGATGTCCTCGCTGTAGAGCTGATCCAGGCGCTGCAGGTTGTGCTTGTCGAGGCTGGCGAAGTCCCGGGCGAAGCGCTGGAGGAAGTCAGTCATGGGTCCCCCCCGCGTCCGGCCGCGCAGGCAGGGCCTTGAAGGCGGCCAGGGCGCGATCCCGGGACATGGCCAGGTCGACCATGGGCGCCGGGTAGTCGGCGACTGCGAACAGGCCGCCCATGGCCCCCGGGTTGTGGATATCCTTTTTGTTCAACCCCGCCAGTTGCGGCAGCCAGTGCTTGATGAAGCGCCCTTCGGCATCGAAACGTTCCGACTGGCTCACGGGGTTGAAAATGCGGAAGTACGGCGCGGCGTCGGTGCCGGTGGAGGAACTCCATTGCCAGCCGCCATTGTTCGCCGCCAGGTCGCCGTCGATCAGGTGGCGCATGAAGAAGCGCTCGCCTTCACGCCAGTCGATCAGCAGGTTCTTGGTCAGGAACATCGCCACCACCATTCGCAGGCGGTTGTGCATCCAGCCGGTCTCCAGCAGTTGGCGCATGGCGGCGTCGATGATCGGCAGGCCGGTGCGCCCTTCTTGCCAGGCCGCCAGGTCTTCGGGGGCGTCGCGCCAGGCCACCGCCTCGGTTTCCGGGCGGAAGGCGCGGTGCCGGGAAACCCGTGGGTAACCCACCAGGATGTGTTTGTAGAACTCGCGCCACAGCAGTTCGTTGATCCAGGTGACGGCGCCGGGATTGCCGCTTTCGAACTCTCCCTGGTTGCAGCGCAAGGCGGCGTGCAGGCATTGCCGCGGCGAGATCACTCCGGCGGCGAGGTAGGGCGAAAGCTGGCTGGTGCCGGGCTTGGCCGGGAAGTCGCGTTCGCTCTGGTAGTAGTGGATCTGCTCGTCGGTGAACTGTTCCAGGCGGCCCAGGGCCTGATCTTCGCCGGCCGGCCAGAGGTCGCGCAGTGATTGGCTGGGGGATGGGAAGCTGTCGATATGACGGGGCACGGGATCGGCCTGGATCGACAGCGGCAATTGCGCCTTGGGACTGGCGACCAGGGCCGGCAGTGCGCTGTGCAGGCGGCTGTAGCAGACCTTGCGGAACTGGCTGAAGACCTGGAAGTAGCCGCCGCTCTTGGTCAGCACGCTACCGGGCTGGAACAGCAGTTGATCGAGGTGGGCCTGGACACTGATGTCGGCCTCTTCCAGAACCCGGGTCACTGCGGCGTCGCGACGGCTTTCGTGGATCCCGTATTCCTGGTTGAAATGCAGCATGCGTACCTGCAGTTGTCGGCACAGTTCCAGCAGGACCTGGGGGGCCTGGTCCCAGGTGGCGGCGCTGCGGATCAGCAGGGGGATGTTTAGCCGGCCCAGGGACTTGCTCAACGACTGCAGATTGCGCAGCCAGAAGTCAACCTTGCACGGCGCATCGTCGTGGGCCTGCCACTGCTCCGGGCTCAGCAGGTACACCGCTACGGTCGGGCCACGCTGGGTGGCGGCGCAGAGGGCGGTGTTGTCATGTAGGCGCAGGTCGCTGCGCAGCCAGATCAATTGCATGCTGATTCCCGGTTCAGAAGAGTCCTCGCTCAAGCAGCGCCTGGCAGGCCGTTATCGGGTCCTGGGCCAGGTGCAGATCGGCGATTTCAGAGAGACATACGGACCACTCGGCGGGATGGATGCACACCGCGGGTCCGGCGATGAATTTTTTGCAGTCGATGCCGTTGAGCAGCCTGGGCAACTGCGCAGGGTTGAGGGCCTTGCTTGAATACAGCAGCAGGCCTCGGGCCTGCAGGCGTTCGACGGCCAGGGCCAGTTCGGCGCCGGGCAGTGGCCAGTCGAAGACTTCCACCGGGCAATCGGCGCTGCTGGCCAGCCAGGCGGTCAGCCACAGGTGGGGTTCCAGCGGCAGGTCCGACTGGTTGACCAGCAGCAGCGGTGGGGCCTGCAGCTGTCGATTGTTGTGGTAGATCCGTGCCCCCAGCTTGCTGCGCAGCCAGGAGTAGAAGAACACCTGCTCCATCTGGCTGCCGAACTGACCCTGCCAGCGCTGCTCCAGTTCTGCCAGCAACGGCATCAGCAGGTGCTCGCACAGGGTGCGCGGCGGATACAGGGCCATGGCCTGGTTGAAGGTGTCGTCGACCTTGCGCTCGGCCAGTTGGCTGATCGCCAGGCTCAGGGTCTGGCGCAGGCGCTGCCAGTCGTTCTCGGCCGGTGTGCTGGCGCTTGGGGCGCTGTCCAGCAGGTGCTTGACCTGGCTGACCGCCACCCCGCGATTGAGCCAGGTGAGGATGGTGAGGATTTCCTGCACCTGCTCCTGGGAGTACAGGCGGTGGCCCTTTGGGGTGCGCAGGGGCACGATCAGTCCGTAACGGCGCTCCCAGGCGCGCAGGGTGACGGCGTTGACCCCGGTCTGGCGCGCCACTTCGCGAATCGGCAGCCAGCCTTCATCCAGGGCGCGCCGGTAGTGGGCGCTGTTGTCTTCGGCCTGTTGGTCGAGTGCTTTCATGGCTCAGATCGCGTTGCGCAGGCTGAGGTTTTCCGGGTGCGGTTGCAAATACAACTGCTGGGCGATGTAGGGATCGGGGTGCTGGCGGAAGTGGTGCTTGAGTAGGGTCAGGGGCACCACCAGAGGCACGATGCCGTGACGGTACTGACCAATGACATGCTGCACTTCCTGCTTGTCCGCGCTGCTGATGGCTTGCTTGAGGTAGCCGCTCAGGTGCTGCAGCACATTGCTGTGGGTGCCACGGGTGGCGCAGCGGCTCAGCGCTTCCATCAACTGGCTGAAGTAGCGTGGGCCGATCAGCGTCGCATCGCCCTTGCCCATGCTGCCCAACAGATTGCCCAGGGCCTTGTACTGTTCGGGGTGATGGGCCATCAGCAGGTATTTGCAGCGCGAGTGGAAGTCGGTGAGGGCGCGGCGGGTCAGGCCTTGCTTGAGCAACGCCTGCCAGTCGCGATAGACGTAGACCCGGGTCAGGAAGTTTTCCCGCAGTACCGGGTCGTTCAGGCGTCCGGCTTCTTCCACCGGCAGATTGGGATGCTGTGCGCAGAATGCCTGGGCATAGATTCCCCGGCCGCCGTTTCGGTGGGGAATGCCGTTGGCCTGGTACACCTTGACCCGCTCCAGACCACAGGATGGTGAGTTCTGCATGAAGATATAGCCACAGATATCGTCTACCTGGGCCGCCATGCGCTCGCCATATTCCGCCAGGGGCAGGGTGACATCCAGGCTGGCATCCACGGTGCCTACGGCCCGGGGTTGCTCGGGGTCGCCGACCAGTCGAATAGGTTCGCGGGGGGTGCCCATGCCGATTGCAACTTCCGGACACAGAGGCACGAAATCGAAGTAGTCACTGAGTACTCGGCTGCACAGGCGAGACTCCTTGTGGCCACCGTTGTAGCGGACCTCGACGCCCATCAGGCAGGCGCTGATGGCAATTTTCGGCTTGGCGGACATGGTGCAACCTCCGGGGCTTACCTGTACAAAAAAGTAACGCTGTACAACTTTTCTTCATCATAGAATTAAAGTTGTACAAGTCAAATTATTTGTATAGGTATTGCCTGGTAGGTTGTCGGGTTATTTCCAGCCCATTCGCCAGTCGCTGTCGTTGAGCAGGGTTTGCCAGCTCATGCGCTGGCTGCGTCGGGTGAGTACGGCTTGCAGTTCGATGTCCAGCACAGTGCCTTCTTCGTCGCAGAAAAGCTCAGTGACCAGGAAGTGTTTCTCACGGCGTTGCGGGTGGGCTGCTGTCCACTTCGACAGCAGCAGTTTGCGCGGGTTGAGGCGATTCACTGCAGGCTCTCGTGGAGCCGGCGCGCGGCCTCCTGCCCGCTCAGCCAGGCGCCTTCGACGCGGCCGGACAGGCACCAGTCGCCGCAAACGTACAGGCCCAGATCGGCGTCGGCCAGGGCGCCCCATTCATGGCTGGTGGCCGGGCGGGCGTAGAGCCAGCGGTGGGCCAGGCTGAAGGTCGGGGCGGGCATGACGCTGTGCAGCAGCTCGGCGAAGGCACCGTGCAGTTGTTCGGTCACGGCTTCTTTCGAGAGGTCGATGTGCTGCCGGCTCCAGGCGCTGGTGGCATGCAGGACCCAGGTGTCGAGGTGGCTGTCGCGCCCGGGCTTGCTGCGGTTGCGGGCCAGCCAGTCCAGCGGGCTGTCCTGGACGAAGCAGCCTTCCATGGGGGTTTCCAGAGGGGTATCGAAGGCCAGGGCGACGGCCCAGGTCGGGTCCATTTTCACCCCGGCGGCGACACCCGCAAGCTTCGGCGCGGCGGCCAGCAGGGCAGTGGCCTGTGGTGCCGGCGTGGCGATCACGACGTGGCTGAAAGGGCCGTGGGTGAAACCTTCGGCGTCCTGCAGATGCCAATGCTGTTCGCCGCGGAAGACTTCGGTGATGCGGCAGGCGAAGTGGGCCTCTAGGTCGCCGATCAGCGCGCGGGTGATGGCGCTCATGCGGGGAGTGCCGACCCAACGGGTCTGTTCATCCGGCGAGGGGCTGAGCTGGCCGCCGTGGGAGTTGTAGAGTTGTGGCGTCCATTCGGCGACCCAGCCCTTGGCTTGCCAGCGCTGGACTTCGGTGACGAAACGACGGTCGCGGGCGGTAAAGTACTGGGCCCCCAGGTCTAGGCTGCCGGCATCGCTGCGTTTGCTCGACATGCGCCCGCCGCTGCCGCGGCTTTTGTCGAAAAGGTGGACGGTATGCCCGGCATCTCGTAGCGCCTGGGCGGCGGAGAGTCCGGCGATGCCGGTACCAATGATTGCGATGGGTACTGTCATAGGGGCCTCGTTTACCTTTCTGTACAGATTACGCCGCCGCCAAAACCTGTACAATATTGTTTTTTGGTATAGCTTTCGGCGTCATCGGTTGTTCAGGTTGTCTATCGTTAAAACACAGCCTGTCCGATTGAAAAGATCCCTGCTTATAAAAATAGACTAGTGATTCGGGTAAAACGCCACGCGAGGAAGATGTCATGCATATATTGCTGACCGGCGGTACTGGTTTGATCGGGCGTGCCCTGTGTCGTCACTGGCAGGCCCAGGGTCACCAGTTGAGTGTATGGACTCGCCAACCCGATAAGGTTGCCGCCCTGTGCGGTCCCCAGGTGCGGGCTGTCAAGGCGTTGCAAGAGCTGGACTAGATCCCGGTGGACGCGGTGATCAACCTGGCCGGGGCGCCGATCGCCGATCGGCCCTGGAGCCACAAGCGCAAGGCGCTGCTGTGGCACAGCCGCATTGCCCTGACTGAAACCCTGCTGGCCTGGCTCGAAAGCCGCGAACACAAACCCGGTGTGCTGGTGTCGGGCTCGGCGGTGGGCTGGTACGGCGACGGTGGCGAACGGGAGCTGAGCGAGGATTCGCCCCCGGTCAACGAGGACTTTGCCAGCCAGTTGTGCATTGCCTGGGAAGAAACTGCCCAGCGCGCCGAAGCCATGGGCGTGCGTGTGGTGCTGGTGCGCACCGGTTTGGTGCTGTCGCCCGAGGGCGGCTTTTTGTCGCGCCTGCTGCTGCCCTTCAAGCTGGGGCTGGGCGGGCCGATCGGCAACGGCCGACAATGGATGCCGTGGATTCATATCGACGATCAAATCGCCCTGATTGATTTTCTTGTGCATCAGTCTGGGGCGCAGGGTCCTTATAATGCCTGCGCGCCAAAACCGGTGCGCAACCGCGAGTTCGCCAAGACCTTGGGGCGGGTGCTGCACCGACCCGCACTAATACCGCTGCCGGCGTTTTTCCTGCGCCTGGCCTTGGGTGAATTGTCGTTGCTGTTGCTGGGAGGCCAGCGTGCCGTTCCCGCGCGGTTGCTGGAAGCGGGTTTCACTTTCCAGTTCACTGATTTGCCTGCGGCCCTGGACGCCTGTGTCCAGCCGCCTCTGAAATAGGACGTTGCATGACCGATCACGCGTTGCTCCTGGTCAACCTGGGTTCGCCGGCTTCCACTTCGGTGGCGGACGTGCGCAGCTACCTCAACCAATTCCTCATGGACCCTTATGTGATCGACCTGCCCTGGCCGGTTCGACGCTTGCTGGTGTCGCTGATCCTGATCAAGCGGCCAGAGCAATCGGCCCATGCCTACGCGTCGATCTGGTGGGAAGAGGGTTCGCCGCTGGTGGTGCTCAGCCGGCGTCTGCAGAAGGTAATGAGCGAGCAGTGGAAGCAGGGGCCGGTCGAGCTGGCGATGCGTTATGGCGAACCTTCGATCGAGTCGGCGCTGCTCAAGCTGGTGGCACAGGGACAGAAGAAGATTACCCTGGCACCACTTTACCCACAGTTCGCCGACAGCACGGTGACCACCGTGATCGAAGAGGCCAGGCGCGTGGTGCGCGAGCGCAAGCTGGACGTGCAATTCAGCGTGCTACAGCCGTTCTACGATCAGCCTGAGTACATCCAGGCCCTGGCGGCCAGCGCCAAGCCATACCTGGCCCGGGAGCATGATCATCTGTTGCTCAGCTTTCACGGCCTGCCGGAACGCCACCTGACCAAGCTCGACCCGACCGGCCAGCATTGCTTCAAGGACGCCGACTGTTGCCGCAATGCTTCGCCGGCGGTGCTGGCCACCTGTTACCGCGCCCAGTGCATGCGCACCGCATCGGCTTTGGCCGAGCACTTGGGATTGGCGGATGGCACCTGGTCGGTGTCGTTCCAGTCTCGTCTGGGACGGGCCAAGTGGATCGAGCCCTACACCGAGGCGCGGCTTGATGAATTGGCCAAGCAGGGAGTAAAGAAAGTCATGGTGATGTGCCCGGCATTTGTCGCCGACTGCATCGAAACCCTGGAGGAGATCGGTGATCGCGGTCGCGAGCAGTTTCGCGAGGCGGGAGGGGAGGACCTGGTGTTGATCCCTTGCCTGAATGACGACCCACAATGGGCCAAGGCCTTGAACGCCTTGTGCGAGCGAGCGCCGCTGGCGTTGTAAATAGCTTCGCCGGCAAGCCGGCTCCTGCGTGGGAGACAGCTTGCCGGCGAAGGGTTCTCTAGATCAAAGGCTCATCGGCCTTCTTGTTTTTCCAGCCGTCGTTCCCCGGCAGCACCAGGTTCAGCACGATGGCGACAACGGCGCACAGGGCGATGCCCTTGAGGCCGAAATCATCCGGACCGGTACCGGTTCCCACCAGCACGCCGCCAATGCCGAACACCAGGGTCACCGAGACGATCACCAGGTTGCGGGCTTCGCCCAGGTCGATCTTGTGGCGGATCAGGGTATTCATCCCCACCGCGGCGATCGAGCCGAACAGCAGGCAGAGAATCCCGCCCATCACTGGCACCGGGATGCTTTGCAGTAGCGCGCCGAACTTGCCGATAAAGGCCAGGGTGATGGCGAAGACTGCCGCCCAGGTCATGATTTTCGGGTTGTAGTTCTTGGTCAGCATCACCGCGCCAGTGACTTCGGCGTAGGTGGTGTTGGGCGGCCCGCCGAACAGGCCGGCAGCGGTGGTGGCGATGCCGTCACCGAACAGGGTGCGGTGCAGACCGGGCTTCTTCAGGTAGTCGCGGCCGGTGACGCTGCCGACCGCAATCACACCACCGATGTGCTCGATGGCCGGTGCCAGGGCGACCGGGACGATGAACAGGATCGCCTGCCAGTTGAACTCCGGTGCGGTGAAGTGCGGCAGCGCCAACCAGGGGGCGGCGGCGATCTTCGCGGTGTCCACTACGTCGAAGTAGAACGACAGGGCAAACCCCACCAGCACGCCGGAAATGATCGGCACCAGGCGAAAGATGCCTTTGCCGAACACCGCGACGATCAGGGTGGTGAGCAGCGCCGGCATCGAGATCATCATCGCCGTCTGGTAATGAATCAGCTCGCTGCCGTCACCGGCCTTGCCCATGGCCATGTTGGCGGCGATGGGGGCCATGGCCAGGCCGATGGAAATGATCACCGGGCCAATGACCACCGGCGGCAGCAGGCGGTCGATGAAACCGGTGCCCTTGATCTTCACGGCCAGGCCGAGAAAGGTGTAGACAAACCCCGCCGCCATTACCCCGCCCATGGTCGCGGCGAGGCCGAACTGGTCCTTGGCGAGAATGATCGGGGTGATGAAGGCAAAGCTCGACGCCAGGAAGACCGGCACCTGGCGCCCGGTCACCACCTGGAACAACAGAGTCCCGAGACCCGCCGTGAACAGCGCCACGTTCGGGTCGAGACCGGTGATCAGCGGCATCAACACCAGGGCACCGAAGGCCACGAAGAGCATCTGCGCGCCAGACAGTACCTGGCGCCAGAGCGGATCGTTGAACTCATCCTGCATGATCAGGAATCCTTCTGCTTGGTGCCGAAGATCTTGTCACCGGCATCACCCAGGCCAGGAATGATGTAGCCATGCTCGTTGAGCTTCTGATCGATGGAAGCGGTGTAGATGGTCACATCCGGGTGCGCCTGCTCGACGGCGGCGATGCCCTCGGGGGCGGCCACCAGGACCATGGCGCGGATGTCACGGCAGCCGGCCTTTTTCAACAGGTCGATGGTGGCGACCATGGAACTGCCGGTGGCCAGCATCGGGTCGATGATCATCGCCAGGCGCTCGTCGATTTCCGGTACCAGTTTTTCCAGGTAGGTGTGGGCCTGCAGGGTTTCCTCGTTGCGGGCCACGCCTACGGCGCTGACCTTGGCGCCCGGGATCAGGCTCAGCACGCCTTCGAGCATGCCGATGCCGGCACGCAGGATCGGTACCACGGTAATCTTCTTGCCGGCGATCTTCTCGACCTGGACAGGGCCGCACCAGCCTGGAATCTCGTAGCTTTCCAGGGGCAGGTCTTTGGTGGCTTCGTACGTCAGCAGGGCACCGACTTCCTGAGCGAGCTCGCGAAAGTTCTTCGTGCTAATGTCTGCGCGGCGCATAAGGCCAAGTTTGTGTCGGATCAGCGGATGGCGGATCTCACGGATGGGCATAGGGAAAGGCTCCGGCGGCGGGCAAAAAAAACGGCCTAGATTAATCTATCCGGGGTTGTTGTCCTATAGACATAAAGTACGTTAGTCCAGAAACGCTTGATCTGACCGGGCCGGATGCGTACCTTTGCCCGCTTTTCCGAAACTGCCACCCCTTGGAGAGCGCCATGTCCGCTGATCTCGAGCATATCCGTCAAATCATGCGCGAGGCTGACTGCCTGTACACCGAAGCTGAAGTCGAGGCGGCCATCGCCCGGGTCGGTGCACAAATCACTGAAGAACTGGCTGAGCGCAATCCGGTGGTGTTCTGCGTCATGAACGGTGGCCTGATCTTCGCGGGCAAGCTGCTGACCCACCTGCGCTTTCCCCTGGAAGCCTCCTACCTGCACGCTACCCGCTACCGCAACGAAACCAGCGGCGGTGAGCTGTTCTGGAAGTCCAAGCCGGAAGTCTCCTTTATCGACCGCGACGTGCTGATCATCGACGACATCCTCGATGAAGGTCACACCCTGGGCGCGATCATCGACTTCTGCAAACACGCCGGCGCCCGCGCCGTTCACACGGCCGTGCTGATCGACAAGGACCACGACCGCAAGGCCCGTCCGGACCTCAAGGCCGACTACATGGGCCTGCCTTGCGTGGACCGCTACGTGTTCGGCTACGGCATGGACTACAAGGGCTACTGGCGTAACGCTGCCGGCATCTATGCCGTCAAGGGCATGTAAGCGATGACCGGGCCGAGCTTTCTCGATCAAGCGTTGTTCAGCGACCTGGCTGAGAAAGCCGCGGCCAACCCCCGCGGTCGTCAGCACCACAACTTCCATGCCATGGAAGAGCCTTGCCACCGCATGGCGGTGGGGCTGCAACCCTCCACTTATGTTCCGCCGCATCGCCACCTGAGCGCTGACAAGGCCGAGACCCTGCTGGTGCTCCAGGGGCGCCTGGGCGTGCTGATTTTCGATGAAGCGGGCCAGGTCCAGGGCAAGCGGGTGCTGCAGGCCGGCGGCGACTGCGTCGGTGTGGACTTGCCGGCCGGGGTTTTCCACAGCCTGGTGGTGCTGGAGCCCGACAGCCTGATGTTCGAATGCAAGGCCGGCCCTTATCGCCCAGTGGGTGAGGGTGAGCAGGCCAGTTGGGCGCCCCGTGAAGGCGAGCCCGGCGTGGCCGAATACCAGGCCTGGATGCGCGCCCAGTTCGACTGAACAGGCCCGCGCCCGTGACAGCGGCCTACCGTCGGTAACGGTGCAAGATTTGCGGTAAAAACCCGTGCTAGAGTGCTCGGCCCTTGTCTGGAGCCTGTCATGAGCCTGTTGATTCGCAGTAGCGCGGCCCTTCTTCTGTGCTTGAGCCTGCCCCTGGCAGCCGCCCCGGCCCCCTTGCACGGGCAGTTCCTGCCTCCCGATGATCTGACCCTGCGCGACAGCGTCCCGCAACAGCAGCAGTTGTTGCAGGTCACCGAGTATTCGGTGGTGATCGGCAGCCAGCGCCAATCGAACCAGCAACCGATTCCCGTGACTTCGCCAGTGTGGGTGCGGCTCAAGGGCAAGCCGTTGAACAAGGGCGCCACCATCAGCCAGGTGCTGGTGAACTTCGACGGTGAAAGCAAAAGCCTGAAAAAGCCGCAATTCGATGCCAAGAGCCGGACCCTGACCCTGTATTACCCGCTGGCCCAGTACCGAGCGGTGATGGACCTGTTGCGCAATGACACGGTGTATTGCCAGTTCCTCAGCTATGCCAACGGGCACATCTGGGCTGACCTGCATACTGGCAGCGTGCGTTCGCGTTGAGGCCATATGCGGGCTGGAGGTAAACTGCCCGCCCCGTGAAATGTCTGCGAGCTGGAGTCGGCAATGCGTAAAGATAAGAAACAAGTGATTGGTGACGAGATCAGCGACGAGCAGATCAAGTTGTTCCTCGATTTCGAGCCGGTCGATGCAACTTCGCCGTCCCTGCACAAGCTGATCAAGGCCTATCGTGGCCTGCGCATCGATGATTTCGAACGCTTCCTGACCTTCTTCGTCGAAGCTGGTTTCGACCTGGATGGCAAGGATGAGCACGGCCAGACCTTCGTCGACCTGATCCGCGATCAGCGCAACGCCGCCGACTACATCGAGCTGATGGACAACGCCCGCGGCTGATCTTCTCGCCAGGCATAAAAAAACGCCCCGTCCTGCGAAGGACGGGGCGTTTTTCATTCAGCGCGGATCAGGCGCAGCTTTCGGTTTCCTTGCTTGGCTCGACCAGCTCCAGGCTCAGGTTGTTTTCGCTGTTGATCTGGTGGTACAGCGTTGCGTCGGTTTCCAGGACCTTTTCCCGTGCCGGGAAGATTTCCTTGAGCTTGGCAGCCCATTCGCCGCTGGCCTTGGCCGGGAAGCAGCGCTCGATCAGCTCCAGCATGATCGAAACGGTCACCGAGGCACCTGGCGAGGCGCCGAGCAGGGCGGCCAGAGAGCCGTCCTTGGCTGCCACCAGTTCGGTACCGAACTGCAGGATGCCGCCTTTCTTCGGATCCTTCTTGATGATCTGCACCCGCTGGCCGGCCACCTCCAGGCGCCAGTCCTCGGCCTTGGCCTCGGGGTAGAAGCGGCGCAGGGATTCCAGGCGCTGCTCCATGGACTGCATGACTTCGCTGACCAGGTACTTGGTCAGGTCCATGTTGTCCCGGGCCACGGCCAGCATCGGGCCGATGTTGCCGGCGCGTACCGACATCGGCAGGTCGAGGAACGAGCCGTGCTTGAGGAACTTGGTGGTAAAGCCGGCATAAGGCCCGAACAGCAGGGACTTCTTGCCTTCGACCACGCGGGTGTCCAGGTGCGGCACGGACATTGGTGGCGAGCCCACGGCCGCCTGGCTGTAGACCTTGGCCTGGTGCTGCTTGACCACTTCCGGGTTGTCGCAACGCAGCCACTGGCCGCTCACCGGGAAACCGCCGAAGCCCTTGCTTTCCTCGATGCCCGAGGCCTGCAGCAGGGGCAGGGCCGCGCCACCGGCGCCGAGGAACACGAACTTGGCGTCGACTTCGCGGGTACTGCCGCTGTTGACGTCCTTGATGCTCACGGTCCAGCCGTTGGCCTTGTTGCGCTTGAGGCCAGTGACACGCTTGCAGTACTTGACCTGGGCATCAGGAGCGCTGGTCAGGTGCTTGAGCAACTGGTTGGTCAGGGCGCCGAAGTTGACGTCGGTACCGTTGAGCACGCGAGTGGCGGCGATGGTTTCGTCCGCTGGGCGGCCCGGCATCATCAGCGGCATCCACTCGGCCATCTTGGCCTTGTCTTCGGTGTATTCCATGTCCGCGAAGGCATGGTGCTGGCTCAGTACTTCAAAGCGCTTCTTGAGGAAGGAAACGCCTTTTTCGCCCTGTACGAAGCTCAGGTGCGGCACGGGGCTGATGAAGGACTTGGACGAGCCGAAGGTGCCTTTCTTGGTCAGGTAGGACCAGAACTGCTTCGACACCTCGAACTGGGTGTTGATGTGCACGGCTTTCTTGATGTCGATGCTGCCATCGGCGGCCTGTGGCGTGTAGTTCAGCTCACAGAGGCCGGCATGGCCGGTACCGGCGTTGTTCCACGGGTTGGAACTTTCCGCGGCACCCGAATCCATCAGCTCGACGACTTCCAGCTTGATCGCAGGGTCGAGCTCTTTGAGCAGTACAGCAAGGGTGGCACTCATGATGCCGGCCCCGACCAATACGACGTCTACTGCTTCGTTATGCGCCATTAACGCGTCTCCAAAATCTGCAGCACCAAATTGACGGCATGGCTGCCAGGAGTGACGGGGCGGTTCACGTAATGCCCCAGGTTACCCATGGCCAGGATCGCCATGTCCGAATCTTCGCAATTTTTTGCAACTACCACGGACGCTGCCAACCGGGCCTCAAGGTGCGTATGAACGCATCTCGGGGAGCCTCGGGCAATTCGACTTATGGTCGATACATCCGCTCGTGCAACCAAATCCGTCAGCGGACAGGCTTCAAGCACCAGTTCTTGAGGAGTGCTCGGTCCTGTGTAATCGGGCTGTTGTAGAGGCCAATGGTGCCAGTTCAGACGCAAAACTATTCATTTGCTCGCCACACTCTTGTGAAGTTGTGAAAACCCGTTTTTTCACGCTCTTTTGAAGACGTGAACCTCAAAAAAGGGCTGCCTCAGCCTGGCACCTGGCCCGCGCGGTGATGCCGGCAAAGGATGCGGGCACGACGGGCAAACAGCTTTAAGTGGCCGAGCAACGGCAGCTCTGCAGTTTCGCGAAAAGTGGAGGTTTGCAAGGTGAACAGCAAGCACGCCAGCTTCACTCGAACTGTGTGGGCGGCTCTCTGTGGGCGGTGCGGGGTGCCAAAGCAGTGGCGTTGGCGGTACTGCGAGGCCCGATCAGGAGACGTCCTTATAATCGGGGGGAGATTGTAACGAAGAAATGCGCAGAAATGATCCTGTTTCGCGACTTTTATTAGGCTTTTGGTCAGGTGGCCAGTATCGGTTGCACCCGGGAGCGAGCGCAGCGCGGGCTGACCCGGGCGCTGGCGGGCAGCGCCTGGTGCAACCAGTTCAGGCGAATTTCCTGGATTTCCACCCAGCCATCGCCTACCGGGGCCAGCAGGCAGTGCTTGAAGGCCTGGCAACGTCCCTGGCTGTCCAGCAGGGCGAAGCTGCGAAACTGTTGACGCGGGGCGAACAGGGAGCGGAGGAAGTTCATGACCAGGTACCTGAATGTGTCATTGACGATAAGAATGCCCTTGAGCCGTTACATCATGATGTATTGCCAGTGAACGGCAGGTTACAGGAACCCGGTTGTACGGGACCTGTCTGAGTCTTGACTAAGTCATGCCTGGCGCTGGTTTGCCGTCCTTGTGCACCGCTATACTGCGGGCCTGTTTGTGCCTGATTCCTGGAGAGATGAGCATGTTGCAACGCCTGTTGTTCGGTTTGATCACTGTGACCAGCCTGTCGCTGGTGGGTTGCGCCCACAGCCCGCAACAACTCAGCCCGGAGCCCAAGCTCACTGCCCAGCTGGCGCCTGTCGGCCATGGCCAGCCGGTGGTGGTGAAAGTGGTTGATGGACGTCCTTCGCCGACCCTGGGCACCCGTGGCGGCCTGTACCCGGAAACCAGTGCCATCACCGTGCAGAGCGCGCAGATCCTGCCCAAGCTGCAGGCCCAGGCCGAAGCCGCAGTGCGCCTGCTGGGCTTTACCCCGACCGCCGGTGGCGCCAACGCCCCTCAGTTGACCGTGACCCTGGCCGAGCTCAAGTACCAGTCGCCTAAAGAAGGCCTGTACGTGACCGAGGCCACCATCGGTGCCACCTTCCGCTCGGATGTGCAGAACGCCAACCGTCGTTACAGCGGCCGTTACGGTGCTTCCCTGGACCAGCGTTTCGGCATGGCGCCGAACCAGGACACCAATACCAAGCTGGTGGGTGATGTGCTCAGCGATGCCCTGACCCGCCTGTTCAAGGATCCGACCGTGGGCCAGATCCTCGGCGAGTAACCCGCGCCTGGCCGGGGTTTGAGCCCTGGCCAAGCAACGAAAAAGCCCGGCTGCCTGATGGCGCGCCGGGCTTTTTTATGGGCGCGGATCAGGCCGCCTCGACGTAGAAGTCCAGCATGCTGACGCCCGTCAGCAGGTCTGTTTCCGGCAGGTCCGCGTGCTGGTGCCCGCCCAGGGCGCAATACACCAGCCAGTGCCGGTCCTGCACGTTGAACGCCAGGGCGCCCACCAGCGCCTGCTGTTCTTCACTGGGGGCGATCAGGTAAAGGCGGTCCTGGTTTTCGGCGTGCAGCATGACAAGCTCCGTGGGTTTCGAGGGGCGACAGACTGGCTTGTTTAGATGACGAAAAGATGACGCTTTAAATTAATGGACCGGCGTCTCGTTACTGGTCGGAAAGCCCCCCGCGTTTTGTCGGGGATTGAGTAGAATCCGCGCCGCGGGTGCACTCGACGGCCCGTATACGGCTTTCCTCCGAGGTTCATGATGTCGCTGCAACTGATCTGGTCGATGTTCAACGCCCATCCCGCCAAACTGATCAACCTGCTTGCCCTGCTGTTCGCCTGCCCAGGCAGCTGGCTGCTGCACGCCACCCGTCGTCGTGAACTGCGGGCCCTGGCCAATCTGGCCGTGCAGAGCGAGGGACGGGCGGTGGATCAGCCGCTGCTGATGCTGGATCCCGCAACCTTGCGCATCAATAGGTTTTTCTACCGCTTCGGCTTCGCCTGCCTTGGCCTGGCGTTGCTGGTGTCCTGGATCAGCACCCGGTTCTGATCAACCCCCAGGTTGCAGAAACGACAACGGCGCCCGCAGGCGCCGTTGTGCTTTCCAGTCCGGCCGTTACAGCGCCAGACCGGCCTTGACCCGATACTGGTTGCGCACCGGATTGGCGTATTGCAGTACCAGGTACGGCCGGTGTTCTGCCGGGCAGGCATCCAGCCGGCGCTGCCATTCCTGTTCGGCCTTGGCCAGCTCCTGGGCCGGGAAGACCTCGGCGGCCGTTGGCACCTGCAGTTGTGGATCGGCATCGCTCCACTGGGCATAGGCCAGGTAGTGCACCGGGAACAGGCGGTAGCCGCCGAGGATCTGCCGGTCCATTTCCATGGCCAGTTGCTTGGTGTCCTCGAAGGATTCGCTGATGGGCGCGGCGAAGTTCACGTGGACCCGGCCTTTATAGCCGGTGATGCCCTTGGCGATGCTCACGTCATCCTCGCCTGGTGCCTTGGTATAGGTGCCGGTGGTGGCGCGGATGTACAGCTCGCGGGCCTTGGCCTGGTCGCAGGGGTCGTATTCGTAGCTGATGGACACCGGTGTCAGGTTCAACGACTGGATGACCTCGCCGAACGGCTCGTCCTTGCGGCTCATGTGGAACATCTTGAGGATCGCCGACTCGGTGCGATCGTCGCCATCCTTGGCCCGGCCCTCGGCCTGGGCGATCCAGATCGACTGGCCGTCGTTGCGGATCGAATGGTTGATATAGGCCGACAGCAGCTGGTAGGCCGCGAGCTTTTCCCGGCGACCGCTGATGGAACGGTGCACGATGAAACTCTTGTTCAGGCGCATCAGGTCGCTGACAAACGGCTTCTGCAGCAGGTTGTCGCCAATGGCGATGCGTGGCGTCGGCAGGCCGGCGTGGTACACCGCGTAGTTGACGAAGGCCGGGTCCATGACGATGTCGCGGTGGTTGGCCAGGAACACATAGGCGGTGCCCGACTTGAACTGCTCGACGCCGGTGTAGGTCACGCCGTCGGTGGCCCGCTCGATGGTGTGGTCGACGTAGAATTCGACCTTGTCCTGCAGGGTGGCCACCGAAGTGACCCCGGCAAACTCACGGCGCAGGCGGTGAGCGATCAGGGGTTTGAGCAGCCAGCCGAAAGTCTTGGCAAAACGCGGGAAGCGAAAGTGGGTGAGGATATCTAGAAACGCCTTGTCACCGAGCAGCCGGGCCAGCACCGCTGGTACTTCGCTGTCGTGGTAAGGTCGGATGGCATCGAATTCGCCCATCATGCTCTCTTGTTAGAAACGGCTAGGGTAAGAAAAGGTTCGGATCGAAAAAAAGCCGGGCACGGTCTGAAAATTCAGCTCAAACAAAAAAAGCCCTGCAAATAGACCGGCGATTATACGCATAAGTCACTCTGGAGACGGCGATGCTGGAAACCGACCATTATCAGTGCCCTTACTGTGGCGAACAGGCAGAGGCGGTGCTGGACCTGTCTGGCGGCGACCAGACCTATATCGAAGACTGCCCGGTGTGCTGCCGGCCCATTGTATTCACCCTGCAAACCGACGGTCGGGAATGGATGCTCGACGTTCACAGTGAAAACGACTGAATGGGGAGTGGCCCTTATGCAGCGCATCTACGAGCCGGAAAACCTGCTGGAAGGCGAGTTGCTCCAGTGCATGCTGGCCAGCGAGGGGATCGAGGCCCATCTGCAGGGGCGCGATCTGTTGGGCGGGGCAGGGGAGCTGCCGCTGTTCGGGCTGCTGGGGCTGTCGGTGGAAAACCACCAGGCGCAACAGGCGCGAGAGCTGATCGCTGCGTACAATGCGGCCCTGCCGTTGCCCTTTGATGAACCGGACAATTTTGCCGGGGTGCTGGTCTGTTAGGCTGAGCGCCGATTTGCCGAGAGTTGTATTGCCCCATGTGTGGACGTTATGCCCTGTTTCGCTGGAACCCCGCGTTTGCCGCCTTGCCGGGATTTCCCGCCGACCAGAAGGCGCAGTGGAACATCTCGCCCAATGATTCGGTGCTGATCCAGCGCGCGGAAAACGGCCAGCGCACCCTGGCCCGGGCCCGCTGGGGGCTGACACCGCCGTGGCTCACGGACCTTTCCCGGACGCCCGCCCATGCCCGGGCGGAAACCCTGGCGGAGCAGCCGATGTTTCGCCAGGCCTTTCGCGAGCGGCGCTGCCTGCTGCCGGCCAATGGTTTCTACGAATGGCGCGGCGGCACCCGCAAGCGCCCCTACTGGCTGACGCCGGGGGAAGGTTCGTCGATCTTTTTTGCCGCGATATGGGAGGCCTACCCGGTGCAGGAGCAGGTCTGGCTGAGCACTGCAGTGGTAACCCAGGCGGCTTCCAATCTGCGTCGCCCGCTGATCCTCGATGCCGCCGGCCAGCAAGCCTGGCTCGATCCCGAAACCCCCTTGCATGCCCTGCAAGCCTTGCTGGCCAGCCCGCCGGCAGCCCTGCGCGAGCGGGTCCTGGCCAACCTGGTCAATGACCCCAAGCTCAACGGCCCCGAGTGCCTGACCCCCGCCTGAAGCATCAACTGCAGGAGCTGGCTTGCCAGCGAAGAGGCCCCCTGGTTTGCTGCCCAAGCCAGGATCGCTTTCGCCGGCAAGCCGGCTCCTGCAGGTCCGTGATTAGACTTTGAACTGGTTGATCAGGCGCCGTTGCTGTTCGGCGAGCTTGGTCAGCCCGGCGCTGGCCGCACTGGACTCATCGGCACCGCCCGCCACTTCATTGGCCACCTGGCCGATATTGATCACATTGCGGTTGATGTCCTCGGCCACCGCGCTCTGCTCCTCGGCGGCGCTGGCGATCTGGGTGTTCATGTCGTTGATCACCGACACCGCCTGGGTGATGGTTTCCAGGGCTTGGGCCGCCTTGGCCGCGTGTTCCACACTCTGGTCGGTCTTGTGCTGGCTGTCCTCCATCACCCGCACCACTTCCCGGGTGCCCTGCTGCAGTTGCTGGATCATCGACTGGATTTCTTCGGTGGCCTGCTGGGTTTTCTGCGCCAGGTTGCGCACCTCGTCGGCAACCACCGCAAAGCCCCTGCCTTGCTCGCCGGCCCGCGCCGCCTCGATTGCCGCGTTGAGCGCCAGCAGGTTGGTCTGCTCGGCAATCCCGCGAATGGCGATGAGGATGGCGTTGATGTTCTCGCTGTCCTTGGCCAGGGTCTGCACCACGCCCACCGCACGGCCGATTTCCTCGGCCAGGGCGCCGATGGCGCTGGAGGTGTCGCGCACGATCTGCATGCCCTGGCTTGCGGCCTGGTCGGCGTGGCTGGCGGCTTGCGCGGCCTGGGTGGCATTGCGCGCGACGTCCTGGGCAGTGGCGGTCATTTCGTGCACCGCGGTGGCTACCTGATCGATTTCAACCATTTGCTTGTGCACGCCCTGGTTGGTGCGAATGGCGATGTCTGCGGTGTGTTCCGAAGAATCGCTGACGCTCTGAACCGAGGTCACCACTTGGCTGATCATCGCCTGCAGCTTGGCCAAAAAGGTGTTGAAGCCTTTGGCGATGGAGCCCAGCTCGTCAGCGCGATCGCTGGTCAGGCGTCGGGTCAGGTCGCCTTCGCCCTGAGCGATGTCGTCGAGCATTGCCACCATCTGCCGCAGCGGCCGGGCAATGCCGTGGCCCACCAGCCAGATCACCAGCAAGCCGAGGCCGGCAATCACCAGCCCGACCATGGCCATGCCGAAGGTGTCGGCCTTGCGTTGTTCGGCCAGGTCACCTTGCAGTTTGTCGAGGTCGGCCATCACCGCGCTCAGCGGCAGTTGCAGCATCAGGGTCCAGTGCGCATCGGTCTGGCCGATGCCGAAGGGCAGGTACAGGCTGATGGTGCCGTTGGCCTGGTCGACGTCGTAGGTCACTTCGCCGCGCTTGAGGCTGGACAGCTTGGTCAGTGCATCACTGCTGAGCACGTCGCTGACTTTTTCACCGAACTTGCTCGAGTCCTTGGTATAGGCGACCAGGCGACCGTTACCGCCGATCAGGGCCATGTGCCCGGCGCCGCCGTAGAGCTTCTGGTTGGCGCCCACCAGCATGTCCTGGATGAAGTTCACTGACAGGTCGGCACCCACGATGCCCTGGAACTTGCCGTTGAGCAGGATCGGCTGAATAAAGGAGGCCAGCATCACCACCTTGTCGCCGACCTTGTAGGGAGCGGGGTCGATGGCGCAAGGCTTTAGGCTGTCCTGGGAGCAGAGGTAGTACTCGCTGGCGCGCACGCCGGTGGAAAGCAGGGTCCGATCATTGACGTCGGCCAGTTTGTCCAGGCCCAGGCTGCCGTCTTCATTGCGGAACCACCAGGGCAGGAAGCGGCCGTTTGCTGCATCGATACCCACCACCGAGGTGCCTACGTAGGCAGCGTCGTCATGGTCGATGGCGCCGGGTTCCCAGCCAATGTACGCACCGAGGATCTTCGGGTTCTGGGTGACGTTTTCCTTGATCAGGGCAATCAGTTGTTCACGGCTCAGGCTCAGCCCGGCATGGCCTTGCGAGTCCTGGGTGCCCATCAGCGCATTGACCCGCACCAGGCCGCCGGCGATCAGCAGGGGCGCTTCCAGTTCGCGCTGGATCTGGCTGACCTGGGTCTGCGCCAGGCCGCTCAGGCGTTGTTCGATGACCTGTTCGAACTGGGCCTGGGTACGGTCTTGCACCATCTGCTGGGTCCTGGCCCCGGAGAACAGGGCGTACAGCACCAGGGCTGCAACCACGCTGAGAACGATGGCGCCGGCCAGGGCGGCGACGGAAAACTGGATCGACTTGAACTTCATAGAGGCTCCGGGCGCAGGAATTTAGGTCTGCCGAGCTGTATCGGCCGCTGCAGCGCTGGCCATTAGCCTTACACGGAAAAATGACTGTTTCAGGGAGCTTGATGTCGTTCTTGGCAAACTGTGGGGGTAACCCGGGCGGGATTTGCGGGAGGAATGAATTTTCTCCTGCAAGGCAGATATGTATCTGAAATGCGACCGATTGCTGTTTTTACATCTGGCGCGGATACATTTCCGCCCTTAGGATACGCGCCACGTTTTCAGGGAGGTTTCATGATGAAGAAGTCATTGGTCGTATGTGCATTGAGTGCCGCAGTACTGCTCAGCGGTTGTGAAACGGTCAATACCACCAGCGGTGGCGTGGTCGGTGTGGATCGCAAGCAATCCATGTTCAGCATGGTTTCCAGCGCTGAAGTGAACCAGTCCTATGCCCAGTCCTATCAGCAGACTCTGGGTGAAGCCAGCAGCCAGGGCGTACTGGACAAGACCAGCGCCAACGCCAAGCGCCTGCAGGTCATTGCCAACCGCCTGATTGCCCAGGCGCCGACTTTCCGCCCCGACTGCGCGCAGTGGAAATGGGAAGTCAACCTGATCAAGAGCGACGAGCTCAACGCCAACTGCGGTCCTGGCGGCAAGATCATTTTCTACTCCGGGCTGATCGAGAAGCTCAAACTCACCGACGATGAAATCGCCGCGGTCATGGGCCATGAAATTGCCCACGCCCTGCGCGAGCACGGTCGCGAAGCCATGTCCAAGCAGTACGCGGTCGGTGCCGGCAAGCAGATCGCCACCTTGTTCGGCGTTCCGCAGGAAACCGTAGCCCTGGGCGACAACGGGGTGAACCTGCTGATGACCCTGCCCAACAGCCGCGAGAATGAAAACGAAGCGGACCTGATCGGCCTGGAACTGGCCGCCCGTGCCGGTTACAACCCGAATGCGGCCATCAGCCTGTGGAACAAGATGGGCCAGGCTGCCGGTGGCTCCGCGCCGCCCGAGTTCATGAGCACTCACCCGGCTTCCACCAGCCGTATCGCTTCCTTGCAGGCGGCGATTCCCAAGGTGATGCCGCTGTATCAGGCCGCCAAGAAGTCCTGATCCCTTCGCGTCATTGTCGATGACGCTATCGCCGGCAAGCCGGCTCCTACGGGTTGCGTAGGGGCCAGCTTGCCGGCGATTTCGTTTATACCCAGCCGCTGATCTGCATGGCCTTGTACACCGCCACCACGGCGAGGATGAAGAAGGCCGACGCCGCCAGGCGACGGATCAGGGTCAGGGGCAGCTTGTCTGCGGCGAAGTTGCCTGCCAGGACCACCGGTACGTTGGCAATCAGCATGCCCAGGGTGGTACCGATGACCACCAGCCACAGATCCGGGTACTGCGCCGCCAGCATGACGGTGGCGACCTGGGTCTTGTCACCGATTTCTGCCAGGAAGAAGGCGATCAGGGTGGTCAGGAATGGGCCGAACTTGCGTGCAGTATTGGCTTCGTCGTCGTCCATCTTGTCCGGAACCAGGGTCCACAGCGCGGTGGCGGTGAAGCTGGCGGCGAGGATCCAGTGCAGGGTCGAGTCCGAGAAGAAGCTGCCGAACCAGGCGCCTACCGCACCGGCCGCCGCATGGTTGGCCAGGGTCGCGGCAACGATGCCGGCGATGATCGGCCAGGGTTTGCGAAAACGTGCGGCGAGAATCAGGGCAAGCAGTTGCGTCTTGTCGCCGATTTCGGCCAAGGCAACGATTGCGGTGGGAACGAGCAGGGAGTCCAGCATCATCAGGGTTTTCCTAAGGGGCGGGTCGACACGGCTATGACACGTACAGCCTTCCCGCCCCGGGTAAGGTGTGCGTGTCATAGGTCTTGTCAAACCCTGCGGTCCGTCTGTGCGGACTCTTGGGTCGCATGCGCCATGGTCTGTTGACCAAGTATGTTGACGCATGCCGGACGAGCGTGGCGCTCGTGGGAGACTACTCCCCTAGGACGGAGCGGATTCTGCCTAGGCAAAACCCTTTCGGCAAGCCTTGTTTGCGAAAAAGGATTTCAGCCACGCTTGGCCCGATAAATGCGAAAGCCCTGGCCTTCCGCCTTGATCGCACAGGGCCCCAGGTGCTCTTCGATCAGCGGCTGGTAGCGCAGGAAGCTGTTGGCAACTACTCGCAGTTCTCCACCTTTTTGCAGATGTTTGGCTGCTTTTCGCAGCAGGTTTTCCGTTGCCTGGTAGTCGGTATGGACCCCGGTGTGGAAGGGCGGATTGGTCAGGATGCCGTTCAGCCCCATGGGCGCGGCGTCGATTCCGTCACCGGTCAGCACCTCGGCTTCCAGGCCGTTGGCCGCCAGGGTCAGGCGGCTGCTGGCGGCGGCGAAGGCGTCCACATCCAGCAGGGTCACGCGGCTGTCCGGGTAGCGGCGTTTCACGGTGGCCCCGAGCACTCCGGCACCGCAGCCGAAGTCCAGCAGGTGGCCGGCGGGCAGGTGGTCCAGGTGCTCCAGCAGCAGCGCGGTGCCGCGATCCAGCCGGCCATGGCTGAACACCCCCGGCAGGCTGATGACTTTCAGCGGGCCTTCGGCCAGCGGCAGTTCGTACTCCTGGGCCAGGCTCTGCAGGGTGAGCGGTTCGGGAGCATTGGCCACCGTGACCTGCCACAGCTGGCAGTGCCGGGCGCTATCGAGCTTGCGTGGCTTGCCGAAAGGGTTGAGTTGCTTGGCCGCACTCTCCACGCCGCTGCGCTTCTCGCCCACCAGGTACAGTTCGCGCCCGGCCAGGCGCGAGGCCAGGGCGTTGAGCAGGTAGTCGGTGAGGTCCTTGGATTTGGGCAGGAACAGCACGGCGCTGTCGAAGGATTCGACCGGTGCGTCTACGCCAAAGTGACTGCGGCCGGGAAAGCGCGCCTCCAGGGCTGCCTGGTCGCCGGCGTGCCAGCTCCAGCCCCGGGCATTGGGCAGGCGGCCCAGCAGATCGTCGGCGGCCAGGCCGGCCAGCAGCAGTGAGCCTTGAAACAATTCAGCCTGACGCAACAGTACTTCACTGCGTGTGTCCATGATCCGCCCCCGAAAAAAGTGGCGAAGTTTATCAACTCACGACCCGCAGCGGGGCGCCGCTGAAGAAGGCGTGGGCGTTTTCCGTCAATTGACCGACGATTCGCTGGCGGGCCTCGCGGCTGCCCCAGGCGTTGTGTGGAGTGACGATCAGGCGCGGAATGTCGCCGGCCAGCAGGGGGTTGCCAGCCACCGGGGGTTCGACGCTGAGCACATCGGTGGCTGCACCACCCAGGTGACCATTGCGCAATGCATCGGCCAGGGCCTGTTCATCGATCAGCCCCCCGCGGGCGGTGTTGACCACCAGGGCTCCGGGCTTGAGCAGGGCCAGTTCCCGGGCACCGATAAAGTGGCGGGTGTGCTCGTTGAGGGGGCAGTGCAGGGTCAGGGCGTCCACTTGCGGCAGCAGTTCCTCCAGCGGCAGGCGGTCCGGGCGGGTCGGGCGGCCTGGAATCTGCCCCAGCAGCACACGCATGCCAAAGGCTTCGGCCAGGCGGGCCACCGCGCTGCCCAGTTCGCCATTGCCCAGCAGGCCCAGGGTCTTGCCCGCCAGTTCGATGATCGGGTAGTCCAGCAGGCAGAACTGACTGGCCTGTTGCCAGCGCCCGGCAGCCACGGCCTGCTGGTAATCGGCGACCCGGGTGGCCAGGTTGAGCAGCAGCATCAGGGTGTGCTGGGCCACCGAGGGAGTGCCGTAGCCCTGGCAGTTGCTGACGGTGATCCCCTGCTTGCGGGCTGCGGCCAGGTCGACATTGTTGGTGCCGGTGGCGGCCACCAGGATCAGTTGCAGGTCGGGGCAGGCGGCCAGGGTTTCGGCTGTCAGCGCCACCTTGTTGCTGATGGCCACCCGGGCGCCCTGCAGGCGTTCGGCGACCTGTTCCGGCGCTGTGTGGGCATGTACTTGCAGAGGGCTGAAGCTGTCATGCAGCGCACCCAGGTCCAGGTCACCGAGGTCCAGTGAGCTGTGATCGAGGAAGACGGCGCGGCGATTGTTAGTCATGAACTGTACCTTTTGCACGAGGGTTCTAAGGCGTAATCTGCCGAGCCTAACAGATGAAATAATTAGACATACACAGGAGCCTGCATGTACTTCACCGAGTTCTTGACCGTTGCCCTCATCCATCTTCTGGCAGTGGCCAGCCCCGGCCCGGACTTCGCCGTGGTGGTGCGTGAAAGCGTGACCCACGGCCGTCGCGCCGGCACCTGGACCGCGCTGGGCGTGGGCTGCGCAATCTTCCTGCACGTGGGTTACTCGCTGCTGGGGATCGGCCTGATCGTTTCCCAGTCCATCGTCCTGTTCAACGCACTGAAGTGGCTGGCTGCGGCCTACCTGCTGTACATCGGCTACAAGGCCCTGCGTGCCCAGCCGGCCAAACCGGCGGCCGACGACTTGCACAAGGAGGCCGGGGTCCGCACTGCGCGTGGGGCCTTCACTTCAGGCTTTGTCACCAATGGCCTGAACCCCAAGGCGACGCTGTTCTTTCTCTCGCTGTTCACCGTGGTGATCAACCCGCATACGCCGCTGGCGATCCAGGCCGGGTATGGCGTGTATCTGGCGGTGGCCACCGCTGTCTGGTTCTGCCTGGTGGCCATGCTCTTCAGCCAGCAGCGGGTTCGTGCCGGCTTTGCCCGCATGGGCCACTGGTTCGACCGCACCATGGGCGCAGTACTGATCGCCATCGGCGTGAAGCTGGCCTTTACCGAGATGCATTGATTGCGCTGAGCTGATTCAGGGCCGCCACGTAATGCCGTGGCGTATCCCCGAGCAAACGGCAGAACATCGCGCTGAAGGCCCGGGCGCTGCCGTATCCCAGCGAGTCGGCCACGCTGTGCACGCTTTCCCCGGCGAGAAGGCGTGGCAGGGCTTCCATCAGGCGCACCTGCTGGCGCCAGGCATTGAAATTCATCTGCACCTGCTGCTGGAACAGCCGCGCCAGGGTTCGTGAACTGGCGCCGACCTGCTGCGCCCAGTCTTCCAGGGTGTGGGGGTGATCCGGGGTCTGTATCAGGGTCCGGCAGATGGCTTGCAAGCGCCGGTCCTGGGGCATGGGAATGTGCAGCGGAAGGTTTTCCAGGGCGGCGATTTCTTCCAGCATCAATTGCTGGATCAAGGGGTTTTCCGCTTGTTCCGGACCTTGCACGGCACGCAGGATCAACTCCCGCAGCAACGGTGTGACCGCCAGGACGCAGCATTGGCGCAATGCGGGCGCAGACAGCTCCGGGTCGATGAACAGAGAGCGCATGCGCACCTCGCCAACCATGAAGATTTCATGCTCCACCAGTGGCGGGATCCACACCGCCCGGCTCGGTGGGATCACCCAGGCGCCCTGGGCGGTGACCAGGCGCATGGTGCCGCAGGCGGCGTAGAGAAACTGCGCCTCGCGATGGCGGTGCAACGGTTGATGCGCGGCGTCGGGGTAGTCCCGGGGATAGGCGCTGACCGGCCCATGGTGGAAGTGGTCGATTAACATGTCCGGTCCAATGACTTTGTTGTCAGAAATGCGGTGGATTGCCAAATTAGCATAGGCGGCACAACAACCAACCCCCGGTGTGTCGCCATGAATCAAGCCCGAAACGTCATCCGCTACGTCAACGCCGCCCATGTCATCGATCACATGTTCATGCTGATCTTTCCCGCTGCCGTGCTGGGCATGACCCAGGCCTTTGGCCTGGACTATGCCGGGCTGATCGGTCTGTCCCTGGGCGGTTTCATCGCCTTTGGCGCCTGTTCGCTACCGGCCGGCTGGCTGGGGGATCACTGGAGTCGGCGGCAGATGATGCTGCTGTTCTTCTTCGGCATCGGTGGCGCCTCGATCCTCACCGGGCTCAGTAATAGCCCGAGCATGCTGGTGATCGGGCTGACCCTGATGGGAATATTCGCCGCTATCTATCATCCGGTCGGCACCGCGATGCTGGTGGCCTATGCGCAGAATCGCGGGCGCGAGATCGGCATCAACGGTATGTGGGGCAACCTCGGCGTGGCCTTCTCGGCCTTGATTACCGGCTTGCTGGTGGCGCGCTTCGGCTGGCGCTCGGCGTTCATCCTGCCGGGGAGCGTGGCCATCCTTCTGGGTGTCTGCTTTGCCTTGCAGGTGCGTGACGAGCCTGCCCCCGCACGCGCCCATGTGCCGCTCAAGGGCAAGGGCGGGCAGCAGATCTCCATGTTCCTGGTGTTCGGCGTGCTGGCCCTGGCCACAGCCACTGGCGGGGTGGTCTTCAACGCCTCCACCATGACTTACCCGAAGCTGTTCCAGGAACGCCTGCATGAATTGTTCACCTCGCCGCAGACGCTGGGGGTGGTGGTCAGCCTGGCCTATGCCTTCGGCGCAGTGGCGCAGTTGTTGATCGGCCGGGTATTGCACCGCTTCAGCCTGAAGTGGCCGTTCATCATTTTGACCCTGCTCCAGGCCCCGTTGCTGCTGGCGATGGCCGACAGCCAGGGTTGGGGCGTGATCGTCCTGGGTGCGGCCTTCATGTTCGTGGTGTTCGGCCAGGTCACGGTGAACGATGCCATGGTCGCGAACTTCGTTGCGCCCCAGTGGCAGTCGCGAGTCTTCGCCTTGCGTTACTGCCTGTCGTTCGGTGCCAGTGCCACGGCGATTCCGCTGATTGCTCTGGTGGAACCGCGCCAGGGCCTGAGCGGCCTGTACCTGGTCCTGGCGGGGGTCGCGGCGCTGACGTTTGCCGCGGCGCTGGCCTTTCCCCGCACCCCCGCGGAAGCGGCAGTGGGGCAAAGCGCCTGAGGTCGTGCAGGGCCGTAACAATACTGGCCTGAAGCTAGTATTTGTACGGCCCTGCAAATCATTCCTTTGGCTGATTTAGCGGGCGCGCAGGAGCTCTAGAGTGGTTATCCTCCAGTCACGACCGAGCCGTCAGAAAAGGGATTCTTATGTTGCAGACTCGCGTTATTCCTCCCGCCGAAGGCGCCTACCAATACCCACTTCTGATCAAGCGCTTGCTGATGTCCGGCACCCGCTACGAAAAAACCCGCGAGATCATCTACCGTGACCAGTTGCGCTACACCTATCCGACCCTGATCGAGCGGGTGGCGCGCCTGGCCAATGTGTTGACCGCGGCCGGGGTCAAGGCGGGGGACACCGTGGCGGTCATGGACTGGGACAGCCATCGCTACCTGGAGTGCATGTTTGCCATCCCGATGATCGGTGCGGTGATCCACACCATCAACGTGCGTCTGTCGCCGGAGCAGATTCTCTACACCATGAACCATGCCGAGGACCGCTTCGTGCTGGTCAACAGCGAGTTCGTCGGCCTGTACCAGGCGATTGCCGGGCACCTGACCACGGTGGAGAAAACCCTGCTGCTCACCGATGCCCCGGAGAAAACTGCCGAGCTGCCGAACCTGGTGGGCGAGTACGAGACCTTGCTCGCCGCCGCCAGCCCCCAGTACGCGTTCGAGGATTTCGACGAGAACTCGGTGGCCACCACCTTCTACACCACCGGCACCACCGGCAACCCCAAGGGCGTGTACTTCACCCACCGCCAGCTGGTGCTGCACACCCTGGGGGTGTCCACCATCATGGGGGCCATCGACAGCGTGCGCCTGCTGGGCACCAACGATGTGTACATGCCCATCACCCCGATGTTCCACGTGCACGCCTGGGGCTTGCCGTACGTGGCCACCATGCTCGGGCTCAAGCAGGTCTATCCCGGGCGCTACGACCCGGAGTACCTGGTGGAGCTGTGGCGCCGGGAGAAGGTCACCTTCTCTCACTGCGTGCCGACCATCCTGCAGATGGTGCTCAATGCCAAGGCGGCCCAGGGTACGGATTTCGGCGGCTGGAAGATCGTCATCGGTGGCAGTGCGCTGAACCGCGCGCTGTACGAGGCGGCCAAGGCCAAGGGCATCCAGCTGACGGCTGCCTACGGCATGTCGGAAACCGGACCGCTGGTGTCCTGTGCACACCTGAATGATGAACTGATGGCGGGCAGCGAGGACGAGCGCACCACCTACCGCATCAAGGCCGGGGTACCGGGGCCGCTGGTGGAAGCGGCAATCATCGATGCCGAAGGCAACTTCCTCCCGGCGGACGGCGAGGCCCAGGGCGAGCTGGTGCTGCGGGCGCCCTGGCTGAGCGAAGGTTATTTCAACGAACCGCAAAAAGGCGCCGAGCTCTGGGAAGGCGGCTGGCTGCATACCGGTGACGTGGCGACCCTGGACAGCATGGGGGTGATCGACATCCGCGACCGGATCAAGGACGTGATCAAGACCGGTGGCGAGTGGATCTCCTCCCTGGACCTGGAGGACCTCATCAGCCGCCACGTGGCGGTACGTGAAGTAGCAGTGGTGGGCATCGCCGATCCGCAGTGGGGCGAACGCCCATTCGCCCTGCTGGTCATCCGCGAGGGCCATGAGATTGGCGCCCGCGAGCTCAAGGAACACCTCAAGCCCTTCGTCGAGCTGGGCCACCTGAGCAAGTGGGCGATTCCCAGTCAGATCGCCCTTGTTACTGAAATTCCCAAGACCAGCGTTGGCAAGCTCGACAAGAAGCGCATCCGCGTCGACATCAGCGAGTGGCAAGCCAGCAACAGCACCTTCCTCTCCACGCTCTGAGCGTCCCCGGCCGTGCCCGCTCGGGCACGGCACGCCCACCCGGCAAGCCTTTGCCTTGTACTCACGGATTTTTCAGTCATTCTTGCCGCGCCGTTTTTCAAAGGTTATGGCAAAGGGCTGTTCCAGTGCGGTGGGTGGCTGCAAATCACACTTTAGAGGGATCAAGCAGTAATCCCTGCTGGATATAGTCCGTTCACGGATTTTTCTGAACGACGGAGCATTGCGGGGTGCTCGCGCCACGCAACTTCGGAGCCGGGACAAGTGTTCATTCAACCGGTATTCGAAGCGTTTTCAGAAAAGCGTACTGCCATAACAATAATGCACATGGAGTAGCGTCGATGACATCAGCAAACCAGTTCTGGCGCCGGGCGAAACTGCCCCTGGCCGTCGGTCTCGCCTCCACGCTCGCCGGGCCGGCATTCGGCGTCAGCTTCAACATCGGTGAAATCGAAGGCAGCTTCGATTCGTCCCTGTCGGTGGGGGCCAGCTGGTCGACCGCCGGGCGCAACAAGGACCTGATCGGGGTCAACAACGGCGGCAAGGGCCTGTCCCAGACCACCGATGACGGCCACTTGAACTTCAACAAGGGCCAGACCTTCTCGAAGATCTTCAAGGGTATCCATGACCTGGAATTGAAGTACGGCGATACCGGTGTGTTTGTCCGTGGCAAGTACTGGTATGACTTCAAGCTCCAGGACGAAGACCTGGACTTCAAGAACGTCAGCAACGACAACCGTAAAGAGGGCGCCAAGTCTTCCGGCGGGCAGATTCTCGATGCCTTCATCTATCACAACTACTCCATTGCCGATGAGCCAGGTTCGGTGCGCTTCGGTAAGCAGGTGGTGAGTTGGGGCGAAAGTACCTTCATTGGTGGCGGTATCAACTCGATCAACCCGATCGACGTGTCGGCGTTCCGCCGTCCTGGTGCCGAGGTCAAGGAAGGTCTGATTCCGGTCAACATGTTCTACATCTCCCAGAACCTGACCGAGAACCTGTCGGCCGAAGCGTTCTACCAGTTGGAGTGGGACCAGACCGTTACCGATAACTGCGGCACCTTCTTCTCGCAGCCGGACAACATTTCCGATGGCTGTGACGACAATCTGCGTCTGCTCGCCAAGCGTTCGACCATCGCCGCCACGGCGCCGGGGCGCGCGGCCCTGGCCGCGATGCAGGCTCGTGGCGTCGACGTCAACGAAGAAGGCACGCTGGTGCGTCGCAGTGGCGACCGAGATGCCCGTGACAGCGGCCAATTCGGTGCGGCGTTCCACTACAACTTCGAGCCGCTGGACACCGAGTTCGGTGCCTACTTCATGAACTATCACAGCCGAGCGCCGATCTTCAGTGCCACGGCGGCACCACAGTCGGCTTACAACATCGCTCCTGGCTTTGGCTCTCTGGCGCCGGTGTGGATCGCCGGTAATTCGAAGTACTTCGTTGAGTATCCAGAAGACATTCGCCTGTATGGCTTGAGTTTCTCCACCACCCTGCCTACGGGGACGGCGTGGAGCGGTGAAATCAGCTACCGGCCGAATGCGCCTGTACAACTCAACTCTACCGATATTCTCTATTCCGCCGTTCGACCTCTGAAGGGGGCATTCGCCAACGCCTCGCTGCTTGAAGGTGTAGCGGGGCAGGACCTTCACGGCTATCGCCGCAAGGAAGTCACTCAGTTCCAGACCACCTTCACGCACTTCTTCGATCAGGTCATGGGCGCCAGCCGTCTGACGCTGGTGGGGGAGGTGGGGGTTACCCACGTCGGAGGCCTTGAGAGCAAGTCGGATGTCCGCTATGGACGTGATCCGGTGTTTGGTCCTGGCGCCTTGCCAGCCACCGGCGGGCAAAACACCTGTCGTGCGCTTAACTCCACCACCATTGCCGGTGCAGGTCCTGGTGCAGACGCCAGCAATCTGAGCGCCAACTGCAACAACGATGGCTTCACCACCGCCACTTCCTGGGGCTACCGCGGCCGTGCCATCTGGGAGTACCCGGATGTGTTCGCTGGTGTGAACCTCAAGCCGAACGTGGCTTGGTCCCATGACGTCAAGGGTTACTCGCCAGGTCCTGGCGGTAACTTCGAAGAAGGCCGCAAGGCCATCAGCCTGGGGCTGGATGCCGAGTACCAGAACACCTACACCGCGAGCCTGGCCTACACCAACTTCTTCGGTGGCGACTACAGCACCGTGGATGACCGGGATTTCCTCGCCTTGAGCGTTGGCGTGAACTTCTAAGCACACTGCATTTTCAGGAAGAACAACAATATGAAAATCACCAAGAGTCTGTTGCACGTCGGTGTGCTGGGACTGTCACTGCTGGCCACCGGGGTCATGGCCGCGGTCTCGGCCGATGAAGCCGCCAAGCTGGGTACCAGCCTGACGCCGATGGGCGCGGAAATGGCCGGCAATGCCGCCGGCACCATTCCGGCCTGGAAGCCACTGGCGACCAATGCTGGCACCGTGGACAGCAAGGGTTTCCTGTCCAACCCCTACGGCAGCGAGCAGCCGCTGTTCACCATCACCGCGCAGAACGTCGAGCAGTACAAGGACAAGCTGGCGCCGGGGCAGTACGCGATGTTCAAGCGCTACCCGGAAACCTTCAAGATGCCGGTCTACCCGTCCCATCGCGGGGCCACCGTGCCGGCTGACGTGTTCGCCGCGATCAAGCGCAACGCCACCAGCACCAACCTGGTGTCCGGCGGCAACGGCCTGGAGAACTTCGAAACCGCGATTCCGTTCCCGATCCCGAAAAGCGGCGTGGAAGTCATCTGGAACCACATCACCCGCTATCGCGGTGGCAGTGTGACCCGCCTGGTGACCCAGGCCACGCCACAGGCCAACGGCTCCTACAGCCTGGTGTACTTCCAGGACCAGTTCGTGTTCCGCGACAAGATGAAGGACTACGATCCGAAGAACCCGGGCAACATCCTGTTCTACTTCAAGCAGAAAGTGACCGCGCCGGCGCGCCTGGCCGGTGGCGTGCTGCTGGTGCACGAAACCCTCGACCAAGTTAAGGAGCCGCGTTCGGCCTGGGTCTACAACGCTGGCCAGCGCCGCGTACGCCGCGCCCCGCAAGTGTCCTATGACGGCCCGGGTACCGCTGCCGACGGCCTGCGTACTTCCGACAACCTGGACATGTACAACGGTGCGCCGGATCGCTACGACTGGAAGCTGGAAGGCAAGAAGGAGATGTACATCGCTTCCGACAGCTACAAGCTCGACTCGCCGACCCTGAAGTACGCCGACATCATCAAGGCCGGCCACATCAACCAGGACCTGGCTCGCTATGAGCTGCGCCGGGTCTGGCATGTGGTGGCAACCTTGAAGGAAGGCCAGCGCCATATCTACGCCAAGCGTGACTTCTACATCGACGAAGACACCTGGCAGGCAGCGGTGATCGACCACTACGACGGTCGTGGCCAGCTGTGGCGCGTGGCCGAGGCTCACGCTGAGAACTATTACGACAAGCAAGTGCCGTGGTACGCCCTGGAAACCCTCTACGACCTGCAGTCCGGCCGCTACCTGGCCCTGGGCATGAAGAACGAAGAGAAACAGGCCTACGACTTCGGTTTCACCGCCACCACCAGCGATTTCACCCCAGCCGCCCTGCGTCAGGACGGGGTTCGCTGAGCCGCTGCAAATAGAGGCCGCATCCTCGGAAAAAGCCCCGACCTGGTTCGGGGCTTTTTTTTGCCTGAGGGCCCAGCCTTGGAATCCATCCAGGTACAGGCAGCTTTCTCGAAGCTAATTAGCCACTTAATCAATAAATAAACGAAATATCTTTTAATCATTCAGAGTTATCTGACCAATTTGCTCATAGTCTTTTTCGCCCGAATGGTCGCAAAAATCTTCAACAGGTGGCCTTTTACCGCTAGTCTGCGGACATCTGCTACGCCGACAACCGTACATCAATAAGAGTTGGCCATGACTGACCTGTCCCCCCTGCAACGGCCTGCCAGCGCGGTGATCCCCGCTCTGGAGGGACGTTTTTATCGACCCCCCCTGCCCGATGGATACGTGCAGCGGCCGCGTCTTTGCGAGCGCCTGGGCGCCGGGTTGAAGGGGCGATTGCTGCTGGTCTGTGCGCCTGCCGGGTTTGGCAAGAGCTCGCTGGCCGTGGAGTTTTGCCAGGGCCTGCCGGATAACTGGCAGAGCCTGTGGCTGGGGTTGAGCCGCCGGGACAGCGATCCCGGGCGTTTCCTCGAGCGTCTGTTGGCCGGTCTGCAGCAGTACTTTCCCCAATTGGGACGGCAGTCCCTGGGCCTGTTGAAAATGCGTCAGCGTCACCAGCCCTTCGCCTTTGAAGAGTGGCTGGACGGCCTGCTGGATGAGCTGGCGGTGCAATTGACCGGTGCCAGTCCGTTATTGCTGGTGCTGGACGACTATCACCTGGCCCAGGGGCCGGTCCTCGATCGTTGCCTGCAGTTTTTTCTCAATCACCTGCCCGATGGCTTGCTGGTGCTGGTCACTAGCCGCCAACGCCCGGACTGGCACCTGGCGCGGCTGCGGTTGTCCCGGCAACTGCTGGAGCTGCACGAGCAGGATTTGCGCCTGACCCACGACGAGTCCCTGAGCCTGCTCGACCGGCACAGCAGTTCGCTGCGCGGCGAAGCCCTGGAAAACCTGATTCAGCGCAGCGAAGGCTGGGTGGCCGGGCTGCGTTTCTGGCTGCTGGCGGCGTCCGAGGCGGGAGCCGGGGGCGCGCTACCCCAGGGCCTGCATGGCGGGGAAGGACTGATCCGCGACTACCTGCTGGAAGAGGTCATCGACTGCCTGCCCGCCGAAGTGCAGTCATTCCTGTATGACACGGCGCCCCAGGAGCGGTTTTGCGCCGAGCTGTGCGATGCCCTTCGCGAAGCCCATGACAGCGCCGAGATCCTGGGTTTCCTCCAGGCCCACCAGGTATTCCTGGTGCCCCTGGATGAACACGGCCATTGGTATCGTTATCACCACCTGTTTTCCGACCTGCTGCGCACCCGGCCCACGGCCAATGCCCTGGTGCCAGCGGCCAGCCTGCACCTGCGCGCCTGCCGCTGGTTCAACGCCCAGGGGCTGCTCGACGAGGCGGTGGAGCAAGCGCTGCGCGCCGGGCACCTGGACGTGGCGGCCAACCTGGTGCAGAACCTGTCCGAAGAGCAACTGCTGGCGGAACAGAACGTCGGCATGCTGCTGCGCTGGAAGATGGACCTGCCCGACAGCCTGCTGATCAGCACGCCGCGGCTGATCGTGCTCTACAGCTGGGCCCTGGGCCTGGCCTGCCAGCTGGATGCGGCGGAGGAACTGGCCAATCACCTGAGTCGTTTCCTGCCGGCCCCTTCGGCCACGGCGCAGAAGTCGATGTTGGCGCAATGGCTGGCCCTGAGCGGAATCATCGCCCGTGGCCGCGGCCAGCGGGAAAACACCCTGGCCTATTGCAGCGAGGCCCTGGAAAGCCTGCCGCCCAAACGTTATGGGCAGCGCCTGATGTGCCTGTCGACCTTGTCCAACCTGGCCATTACCGATGCCGATCTGTGGCGGGCCCGCAGCCTCAATCGCGAATCCCTGGAGCTGGCGCAACGGGTCGGCAATCCGTTGTTCGAAGCCCTGGCCCACTACGACCGTGCCCGGGTCCTGCAGGCCCGCGGCGAAGTGCTGCGGGCGCAGGAGGAGGTACACCAGGGGCTGCGGCGCCTGCAGGGCCTGTCGGCCCAGCGGTTGTATGCGGTGCGGGCCCGGCTGACCCTGTATGACGGTTATCTGCTGACCCTGCGCGCCCAGCCCGAGGCCGGCCTGTTGCGCTTGCAGGCCGGCCTGGTGGAGGCCCGGGCCTGTCGCGATATCAGCGTGCTGATCGGTCACTGCGTGATCGCCAAGCAGGAAGGCCTGGGTGGCGAGTTCTCCCGAGCCTTCGCCGAGCTGGCGGAAGCCGAGCGCTTGATGCACATCTGGGACGTGCCACCGATCTATTACCTGGCAATGATCACCCTGGTGAAATGCGAGCTGTGGCTGGCCCAGGGGCGTACCGATCTGGCCGAAGCCTGGCTGGCCCGCCTGGGCCAGACCTACACCGGCGAACAGGCGGCGGCGCCACCGGAGTTCCACCCGCAACTGCCGTTGCACATCGAATTGCAGCAAGCCCAGCTTGAAAGTATCAAGGGCGACCTGGGCCGGGCGGAGCAGCGCTTGAATCGGTTGGTCGAGCATGGTCAGCAAAGCGGCCGGCAGTTGCTGAGCGTCATGGCCCTGACCCAGAAAGCCGCACTGTTGCTGGCGGCCGGTCGCGGTCCGCAGGCCCGCCAGGACCTGGCCCAGGCTCTGGAGGCCGGGGTTGGAGGCGCGGTGCAGCCGTTCATGGCATTGCTCCATGGCCATCCCGGCTGGATGCGTGAGCAGTTGCAGCAGGGCGTATCGACAGCCCTGACCCAGGCGTTGCTGGAGCGGTTGCCGGCAGCATCGCGTGAACCTCAGGAGATCGTGGCCCATAACGAGTCCTTGAGCTCCCGGGAGCTTTCAGTGTTGCAGTTGATCGCCCAGGGCTGCTCCAACCAGGAAATCAGCGAGCGCCTGTTCATCTCGTTGCATACGGTGAAGACCCATGCCAGCCATATCAACAGCAAGCTGGGGGTAGAGCGCCGGACCCAGGCCGTGGCCCGGGCCCAGGAGCTGGGGTTGCTGGGGTAGGCGCTGCGCCACTGGCTGCCGGGGCTAGCGGGCCAGGTGCTCCTTGCAGTAGTCGGCGAACAACCGCGCCGGCTTGGTCAGTTGGCCACGTTTGAGCCAGGCGGCCACCAGGCCTGAACCTGTGACGTCCTCGACAATGTCGACACACACCACCGGCTTGCCATCGTAGGAAAAAGGCGAGTGGGGGCGGGTGACCAGGATCGAGAAACCGAAGCCCTGGCCGACCATCCCGCGCACCATCTCGATGGACGGTGAGCTGAAGGCAATCTGCGGCGTCAGCCCCAATTCTTCGAACAGGCTGACGAAATAGGTGCGGCTCGGTTGCACGTCCAGCAGGATCATCGGCTCCAGGCACAGGTCGCGCAGCGATACCTGGGGCTGCTTGGCATAGCGATGGCCGGCCGGCAGCAAGGCGTAAGGCCGTTGCGGCGGCATCAGTGGCTCGGTTTCGATGGTGCCGTCCAGGTCATGCTCATAGAGGATCGCCAGATCGAACGCGCCACCGGTCAGGCCCTGTACCAGTTCCTGCTGTTCGCCATCACGGATGCGGATTTCCACCCCGGGATAGAGCGCGCTGAAGCCGGCGATCAGCTGTGGCAGGTACAGCGGTGCCACGGTTTCGAAGCAGCCGATGTCGATCTGTCCGGCGACCACGTCGTTGTCTGCCAGGGCGTTCTGCTCGAACTCCTTGGCCATGCGCAGCAGCTCCTGGGCCTTGCGGTAGAAACGTGCCCCGCTGGGGGTCAGGGAGACGCCGAGAGCATGGTGACGAATCAGCAATTGCACGCCGAAGCTGTCCTCCAGGCCCTTGATGGCGGTGGAGATCGACGGCTGGGCAATGTACAGCTTGCGTGATGCCTCGGCGACGCTGCCGCACTCGACGGTGGTGATGAAGTACTTCAGTTGACGCAGATTGTAGGCAGCCACAGCGAACCTCGTTCTTTGCCCGGGCACGGGGGAAGGGCGGCCGGGTCAGGGTGACCCGGGACTTGCATGCATCACCGCGCATGCAGTGCGCTTGATGCAAGCAAGTTACGCACCGGCAAGGCTCCCCCGGCGTGTTTTTTTGTCCCGCAACAATACTCACAAGTGCCGGGAGGGAGGGCATGACCAAGGCAGTTTTTTCATCGCTTGCGAGCACATTTTTCCTCGCTTGGCTTCAGGCACTCTCCTCGCCGGGGTCGGCGGGCGGGGCTTCTTCGGTCGGGGTGGCGTCGAAGTCCAGGGTGACGCTGAAGCGTTGCTCCTCCACCAGCACGTCGATGCGCCAGCCCAGGCGGGCACACAACTGGCGCATCAGTTCCAGGCCCAGGCCGTAGCCGTAGTCGCTGGAAGGCTCGATCTGCTTGGCTTCGCGGATGCGGTTGAGAATGCGCAGGCGCGGGTAGTCGAAGTGGATCTCGATGGTGCCGTCATCGGCATATTGCAGGGCGTTGCGCAGGAAATTGCCGACCACGATTCGGCAGGCGGTCAGGGGCAGGCGGCAGGGTGTGGTGCTGATGTCCAGGGTCAGTTCGATATCCCGTGTCCCGATCAGGTAGCGCTGCTCCTGGATCAGCTCGTTGACCAGCCCGCTCATGTCGATGGGTTCCTCGGGCAGGGCTTCGGGCAGCTCGCGGCTCATCCACAGCAAGGTCTCGGCGATGCGCTGCATGTTCAGTACCGAGCGTTCGATACGTTGCAGGGGCGGCGGCAGGGCGCCGCCGGATTGCAGGGTCAGCAGCTCGATATTGGCCTTGAGCACTGCCAGCGGGGTACGCAGTTCATGGCTGGTGTAGCGCAGCAGCCGGCCCTCACGCAGGCTGGCAGCCTGGACCTGTTGCATGCTCTGGGCCAGGGCGTCGGCCAGCATATTGAATTCCTTGAAGCTGAAATTGGGCCGTTCGCCGGCCACCGTGTCGGGGTCCTTGAGGGTACTGGACCACTGGGACAGGCGGCCCAGGGGCCGCACCAGCCACCAGACCAGCAGCGCAATGATGATCAGCGCCGGTATGAACACCGCCAGGCTGATGAAAATCACCCCGTGCAGTTCACGGTCCAGGTAGGCGTCGGACAGTGGCGTCTCGACTTCGCCGCCTTCTTCCTGGTCATGGTCGACGTCGTACATGTACAGGGTCTTGCCGTCCGCCAGGGGTTGGGCAAGGATCGCCCGGCCTTCATCGTCGTCATCGGAATCCAGGTCGCCAAAGACCTGGACTGCACCGAAGGACAGGCTCGGGGGCGTGTCCAGCAATTGGCGGACCTTCTCGGGCAGCGCCTCCTTGCCGATGACGCTGGTATAGAAATAGTTGTGCGGCGGCGGGGTCGTGGGGTCCTTGTTGTAGTGCCTGGCGAAGTACTGGGCTTCTTCCTCCATCATCGCGCTGGCGGTGTAGAGCAGGCCGCGGACGCTGTATTCCGGCAGCAGCAGACTGTAGATCAGCAGTACCACGGCAATTAGCAGCAGGAAGCTGCCGCTGATCACCCATTTCAAACTCAGGCCGTTACGCATGTGACCTCAGTTGTATGCCAATACCGGGAAGGGTGTGGATCAGGGGCTGGTCGAAGGACTTGTCCACAGTCTTGCGCAGCCGGTGCATATGCACCTTGAGGGTGTTGCTGTCGGGCGGCTCGTCGCCCCAGATCGTCGCCTCCAGGCGTTCCCGGGTGACAGGCTCGGGGCTGGCGCGCATCAGGCATTCCAGCAGGGTCCAGCAGATGGGCGACAGGTGCAGTTCCTGGCCGGCGCGGCTGACCTTGCGGGTGGTCAGCTCCATTACCAGGTCGGCCACCTGCAGGCGGCTGGCCTGGCCGCTGCGGCGCAGGCTCAGGGCACGGATCCTGGCCACCAGCTCGGCCAGTTCGAAGGGCTTGACCAGATAATCGTCGGCACCGGCGGCAAAGCTGGCGAGCTTGTCCGACAGGGCATCCAGCGAGGTGAGCATGAGGATGGGGGTCTGGCTGCCGTGCTGGCGCAGTTGTTCGCACAGCTGCTGGCCGTCCAGCCGCGGCAGCATGATGTCGAGGAGGATCACGTCGTAATGCTGGCTCAGGGCCAGGTTAAGGCCGGTCTGGCCGTTGCTGGCGTGGTCGCAGACGATGCCGCCGATTTCCAGGTACTCGATGACGGTATTGGCCAGGTCAAGGTTGTCCTCGACCAGCAGCAGGTGAATATGCACGGAAACGTCCCCTTGGACCCTTGGCACTCGATGGGCCGAAGGATAGCGGAAGCCGAGGCTTTTCCATTGATGTTTACCCGCTGTTAACCCGGCGCTCTCTAAGCTCAGGCTCTTCTTAACTGCAGAGCGCGGCACAGCCATGAACCTGTCTTCAGTGCTCAAAGGCATCCTGCTGGTGTTGATTCTTCTCGGCCTGATGGCTTGCGTCCTGCCGTCCGGGGCACCCATGGTGCGCCTTGGGGACGGCGGCCCCTTGAGCTTGTTCCTGCTGGGGCATGACCTGCAACGGGCGGAGGCCGAGCATGTCGCGGGTATCGTCTGACGATAGCGGCGCCGGCTACACCGACCAGTTGGTGCTGTGTCTGATGCTGATCCTGTGTGTATCGATTTCCCTGGGTGCCTATATCGTGCGCTTCAACGCCCAGATCGACCGCCAGCGCGAGCTGTCGCCGGTGCACTTGCTGGAGTGTGGTCAGGGGCGGGGGGCCTTTATCGTCGACCCCCATGGGCGGCTTAGCAGCAGCGACAATTGCTACCTGGTGGATGAGGACGACTAGCCTCGCCGCCTGGCAGCGCCCAGAATGATCCGCCTTCGAGTTCCAGCGCAAGAAACGAGGTTCTTGCGCTGAAATCTCGTTCTACAGTGCAGGCGTACTGAGATGAAGGCGGCGAACCCCAGGGTTGCCGGCCTGATTTCCCTGGCGGATTGAAGGAGAACTGCGATGTCCTGCGTATTCAAGAAAATGGCGTCCCCGGTTGGCCAACTGACCCTGGTCGCCCGAGGAGCGAAGCTGGCGGCGATTCTGTGGGAGCACGAGCGGCAGAACCGGGTGCGCCTGGGCCCGCTGCAGGAAGCCGCGGAGCATCCGCTGTTGCTGGAGACCGAGCGCCAGTTGCGCGAATACTTTGCCGGTACCCGCGAGCGTTTCGAGCTTGAGCTGGACTTTGTCGGCACCGAGTTCCAGCGCCAGGTCTGGCAAGCCCTGCTGACCATTCCTTTCGGCGAGACCCGCAGTTACAGCCAGATCGCCCGACAGATCGGCAATCCCACTGCAGTGCGTGCGGTAGGGGCGGCCAATGGGCGTAATCCGATCTCGATCGTCGCCCCCTGCCACCGGGTGATCGGCGCCTCGGGCAGCCTCACCGGTTTCGCCGGCGGTCTTGAGGCCAAGCAGTTCCTGTTGGCACTGGAAGGCGAGGAAACGTTGCAACTGGCGTTCTGAGTAAGCAGTGGCGGCGAGCTGTGACAGAATGGCCCATCGATTTTTCTGGAGCCTTCCCATGGACGCCGCCAAGCCCAGCCTCATCCGCGAAACCTTCCCCGTCGGCCCGCTGCAGTGCAACTGCACCATCATTGGCGACCCGCTGACCAAGAAAGCCATAGTCGTCGATCCGGGCGGCAACCCCGACCTGATCATGGCGCGCCTGGACGCACTGGGCCTGAAGGTGGTGAGCATCATCCATACCCATGCCCATCTGGATCACTTCCTGGCCTCCGGGCAGATGAAGGAAAAGACCGGCGCCACCCTGCACTTGCACAAGGACGACCAGTTTCTCTGGGACAACCTTGAGATGCAGTGCAGCATGTTCGGCGTGCCCTACACCCCTGTGCCGTCCCCGGATCGCTGGCTGGGTGATGACGAAGAGCTGGCCTGCGGTTGCGGCGTGGCCTTGCACACTCCAGGGCATACCCCAGGTTCCATGAGCTTTTGGTTTTCCGAGGCTAAGCTTCTGATTGCCGGCGACACGCTGTTCAAGCGCGGGGTCGGGCGCACGGATTTGTGGGGTGGCGACCAGGCCACGCTGGTGCGTTCGATCAAGCAGCGTCTCTATACCCTCGACGAGGACGCCACAGTGGTTGCCGGGCACGGCCCAGACACCCGGCTGGGAGATGAGATGCGTCAGAACCCGTTCGTGCGAGCCTGACTATTTGCCCGTCGGTTCACGGAATTTTTGCCGTTCTGCGTGTTCCAACGCCGGCAAAGGTCTATTGCCAACGTCCGCTGCACCACAGAATGCAAAATGTAGGAGCTTTCCATGTTCACCTCACGTCGTTTGATTGTTGTCGCTACTGCTGTGGCCTTGTTGTCCGGCTGCGCTTCGCCTAACCCCTATGACAACCAGGGGCAGGCCGACGGCGGCTCGTCTGGCATGAGTAAAACCGCCAAGTACGGTGGGCTGGGAGCCTTGGCCGGTGCGTTGGCTGGTGCTGCCATCGACCACAACAACCGTGGCAAGGGGGCCTTGATCGGTGCAGCAGTGGTCGGTGCTTCCGCTGCAGGTTATGGCTACTACGCTGACCAGCAGGAGAAAAAACTGCGCGCCAGCATGGCCAATACCGGGGTCGAAGTGCAGCGCCAGGGTGATCAGATCAAGCTGATCATGCCGGGCAATATCACCTTCGCCACTGACTCGGCGAATATCGCGCCCAGCTTCTACCAGCCCCTGAACAACCTGGCCAACTCCCTGCGTGAGTTCAACCAGAACCAGATCGAGATCGTCGGCTACACCGACAGCACCGGCAGCCGTCAGCACAACATGGATCTGTCCCAGCGTCGCGCCCAGAGCGTAGCGACCTACCTGACGTCCCAGGGGGTCAGCGGTTCCAACCTGTCCGCTCGTGGCGCCGGTCCGGACAACCCGATCGCCAGCAACGCCGATGTCAACGGCCGTGCGCAGAACCGTCGGGTCGAGGTCAACCTCAAGGCGATTCCGGGCCAGCAGTACCAGCAACCGAACCAGCAGTACCAGCAGCCCTATCAGCAGCAAGGTCAGCAATACCAGCAGTATCCCTGACCGGACTGGCTGAACCCCAGGCATAAAAAAGCCCGCCCGATGCAGATCGGGCGGGCTTTTTTAATGGCTGAGGCGTATTACTTCTTCAGGCCATATTGTTCGTCGAGCATGCCTGGGGCATTCGGCGTCTTCGGCGCGTAGTCCCGTGGTGGTTCCTGGTCCCGTGGAGGGGTCAGGCGCTCACGTGGAGCCTGCACCGACTCCGAGTGCAAGGCGGCCAGCAGGCGCTGGCGGGTCAGTTCGTCCAAGGCCAGGCGATTGGCGCCCTCGGCGAGGTGATCCTGCACTTCCTGGTAACTCTGGGTCAGTTTCTTGACCAGGGTTGCGGTGCTGTTGAAGTGAGTGACCACTTCATTCTGATAATTGTCGAAACGTTCCTGAATATCATCCAACTGACGCTGCGTGCGGTTAGGCGCGGCATTGGGCAGCAGGCGAGCGACCAGGAATCCAATGGCGACACCCGCGACCAGGGCAAGAGTCGGCAACAACCAAACTAAGAGCGAGTGTTCCACGAGTCCTTCCTCTATAAACGGCTTTGCTTTACGTTAACGGCTCGAACCTGCGCTGTATACCGCGATTCACTCGCAATAGATTGGCACAGACCATTTGCTAGACGAGTCGACCCCCTTCGAGGTCACGGAGTTCCTTCCTTGCTTATGCGTGAAACCCCTGTAGTGATTGCCGGCCCGGTGGGCCAACTGGAAGCCCTGTATCTGCAGGTGCCCGATGCACGTGGGATGGCGCTGATCTGCCACCCCAATCCGGTGCAGGGCGGCACCATGCTCAATAAGGTGGTATCCACCCTGCAGCGCACTGCGCGGGATGCCGGCCTGAGCACTCTGCGCTTCAACTACCGTGGCGTGGGCGCCAGTGAAGGCAGCCACGACATGGGCAGCGGTGAAGTCGACGATGCCCAGGCGGCAGCCCAGTGGTTGCAGGCCCAGCATCCGCAACTGCCCTTGACCCTGTTCGGGTTCTCCTTTGGCGGCTTTGTCGCGGCCAGCCTTGGCGGGCGTCTGGAAGGCCAGGGCACGCAGCTCAAGCACTTGTTCATGGTGGCGCCGGCAGTCACCCGCCTGCGTGATAGCGACCTGCTGCCGCAGAACTGCCCGTTGACCCTGATCCAGCCGGAAACCGATGAGGTCATCGACCCTCAGGCGGTCTACGACTGGTCCGACGCGCTTGTTCGCCCCCATGAGCTGCTGAAAGTGGCAGAATGCGGGCACTTTTTTCATGGCAAGCTCAACGATCTGAAAGATCTGGTGCTGCCGCGACTTTCGAATTGATAGCAGTCTGATAAGCGATTACCCATGACTACTCGTACGCGTATCCTCACCGGCATCACCACCACCGGCACCCCGCACCTGGGCAACTATGCCGGTGCGATCCGCCCGGCGATCGTCGCCAGCCGCGACAGCAATGCCGACTCCTTCTACTTTCTGGCCGACTACCATGCACTGATCAAGTGCGATGACCCGCTGCGTATTCAGCGTTCGCGCCAGGAAATCGCCGCCACCTGGTTGGCCGGTGGCCTGGATGTGGAACGCGTGACTTTCTATCGCCAGTCGGACATCCCGGAGATCCCCGAGCTGACCTGGCTGTTGACCTGCGTGGCGGCCAAGGGGCTGCTCAACCGTGCCCATGCCTATAAGGCTTCGGTGGACAAGAATGTCGAGGCCGGTGAAGACCCGGACGCCGGCATCACCATGGGCTTGTACAGCTACCCGGTACTGATGGCGGCGGACATCCTGATGTTCAACGCGCACAAGGTGCCGGTGGGCCGCGACCAGATCCAGCACGTGGAAATGGCCCGGGACATTGGCCAGCGTTTCAACCACCTGTTCGGCCAGGGCAAGGAGTTCTTCACCATGCCCGAGGCGCTGATCGAGGAAAGTGTTGCCACCTTGCCAGGCCTCGATGGCCGCAAGATGTCCAAGAGTTACGACAACACCATCCCGCTGTTCACCAGCGCCAAGGACATGAAGGACGCGATCTCGCGGATCGTCACCGACTCCAAGGCGCCAGGCGAGGCCAAGGATCCGGACAACTCTCATTTGTTCACCCTGTACCAGGCGTTCTCCACCCCTGCGCAAGCCGCCGAGTTCCGCAGCGAGCTGCTTCAGGGCCTGGGTTGGGGCGAAGCCAAGAACCGCCTGTTCCAATTGCTGGATGCCGAACTGGGCGAAGCCCGCGAGCGTTATCACCAACTGATCGCACGCCCTTCGGACCTGGAAGACATCTTGCGTGCCGGCGCCGTCAAGGCCCGTGCCGTGGCCACGCCGTTCCTCAACGAACTGCGCGAAGCCGTGGGCCTGCGCTCTTTCGCCGCCCAGGTACAGGTGGCAGCCACCACCAAGAAAAAAGCCGCCAAGGCCGCGCGTTTCATCAGCTTTCGAGAGGATGACGGCAGCTTCCGTTTCCGTTTGCTGTCGGCCGATGGCGAGCAACTGCTGCTGTCGCGCAATTTCGCTGATGGCAAGGCTGCAGGTGCTGTCACCAAGCAACTGCAATCGGGCCAGGAGCTGGATCTGCGGACCGAGGGCAATGCATTCGGTATCTGGCTGGACGGCGCCTGTGTGGCGGATAGCCCGGACTTTGCCGATGCCAGCGCCCGTGACGCGGCTGTAGATGCACTGCGCATCGCTCTGACCCCGGCGCAGGACTAATCGGCATCTTCCCGACCAAGGGCTGATTGCCATTCCCCAGGGCCGTCGCTAAAGTGACGGCCCGTTTTTGTTGCCTTGCTAACGAATTATGACGCCCCTAGAACGATACCAAGCAGATCTGAAACGCCCGGATTTCTTTCATGATGCGGCACAGGAAACGGCTGTGCGTCATCTGCAGCGCCTGTATGACGATCTGATCGCGGCCGAGCAAAACAAGCCGGGCCTGCTCGGCAAGCTTTTTGGCAAGAAGGATCAGACGCCGGTCAAGGGTCTGTATTTCTGGGGCGGAGTGGGGCGCGGTAAGACCTATCTGGTGGACACCTTCTTCGAAGCCTTGCCGTTCAAGGAAAAGGTACGCACGCACTTTCACCGTTTCATGAAGCGCGTACACGAAGAAATGAAGACCCTGGGCGGTGAGAAGAACCCGTTGACCATCATCGCCAAGCGTTTCTCGCAAGAGGCGCGGGTGATCTGCTTCGACGAATTCTTCGTGTCTGACATTACTGACGCGATGATTCTTGGCACCCTCATGGAGGAGCTGTTCAAGAATGGCGTGACCCTGGTCGCCACCTCGAACATCGTCCCCGACGGCTTGTACAAGGATGGCTTGCAGCGCGCGCGCTTCCTGCCGGCGATTGCCCTGATCAAGCAGAACACCGAGATCGTCAACGTCGACAGCGGTGTCGACTACCGCTTGCGTCACCTGGAGCAGGCGGAGCTGTTCCACTATCCATTGAACGAAGAAGCACAGGAAAGCTTGCGCAAGAGCTTCCGGGCGTTGACGCCGGAGTGCACCCAGGCGGTGGAAAACGATGTGTTGATCATCGAGAACCGCGAGATCCGCGCATTGCGTACCTGCGATGATGTGGCCTGGTTCGACTTCCGGGAACTGTGCGACGGCCCGCGCAGCCAGAACGACTACATCGAGCTGGGCAAGATCTTCCATGCCGTGTTGCTCAGTGGCGTGGAGCAGATGAGCGTCACCACCGACGACATCGCCCGGCGCTTTATCAACATGGTCGACGAGTTCTACGACCGCAACGTCAAGCTGATCATTTCCGCCGAGGTCGAACTCAAGGACCTCTACACCGGTGGCCGCCTGACGTTCGAGTTCCAGCGCACCCTTAGCCGCCTGCTGGAGATGCAGTCCCACGAGTTCCTGTCGCGGGCGCACAAGCCATAAGCATCGCCAGATGAAAAAGGGCCTGCATTGCAGGCCCTTTTTTTATGCCGCCTGTTGCTGGAACTGTTGGCGGTACTGGTTGGGTGAAAGTTCGGTGTGCTGGCGGAACAGTCGGGCGAAGAAACTGGCGTCGTCGTAGCCGACTTCGTAGCTGATGGTCTTGATGCTCTTGCGCGTTCCCGAGAGCAGGCCCTTGGCGGTTTCGATGCGCAGGCGCTGCAGGTAATGCAGGGGCTTGTCGCCGGTGGCGGTCTGGAAACGGCGCATGAAGTTGCGAATGCTCATGCCGTGCTCGCGGGCCACGTCCTCGAAGCGGAACTTGTCGGCGAAGTGCTCTTCGAGCCAGTGCTGGATCTGCAGGATGATCACGTCCTGATGCAGCTTCTGGCCGCCGAAGCCGATGCGCCCTGGGGCGTAGCTGCGCTGTACTTCATAGAGAATGTCCCGGGCCACGGCCTGGGCCACGTTGGCACCGCAGAAGCGTTCGATCAGGTAGATGTACAGGTCGCAGGCCGAGGTGGTACCGCCCGCGCAGTAGAGGTTGTCGGCGTCGGTCAGGTGCTTGTCCTGATTGAGCTGGACCTTGGGGAAGCGCTCATTGAAGGCGCTGAAGAAGCGCCAGTAGGTAGTGGCTTCCTTGCCATCGAGCAAGCCGGCTTCCGCCAGCCAGAACACCCCGGTGGCTTCGCCGCAGAGCACCGCGCCGCGAGCGTGCTGGGCGCGCAGCCAGGGCAAGATCTGCGGGTAACGCTGGCACAGGGTGTCGAAGTCGTCCCAGAACGCCGGGAGGATGATGATATCGGTGTCTTCCAGCGGGCCGTCCACCGGCATGATCACGTCGCTGAAACTGCATACGGGTTGACCGTCGGGGCTGACCAGGCGGGTTTCGAACGCCGGGGTCAGGCCTTGGCCCAGTTGTTTGCCGTAGCGCAGGCTGGCCAGATGGAAGAAATCCTTGGCTTGCATGAGGGTGGAAGCGAAAACCCGGTCGATAGCCAGGATGCTGACGCGCCGCAAGGGCGTGGAGGTTTGGTTAGACATAATTCAATTGTTCTTATAGGGGAAAGTGGTCACCAGACGGCTGGATCGTCTTATTTTTTGTCGGATGTGTCCAGTGTCCCGTGCAGGTGGCTAGCCTTAGGCTCTGGCAGCCAACCCATGATCAATAACCATCACAGGTGCCTGCATGATCCCTAGAACCTTGTTCAGCTCCGAGCACGAACTCTTCCGTGACAGCGTGCGTACATTCCTTGAGAAAGAGGCAGTGCCCTTCCATGGCGAATGGGAAAAACAGGGCTATATCGACCGTCAGTTGTGGAGCAAGGCGGGGGAGGCCGGAATGCTGTGTTCGCACATTCCCGAGGAATACGGCGGCCTGGGGGCGGACTTTCTCTACAGCGCGGTGGTGATCGAGGAGATTGGCCGGCTGGGCCTGACGGGCATTGGTTTTTCCCTGCATTCGGACATTGTCGCGCCCTACATCCTGCATTACGGCAGTGAGTCGCTGAAGCACAAGTACCTGCCCCGGCTGGTCTCGGGGGAAATGGTCACGGCCATTGCCATGACCGAGCCGGGGGCGGGCTCCGACCTGCAAGGGGTGAAGACCACGGCAGTGCTCGACGGCGACGAATACGTGATCAATGGTTCCAAGACCTTTATTACCAACGGCTACCTGGCGGACCTGGTGATAGTCGTGGCCAAGACCGATCCCAAGGCCGGAGCCAAGGGCACCAGCCTGTTTCTGGTTGAGGCCGATACTCCCGGGTTCTCCAAGGGCAAGCGCCTGGAGAAAGTGGGAATGAAGGCTCAGGACACCTCCGAGCTGTTCTTCCAGGATGTGCGAGTACCCAAGGAGAACCTGCTGGGGCAGGCTGGGGCAGGTTTTGCCTATTTGATGCAGGAGTTGCCCCAGGAGCGCCTGACCGTGGCCATTGGTGGCCTGGCCAGTGCCGAGGCGGCGTTGCAGTGGACCCTGGAATACACCCGCGAACGCAAAGCCTTTGGCAAGGCAATTGCCGATTTCCAGAACAGCCGTTTCAAGCTGGCGGAAATGGCCACGGAAATTCAGATCGGCCGGGTATTTGTCGATCGCTGCCTGGAGCTGCACTTGCAGGGCAAGCTCGATGTGCCGACGGCGGCCATGGCCAAGTACTGGGGAACTGACCTGCAGTGCAAGGTGCTTGATGAATGCGTGCAGTTGCACGGCGGCTACGGCTTCATGTGGGAGTACCCGGTGGCCCGGGCCTGGGCCGATGCCCGGGTGCAGCGCATTTATGCCGGGACCAACGAGATCATGAAGGAGATCATTGCCCGCTCACTATAGGAAGCGGGCCGCCGGCGAAGGGTGCGAAGCGGGTTATGCGACGTATCCATTCGCTGGCAAGCCAGCAACTGTGGGCCTATTAAGGCGCGGGGTTGGGGTGATCCTTGTGGATTGCCTCGATCCCGGCGAGGACCTCATCCGACAACTTCAAGGCGGCGCTGGCGATGTTGCTGTCCAGCTGTTCCAGAGTGGTGGCGCCGATGATGTTGCTGGTCACGAACGGCTGTTGAGTGACGAAGGCCAGGGCCATTTGTGCCGGATCCAGGCCGTGCTCGCGGGCCAGCGCCACATAACGGCTGCAGGCTGCTTCCGACTGAGGGTTGAAGTAGCGGCTGAAGCGGCTGTAGAGGCTCAGCCGTGCCTTGGCTGGCCGCGCGCCGCCTTCGTACTTGCCGGACAGGTAGCCAAAGGCCAGAGGAGAGTAGGCCAGCAGGCCGCATTGTTCACGAATGGCAATTTCCGCCAGGCCTACTTCGAAGCTGCGGTTGAGCAGGTTGTAGGGGTTCTGGATCGAAACCGCCCGCGGCCAGCCACGGCTCTCGGCCAGGGCAAGGAACTTCATGGTGCCCCATGGCGTTTCGTTGGACAGACCGATATGGCGGATCTTGCCGGCCTTGACCTGCTCGTCCAGGGCTTCGAGGGTTTCTTCCAGCGGAGTGAAGTCTTCATCGGCCTGGTGCTTGTAGCCCAGTTGGCCGAAGAAGTTGGTGCTGCGCTCGGGCCAGTGCAGTTGGTACAGGTCGATCCAGTCGGTCTGCAGGCGCTTGAGGCTGGCATCCACGGCTTCGACTATATGCTTGCGGTTGTGCTTGAGCTGTTTGTCGCGAATGTAGTCGATGGTGTTGCCCGGACCTGCGATCTTGCTGGCCAGGACCCAGTCGGCGCGGTCGCCACGCTGCTTGAACCAGTTGCCGATATAGCGCTCGGTGGTGGCGTAGGTTTCGGCCTTTGGCGGCACCGGGTACATCTCGGCAGTGTCGATGAAGTTGATTCCGGCGTTCTTGGCCCGCTCGATCTGAGCGAAGGCTTCAGCCTCGGTGTTCTGCTCGCCCCAGGTCATGGTGCCCAGGCAAATTGCACTCACATTCAGATCGGTTCGGCCCAGCTGGCGGTAGTCCATCGGGTGCTCCCTTGGCAAAACAATCATAAAAGCAGGTTGAAATTTTTTTCGCAATCTGCATAATTCGGCAGCTCTTTCTGCAGTGGAAGTGATGCGCCGCCTGCCGAAGAATCTTGCCGTATATCAGACGCGCTGACCCGAGCCCCCGATAGCGTCTGTGTCCGGCTGCCTTTGACCTTGTCAAAGTAAGCACTATTCAGTAAGATCCGCCGTCTATTTTGCTGGGCGGCCCCTGAGGCTATAAAGAATGAAAACTTTTACTGCTAAACCGGAAACAGTAAAGCGCGACTGGTTCGTCGTCGACGCTGCTGGTCAGACCCTGGGTCGTCTGGCCACCGAAATCGCGAGCCGTCTGCGTGGCAAGCACAAGCCTGAGTACACTCCTCACGTTGACACCGGCGACTACATCGTCGTGATCAATGCCGAGCAGGTACGTGTTACTGGCGCTAAAACCACTGACAAAATGTACTACTCCCACTCCGGTTTCCCGGGCGGCATCAAGTCGATCAACTTCGAAAAGCTGATCGCCAAAGCCCCTGAGCGCGTGATCGAGACCGCGGTAAAAGGCATGCTGCCTAAGAACCCGCTGGGTCGCGACATGTACCGTAAGCTGAAAGTCTATGCGGGCGCTGCACACCCTCATACTGCTCAGCAGCCCCAAGAACTGAAGATTTAACGGAATAGTTCATTATGTCGGCGACTCAAAATTACGGCACTGGCCGTCGCAAGACTGCAACCGCACGCGTTTTCCTGCGTCCGGGCACTGGCAACATCTCGATCAACAACCGTTCCCTGGATAACTTCTTCGGTCGCGAAACTGCCCGCATGGTAGTTCGTCAACCGCTGGAGCTGACCGAGACCGTTGAGAAGTTCGATATCTACGTCACCGTTATCGGCGGCGGTGTAAGTGGTCAAGCTGGCGCAATCCGCCACGGTATCACTCGCGCTCTGATGGATTACGACGAAACTCTGCGCAGCGCGCTGCGTAAAGCTGGTTTCGTAACCCGTGACGCACGTGAAGTTGAGCGTAAGAAAGTGGGTCTGCGTAAAGCGCGTAAGCGTCCGCAATACTCCAAGCGTTAATTCGCTACTGCGTTCAAAAACGCCCAGTCTCCTCGCGGAGCTGGGCGTTTTTTATTGTCTAGAATTTGCTCTGTGACAACTTGCCACATCCGCGGAGGCCCTATACTGCAAGGCTTCGGGCCGGCTCGGCTTGGTAATTACCTTGTCAGAATAGGGGCTTTTCATTACCATTCGGCAAAATTTTTATAAGTTCAGATTTTTACTTAGTAGATGCCTGATTTAACAGGCCACAAAGCTGATGGGAGAGGACTGAATGAGCAATGACGGCGTGAATGCAGGCCGGCGTCGCTTCCTAGTAGCAGCCACATCCGTGGTGGGTGCTGCTGGAGCGGTGGGGGCTGCGGTCCCGTTCGTGGGGTCATGGTTTCCCAGTGCCAAGGCGAAAGCCGCAGGTGCACCGGTGAAGGTGAATATCAGCAAGATCGACCCAGGTCAGCAGATGATTGCTGAATGGCGTGGTCAGCCGGTATTCATCGTCCGCCGTACCGAGGAAATCCTGGGGAATCTTAAAAAGATCGAGGGCCAGTTGTCTGACCCTGACTCCAAGAACTCAGTACAACCAACCTACGTCGACCCGGAAGTGCGTTCGATCAAGCCAGAGATTCTGCTGCTGATCGGTATCTGCACCCACCTGGGCTGTTCTCCGACCTTCCGTCCTGAAGTGGCGCCCGCGGATCTGGGCAAGGACTGGGTAGGTGGCTATTTCTGCCCTTGCCACGGTTCCCACTACGATCTGGCTGGTCGCGTCTACAAGTCGCAACCTGCGCCTTTGAACCTGCCAGTACCCCCGCATTCCTATGAGTCGGATGACATCATCGTCATTGGCGTCGACACGGAGAAAGCGTGATGAGCAAGTTCATGGATTGGGTTGATGCGCGCTTCCCCGCGACCAAGATGTGGGAAGACCATCTCAGCAAGTATTACGCTCCGAAGAACTTCAACTTCTTCTATTTCTTTGGCTCCCTGGCGCTGCTGGTTCTGGTCAACCAGATCGTAACCGGTGTCTGGCTGACCATGAGCTACACCCCTTCGGCGGAAGAGGCCTTCGCTTCCGTTGAATACATCATGCGCGACGTCGAGTACGGCGCGATCCTGCGTCTGCTCCACTCCACCGGCGCTTCGGCGTTCTTCATCGTGGTCTATCTGCACATGTTCCGTGGCCTGCTCTACGGTTCCTACCAGAAGCCCCGTGAGCTGGTGTGGCTGTTCGGCATGCTGATCTACCTGGCACTGATGGCCGAGGCCTTCATGGGCTACCTGCTGCCGTGGGGCCAGATGTCCTACTGGGGCGCCCAGGTGATCATCTCGCTGTTCGGTGCGATCCCGGTCATCGGCGACGACCTGACTCAGTGGATCCGCGGTGACTACCTGATTTCCGGTATCACCCTGAACCGCTTCTTCGCCTTGCACGTTGTTGCCCTGCCGATCGTGATCCTCGGTCTGGTGGTGCTGCACATCCTGGCACTGCACGAAGTGGGTTCGAACAACCCGGATGGCGTCGACATCAAGAAGAACAAGGATGAGAACGGCATCCCGCTGGATGGTATTCCTTTCCACCCTTACTACACCGTGAAGGATATCGTCGGCGTAGTGGTGTTCCTCTTCATCTTCTGCTCGATCGTGTTCTTCTTCCCGGAAATGGGTGGCTACTTCCTCGAGAAGCCGAACTTCGAACAGGCCAACCCGTTCAAGACGCCTGAGCACATTGCTCCGGTTTGGTACTTCACCCCGTTCTACGCGATCCTGCGTGCGGTGCCGGACAAGCTCATGGGCGTCATTGCGATGGGTGCTGCCATTGCCGTGCTGTTCGTGCTGCCTTGGCTCGACCGTAGCCCGGTCAAGTCCATGCGCTACAAAGGCTGGCTGAGCAAGATCTGGCTGCTGGTGTTCTGCATCTCGTTCGTGATCCTGGGGGTGCTGGGTGTATTGGCACCGACTCCGGGCCGTACGCTGCTGTCGCAGGTATGTACCTTCCTGTACTTCGCCTACTTCATTCTGATGCCGTTCTACACCAGGCTCGAGAAGACCAAACCGGTTCCGGAAAGGGTGACTGGCTGATGAAAAAGCTATTTGCTGTACTGATTCTTGCTGCTATGCCTGTATTGTCTTTCGCGGCCGAGCACGGCGGCCCTGAGTTGGAGAAGGTCGATATCGACCTGGCCGACAAAGCTGCCCTGCAAGACGGCGCGCGTACCTTTGCCAACTACTGCATGGGCTGCCACAGCGCAAAGTTCCAGCGTTATGAGCGGGTTGCCGACGATCTGGGTATCCCTCACGATCTGATGTTGAGCAAGCTGGTCTTCACCGGCGCCAAGATCGGTGACCACATGAACATCGGCATGCAGCCGGCAGATGCCAAGACCTGGTTTGGCGCTGCGCCACCGGATCTGACCCTGGTGGCCCGTGTGCGGGGTACCGACTGGCTCTATGGCTACCTCAAGTCCTTCTATGAGGACCCGGCGCGCCCTTGGGGTGTGAATAACAAGGTTTTCCCGAACGTGGGCATGCCTAACGTTCTGGTTGGCCTGCAGGGTCGCCAGGTGATCGGTTGCAAGCAGGTGCAGATCGTCGAAGACGGCAAGAAGCAATACGATCCGCTGACTGGCACGCCGCTGACTCATGAAGCCTGTGACCAGCTGACCATCAAGGAGAACACCGGGACTCTCAACGAGGCTCAGTTCGACGAGAAGGTCAAGAACCTGGTGACCTTCCTGGCTTACTCGGCCAACCCGGTCAAGCTGCAGCACCAGCGCATCGGTACCTACGTACTGCTGTACCTGGCCTTCTTCTTCGTGTTCGCCTATCTGCTCAAGCGCGAATACTGGAAGGATGTGCATTGATAGCGTTTTAAGCATCAGTTGTTGAACGTGCGCGCCCAAGGGCGTCTCTGAAACTGTAACAACCCTGTATCATTCGGGGGTTACCAGAGGCGCCCTGAGGGCGCGCTCGTTTTTTCTGCTTCCGATAATTTCAACAAGCGAGGAGGATCGCCATGGGCGTGACCAATCGGTTGGCCTGTTACTCCGACCCCGCCGACCACTATTCCCACCGGGTGCGCATTGTGCTCGCAGAGAAGGGTGTCAGCGCCGAGATCATCAGTGTGGAGGCGGGGCGTCAGCCGCCGAAGCTGATCGAAGTGAACCCTTATGGGAGCTTGCCAACGCTGGTCGACCGCGACCTGGCGTTGTGGGAGTCGACAGTGGTGATGGAGTACCTGGATGAGCGTTATCCGCATCCGCCACTGCTGCCGGTTTATCCTGTGGCGCGAGCCAACAGCCGTCTGCTGATACACCGGATCCAGCGTGACTGGTGCGGGCAAGTGGATCTGATTCTTGATCCGCGGACCAAGGAGGCTGCTCGAGTGCAGGCGCGCAAGGAATTGCGTGAAAGCCTGACGGGTGTTTCTCCTTTGTTTGCCGACAAGCCATTTTTCCTCAGTGAGGAACAAAGTCTGGTGGACTGCTGCCTACTGCCCATACTCTGGAGATTGCCGGTCCTGGGTATCGAACTGCCGCGGCAGGCCAAGCCGTTGCTTGATTATATGGAACGCCAATTTGCGCGTGAGGCTTTCCAGGCGAGTCTGTCTGGTGTCGAACGCGATATGCGCTGAGGCTTAAGGAGCCGCTATGAACTCCAGTCGACCTTATCTGGTCCGCGCGCTCTATGAGTGGATTGTGGACAACGATTGCACCCCGCACATGCTGGTCAATTCTGACTATCCGGCAGTGCAGGTGCCCCAGGGCTTTGCCAGTGATGGGCAGATCGTCCTGAACATTTCTCCCAGTGCCGTGCGTCATCTGCATATGGATAACGACGTAGTGACCTTCGAAGGGCGCTTCGGTGGTGTGCCGCACAGCCTGCATGTGCCGGTTGCGGCGATCTTGGGGATCTATGCCCGTGAGAATGGCCAGGGCATGGTCTTCGATCTGGAGTCGCCTCTGGATGAAGAGGATGATCTCGAGCCGGATGACGACCTGCCGCCACCGGACAGTGAGCCGCCGCGCCCCAGTGGCCGACCCAGCTTGAAAGTGGTCAAGTAATAAAAAAGGCGATCCATCCGGATCGCCTTTTTTGTATCTCGCGGTTGTGTGTCAGTCGATGTATTCGAACAGTTTGACGATCTTCTGCACACCGGACACGCCTTGAACCAGGTTGGTGGCCTGGGTGGCCTCCTGTTGGGTCAGCAAGCCCAGCAGGTAGACGATGCCGTTCTCGGTCACCACCTTGATTCGCGAGGCGGGCACGCTGGCGTCGGTGAGCATCTGGGTCTTGATCTTGGTGGTCAGCCAGCCATCGTTCTGGCGGGCCAGGAAGCCGGAAGGTGGTAGTACCTGCAGTTCGTTGTGCACCTTCTTGACGCGCTGCACTTCGCTGGCGGCCTGTTCGGCCATGGCCTTGAGGTCCGGGCGGGGTGTTTGTCCGGCCAGCAGGACGATGCCGTTGAAGCTGGTGACAACGATGTGCGAGTTGTTTTCCAGGTCTGGGCTGGCTTTGGCGACGTTGACGGCGACTTTGGTCTCGATCAGCGAGTCGTCGATCTTGCTGCCAAAGGTGCGGGTGCCGCGGTCATCATCGATGGGTTTGTCGCGGGTGGCGGTAATCACCGAGCTGCAACCAGTGATGCTCAGGCACAAGGTCAAGGCCAGGAGGCCAAGGCGATTAGGGGTCATTCTTCACTCCCGAACAATTGGCTGTCGATCAGATCGCAGAGGCAATGGATCGCCAGCAGGTGGACTTCTTGAATGCGTGCAGTGACGGTGGCCGGTACGCGGATCTCGACATCTTCAGGCAGCAGCAGGGAAGCCATGCCGCCGCCGTCACGACCGGTCAATGCTACGACAATCATTTCGCGATCATGTGCGGCCTGGATCGCTTGAATAATGTTTGCGGAGTTGCCGCTGGTGGAAATCGCCAGCAATACGTCACCGGGTTGGCCCAGGGCGCGGATCTGCTTGGAGAAGACTTCGTTGTAGCTGTAGTCGTTGGCGATCGAGGTGATGGTAGAGCTGTCGGTAGTCAGGGCAATGGCCGGCAGGCTCGGGCGTTCGCGCTCGAAGCGGTTGAGCAGTTCGGAGGAAAAATGCTGGGCATCGCCGGCGGAGCCGCCGTTGCCGCAAGAGAGCATCTTGCCCTCGTTGAGCAGGGCGTTGACCATGACCTGGCTGGCTTGCTCGATGTGCGGTGCAAGTACGTCCATCGCCTGTTGCTTGGTGTCGATACTGGCCTGAAAAAGCTGGCGAATTCGGGATTGCATGTCCATCTGTGTGACCTTAAGTGGCGCGGCTTGGTGGCACGTAAATGTGCAGCCCGCAAAGCAAAGAGCAAAATAGTTGAGTGAAAATGGGTGCGGCCTGAGGGCTTCTTTCAGCTGTCGAAGGCATTGCGTAGCCAGTTCAAGCGGGCTTCTGCACCCGAGGCGCCGTCAATGGCGACCACGTCGAAACGGCAAGGATGGCTGGACCAGCGTGATTCGCTTTGCAGGAAAAGCTGCGCGGCAAGGATCAGTTTTTGACGCTTGCGCCCATCGATACTGCCCAGTGCGCCACCCCATTGCGTGTGTTTTCTGTAGCGGACTTCGACGAATACTACTGTATCGCCGTCAAGCATGACCAGATCAAGCTCGCCGCGTTTACACAACCAGTTCTGCGCCAGCAGGCGCAGTCCGTGCTGTTGGAGATGCCCAAGCGCTTGGCTTTCGGCATCTCGTCCGCTGTGCTGGCTTGATCCTTGGAGCATTAGCGCGGCGTGTCGGGCAGGCGGGTCACCTGGCCCCCGACGAACTTGGCCCATGGCAGCTGACGCTCGATGCGTTGCCCGGCAGCCATGCCCAGGCTGCCGGATTCACCTTCTATCCGGCTGTCTGGCAGGGCCTTGAGTTGGCCCAGGCGTGGCGCCAATCGATAGGCGTCGACGCCCATGGCATACAGGCGCCCTAGGCTGCCGCCGGCTTGCGGCCATTGTGCGGTGACCTGGCGGCGCAGCGGGCCGTTGGCATCCAGCAGCCATGGGGTTTCGCAGAACATCACGCCGTTCATGTCGTTGTACTGGTTCTGGTCGCCGCTGGCGCTGAACACATTGGAGGTGGCGTAGACCGGTACATCACCAGCGTATTGGAAGTTCAAGGTCGGCTTGATCTGCTGAGCCTGTTGCGGAGTGGAGGCGAGGAAAATGAACTCGATATCCTGGCGACGTGATGGCTGTGCGGCTACCTGGGTGCCTACGGTGCTCTGCAGGCTCTTGGCGCGGCCTTCGCTCTGGCGCAACTGGAACAGGTCGGCAATCTGCTGTGCCAGGGCGACGGGCTGATCGACGCGTTCGATACCGATTACGCTACCACCATTGGCTTCCCAATCCTGACGGAATGCCTTGAGCACGCGATCGCCCCATTCGCCTTTCGGAACCAGAGCGGCGGCGCGGTGCAGGCCATCGGCGCGGGCGCGACGGGAAACCTCGCGGGCTTCGTCTTCGGCTGCCAGGCCGAACTGGAACAACTGCGCCGGGCCTTGTTCGCCTTCGCTGTAGTTCAGGGCCAGGGTGGTGATCGGCAGTTGCGGGCGAGCGGCAAGTTGCTTGACCAGGGGCTTTTCCAGTGGGCCGACGACCAGTTGCACGCCAGCGGCCTGAGCCTTGCGGTAGAAGTCATCCAGCGAGCTTAGGCGCGAGCTGTCATAGAACTCGATGCTGGGTGGATTCTGTCCGGCTTGCTGAGCCTGGTAGTGAGCAGCCATGAAACCTTCGCGCAGTGCTTTGGAAACCGATGCGAGGGGGCCGTCCTGTGGCAGCAGCAAGGCAATTTTCGATACCGGCTGGCTGGCCAGTTCCTTGAGCTTGATCAGGGGTTGGGGCAGTTGAATGGCAGCCGGGTGCTTTGGATTCTGGGCGCGCCAGGTATCGATGGCTGCCTGCTGCTGTTCCAGGGTGCCGGCGCTCTTGACTGCCAGGGCCAGGCTCATCCAGCCGGCCAGGTCGTCATTGCCGGCAGGCTGCAACTGATCGGTCGGCAGGGCGGCAATCAGTGCCCAGATGGCTTCGTGGTTTTTGGCTGCTGCATCATCCTTGAGCAAGGGCGCGATAACGATGCGCTCTTTGGCGGCGGCCAATGTCTGGCCGTCGGCTTCCAGTGCGCGAGCATGAACGCTGCCGGTGCGAATCTGTTGAGCTGCCGGCAGTTCGCTCAGGTGTTGCAGGCTTGGATGGCTCAGTGCGGTGAGGGCAGCCTTTGGCTGGTTGCGCACCAGGGCCAGCTCTGCGGACAGGGTGCTGGCGAAGATTTGCTGGGCAGGCTTGAGTTGATCCAGCGGCACTTGCTGCAGGATTTGTCCGGCGCGTCCGGCATTGCCTTGACGATACGCCAGGTCGGCGGCGCTCAGGCGCAGCAGGGCTGCTTTTTCCGGAGTTTTGCTGGTGGCGGCCTGTTCGAGCAGTTGCTCGATACTGGCATCCGGTGTCCGTGGAAGTTCGCCAAGGCTGGAAGAGGGCGAGCTGGCGCAAGCCACCAGAAGGGTAGCCAGGCAGAGGGCAAGAAACAGCCGCAGGCAAGCGATCATGTAAGTGTTCCTGATACTCGATCAAATGAGCGTGGAATTGTACCCAAGCGCTGGCTGGGGTGCGATGTTACTGGCGATAAACCGTCGATTTAGCTCAAGCAAATGTTGCTTGGCTGCCTGAAAGGTCGCAGCGCAGCGCCATACCGGCTGATCGCAAGGCGTATTGAGAATGCTTCAACGCGCTACAATGGCGCTTTTTCCGATCAAGAGGTGTGCGCTTTGACTGCTCCAGGTCCTTTGAATTCCGCTGCTGGCTCGCTTTATGTGGTGGCGACGCCCATCGGCAACCTGGACGATATCAGCGCCCGGGCCTTGAAGCTGTTGCGCGAGGTGTCGTTGATCGCTGCCGAAGATACCCGGCATTCCCAGCGCCTGATGCAGCACTTTGGTATTTCCACGCCCCTGGCTGCCTGCCATGAGCACAACGAACGTGATGAGGGCAGTCGCTTCATTACTCGTCTGCTGGCTGGGGATAATGTCGCCTTGATCTCCGATGCGGGCACGCCGCTGATTTCCGATCCCGGCTACCACCTGGTGCGCCAGGCGCGGGCGGCGGGTATCAACGTGGTTCCAGTACCGGGGGCCTGTGCTCTGATCGCGGCGTTGTCGGCGGCGGGCTTGCCTTCAGACCGGTTCATCTTCGAAGGCTTTCTGCCGGCCAAGGCGGTCGGGCGCAGGGCGCGCCTGGAAGCGGTCAAGGAAGAGCCGCGTACGCTGATTTTCTATGAGGCGCCGCATCGCATACTTGAATGCCTGCAGGATATGGAGTCGGTATTCGGTGGTGAGCGGCCGGCATTGCTGGCGCGTGAATTGACCAAGACCTTCGAGACCCTGAAGGGGCTGCCACTTTCCGAGCTGCGCCAGTTCGTCGAGTCCGACAGCAATCAGCAGCGTGGGGAGTGCGTGGTGCTGGTCGCGGGGTGGACAGCACCGGAAAGTGATGAGGCGATCAGTAGTGAGTCGATGCGTATCCTCGACCTGTTGCTCAAGGAAATGCCGCTGAAGCGGGCTGCTGCTTTGGCTGCGGAAATCACTGGCGAGCGCAAGAATGTGTTGTATCAGGTGGCCCTGGATAAACAGAAAGAACAATAAATTGCGTAGCAGGGTGGCCAAAGGCTTTTAGCGCTTGTTCTTCGTTCGCTCTGCCGTTAACCTGCGCGGCGGAGAGTCGATTGGACAGTCGCTGCCCTCTATGAAAATTAGAGGGGGGAGGAAAGTCCGGGCTCCATAGGGCGGAGTGCCAGGTAATGCCTGGGGGGCGTGAGCCTACGGAAAGTGCCACAGAAAATAACCGCCTAAGCACTTCGGTGCCGGTAAGGGTGAAAAGGTGCGGTAAGAGCGCACCGCACGTCTGGTAACAGTTCGTGGCTAGGTAAACCCCACTCGGAGCAAGACCAAATAGGGTTCCAAGGCGTGGCCCGCGCTGGAACCGGGTAGGTTGCTAAAGATGTCCAGTGATGGCCATCGTAGAGGAATGACTGTCCTCGACAGAACCCGGCTTACAGATCGACTCTCCACCTTTTCCCTCCCTGCTTGAATCAATAGCAGAAGCGTTTTTGTAATACCGAAAAAATCTTACTCTTAATAAATTACTTTAACTTCGCGCTGCAGCTTATTGAGCTGTCGGAAGTTGATGCTCTGAAACACCCTTCGAATTCCCGTTACCTCTCCTTTAAGTCTCCTAAATCTCCGTTCTATAAGGCTTTTCCGTCGCCGCGCGCCTTGACGGTGGTGTGGGCGCATTCCTATAGTGTGCGCAAGTGGCGGAAAGTGGCATGAAGTGGGTTTTTTGAGCGCAAAACGCTAAAATTTGGAGAAACGCTGACGTGTTTCGCGGAGCTAACGCTATCAGTCTCGATGCAAAAGGCCGTCTCGCCATGCCGAGCCGGTATCGTGACGAGCTCGTTTCGCGAAGTTCCGGGCAGTTAATCGTCACCATCGATGCCGTTGATCCCTGTTTGTGTGTTTACCCCCTCGATGAGTGGGAGCTGATTGAAACCAAACTGCGCGCACTGCCTTCTCTTCGTGAAGAGAACCGTCGTTTGCAGCGTTTGCTGATTGGTAACGCCGTCGACCTTGAACTCGATGGCAGTGGTCGTTTTCTGGTGCCTCCGCGCCTGCGTGAATATGCCAAGTTGGATAAGCGCGCAATGCTGGTGGGCCAACTGAACAAGTTCCAATTGTGGGACGAGGATGCCTGGAATGCTGTTTCCGCAGCGGACCTGGCAGCTATTCAACAACCGGGCGCCATGCCTGATGAACTGCGTGATTTGATCCTGTGACTATTGATAGCGGCTTTAACCACATCACCGTACTGCTTGACGAAGCCGTCGAGGCTCTCGCCGTACGTCCTGATGGCTGCTATCTGGATGGCACCTTCGGGCGTGGCGGGCATAGCCGGCTGATTCTCAGCAAGCTCGGGCCCCAGGGGCGCCTCCTCGGATTCGACAAGGATCCCCAGGCGATTGCCACCGGGCAAGCGCTAGCGGCCGAAGACGGCCGCTTTGTCGTTGTACAGCGCAGTTTCGCCGAGCTCGGTTCGGAAGTTGCCGAACGCGGCCTGGCGGGCAAGGTCAGCGGTGTCCTGCTGGATCTGGGGGTGTCTTCGCCGCAGCTGGACGACCCTGAACGCGGCTTCAGTTTTCTCAATGACGGCCCGCTGGATATGCGCATGGACCCGACTCGCGGCATCAGTGCTGCGCAGTTCATCGCCACCGCTCCGGTAGAGGAAATTGCCCGGGTATTCAAGGAGTACGGCGAGGAGCGTTTCTCCGGTCGCATGGCGCGAGCCGTGGTCGAGCGCCGCGAGATCCAGCCGTTCGAGCGTACCGCCGATCTGGCTGAAGTGTTGAAAGTCGCCAACCCGGCTTGGGAGAAGGGCAAGAACCCGGCTACCCGTGCTTTCCAGGGGCTGCGCATTCACGTCAACAATGAACTGGGTGATCTCGAGGCTGGCCTTGAAGCTGCACTGGAGTCCCTGGAAGTGGGTGGTCGCCTGGTGGTGATCAGCTTCCACTCCCTGGAAGACCGCATCGTCAAATTGTTCATGCGTCGTCTGGTCAAGGGCGAATCGGACAACCTGCCGCGCAATCTGCCGGTACGTTTCGAAGCCTTTGTGCCGAAAATCAAGATCCACGGCAAAGCGCAGTTCGCCTCCGAGGCAGAGCTCAAGGCCAACCCGCGTGCCCGCAGTGCCGTAATGCGTGTCGCGGAGAAGCTTCGGTGAGCAAGCTTTTCGCCAAGCCACTTCCGGGCGGAAGCTTTTTCATGTTCCTGCTATTCGTCGGCGTTCTGGTTTCCGCGATTGCGGTGTCCTACAGCGCCCACTGGAACCGTCAGTTGCTCAATACGCTGTACGGCGAGTTGAGCGTGCGTGACAAAGCCCAGGCCGAATGGGGCCGTCTTATTCTTGAGCAAAGCACCTGGACTGCTCACAGCCGCATTGAAGTGCTGGCCACCGAACAATTGAAAATGCACATTCCCGGCGCGGCCGAAGTTCGCATGGTGGCGCCATGAAGCTCGAAGGCGCGCTCTATCCATGGCGTTTCCGTGTAGTGCTGGGTTTGCTGGCGGTCATGGTGTCGGCGATTGCCTGGCGCATCATCGACCTGCAAGTGGTCGACCGTGACTTCCTCAAGGGGCAGGGCGATGCACGCAGTGTCCGGCACATTCCGATTCCCGCGCACCGCGGTCTGATCACCGATCGCAATGGCGAGCCGCTGGCCGTCAGTACGCCCGTGACCACCCTGTGGGCCAATGCCAAGGAAATGCAGCTGGCCAAGGATCGCTGGCCGGCGCTGGCCATGGCACTTGGCCAAGACCCGAAAGCCCTGGCCGAGCGGCTTGAAGCCCAGGCCAATAAAGAGTTCATCTATCTGGTCCGAGGCCTGACGCCTGAACAGGGCCAGTCCGTATTGGATCTGAAGGTCCCCGGTGTCTATGGCATCGAGGAGTTCCGACGCTTCTATCCAGCCGGCGAAGTAACCGCGCACATGGTGGGTTTCACCGATATCGACGACCGCGGTCGCGAAGGGGTGGAACTGGCCTACGACGAATGGCTCGCAGGGGTTCCGGGCAAGCGCCAGGTGATCAAGGACCGGCGCGGCAGGCTGATCAAGGACGTCCAGGTCACCAAGAACGCCAAGGCCGGCAAGCCCTTGGCGTTGTCGATTGACCTGCGCCTGCAATACCTGGCCAACCGCGAGCTGCGCAACGCCATCGTCGAGAACGGTGCCAAGGCTGGCAGCCTGGTGATCATGGACGTGAAGACCGGCGAGATCCTGGCCATGGTCAACCAGCCGACCTACAACCCGAACAACCGGCGCAACCTGCAGCCGGCGATGATGCGCAACCGCGCGATGATCGACGTGTTCGAGCCTGGCTCGACCATGAAAGCGATCTCCATGAGTGCCGCACTGGAAACCGGACGCTGGAAGCCCAGCGATACCGTCGAGGTCTACCCGGGCACCCTGCAGTTGGGCAAATACACCATCCGTGACGTTTCCAAGACCGAAGGTCCGGTACTCGACCTGACCGGCATCCTGATCAACTCCAGTAACGTCGGCATGAGTAAGGTGGCCTTCGATATCGGCGGCGAAACCATTTTCCGCCTGGCACAGAAAATCGGCCTAGGCCAGGACACGGGGCTCGGCTTCCCTGGTGAGCGGGTCGGCAACCTGCCGAACTACCGCGAATGGCGCAAGGCGGAAACCGCGACCCTGTCCTATGGCTACGGCCTGTCGGTGACCGCGATCCAGCTGGTGCACGCCTTTTCCGCATTGGCCAACAACGGCCGTATTGCACCGCTGACACTGATCAAGTCCGACAAGACTCCGCAGACCACCCAGGTGATTCCGGAAAATGTCGCCAAGACCATGCAGGGCATGCTGCAGCAAGTGATCGAAGCCCCGCGCGGAGTATTTCGTGCACAGGTTCCGGCCTATCACGTGGCTGGCAAGAGTGGTACTGCGCGCAAGACTTCGGTGGGTACCAAGGGCTACGCCGAGAACTCCTACCGCTCGCTGTTCGCCGGCTTCGGTCCGATGAGTGATCCACGCTACGCCATCGTGGTGGTGATCGACGAACCGAGCAAAGCCGGTTACTTCGGTGGCCTGGTATCGGCGCCGGTGTTCAGCAAAGTGATGTCCGGCACCCTGCGCTTGATGAACATCACCCCGGACAACCTGCCGACCACGCAGCAGGCCAACGCCGCATCCGGCACCCCTGTACGAGCCAATGGAGGGCGCGGCTGATGTCTCTTAGCCTGAACAAGATTTTCGCCCACGCCGGTCGCGACCTGCTGATTCGTGAGTTGACCGTGGACAGCCGTAACGTGCGGGCCGGGGACCTGTTTCTTGCGGTGCCCGGCGCCAAGTTCGATGGGCGTGCGCACATTGCCGATGCCCTGCAGCGCGGCGCTGCCGCGGTGGCTTATGAAGTGGAAGGGGCAACTGTGTTGCCGCTGACCGATGTACCGCTGATTCCGGTCAAGGGCCTGGCGGCGCAGCTGTCGGACATAGCCGGGCGCTTCTATGGTGACCCGAGCCGCCAGTTGAACCTGGTGGGCGTGACCGGCACCAACGGCAAGACCAGCGTTACCCAACTGGTGGCTCAGGCCCTGGATTTGCTCGGCCAGCGTTGTGGCCTGGTAGGTACCCTGGGGACCGGGTTTCATGGCGCGCTGCAAAGCGGCATGCACACCACGCCGAACCCGATTGCCGTGCAGGCCACCCTGGCGGACTTGAAGAATGCAGGAGCCAAGGCGGTGGCCATGGAGGTCTCGTCCCATGGCCTGGATCAGGGGCGCGTGGCGGCACTGGCTTTCGATGTGGCGGTGCTGACCAACCTGTCCCGTGACCATCTGGATTACCACGGGACCATGGAAGCCTATGGCGCAGCCAAGGCCAAGCTCTTTGCCTGGAACGACCTGCGTTGCCGGGTGATCAACCTCGACGACGATTTTGGCCGGCAACTGGCGGCGGACAAACATGAGTCACGACTGATCACTTACAGCCTCGAAGACGCCGCTGCTTATCTGTACTGCCGCGAAGCGCGTTTTGACGATGATGGCGTGCGCGCGACCCTGGTGACTCCACAGGGTGAGCACCACCTGCGCAGTTGCCTGCTCGGGCGCTTCAACCTGAGCAACGTGCTGGCTGCGGTAGGTGCGTTGCTGGGTCTTGAATACGCGCTGGACGAAATTCTTGCGGTCCTGCCCAAGCTTGAAGGCCCCGCCGGACGCATGCAGCGCCTGGGTGGCGGTACTCAGCCGCTGGTGGTGGTGGATTACGCCCACACCCCGGATGCCCTGGAAAAAGTCTTGCTGGCCCTGCGTCCGCATGCCAAGGGGCGCCTGCTGTGCCTGTTCGGTTGTGGCGGCGACCGGGACCGCGGCAAGCGTCCGTTGATGGCTGAGGTGGTCGAGCGTCTGGCCGACGGCGTGCTGGTGACTGATGACAACCCACGCAGCGAAGACCCGGCCCAAATCTTCGACGATATTCGTGCCGGCTTCAGCGCGGCAGAAAAGGTGGAATTCGTAGCCGGTCGCGGGTTGGCCATTGCTCGCCTGATCGCTTCCGCGTCGGCCGATGACGTGGTGGTGCTGGCCGGTAAAGGCCATGAGGATTACCAGGAAATAAACGGCCAGCGACATGATTTTTCTGATCTCGCCGAGGCGGACAAAGCCTTGACCGCGTGGGAGGTGGGCCATGCTTAAAGCCCTGCAACTCAGTGAAGTCTCGGCTCCATTGGACGCCCGCCTGATCGCGGGCGATGCTCGTTTTAGCGGCGTCAGTATCGATAGCCGGGCGATTCAGGCCGGCCAACTGTTTATTGCTCTGACCGGCCCACGCTTTGACGGCCACGATTACTTGAATGAAGTGGCGGCCAAGGGCGCCGTGGCGGCGTTGGTTGAACGTGAGGTTCCCGACAGCACGCTGCCGCAACTGCTGGTCAAGGACACTCGCCTGGCGCTGGGGCAGTTGGGCGCGCTCAATCGCTCCGCGTTCAGCCGCCCGGTCGCTGCGGTAACCGGCTCCAGTGGCAAGACCACGGTCAAGGAAATGCTCGCCAGCATCCTGCGCACCCGTGGTCCGGTACACGCTACTCGGGGCAACCTGAACAATGACCTGGGTGCGCCCCTGACCCTGCTGGAACTGGCCCCGGAACACACAGCCGCAGTGATAGAGCTGGGCGCTTCGCGCATCGGCGAGATTGCCTACACCGTGGCCATGACTCGCCCCCACGTAGCGATCATCAACAACGCCGGCACCGCTCATGTCGGTGAGTTTGGCGGGCCGGAGAAGATTGTCGAGGCCAAGGGGGAAATCCTGGAAGGCCTCGATAGCGCCGGGATCGCCGTGCTCAACCTGGACGACAAGGCTTTCCCTATCTGGAAGGCCCGTGCTGCCGGCCGTCAGGTGCTGAGCTTCGCGCTGACTGACAGTTCTGCCGATTTCTTTGCCTCCGATATCGGTCGCGATGCCCGTGGCTGCCCATCTTTCAAGTTGCACAGCCCCAAGGGTGTGGAGGTGGTGCAATTGAACCTGCTGGGCACCCATAACGTTGCCAATGCCCTGGCTGCGGCAGTCGCGGCCCACGCCATGGGCGTCTCGCTGTTCGGCATCGTCACCGGCCTGAATGCGGTGCAGCCGGTCAAGGGGCGTACCGTCGCCCAACTGGCCAAGAACGGCATGCGGGTCATTGATGACACTTACAACGCAAACCCCACCTCAATGTGCGCCGCCGTTGATATACTCGCCGGCTTTTCCGGCCGCACCGTCCTGGTGCTCGGAGACATCGGCGAGTTGGGCGAGTGGGCGGAGCAGGGGCACCGCGAAGTAGGTGCATATGCCGCTGGCAAGGTTTCGGCCCTCTACGCCGTAGGCCCGATGATGGCTCATGCCGTTGCCGCCTTCGGCGAGCACGCACGCCACTTCGCCAGCCAGGCTGACCTGATTGCCGCCCTGGGCGTCGAGCAAGACCCAAATACCACCATTTTGATCAAAGGATCGCGCAGTGCGGTGATGGAAAACATCGTCGCGGCTTTGTGCGGCTCCAGTACGGAGAAACATTGATGCTGCTGCTGCTAGCGGAGTACCTGCAACAGTTCTACAAAGGCTTCGCGGTCTTTCAGTACCTGACCCTGCGCGGGATCCTCGGGGTACTGACTGCGCTGTCTTTGGCGCTGTGCCTGGGTCCGTGGATGATCCGTACTCTGCAGAACCGCCAGATCGGCCAGTCCGTGCGTAACGATGGTCCGCAATCTCACCTGTCCAAATCGGGCACACCGACCATGGGCGGTGCGCTGATTCTCTCGGCCATCGGTATCAGCACCCTGCTGTGGGCCGACCTGCGCAACCACTATGTGTGGGTCGTGCTGCTGGTGACCCTGGCCTTTGGCGCCATCGGCTGGGTCGACGACTATCGCAAGGTGATCGAGAAGAATTCCCGTGGCCTGCCCAGCCGCTGGAAGTATTTCTGGCAATCGGTGTTCGGCCTGGGCGCGGCGATCTTCCTTTATATGACTGCCCAGAGTCCGGTGGAAACCACTCTACTGATCCCGATGCTCAAGGACGTGAGCATTCCCCTTGGCATCGGCTTCGTGGTCCTGACCTATTTCGTCATCGTCGGTTCGAGCAACGCGGTCAACCTGACCGATGGCCTCGATGGCCTGGCGATCATGCCGACGGTGATGGTGGGCGGTGCGCTTGGGATCTTCTGCTACCTGTCGGGTAACGTGAAGTTCGCCGAATACCTGCTGATTCCTTATGTACCGGGGGCGGGAGAGCTGATTGTCTTCTGTGGTGCGCTGATTGGCGCGGGCCTGGGCTTCTTGTGGTTCAACACGTACCCGGCGCAGGTGTTCATGGGTGATGTTGGCGCCCTGGCGCTGGGCGCGGCCCTGGGCACTATCGCGGTCATCGTCCGTCAGGAAATCGTTCTGTTCATCATGGGCGGCGTGTTCGTGATGGAAACCCTGTCCGTGGTGATCCAGGTTGCCTCCTTCAAGTTGACCGGCCGCCGTGTGTTTCGCATGGCGCCGATTCACCACCATTTTGAACTCAAGGGCTGGCCCGAGCCGCGCGTGATCGTCCGTTTCTGGATCATCACCGTGATTCTGGTGCTGATCGGCCTTGCCACCCTGAAGCTGAGGTAGAACGAGTGTCTCTGATCGCTTCTGACCACTTCCGCATCGTTGTCGGCCTCGGCAAGAGCGGCATGTCCCTGGTTCGCTTCCTGGCGAGCCGGGGCGTTGCCTTTGCGGTGGCCGATACGCGGGAAAATCCACCTGAGCTGGTCACGCTGCGGCGTGACTACCCGCAGGTGGAGGTGCGTTGTGGCGAGCTGGACGTGGACTTCCTGTGCCGTGCCGACGAACTCTACGTGAGCCCCGGCCTGGCCCTGGCGACCCCGGCCCTGCAGGCTGCTGCTGCCCGTGGGGTGAAATTGTCCGGTGATATCGAGCTGTTCGCGCGTAACGCAAAGGCACCGATCGTGGCAATCAGTGGTTCCAACGCCAAGAGCACCGTGACCACCCTGGTGGGCGAGATGGCGGCGGCGGCGGGCAAGCGCGTGGCGGTCGGCGGCAACCTCGGGACCCCGGCCCTGGACCTGCTCAGCGATGACGTCGAGCTGTACGTGATGGAACTGTCCAGCTTCCAGCTGGAGACCACCGACCAGTTGGGCGCCGAAGTGGCCACCGTGCTCAACATCAGCGAAGACCACATGGACCGTTACAGCGGACTGCCGGCCTATCACCTGGCCAAGCACCGGATCTTCCGTGGCGCCCGGCAGGTGGTGTTCAACCGCCAGGACGCTCTGACCCGGCCATTGATCGGTGAAGGCCTGCCATGCTGGACCTTCGGCCTGAGCAAGCCTGATTTCAAGGCCTTTGGCCTGCGCGAAGAGGACGGCGAGAAGTACCTGGCCTTCGAGTTCCAGAACCTGATGCCCGTGCGCGAGCTGAAGATCCGCGGCGCCCATAACCAGTCCAACGCCCTGGCAGCCTTGGCCCTGGGTCATGCGGTGGGCTTGCCGTTCGACGCCATGCTCGCGGCGCTGCGCACTTTCGCCGGCCTCGAGCATCGCTGCCAGTGGGTTCGCGACCTGGATGGCGTGGCGTACTACAACGACTCCAAGGCCACCAACGTGGGCGCCGCCCTGGCGGCCATCGAAGGCCTTGGCGCCGACATCGAAGGCAAGATCGTGCTGATCGCCGGTGGTGACGGCAAGGGCGCCGACTTCAAGGATCTGCGCGGCCCGGTGGCGGCCAACTGCCGCGCGGTGATCCTGATGGGGCGCGACTCCGATCAGATCGGCGAAGCCATCGGTGACGCCGTGCCGCTGATTCGTGTCGGCTCGCTGCAGGAAGCCGTGGAGCAATGCCGCGCCACTGCCCAGCCCGGTGATGTGGTGCTGCTGTCGCCGGCCTGCGCCAGTTTCGACATGTTCAAGAACTACGAAGACCGTGGCCACCAGTTCGTCCGCGTTGTGGAGGAACTGGCATGAACCTGAGAAACATCATCAAGCCCTATCCATCGCCGATCATCACCGGTCGGGGCATCGACCTCGATTTCCCGATGCTCGCCGGTTGCCTGACCCTGCTCGGCCTGGGCCTGGTCATGATTGCCTCTGCCTCCACTGAAGTGGCGGCGGCGCAGTCGGGCAGCGCCCTGTACTACATGATTCGCCACCTGATCTACATCCTGCTGGGCCTGGGTGCCTGCATCGTCACCATGATGATCCCGATCGCCACCTGGCAGCGCCTGGGCTGGTTGATGCTGATCGGTGCCTTTGGCCTGCTGGTGATGGTGATCATTCCGGGGATCGGCCGTGAAGTGAACGGTTCGATGCGCTGGATCGGTTTCAGCTTCTTTAACGTTCAGCCGTCCGAGATTGCCAAGGTGTTCGTGGTGATCTACCTCGCCGGCTACCTGGTGCGGCGCCAGAAGGAAGTGCGTGAAAGCTGGATGGGCTTCTTCAAGCCATTCATCGTTCTGCTGCCAATGGCGGGCCTGCTGCTGATGGAGCCGGACTTCGGTGCCACCGTGGTGATGATGGGGGCCGCCGCGGCGATGCTGTTCCTCGGCGGTGTGGGGCTGTTCCGGTTTTCCCTGATGGTGGTCCTGGCGGTGGCAGCGGTTGTCTTGCTGATTCAGATGCAGCCCTATCGAATGGCGCGCCTGACCAACTTTGCCGACCCCTGGGCGGACCAGTTCGGTGCCGGTTATCAATTGTCCCAGGCACTGATCGCCTTTGGTCGCGGTGAGTGGCTGGGTGTCGGCCTGGGCAACAGCGTGCAGAAACAGTTCTATCTGCCGGAGGCCCACACCGACTTCGTGTTCTCGGTATTGGCTGAAGAGCTGGGTGCCGTGGGTTCCTTGTGCACGGTAGCACTGTTCGTATTCGTCTGTATTCGCGGCATGTACATCGGTCTGTGGGCCGAAAAGGCCAAGCAGTTTTTTGCCGCCTATGTGGCTTATGGCTTGTCGTTCCTGTGGATTGGTCAATTCCTGATCAACATCGGGGTGAACGTCGGCCTGTTGCCGACCAAGGGCCTGACCTTGCCTTTCCTCAGTTATGGCGGCAGCTCGCTGGTGATCTGCTGCGCCTGTCTGGGGTTGTTGCTGCGTATCGAATGGGAGAGCAGGACCCACCTGGGCAGTGAAGAGATGGAGTTCAGTGAAAGTGACTTTGCCGAGGAGCCGAGCCATGGGCGCTAATGTCCTGATCATGGCCGGCGGCACCGGAGGCCACGTGTTCCCGGCACTGGCCTGCGCCCGCGAGTTCCAGGCCCGTGGCTACACCGTGCACTGGCTGGGTACCCCACGTGGCATCGAAAACGATCTGGTGCCTGCGGCCGGGTTGCCGTTGCACCTGATCAACGTCAGCGGTTTGCGGGGCAAGGGCAAGCTGTCCCTGCTCAAGGCGCCGTTTGTGTTGATCAAGGCCGTGCTCCAGGCGCGGCGGGTCATTCGCCAGTTGAAGCCGGTCTGTGTCCTGGGTTTTGGCGGTTATGTGACCGGCCCTGGTGGAGTTGCCGCGAAGTTGTCCGGCGTGCCGGTCATCGTTCACGAACAGAACGCCGTGGCCGGTACCGCCAATCGGCTGCTGGTGCCGTTGGCTGCCCGAGTCTGCGAAGCTTTCCCGGACACCTTCGGTGCCTCGCAAAGCCGGCGCACCACGGGCAACCCGGTACGCACCGAACTGTTCCTCGAAACACCGCGCGAGGCCCTGGCCGGACGCAAGGCGCGTTTGCTGATCCTGGGCGGAAGCCTGGGCGCAGAGCCGTTGAACAAGCTGTTGCCGGAAGCCTTGGCACAGGTCGCCCCCGAGCTGCGCCCGGAGGTGTTCCACCAGGCCGGCAAAAACCACGATGAAGTCACTGCAGAGCGCTATCGCGCCGCCGGCGTCGAGGCGCAGGTGCAGCCCTTTATCAAAGACATGGCCCAAGCCTATGGCTGGGCCGACCTGGTGGTCTGTCGCGCAGGCGCGTTGACCGTCAGCGAACTGGCTGCCGCCGGTCTGCCCTCGATGCTGGTGCCTTTGCCCCACGCGATCGACGACCACCAGACCCGCAATGCCGAATATTTGGCTCGTGAAGGTGCTGCCTTCCTGATGCCGCAAAGAACGACTGGTGCTGCGGACCTTGCCGCTCGCCTGACAGAGGTTTTGATGCAACCAGAACGACTCGACAACATGGCCCAGGCCGCTCGCCGCCTGGCCAAGCCCGGCGCCACCCACGACGTAGTGAATATCTGCCTGGAGGTGGCCCATGGTTGAGAATCAGAAAGCCATGCCGCAGCCGGAAATGCGCCGCATCCGCCGCATCCACTTCGTCGGTATCGGCGGCGTGGGCATGTGCGGGATTGCTGAAGTGCTGCTGAACCTGGGCTACCAGGTATCCGGTTCCGACCTCAAGGCATCGCCGGTTACCGAGCGCCTGGAGTCCTTTGGCGCACAGATTTTCATCGGCCACCGCGCCGAGAACGCTGCCAATGCCGATGTGCTGGTGGTTTCCAGCGCCGTGAACACCTCCAACCCGGAAGTTGCCACCGCTCTGGAACGGCGTATTCCAGTGGTGCCGCGGGCGGAAATGCTCGCCGAACTGATGCGCTACCGTCACGGCGTGGCCGTGGCCGGCACCCACGGCAAGACCACCACCACCAGCCTGCTGGCCTCGGTATTCGCCGCTGGCGGCCTGGACCCGACGTTCGTCATCGGCGGGCGGCTGAATGCAGCGGGCACCAATGCACAACTGGGCACCAGCCGTTACCTGATTGCCGAAGCCGACGAAAGTGATGCCAGCTTCCTGCATCTGCAACCGCTGGTGGCTGTGGTCACCAACATCGACGCCGACCATATGGCGACCTACGACGGTGACTTCAACAAACTGAAGAAAACCTTTGTCGACTTCCTGCACAACCTGCCGTTCTACGGGCTGGCAGTGATGTGCCTGGACGATCCGGTGGTGCGCGAGATCCTGCCGCAGGTCAAGCGTCCGACCGTGACCTACGGCTTCAGCGAAGAAGCCGACGTGCGCGCCATCAATGTACGCCAGCAAGGCATGCAGACCTTCTTCACCGTACTGCGTCGCGACCGCGAGCCGCTGGACGTGTCGGTGAACATGCCGGGCAACCACAACGTGCTGAACTCCCTGGCGACCATCTGCATCGCCACCGACGAAGGCATCAGCGATGAAGCCATTGTCCAGGGCCTGTCGGGCTTCCAGGGTGTGGGCCGACGCTTCCAGGTCTATGGCGAACTGCCAGTGGAAGGGGGCAACGTGATGCTGGTGGACGACTACGGTCACCACCCGACCGAAGTCGCTGCGGTGATCAAGGCCGTGCGCGGTGGCTGGCCGGAACGCCGCCTGGTGATGGTCTACCAGCCGCACCGTTTCAGCCGTACCCGCGACCTGTACGACGACTTCGTGCAGGTACTGGCCGATGCCAACGTATTGCTGCTGATGGAGGTCTACCCGGCCGGCGAAGAGCCGATCCCGGGCGCCGACAGCCGTCAGTTGTGCCACAGCATCCGTCAGCGTGGCCAACTGGACCCGATCTACATCGAGCGTGGGGTCGACCTGGCACCGCTGGTCAAGCCGTTGCTGCGCGCCGGTGACATCCTGCTGTGTCAGGGTGCCGGTGACATCGGTGGCCTGGCGCCAAAACTGCTCGGCAGCCCGCTGTTCGCCGGTGCTGTAGCCGCTGGCAAGGGGGCGAAATGATCGCTGCCTACGCCAACCTGTTCTCTACCGTGAAACCGAGCGATTTCGGTCGCGTCGCCGTTCTTTACGGTGGCAAGAGCGCCGAGCGCGAAGTGTCGCTCAAGTCCGGCAAGGCCGTGCTTGAAGCGCTGCAGAGCGGCGGTGTGAACGCCTTCGGCATCGACGTCGGCGATGATCTGCTGCAGCGGCTCTTGAGCGAGAAGATCGATCGTGCCTTCATCATTCTCCACGGTCGTGGCGGTGAAGACGGCAGCATGCAAGGGCTGCTGGAGTGCCTGGGGATTCCTTACACCGGCAGCGGCATCCTCGCTTCGGCCCTGGCCATGGACAAACTGCGTACCAAGCAGGTCTGGCACAGCCTGGGCATTCCGACGCCGCGTCACGCGGTTCTGAGTTCGGAAGCCGACTGTATTTCCGCGGTGGCGGAACTGGGCCTGCCTTTGATCGTCAAACCGGCTCATGAAGGCTCCAGTATCGGTATGGCCAAGGTGACTTCCGCGCCCGAATTGATCGACGCATGGAAGGCGGCCAGTACCTACGATTCGCAAGTGTTGGTCGAGCAATGGATCCAGGGTCCGGAGTTCACCATCGCGACCCTGCGTGACCAGGTGCTGCCACCCATCGCCCTGGGCACTCCCCACACATTTTACGACTACGACGCCAAGTACCTGGCTTCCGATACCCAGTACCGGATCCCGTGCGGGCTCGACAGCTCCAAGGAACAGGAACTCATGGAACTCACGGCGAAAGCCTGTGAGGCGCTCGGTATCGCCGGTTGGGCACGTGCCGACGTGATGCAGGACGCCCAGGGGCAGTTCTGGTTCCTGGAAGTGAATACCGCTCCGGGCATGACCGATCACAGTCTGGTTCCGATGGCGGCCCGCGCGGCCGGCCTGGATTTCCAGCAACTGGTATTGGCCATCCTGGCAGCCAGTCTTGAGGCGAGAGGTTAAGTCCATGCAAGGCGCGTCGCTTCGTCATCAGCAACCCGCACCCGGCCGCAAGCCGGTGCCGCGGGGTGCCAGCCGAATGGTGGCCAAAGAGCCGATGTCGGCGCGCCTGCCGAAAGCCAACTTCGGCTTTCTGAAAAGCCTGTTCTGGCCGGTGCTGCTGGTGGCTCTGGGGTTTGGCACCTATGAAGGGGCCCAGCGCCTGCTGCCGTACGCCGACCGCCCGATCACCAAGATCGCGGTGCAGGGGGACTTGAGCTACATCAGCCAGCAGGCGGTGCAGCAGCGGATCGCGCCTTATGTCGCGGCGAGCTTCTTCACCATCGACCTGGCGAGCATGCGCACCGAGCTGGAGCAGATGCCCTGGATCGCCCACGCCGAGGTACGTCGGGTGTGGCCGGACCAAGTGGTGATTCGCCTGGAAGAACAACTGCCGGTGGCCCGCTGGGGCGACGAGGCGCTGTTGAACAACCAGGGCCAGGCCTTCACCCCGCGTGAACTGGCGAACTATGAGCACTTGCCGCAGTTGTTCGGGCCGCAGCGGGCCCAGCAGCAAGTGATGCAGCAGTATCAGGTGTTGAGCCAGATGCTGCGGCCGCTGGGCTTTTCGATCGCCCGTCTGGAGCTGCGCGAGCGCGGCAGCTGGTTCCTGACCACCGGCGCCGGCAGTGCCGGCCCGGGTATCGAACTGCTCCTGGGCCGCGATCACCTGGTGGAGAAGATGCGCCGCTTCATTGCCATTTATGAAAAAACGCTGAAAGAACAGATCACGAACATCGCGCGCATCGATCTGCGCTACGCCAACGGCCTGGCCGTCGGCTGGCGCGATCCGGCGGCACCCACGACGGCGCAACCTGCCGTCGCGAAGAATTAAGAAGAGGCAGGACCATGGCAAATGTGCAAAGCGGCAAAATGATCGTCGGCCTGGATATCGGTACCTCCAAGGTTGTGGCGCTGGTGGGCGAAGTCGCGGCCGATGGCTCGCTGGAAATCGTCGGCATCGGCACCCATCCTTCCCGCGGCCTGAAGAAGGGCGTGGTGGTGAATATCGAATCCACCGTGCAGTCGATCCAGCGGGCGGTGGAAGAGGCGCAACTGATGGCGGGCTGCCGTATCCACTCGGCGTTCGTCGGTGTGGCGGGCAATCACATCCGCAGCCTGAACTCCCACGGCATCGTGGCGATTCGCGACCGTGAAGTCAGCTCGGCGGACCTGGAGCGGGTCCTCGACGCTGCCCAGGCCGTGGCGATCCCGGCTGACCAGCGGGTTCTGCACACCCTGCCGCAGGATTACGTGATCGACAACCAGGAAGGCGTGCGTGAACCCCTGGGCATGTCCGGCGTACGCCTGGAAGCCAAGGTGCACGTGGTCACCTGTGCAGTGAATGCCGCGCAGAATATCGAAAAATGCGTGCGCCGCTGCGGCCTGGAAATCGACGACATCATCCTCGAGCAACTGGCTTCGGCCTACTCGGTGCTCACCGACGACGAGAAAGAGCTGGGCGTGTGCCTGGTGGACATCGGCGGCGGCACCACCGACATGGCGATCTTCACCGAAGGCGCGATCCGCCACACCGCGGTGATTCCGATTGCCGGCGACCAGGTGACCAACGACATCGCCATGGCCCTGCGTACCCCGACCCAGTACGCCGAGGAAATCAAGATCCGTTACGCCTGCGCCCTGGCCAAGCTGGCCGGTGCCGGCGAAACCATCAAGGTGCCAAGCGTTGGCGACCGCCCACCGCGCGAACTCTCGCGCCAGGCCCTGGCCGAGGTAGTCGAACCGCGTTACGACGAACTGTTCACCCTGATCCAGGCCGAACTGCGCCGCAGTGGCTACGAAGACCTGATCCCGGCGGGCATCGTGCTCACTGGCGGCACTTCGAAGATGGAAGGCGCGGTGGAACTGGCCGAGGAAATTTTCCACATGCCGGTTCGCCTGGGCGTGCCCCACAGTGTCAAGGGCCTGTCCGACGTGGTGCGCAACCCGATCTATTCCACCGGTGTCGGCTTGCTGCTGTACGGGCTGCAGAAACAGTCCGACGGCATCTCGTTCTCCGGCATCGGCAGCCGCGACAGCTACAGCAGCGACGAGCCCAAGGCGGCACTGCTCGATCGCATCAAGAGCTGGGTGCAGGGCAACTTCTAAAGATTTACCGCAACACCGTTTCAAAGCAGTAGGCAGTAGGCGAAAAACTAGAGAAATGAAAGGAGAGGGAAAATGTTCGAACTCGTAGACAACATCCCGCAAAGTCCGGTAATCAAGGTTATCGGTGTTGGCGGTGGCGGCGGCAACGCGGTCAATCACATGGTCAAGAGCAACATCGAAGGCGTCGAGTTCATCTGCGCCAACACTGATGCTCAAGCGCTGAAAAACATCGGCGCGCGGACCATCCTGCAACTGGGTACCGGCGTGACCAAGGGCCTGGGCGCGGGTGCCAATCCGGAAGTCGGCCGTCAAGCCGCCCTGGAAGACCGCGAGCGTATCGCTGAAGTACTGGCGGGCACCAACATGGTGTTCATCACCACCGGCATGGGCGGCGGTACCGGTACCGGTGCGGCGCCGATCATTGCTGAAGTGGCCAAGGAAATGGGCATCCTCACCGTTGCGGTGGTGACCCGTCCGTTCCCGTTCGAAGGCCGCAAGCGCATGCAGATCGCCGATGAGGGCATCCGCGCGCTGAGCGAAAGCGTCGACTCGTTGATTACCATCCCCAACGAGAAACTGCTGACCATCCTCGGCAAGGACGCCAGCCTGCTGTCGGCTTTCGCCAAGGCGGACGACGTGTTGGCCGGTGCCGTTCGCGGTATTTCCGACATCATCAAGCGTCCGGGCATGATCAACGTCGACTTCGCCGACGTACGTACCGTGATGAGCGAAATGGGCATGGCGATGATGGGCACTGGCTGCGCCAGCGGTCCGAACCGTGCACGTGAAGCCACTGAAGCGGCGATCCGCAACCCGCTGCTGGAAGACGTGAACCTGGAAGGCGCACGCGGCATCCTGGTGAACATCACCGCCGGTCCGGACTTGTCCCTGGGCGAGTACTCCGACGTGGGTAGCATCATCGAGGCCTTCGCTTCCGAACACGCCATGGTCAAGGTCGGTACCGTTATCGATCCGGACATGCGTGACGAGCTGCATGTAACCGTAGTGGCCACCGGCCTGGGCGCAAAAATCGAGAAGCCTGTGAAGGTCATCGACAACACCGTCCAGACTTCCATGTCCGCCCAGTCGCAAGCGCCAGCCCCTGCTCGCCAGGAACTGCCGTCGGTGAACTACCGTGACCTGGACCGTCCGACCGTCATGCGCAATCAGGCGCAGTCGAACGCGGCGACCGCGGCGAAGCTGAATCCGCAAGATGATCTGGACTACCTGGACATCCCGGCATTCCTGCGTCGTCAGGCCGATTGATGGAATGCATCAGGGGTATTAGGGTGATTGGTGTTCAGCAAAGGCATGGTCTGCTATTATCGCCAGCCTTTGTTGATACCAGTTCGCAATTTGCGCTGAAGCGGCCCAAGCCATGATTAAACAACGCACCCTGAAGAATATTATCCGTGCCACAGGTGTAGGCCTGCATTCCGGGGAGAAGGTATACCTGACCCTCAAGCCTGCGCCTGTCGACACCGGCATTGTGTTTTGTCGTGCCGACCTGGACCCTGTGGTGCAGATTCCTGCTCGCGCGGAAAATGTTGGCGAAACCACGATGTCGACCACCCTGGTCAACGGTGACGTCAAAGTGGACACGGTGGAGCACTTGCTCTCGGCCATGGCTGGCCTGGGCATCGATAACGCCTACGTCGAGCTCTCCGCGTCTGAAGTCCCGATCATGGATGGCAGTGCCGGACCCTTCGTATTCCTGATTCAATCTGCTGGCCTCGAAGAACAGGACGCAGCTAAAAAGTTCATCCGCATCCTTCGTGAAGTGACCGTGGAAGACGGCGACAAGCGCGCCACTTTCGTGCCTTTCGATGGTTTTAAAGTGAGCTTCGAGATCGATTTCGATCACCCGGTTTTCCGTGACCGCACCCAGAGTGCAAGCGTGGACTTCTCCAGTACTTCGTTTGTAAAAGAAGTCAGCCGCGCCCGTACCTTTGGTTTCATGAGTGATATCGAGTACCTGCGCAAGCACAACCTCGCACTCGGCGGCAGCGTGGAAAACGCAATTGTGGTCGATTCGGATGGCGTACTGAATGAAGACGGTCTTCGCTACGAAGACGAATTCGTCAAGCACAAGATCCTGGATGCAATTGGCGACCTCTACCTGCTGGGCAACAGCCTGATAGGTGAGTTCAAAGGCTTCAAGTCGGGCCATGCACTGAACAACCAGCTACTGCGCAAGTTGATTGAGCAGAAAGATGCCTGGGAAGTCGTGACCTTCGAAGATGCCAGCACTGCACCGATCTCTTACATGCGTCCGGTTGCGGCCGTGTAAGTCACTCTCTCTTTCCTTTTGTTTTTGAAGGCCATCCCCCCGGATGGCCTTTTTTTATGCCTGCGGTTTCACGCGCCGCGCTTGGCGCCGCCCTGGGACATGTTGGAAACCACCCGGTTGCGCCCGCTGTACTTGGCCTGATACAGCGCCTTGTCGGCGTCGCTCACCCACTGTTCAAGACCGATATCGAGGTTACCCGACCAGGTGTTGATGCCAATGCTCACGGTCAGCGGCGCGGCGTGTTCGCTGATGGCCGGCAAGGCGGCGATGCTGGTGCGGATCTTCTCGGCGAGTACGGCGGCGCCGGCACTGTCGGTTCCTGGCAGGATGACCGCAAACTCCTCGCCGCCATAGCGCGCCGCCAGGTCCGATGGGCGCCCGACGCAGGCGCCAATGCTCTGTGCCACCACACGCAAGGCCTGGTCCCCCAGTGGATGGCCGAAGCGGTCGTTGAAGGATTTGAAGTGATCGACATCGACCATCAATAGCGACAACGGTAGGTTGGCTCGCCGGGCCCGCGACCATTCGTTGCCCAGCACCTGGTCCAGGGTACGGCGATTGGCCAGGCCGGTGAGGGCATCGACGGCTGCCAGGCGCGCCAGTTCCTGCTCGGCGCTCTGCCGGCGCCGCAGTTCGCGGCACAACTGCCAGGTCAGCCAGAACAGGGCGATGCAGAGGGCGCCAGTGGCGCCGCTGATCAGCACCGCGGTGCGTTGCCAGGCTCCGAAGACCTCGTCGATGGACAGCGCGACAATCACGATCAGGGGCAGATCGCCGACCTGGGAAAAGGTGTACAGCCGCTGCTTCTGATCAACGCTGGAGACGCTGCTGAAGCTGCCGTTGCCTTCACGCAGAATGCGGACGAAGTTGGGGCGGCTGCTGAAGTTCTTGCCTATCAGGTCGTCTGCCAGCGGCGGTTGCTGGGCCAGCAGAACGCCGTCGCGGCTCACCAGGTTGATCGTACCGTTGCGACCGATATCCAGATTTCTGAACAGCTCGTTGAAGTAGCTCAGGCGCATGGCCGCTTCGGCCACCCCGATGAACTGGCCATGCTCGTCGCTGAGCCGGCGGCTGAAGCTGATCCGCCAGTCGTGATCGGCGGTGCGCGCGCGGAACGGCGGGCTGATCATCATCTTCGGGTCCGGATTGTCGATGTGCGATCGAAAGTACTCGCGATCGGCGTAGTTGCCCGTGCGCGGCACGACCGAGGCCGAGTCGGCCAGCACGTCGCCGTGCCTGTCCAGCAGCAGGATGTCGCCCTTGTAGGGCGCTGCGGTGGCCCGGTCGAACAGCGCCAGGTGACGTATGGACGCCGAAACATCCTTCAGATCGTCACGTTGCGCGGCACTGATCAGTCCCTTGAGAGACAGGTCGTAGAGCTCGACGTTGCGCAATACATCGGCGTCGATCAGTTGCACGATGTTGTTGGCGGCACGTGTGGCAGCCTGTTCGGCAGCCGCGTGTTCGCGGATCAACAGGTAGGTGACGATGCCGAGAATGGCTGCAACGATCAGCGAGCTGGAGAGGATCAGCAGGCGCTCGGTATTTGACGCGATCTTCCCTGTGCGGGGTGTCGCACTACTCACGTTCATGATTTTGATTTCTGCTGCGTCGACAGTTTTGAGTCTAGTGTGGACGTGGGCTACAGAAATCGGTCACGCCTGCGCGCTTGTATAAATCTCCGATAAAAAAAAGACCAGCAAAACATGCTGGTCTTTTTGTTTGGGCGGCTTAGAAGACGTTGATCGGGTAGTCGACGATCACCCGGTATTCGTCGGTGTCGTTGTCCAGCGCGCCGTAGCCGTTGCCGCCACGGTTGGTGGCCCACTGCAGGCGTACGGCGAGGTCCTTGGCGCTGCCGCCCTGCACCACGTACTTGAGGTCCAGGTCGCGCTCCCAGTGCTTGGCGTTCTTGCCGTCGGCGCTGTACCAGCTGGCATAGCCGCGGCTGGCCGGATCGACCTTGGTCAGGTCCAGCTCGCCACGCGAGTAGGACAGCGCCGAAGTCAGGCCCGGCAGGCCGAGACCGGCAAAGTCATAGGCGTACTTGAGCTTCCACGAACGCTCGTTGGGGCCGTTGAAGTCCGAATACTGCTGGGAGTTGTCCAGGTAGATGCTGTCGCCCTGGGCGATGTAGTCGAACGGTGTGTTGCCGTTGACCCGCTGATAGGCCGCGGTGACGCTATGGTTACCCACGCCGACGGTGAAGTGCAGGCTGTAGGTGTTGTTGTCGATGTTGCCCAGCAGCGCCTGGCCGGTGTCCTGGGTGTGATAGAAGTGCAGGCCCGGGTTGAGGCTGACCAGTTCGTTGACCGCGTAGGTGTAGTCCAGGTCGTAGTAGTACTGGTTCCAGATGTCCTTGAGTTCGGACGCGTAGAGGCTGCTGGTCAGCCCTGGCACGCCGCTCCAGGCCACGCCGGCCCAGTTCAGGTGCAGGCTCTCGTCGCCCTCGCGCAGGCTGCCGTAGGAAGTACCGATGCGCTTGTGTCCGCTCTGGTTGTACGGCTTGGTGAAGCTGGCCTGGCCGCCCTCGATCAACCAGCCGTCGAAGCTGTGGTTGGTCAGGCTCACGCCGCGGAAGGTCTGGGGCAGCATGCGGCTCATGCCGCCGGCGATCACCGGGTTGTTGAGGAACAGGTCGCCAGCCTTGAGCTCGGTATCGAAGGCGCGCATTTTCAAGGTGGCGCCGGCGGTGGAGAACGAGCCGGGTGCCTTGTGCCGGCCATCGTCGCTGATAGGCAGGATGCTTGACTTGGTGGTGCCGCCACCACCGTCCAGCTTGAGGCCGAGCATGGCGTTGGCATCAAGGCCGAAACCCACGGTGCCCTGGGTGTAGCCCGACTCGAAGACGCCGAGAAAACCCTGGCCCCATTCGATGTTGTCTTTGTTCTGCTGCAGGCGGTTGCGGTTCATGTAGTAGTTGCGGGCGTTGAGCTTGAGGCTCGAACCCTCGACAAAACCCTCGGCCTTGGTTTCTTCGGCCGCTTGCCCGAGTGTCGGGATCGTTGCGGCGATTGCAATGAACAGGGGGCTGATCTTCAGTGAGGTCTTGAACAACGTTTAGCTCCTTTGGTGAACGACAATGGCTTCTTATTGTGAATTCGGGTGTTTCTTGTTCTGGGTATGACGAGTGTGCTGAGGGTTTCCATACGGCAAAAAAAAGCCGCTGAACTCAGCGGCTTTAAGACAACTTACTCCCGGGTTGAAAGCAGAGAAGTTGTCGAGGGAAACAAGTCGAAAGCTAGGATCAACTGTCTTTCTGAGTGTCGCTCTTGCTTTGCTCGGCAGTGATCTTCTGGGCTTTCTGAGTGTTTTGCTGCTGGGCTGCCTGGGCGATCTGGGCTTGTTCGAAAGCGGCGGCGCGTGCGGCATTTCTTGCCACGAATCCCTGGGATTCTTCGGCCATGGCCATTGGTGCCACGAACAGGGAAGACAAAACGAACGCGCTGGCGATACCCATACTGTTGGACATTTCTGAAGACCTTCTTGCAGAGCAAGTTCAATTCGGTGCGACAAAAATATAACCACGTGGCTGCTGGAAAAAGAGCCGAACAGGATAAGGACTGTTACAAAAAAAACAATAGTAGGAGCTGGCTTGCCAGCGAACGCGCCCTATCGCCTTGCGCCGGATGTGTTGACGCCTTCGCCGGCAAGCCGGCTCCTACAGAATCCGAGAATCCGAGAATCCGAGAATCCGAGAATCCCGAGTCAGAGAGGCAGGTACAGGCCGAAAGTATTGATGCCCCGGTCACTGCGCACGAACACATCGCCGCCATGCATCAGGGCGATGGCCTTGACGATGGCCAGCCCCAGGCCGTGATTGGCACCGCTGTTGCTGCGCGAGGCATCCACCCGGTAGAAACGCTCGAACAGCCGTGGCAGGTGTTCACTGGCAATGTCCTGCCCCGGGTTGCTGACGGCGATCGCCACCTGGTGTTCCTGGACCTCGATCCGCACCTGGATCACTTCCCCGGCTGCGGTGTGCTGCACCGCGTTGCTCAGCAGGTTGATCAGGGCCCGGCGCAGGTGGGCAACCTCGATCCGCACCTGGGCATCGCCCTGGACCTCGACCCTGACCTGGGCGTCTTCGAGGATGAAGTCCAGGTAGTCCAGGGTCGTTGCCACTTCCGCCGCCAGGGAACTGGTGGTGAGCTTGGTGGCCTTGCTGCCCTGGTCGGCACTGGCCAGGAACAGCATGTCGTTGATGATCGAACGCAGCCGCTCCAGCTCTTCGAGGTTCGATTGCAGTACCTCGAAGTAATGCTCCGCCGAGCGCCCCCGGGTCAGGGCGACCTGGGTCTGGCCGATCAGGTTGGTCAGGGGCGAGCGCAGTTCGTGGGCCACATCGGCGTTGAACGACTCCAGGCGCGAGTAGGCGTGTTCGACCCGTTCCAACGTGGAGTTGAAGGAATTGACGAACTGCTTCAGTTCCGGCGGCAGTGGCGACAATTGCAGGCGCCCGGACAGCCGTGGCGGTGCCAGGCGCTGGGCTTCCTGGGAGAGCTTGATCAGCGGCTTGAGGCCGATCCGCGCCACCCAGTAGCCCAGGGCCGAGGCCAGCAGCACGCCGACAATGGCCAGGCCGATCAGGGCCATCAGCAACTGATGCTGGGTCTGGTGGAAGGTGTCGGTGTCGATGGCGATCAGAAAGCGCAGGGCCGGGCGCTGTTCCTTGGCCGGCAACTGGCTGACCAGGACTTTCAGCGGATAGGGGTGATCGCTCAGGTTCAGGTCACGCATGCCCAAGGGGCCTTGGGCGAATTCGCGGATCTGCGCGTCGGGGCTGCCGTATTCATAGCCGGGGTCGCCGCTGATGGCCCAGAAGCGGATGCGCTTGTCTTCCTCGCTCAGCAGCTTGAGCTTGGCGTTGATCTTGGCCCAGTGCTCGGGGTTGCCGTAGCGGGTCAGGGCCGACTCCAGCACGCTGTAGCGCGCATCCAGTTCGGCTTCCGGGAGCAGCCCCAGGCCCTTGTCCACCTGCTGGTAGAGGGCCCCGCCAATCAGCAGGAAGATCAGCAGCGCCACCAGAGTGAACAGCCCGCTCAGGCGCAGGGCGATGGAGTTACTCGGCACCGCGGCTCTCCAGCACATAGCCCATGCCACGGATGGTGTGCAGCAGTTTCTGTTCGAAGGGGCCGTCGAGCTTGGCCCGCAGGCGCTTGATCGCCACTTCGACGACATTCGCGTCGCTGTCGAAATTGATGTCCCAGACCATTTCAGCGATGGCGGTCTTGGACAGGATCTCGCCCTGGCGCCGGGCCAGCACGCTGAGCAGGGAAAACTCCTTGGCGGTCAGGTCCAGGCGGCTGCCGGCACGGCTTGCCTTGCGGCTGATCAGGTCGATCCACAGGTCGGCGATGCTGATCTGCACCGGCTCATGCCCACCGCTGCGACGGGTCAGCGCTTGCAGGCGGGCCACCAGTTCAAGGAAGGAGAAGGGCTTGCCCAGGTAGTCGTCGGCGCCATCGCGCAGGCCCTTGATGCGGTCTTCCACGCGTTCGCGGGCGGTGAGCATGATCACCGGGGTCTGCTTGCGCGCACGCAGTGCTCGCAATACGCCAAAGCCATCCAGGCCGGGCAGCATCACATCCAGCACTATCACGGCATAGTCGCCCTCCAGAGCCATGTGCAGGCCTTCGACGCCGTCCCGGGCCAGGTCGACGGTGTAGCCTTGCTCGGTCAACCCGCGGTGCAGGTAATCGGCCGTTTTTTCTTCGTCTTCGATAATCAGAACGCGCATGACCCGCCTCAGGTAGTGGTGGCCGGCAACAGGGCCGGCTGGGGCCGGTGGAACAGCCGCTCAAGCCACAAGTATATGACCGGCGTGGTGAACAGCGTCAGGGCCTGGCTGACCAGCAGGCCGCCCACCACGGCAATCCCCAGGGGCTGGCGCAGTTCGGCACCGGCGCCGTAGCCGAGCATCAGCGGCAGGGCACCGAGCAGGGCGGCCAGGGTGGTCATGATGATCGGCCGGAAGCGGGTGATGCAGGCCTGGTAGATCGCCTCCTCGGGAGGCAGGCCGCCGTGGCGCTGGGCTTCCAGGGCAAAGTCGATCATCAGGATGCCGTTCTTCTTGACGATGCCGATCAGCAGCACCAGGCCGATCAGCGCCATGATGGAAAAGTCCTGGCCGCACAGCCAGAGCATCAGCAAGGCGCCCAGCCCGGCCGAGGGCAGGGTGGAAATGATGGTCAAGGGATGCACGAAGCTTTCGTACAGCACCCCGAGAATGATGTACACCGCCACCAGCGCCGCCAGGATCAGGTACGGCTGGCTGGCCAGCGAGCTCTGGAAGGCCTGGGCCGCGCCCTGGAAATTGCCGCTGATGGCCGTTGGCATGCCGATCTCGCTCTTGGCCTGGTTGAGCAGGATGACCGCATCGCCCAGGGCCACGCCGGGGGCCAGGTTGAAGGACAGGTTGGCCGCCGGGAACATGCCGTCGTGGGCAATCGACAGCGGGCCGATGGTGGGCGCATCGAAGCGCGCCAGGGCAGAGAGCGGGACCATTTCTCCGGTCAGCGGCGAGCGCAGGTAGAAGTAGTTGAGGCTCTCGGCCTTGCCCCGTTGCTGGGTGTCGAGTTCAAGGATCACGTTGTACTGGTTGATCTCGGTCTGGAACTCGTTGATCTGGCGCTGGCCGAAGGCGTCGTACAGTGCCTCGTCGACATCGCTGGCGGTCAGGCCGAAACGCGCGGCAGCCGTGCGATCGATATGGATGTGGGTGATGCTGCCGCCCAGTTGCAGGTCGTTGGAGATGTCACGGAAGGCCGGGTTGCTGCGCAGCTTTTCCGTCAGGCGCTGGGTCCAGGTGCTCAGGGTCGGGCCGTCGTTGCTTTTCAGTACGTACTGGTACTGGGCGCGGCTGGGACCAGAGCTGAGGTTGATGTCCTGGCCGGCCCGCAGGTACAGGACAATGCCGGGCACCTTCATCAGTTGCGGGCGGATGCGGTCGATGAAGGCACTGGCAGACACGTCCCGGTCGCTACGGTTCTTGAGGGAAATCCAGAAGCGGCCGTTGGCGATGGTCTGGTTGCTGCCCGAGACCCCCACGGAGTGGGAGAAGGCCTGCACTGCCGGGTCGGCGGCGACGATCTCGGCCAGCGCCTGGTGCTTTTTCACCATGTCCGGGTAGGAAATGTCCGCCGCAGCCTCGGTAGTACCGAGCACGAAGCCGGTGTCCTGCACGGGGAAGAAGCCCTTGGGGATCAGGATATAGCCGGCAATGGCCATGCTCAGGGTCAGGCCGAAGATCCCCAGCATCAGTTTCTGGTGGGCCAGAGCCTTGCGCAGGCCGCGCTCGTAGACCGCCAGCAGGCGCTCGCCGAAGCCCGGCTTGGCATGGGCCGGGTGCACCGGCGCGCGCATGAACAGGGCCGCCAGGGTTGGGGCCAGGGTCAGCGAGACCACCACCGAAATCATGATGGTGGAAGTGGCGGTCAGGGCGAACTCCTTGAACAGCCGGCCCACCACGCCGCCCATGAACAGCAGGGGAATGAACGCCGCCACCAGGGAGAAGCTGATGGAGACCACGGTGAAGCCGATCTCGCCGGCGCCCTTGATTGCCGCCTCGCGCATGCCGTCGCCGGCTTCCAGGTGGCGGTGGATGTTCTCCACCACGACGATGGCGTCATCCACCACAAAGCCCACGGCCACGACAATGGCCACTAGGGTCAGGTTGTTCAGGCTGAAGCCCAGCACGTACATCAAGGCGAAACTGGCGGTCAGGGATACGCCCAGCACCGCGGAGACGATCAGGGTCGCGGACCACTGGCGCAGGAACAGCGCCATCACCGCCACCACCAGCAGCACGGCGATCAGCAGGGTGATCTCCACTTCGTGCAATGAGGCGCGGATGGTCTGGGTCCGGTCCACCAGCACCTTGACCTGCACCGAGGCCGGGAGCATGGCCTCCAGGCCTGGCAGGGCAGCCTGGATGCGGTCCACGGTCTCGACGATATTGGCCCCGGGCTGGCGCGAGATCACCAGGTTGACCCCCGGTTGGTCGCCGGACCAGGCCTGGACGTAGGCATCTTCCGAACCGTTGACTACCCGCGCCACATCCTGCAGGTGCACGGGGGCACCGTCCTTGTAGGAAACGATCAACTGGCCGTATTCCTCGGGATGGAACAACTGGTCGTTGGTGGACAGGGTGGAGATGCTCGACTCGCCATACAGTGCACCCTTGGCCAGGTTGAGGCTGGTCTGCTGGATCGCCAGGCGGATGTCGGCCAGGGTCAGGCCGATGGCCGCCAGTTTGTCCGCCGAAGCCTGGACCCGGATCGCCGGGCGCTGCTGGCCGGTGATGTTGATCTGGCCGACCCCGTCGATCTGGCTGATCTGTCGGGCCAGCAGGGTTTCCGCGTAGTCACTGAGCTCGGTGCCGGGCATCTGCGTCGAACTGATGCTGAGGATCAGCACCGGGCTGTCCGCCGGGTTGACCTTCTTCCAGGTGGGCAGGGTGGGCATGTCCTTGGGCAACTTGCCAGCGGCGGTGTTGATCGCCGCCTGCACTTCCTGGGCGGCGGTGTCGATGCTCTTGTTCAAGGTGAATTGCAGGGTCAGCAAGGACGAGCCCAGGGCGCTGCTGGAGGTCATCTGGGTCATGCCGGGAATGGCGCTGAATTGCACCTCCAGGGGCGTGGCCACGGAAGAGGCCATGGTGTCCGGGCTGGCACCGGGCAGGGCGGCGGACACCTGGATGGTCGGGAACTCGGCCTCTGGCAGCGGCGCCACCGGCAGGCGCGGGAAGGCAATGGCGCCCAACAGTACCAGGGCGAAGGTCAGCAGGACGGTGGCAACCGGATGGTCGACGCACCAGGCGGACACCGAGCCATGGCCCTTCATGGCTGGGGCTCCGTCGCCTGTACCACCTGGGGTGGATCGCTCAGTACCTGGACCTGGGAGCCGGGCTTGAGCCGCGACTGGCCGTCACTGACCAGCACATCGCCAGCCTGGACCCCGGAGATGATGTTCAACCCGCTGTCCTGATACACCACCTGCACCGGCACGACTTCCACCTGCTGGCCCTTGACCCGGTACACGAAGTGCTGGTCCAGGCCGCGCTGGACCACGGTCGGCGGTACGGTGAGGGCGTTCTGGTCCAGGGCGGTCTGGATTTTCACCGTCACCAGTTGCCCGGGCCACAGCTGCTGCTGGGCGTTGCTGAACTCCGCCTTGGCGCGGATGGTGCCGGTCCCGGCGTTGATCTGGTTGTCGATCAGGGTCAGGTGGCCGTTGCCCAGCAGGGCCCCGGCGCTGTTGCTGTCAGCGCCGAGGAAGGCCTTGACCGCCGCCGGGTCCTGGGCGCGGATCAGTTGCTGCAGGGTTGGCAGCATTTGCTGGGGCAGGGAAAACTCCACGGCAATCGGGTCGATCTGGGTCACCGAGAACAGGCCCTGGGTATCGCTCATGCGCAGGAAGTTGCCTTCATCAACGGTACGAATCCCCACCCGGCCGCTGACGGGAGAGCGGATCTGAGTGTAGGAAAGCTGTACCTGAGCGGCATCAATGGCAGCCTGGTTACCCTGGGCCGTGGCGTTGAGCTGATTGACCAGGGCCACTTGCTGGTCATAGGTCTGCTTCGAGATGCCGTCATCCACCGACAGCAGCTTGTAGCGCTTGAGGTTGATCTGGGCCACCTGCAACTGGGCCTGGTTCTGCGCCAGCTGGGCCCGGGCCTGATCGAGGTTGGCGCGTATCGAACGATCATCGATGGTCGCCAGCAGGTCGCCGGTCTTGACCAGTTGCCCCTCCTTGACCAGCAGCCGGGTCAGGATGCCATCCACCTGTGGGCGAATCACCACGCTGTGCAGCGACAGCACCGTGCCGATGCCGCTGGCGTAACGCGGCACATCCTGCTGGTGCACGCTGACCACCCGTACCGGAATTGCCGTGGGCGCGGCCAGCCTGGCAGTGGCGGGCTTGTTCAGGAACCACGCGACACCGGCGATGAGCACCACGAGTACCGCTGCGGTCACGACTGTTTTCTTGGCAATGGGCATGGGGTGAGAGCGCCGGGCAATGATGTCGGAAGGATGGCCATGATCTGGGCACAGTTATAGCCCGACAACCCGGTCAGCACCGTGACGGCCAGCTGTCAGCGCTGTCAGAAAACTCCCGGTGGGCCCCGATCAAAGATGGCTGGCGCACAGGTATACTGGCGCCCACTGCGGCCTGCACCCCGGCGCGGATTTCCTTTCTCTCCTGGAGTTTCCATGACTTCCCCTGCACAACCCGCTGCGGATGACGCCCTGAACGTCGACCCGGCCGCCGACGCAACCGCTACCGACACCCCGAGCACAGCGGCGATCCCGGCGTTCAAGTTTCCCTTCAAGCCTTCCGAGTTTGCTCCTGCCAAGAATGCCCAGCAGCCCTGGTACAAAAATGGTGCTAGCAACGGACACACCAAGACCCCCGGCGCAGCGCCTCCCGGCACTCGTCGCTCCATGGGCAAACGCTGATATCGCCGACATTCGCAGAAAAAATCCCGATTTGCGCTTTTTTAATCGCAATGATGGCTAATTGCTTTAAACCTGAGCTGGATCAGTATTTGTGGCATCAGTGCGCTTAGAGTCAGCAGCCCTGCCGACTCCACCCAACACATACGAGCGCGCTATCCATGAAGATCAACCTTCCGGTTACTGGGCGAAACGTGGACTTTGCCCCTGATGCGAATATCCTTTCGACCACTGATCTGACTAGCGCGATCACCTACGCCAACCCTGATTTCATCAAGATCAGTGGCTACAGCCGTGAGGAGTTGCTGGGCGCGCCGCATAACCTGTTGCGCCACCCGGACATGCCCTCCGCGGCCTTCGCCCACATGTGGCGCACCCTCAAGCGCGGCCGTTCGTGGATGGGCATGGTGAAGAACCGTTGCAAGAACGGCGATCACTATTGGGTCAGTGCCTATGTCACGCCCGTGACCCGCGATGGCCAGGCGGTGGAATACCAGTCGGTGCGCACCAAACCCAGCGTTCGTCAGATCGAGGCGGCGGAGCGGGCCTATGCCCAGCTCAACGGTGCCGGCCCCTCGTGGTGGAGCCTGTTGCCGGTGATCAGCCTGCGGTTGCGTCTCTGGGCCTCCATCAGCGCCGGCTTTATCGGCAGCTACGGCGTTTCAGTGTGGCTGCTGCCCGAATCCTGGATGGTCCAGGGGGCCGTGATGGCCATGGGGTGGTGCCTGAGCCTGACGGCGGTCGGCGTGCAAGCGCGGCCACTGGATCGATTGGCCGAGCGCGCCCGGCAGATCGGTGACAACCCCTTGAGCCAGGGCATCTATACCGGCCGTACCGACGAGTTCGGGCGCATCGAGTTCGCCCTGCAGATGCTCGAAGCCCAGGTGGGCGCGGTAGTGGGGCGCATCGGCGATGCGTCCCAGCGCCTGGAGGGGCATGCCGCGGAACTGGTGGAGCATCTGCACAGCAGCCACAACAGCACCCTGGAACAGCAGGCGGAAACCGATCAGGTGGCGGCGGCCATTCACCAGATGGCGGCCAGCGTCGCCGAGGTCGCCACCCATGCCCAGCAGGCCTCGGTGGCGGCGGACCAGGCGGAAAGCGAAACCCGTGAGGGCCACCTGCTGGTGGGCGAAAGCCGCAGTGCGGTGCTGCGCCTGGCCAGCGAGCTGGAGCGGGCCACCGAGGTCATCCATCAACTGGAAAGCCATAGCACCGACATTTCCGGGGTGCTGGAGGTGATCCGCAGCATCGCCGAGCAGACCAACCTGCTGGCCCTGAATGCGGCAATCGAGGCGGCGCGGGCCGGGGAGCAGGGCCGGGGTTTTGCCGTGGTCGCCGATGAAGTGCGCGGGCTGGCGCAGCGTACCCAGGATTCCACCAACGAGATCCAGCGCATGATCAGCACCCTGCAAATGGGCGCGCGCAATGCGGTGGAGGCCATGCAGCACAGCAGCCAGCACCTGGAGAGCAGTGTCGACCAGGCCAAGCGCGCGGCGGTGGCCCTGGACGGCATCAGCCAGCGGGTCAACCAGATTACCGAGATGAGCTTGCAGATCGCCGCAGCGGTGGAAGAGCAGAGCGCAGTCAGCGAGGATATCAACCGCAACATCATCGGCATTCGCAATGCCTGTGAGGCGACCGTCAGTGCCGGCCAGCTCAGCCACGTCAACTCAGGCGACGTGGCCGGGCTGGCGGGGGACTTGCGGCAACTGGCCCTGGAGTTCTGGCACAAGCGCGGCTAGGGCTGTTCGCCGCCCCGCCATTGTCCGCGGCTCAGGCGGCGCGCAGGGAAATGAAGGCGTAGTCCAGAGGCGTTTCACTGACCACCTGGGCACCGGCGGCCTGGACCTGATCGGCGATATCGTCTCCGGACAGGTGAAAGCGCCAGGGCTGGCCCGGTGCTCCGGGTGGTGCAGCCTGGACCTGGTCGATGGCGTTAGCCAGGGCGCCCATGTCCGGCAGGTAAGCGGTGAAACCGTCGCCCTTGAGCGCTGTGGTGCGAATGCCCAGCAAGGCGCAAATGGCCTCCTTGGTGTGGATGTCGTCACGGTCGGCCTGGCGCGAGCGGCGGATCAGCTCGGCCAACTCCTGATCCACCAGTTCATTCCCCAGAATCAGTTGCGGGCCCTGTTCCCAGGATTCCGGCGGGCATTCCTTGGCCTGCGGGTTGAGGGGAATGTGCGGATTGATTTCCATGGGGTAGATGCGGCACACCAGTGGCCGGCGCTGGTAGATGCGGCACAGCTGGTCTTCGTCAAGATTCCGGCAGGGGCCGACGTTGTAGGCGGCGAAGGTGATCGCCACATAGGCTTCGGTGGCGCCACTGCGGACCCGGCAGGAACGGCGTTCGGCGTGCTCGCGCTGCTGCACCGGCAGCCCCAGGCCATTGCCGAGGAAGGCTTCCACCAGAATGATCACCTGGCCGCCGTCGGCCGCCCAGTCGCGGGCTTCCAGCAGGGTCAGGGGCACGTGGTGATCGTTGCAGCATTTGCCGCAGCCGACGCAGGAAAACTGAGTGTTCATTGCACGAAGCGCCTTGTGGATCAGCAGGAGTCAGGTGGGAAAACCGTCATGGACGCTACCCGGGGCTATGCCGAAGCAAGTTATGCGCCATTCACCGGGCCTTGAGGGCCGGCCGGATCGAGTCCCACTCGCTGACCGCAGCCTGGCCGGTCTGCCTGTTGTACAGGCACAGTTCGATGCCCGATTGGCCGCGCATGTGTTTCTGCGGGTAGCGGCCTTGCAGCAACAGGGCGCTGACGCCGACCTGGTCGGGAAATTGCGCGATGGTTCCCACGGGTTTGGGGTTTTGCAGGCCGCTGGCCTGGGTACAGCTGATTCGGATGGCCTGCTCCAGGGCGGCCCAGGCATCGTCGCTGGAGGCGCTGGCCTGGCCGGTGAGGGTGGCCAGGCAGAGCAGGCACAGAGTCTTGGCGTTCATGGGGGCGGCTCCTTGGGGCGCAGGGGCTTTGGGATCGCCGGGGCTGATCCGACCGTTCGCAGCCTTCGGCGGCAGCTACAGGATAGTGACCGGCGGATCAGTCGAGGGTTTCGTGACGCACGATGTACATGCCGACGCGTTCGTAGAGGCGCCGGGCCCCCAGGTTGCCTTCCAGTACCCGCAGATCGACGCAGCCTTCCCGGCGTTCGGCGAACAGGATGAAGGCTTGCTGCAGCAAGGCGCGCCCCAGGCCCTGGCCGCGCGCTCGGGGGTGTACCACCAGGTCCTTGATGTAGGCGCTGGTCCAGCACTGGGCGACGCCGATCACACCTTCGGCATCCCGGGCCACCAGGCACAGTTCGGGGTCGTATTCGGCATCGCTCTCGAAGGCCTGGCGCCAGCTGTCCAGCACCGGGACGTCGCCGCCACCGTCCTGGTAGCCCAGATGCATCAACTGATGCACAGCCTGCGCATGCTCGGGGCTGTAGTTGTACACAGTGACGCCGGCAGGCCACTGCGGCGCTGCCAAAGGGGCAGTGAGATCGCGGCGCATCAACAAACAGTGGATCTGGCTCATGCTTCAGGCGCCCTGGGTGGCAATGGTCTTGGCTGCGTCGATCAGGCAGCGGGTCAGTTCTGGCGAGGAAAACTTGGTGAGCACGGCGTTGGCACCGGCCACACGGGCTTTCTCGCTGTTCATGGCGCTGTCCAGGGAGGTGTGCAGCAGCACGTAGAGATGGGCGAAGTCCGGGGTTTCCCGCAGGGTGCGGGTCAGGGCGTAGCCGTCCATCTCCGACATCTCGATGTCCGAGACAATCAGGTTGATCTCGTTGGCCGTGCCTTGCAGTTCCAGCAGGCAGTCGATGGCTTCCTTGGCGCTGCGGGCGGTGTGGCATTGCAGGCCGAGGTTGCGCAAGGTGTGTACCGATTGCTGCAGTGCCACCTGGCTGTCGTCCACCACCAGGATCCGCGCGTTGCCCAGGGCTTCGGCGTCTTCCATGCTCAGCTCGGTGGGCGCCATCTCGATCTGGGCCGGGGCGATGCCATGGATCACTTTCTCGATATCCAGTACCTGCACCAGGGTGCCGTCCACTTGGGTCACCCCAGTGATGTAGGACCGCAAGCCGCCGGAACCGAAGGGCGGTGGACGGATATCGGTGGTCAGGCAATGCACGATCTTGCTCACGGCCTGCACGTGCAGGCCCTGTTTGGAGCGGCTGACGTCAGTGACGATCAGGCAGCCGCTGTCGGGGTCGGCCAGGGGCCGCTCGCCGATGGCCCGGCTGAGGTCGATCACCGACAGCGAGTTGCCCCGCAGGGTGGCGATGCCTTTCACGTGGGGGTGGGATTCGGGCAGCTTGGTCAGCGGCGGGCAGGGAATGATTTCACTGACTTTAAGCAGGTTGATTGCCATCAGCTTGCCGCTGCGCAAGGTAAACAGCAGAAGCGATAGCGAATCTGCGCGGGCTTTGTTGGAGGACATAAAAACCTTCTCTGGAGAAAATTGGCTCGTGGCACGGGCCACGGACAACCATTGATAACGGGTTATCGACGTGTTCAGGGCTGGCTTTAGCGGTGTTCCCGCTTTCCGTCGGCGGCGCGACCCTGGCCGGCAAGCCGGCTCCTGCAGAGGGGCGGGGCGCTTTGTCGGCGCTGGCGTTTACCGCAGGCCCAGGCGCTTGGCCAGGCGGCTCAGGTTGGCCCTGTCCAAGCCTAGCTCACGGGCGGCGCTGGCCCAGTTGTGCTGGTGCCGCTCCAGGCAACTGCTGATCAGTTGGCGCTGGTAGTGGTCGGTGGCCTGGCGCAGGTCGCCGGCGACCGCTGGCATGGCCTGGGTTGCAACAGCAGGCTCGACGGGGGCGCTGGTTCTTTCGCTGGCCCGGGGCAGGTCCAGATCGCCGGCATCCAGGCTGAGGATCTTCGGTCGCTCGGGGTGGTTGCCCAGCGCTTTCAGAGCGCTGCGCCCGATCAAGTGCTCCAGCTCGCGAACGTTGCCCGGCCAGTGGTAGGCCAGCAGCGCCTGTTGCGCCTCAACGCTCAGGCGCAGGCTGCCCAGGCCCATGCGCGAGCGGTTCTGTTCCAGGAAGTAGCCACTGAGCAGCAGCACATCGCGGCCGCGCTCGCGCAGTGCCGGCACCCGCAGGGGGTAGACGCTGAGACGGTGGTAGAAGTCGGCACGATAGCGGCCGTTGCGCACTTCTTCCGCCAGATCGCGGTTGGTGGCGGCAATCAGGCGCACGTCGACCCGATGCTCCTGGTCCGACCCCAGGCGTTGCAGTTGGCCGCTTTGCAGCACCCGCAGCAGTTTGGCCTGCACGGTCAGCGACAACTCGCCCACTTCATCGAGAAACAGCGTGCCGCCATTGGCCAGTTCGAATTTTCCCCGGCGATCCTGGGTGGCCCCGGTGAAGGCGCCGCGCACGTGGCCGAACAGCTCGCTCTCCACCAGGGTGTCGGGCAGGGCCGCGCAGTTGAGGCTGATGATCGGCTGCTCGGCCCGGGGCGAAGCCGCGTGGATAGCCTGGGCGACCAGTTCCTTGCCGACGCCGGTTTCTCCGGTGATCAGCACCGTCAGGTCGCTGCCGCCCACCAGCTTGATTTCCTCCAGCAAGCGTTTGTGGGCCTTGCTCTGGCCGATCATCTCGCGGTTCTGCCCACTGGCCTGGCGATAGACCTCGGCCCGCTGGTGCTCGTTTTCGGCGCGCTGGGCCAGGCGTTCGATGCGCTGGGCGGCGCTGACCGTTGCGGCGGCGAGGCTGGCGAAGGCTTGCAGGGCATCCAGCTCAATGGGTTCGAAGCGCTGCGGGTCCAGGGCATCGAGGGTCAGCAGGCCCCAGGGGCGCTCGTCGACGAACAGCGGGCAGCCCATGCAGTCATGCACTTCCAGGTGATCATCGAGCCCTTCCACCAGGCCGTCGTAGGGGTCGGGCAAGTCGCTGTCGCTGGCAAAGCGGGTCGGGCCCGGGCTGCTGAGCAGGGCGGCGAAGCGCGGATGCTCGCTGACCTTGAAACGGCGGCCCAGGGTGTCGGTGCTCAAGCCGTTGACCGCCAGGGGCACCAGCCACTCGCCATCCAGGCGTAGCAGTGCGGTGGCATCGCAGGGCAGCAGGGCGCGCAGAGCTTCCAGCAGGCGGCGATAGCGCTCGCCTTCGGGCAGTTCGCGGGACAGGTCGGTGACCAGGGGAAGCAGGGCGGTGAGCAGGGATTTTGCAGTCATAATGACTCCGTGGTGTCTTAATGACTATAAAAGACAGAGTGTCTTTATGACTATATTTATTTTAACTTGTTGATATTTAACGTATTTATTTTTGGCACGAAAACTGATTAGGCATAGGAAACCTGCAAGCAGTCATAAAGTCCAGGAGTTGTCCTTATGCTAAGCGTTCAAGATCGTGCCATTATCAAAGCCACTGTGCCCCTGCTCGAAAGCGGCGGCGAAGCCCTGATTACCCACTTCTACCGGATGATGCTCTCCGAGTACCCGCAAGTGCGGCCACTGTTCAACCAGGCGCATCAGGCCAGCGGCGATCAGCCCCGGGCCTTGGCCAATGGTGTTCTGATGTATGCCCGGCACATCGACCAACTGGACCAGTTGGGGGACCTGGTGGCCAAGATCATCAACAAGCACGTCGCCTTGCAGATCCTTCCGGAACATTACCCCATCGTTGGCGGTTGCCTGCTGCGGGCCATTTCCGAAGTGCTGGGCAGCGAGATCGCCACCCAGGAAGTGATCGATGCCTGGGCCGCCGCCTATAACCAGCTGGCGGATATCCTGATCGGCGCCGAGGCGGCGATCTACGACGAGAAAGCTCAGGCGCCCGGCGGCTGGCGCGGTGCCCGTGAGTTCCGGCTGGTGCAGAAGGTGGAAGAAAGCGCGGAAATCACCTCCTTTTATTTCGAACCGCTGGACCAGGGGCCGATCCTCGCCGCTGAACCGGGGCAGTACATCGGTTTGCAGCTCTTTATAGGGGGCGAGGAAATCCGTCGTAACTACTCCCTCTCGGCACTTTCCAACCAGGGCCAGTACCGCATCAGCGTCAAGCGCGAAACCGGCGGCGTGGCCTCCAACTACCTGCATGACCAATGCCCGGTGGGCACCAGCGTCATGCTGTTCCCTCCCGCGGGGGAGTTCACCCTGGCGGCCAGCGACAAACCGCTGGTGCTGATCAGCGGCGGGGTGGGCATCACTCCAACCCTGCCGATGCTGGAGGCGGCGCTGGCCACCGAGCGTCCGGTGCATTTCATCCACTGCGCCCGCAACGGCCAGGTGCATGCCTTTCGCAACTGGGTCGATGAACTGGCCCAGCGGTATCCACAGCTCAAGCGCTTCTATTGCTACGCCGAGGATGACGGTGTCAGCCCGGCGGCGGACAAGCTGGGCATGCTGACCCGCGAGCAACTGGCCGAGTGGCTGCCGGAGCAACGCGACCTGGACGCCTACTTCCTCGGGCCCAAGGGTTTCATGGCCGCGATCAAGCGTCACCTTCAGGCCCTGGGCATTCCCGAGCAGCAGAGCCGCTATGAGTTCTTCGGTCCGGCAGCGGCCCTGGAATAACCACCCCGGCCGGCGCCCCACGGGCGCCGGCCTTTTCTCTCCCCCCTTCGTTTCATGTCGCTCCGGCATTCGCTGATTTACCCGAAACCGCCTTTGTTCTCGGCGTATTTGGTATGGCGGTTAATCCACTCTTAACCTGCTTGTCGCTATTGTCCGCACCTGGCAAAGCGCCCGAAGCCGCCTTGCAGTGGCGCTGTACGTCCCTGCATTCAAAGGTCATGTTCAACGTGTAGACTTCCCGGCAGCCGGGTGTGCCTCTGCGAGCATTGGCCTGCGCGCGATCGACGGGTTCATCGAAGACAATCTCGGTCTGCCGCCTCGGGTCTCGGGGGGCAGGCTGAACACAACAGAAAAAGGAATAGGGATGAGTGACGACAGACTGGGTTTGGGACGCGAGCGGCGTTTCCTGGTGCTGCTGGGGATTATCTGCCTGGCACTGATCGGCGGAGCCCTGTACATGCAGGTGGTGCTGGGCGAGGCGCCGTGCCCGCTGTGCATCCTGCAGCGTTATGCCTTGCTGCTGATTGCACTGTTTGCCTTCATCGGTGCGGCCATGAGTTCGCGACGTGGGGTCACGGTCATGGAAACCCTGGTGGTCATCTGCGCCCTCGCCGGCGCGGGCGTGGCGGGGCACCATGTGTACACCCAGTTCTACCCCTCGGTGAGCTGTGGCATCGATGTACTGCAGCCGATTGTCGACAGCCTGCCGTTGGCCAAGATCTTCCCCCTGGGCTTTCAGGTGGACGGTTTCTGCTCCACGCCGTACCCGCCGATCCTCGGTCTGTCCCTGGCCCAGTGGGCGCTGGTGGCGTTCGTGCTGACGGTGATCCTGGTGCCTCTGGGTGTGGTGCGCAATCGCAAGAAAACCTACTGATTCGCCCGTAAAAGCCCCGGCTCCCCATGGGAGGGCCGGGGCTTTTTTGTGCCGTTCATTCGGCACCTGAAAAGTCCGTGATTTGCGGCAAGCGCAGGTGCGGCAAAAGTGCGACATGTTGTCACAGTGCCGCGGTCGCAGAGGGGCGGTTGAGTCGCTGCAACAGACTGCATTCTGGCGCGCTGGTTCAATGAGAGCCTGTCAGTTTGTGTACGCGAGCCTGTCGGCCGAGAACCATAGCCTGCTATCGATACAAATCTTCACAGCGCCCGTTTTACAAGGGGTGAAGCCTGATGGAAGGCGGCCCTCAGGGGGGATCGAGAGTCCTGGAAGGGGGGTGTTTCAGGTCCTTTTTGGGGCTTTTTGTTGCAAATGAAAATCGCTATGATTGCGATTCTTCGCAACAATCATGAGGGATTGTTGCGCCATGGGATAAAAATTATTTCGGGATAAGACATGGTTTATAAAACGCGACATATCTACAATCGCCCGCACTGAATTTCCGACGCTGCTCAACCCTGAGCACACGAGGACGGTCGAGGGGCGGATAGAGCGCTCCATGCGACTGCGGGTGTCGGCGCCTTCCAAACTTCCGCACCAAATGGAATTGGTCTGTAACAAGGCCTTTGACCACGAGATCGAATAAGAACCACTGCTAGCCCGGGATGTGTCGTTGAGCGCTTAACGCAACGGGCAGGCCCTTATTCAATTGAAGAAAAATGCCAACCCTTGGCAGGGTGAAGTGTTGGCGATCAAAACCCAACTGCATTGCGCAAGCTGCTTTAGAGGTCGTGAGATGAGTAAAAACAGGTACCCCAGATTACTAGGCTTATTGCCGCTGCTCGGCATGTTAATGCTGGGAGGGTGCAAGTGGACCTTGCTCGATCCCAAGGGTCAGGTCGGTCTGGATGAACGAAACCTGATCATCACGGCAACCATCCTGATGCTGCTGGTGGTTGTGCCGGTCATCATCATGACCTTCGCCTTCGCCTGGAAATACCGCGCCTCCAACAAGGACGCGACCTACGCGCCGAAGTGGTCCCACTCCACCAAGATCGAGATCGCGGTGTGGCTGGTTCCGGTGCTCATCATCATTGCCCTGGGTTATGTCACCTACAAGTCGACCCACGCCCTGGACCCGTACCGTCCGCTGGATTCCGACGTCAAGCCAGTGACCATCGAAGTGGTCGCCATGGACTGGAAGTGGCTGTTCATCTATCCCGACCAAGGGATCGCCACCGTCAACAAGATCGTTTTCCCGGCCCATACCCCGGTGAACTTCCGCGTGACCTCCGACACCGTGATGAACTCGTTCTTCATCCCGGGCCTGGGCGGCCAGATCTACGCGATGGCGGGCATGACCACCAAGCTGCACCTGATTGCCAACCAGAACACCGAACTTGAAGGCATCTCCGCCAACTACAGTGGCGCGGGTTTCACCGGCATGAAGTTCAAAGCGATCGCTACCAGTCAGGAAGATTTCGACGCCTGGGTAAACGAAGTCAAGAAGGCACCTAAACAGCTGGACACCGCTGAATACGAAGCCCTTTCCAAGCCAAGCCAGAACAATCCTGTAGAGCTCTACTCCGCCTACGCGCCAAACCTGTTCCAGACCGTCATCGACAAGTATGAAGGCATGAAACCGGGCAAGCCGCTCAAGCACGAGAAGAAAGAAAAGGAAGTGGCCGCAACGGAAGGGATGGACGTGAGTTCGCATTCAGCTGCCGGGGCAGAGGAGTAAACGATGTTTGGTAAATTAAGTCTGGAAGCGATTCCGTTCCACGAGCCGATTGTCATGGTCACCGTTGCCATGATTCTGCTCGGTGGCGTGGCGCTGTTCGCGGCAATCACCTACTTCAAGAAGTGGACCTATCTGTGGACCGAGTGGCTGACGTCCGTCGACCACAAGAAAATCGGTGTGATGTACATCATCGTCGCCATGGTCATGCTGCTGCGTGGTTTTGCCGACGCCATCATGATGCGTACCCAGCTGGCCATGGCCACCGAGGGTTCGCCTGGCTACCTGCCACCTGAACACTATGACCAGATCTTCACCGCCCACGGTGTGATCATGATCATCTTCATGGCGATGCCATTCTTCACCGGCCTGATGAACCTTGTCGTGCCGCTGCAGATCGGTGCGCGTGACGTGGCCTATCCGTTCCTCAACTCCCTGAGCTTCTGGCTGCTGGTTTCGGGCGTGGTGCTGATCAACCTGTCCCTGGGCGTTGGCGAATTCGCCAAGACCGGCTGGGTTGCCTATCCGCCGCTGTCGGGCTTGCAATACAGTCCGGGCGTGGGTGTGGACTACTACATCTGGGCGCTACAGCTATCAGGGCTGGGGACAACGCTGACGGGGGTCAACTTCCTGGCCACCGTGCTGAAAATGCGTACCCCGGGCATGAAGATGATGGACATGCCGATCTTCACCTGGACCTGCACCTGGGCCAACGTGCTGATCGTGGCTTCGTTCCCGATCCTCACCGCTACCCTGGCACTGCTGACGCTTGACCGTTACATGGATTTCCACATTTTCACCAATGAACTTGGTGGCAATCCAATGATGTACGTGAACCTGTTCTGGGCCTGGGGTCACCCCGAGGTGTACATCCTGATCCTGCCGGCGTTCGGTATCTTCTCCGAAGTGATCTCGACCTTCTCCGGCAAGCGCCTGTTCGGCCACCATTCGATGATCTACGCTTCCGGCGCGATCTCGGTACTGGGCTTCATGGTCTGGCTGCACCACTTCTTCACCATGGGTTCGGGGGCCAGCGTCAACGCCTTCTTCGGCCTAGCGACGATGCTGATCTCGATTCCGACGGGGGTGAAGCTGTTCAACTGGCTGTTCACCATCTACCACGGCCGTCTGCGCATCACCAGCCAGGTTCTGTGGACCCTGGGCTTCATGGTGACCTTCGCCATCGGCGGCATGACTGGCGTACTGCTGGCCATTCCGGGTGCCGACTTCGTTCTGCACAACAGCCTGTTCGTGATCGCTCACTTCCACAACGTGATCATCGGCGGCGCGGTATTCGGCTACATCGCCGGCTTCAGCTTCTACTTCCCGAAAGCCTTCGGCTTCAAGCTGCATGAAGGTTGGGGCAAGGCTGCGTTCTGGTTCTGGATCTCCGGCTTCTTCGTCGCGTTCATGCCGCTCTATGCACTGGGCTTCATGGGCATGACCCGTCGTCTGAACGCCACCACCAACCCTGAGTGGGTGCCGTACCTGTACGTCGCCATGGTAGGTGCGGTGATGATCGCCGTGGGTATCGCCTGCCAGCTGATCCAGCTGTACGTCAGCGTGCGTGACCGCAAGCAGAACATGTGTGTATCCGGCGACCCTTGGAACGCTCACACCCTGGAATGGTCGACCTCGTCGCCACCTCCGTTCTACAACTTCGCGGTACTGCCGAAAGCCGAAGGCATCGATCCGTTCACCGAAGCCAAGGAAAACGGCACTGCCTACGCGCAGCCTGGCCGCTACCAGCCGATCCACATGCCCAACAACACCGCTACCGGTCTGGTCATGGGTGCTCTGCTGACCGTGTTCGGTTTCGCCATGATCTGGCACATCTGGTGGCTGGCCATCGCAAGCCTGGCCGGCACCGTGATCTATTTCGCGATCCACGCTGCCCGTGATGATCAAGGCTACATGGTGCCGGTCGAAACGATCGAGCGCATCGAAGCCGAACAGCACAAGCGTCTGGTATCGGAGAACAAGATCCCGGCTACCCGTGTTGAAACCTCGTTGGAACAGGCTTAATCCATGTCGAACTTAGTGACCAATGCTGGACACGCCCATGTCGATGACCATGGGCACGATGACCATCACCACGACTCGGGCGAGATGACCGTATTCGGTTTCTGGCTCTACCTGATGACCGACTGCATTCTGTTTGCGTCGATCTTCGCGGTATACGCGGTACTGGTTAACAACGTAGCGGGTGGCCCGTCGGGCCACGACATCTTCGAACTGCCATACGTACTGGGTGAAACCGCCCTGCTGCTGTTCAGTTCGATCACCTACGGCTTCGCCATGCTGGCGTTCTTCCGGGGCAACAAGAAGCAGGTACTGGGCTGGCTGGCCATGACCTTCCTGTTCGGCCTGGGCTTCATCGGCATGGAGATCAACGAGTTCCACCTGCTGATCTCCGAAGGCTATGGCCCTAGCCGTTCCGGCTTCCTGTCCGGGTTCTTCACCCTGGTCGGTACCCACGGTCTGCACGTGACCAGCGGTCTGATCTGGATGGCGATCATGATGTACCAGGTGCAGAAAAACGGCCTGACGGCGACCAACAAGACCCGTCTGAGCTGCCTGAGCCTGTTCTGGCACTTCCTGGACGTGGTGTGGATCTGCGTATTCACCGTTGTTTACCTGATGGGGACTATGTAAATGGCCAACACACACTCCCACGACGAAGCCGGTCACGGCAGCGTCAAGTCCTACGCCATCGGCTTCATCCTGTCGGTCATCCTGACACTGATCCCGTTCGGCCTGGTGATGTACCCATCGCTGCCCAAAGACGTGACCCTGTGGATCGTCCTGGCGTTCGCAGTCATCCAGGTGCTGGTGCACCTGGTGTACTTCCTGCACCTGGACCGTTCCGAAGCACAGCGCAACAACGTGGTGGCGTTCATCTTCGCCGCGTTGGTCATTGTTCTGCTGGTTGGTCTGTCGTTGTGGATCATGTTCAGCATCCACACCGTCATGATGGCGAAGTGAGGTAAACCCGATGTCGCTCAAGCACTTTATCCAAATCACCAAACCGGGGATCATTTTCGGTAACGTGCTTTCTGTGGCAGGCGGGTTCTTCCTGGCCTCGAAAGGGCATGTCGATCTGGCCATTTTCCTGGCCGCCATGATCGGCACCTCGCTGGTGGTAGCGTCCGGTTGCGTGTTCAACAACTGCATCGACCGTGACATCGACCTGAAGATGGAGCGCACCAAGAACCGCGTGCTGGTCCAGGGCCTGATTTCCCTGGAAGTGGCACTGGTCTACGCCTCTATCCTCGGTGTCGCCGGCGTCGCCCTGCTGTACTACGTGGCCAACCCGTTGGCCGCGTTGTTCGCGGTAATCGGCTTTGTCATCTACGTCGGCTTCTACAGCCTGTACCTCAAGCGCAAGTCGGTTCACGGCACGCTGGTGGGCAGTCTGTCCGGGGCCATGCCGCCAGTGATCGGCTATGTCGCGGTCAGCAACAGCTTCGACATGGCTGCGCTGACCCTGCTGGTGATGTTCAGCCTGTGGCAGATGCCGCATTCCTACGCTATCGCGATCTTCCGCTTCAACGATTACCTGGCCGCATCGATTCCGGTGCTGCCAGTGAAGCGTGGCATCCGCGTGGCCAAGAAGCACATCCTGCTCTACATCCTGGCATTCCTGGTGGCGACCCTGATGCTGACCTTCAGCGGTTACGCCGGCATGAGCTACCTGGCGGTAGCGGCGGCCATGGGCATGTACTGGTTGTACATGGCCTGGACCGGCTACAAGGCAGTGGATGACACCGTGTGGGCGCGCAAGCTCTTCGTGTTCTCGATCTTCACCATCACCGCGCTGAGCGTGATGATGTCGGTGGATTTCAAGGCCCCGACCGAGCTCCTGCTGACCTACGCACACTAAGCTGTCCAGGCCACAGGAAAAGCCCCGCCTTCGCAAGAAGCGCGGGGCTTTTTTCATTGCGCTGGATTGATGGTCACATCATTTAAAGTTTTTCGGCCCGAAGGCCTGGCCTGGCCGGGTAAAATGCGCCGTTCGTGGATAGAACCTGAGTGGATGCAATGGAAAACCGTATTGAACTGTACGACTCGAAGGCGCGCTATGGCGTCATCAGTCGCGGACTGCACTGGGCCATGGCCCTGGCCTTTGCCTGGATCTACAGCACCACCAGTGCGCATTACCTGCTGGCCGATTCGGCCCTGGACAAGTTCCTCTGGCCGACCCACAAGCAAGTCGGCCTGCTGTTGATGGCCCTGCTGCTGGTGCGTGTGGTCTGGAGCCTGTTGAACCGTCATCGCCGGCCGCCGAGCCTCAACCTTGCAGCAACCCTGGGGCATGGGCTGCTGTATGCCGGGATGTTTGCCATTCCGTTTCTCGGCCTGTTGCGTCAGTACGGCTCGGGTCGCGCCTTTTCCGCCTTCGGTCTGCCGGTAATGAACGGCTTCGACGGGCCGAAGATCCAGTGGATGACCGAGCTGGGCAACAATTTCCACAGCCTCCTGGGCTGGACCCTGCTGGTGCTGATCGTCGGCCATGTGGCGGCGCTGATCCTGCACTGCATCAAGGGCCAGGGGCATATTCTGCGGCGCATGGCCGGCAGTGCACGCTCGGCGTGAGCCGCGCACCCGAACACGGAAAAGCCCCGCCTTCGAGAGACGCGCGGGGTATTTTATTGAGAGCCCTTGCGTGGGCTGCCCAACTATTCAAATGACCCAACTCATGCAGGAAGCAGAATGATGAAGAAAACAGCGGTTATCGTGTTCAGCGGCGGACAGGACTCGACAACCTGTCTGATCCACGCCTTGCCGCTCTATGACGAAGTGCACTGCATTACGTTCGACTATGGCCAGCGGCACCACGCGGAAATCGAGACCGCGCAGCGGCTATCCAAGCAGTTGGGGGCGACCGTGCACAAAGTGCTGGACGCTTCGTTACTCAACGAACTGGCGATCAGCAGCCTCACTCGGGACAACATTCCGGTGCCCACGGTGAACAGTTCAGGCGAGAGCTTGCCCAGCACCTTTGTACCCGGAAGAAACATCCTGTTCCTTACCCTGGCCTCTATCTATGCCTATCAGGTAAAAGCCGAGACCGTGATTACCGGAGTGTGCGAGACCGATTTCTCGGGTTACCCCGATTGCCGCGATGAATTTGTAAAGGCATTGAACAAGGCCCTCGAACTGGGCATGGAGTACAAGTTGCGCCTCGAGACTCCACTGATGTGGCTGAACAAGGCAGAAACCTGGGCTCTGGCGGACTACCACAATCAACTGGAGCTGGTTCGCGAGCAAACCCTGACTTGCTACAACGGCATCATGGGCAGTGGCTGCGCCAACTGCGACGCCTGCAATCTGCGGGCAAAAGGCTTGAACGCTTATCTGGAGAACAAGACGCAAGTCATGGATAGCCTGAAGAGCAAGATGGGTCTGAAGTGAGGATTTGAGCAGCTTGCTGCCCTTGGAGCCCAACACTGAACCTGCCTGGCAGATAGGTGTTGAGCTCCGGCGTCGCTCTACAAACAGCGATCGATCATTTTGCCTGGCTATCCGTTATGTATCTCTTGAACAGTGATCGTGCGCCATAGGCGGGCAATATATTGAAGAATGCAAAACAGACCTTGATTGCGATCTGAACATAAATCATGTTCAGGATGTCGTTGTTTTGCATGGATCCATAGAATGCGATGTAGCAAAACACGAAGCTGTCGATGATGACCGCAAACAAGGTGCTGAGGAATATCCGCAGAAATAGGAATCTGGAATTTGTGAGTTCCTTTATCTTGCACAGCAAATATGAGTTTATGTTTTCAGAAACAAGGAAGGAAACGGAAGACGCTACCAGTACAGACGACACCTGGATAATAACGTCGTTATAAGGTGTATCGAGTTTCCAGCCTGGCAGTCCGGGGAGAAAAGTGGACGCGTAGAGCAGGATGATGATCATGGCGTTGCTTGCAAATGCAAACAGAATGGCTCTTCTGGCGAGCCTGAGTCCGAAGTTCTCGTTCAGCAGGTCAACGATCAGGAATGTCAGAGGGTACAGAAAGGTGCCGGGGGTAATAATGATGTCGAGGGACTCAAGGTAGATCGGCTTTGTTGCAGCGATGCTGGTGAAAATATAAAAGGTAAAGAGCAGCAGGTTGAGGATGATGTAGATCATCCATGAGTTTTCATTGCGGTCGTTCAAGTCGTATGCAGTAAGTGTTCCTCCTTGGGAGTAGAACTTTTTATACAGGTTTTTAACTTCCATTTTGTTTAAGTTATCCATTATTTCGCTGTTCACTACTTCGCTCAGCTTTATTTTTATGACCTTGCCGGTGTCGATGATCATGATCACGGCTAGGTTTTTATTGTTCTCAAACCCCAGAAGCTTGTACTTGCTGTTCTCGATATCACCTTCATAGGCAGTCATTGAAGCGTTCCTCAATGATATCGCCGACGACAGATATACGATCTGGGTCGAAGACGACCTCGTTCATGATCAGCAGTTTCCTGGTCTGTTTGTCGTAAGCCAGTTTTTCCTTTTCATCGGTGATCGTCCCCTTTTGCACGATCAGCAGGTCGCCGACCTCATACATGCCCTTGATATCGTTTTCCAGGCGCACGGCTATCAAGTTAGAGGATGTACCGAAGTAGTAGGTCAATGGGAAACAAGTGGCGAGTTCGCCAATACGTTTATCCATGTTGGCCATCAACTGGCTTTCCTTGAGGATCGGAACAGCAGCCGGGTTCATGTTCCCTTGCGGGGAAATGCTGCTTTCGATGATCTCCTTCTCTTCAAAGTCGACGGTTTCTATTTCCTCATAGGAAATACCGAAGAAGTCGGAGATTTTTCGAATGGTGGACTGCTGGACGTTGCTGACCTTGCCTTCCAGGATGTTGTATATGGTTGTTCTGGTCAGGCCACTGGCGTTGCATAAAGACAGTTGTGTCTCTCCGCGACTTTTAATCAGGTATTTGATATTGCTTTTTAAATACTCTGTTCTTTCTCTTCTGTGCATCAAATGCCTCACCATTTCCTTATAGTCGTAATGCATCGAATTTTTTAGCGTTCACATCGCGCATGACATCGATTGCCTGGTGCCAATAGCGGGATCACTGTGGCAGAAGCCTGTCAGTTGCTTGTGTGTTGTCTGGTAATTCGCTAGTGCTCCTTTAGCCAGCCTGTATCCGTCCTGGGATACTTCGCTACGGGGACTGTGGGCGATCAAGTCGCTGAGAGGGGCCGGTTTGCACAGGGCCGCAACGGACAAGTGTTGCATGCGTCAGCCATGACAATAAAGCCCCAGGGGTTGGGCATTATCACTCTCGCCCTGAGGCTTGCACCGGCAAGGCTGCGCCGATGTCCTTCCACTTCAAAAAAGAAGCATTTAACTTTGGGGATGTTTAATTTTTTGATTAATTCTGTTACGCCTTATACAGTCTTGACCCAGGGCCCGGATCAGCCCGATTCACACCAACGAACGTCAAACCCAGGAAGCACGCCCTCGTTCGTGGCGCGCAGCACTCAAGGAAGGGGCACAGATTTATGGCAGCCGATACCGAACCACTGAGGAACCAGGCCGACTTGCTGCGATGTGGCTTGGCGGACCTGCGAACAGAAGACGCCGAGCTGGCCAGGATCCTGGACGCTGAAGTAAGCCGGCAACAACGCACGCTTTCCCTGGTTTCATCCTCCTGTGCAGCCACCCCCAGAAGCCTTGCCGCCTCGGCCTCGGCGTTGGTCAACGTGACGGCGCAGGGGGTTGCGGGCAAACGCCATCACGCCGGGTGCGAAAACGTCGATCTGGTGGAATCCCTGGCGATCCGCAGGGCACGGGAGCTGTTTGCCGCGCAATACGCCGCGGTGCAATCGCACTCGGCCTCGAACGCCAACTACCAGGTGTTGTCCGCGCTGCTTGAGCCGGGGGACACCCTGCTCGGGATGGCCCTGGATCATGGCGGCGACCTGACCCACGGCAGCTCCCTCGCTTTTACCGGTGCCCACTACAAGGCGATCCGCTACGGCACCACGGCCCAGGGCACCATCGACTACCAGGAGGTACGTCAGCTGGCGATGGCCCATCGCCCGCGCATCATCATCTGTGGGGCAACGGCTTATTCGCGGGTCGTGGACTTCCAGCGTTTTCGCGACATTGCCGATGAAGCCGGGGCCATCGTCCTTGCCGACATCTCCCATATCGCCGGCCTGGTTGCCACGGGGCGTCATCCGAGCCCGATCGATGTGGCGCACGTCACCACCACTTGCACCCACAAACAGCTCGCCGGGCCACGCGGCGGCCTGATTCTTTCCGGGCGGGACGCGGACACCAAGGTGCCCGGCCTGAGGTCGAGCTTTCGTCGGGTGCTCGACCAGGCAGTTTTCCCCGGGATGCAGGGGGCGCCTGCAGTCAACATGATCGCCGCCAAGGCGGCCGCGCTGGGCTATGCCATGTCTGCACAGTTCGATGCCTACATGGGGCGCATTCGCGCCACGGCGGATGAAATGGCCTGCGCGTTCATGGCGCGGGACTACGAGGTAATGGGCGGCGGGACGGAAAACCACACGATCCTGTTGCGCTTGCCTAAGGGCATCAGCGGCTCCCTCGCCGAATCGGCATTGGAAAAGTGCGGAATCATCGTCAGCAAAAAACGCGCACCGGGGGAGACTCGATCGTCATTTGCCGCCAATGGCTTGTGTATCGGCACGGGCTCCATCGCACAGCGCTATGTGGACCCCCAGGGCTGCCGGCAGATCGTCGACCTGGTGTGCCGGATACTGGATCAGCTGCAGCCGCGAGGCGAGCAGCCATACGTTCTGGAGCCTGCGCAGCAGGAGTGCTTCCGGCTGGAGACCGAGGCGTTGTGTGCGATGTACCCCATCCTTGAGTACGGGGATCGCTGAAGAAAAAAAAGCCCCGTCTTCACGCTGGAATACGGGGCTTTTCAGGTCTGCAGAAGGCTGTGCTGGCGCTTCGCGAGCAAGCTCGCCCCTGCCGCGGCGGGTTACAGCTGTTGTTGCGCGCTGTAGCCTTCGAACGCGGTCTGCTGCTGGATCGCGGTAACGATGTTCTTGCGGGTGGCCTGCTGTTCGTTGCCATCCTTGTCGAGGAACATCTCGCTTTCCAGTTCCGCCTCGTCGCCTTCGCCGACAAAGCTGAAGCCGAGGAATTCGAAGGCTTCACGGTCGACGTTGGCCTTGGAGCGCGGGCGCATCGGCAGGGTGACGCTGACGCCGTCCTTGCTGATGGCGAACACTTCCATTTCCTTCTTCGGACGCGCCTTGCTCTTGCCGCCGCTGGGGTTGCTGATGGCCTGGTGGGTCTGGTTCAGCACCTTAAGGGCCAGGCCGTAGACCAGCTCCTGGAAGTCCGGATCGTCCTTGTAGCTGGAGAGAATCCGGTTGATGGGGAATTTCTTGCTCAGGTCTTCCAGGGCGGCGAGGTCGGCGGCCTCGGCGTCTTTGAGCTGCTTGAGCTGGCCCATGAGTTCATAGGCGGTGTCGTCGTCAAAGCGGTCGTGGGCCTGGCGAATCGCTGCGCGCAGTTCGCGAATCTGGTCACTTTCTTTCGAGGTGTGGAAGGCGTCGAGCACCATCTCGCTGATGGTCTTGGCCTGGGACACGTGTTGTGAAAGATGAATGGCGTTTTCGTATTCGGCCTTGTTGGACAGGGCGACTACGGATTCTTCGGTGTTGGAATCAGGCATTGAACATCCACTACTTGGTTTAACAGGTTTGAGGCGCGAAAGGCCCAGGGGGATTTTCGGGGGCGCCTAATCTATTGGACCCGGGCCCTATTGTCACGGACCAAGCGACGGCCCGGCAGCCGCGCCTCTTTCAGACCGGCCTTCGCGCCACAGATTCCCTGTCGTTCAAAGCACTTGTGTATCGCTGACCCCAGCCTCCAGTTCCTGGCGCAGATCGCTGCCTCGGCGGGCGATGAATACCAATTGCGCGGCATGCTCGGTGGGCTGATCGGCGGCCAGGGTGAACTGGCTGCGGTTGCCCACATGCTGCAACCAATAAGGTTGTTCATTGCCTTCAAGGCGCACCAGGCCCTTGAGGCGCAGCAGGTCGGCGGGCAGGCGCGCCAGCCAGTCCCGCAAAGCCTTGGGCTGCAGCGGTCGCGAGCTTTTCCACACCCAGCTTTCGAACAACTGGTCGTGGGCCTGGGGCAGGGCCTTGAACAGCACTTCGGTGGAGCGCACCGGCGGCGCCAGCAGCAGCTCGGGGGGCAGCTCGGCCTGCACCGTGTCGAACACCGGGGCACGATTGCCGAGGCTGGCGCGGATGCTCTGCAATTGCTCGGCGCTCACCAGGTCGGCCTTGTTCAGCAGCACCCAGTCGGCGCAGGCCACCTGGGCTCGGGACAGGCGGGCCATTTCCCCTTCCAGGTCCTGGTAGCCGCTGGCATCCACCAGGGTGATCACCGCGTCCAGGTGCAGGCGGTTGCGCAGTTGCGGGTAGCCGATGGTCTGCACGATGCGCTGCGGGTCGGAGACGCCGCTGCACTCGATGACAATTCGCTCCAGGGCCGGGCGCAGCTTGGACAGGCTCACCAGTTGCGCCAGCAGGTCCTCCTGCACGGTGCAGCAGATGCAGCCGTTCTGCAGGCTGTACACCGCGTCGGTGACCTCGGCGATGATCGCCGCATCGATGTTCAGCTCGCCGAAATCGTTGACGATCACCGCCAGCCGGCCGCTGTCGGCGCGTTGCACCATGCGGTTGAGCAGGGTGGTCTTGCCGGCGCCGAGAAAGCCTGCAACCACGGTTACCGGGATGCTCGGGGTGCTGTTCATTATTCCTTGCCCTCGATCACCGGTGGCAGGCCTTCCCACACCGCTTGCAGCGGGGTGTCGCTGAAGGTGCCCTGGCGGTCGTAGACCAGTTGCCCCTCGACGAAGGTCAGTTGCACCTGGGTGTGGTGGATGTAGTTGCGTGCGCCCTGGGCGAACAGGTCGCGGTCGAGGACGATCAGGTCCGCCGACTTGCCGGCCTCCAGGCTGCCGGTCAGGTGTTCCAGGCCCATGGCATGGGCGCCGTTGAGGGTCGCCACTTGCAGGGCCTGTTCCAGGCTGATGGGGTCACCGAAGGTGTCAGGTTCCTGGTTCCACGGGTTCTGCCGGGTGACCATGGTTTCCAGGGCCAGCCATGGATCGATGGACGCCACCGGCCAGTCGGTGCCGAACACCGCGATGCCACCAGCTGCCAGCACGCCCTTGAAGTCATAGATGCGCTTGAGGCGTTCCTGGCCGTAGCCGGAGCGTGCGCCGCTGGCGAACGGAGTCGGGTACCAGGCTGCCGGAGAGAACTCGGCGATCACGTCCAGGGCCTGGAAACGCTTGAGGTTGCCCGGGTGCAGCAGGGTGCTGTGGGCGCACTGGTGACGGATGCCGCTGTTGCCGTTGCGCCGCCGGGCCTCGGCCACGGCATCGAGGAACACGTCGGAGGCGCCGTCGCCGGTGCAGTGGGCGATCACCCGCAGGCCGCGCTTGTCCATGTCCACCACCATGTCGGTGATGTGTTCCGGGGTCAGGTTGAGCTTGCCGCGCCAGCTCGACTCTTCCGGCCAGGGGGTCAGCAGGTAGGAAGACTTGGGCTCCACGGTGCCATCGAAGTGGAACTTCACCGCGTTGGCACTCAGGCGCGCGCTGCGATAGAAATGCCGCTCGCCACTGAGCAGTTCCCAGCGCCGGCGCACCGGGAAGATGTCGTCCTGCCAACTGATGGCGGCTTCCACCCGCAGGGTCAGCTCGCCGGCATCGTCCAGTTCCTTGAGGGCCTGCAGGCGGTTTTCGCAGACGTGCACGTACTTGGTGGCGGTGACCCCGCGAGAGGTCTGGAAGTGCACGCCATCGCGATAGGCGCGGCGCAGCACCGACACCGGAGTCGGCGGCATGGCGGCATGGATCAGGGCGTAGGCACCGTCGATCAACAAGCCGTTGGGTTCGCCGGTCAGCTCGTCGCGCTCCAGGTAGCCGTTGCGCGGGTCGCTGGTGTGGCGGTCGATGCCGGCCAGTTCCAGGGCCTTGGAGTTGACCATCATGGTCCCCCACATGCGGTCCAGCAGGGCTACCGGGCGGTGCGGCATGACGCTGTCGAGCCATTCGCGGCCCGGGGTCAGCCCGGCTTCGCGGAAGGTGTAGCGCACCCAGTACTGGCCGTAGATCCAGCCGTCGCCGGGATGGCTGTCGGCATAGGCGTGGATCGCGGCTGCCAGTTGCTCCGGGGTCGGGTCTTCGATGCCCACGTCCAGGTCGTCGGCGTAGCGCGGGGCCAGGGCCAGGTCCGGGTGGGTGTGCATGTCATGCAGGCCGGGCATGCAGAAGGCCCCGTCCAGATCGTGCTGGCGGGTGTTGGGGCCGATCAGCGAAGCCAGGGAGGCGAGGCTGCCCACCGCGATCAGCTTGCCCTGGCGGATGGCCACGGCGTCGGCCCAGGGCTGGGCCGGATCGAGGGTGTACATCCGGCCGTTGTGCAGCACCAGTTCAGCGTATTGATCGACGGCGCTATGGGTGGAGTTGAATTGGTCGGAAGCGGTCACGGGGTCAACCTCTCAAGCAGGGGGCCCTTCAAAGGTGGGCAAAAAAGTAAGGCGCAGCAGTGTTCTTGTCGGAGGTACCAGGGCCGCTGGGCGGCCCGGGTCATGCGTTCAGCGTTGTGCGCCCAGGGTTTCGACAAAGCCGGCAATGCGCTGGCAGGCGTCCTTGAGCACCTCGTCGGCGACGGTGAAGGAGATCCGCACGAAGCCCTCGGCACTGGCGCCGAAAGCCTGGGCGTCGAGCACCGAGACCCCGGTGGCGCGGAACAGCTGCCAGGCGAAATCCATGCTCGACAGGCCGGTGCGGCGTACGTCCACCAGCATGAACATCCCGGCTTCCGGCTCGCGGCAGTCCAGCAGTTGCACCTGCTTGAGGCCCGCCACCACCAGGTCGCGGCGCCGGCGATAGACCTCGCGGGCGCTGCCGATCACTTCTTCATCGAGTTCCAGGGCCTTGAGCGCGGCTTCCTGGATAAACCCCGGCAGGCCGTAGAGCATGCACAGCAAGAGGTTGTCCAGATGCCCGACCAGGGCCGGCGGGGCGATCACCCAGCCCACGCGCCAACCGGTCATGGCATGGGTTTTCGACAGGCTGTTGAGGATTACCGTGCGCTCGGCCATGCCCGGCAGCGAAGCGATGCTCAGGTGTTCGCGGTCGTAGGTCAGTTGCCCGTAGACCTCGTCGGAGATCACCCAGAGGTCATGCTTGCGCGCCACCTCGGCCACGGCTTCCAGCTCCTCACGGCTGTAGACGTTGCCGGTGGGGTTGCACGGGGTGGCCAGGGCAATGCCGCGAGTCTTGTCGGTGAGCGCCGCTTCCAGGGCCGCGGCGGTCAGGCGAAAGCCATTGGCCGCCGGCTGCTGGACGCAGGCGATCTGCGCCCCCGAGGCGTGGATGCAGGCCTCGTAGGTCAGGTACATGGGTTCTGGCACCAGCACTTCGTCGCCGCTGCTGAACAGGCACAGCGATGTGGCGAACAAGCCGTTCTGCGCACCCGCCACCAGCGCCACGTTGTCGGCGCTGACCTCGATGCCCAGCAGGCGGCGCTGCTTGGCGGCGATGGCCTCACGCAGGGCCGGGCGGCCGAGGACGTGGGTGTAGTGGGTGTCGCCTTGCTCCAGGGCGGCACTGGCGGCAGCGCTGATGCGCTCGTCGGTGGCGAAGTCCGGGTCACCGACGCTGAGCACGATCACGTCTTCGCCGCGCCCACGGGCCTCGATGGCCGCGTAGTGGATGTCCCAGGCGCTGACGGATTCGCCGCTGATGCGCTGTACGAAAGGTGAGTAACGCATGTTGTTCTCCTCACGGGCCTCGCTGCCCGCGCAATGAATGGGTTCAGGCCTGACGCTGGGGGACCTTGCCCAGGCGTGCGCACAGATGTTCGATGACAAAGGCCAGGACGATGTAGATCAGTGCCACGGCCAGCAGCGGCTCGTAGACTTTCAGGGTCTGGGCCCGTACCAGGTTGGCCGCGCCCAGCAGGTCGGTGACCGCCACGGTGGACGCCAGTGCAGTGGCCTTGAGCAGCAGCACGCATTCCCCCACCAGGGTCGGGCGCACCAGTTCCAGGGCCCGGGGCAGCCACACCCGGCGCAGGGTCAGCCAGTGGCCCATGCCATAGGCGCGAGCGGCTTCCAGCTCGCCTCGGGGCACGGCCCGCAGGCCGCCACGCAGCACTTCGCCGACGTAGGCGCCGACACTCAGGGTCAGGGCCAAGGCCACATACCAGAAACCTTCGCGCAGGTAGGGCCAGAGAAAGCTGCCGCGAATCGGCGGGTAGGCGGCGAACAGGCTGCCGACCCCGTAATAGAGGATGTAGATCTGCACCAGCAGCGGGGTGCCGCGAAACACACTGATGTAGAACTGCATCGGCGCACGAATCAGAGGGTTGCGCGACACCCGGCCCAGGCCCACCACTACTGCCAGGGCAAAGCCGCAGATTCCGCTCAGCAGCAGGAGCTTGAGGGTGATGCCCAGGCCGCGCAGCAGCTCGCTGGAAAAACCGTTGATCCAGGAAAAGTCCATCCGAGCCTCCTAGTGCTGGGGCAGCCAGCGGTTGGTGCGTCGTTCGAGCACGCGGAACACGCTGCCGGACACCAGGGTGATGACGAAATAGAAGGCCGCGACCGCCAGGTAGAACACCAGGTAATGCTTGGTGGAACCGGCCGCCTGTTTGCCCACCGAGAGCAGCTCGCTGTAGCCGACGATGCTGATCAGCGCGCTGTCCTTGACCAGCACCAGCCACAGGTTCGACAGCCCGGCCATGGCGTAGGGCAGCATGCTCGGCAACAGGATGCGCCGCACCAGCAGCCAGCGCTCGATGCCGTAGGCCCGGGCCGCTTCGATCTGACCGTGGGGGATGGCCTGGATCGCGCCCCGGATGATCTCCGCCGAATAGGCGCCCTGGACGATGCCCAGCACCAGTACCGCGGCAATGAAGCCGTTGACCGTGACACTCGGCCGGTCCATGGCCGCCATGGCCATGTTCAGCAGGTCGGTGCCGGCGTAGTAGAGCAGCAGAATCAGCAGCAGTTCGGGCATGGCCCGGTACAGGGTGGTGTAGGCGTTGGCCAGCTTCACCAGCCAGCGCGGGCCCTTGAGCTTGATCATCGCCACCAGCAGGCCGATGCCCAGGCCGAGCACAAAGGCCCCGGCGGAAATCTGCAGGGACACCAGCGCGCCCTGGGCCAGGGCGCCGAGCCAGCCGTCGGCGACGAACAGTTGGGAAAGGTCGGACAGAGAAATCATGACGTATCCAGTCAACGCCGGCGGCCCGCGCAAACGGGCCGGCCGGACGGCTTAGTTGGCAGAAATGTCGACGCTGAAGTAGCGGCTGCGGATCTTGTCGTAGGTGCCATCGGCCTTGAGCGAGGCCAGGGCGGTGTTGATCCGCTGCTGCAGGGCGCTGTCACCCTTGCGCAGGCCGACCCCGATGCCGGAACCGAACAGCGGGTCCTTGGGCGCCAGGCCCTTGTCCGCCAGACCGGCGCCGGCCGCGGTCTTGAGGATCGGCTCGATGGTCAGGGCGTCGGCCAGCATCACGTCGATCCGCCCGCTCTGCAGGTCGGCGATCATGTCGTCCTGGGTGGTGTAGTAGCGCAGGGTCGAGGTCTTGCCGTAGTAGGTCTTGGCGAAGGTCGCGTTGGAGGTCGAACCCTGCACGCCGATCAGCTTGCCCTTGAGGCCTTCGGGGGTGGTGACCAGCTCCAGGCTCTGGTCGGCGACCCACATGGCCGGGGTCTGGTAGTAGGGCGCAGAGAAGTCGATGACCTTTTCCCGTTCGTCGGTGATGCTCAGGGAGTTGAGGATGGCGTCGATCTGGCTCGATTGCAGGGCCGGGATCAGGCCGTCCCAGGCCACTTCCTTGAGTGGGCACTGGGCCTGCATGCGGTCGCACAGAGCCTTGATCAGCTCCGGTTCGAAGCCGCTCCAGTCGCCGTTGCCGCTTTTCATCGAGAACGGCGGGTAGGGTTCCAGGGCGATGCCGAAGACGATCTTGTCGGCGGCCACGGCGTGGCTGGCCAGTGCACTGAACAGGCAACCGGTGGCGAGCACCTTGAGCAGGTTTTTCATGGCTTTACCCTTTATCGAAGTTGTTGTTTTCAAGGATTGAAGCGAAACGTCAGACACGGTTTTCCTGAGCCATGACGAATTGCCGGCAGCGCTCGCTGACCGGGTTGAGGAACACTTGCTGGGGTGGCCCTTCTTCTTCCACCAGCCCCTGGTGAAGGAACATCACCTTGCTCGACACGTCCCGGGCAAAGGCCATTTCGTGGGTCACCAGGATCATGGTACGGCCTTCCTCGGCGATGCCCTGGATGACCTTGAGCACTTCGCCCACCAGTTCCGGGTCCAGGGCCGAGGTCGGTTCGTCCATCAACAGCACCTGGGGGCGCATGGCCAGGGCCCGGGCGATGGCCACCCGCTGCTGCTGGCCGCCGGAGAGAAAGGAAGGGAAAGCGTCGCGCTTGTTGGCCAGGCCGACCTTTTCCAGCAGGTGCTCGGCATGGGCGATGGCGTCCTTGCGGTCTTCACCGAGGACATACACCGGCGCTTCGATGACGTTTTCCAGGACGGTGCGGTGGGGCCACAGGTTGAAGCTCTGGAACACCATGCTCAACTGGGTGCGCAGGCGCGCCACCTGGGCCGGGTCGGCGACCTGCGGGTTGCCGGCACGGTCGGTCCTGATGCGCACTTCTTCGCCATTGATGCGCAGGCTGCCGCTGCAGGGAATCTCCAGCAGGTTGATGCAGCGCAGCAGGGTGCTTTTGCCCGAGCCGCTGGAGCCGATCAACGACACCACTTCGCCTTCATTGGCGCGCAGGGCGATGCCCTTGAGCACGTGGTGATCGGCGTAGCTCTTGTGCAGATCATCGATCGCCACCACGGGATTGACGGAGTTGGGCTGCGATTGCAAGGGTCGACCCTCTTGTTATTGTGCGATGGCCGGGCAGTACCCGGCACAGGGTAGGGCTTGAGAATTAGCCATCGACGGCGGCGGGTCAATCGAGCATTTTTAGTGGGATACGGTAATTTTTTTCAGTAATGGGCTTTTTTTTCGGCGACGAGCAAGGCTATTGCCGGACGCCGATTGCAGCTATGGTGCTGCCACTCGTTTTTTTGTAGTCGAGGCATGATCGGTATGCGTTATCCCTCCATGACCGCGTTGCGCGCTCTGGACGCGGTGGCCCGCCTGGGCAGTGTCGCCGAGGCCGCCAATGAGCTGAACCTGACGCCCAGCGCCATCAGCCACCAGATCAAGAGCCTGGAGCAGACCCTGGGGTTTGCCCTGACCGAGCGCCAGGGCCGCAGCATTCGCATCACCTACCAGGGGGAGCGCTATGCCCGGGACATCCACCTGCTGCTGGCCAATATCCTCGAGGCCGGCCAGCGCTCCGATGGCCAGCAGGTCAGCGGCCGGCTGTGCATCAGCAGCCCGCCGGGGTTCGCCACCTATTGGCTGTGCACCCATATCGCCGAATTCCAGGCGCTGTATCCCCAGGTTGAACTGCAGTTGGTGTCGCCCCGCACTCCGGGGGACACCAGCGACAGCAGCGTCGATCTGTTCGTGGCCTATGGCATGGGCGACTGGCCCAACCAGCACGTGCAGAAGATCGTCTCCCTGCGCTATTTCCCGGTGTGCAGCCCGAGCCTGGTGAATGCCATGGGTGGCCTGAAAACCCTTGATGGCCTGGATCACGCCTTGCTCCTGCACATGATCGACTACTCCGACTGGCGGGTCTGGCTGGCGGCCGCCGGGGCGCCGAATGTCGACGTGCGCCGGGGCATCGTGTTTGCCGACGCGCACTTCGTGCAGTCGGCCTGCATCGCCGGCCAGGGCATTGCCATGGGCGACAACCTGATCAGCGGCGAAGCCCTGGCCCGGGGCCAACTGGTGCAGCCCTTCGGCACCGAGATCGAGTCCAATCGCGGCTACTACCTGGTGGCCGACCTGCTCAAGTCCGAGCGGCCGGTGGTGCTGGCGTTCAGCGAGTGGGTCAAGTCCCAGCTGCAGGGCATCACCCGCTTGCACCCGGAACCCCGTCGCAACGGCAAAGCGTGAATTTTATTGAGCAATCGCCGCGATTTTTTTCGATTGTTGCCCCTTGGGTGCAGCGACTAATGTCCCTCGACATCAGCCGGGCGCAGGGTGTCGCCCGCACATAAGAACAAGAGGAAGTAGTCGATGACCACCTGTGCGCAGTCCCTGGTTCGTTTGCTGGAAGGTTATGGCGTGGACACGGTATTCGGGATTCCCGGCGTACACACCGTCGAGCTCTATCGCGGCCTGCACGGCAGCCGCTTGCGCCACGTCAGCCCACGGCATGAACAGGGGGCCGGGTTCATGGCCGACGGCTACGCCCGGGCCAGCGGCAAGCCTGGGGTGTGCTTCATCATCACTGGCCCTGGCATGACCAATATCCTCACGGCCATGGGCCAGGCCTATGCCGATTCGGTGCCGATGCTGGTGATCTCTACCGTCAACCGTCGCGAGCACCTGCGCCTGGGCCACGGCCACCTGCACGAACTGCCGGACCAGCGAGCAATGGTGGCCGGAGTCTGCGCCTTCAGCCACACCCTGCAAGCGCCTTCGGAGTTGCCGGAACTGCTGGCGCGGGCCTTTGCCGTATTCAAGTGCGCACGGCCGCGGCCGGTGCACATCGAGATTCCCCTGGACGTGCTGGAGATGCCCGCCGATAACCTCAACCTGATGCCCCGCAGCCTGCCTGGCGCGCCGGCGCCGGCCGGGGCTTCGATCGAGGCGGCGCTGGCCTTGCTCAATAGTGCCCACCGCCCGTTGATCCTGGCCGGTGGTGGTGCCCGGGGTTGCGCCGAGGTCCTGCGGCAATTGGCCGAGCGCCTGCAGGCGCCGGTGGCCCTGACCACCAACGCCCGCGGCCTGCTGCCTTGCGGCCACCCGCTGTTGCTCGATGGCGTGCAGTCCTCGGCCCATGGCCGGGCGCTGATCGACGAAGCGGATGTGGTGCTCGCCGTGGGCACCGAGCTTGGGGAAACCGACTACGACTTCTTTGGCCTCGGGCCGCTGCGCTTCAAGGGTTCGCTGATTCGCCTGGACATCGACCCGATGCAGGTCATGGGCGTGCAGCGGGCCCATGTCGGCCTGGTGGGGGATGCCCTGGAAGGTTTGCAGGCACTGCTGGGCAAGGTGGCGCCTGCCAATTCCCGCGGGCGCTGGGCACTGGACAGCGTGCAACGGGTGAACCAGGCCGAGCGCGCCGGCTGGACGCCCAAGCAGCAAGGCTTGCAGGGCCTGCTGGACCTGCTGCGGGACAATCTGGATGCACCGATCCTGGTGGGCGACTCGACCCAGCCGGTGTACCAGGGCGCCTGTGGCTACCAGGCCCCGGCTCCGGCCAGCTGGTTCAACGCCGGCAGTGGTTACGGCACCCTGGGCTACGGCTTGCCGGCGGCCATGGGCGCCAAGCTGGCGCGCCCCGAGCGGCCTGTGTTGGCGCTTGTGGGGGACGGTGGCCTGCAGTTCGCCAGCGGCGAGCTGATCGCGGCCAAGGAAGCACAGATCGGCGTGATCCTGCTGGTGTGGAACAACCAGTGCTACGGCGAGATCCGCGACTACATGCAGGCGCGGGATATCGTGCCGCTGGGGGTGGACATCCTCACCCCGGACTTCCAGGCCATGGCCCGAAGCTTCCATGTGGCGCACCACCGCGCCGACTCCCCCGCGCAGCTGCAAGACCTGTTGCACACCCTCAAGGACACCCGGCAGCCGGTGATGATCGAGGTCGATGCCGGCGCCTACCTGGCGCTGGGCTGAACCCAAGCCGGGCACAAGGAGCGCGCTTTACAGGATGCAGGTGGGTTACATTGGCGGCGCCCGCCCGGGCGCGCCTTGCCACTTGAGGATTCAGGGATGAATTGCATTTTCTGCCAGATTGCCGCCGGCACCTTGCCCGCCGCACTGGTGTACCGCGATGAGCACTGCATGGCCTTCATGGACGTGCATCCGCTGGGTGAAGGGCACCTGCTGCTGATCCCCCAGCAGCACGTAGAGAAGCTCGAGCAATTGCCCGGTTTCATCCGCCAGCACCTGTACCAGGTCTTCGATGGCCTGCTGGCGGCGCAACGGCGTGCCGGCTACGGCGTCGAAGGCACCCACCTGCTGGTCAATGACGGCCGCGCCACCAACCAGCACATTCCCCATGCGCACCTGCACTTGATCCCGCGCAAACGCGGCGATGGCCTGGGGTTTGCCGGGCGCTTGCTGCTGCATTTCACTGGCTTGTTCGGCCGCCGGACCCAACTGGAGGTGTTGCAGCAGCAGGCCACGAGCATCGCCGAACAGGTGCGGGTGCCCTGGGTCAGTGAAACCCCGGTGGGTAACCGCTGATATGCACCTGAGCCGTGCGCTGGCGCTTGAATATGCCGAAACCCAATACCTGCGGGCCCGGGTCCAGGGGCTGGCGAGCCTGCCGGGCAACCCTTATCGGGCCTGCCTGTATGGTGAGCCGGGTTGTGGTGCCTTCGTCGTCGGCGGCAACCCCAGCCCGATGATGAACCGGGTACATGGCGACAGGGCGCAGGATGCCCGGCGCCTGGTCGATCTGCTGCAGAGCTGCGTGGCTTACGCCCCGGCGATCGCCTTGATCGCCGAGTCAGCCAAGGTTGTGCCCACCCTGGAGCTGCAAGGGCTGCCGTTGCAGCGCCTGAAGGGCTGGACTCATGGGCAGCTGTTCGCTCCTGTGGGCGAGATTGTGGCGCCGCCTTCAGTGCTGGATATCGAGCCGGTGACCGCCTCGACGCTGGAAGTGTTCTGCACGCTGCACCGCGAAGGCTTCAATACCCCCGCGGCCGCTCGGCCGGCCACCCAGGCGGCCTTTGGTGGCTTGCTCAACGATGGGCGCGGGCATTTGTACCTGTTGCGGGAGCAGGGCGTTGCGGTGGCCGGCGCGGCGCTGTTCATCGCCGACAACGGCGTGGCGTACCTGGGCACCGCCTTTACCACCCGGGCCGCGCGGGGCCTGGGTTATCACCGGGCCCTGATCGCCCATCGCTTGCAGCAGGCTGCTGCTTTGGGGGCCCGGAGCGTGGCAGCCACCGCTCTGGTGAACTCGCAAAGCCGGCGCAACCTGGAGCACTGCGGCTTGCGCTTGTCCCACCTGCAAACCCTGTATCGGGCCGTGCCCTAGCGGGGGCTCTATGGCGCCGGGTCGAAGCGGATCGACTGCAGGATGGCCCCCAGGGTGGCGAAATCCTGGAAGAACCCTACGCTGTCGGCCACCACCTGACGCTGGCCGCTATCGATCACCGCCGTCAGGCAGGTACCGCCAACGGCATGAAAGCCGGTTTCCTCATCGCTGATGCCGCAGGTCTGATAGGCCAGCAGGCCTTGCCAGCCGGGGCCGTTCACCTCAAGTACCGGGCTGGGCTCATCCCTGCCGGCGCTGCGCATCCAGACGCCATTTTCCAGGTAGAAGAACAAGCCCTCGGCGGCCTGCTCCAGGCTGCCTTGCTGCAGGCACAGTTGCAGGGTGTACTCCTCGCCCGGGCGTTTTTTCGGGTGATCCAGGGTGAGGCAGTTCTGTGTCTGGTTGAGCGTCCAGCCTTTTGGATACTGCAGGCTGAAACCCTGGCCCTGAAAGCGCGGCGAGCCCTGGGGTAATACGGGTTTTCCGGCTTCCTCGGGCAAGGGTTCGTACAGGCTGGGATCGTTGCGACAGGCTGACAGCGGGCGGGCCTTGGCCTTGTGCAATTGGTCGAGGCGATGAGTCCGGGGATCCGCACTGGCGCTGACACAAGCGCAGCCGTAGCCGTAGTGATTGTTGGTGCGCACCCATTGCTGGTCGTTGAAAGTGGGCCACTCGCCCTCGGCCTGATAGCCGCCCTGGCTGGCGATCTCCCAGACGCCATCGCGGTCGGTCAGGGTGGCGTTGGCTGGCGTCGGGTTCTCGAACCAGCCGCACCGGCGTTCGACTTTGGCTGGCGCGGCGAACGCGGGCAGGGCGATAACGGTCAAGAGGGTGCAGAGCATGACGCGCTGAAGCATGGAGCATCCTTGTTCGAGGGGCGGGCCGGGGACAATGGAGCGCTGCTTCGGGCACGTCAAGCCGGGCATGGGGGGCGTCGCGATAGCGGCGCATCTGCACCAGGCTGTCATCAGCGTCGCGGCAGTAGGCCCATGGCTGGGCAGGGTTAAGGGTTTGGCAGGCCTGGCCGAAACAGCGGCTGGGAAATGGCGTAATCTCGCGTCTGGCCATCGAGCCGTCCACTCGCGCTGGGGCATGTCATGCATCGGATGCTATGCAGTGTTTTAAGCCTGACGATCATCCTGTCATCGCTGGGAGCTTGTACTACGGCCCCGGTCGGGCCGACAGTCGAGGGGCCGCAGGTGTATGGCTACACCCTCAATCAGCCACTGAGCCGCGAGCAGGTGCAGCGGCTGACCGACACCGGCAAGCACTTTGTCGGGGCCCTCAAGCTGTATCGGCAGGAACTGCCGGACGGCAGCCAGTTTGGTTTCTACACCAACTACCGGAACTGGCTGAATACCCTGGCCCGTACCAGTCGAGAGTTTCCTGCCGAGAGCGATTGCCTGGTGGCCCAGCAGGCGGACCAGTTGCAACTCACCACCCTGATCGATGACTTCAATGCCCGTCAGGCCCGCCCGACGGGAGTGCCACGTCAGGTGGGGGATGTCTACGCCGTCCAGGCGCTGGACGCCTGTCAGCGTGTCGGCGGCCAGGGGCCTGGAGCTGACGCTTTTCGCTATACCCTCTGGGCCACGCTGCAAACCGAGACAGCGGCCCACGATCAGGGCTTTCTGCGCAAGGTCGAGGACCCGCATGCCCAGGCCCGAGGCATTGCGCAGGTGATTGTTCTGCTGCCCTTTGCCGCGCTGGCCGCGTTCATGGGGGGCGGTTGCACCGACTTGCAGTCCCAACCCGATGGTGACGGCTACTGCGCCCGGCAGCGCGCAGGTGCCGGCAAATGAGGTGCAGGGCTCAATAGCGCCACTTGCGTACCAGGTCCTCGCCGTAGCGCTGGCTGATCAATGCTTCGGCAGCATCATCGTCGTCGTATACCTCCGCCAGGCAGAGCAGCATCAGCGTATCCAGGTACTCCTCGGGGGAATCGAAAAAGCGTGTCAGCGCCGCACCTGTGTCGTGATCGAAGTAGTAGACCGCGCCGGATTCGCGGTGAAAGCAGAACAGGTTGCCATTGCCCAGGTAGTCGCCGAAGGCCACCAGCTTGCCTGCCAGTATCAGGTCGACATCGCTGATCTCGACGATACCGGGATAAGCCTCCAGCAACGGCTGGATCGGCGTGTGCCCGGGCCCGACGCTGCACAGGACCTCCGCCAGGGACAGCACCCCCAATTGCCGATGGTAGTCGCGCAGCGATCGAGGCAACGGGCAGCCCAGGCGTTGCTCCAGCGCCTGCAGGGCGTCCTCGCTGACAGGCGTCAATTCCGGTTCGTTGACGTGCCCTTCCCATAGCGCGCCGTAGGCACCAATGACCGCCAGGTACCAGCTCAGCCGTGCAGCCTGGTCAGGCAGTTCCGGCCAGGCCAGGGGCGGGCAGCCGGCGGGGGGCCAGTCGGCGTTGGAGTCGTGCTGTTCGGACATGGGTCTTCCTTGGATGAGCTGGAGGCGGGGGAGTGATTATGCGCGATGGCGCGTGCGTTCCAGAGTGATGATCGAGGGTTCGAAGCCCAGCGAGCTGAAAAATTCCGCTGCCCCGGGGCGCCCGGCCCGCAGGACCCAGGTGATCTCGGGGTTGTCGCCCATCACCCAATGCACCAGGGCGCGGCCGATACCACGCCGCTGGTGCTGCTCGGCAACGACCACCATGGACAGGTAACCGTTGGACAGACCGTCGCTGATGCCTCGGGCGAAGCCGACGATCTGCCCCTGCAGAAGGGCGACCGCCGTGCGCTGGGAGTTTGCCAGCAACTGGGCGAAGTATTCGCTGCTGCCCACCCGATGGCCCCAGCCGTTATCGCCGAGAAACTGCCGCAGTGCTTCGCTTTCAGCGGCGTGTGCGTCGCGGATCAGCATGGTGAACTCTCCAATGGGCAAGTACGGGCAGATCGCGCCCCGACTGTGCTCGGGGCCGACCCATGTAGTTGAGTGCTTCGGCCCAGTGGGCATCGTTGTCGCAGCGGCGTGCCGGCTCGACCGTGGGCGACCTGGAGGATACAAGCCTGCCTCGGAAACTGGCAGCCCTCGGAGCCTGAACGCAACCGGCCAAGGGAGCTCTTCGAAACTCGTACGGCTGTTCGCGGCGTTCAGGCATTGGCCACGGATTTGTGGCCAGGGCAACGTGCTGCTCGCCGGCCAGTTCCTCCTGGTGTGTTGAAAAAAAAACGCCGGGAGCAGGTCCGGGGCCTGGAACTTCCGCCGGTATTTGCGGACAAATTCCTCCAGGGCAATGCCCGTCGGAAATTCGGTTTGCAAGCGCTGGCGACAGGCGCTCAGGCCGCTTTCCAGGGCGCCTGAACGCCGTTGCCGGAATGCGCTTGCGCCGCGGCAGTGGTTTTTCTGGAGGCAGGTTTCTTGTTATCGTGGCCTCCCTCTTTCACGGACGAATATCGAGACAGCCCATGGCTAACTCCACCCCGTCACGCTTTGGCAAGATCCTCCAGGGTCTGCTGTTCACCCTGATCGGCATCGGCCTGTTGGTCATCGCCGTCAATCTCACCCTTGATCGCCGCGAGTTCCTCGCCAGCGCCCAGACCGCCGACGGTATCGTCAGCGATTTGAATGCCGGGGGTTCGCACCCCGAGATCGCCTTCACCAGCAGTACCGGTGAGAAGATTTCCTACCCCCAGGGTGGCTTTATCTTCGGCTACCAGAAGGACCAGCCGGTGCGGGTGTATTACCAGCCCGAGCGGCCGGCCAACAGCGCAATCATCGACGACCCGGCAGCACTCTGGGCCACCCCGGGTGTGCTCGGCCTGATCGGTCTGGTATTTACCCTGGCCGGCCTGGTGGGTGTCATCAGCCAGCGCGGACGAGCCACACAACGAGCAAAAGGACTTTGACCCCATGAACCTCAGCATTCCGATTCCGGTCAACGAAAGTAAATGGCTGTACCAGACCGCCAGCGGCGGCGGCCTGACCGTAGCCCTCGTGGCCGGCGGTGGTGGTTCGATCACCCTGCGTTCGCCTCAGGGCAAGGACGTCAGCTATCGCTACGGCGGCCTGGGGGTGGGCGCCGGCTTTGGTGGGCGCCTGCCGCGTTTCGGCAAGGTCAATATCCAGGTCAAGGGCAAGAGCGTCAGTGGTGCCGGTGCGGCGGAGGCTTTTCCCAGCACCGGCAAGGTCTTTGTCAGCGATGCCCTTCGCAGCCGGGACCTGACCGAGGACGACATCACCGGGCCTTGCTTCTATACCGAGGTCGGTGGCGGACTGGTGGTGGGCGGTTCGGCCACGGCCCTGCTGTTCGGCCTGGACCCCAAGCTACTGGCCCTGGCCGTCGTTTTGGGAAGCAACCCGGCGACCATGATGGCTTCGATCAAGGTCAACGAGCAGCTGCTGCGTTCGGCCAAGGGCGCAGTGGTCATGGCTGGCATGAACGTCGGACCACAGGCCGGTGGCGGCATTGCCACCTACATGGGCTACCTGTTCTAGCCTCGCCCTGAGGCGCGCCGGGAATCACAGGCGCGCCAGGCATTCCTGGAGAATATCCAGGCCCTCCTCGAAGATTTCAGGCTCGGTGGTCAAGGGCGCCAGCAGGCGAATGATGTGCCGCGACTTGCCGCTGGGCATCAGCAGCAGGCCCGCATCCCGGGCGCTGCCTAGCAGCGTGCTCAGTTGCTCTGGCGCCGGTTCGCCCCGGGCATTGACCAACTCGATGCCGCGCATGGCTCCCACCCCCGTCAGACGGCCCAGGAAGGGGCAGAGCCCACTACTTTTCCAATGCTCATAGCGCTGCACGATCGCCCGCTCCTGGCGCCCGCCCCAGGCCTGCAGGTGCTCGTCGGTCATTTCATCCAGGGTCGCGAGCGCCGCCGCGCAGGCAATCGGGTTGCCCGAGTAGGTGCCCCCCAGGCCGCCCTTGGGCAGCACGTCCAGCAATGCTTTGCGACCCACCACGGCGCCCAGTGGAACCCCGCCGCCAATGCTCTTGCCCAGCAGGATCAGGTCCGGCTCGATGTTCAGGCGGGAGAAGGCAAAACGCTGCCCGGTGCGGCCGAAGCCGGACTGGATCTCGTCGGCGATCAGCAAAATGCCATGTTCATCGCAGAAGCTGCGCAAGGCCCGGGCGAACGTGGCGTCCAGGGCCAGGAAGCCGCCTTCGCCCTGCACCGGTTCGAGGATGAAGCAGGCCACTTCCTCGACATCGATTTCCACACTGAACAGGCGCTGCATGGCCTTCAGCGCTTCGGCGCAGGTGACGCCGTTGTCGGCGCTGGGGTAGGGCAGGTGGTACACAGGCCCGGGTAGTACACCGACCTTCTGCTTGTAGGGCGCCACCTTGCCGTTGAGGTTGAGGGTGGCCAGGGTGCGCCCATGGAAGCCTCCGTCAAAGGCGATCACCGCGCTGCGCCCGGTAGCTCCGCGCACGATCTTCAGGGCGTTTTCCGCGGCCTCGGCGCCGCTGTTGGTGAGCATGCCGCTGACCGGGTAACTCACCGGGATGAAGTTCGCCAGGCGCTGCATGAACTCGATGTAGGGCCCGTGAGGCGCGGCATTGAAGGCGTAGTGGGTGAGCCGGGTGGCCTGCTGCTGGATGGCTGAGACTATGCGTGGGTGGCAGTGCCCGAGGTTGAGCACGCCGATACCGCCGACAAAGTCGATGTAGCGCTTGCCATCGATGTCCCAGACCTCGGCGTTGCGTCCGTGGCTGAGGCGGATCGGGTGGACGGTGGAGATCGAACGGCTGATGTTCTCGTGGCTCATGGATGCGGGCTCTGGGTGCCGGAAACAAGCCGTTATCTAAGCCGGGGCCGGGGGGCCTGGACAAACGAAATAAAGTCGCCGGGTCAGTATGAAAATTCCCGATGTGCCAAAGCCCTTGTCTCAGTGCTGCTGGGCCTTGTGCCTATTACGCAAATGCCGCACCAGTGCCGCAAGGACCACCAGCGCTATCACCCCGAGGAAGATCGGCAGGCGATAGGGTTTCAGGTCGCCAAGAAAATGCTGCAAGGCTTCGCCGGCCCAGTAACCGGCGCTGACGAACAAGATGGCCCATACCGCAGCCCCCAGCACATTGAGCAGGGCGAAACGCCAGGGTGCCAGGCCACTGGCGCCGATCACCAAGGGGCCGACCAGGCGCATGCCGTAGAGAAAGCGCACGGCGAACACCGAAGTCGAAGGGTAACGCTGGATCAGGCCCTGGACCCGTTCGATGGCCGCCTGATGGCGCTTGAGCTTGGGCAGCAGGCGCGCTCCGCCATAGCGCCCGGTCCAGAACAGCAACTGATCGCCGAGGATGCCCCCCAGGGTGGCCCAGCCGATCACTTGCGGCCATTGCAGGCTACCCTGATGCGCCGCCATGCCGCCGAGAATCAACACGGTTTCGCCTTCCAGCAGGCAGCCGATGAAGATCACCCAGTAGCCGTAGGCGGCGATCAGCGCGTTGAGGTCAAGGTGTTCGAGCATGGGCAAGGGCTTCCGCAGGGGGCATGAAAACAAGCCGGGCGATGATCAGGTTACAAATGGCTCTGATTCCTTTCACCGGCACAAGTGCCCGGGATCTTCCAGCGCAGGTACCGCCAGGGCGCCTGCCAGTCCATCAGAACCCAGCGTAGACGCCAGCCTCGGCGGCGGACACGGCTAGACCTACGGATATTGCTTGTGTGGAGCAAACTGGGTTCAGCGGGTATGTGAAAGCCCCTGCGAGTGCAGACTGGATGCGCGAGCAGGATCAGTCGTTATCTGCGTCGGCTTGCTCGGCCCAGGCGGACTTGGACGAGGGATAGCGTACTTCAACCTGGGCACCGGCTTGAATCAGGGACTCCTGCCAGACACTGAACTGTTGCGGCCAGGCCTGGATCACCTTGAAGGGGACGCTGGTCAGCAAGTTTCTGGCCACGTTGGGGCTTACGCCCATGGCTTGCCTGATCAGCGCGAAGATCTTCGCGGGGTTGGGGCCCACCTCGGTGATCCAGAGTGCTGGATCACTGGAGGCGAGGGGCGGGTAGTCCGCAAGCGGAGCATACTGCCGGGTCAGCACTGCCCTGGCATCGCTATAGCTCAGCGAAGCCAGGGCCCGGGCACTGGCCAGATGTTCATCGCAGAACCACTCGTAGCCATGAGGGTGCCCCGCGCACCCTTGGCCCAGCGGGCGATAATCGGCGAACTGCACCATGCCGCCGCCAGTTCCGGCATGGCACATCTCCGAGGAAAAATCGTTGTGGCACAGGTCGCATACAGGTGGCTTCATCGATCGATCTCTCTGGGCATGCTCGGCCTCTGGGCTGAGGTCACGCAGTCTGCCCCAACACCCACGCCCAGAACATCCCGGCCATGTACAAGCCCAGCCCGAACACCGAATGCGCCATCAGGCTGCGCAGCCGGGCCACATTCGGCTTGGGCATCTTGCTCGCCGCGATCCCGGCGCCCATGCCCGGTTGCATCAGCAGGAACGGCGCAGCCACCGTCAATACGCCGATGATCAGGGCCGGTGCCAGGGTCGGTTGCCGCGCCCACTCCAGGCCGCAGGCCAGCAGCAACAGGGCGGCAAACAGGACGCCGATCAGGTAGTGGGCCAGCCAGCCCAGGGCCCGTTCCCCCGGAACCGTGGCGGCTTGGGCAATGCTCTGGTGCAGGAACTGGCCACGAGGAAAATGCCCGATCCAGCGTCCGACCATGGCCCAGTTGGGGCCAGGAATGTTCAACACTCGCGCCAGAAACAGCGTCCACAAATCAAGGACCAAGGTAGCGCCGACACCGATCAGCAGTGCCGGTAAAATCAACGCCATGAACTCATGCATAAAGACTCCTGGGTATGGATGGCTGCACTTCAGCCTCGGCTATGGGTGTGATAATGTTTCATTCAATTAAGTAATTGAATGATCAATAAAGCAGCAGGAGCTGTCAATGACCGATTCGATTTCCCCTCAACAGCCTCTGGCGGACATGGCCGAGCTGGCACGTATTCTCGGCCATCACCATCGCCTGATCCTGCTGGAGCACATTGCTCGTGGCGAGCAGCCGGTGGAGCGCCTGGTGAAAGCCTCGGGACTCTCGGTGGCCAACACCTCGCAACATTTGCAACAGCTGCGCCGGGGCGGTTTCGTGCAGACCCGGCGCGACGGCAAGCGGGTGCTCTACAGCCTCAGCCAGGGGCCGTTGGCCGCACTTCTGGGGGGCTTGCGCCAATACGTCGATTACAACCACGGGCAGATCCGTGAGCTGCTGGCCGACAGCGAGCAGCAGCCGGGGCGCCTGGAGGGCATCTCCCGGGAAGAGCTGCGCCAACGCCTGCAGGAGGGCGGCATGACCCTGCTGGACGTGCGCTCGCCGCAGGAGTTCGCCCTTGGGCATTTGCCGGGGGCAATCAATATCCCGGTGGAAGAGTTGGAGCAGCGTCTGGCCGAGTTGCCCGCGGGCCAGGAGTTGGTGGCTTACTGCCGCGGGCCCTACTGCGTGCTGTCACACAATGCCGCGGCCTTGCTTCGCGCCAAGGGTTTCAGGGTGCGGCGCCTGGACGACGGTTTCGTCGATTGGCAGGCCGCCGGCCTAGGGGTGGAAACCACCCGGTAAAAGTGTCGCAGAGTCGGCCATACAGGACATTGCCTATAGGGCCATGATCCATATCAACAGGGTTTTCAGAAAAATCCGCTACAAGGGCATCAGGCTCGGACCCACAAGGTATCGAGCCCCGGGCCTGTACCGTGAAGGCCGGGATAACCAATAAAAACCTTTGTGGATATCGGCCGAGGGGACCACCCCAGGCGGATTTTAAAGGAATAACCTGATGGCTTTTTCTCTGTCACGCCTGTGCCTTCTGGGCGCTGCGTTGCTCTGCGTACCCCTACTGCATGCCAGCGAGCCGACCCCGGCAGCGGCGGCCTCCACCCCAGATTCCGAACTGATCCAGCGTGGCCAGTACGTGGCCCAGCTCGGCGACTGCATTGCCTGCCACACCGCCAAGGGCGGGGCCACCATGGCCGGTGGCCTGGAGCTGAAGACGCCCATGGGCACCATCTACTCCAGCAACATCACCCCGGATAAAGACACCGGTATCGGCAGTTACAGCTTCGAAGCATTCGACCGCGCCATGCGCGAAGGCGTAACCCCTGACGGCAGTCATTTGTACCCGGCCATGCCCTATCCGTCCTACGCCAAGATGACCGAAGAGGACATGCGCGCCCTCTACGCCTACCTGATGCACGGGGTGGAACCCGTAGCCCAGGGCAACCTGGAAGCCGACATGGGGTTCCCCTTCAACCAGCGCTGGGGCCTGTGGTTCTGGAACCTGGTGTTCGTCGACAAGCAGCCCTTCAAGCCTGACCCGGCCAAGGACGAACAGCTCAATCGCGGCGCCTACCTGGTCCAGGGCCTGGGCCACTGCGGTTCCTGCCATACCCCGCGGGGCATCGCCTTCCAGGAGAAGGCCATGAGCGACAGCGAATCCGGCGGCCAGCACTACCTGGCCGGCGAGACGGTGGAAGAGTGGCGAGCCCTGAGCCTGCGCAACCTGTGGACCGTGGAGGACACGGTGCAGTTGCTCAAGACCGGGCAGAACCGCTTTGCCACGGTATCCGGCAACATGGCCGACGTGATCCACCACAGCACCCAGCACTTCACCGACGCCGACCTGACGGCGATCGCCGCGTATCTCAAGTCCCTGCCGGCCGGCAAGGACGACTTGCCCATGCCATCGGTGGCCCTGACCCCGGCGGCCCCGCCGAACGACCTGTTCACCTCCCGTGGCGGCCTGGGCTACGCGCAATTCTGTTCCGACTGCCACCGTCAGGACGGCGCTGGTGTGCCGCAGATGTTCCCGTCCCTGGCCGGCAACCCCAGCGTCGCCTCGGCCAACCCGACTTCCTTGCTGCACATCACCCTGACCGGCTGGAAGACCGCCCAGACCGCGGCCCATCCACGGGTCTACACCATGCCCGGCTTTGCCCAGCTGGCCGATGGCGAGATCGCCGAGATCCTCAGTTTTGTCCGCAGCAGCTGGGGCAACAACGGCTCCGCCATCAGCGCCGAGCAAGTGAAGAAGATGCGGGCGCAACTGAGCCCGCAAGTGGAAAGCACCCTGTTCGAAACCCCGCGCCTGGCCAACCTGCTGGCCGCGCCGAATGCCGAGCAAGTGGTGCGTGGCATGCGCCTGCACCTGGAAACCAAGGCCCTGCTGCCGGACAACGTCGGCAACTCGCTGAACTGCACCAGTTGCCACCTCAACGCCGGCACCGTGGCCGACGGTTCACCCTTTGTCGGCGTCTCGGCGTTCTTTCCCGGCTACGCGCCGCGGGCGGGCAAGACCATCACCCTGGAGGAGCGCATCAACGGCTGCTTCCGCCGCTCCATGCACGGCAAGCCGCTGCCGGTGAACGGCGCCGACATGCAAGCCATGGTGGCTTACTTCGAGTGGATGAAAATGAACACCCGCCCAGAAGACAAGGTGGCCGGCCGCGGTGTGGGCAAGATCGATCCGGCCCTCAAGCCCAATGCCGACAATGGCAAGCAGGTGTATGCCAAGCAATGCGCGGTGTGCCACGGAGCCGATGGCGAAGGCCTGAAACGCGCCGACGGCAGCCTGATCTTCCCGCCGCTGTGGGGCGATCAATCCTTCAACATCGGTGCCGGCATGGCCCGGACCTACACTGCGGCGGCCTTCGTCAAACGCAACATGCCGATCGGTTTCCACGAGAAGTTCCCCCTGGGCCAGGGCGGCCTCTCGGACCAGGAAGCCCTGGACGTGGCCGAATACTTCTCCCACCAGCCGCGCCCGGACTTCCCGGACAAGGTCAAGGACTGGCCCAACGGCGGTCGTCCGGCGGACGCCCGTTACTGAGGGCTTGACCCTGTAGTCGCCGCCTTTGGCTGCGGCTACAGGCCCCGCAGAAAAATCTGCCGACGCGCCCTGGCGCCGAGGTAAGATTGCCATCCTTTGCGTCAGCCTTCGCTGTCGGTCCTTCAAGGATGAATCATGCGGTTTCGCTCGATCCTGTTGCTGAGCCTGTCTCTGGGGCTCAGCGGTTGTGCCTTTGTTTCCGCGCTCAAAGCGACCACCGTCAGCTACCGGGTGCCGGCCGATGCCGGTGACACCGCACTGATCCGCATCGTCGCCCAAGGGCTGGTGCGGGGTGTGCCCTACAGCGATTGCATCGACTGGCGCAAACCGAGCTCCGGGCTGATGGTTCGCCCCCATCGCGGCATTGCCAATCCCAATTTCCGCAACCTGGGCATTCCCATGACGGCCGCTACCGACCGCATGCGCCGCCAGGAGGGCTTTGGTGCCAACGAACTGAAGATCCCGGCCAATCGCCCGTTCGCCTTCATGTTCTACAACACTGAACCGGGGATGGATAAGGACTACCGCGCCGTTTGCGAGCAAAGCGTGACCTTTGTGCCCGAGGCCGGTGCGACCTACCAGATGGTCTTTCTCCAGGACCAGATGTGCACAGCGATGCTGCGCAAGATCGACGATCAGGGCGAGATACTGCCGGAGCGGGTGCCGCTGCGCCCTACCGATTATTGCAGCGCCGATGCCCGATAGAGCGCGAATCTAGGGCGCATAGTGCTTGCAGATTTCCTCCCGGATATAGGCCCCGCGAAAGCGGATCCAGCGGATGAACACACGGTCGCGAAACGCCTGCCAGCGGCCTTAGCGCCGCCGATGCAGACTGTCCTCGATGTCCTCCGCGCCGGATGAGGCGCTGCGACGGGCTCACCAGCGACGATAGGGTTGGCCGAAGGGAACCCCGTTCAAGGTGTGAGTGCAGCAAGGGCAATTGGGGCTCATGGTGGCTGCGCTCAGCTGGGGATTGACCTTCTGCAGCAGGCCCTGGGTATCGACGTACAGACCGCTGAAATAAGCGCAGCCACTGAGCCCCACGTAATCCTGTTGTTCGTGCTCATGCAGGGCCACCAACCAGAAAATCGGCTCTTCCCGATCCAGCCGGCCTTTCGCTTCGCTGAATACCCCATCCCACGGCTGGCCGACCCGGCTGAGCAGAAAACGGAACAGAGGGGTGTAATCCAGCCCCAGGCGCTTGTCGGAGTGCATGCTGCCGCGTTGCTGTTCCCTGGCCAGGAGGGCCTTGCTGTGGCGCTGTTTGGCGTAGGACGGTGAGTTCTTGTGCCCCACGCCCCGGGTCCGGGTGTTGACCTTGCGATACAACGGTTGTTTTTCCATCGGGCGGGTCCTTCCTGGTGGCCGGCGACAGCGGATTCTATCTCGGCGCAATCATCCGTGTCGGCGCCGTGCCATTGGCATTGTGTTGATAGATCGCCACGGGCTGCCCCTGCTCATTGAAAAACACCTGGCCGATCCCCGACGAGTTCCACAGCCGCTCCCCGGCCTCGGCATACTCGGGCACATGGGGCATCACCTTCATCCGCCGGCGCTTGGTGAACCAGTTCAACGGCGAGCGCGGCGAGTAGAGCCAATGGTTGAGGCGGTCGAACCATTCCAGCAGGGCGGCGGGGAATTCGTTCTTGATGCCGCTGCTGGTGATCTGCCAGATCCGCGGGCCGCCCTGGCGGTGACGGATCAGCACTTCGTAGACGAAGGAGTAATGCACATCCCCCGAGAGAATCACGTAGCTGCCCGGGGTTCGCGAGTGGCGGAAGATGTTCAGGATCACCTGGGCGGAACCGCGATGGGCCATCCAGTTTTCCGCGTCCACCAGCAGCGGGTAGCCGCACCAGCTGAAGACCTTCTGCACCGTTTCGATCAGCTTGACGCCGAAGATCGGCGCCGGTGAAACGATTATCGCCGAGGGGTGATCCAGCAGTTCGTGTTGCAGTTCGCTCAGGGCTTCCCAGTCCAGCAGGCCGGAAGGCTGGCCCAGGTTGGACTCGCTGCGCCAGCGCCGGGTGCGGGTGTCCAGCACCACCAGGGCCGGGGTGCTGGGCAATACGTATTGCCATTGTTCAAAGCGCAGCAACTGGTCGATCAGATCGTCCTGGGGCTGACGTTGCAGCAGGTGTTCCGAGGCTTGTGCCGTGGCGCTCAAGGCCCGAGTGTGTTCCAGCAGCTGGGCGAAGGCATCCGGGTTGTTGCCCCAGCCCTGGCACAGCATGTAAGCCAGCAGCGCGTTGCCGATGATGCGCTTGGAGAAGGGGTGACCGTAGGCGGTTTCTTCCCATTGGGCGCTGAGGTTCCAGTCGTCGGTGATGTCGTGGTCGTCGAAGATCATCAGGCACGACAGGTGGGCAAAGACCCGCGCGGCACCCTTCAGGCCCTGGACAAACTCGTCGATGCGCTGCTGTTCCCGGGTGTAGCGCGTTTGCTGTTCCGGCGTCAGTTGCGGCGGCTGTGGCGTGATCAGGGTCCAGGGCAGCGGCGACCAGACCAGCAGGTACATGGCCAGCACCTCGGCGAACGTCACCAGGTGGTTGTCAGCGTTGCTGCTGGTGAAGATCGGCTTTTTCACTCCGCCGAAAAACCGCTCGCGCAGGGTTTCATTGCTCTTCAACGCCGGGAGCAATTCGGCCCGCTGGTAGTAGCTGGCGCCATGGCGGTACAACGCCTGACTGTCGGCCACTACGGCGCCTTCCAGTTGTTCATCGAACAGCCCGAGGCGCTCGATCAGGGCGTGAATGGCCCGCAGCATGGGGCCGGCCACATCGTCGGCGTACACCTGATCGCCGCTCATCATCAGCAAGGCCGGGCGTTGTCCGGGCTCGGGCTGTTGCGCCAGCAGGCGGTCGACGCAGAGCAAGCCGTCAGCGGACGGGTGATGAGGCTTGCGGCAGGAGCCGTGGAGCAGGTTGTCGATGCGGCTGTGGAGCACGAACTCAGGGGCCCCGGCATCGCCATACAGCAGGTGCGGCGCCCAATCGGCAATGGCCCGGGCGCTGTCCTCGGCATCGTTGATCAGCAGGTCATAGGCGATCGTCACGTCCAGGGGCAGGGCATCGTCCAGTGCCACATCGATCAGATGGATGAAGGCATGGCGACCGACGGGAATGACCTGGCATTGCTGCGGGTCGAGGGCCAGATCCAGGGTCGCGCTGCCAGCGGGCTGCAGGCGCAGGGTCAGCGCCAATGCCCTGGAGCCCACCAGCCACAGCACCAGCCGCGTCGGCTCCAGGCGGCGCAGCAACGGGCCGGCGAGAACAGGAGGCAGGGCAGTGGGGGGCGTGGTCGGGAGCATCTGCTGCGGGATCTCTGGCGGTTGCAAAGGGGGCGAAATGGTAGCGCAGCCGATGTCGAAGAAACGTCGGTTGCGCGGGCTGGAGCAAGGCTTTTGTATCCGATTATTTATGGGCGTGGGCCCGCATTGCCCGCAAGCTGTTGTACCTGATGATCCATGGCGTCCTGGTGAATCTGCGCCAGCATCCAGTCGATAAACACCTGGGCTTCGGGGGCCGCATCACTGGCCAGCGCGTAGTAATAGCGGGTCAGGGGCTGGCGCAGGTCCGGCAAGGGGCAGATCAGGCGGCCGCTGGCCAGGTCCTTGGCCAGCAACGATGCCGGGCACAGCGCCAGGCCCAGCCCGTCGACGCAGGCCTGGAGCACGAAGTGCATATGGTCGAAATGCAAGGTTGGCGAGGTACGCAGCGGTTTCAGGCCGCAGTGCTCCAGCCACTTCTGCCAGTCGCTGGCGCGGGTGCGGCTGACCAGCAAGGTATGTCGCGGCAGATCATCGGGGCTGTTCAATGCTGTGCTGTGCAACAGCGACGGCGCTGCCACCACCAGGATTTCGTCTTCCAGCAGGCGTTGGGGTTGCAGCGTGGTTGCCCAGCCCGAGCGGCCACGGCGAATCACCAGGTCGAAGGTTTCCTTGGCGGGGTCGGGGAGCAGGGTGCTGGTCACCACCTCCGGCTGGATCTGCGGGTACAGCGCCATGAACTGCGGCAAGCGGGGAATCAGCCAGCGCACCGCGAAGGACGGCCGCACATTGATGGTGACCTTGCGCAGGGCCGCGCCGCGGCGCAGGGAGGCGGCGGCATTGGCAATCTGGGCCAGGGCCACGCTGACCTGCTCATGGAAGGCTCGCCCGGCAGGGGTGAGCACCGACTGGCGGATGCGCCGCTCGAACAGCAGCACCCCCAGGTGCTCTTCCAGCAACTTGATATGGCGGCTCACCGCGCTGTGGCTCACATGCAGTTCTTCGGCGGCGCGGCTGAAACTCTCGTGGCGAGCAGCGGCGGCAAAGGCGCGGACGGCGTTCAGGGGCGGCAGGTCAGTGATCATGTGTCTAATTTAGTCACATGTATGGCGCAATTAAAGCGTTTGTCAGTGCCGCAACAGAAGGTCACGCTGAACGCCGTTCATGACCTGCCGGTTTGCCTGCCATGCCCGATACCCACGCCCGCACCACCGACAAGGCTTCCGCCCGCGCCGCCTCGATCCTCGGCCTGTGCCTGCCCGGCGACACCTTGCTCTACCTGTTGCTGCCCATGCAGCACGAGGCCTTCGGCGTGACCCTGGCCGAAGCCGGGCTGTTGCTGGCAGCCAACCGCCTGGTGCGGATCTTCGGCTACAGCCATGTGATGCGCTTCTACGCCCAGCGCGGTGATCGCCCGGTTTGCGTGCTGGCCGCCTTCACGGCGGCGTTGTGCGCCCTGGGTTACGCCACCTTGTCCGGTTTCTGGTGGCTGCTGCTGTTGCGCCTGGGCTGGGGCCTGACCTACGCGGCCCTCAACCTTTCAACCCAGGTCATGGCCACCGCCGAGCCCACGGGCGCCGCCCGCCGCACCGGCCGCTCCCGGGCGCTGATCGCCACCGGGCCGATGCTGGCCTTGCCCCTGGGCGCGCTGGTCAGCGTCGAATATGGCCCGCGAGTGATCTTCCTTCTTATGGCCCTGACGTCGCTGGTCGCTCTGCTCCTGGCCTTCGGCCTGCCGAGCAAGCCCCATCCACTGGCCAGTTCCAGCCGCCGTTTTCAGCGCCCCGACAGCGTGGCGCTGTGGTCCTTTATCGAAGGGCTGGTGCTGGATGGTCTGTTCATCATTGGCCTGTCGCTGCAGGCCGAGCAACTGATGGCGGGCAATGCGGTGCTGGTGGCGGGCGGGCTTCTGGCCCTGCGTTACGTTTCGGAAATGCTCCTGAGCCCCCTGGGCGGCCTCGCTGCACAACGCTGGGGCGCGACGCGGATGTTGATCGTCTTCTCCCTGCTGACCTCTGTGGCCCTGGTGGGCTTTGGTTGCCATTGGCTGATTGTCGGCGGCGCCCTGGTGCTGGTGTTGCGGGCCCTGCAATTGCCGCTGGTGGTCACGGTGGTTGCACAGCGGCATCCGGGGACGGGCAGGGTGCGGGCCCTGGCGGCCAATGCGGTGTGGCGGGATATCGGCGCCGGGATCGGGCCCTTGATCGCCGGCTTGCTGCTGCCGGTGGCGTCCACGGTGTGGGTGTATTCGCTGGCGGCGGGGTGTCTGGCGGTGAGTGCGTTGGCGTGTCGAGAGGTTGGTGTCCGTGGGGAGGAGGGCAGACAGGCGTCTGCCGAAGAGGCTTAGGGGCGCCTCTGTGGCCACGGCCAGTCAGATCAGTTAGCGGAGTTCTGTAGAGGCGAGCTTGCTCGCGATCGTCACGAGCAAGCTCGCCCCTACAGGCCTCAGGCCGAGGCCTTGTGTTCTTCTCCGCGTTCAATGCTCTGCGGCTGGCCCTGCTCGATCACCCAGCGCAGCAGGTCGGTCACCGACACCCGATGCTTGCGCTCCACCCACTCCATGCCCTCGGGGCTGTAGTGCTCGCTGTAGCGGGTCAGCACCAGGTGATTCTGGTCTTCAGACATACGCAGGCTGACTTCGCGGCAATGCAGGCTGGCGTTGTCGAGCTTGGTCACGCGTTGCAGCAGCATCAGGGCGTGTTGTTCGCAGGTGGGCATGGGCAGCTCCTTTGCGGCAAGAGGGGCTGGGGCCGAGGCGGGTTTGAGCAGGCGCATGGTCAGGGTTCTCCAGCAAGGGGAAGCCGATGCTGGCAGGTGAACCTTGCGCAAAGATGTCTGCTTTATTGCGTGGCTGAAGGTTTGTTACCACGTTGAAATATATGACGGGCCGCGCCGAATGGTTTTAGATATCGGCTCTTTCCGACCTTGAGTGATGCCTGCTGGTGAGCCGTCTTTTGATCGTGGACGACGACATTGAAGTCCTCGCTCTGCTGAAGAAATTTTTTGTCCAACAGGGCTACCAGGTGGTGGTGGCCACCGATGGCGCGTCGCTGTGGGCGGCTCTGGAGCGGGAGGTGCCGGACCTGATCATCCTCGACCTGATGCTCCCCGGCGACAACGGCCTGACCCTGTGCCAGCGCTTGCGCCAGCAGCACGCCACGCCGGTGATCATGCTCACCGCCATGGGCGAGTTGAGCGACCGGGTGGTGGGCCTGGAGATGGGCGCCGACGATTACCTGAGCAAGCCCTTCGATGCCCGCGAACTGCTGGCCCGGGTACGGGCGGTGCTGCGCCGGGCCGGGGAGAACCGGCCGATGAGCGCGGACGTGCCGCGGCCGCTGATCAAGTTCGCCGACTGGCAGCTGGACCTGACTCGCCGTGAGCTGCGCTCGCCTGACCAGGTGATGATTCCGCTGTCGGCGGGGGAGTTCGACCTGCTGCTGGTGTTTGTCGAGCACCCGCAACGCATCCTCACCCGCGAGCAGCTGCTGGACCTGGCCCGGGGCCAGGCCCATGACGCCTTCGATCGCAGCATCGATGTCCAGGTCAGCCGCCTGCGGCGCAAGCTGGAGTTCGACACCAAGCGCCCGGCGATGATTCGCACGGTACGCAACGGCGGCTATCTGTTCACCCCCAGCGTGACCCGCCAGTGAAGCTGATCAAGCCCTTGTGGCGTTATCGCCTGCGCGACACCGTGGCGCGCTGGATCGCCCTGACCATCATCATGGCCATGCTCACGGCCCTGGCGTTCAATGCACTGTTCGTGCAGTTGGCCGGGGTCTGGGCTTATCCGCCACTGGCGGAAACCGGGTTGCTGGAGAAGTCCGCGGCCATCGTGCGCATGGTCGAGGCCTCGGAGCCGGGCCAGCGCTCGCGGTTGGCGGCTTCGGTCAGCACCGATCACCTGAGCATTGTCTGGCAGGCGACACGGCAGGGCCTGGATCTGCCGCTGCTGGAAGACTCCGAATACCGCGACGGCTCCGAGGCGTTTCGCGCCTTGCTCGGCCCACCGCAGCGGCATATCGAGGCCTATCAGCCCAGCGACTGGCGAAGCGACCAAGGTCGCTACGCGCTGCTGGTGCAGTTGAGCGACCAAAGCTGGCTGATGTTTTCTTCGGCGTCACGCAGTTGGGGGCTGGAGGAGGGCACGCGCAACCTGATCGTAATTGCCCTGGTGCTGATTTCCACCGGCCTGGTGGCCTTGATTGCCACTCGCCGGCTGGCCAAGCCGCTGCAGCAGTTCGCCCAGGGCGCCCGGCGCTTTGCCGTGGACTTTCGCGCGCCGCCCATCGATCCGGTGGGGCCCCACGAGATCCGTCAGGCGATTCTTGCCTTCAACGCCATGCAGGCGCAGTTGCAGCACTTCATCAAGGACCGCACCCAGATGCTCGCGGCCATCTCCCATGACCTGCGCACACCGCTGACCCGCATGCGCCTGCGCGGTGAGTTCATCGAGGATGCCGACCAGCAGCAGCGCCTGTTCCGCGATGTGGACGAGATGCAGGCGATGATCAATTCGGCCCTGGAGTTCTTCCGCGACGATGCGCGGCTGGAGCAGGCCACCCATTTCGACCTGGCCGAACTGTTGCAGACCCTGGTGGACGACTACCGCGACCAGTCCATGGAAATCCTCTTCACCGGGCCGCCGCGTCTGGTGTATTGCGGCCGGCCCCTGGGGCTCAAGCGGGTGATGACCAACCTGCTGGACAACGCGCTCAAGTACGGTGCGCAGCCAGCCATCGCGCTGGAACAGGGGGCGGATCAGGTGCGGGTACGCGTGCTCGATCGTGGCCCGGGGATTCCACCCGAGGCTCTGGAACAGGTGTTTGCACCATTCTTCCGGCTGGAGAGCTCGCGCAACAAGAGCACCGGCGGCGTGGGCCTGGGGCTGTCGGCAGCACGGGCCATTGTCCGCGAACACGGCGGCGAGTTGCGGCTGTTCAATCGTGAAGGCGGTGGGCTGGAGGCGCGGGTGGAGTTGCCGCTGTAGCCGCGCCCGCAGTTGAGGACTTGCGTCAGAGCTCCATTGCCTCCTGCCCTGGCCCGCTGGGCTTTTTTTCAAGCTGCCCGTAGCGTGACTTGCGCCATCCTGCATTTGCAGGATGGTTTCTGCCCTGATGCGCCGGGATACTCGATCAGGCATTACCGCGCCCCTGGGCGCACCCTCGCCGAAACCGATAACAACAAGAACGGTGGGCACTATGAACGCAACCCTGGTCGTCCGGAACGCGCCTGCCGCCTGGACATTGATCGATCCGCCTGTGCAGTACCTGGCCCCGGGCCAAGGTTCTGAACATCACGTCTTCCGCTGTTCGTCCACTGGCATGCGCCAGACATCACGGCCTCAAGCGCCGCCCTGAGTTTGTCCTTCCTGCAATCGCACTTCTCTGTCTGTGGCCTCTGTCGCGGGCCGCTATTGCTCGTCCCAAAGAAAGGATCTGCTTCATGACTGGTAAACCTTTAGCCATGCTGGGCGCTATTTTGCTGATCGTCAGTCTTGGCACTCATGCGGCGCAGCCGCCGGTGCAGCCCTACCTGGCGCCTCAGGCGCTGGATCTGGCGGCCTTCCTGCCTCCACCACCACTTGCCGGCAGCTCCGAGGACCGCCAGGACCTGGAGACCGTACTGCTGGTCCAGGGCCAACGCACGCCGCAGCAGGTGGCGCAGGCCAAACGCGACGATCATCTGAGCGACGCGGTATTTCCCTTTGCCGGGGAGATTTTCGGGCCGCAGTTCACTCTCGACCGGCACCCGCTGACTGCGCAGTTCTTCCGCCGCACCCTCAAGGACCTGGTGCAGACCCTGATGCCTGCCAAGGCCCATTTCGCCCGCCCCCGGCCTTATGAGCTGAGCGCCGAGGTAAAGCCGGTGCTGGCGCCGCCGATGGGCGAGTCCTACCCCAGCGGGCACACCATGGATGCCTACCTGAGCGCCATTCTCCTGGCGCGGATGGTCCCGGAAAAGCGTGACGAGCTGTTTGCACGGGCCGCTGCCGCGGGGCAAAGCCGAGTGGTGGCCGGGGTGCATTACCCCACGGACCTTGAAGGGGGGCGGATCTCGGCGGTGGCCCTGGCCGTCGAGCTGCTGCACAACCCTGAGGCCCTTGACGACTTCAACCGGGCCCGGCGCGAACTGCGCGCCACCCTGGCCCTGGATTGACCTCCTATCCCTGAGCGCCGGCTACGGGCGGCGCTCCTTCACTGACAAGGAACAGTGCCATGTCCGTGTATCGCACAAGCATTGTGCTGCTGGGGTTGTGGCTGGGCCCGGGTGGTATCAGCCAGGCTGGAGATGAGGACTGGGAGGAGCTGTTCACCGAGGGCGAGGCCCGGATGTTTTTCGATAACCAGTACTTCGCCCGGGATTACCGCAACGGGCCCAACAACAGTGGCCGTAACCGCTACAAACCGCGTAGTGAGCGCAATGGTTATCGCCAGGAGTGGGGCCAGTCGGTGCAGCTGTATTACCGTTCCGTTTTTACCCCCGGGCTTCTGGGCCTGGGGTTCGATGCCTTTGCCATGCAGGCCTTCAAGCTCGACAGTGGCGGTGGGCGCACCGGCACCGGCACCCTGGCGCTGGACGGCAAGGGGCATCCGCGGGACAGCCATGGCAAGGTTGGCGGTGCCCTCAAGCTCGAGGTGGCCGAGGCACAGCTGCGTTATGGCAATTTCACCACCCAGGCGCCGGTACTGGCGGCCAACAACAGCCGGATCATTCCCGGGATGGCCTACGGCTGGCAGTTACAGCGCGACTGGGACGGGCTGAGCCTGGAAGCGGCGCGGCTGAGTGCCTTGTCCGGCCCCACCGAAAGCAGGGCCCGAGGCGGGATTTCCACGGTATACGGACGTTTGTCCGGGGCGCGGATCAATATCGACAGCGCCCAGTACCTGGGGCTGAACTACAGGGGCGAGCAATGGCGCGGGGCTTATTACCTGGGGCAACTGGAGGACGTCTGGACCCAGCATTACCTCAACCTGGGCCACACCCTGGAACTGGCTGGCGAGCGCAGCCTGAGCAACACCTTCAACCTGTATCGCACCCGGGACAGCGGCGCCTCGTTGTTTGGCCCCATCGACAACCTGATCGCCTCCCACGCCCTGGCGTACCGTTTCGATGCCCATCACTTGACCCTGGCCTACCAGCGCTCGTTTTCGGATACCCCGTTCGACTACATAGGTTTCGGAGACGGCCAGACCGGGCAATCCATCGTCCTGGCCAACTCCGCGCCCTACTCGGATTTCAACGGGCCACGGGAACGCTCCTGGCAATTGCGTTACGACCAGCGCCTGGCCTGTCTTGGGCTGCCGGACCTGAACCTGGGGCTGCGTTATCAGCGGGGCTGGGGAGTGGATGGCAGTCATGCCCCGGCCAACAGCATCTACCGTGGCCTGTATGGCGAAGATGGCCGTCATCACGAAACCGACCTGGATTTGAGCTACACCTTCAGCAGCGGTTCGCTGAAGGGCCTGCACCTGCGGGCCACGCAGATCTGGCACCGAGGCAACAGCGCCCAGGCCGATGGTTCCATCGACCAGTTGCGGATTCGCGTGCAGTATCCGCTGGCGCTGTTCTGAAGGGGCGGGGTGGGACTCAGGACCAGTCGAAGCAGAACAGCACCAGCCCTTCCACCGGTTCGTAGAACATCACGATCAGGTCGGCGCCGCTGATTCCGTAGTGGCTGGCCGGTACGCTGAGCGCGTGCTCGAAGCGCCGGCCCGCGGGGCTCAAGGGCCAGACGTCGATGTCGCCGCTGTCATCCGTGGCTTCGACGATATCCATGGGAAACTCCACGGTTTCCACCCAGTTGCCATAGCCCTCGGCGATGCCGGCCATCTGGTCGATGAAGGTCATGTGGTAGTCGCTGTCCTCCGGCCAGGTCAGGCGGCCGAGTTCCTGGTAGCGCTGGCGCGAAGCCTGGTAGGTGGCGTGCTCTTGGGCGTAATGGCGTTGCAGGCTGGCCCGCACGTTGCGCCGGGGCTCGGGCAGATCGGCATTGCCCGGGTGCAGGAAGAAGTAGCGCGGGTCGCCGCACAGGCGGTAGCGGCCGTTCTCGATCTTGAAGCCGATCCAGTTGGTCTTCAGCAGTTCGCTGCCAAAGCCGCAGTCTGCCGTCAATTCGCCTACCAGCCCCTCATCGGGTTCGATGGGGCTCAGCAGGTGCAGGCGCCCGGACCAGCCGGGGTTGATCAGGTTGGCGTCGATGGACAGCAGCGGCAGCAGGTGCTCGGCCAGTTCCTGCTGGTCGGCGACGAACACCTCCTGGGCATCGGGGTAGGCGACGGCGCCGGCCGGCAGTTGGGTGCACTCCGGGGTTTGGATCGTGGGCATACAGCGGGTCCTTGCTCAAACGGGAACAACAGGGAAAGAAGGCCGCGCCTCAGGCGCGGCTGTTACGGAAACTGCCGGGGGTAATGCCCACCACCTTCTTGAAGGCGCGGGTCATGTGGCTCTGATCGAAGAAGCCGCAGCTGAACGAGGCTTCCGCCAGGCTGGCGCCGGTGCGCAGCAGGTTCTGCACCTGGGCCACGCGCTTCTGGATCTGGTAGCTGTGGGGCGAGACGCCGACGGTCTTCTTGAACACGCGGATCAGGTACAGCGGGTCCATGTCCACCAGTTGCGCCAGTTCTTCCAGGGGAATGTGCCGGGCGTATTCGTCTTCGAGCTTCTTCTTGATGAACTTGACGGCGCTGCGCTCGGCGCTGGCGATGGCGGCAATGGGGGCGCCGCTGCGTTCGAAGAGCTGGGTCACCAGGTCCAGGAGGATGGATTCGCGCTCCAGGCTGGGTGGGGAATTTTCGATGATCTGGTGTTGCTGGAGGAAGGTCAGGGCAAAGCTGGGGTCCAGGTTCAGGGCATTCTGGAACAGATGGATGTGCTCGGCGCCGAAGCGGCCCTGGAAAATTACCCGGTTGACCCAGCCCGGGTCGAGGTAAAGCATGCGGTACATCCAGCCCTGGTCATGCCCGGGGAGGCCGTCATGAATTTCCCCCGGGGTGATGGTGACCACGCTGCCGGCGCTGCCCAGGTAGTAGCTGCCTCTATAGAAGAGTTTTTCCACCCCGCTGCTTATAACGCCTACTGCATACCGATCATGTGAATGCCTGCCAAAAGACTGAGTGCTGTAACGCGCCGATAACAACTCACAGTCGCCTTCTGGTATTCGCCAAAACTGCACGAAATCCTTGTCTGGCCTAAAGACTTTGCCGGGTTGGTGCTCATCCATGAGTTTGTCCAGTTTTGTGCAATACGTTGGAAAAGAGGGCCGCTAAATTTAGCACCCATTTCACAACGCGAGCTAGGGGAAGTGATGCCTACAAAACTAGTTATTGGGGATTACAAAAAGTCTTCATGGTCATTTCGTGCATGGCTGGTTCTTGTAACGGCAGACGTCTCCTTCGAGACCCTTCAGGTCAAGCTGGAACAGGATGACACCCGCCAGCAGATCCTGCGCTATTCGCCCTCGGGCAAGGTGCCGGCACTGCTGCTGGACAAGGTGGTGATCAACGACAGCCTGGCCATCTGCGAGTACGTTGCCGGTGCCTATCCGGCGGCCAACCTGTGGCCCCAGGACCCGCTGGTCAAGGCCCAGGCCCGCGCTGCCGCGGCGGAAATGCACTCCGGGTTCGTCAACCTGCGTACCCAGATGTCCTTCGGCCTGAACACCGGCGATACCCCCGAGCCGCTGACCGCCGACACCCAGGAGGAGATCCAGCGGATCTTCGACATCTGGACCAACCTGCGCCACGCCAGCGGCTCCAAGCAGTTCCTGTGCGGCGACTTCGGCATCGTCGATGCCATGTTCGTACCGGTGGTGTTCCGCTTCCGTCGTTATGGCGTGGCGGTGCCGGCACAACTTCAGGCGTATGTCGAACAAGTTCTGGCCTACCCGCCAGTACAAAAGTGGCTGAAGTTGGCTGCGGAAGAAGTTTGAAAAAGCCGAACTAGTTATAACGAATAACGCTAACTAAAAATTAATGGCTATTTGACGGAAGGCAGAAAAGACCCTGGTGTTTTTTCTGCTTTTTCGAGTCTGACTTTTGTTGCAGGAAGGGGAATTTATGAGTGTTCATAAAGTGACTGCCAAGGATGTTGGCCGTGAAGGGCAAGTTTACGACGTCATCGGCATCGGTTTTGGCCCGGCGAACATCGCCCTGGCCATCGCCATGGAAGAGATGGAATTTGCCGGCACCCGGCTGTTTCTCGAGCGTCACGCGAGCACTCAATGGCAGCCGGAGATGATGCTCTCCGGCAGCGATATCCAGAACCACCCGAGCCGTGACCTGGTAACGCCGCGCAACCCGCGCAGCCGCTACACCTTCACCAACTTCCTGTTCGAGAACGACCGCCTGTTCGAACACCTGAACCTGGGCCTGGAGTTCCCCCTGCGCAGCGAGTTCGCCGAGTACGTACGCTGGGTTGCCGGCTTTTTCGCCCGGGACGTGGCCTACAACCAGAGCGTGAGCCAGATCCAGGTCGACCCGGCCAGCAACCTCTACACCATCACCACCCAGGCCGGCGTGCAGTACCAGGCGCGCTCCGTGGTCCTGGCCCCGGGCCGCACCCCGGTGATTCCGCAGGTGTTCGCCAACGCCGCGGCGGACCGGGTGTTCCACCTGACCCAGTACCTGGGGCGCCTGGCCAGCCTGGCGCAGAAGGGTGAGCTCAAGCGCGTGGCGGTGGTCGGCGGCAGCCAGAGCGCCATCGAAATCATCCTGCACCTGCGCCACACCTACCCGAACCTGGAAATCGTCAGCGTGCAGCGCGGCTACGGCTTCCGCCTCAAGGACACCAGCCAGTTCAGCGAGCACGTGTACTTCCCGTCCTTCGTCGACCAGTACTACAACAGCTCCGCCGAGGCGAAGAAGAACATCAACCGCCACCTGCACTACACCAACTATTCCGCTGCCGATGCCGACGTAATCAAGGAACTCTACGTGGGCATGTATGAGGACAAGCTGCAGGGCCGCGAGCGCGTGATCATCAAGGGGCTCAGCGAGATCCAGGGCTGCACGCCGGACGGCGAGGGCTACAGCCTGTCGCTGCGCAACAGCAGCACCCACGCCACCGAGGAACTGGGCGGGCTGGACGCGATCGTCCTGGCCACGGGTTTTCGCAACCTCGGCACCGGCCCCCAGGAAGAACGCTACCCGGCGATCCTCAAGGACCTGGCCGAACACCTGGAGAGCGACGCTCAGGGCGTGATCCGCATCGGGCGCGACTACAGCCTGGCCGCAGCCAAGGGCAGCCATCTGCCCGCGTTGTACCTCAATGGTCTGTGCGAATCCTCCCACGGCTATGGCGATGCCGGCTCCTTCAGCCTGCTGTCGCTGCGCTCGCGGGACATTTTCAACTCGCTGAACCAGCAACTGGGCCTGGCCCAGGCTGCAGAAAAGATCGCTTGAGCCGCTGCATCGAATCCTGAACCTCGACCCCTTTATGTGAGCAGGCAGCAATGGATATTTCAGAAATGGATGAGTTGGGCGTATTTGCGGATGTGGAGTCTTCGGCGCGCAGTTACTGCCGCAGCTTTCCGGTGGTCTTCGACCAGGCCCAGGGCAGTCATCTGTATGACCTGAAAGGCCAGGCCTATATCGACTTCCTGAGCTGTGCCGGGTCCGTGAACTATGGCCACAACCCCAAGGCGGTGAAGGCCGCGGTGATCGACTACCTGCAACGGGACGGCATCCAGGCCGCCCTGGACATGCACAGCCGGGCCAAGCAGGAGTTCATCTACAACTTCCGCAAGATCATCCTGGCGCCCCGGGCCCTGCCCTACAAAATGCAATTCACCTCGCCCACCGGCACCAGCGTGGTGGAGTCGGCGGTCAAACTGGCGCGCAAGGTCACCGGGCGCCGGCACATCGTGGCCTTCACCAACGGCTTCCACGGCATGTCCAACACCTCCCTGGGGCTGACCGGCAACCGTGACAACCGCCAGCCAGGGGTGGATCCCTATGTGTTCCGCATGCCGTTCGACGGTTACCTGGAAGGCCTGGATTCCATCGCCTACTTCGAGCGCCTGGTCAAGGACAACAGTTCCGGCATGGACCTGCCGGCAGCGGTGATCCTGGAAACCATCCAGGGCGAAGGCGGGATCAACGTGGCTTCGGCAGAGTTCCTGCAGCGCCTGCGCCAGCTGACCGCCGAGCACGGCATCCTGCTGATCGTCGACGACATCCAGGCCGGCTGCGGCCGCACCGGGACCTTCTTCAGCTTCGAGCCCTCGGGCATCACCCCGGACATGGTGTGCCTGTCCAAGTCCCTCAGCGGCTACGGCTTGCCGTTCGCCCTGCTGCTGCATCGCCCGGAACTGGACCAATGGTCCCCTGGCGAGGACAACGGCACTTTCCGCGGCAACACCCTGGCCTTTGTCGCCGCCACCAAGACCGTGCAGGAGTTCTGGAGCGACGACCGCCTGGTCAAGCACATCCAGGCCAACGAAGCACAGCTCAAGGAGTGGCTGGCTGAGGTGACCGAACGCTTCGCCGGGCATATCAAGGATGTGCGCGGACGCGGGCTGTTCTACGGCATCGAGTTCCACGACCCGGCCCTGGCCGCCGCGGTGATGCGTGCCTGCTTCGCCCGCCGCCTGATCATCGAGCGCTGCGGTCCGGTGGACCAGGTACTCAAGCTGATGCCGGCGCTGACCATCAGCAGCGAAACGCTGCAGGCCGGCCTGGCGAGCATTTTCGACGCCATGCAACAGGTGCTGGAGCAGGGCAAGTTAAGTGACCCGGACCAGGACGTCGATCCTCTGGTCTTCATTAATGGAGTCGCGCATGTCGACTAATACCAACCGCGCCATCATCGAGCTGACCATTGGTGGCTTGATGCTCAGCCTGTCGGCGCTGGCGGTGGCCTTTGCCCACATCGGCGCCGGTGGGGCCGGGTTCTACCGCATGCTGTTCGCCTCGATCCTGTTCTTCCTGCTGCTCAAGGTGCGGCGCATCCCGGTGCTGCTCAAGAGCGCCAAGGCGCAGCTGTACACGGCCCTGGCCGGGGTGTTCCTGGCCATCGACCTGGTGCTCTGGCACCAGAGCATCTACATCGTCGGCCCGGGCATCGGCTCGATCCTGACCAACTGCCAGGTGTTCTTCATGACCCTGCTGGGGCTGTACCTGCTCAAGGAGAAGCCGTCGATCTACTTCCTGATCTCCATCACCCTGGCGTTTATCGGCCTGTACCTGTTGCTGCTGCCGGAAATGACCAGTGCAGTGGGCATCAAGGGTGTGGTCTATGGCGTGCTCTCGGGCCTGGCCTACGCCATTTGCGTGTATTTCCTCAAGGTCAACACGCAGTTGCCTGACGGTGGGGGAGACAAGATCGCACAGATGCTCAATCTGAGCCTGTGGGCCGCGCTGGTGCTGCTGGTGTATGCCCTGGCCATGGGGGAAAGCCTGGCCATCGTCGATGGGCAGACCCTGGTGATGCTGATCATCTATGGGGTGATGGTGCAATTCGTGGGTTGGTTGCTGGTCAACCGCTCCATCGGTGCCATCAGCCTGGGCCTGGCGGGGCTGATCCTGCTGCTGGAGCCGGTGATCACCTACTTCGTCGATGTGGCGTTTCTCGGCAAGGCCAGCTCGGCGCTGCAGATCGCGGGTGCGCTGCTGACCATCTTTGCGGTGTACATCGGCTCTATCAAACCACCGGAGAAGGTGACGCCGGTGACCGAGGCTGCCTGAGGCCTCGAGCTGATCCAGTGCTCTGATTCATAGATCCGCTCGACTTTTGCTGCGCACAGACCCGCCTGTCTGCGCGCAGTTTTTTTTGCCCGGAATTCAGGCCGACAAGGCCAGGCGCGTGGCTCGCGGATCTGTCGCAGCCTGGGCCTGGGTGCCTTCGTCCTCTTCCAGTACCCGCGAGGCGCGGCCCACCAGCAATGGGTCCGGGGCATGGGCGACTTTCAGGTCCTTGCCCGGGTAGTCCAGCTCGTGCAGGAAGTGGCGGATACAGTTGATTCGCGCGCGCTTCTTGTCATCGGACTTGATCACCGTCCAAGGGGCATCGGCGGTGTCGGTGTGGAAGAACATCGCCTGTTTGGCGGCGGTGTACTCGTCCCACTTGTCCAGGGACTTGATGTCGATGGGCGAGAGCTTCCAGTGCTTGAGCGGGTCGTCCCGACGGGAGATGAAGCGGCGCAGCTGTTCTTCGCGGTTCACCGAGAACCAGAACTTGAACATCAGGATGCCGCTGTTGCACAGCATGCGCTCCAGCTCCGGGGTCTGGCGCATGAACTCCAGGTATTGCAGGGGCGAGCAGAACTCCATCACCCGTTCCACCCCGGCGCGGTTGTACCAGGAGCGGTCGAAGAAGACCATTTCCCCGGCGGTGGGCAGGTGCTGGATATAGCGCTGGAAGTACCACTGGCCCTTTTCCTGTTCCGAGGGCTTTTCCAGGGCCACGATCCGCGCGCCGCGGGGGTTGAGGTGTTCCATGAAGCGCTTGATGGTGCCGCCCTTGCCAGCAGCGTCACGGCCTTCGAACAGCACCACGATGCGCTGCCCGGTTTCCTTGACCCAGCTTTGCACCTTGAGCAGTTCGATCTGCAGTTCGTTCTTGGCCTTTTCGTACTCGGCGCGGCGCATGCGGTTGCGGTACGGATAATTGCCCGGCAGCGCAGCGGACACGCTGTCTTCGTTGGAGCCGCGCGGCGCGCTGGCCACCTGCAGGGCCATGGGCTTCTGGCTGATGGCGCTGATTTCGGCCTCGGCGGCTTTCACCGGTGCAGCCTTGCTCGCTGTGCGTGGGCGACGCGGGCGCGGCGTTGCGGGTTTGCGCGGGGTGCTCTTGGCAGGGCTGGCGGAGCTGGCTTCCGGCAAGGCTTTGGGCTGGGTGCGGAGGGTGGATTCTTCACTCATATAAGGAGGGCCTGTGCGTCTCGTTCAAATGTTCACTTACAAGTGTATGGCCCTCAAACGTCGGCTCTTTGACCTCCATCAAGGATGTGCCCGAGAGATGCTTGTATCAGGCGCGCGGGGCCCTGGTGCCGGCTACGGAAGCAATTCCTGCTGATGCACCGCGAGCCTCGGGAATCCAATGCGAGTGTCGCCCCTGGCAGGGGGAGCGACATTCCTCGGAACCTGCATGGAAGGATGCTGAATATGGATACTGATACCGTTGTTCATTCACGCCGCCGTCGTCTGGCGCGTCGCTGGCAAAGTCTGTTGCTGCTACTGGGCCTGGGTGCGCTGGCGCAATCGGCGCTCGCCATCAACGTGGCGTTTGACGGTTCCTGTGCCACCCAGGCTGACCGTACCGCGGTGAGCAATGCCGTGGCCGTCGCTACTACCTGGTCGACCAATGCCTACAACCAGGTCAACAACAATGAAGCGACCTTTCGCCGCAATCAGGACCTGGCCTACCGGACCTGGTTCGGTACCTTCAGCCAGGATCGCTACCAGCGGGTGCGTGCAGTGCTCGACGGGGTGCGTTTCAAGCTCAACAGTGGCAACACCCTGACGGCCTATTGCCGGGTCAACCCGAATGACCCTTGCGACGCGCCCGGGGATATCGCCGCCACCTACGTCAACGCCCGCGGGGACGTGCAGGCCTGGTTCTGCACGGCATTCTTTGCCCTGCCGCCGCGCGTGGGTTTCGATACCCAGGCCGGTACCGTGGTGCATGAACTGACCCATTCCATTGGCCACACCACCGATATCCCCGGCGCCTACGGCGTGGCGGGATCGCAGAACCTGGGAGCCAACCGCCCGAGCGACGCGGTGGAGAATGCCGACAACTACGAGTACTACGTGGAGGACTTGTACGACTGAGCAGGGCGGGGAAAGAGGCCCGCAACGGGAGGTGTGCGCCGTGCTGGCACTTTTCTGCAGACGAAAAAAAAGACCTTGGATTTCAAGGTCTTTTTCATGTTTGGTGCCCCGAGGGAGACTCGAACTCCCACTTCTTGCGAAAACGGATTTTGAATCCGCCGCGTCTACCAATTCCGCCATCAGGGCTCAATGGCGGCGAAGTATAGAGAGGCGCTTACCGTTGGTCAATCGGCTTTCATGGTCAATTTTTGCTTAATCCGCTAAACTTTCCGGCCCTGCTAGACGAACCCCATCATGCGCGTTGCTGACTTTACCTTCGAGCTTCCTGATTCGCTGATCGCCCGCCATCCACTGGCCGAGCGTCGCGGCAGCCGTCTGTTGACCCTGGATGGGCCAACCGGCGCCTTGGCCCACCGTCAATTCACTGATTTGCTTGAGCATTTGCGCCCGGGCGATCTGATGGTGTTCAACAATACCCGGGTGATTCCGGCCCGTCTGTTCGGTCAGAAGGCTTCCGGCGGCAAGCTGGAAATCCTCGTCGAGCGGGTGCTGGACAGCCACCGTGTGCTGGCCCATGTGCGCTCCAGCAAGTCGCCCAAGCCTGGGTCGAAGATCCTCATCGACGGCGGTGGCGAAGCCGAGATGCTGGCGCGCCATGACACGCTCTTCGAGCTGGGCTTTGTCGAAGAAGTGCTGCCGCTGCTGGACCGGGTCGGGCACATGCCGTTGCCTCCTTATATAGACCGTCCGGATGAAGGCGCCGATCGCGAGCGTTACCAGACCGTGTACGCCCAGCGCCTGGGCGCGGTGGCGGCACCGACCGCCGGGCTGCATTTCGACCAGCCGCTGCTGGAGGCCATTGCCGCCAAGGGCGTGGAGACCGCGTTCGTCACCCTGCACGTGGGGGCTGGTACCTTCCAGCCGGTGCGGGTCGAGCGCATCGAAGATCACCATATGCACCATGAGTGGCTGGAAGTCGGCCAGGACGTGGTGGATGCAGTTGCTGCGTGCCGGGCTCGCGGTGGCCGGGTGGTGGCAGTGGGCACCACCAGCGTGCGCTCCCTGGAAAGCGCCGCGCGCGATGGCGTGCTCAAGCCGTTCAGTGGCGACACCGACATCTTTATCTACCCGGGCCGGCCGTTCCATGTGGTCGATGCCCTGGTGACCAACTTCCATCTGCCGGAATCCACGCTGTTGATGCTGGTTTCGGCGTTCGCCGGCTATCCCGAAACCATGGCCGCCTATCGCGCCGCGGTGGAAAATGGATACCGCTTTTTCAGCTACGGTGATGCGATGTTCATCACCCGTAATCCCGCGCCGACCGCTCCCAAGGATCTGGCCCCCGAGGAAACTGTATGAGTCGCACTTGTCGTATGTCCTTCGAGCTCCTGGCCACTGATGGCAAGGCTCGTCGCGGTCGCCTGACCTTCCCCCGCGGCACGGTGGAAACCCCGGCCTTCATGCCGGTGGGCACCTATGGCACGGTCAAGGGCATGCTGCCGCGGGATATCGTCGCTACCGGCGCCGAAATCATCCTCGGCAACACCTTCCACCTGTGGCTGCGCCCGGGTACGGAAGTGATCAAGGCTCACGGTGACCTGCATGATTTCATGCAGTGGAAAGGCCCGATTCTGACCGACTCCGGTGGCTTCCAGGTGTTCAGCCTGGGGGCCATGCGCAAGATCAAGGAAGAGGGCGTGACCTTCGCCTCGCCGGTGGACGGCGCCAAGGTGTTCATGGGCCCGGAAGAGTCGATGCAAGTGCAGCGCGACCTGGGTTCGGACATCGTGATGATCTTCGATGAATGCACGCCGTACCCGGCTGATGAAGACGTGGCGCGAATCTCCATGGAGCTGTCCCTGCGCTGGGCCCAGCGCTCGAAGAATGCCCACGGCGACAACACCGCGGCGCTGTTCGGTATCGTCCAGGGCGGCATGCACCAGGACCTGCGCATGCGCTCCCTGGAAGGCCTGGACAAGATCGGCTTCGACGGCCTGGCCATTGGCGGCCTGTCGGTGGGCGAGCCCAAGCATGAAATGATCAAGGTCCTGGACTACCTGCCAGGCCAGATGCCAGCCGACAAACCTCGTTACCTTATGGGAGTTGGCAAGCCGGAGGATCTGGTTGAGGGTGTGCGCCGCGGTGTGGACATGTTCGATTGCGTGATGCCAACCCGCAATGCCCGCAATGGGCATCTGTTCATCGATACAGGCGTGCTGAAGATCCGTAACGCGTTCCATCGCCATGATGATTCGCCGCTGGACCCAACTTGTGATTGCTACACCTGCCAGAACTTCTCCCGTGCTTATCTGCACCACTTGGACAAGTGTGGGGAAATGCTCGGGAGTATGCTCAATACCATCCATAATTTGCGCCATTACCAGCGTCTTATGGCTGGTTTGCGCGAGGCTATTCAACAAGGTACATTGGCCGCCTTTGTCGATTCCTTCTATGCCAAACGCGGGTTACCCGTGCCGCCTTTAGAATAAGTTCTAAAGACGTTAAGACACTAATTCTGAAATTATCGGAGTGTTAAATGAGCTTTTTGATCCCTGCCGCGTATGCGGACGCCGCTGCACCTGCCGCTGCCGGTCCTGCTGGCACTGGTTTCGAGTGGATTTTCCTGATCGGCTTCCTGGCCATCTTCTATCTGATGATCTGGCGTCCACAGGCCAAGCGCGCCAAAGAGCAGAAGAACCTGCTGGGTAGCCTGCAGAAAGGCGACGAAGTTGTGACCACCGGCGGTATTGCCGGCAAGATCAACAAAGTGACCGACGACTTCGTGGTTCTGGAAGTGTCGGACTCCGTTGAACTGAAGTTCCAGAAGGGCGCGATCGCTGCCACGCTGCCAAAAGGCACGCTGAAAGCGATCTAAGTTTCATCTTTTACCAATCGACGGGGCGCGCAAGGCGCCCCGCGTCATAAACGGGCGGCGTGATGCTGAACAAATATCCTCTGTGGAAGTACCTACTGATCCTGGCGGTGCTGGCGATCGGTTTTATTTATTCCGCTCCCAATCTATACCCTGATGATCCGGCCATTCAGGTCAGCGGCGCGAGTACCGCGTTGCAGGTCACTCAGGCGGATCTGGATCGTGCGAGCAAAGCGCTCACCGACGCCGGCATCAACGTCAAGGCTGCTTCCATTGCTGCCAACGGCAAGGGTGGCCTGCTGCGCTTGACCAACAAGGAAGACCAGCTTCCGGCCAAGGATGTAGTGCGCAAGGCGCTGGGCGATGACTATGTGGTGGCGTTGAACCTGGCGCAAACCACTCCGCAATGGCTGCGCAACCTCGGTGCGCACCCGATGAAACTGGGTCTGGACTTGTCCGGTGGTGTGCACTTCCTGCTGGAAGTGGACATGGACAAAGCCCTCGACGCCCGCCTGAAAGTCTATGAAGGCGACGTCAAGAGCCTGCTGCGCAAAGAGCGCCTGCGCTATCGCAGCCTGCCGCAGCTCAATGGCGCCATCCAGCTGGGCTTCAGCGATGAAGACAGCCGTGAGCAGGCCCGTTCGCTGATTCGCAAGAACTTCAATGATTTCGATATCGTACCGGCCGACCTCAATGGCCAACCGGTGCTGCGTCTGGCGATGACCCCAGCCAAGCTGGCGGAAATCCGCGAATACTCCATCAAGCAGAACTTGACCACCGTGCGTAACCGGGTCAACGAGCTGGGTGTGGCCGAGCCTCTGGTTCAGCGCCAGGGTGCCAACCGTATCGTGGTTGAGCTGCCGGGCGTGCAGGACACCGCTGAAGCCAAGCGGATCCTGGGCAAGACCGCCAACCTGGAGTTCCGTCTGGCCGCCGAGCCGGGTGCTTCCAAGGCGACTTCCGAGTCCTTCGAATTCCGTGAGGGCAATCGTCCTCCAGCGCAGATCGAGCGTGGCCTGATCATCACCGGTGACCAGGTGACCGATGCCCAGGCCGGTTACGACGAGCATGGCCGCCCACAGGTGAACATCAAGCTTGATGGCCACGGTGGCGAGCTGATGAACCGTTCGACCCGCAGCAATGTCGGTCGCAGCATGGCGGTGATCTTCATCGAGCAGAAGCCGATCACCACCTATACCAAGCAGGTGGTCGACGGCGTCGAGAAGGACGTGCCGGTCCAGGCGTTCAAGGAAGAGAAGAAGATCATCAGCCTGGCGACCATTCAGTCGCCGCTGGGCAGTCAGTTCCGTATCACTGGCCTCAATGGCCAGGGCGAGTCCTCCGAACTGGCGCTGCTGTTGCGTGCCGGTGGTCTGGCGGCGCCGATGTACTTCGCTGAAGAGCGCACAATCGGTCCGAGCCTGGGTGCTGACAACATCACCAAGGGTATCGATGCGTCGCTGTGGGGCATGCTGTTCGTGTCGCTGTTCATCATCGCCATCTACCGCTTCTTCGGGGTGATCGCCACTGTGGCGCTGGCCTTGAACATGGTGTTGCTGCTGGCCCTGATGTCCCTGCTGGGGGCTACGCTGACCCTGCCGGGTATCGCCGGTATCGTGCTGACCATGGGTATGGCGGTGGACGCCAACGTGCTGATCTTCTCGCGGATACGTGAAGAGATCGCCGCCGGCATGACCGTGCAGCGAGCAATCAACGAAGGCTTCGGCCGGGCATTCACCGCGATTCTGGACTCCAACCTGACCACATTGCTGGTGGGTGGCATCCTCTTTGCCATGGGCACCGGCCCGGTCAAGGGCTTTGCGGTGACCATGTCCCTCGGGATCTTTACCTCGATGTTCACGGCCATCTGGCTGACCCGCGCGATGGTCAACCTGATCTTCGGCGGTCGTGACTTCAAGAAGTTGTGGATTTAAGGGGCTGCCATGTTACGTACTATTAACTTCATGGGCGTGCGCAACGTTGCGTTCGGCGTCACTGTGCTCCTTACCGTCCTGGCGTTGTTCAGCTGGTTCCATAAGGGCTTGAACTACGGTCTGGACTTCACCGGCGGTACGCTCATCGAGCTGACCTACGAACGTCCGGCGGATGTGATGAAGGTGCGTTCGCAACTGAACGACGCCGGTTATCACGAAGCTATCGTGCAGAGCTTCGGTGCGACCACCGACCTGCTGGTGCGGATGCCGGGCGAAGACCCGCAGCTGGGCCACCAGGTGGCGGCCGCCCTGCAGAAGGTCGGTGGTGACAACCCGGCGCAGGTCAAGCGCGTCGAGTTCGTCGGCCCGCAGGTGGGTGAAGAGCTGCGCGACCAGGGTGGCCTCGGCATGCTCATGGCGCTGGGCGGCATCCTCATCTACCTGGCGTTCCGCTTCCAGTGGAAGTTCGCGGTCGGTGCCATCGTCTCGCTGATCCACGACGTGATCGTGACCGTGGGTATCCTGTCGTTTTTCCAGATCACCTTCGACCTGACGGTGCTGGCGGCGGTACTGGCGATCATCGGTTACTCGCTCAACGACACCATCGTGGTGTTCGACCGGGTGCGTGAGAACTTCCGTGTGCTGCGCAAGGCCAGCCTGATCGAGAACATCAACATCTCGACCACCCAGACCCTGCTGCGCACCATGGCCACTTCGATCTCCACCCTGCTGGCGATCGTGGCCCTGCTGTTCTTCGGTGGCGACAACCTGTGGGGCTTCTCCATCGCCCTGTTCGTCGGTGTATTGGCGGGTACCTACTCGTCGATCTACATCGCCAACGTGGTGCTGATCTGGCTGAACCTGAACAGTGAAGACCTGATTCCTCCGGCCAATACCGAGAAGGAAGTGGACGACCGTCCTTGATGGCCTGACCTGTTCCGGCTGTCAGTTAAAAAGGCGCGAGTGTTGAACTCGCGCCTTTTTTTTTGCTCCAAGGCTGGGAGAAGCGCGGGCTTTTGACCCGCATGTATGGTCAGGAGGTTCACGTGAACAAGTCGTTGCTGGTTGGTGCGGTATTGGGTGCTGTCGGTGTCACCGCCGGGGGTGCTGTTGCCACCTACAGCCTGGTTAAAAGCGGCCCTGAGTATGCGCAAGTGCTGGCCGTTCAGCCGGTCAAGCAACAGATCAAGACCCCGCGGGAGGTCTGCAAGGACGTCGCCGTGACCCGGCAGCGTCCGGTCAAGGATGAGCATCAGATCCTGGGCACCGTGGCTGGCGCAGTGGGCGGTGGCCTGTTGGGTAGCATGATCGGTAATGGCAATGGCAAGAAACTCGCCACGGTTGCCGGTGCTGTTGGTGGGGGCTATGCGGGGAACAAGGTGCAGGAAGGCATGCAGGAGCGTGATACCTACACCACTACGCAGACTCGCTGTAACACGGTCAATGACATCAGTGACAAGATCGTTGGTTATGACGTGAAGTACGACCTGGGTGGCAAGCAGGGCCAGGTGCGTATGGATCGGGATCCGGGCAACCAGATTCCGGTGGATAAAGAAGGGCACCTGATTCTCGGTCAGAACCAGAATCAGCCCGGCCAGTAACCCTCAATTGCAGGAGCCTGTTTGCCGGCGAAGGCGATTTCAAGGTCCCATTCGCCGGCAAGCTGGCTTCTACGGCAATTGCGGGCATAAAAAAAGCACCCCTCGGGGTGCTTTTTTTGTCGCTGGTGCTTAGCGCTTCAGCGAAGCCGGCAGGTGCGGCTGGATGGCGGTCAGAACTGCCTTGAAGCATTTGGTGTTGCCGGCCACGACGTGGCCTTTTTCCAGGAAGTCGTGACCGCCGGTGAAGTCGCTCACCAGGCCGCCGGCCTCCTGGATCAACAGGGCGCCTGCTGCCATGTCCCATTCGGACAGGCCCGATTCCCAGAAGGCGTCAAAGCGACCGGCGGCGACGTAGGCCAGGTCCAGGCTTGCTGCGCCAGCGCGACGGATGCCTGCAGTCTGGCCAACCAGGGCGCGGAACATGCCCAGGTAGTTGTCCAGGTTGTCCATCTGGTCGTCACGGAAGGGGAAGCCGGTGCCCAGCAGGGCGCCGTCCAGGCTGGTGCGGCCGCTGACCCGCAGGCGACGACCGTTCAGCTGGGCACCGCGGCCACGGCTGGCGGTGAATTCTTCCTGGCGAACCGGGTCCAGAACCACGGCGTGTTCCAGGCGGCCACGGTATTTGCAGGCGATGCTCACGGCAAAGTGCGGGATGCCGCGCAGGAAGTTGGTGGTGCCGTCCAGTGGGTCGATGATCCACAGGTAGTCTTCGCCTTCGCCGCTGCCGGCGTGCAGGCCGGTTTCTTCGCCGAGGATGGCGTGGGTCGGGTAGGCTTTGCGCAGCGCGTCGATGATCTTCTGCTCGGCAGCGCGATCAACTTCGGATACGTAGTCTTTGGCGTCTTTTTCGTCGACCTTGATGGTATCCAGGCGCTCGATGGAGCGGAAAATCAATTCACTGGCGCTGCGGGCGGCGCGCAGCGCGATATTCAGCATTGGCTGCATGGATAGGTCACCTAAGGTTGTTAAAGAAAGCCGAGCATTCTAGCAGAAAACTTTTGCAGATGAAGGTCGGCGTTCGCTTTGATTGCATTGATCCGCTGTGTGGCGCATTTCGTCAGCGGGTATTGGCCGCTCCTGTCGCGGGCTCTCAATAAGGCAGCGGAATTGGCAGATGGTTATTTTTGAGGCGGTGGTGCAGCCTGTTCTGTAATATTTGCTCCCCCTTCCCGTGTCCGAGAGCGCCTCCCTTGCTGCAGAACATTCGTGTCGTCCTGGTCAATACCAGTCATCCGGGCAATATCGGCGGGGCTGCGCGTGCCATGAAGAACATGGGCTTGTCGCGGCTGGTGCTGGTGGAGCCGCGGGTATTTCCGTCTCATGAGGCGGATGCGCGGGCTTCTGGTGCCACCGATATTCTCGAAAATGCCCAGGTGGTGGCGACGCTGGAGGATGCTCTGGCGGGTTGCACCCTGGTGTTCGGCACCAGCGCTCGTGATCGGCGCATTCCCTGGCCGCTGCTGGATCCCCGCGAGTCGGGCCTCAAGGTCGTGGAGGAGGCCGGGCAGGGGGCGCAGATCGCTCTGGTGTTCGGTCGTGAAGATTCCGGCCTGACCAATGACGAACTGCAGCGATGTCATTTCCATGTGCATATCCCGTCGGATCCGGAGTTCAGCTCGTTGAACCTGGCCACGGCGGTGCAAGTGCTGACCTATGAAGTGCGCATGTCCTGGTTGGCAGCTCAGGGCCAGCCGAGCAAGGTGGAGAAGGATGAGGTGGCGTCGCCGCGCAGTGATGAGCTGGCAACCATGGATGAGCTGGAGCGGTTCTACGAGCACCTGCAGCAAACTCTGGTGGCCATCGACTTCCTCGATCCGGAGAAACCTCGACACTTGATGGCGCGCTTGCGTCGGTTGTACGGTCGCAGCTCGGTCAGCCGGGCGGAAATGAATATATTGCGAGGCATCCTCACGGAAACCCAGAAAGCGGCTCGTGGGGAGCTACAGAAGCGGAAGGATCAGTGATGTTCGAACGTCTGCGTGAAGATATCCAAAGTGTTTTCCATCGTGACCCGGCTGCGCGCAACGCCTTTGAGGTGCTGACCTGCTACCCGGGGATGCATGCGATCTGGATCCATCGCCTGTCCGGCGCCTTGTGGGGGATGGGCTGGAAGTGGCTGGCGCGGCTGGTCTCGAACTTCGGGCGCTGGCTGACCGGGATCGAGATTCATCCGGGGGCCAAGGTCGGTCGTCGCTTCTTTATTGACCATGGAATGGGCATCGTCATTGGCGAAACCGCCGAGATCGGTGATGACGTCACGCTTTACCAGGGGGTGACCCTGGGTGGCACCAGTTGGAATAAAGGCAAGCGCCACCCGACCCTGGAAGATGGTGTGGTGGTGGGGGCTGGCGCCAAGGTGCTGGGGCCGTTCACGGTCGGGGCCGGGGCCAAGGTTGGTTCCAATGCCGTGGTGACCAAGGCGGTGCCGGCCGGTGCGACCGTAGTGGGGATTCCGGGGCGGATCATCATGAAATCCAATGATGAGCAGGAAGCCAAGCGCAAGGCCATGGCGGAAAAGCTCGGCTTCGATGCCTATGGCGTCAGCGAAGACATGCCTGACCCCGTGGCGCGGGCCATTGGTCAGTTGCTTGATCACCTGCAAGCGGTCGATGGTCGTCTAGAGGGGATGTGTGGCGCGCTGAAGGATCTGGGCAGTGACTACTGCGCCAAGGACTTGCCTGCCCTGCGTGAAGAAGACTTCGCTGAAGTCAAGGGCAAGGGCGACAGCCAGGTCGGCTGATGCCCCGCAAACCGGCTTCTCCTGCAGGAGCCGGTTTGCCGGCGAAAAAGCCCCCGAGAGGCCATAAGCGACCCGCGGGTCAGTTGTTGCCATCGCGCTGTGCCATTACGTCGCAGACTTTGCTATGATTCGCGCGCTCTTTTGCGGGTAAATCCGACTAAAGTAGTTGGTCTTATAGTTGACCTGATTACTCGGGTATTGCATACTCGCCTCCATTCCGAAACTCCGTGGTACTTGTCCATGCGACTGACTACTAAAGGCCGATACGCCGTGACCGCCATGCTCGATCTGGCGTTGCACGCGCAACATGGCCCGGTCTCCCTGGCCGATATCTCCGAGCGCCAAGGCATTTCCCTGTCCTATCTCGAACAGCTTTTCGCCAAATTGCGCCGTAGCAATCTGGTGTCCAGCGTCCGGGGTCCTGGTGGCGGCTATCAGCTGTCCCGCGACATGCAGGGGATCCAGGTGGCCCAGGTGATCGATGCGGTGAACGAATCGGTCGATGCAACCAAATGCCAGGGGCTGGGTGATTGCCATGCCGGCGACACCTGCCTGACGCACCACCTGTGGTGCGATCTGAGCCTGCAGATCCACGAATTTCTAAGCGGTATCAGCTTGGCTGACCTTGTCACTCGCCGTGAGGTGCAAGAAGTAGCCCAGCGTCAGGACCAGCGCCGTTGTAATGGCAAGGCGCCGCGCCTGGACAAGATTGAAGCGTCCGCCGTCGAATGACAGCCAAAGAGCTAGCGGCACGCCAGCCAGCCTGATTTAGGAGAGAGTCCATGAAATTGCCGATTTACCTTGATTACTCAGCGACCACCCCGGTTGATCCGCGCGTCGCGCAGAAAATGAGTGAATGCCTGCTGGTCGACGGGAACTTCGGTAACCCGGCGTCCCGCTCCCACGTGTTTGGCTGGAAAGCCGAAGAATCGGTGGAAAACGCCCGTCGCCAAGTGGCCGACCTGGTTAACGCCGACCCGCGTGAAATCGTCTGGACTTCCGGTGCTACCGAATCCGACAACCTGGCAATCAAGGGTGTCGCGCATTTCTACCACACCAAGGGCAAGCACCTGATCACCTCGAAGATCGAGCACAAGGCTGTCCTGGACACCATGCGCCAACTCGAGCGTGAAGGCTTCGAAGTGACCTACATCGAGCCGGGCGAAGACGGCCTCATCACTCCGGCCATGGTCGAAGCAGCCCTGCGTGACGACACCATCCTGGTTTCGATCATGCATGTGAACAACGAGATCGGCACCATCAACGACATCGCTGCCATCGGCGAGCTGACCCGCTCCAAGGGCGTGTTGTTCCACGTCGACGGCGCTCAGTCCACCGGCAAGGTCGACATCGACCTGCAGGCCCTGAAGGTCGACCTGATGTCCTTCTCCGCCCACAAGACCTACGGCCCGAAAGGGATCGGCGCGCTGTACGTCAGCCGCAAGCCGCGGGTGCGCCTGGAAGCAACCATGCACGGCGGTGGTCACGAACGCGGCATGCGTTCCGGCACCCTGGCTACTCACCAGATCGTCGGCATGGGCGAAGCCTTCCGCGTGGCCAAGGAAGACATGGCCGCCGAGAACCTGCGCATCAAGGCCCTGAGCGACCGCTTCTACAAGCAGGTCGAGCACCTGGAAGAGCTGTACATCAACGGCAGCATGACTGCCCGCGTACCGCACAACCTGAACCTGAGCTTCAACTACGTTGAAGGCGAGTCGCTGATCATGGCCCTCAAGGACCTGGCAGTGTCTTCCGGTTCGGCCTGTACTTCGGCCTCCCTGGAGCCTTCCTACGTGTTGCGTGCCCTGGGTCGCAACGACGAGCTGGCTCACAGCTCGATCCGCTTCACCTTCGGCCGCTTCACCACTGAAGAAGAAATCGATTACGCGGCGCAGAAAGTCTGCGAAGCCGTTACCAAGCTGCGCGCTCTGTCGCCGCTGTGGGACATGTACAAAGATGGCGTCGATATCTCGAAGATCGAGTGGGCGGCGCACTGAATATAAGTCGCCGCACAGGGTTCTGTAGAGCGTACCGATAACGGCGATTTGCAGAACCCAAGAGCGACTCTCTGATGAGTGAGGATTAAGAATCATGGCTTACAGCGAAAAGGTCATCGACCACTACGAGAACCCGCGCAACGTCGGCAAGATGAACGCGGAAGATCCGGATGTCGGCACCGGCATGGTCGGCGCTCCTGCCTGCGGCGACGTGATGCGCCTGCAGATCAAGGTCAATGAGCAGGGCATCATCGAAGACGCCAAGTTCAAGACCTATGGCTGCGGTTCCGCCATTGCTTCCAGCTCCCTGGCCACTGAGTGGATGAAGGGCAAGACCCTGGATGAAGCCGAAACCATCAAGAACACCCAGCTGGCTGAAGAGCTGGCCCTGCCTCCCGTGAAGATTCACTGCTCGGTACTCGCCGAAGACGCCATCAAGGCCGCCGTACGCGACTACAAGCAGAAGAAAGGCCTGATCTGACCGATCGGCTTTCACAGATTTGGCGACAAGTAAGGAGTCACGATGGCTATCAGCATGACAGAAGCGGCTGCTCAACACGTGCGACGCTCCCTCAACGGGCGCGGCAAGGGTGATGGGATTCGTCTGGGTGTTCGCACCACGGGCTGTTCCGGCCTTGCCTACGTGCTGGAGTTCGTCGACGAGATTGGCGAGGACGATCAGGTATTCGAGAGTCACGGCGAGAAAGTGATCATCGATCCGAAAAGCCTGACCTATCTGGACGGCACCGAACTTGATTTCGTCAAGGAAGGGTTGAACGAAGGCTTCAAGTTCAACAACCCCAACGTGCGCGGTGAGTGTGGCTGCGGCGAAAGCTTCAACATCTGAGGCTTGTCGTGGGTACTCCTTGTCATTTCGCTTTATTTGAGCTGCAACCGAGCTTCCGCCTGGATCTCGAGCAGTTGGCCGCGCGCTACCGCGAGTTGGCGCGTGGGGTTCATCCAGACCGTTTTGCCGATGCTTCCGAGCGCGAGCAGCGCCTGGCCCTGGAGCAGTCGGCAAGCCTCAACGAGGCTTACCAGACCCTCAAGAGCCCGCCCAAGCGCGCCCGTTACCTGCTGGCTTTGAATGGCGGCGAGTTGCCGTTGGAAGTCACGGTGCATGATCCGGAGTTTCTTCTGCAGCAGATGCAATGGCGCGAAGAGCTCGAGGATTTGCAGGACAGCGCCGACCTGGCCGGAGTGGCGGCATTCAAGCGTCGGCTCAAGACAGCCCAGGATGAACTGAATGAAAGCTTCGCAGCCTGTTGGGATGATGCGGCGCAACGCGAGCAGGCCGAGCGCCTGATGCGGCGCATGCAGTTCCTCGACAAGCTCACCTACGAAGTGCGCCAGTTAGAAGAGCGCCTCGACGATTAACCCAGTGCCGCTCCGGTCGCACGCCTGATATACAGATAAGTCCAGATAAGCATGGCCCTACTGCAGATCGCCGAACCCGGCCAAAGTCCTCAACCGCACCAGCGTCGCCTGGCTGTGGGGATCGACTTGGGCACTACCAATTCGCTGGTCGCTGCCTTGCGCAGTGGTCTTTCCGAGCCGCTGGCCGACGCGCAGGGGCAGGTGATTCTGCCGTCCGCGGTGCGTTATCACGCCGACCGCGTCGAGGTGGGCGAGTCGGCCCGCCTGGCTGCACCTACCGACCCTTTGAACACCGTGCTTTCGGTCAAGCGCCTGATGGGGCGTGGCCTGTCCGACGTCAAGCAGCTGGGTGAGCAACTGCCCTATCGCTTCGTCGAGGGCGAGTCGCACATGCCGTTCATCGAGACCATCCAGGGGCCGAAAAGCCCGGTGGAAGTATCGGCTGAAGTGCTCAAGGTGTTGCGTCAGCGTGCTGAGGCGGCCCTGGGTGGCGAGCTGGTAGGTGCGGTCATCACCGTTCCTGCCTATTTCGACGACGCCCAGCGTCAAGCCACCAAGGATGCGGCCAAGCTGGCCGGCCTGAATGTGCTGCGCCTGCTCAACGAGCCGACCGCGGCGGCTGTGGCTTATGGTCTGGATCAGCACGCCGAAGGCGTGGTGGCGATCTATGACTTGGGTGGCGGCACCTTCGATATTTCCATTCTGCGCCTGACCGGCGGCGTCTTCGAAGTCTTGGCTACCGGTGGCGATACTGCTCTGGGCGGCGATGACTTCGATCACGCCATTGCCGGCTGGATCATCGAGGGCGCGGGCCTGTCCGCCGACCTCGACCCGGGTACCCAGCGCAGTCTGTTGCAAGCCGCTTGTGCAGCCAAGGAAGCCTTGACCGGCGCCGCGTCCGTGGAAGTGGTGTATGGCGATTGGCGTGCCACCCTGACTCGCGACGCCTTCGACGCCCTGATCGAGCCGATGGTTGCCCGCAGCCTCAAGGCCTGTCGTCGTGCTGTACGCGATTCCAATGTCGAATTGGATGAAGTGCAGGCGGTGGTCATGGTGGGCGGTTCGACCCGTGTGCCGCGTGTGCGTGAGGCGGTGGCTGAAATGTTCGGTCGCCAGCCGTTGACCGAGATCGATCCGGATCAAGTGGTGGCCATTGGGGCCGCGATCCAGGCCGATACCTTGGCCGGCAACAAGCGCGAAGGCGGCGAATTGCTGCTGCTGGACGTGATTCCGCTGTCCCTGGGGTTGGAAACCATGGGCGGGCTGATGGAGAAGGTGATTCCGCGCAACACCACCATTCCGGTTGCCCGTGCCCAGGACTTCACCACCTACAAGGATGGCCAGACGGCCATGATGGTTCATGTGCTGCAAGGCGAGCGCGAGCTGATCAGCGACTGCCGCTCCCTGGCGCGTTTCGAATTGCGCGGCATCCCACCGATGGTGGCCGGTGCGGCGAAGATCCGCGTGACCTTCCAGGTCGACGCCGATGGCCTGCTCAGCGTTTCTGCGCGAGAGCTGGGTTCGGGCGTCGAAGCCAGCATCCAGGTCAAGCCATCCTACGGTCTGACCGACGGCGAGATCGCCAAGATGCTCAAGGATTCCTTCCAGTACGCCGGCGACGACAAGGTGGCCCGTGTACTGCGCGAGCAGCAGGTTGATGCTCAGCGCCTGATCGAGGCGGTGCAAGGTGCCCTGGACGCCGATGGCGAGCGTCTGCTGGATGCCGAAGAACGCATGGTCATCGAGTTGCAGATGCAGGAATTGAGTGAATTGATGCGTGGTACCGATGGTTACGCCATCGAGCAGCAGACCAAGCGTCTGTCGCAAGTGACCGATGCCTTTGCTGCCCGACGCCTGGATTCGACGGTGAAAGCCGCGCTGGCGGGGCGCAACCTGAATGAAATCGAGGAATAACTGATGCCGCAGATCATTTTTCTGCCACACGCCGTGTTCTGTCCGGACGGCCTGGTTGTAGAGGTCGAGCCTGGCGTCTCGGTGCTCGAGGTGGCGCATGACAACCACATCGAGATCGAAAGTGCCTGTGGCGGCGTCTGTGCCTGCACCACCTGCCATTGCATCATTCGTGAAGGCTTCGACTCGCTGAACGAGGCTGACGAGCTGGAAGAAGACCTGCTGGACAAGGCCTGGGGCCTGGAAGCGCAGTCGCGCCTGTCCTGCCAGGCCATCGTCGGCGATGAAGACCTGACCGTCGAAATTCCAAAATACTCGCTCAACCATGCAGCCGAAGCGCCGCACTGATTTCAAGGAACTGGCATGAGCCTCAAGTGGGTTGATGTACTGGAAATCGCGATCCAACTGGCTGAGTCCAAGCCGGATGTGGATCCGCGTTATGTGAACTTTGTCGATCTGCACCAATGGGTTCTGGCACTGCCGGAGTTCAGCGACGATCCGGCTCGCGGAGGCGAGAAGGTTCTTGAAGCAATTCAGGCCGCCTGGATCGACGAAGCTGACTGAATCCGCGGGCTACGCAGTTAGGCAATCCCTATAAACCCGCGTATAATTCGCGGGTTTAATTTTTCGCTTTAATCACCGTTTCTGGAGTTACACCATGGCTGTTCAACGTACTTTCTCCATCATCAAGCCTGACGCTGTTGCAAAAAACGTTATCGGCAAGATCGTTTCCCGTTTTGAAGAAGCCGGCCTGCGCGTTGTAGCTTCGAAAATGAAGCAACTGTCCAAGGCTGAAGCTGAAGGCTTCTACGCTGAGCACAGCGAGCGTGGCTTCTTCGGCGAACTGGTTGCCTTCATGACTTCCGGCCCGGTTGTTGTTCAGGTTCTGGAAGGCGAAAACGCCATCGTTCGCAACCGTGAGCTGATGGGCGCCACCAACCCTAAAGAAGCTGCTGCCGGCACCATCCGTGCTGACTTCGCCGAGTCCATCGACGCCAACGCCGTTCACGGTTCGGACTCCGAAGCTGCCGCTGCTCGCGAAATCGCTTACTTCTTCGCAGCTACTGAAGTAACCGCTCGCTGAGTAAGGCTTGCGCGTGAGAGGTGAAACCATGACTGCATCGATCGGCAAAACTAACCTGTTGGGGCTTACTCAACCGGAAATGGAGAAATTCTTCGACTCAATCGGGGAGAAGCGTTTCCGTGCCGGTCAGGTAATGAAATGGATTCACCACTTTGGCGTCGATGATTTCGACGCCATGACGAATGTCGGCAAGGCCTTGCGCGAAAAGCTCAAGGCTGTTGCCGAGATTCGCGGTCCGGAAGTGGTCAGCGAGGACATCTCCAGCGACGGCACCCGTAAATGGGTGGTGCGCGTGGCGTCCGGCAGCTGCGTCGAGACCGTCTACATTCCCCAGGGCAAGCGCGGCACTCTGTGCGTTTCGTCCCAGGCGGGCTGTGCCCTGGATTGCAGTTTCTGCTCCACCGGCAAGCAAGGCTTCAATAGCAACCTCACCGCCGCCGAAGTCATCGGCCAGGTGTGGATTGCCAACAAATCCTTTGGCAGCGTCCCGGCGACCGTCGACCGTGCCATCACCAACGTGGTGATGATGGGCATGGGTGAGCCGCTGCTGAACTTCGACAACGTCATTGCTGCCATGCACCTGATGATGGACGACCTGGGCTACGGCATCTCCAAGCGCCGGGTGACCCTGTCGACCTCCGGCGTGGTGCCGATGATCGATGAGCTGGCCAAGCACATCGACGTCTCGCTGGCGTTGTCTCTGCACGCACCCAATGATGCGCTGCGCAACCAGCTGGTACCGATCAACAAGAAGTACCCGCTGAAGATGCTGCTCGAGTCCTGCCAGCGCTACATGTCGGCCCTGGGTGAGAAGCGTGTGCTGACCATCGAGTACACCCTCCTCAAAGACGTCAACGACAAGCTTGAGCACGCGGTGGAGATGATCGAGCTGCTCAAGGATGTACCGTGCAAGATCAACCTGATCCCGTTCAACCCGTTCCCGCATTCCGGGTACGAGCGTCCGAGCAACAATGCCATTCGTCGCTTCCAGGACCAGCTGCATCACGCCGGTTTCAACGTCACCGTGCGCACCACGCGTGGTGAAGACATCGATGCCGCCTGCGGTCAGTTGGTCGGGCAGGTGCTGGACCGCACCCGTCGTAGCGAACGCTATATCGCCGTGCGTGAGTTGAGCGCCGACGCCGATATGCCGCAAAGCGCCGCAACCCGTACCTGAGAGAGGATCTCCATGGCCCTGCGCTTTGCGCTGCTCCTGCTTGTTGCCAGCCTGTGTGCTGGCTGTGTTCTGTCGGGTGATTCCAACCCGATGAACACCAGCAAGGGGCGCGACGAGGCGCGCGAGGCCTATGTGCAGTTGGGCCTGGGCTACTTGCAGCAGGGCATGAGCGAGCGGGCCAAGGTGCCACTGAAGAAAGCCCTGGAACTGGCCCCCGCCGATGCCGACGCCAATGCTGCCCTTGCACTGGTGTTCCAGGCCGAGATGGAACCGGCCCTGGCCGACGAGCATTTTCGCCAGGCCCTGGCGGCGCGTCCGGAGAGTGCCCGGATCCTCAATAACTACGGCAGCTTTCTGTTCCAGGAAAAACGTTACAAAGAGGCTTATCAGCGCTTTGAGCAAGCCGCTGCTGATACTCTGTACCCCGAACGTTCCCGAGTGTTTGAAAACCTCGGCATGACCGCTTCAAGGCTCGGCCAGCGTGATCTGGCCCAGCTGCAGCTGGAAAAGGCCTTGCGTCTCAATCATCAACAGCCCCGTGCATTGCTGGAAATGGCTGAGTTGTCTTACGAAGACAGGCATTATGTGCCCGCGCGCGACTATTACGATCGTTTTAGCCTGCTCGGCGAGCAAAATGCACGTAGTCTATTGCTCGGCGTTCGGCTGGCAACGGTGTTCGAAGATCGCGACAAGGCCGCCAGTTACGGTCTGCAACTAAAACGACTTTATCCCGGTACGCCGGAATATCAGCAATACCTGTCGGAGCAATGATGAAAGCGGCCCATCCCGAAGTTCAAGCAGTGACTCGCGTAAACCCCGGTGAGACCCTGCGTCAGGCCCGCGAAAGCAATGGTTGGTCGCTGGCCGAAGTGGCCCACAAGCTCAACCTCACCGTGAGCTCCCTGAGCAACCTGGAAGCTGGCGCCTTCGACAAGCTGCCGGGGCACACTTTCGCCCGTGGCTATATTCGTGCCTACGCCAAATTGCTGGGCATGGATCAGGCGGTACTGGTCCAGGAGTTCGATCAATACACCGGTACCGACTCCCAGGGCAGCAGCGTCCATGCCCTGGGGCGCATCGAAGAGCCGGTGCGGGTTTCCCACACTATCTTGCGCATTGTCAGTTTGCTGCTGCTGGTGGCGGTGGTTGGTGGCGGTTTCATCTGGTGGCAGGATCAGTCCTCCCAGCGCGGCAAGGAGCCGGTCTCCCTGAGCCCCGAGCATGTCGAGGTCGAAGGCGCCGACGGCACTACCCAGATTCATCCTATCGACGAGCCCGAAGACCAAGCGGTTGCCGAGGGGCAGAGCGAGGCGCTGGACAACGCCGCTCAAAGCGAAGGCCAGGCAGCGAGCGAGACTCCTGCCGCCCCAGCCGTTTCGACCGCTCCGGCACCGGCTGCCACTGCGTCCGTCCCCGCAGCTCCCGTGCACAACGCGCCGGCTCCGGCGCCTGTCGCACCGGCTGCCGTGGCGCAAGCGCCTGTCACGCCGACCGCGCCTGCTGCTGCGGTTGCACCGGGCAGCGCTGCGGCAACTGCAGTTGCAGGCGCGGGCCAGGTACAGATCCAGTTCAGCGCCGACTGCTGGGCCCAGGTCATCGATGCCAACGGCAAGGTTCTGCTCAGCGCCCTCAAGCGCAAGGGTGAAAATGTCGATGTCAGCGGCAAGCCGCCTTTTGCCGTACGTCTGGGCTATGCCCGTGGCGCACAAATCACTTACAACGGTCAGGCGGTGGATATCGCCCCGTTCACCAGTGGCGAGACTGCTCGCCTGAAGTTAGGTCAATAAGTCATGCACGGCGAATCTCCAATCAAGCGTCGCGAATCCCGCAAGATCTGGGTCGGCTCGGTACCGGTCGGAGGCGATGCCCCGATTGCGGTGCAGAGCATGACCAACAGCGACACCAACGACGTGGCCGCAACCGTCGCCCAGATCAACCGCCTGGAAGCCGCCGGTGTCGATATCGTGCGGGTTTCGGTGCCGGACATGGACGCCGCCGAGGCGTTCGGCCGGATCAAGCAGCAGGTCAAGGTACCGCTGGTGGCCGACATCCACTTCGACTACAAGATCGCGCTGCGTGTGGCCGAACTGGGCGTCGATTGCCTGCGGATCAACCCGGGCAATATCGGTCGTGAAGACCGGGTACGCGCGGTGGTGGATGCTGCCCGTGATCGCGGGATCCCGATCCGTATCGGGGTCAACGCCGGTTCCCTGGAAAAAGACCTGCAGAAAAAATACGGCGAACCGACCCCGGCTGCATTGGTGGAGTCGGCGCTGCGTCACGTAGAGCACCTGGAACGCCTGAATTTCAAGGACTTCAAGGTCAGCGTGAAAGCCTCTGACGTGTTCATGGCCGTCGAGGCCTACCGCCTGCTGGCCAAGGAAATCATCCAGCCCCTGCACCTGGGGATCACCGAAGCCGGTGGTTTGCGTTCAGGCACAGTGAAATCCGCCGTCGGCCTCGGTATGCTGCTGGCCGAAGGAATTGGCGATACCATTCGCATTTCGCTGGCGGCCGACCCGGTTGAGGAAGTGAAGGTCGGCTACGACATTCTCAAGTCCCTGCACCTGCGTTCCCGTGGCATCAACTTCATCGCCTGCCCGAGCTGCTCGCGGCAGAACTTCGATGTGGTGAAAACCATGAACGAACTGGAAGGACGGCTTGAAGACCTGTTGGTGCCGTTGGATGTTGCAGTGATCGGTTGCGTGGTCAACGGTCCGGGTGAAGCCAAAGAGGCGCACATCGGCCTGACCGGTGGTACACCGAACCTGATCTACATCGATGGCAAGCCGGCACAGAAACTGACCAATGACAATCTGGTGGACGAGCTTGAAAAGCTGATCCGGCAGAAGGCGGCCGAAAAGGTCGAGGCCGACGCAGCGCTGATCGCTCGCGGCTAACCGAACGTATTTAAGGATTTTTTGTGAGCAAGTCTCTGCAAGCCATTCGTGGCATGAATGACATCCTGCCCGAGCAGACGCCCCTGTGGCGTTATTTCGAGGGTACTGTGGCGTGCCTGCTGGATAACTACGGTTACAAGCAGATCCGCATGCCGATCGTCGAGTTCACCGAGCTGTTCAAGCGCTCCATCGGTGAAGTGACCGACATCGTCGAAAAAGAGATGTACACCTTCGAGGATCGCAACGGCGACTCCCTCACCCTGCGTCCGGAAGGCACCGCTGCCTGTGTCCGTGCAGTGCTGGAGCACGGCATTACCGGCGGTGGCCAGGTGCAGAAGCTGTGGTACATCGGCCCGATGTTCCGTCACGAGCGCCCGCAGAAAGGCCGTTATCGCCAGTTCCACCAGATCGGTTGCGAGGTATTCAACCTCGACGGGCCGGACATCGATGCTGAACTGATCGTGCTGACCTGGCGCCTGTGGGGCGAGCTGGGCATCCGTGATGCGGTCAAGCTCGAACTCAACAGCCTGGGTACCGCCGAAGCGCGCGCGCGCTATCGCGACGCGCTGGTGGAGTTCCTGTCGGCGCGCGTGGACAAGCTGGACGAAGACAGCCAGCGCCGCCTGAAGACCAACCCGCTGCGGGTGCTGGATACCAAGAACCCGGACACTCAAGCCGTGCTGGTGGAGGCGCCCAAGCTGGCCGACTACCTGGACGAAGAGTCCCGCGTGCACTTCGAAGGCCTCAAGGCCCGCCTGGATGCTGCGGGTATCCCCTATGTGATCAACCCCAAGCTGGTGCGTGGGCTGGATTACTACAGCAAGACCGTTTTCGAATGGGTCACCGACAAGCTCGGTGCCCAGGGCACTGTCTGTGCCGGTGGCCGTTACGATGGCCTGGTGGAGCAGATGGGCGGCAAGCCTACCTCGGGCGTTGGCTTTGCCATGGGGATCGAGCGTCTGGTGCTGCTGCTGGAAACCCTGGAGCAGGTCCCGGAAGAAATCTCGCGCCAGGTCGACGTTTACCTCTGCGCCTTCGGTGAGGCCGCCGAACTGGCTGCGCTGGCGCTGAGCGAGCGTGTTCGCGATCAATTGCCGAACCTGCGTCTGCAGATCAATGCCGGTGCCGGCAGCTTCAAGAGCCAATTCAAGAAGGCCGACAAGAGCGGCGCGCTGTATGCGCTGATCCTCGGTGACGACGAACTGGCCCAGCAAGTGGTAGGTTTCAAACCCCTGCGTGGCCAGGGCGAACAACAAAGCATTGCCTGGGATGCACTCGCTGCGCACCTGGCCACCTGCGTCGTGCAGGGTTGAAGCTGTCAAACAGCCGATTTAGCGAATAAGGAGTATTGGGGTGTCGAGTACCGAAGATGAACAGCTGGCGGAATTGAAAGACTGGTGGCAGCGTAACGGCAAACCCCTGGTGACTGGCGGCCTGCTGGCCCTGGTTATCGTGTTCGGCTGGCAAGCCTGGCACAAGTATCAGAACAATCAGTCGCAAGGCGCTTCGGTGCTCTATCAGCAACTGCTGGAAACTACCCTGACGCCGGATGGCAAGCCGGATGCGGCTCGTGTTACGGACCTGGCGGGCAAGCTCAACAGCGAGTTCGGCGGTACTGCCTACGCGCAGTACGGCAACCTGTTCGTGGCCAAGGTGGCAGTAGACACCGGCAAGCTGGACGATGCAGCGGCACAGCTCAAGGCCGTGGCCGACAAGCCCGCCAACCCGACCCTGGGTGAAGTGGCGCGTCAGCGCCTGGCACAGGTACTGGCGGCGCAGAACAAGGCCGACGAGGCTCTGAAGCTGCTCGACGGCGATGCCGACAAGGCATTCCTGGCGACTCGTGAAGAACTCAAGGGCGATCTGCTGGTCCAGCTGGGCCGTGTGGACGAAGCCCATGCGGCATACCAAAAAGCCAAGGCGGCGCTCTCGGATGAAGCGGCAGTCGGTGGCCTACAAATCAAGCTGGACGACCTGGCCAAAGGGGATGCATGACGTGATCCGTTGGAAACATGCAGCATTGCTGGCTCTGGCCTTGTTGGCCGCGGGTTGCAGCAGCAACAGCAAGAAAGAACTGCCACCGGCGGAACTGGTCGACTTCAAAGAAGAAGTGGTCCTGCAGAAGCAGTGGAGCCGTTCGATCGGTGACGGTCAGGGCGAAACCTATAACATGCTGGTGCCAGCCATCGATGGTGACACCATCTATGCCGCTGACGTGACCGGCGTGGTGGTTTCCATGGATCGCATGAACGGCGACGTCAAATGGAAGAAAGATCTCGAACTGCCTGTTTCCGGCGCCGTGGGCGTGGGTTATGGGTTGGTCATGATCGGCACTCTGAAAGGCGAAGTGGTTGCCCTGGATGCCTCCAGCGGTGAAGAGAAATGGCGTGCCCGTGTGACCAGTGAAGTGCTGGCTCCGCCAGCTACCAACGGTGACGTGGTGGTGGTGCAGACTCAGGACGACCGCGTGATTGGCCTTGAAGCCAGCACCGGTCACCAGATCTGGCTCTACGACAGCACTCCAGCGGTGTTGACCCTGCGGGGCACCAGTGCGCCGTTGGCGACCAACCGTCTGGCCCTGGCCGGTCTATCCACCGGCAAGGTGGTCGCGCTGGATATTCGCAACGGCGTGCCGGTGTGGGAGCAGCGTGTAGCCATTCCACAAGGCCGTTCCGAACTGGATCGGGTCGTGGACATCGACGGTGGCCTGCTGCTGTCCGGTGGCACCCTGTACGTTGCCAGCTACCAGGGGCGTGTGGTTGCCCTGGACCTGGAGAGCGGCCGTCCGCTGTGGCAGCGTGATGCTTCCAGCTACGCCGGTGTGGCCCAAGGGTTCGGCAGCGTTTATGTCAGCCTGTCCTCGGGTACCGTGGAAGGCGTGGACGAGCGTTCGACTACCGCGCTGTGGAGCAACGACTCCCTGGCTCGCCGCCAACTGTCGGCACCGGAAGTCTTCTCCAGCTACGTAGCCGTGGGCGACCTGGAAGGTTACCTGCACCTGCTGAGCCAGGTTGACGGTCGCTTCGTCGGTCGTACGCGCATCGATAGCGACGGCCTGCGTGCTCGTCCGCTGGTGGTGGGCGACATGATTTATGTGTATGGCAACAGCGGCAAACTGGAAGCCCTGACCATCAAGTAATGGTTTGACTATGCTTGGGGTGATCCCCAAGCGAACTGCAGGAGCGAGCGTGCTCGCGATGGATGCCAGGTGACGCCAGCTTGCTGGACGAGCGCGGCGCCATGGAGTTAATCGCGAGCACGCTCGCTCCTACAGTGCTGCCCCGAGCACCAGCCGCTGCCTCGCAGCGGCTTTTGTATTTTCTGAATTAACGCAGTGGAGAGCCGCATGGTTCCCGTAATCGCCCTGGTGGGCCGACCTAACGTCGGCAAGTCCACCTTGTTCAACCGCCTGACTCGGACTCGCGACGCCATTGTCGGCGACCTGTCCGGTCTGACCCGTGATCGCCAATACGGTGAGGCCAAGTGGCAAGGGCGTACCTATATTCTGATCGACACCGGCGGTATCTCCGGTGACGAGCATGGCATGGATGAAAAGATGGCCGAGCAGTCGCTGCTGGCCATCGAAGAAGCTGATGTGGTGTTGTTCCTGGTGGACGCCAAGGCCGGGTTTACCGCGGCCGACCAGATGATCGGCGAGCACCTGCGCAAACGTAACAAGACTTCCTACGTGATCGCCAACAAGGTCGACAACATCGACCCGGACATGGCCCGCGCCGAGTTCGCGCCGCTGGGCATGGGCGATGCCATCCCGATCGCCGGTGCTCATGGCCGCGGTATCACCCAGATGCTGGAAATCGCCCTGAGCGAATTCCCCAAGGATGACGCTGACGAGCCGGAAGAAGGCGAGGAAGAGATCGTTGCCGAGGGTGAGGAAGCCAAGCGCATTCCGGGCCCGAGCGAGAAGGACGGGATCAAGATCGCCATCATCGGTCGTCCCAACGTCGGCAAGTCGACCCTGGTCAACCGCATGCTCGGTGAAGACCGGGTGATCGTCTATGACCAGCCCGGCACCACCCGCGACAGTATCTACATCCCGTTCGAGCGCAACGACGAGAAGTACACCCTGATCGACACCGCCGGTGTGCGCAAGCGCGGCAAGATCCACGAGGAAGTCGAAAAGTTCTCGGTGGTCAAGACGCTGCAGGCGATCAAGGACGCCAACGTGGTGATCTTCGTCATGGACGCCCGCGAAGGTGTGGTGGACCACGACCTGAACCTGCTGGGCTTTGCCCTGGAAGCCGGTCGGGCCCTGGTGATCGCCCTGAACAAGTGGGACGGCATGCAGCCGAGCGAGCGCGACTATGTGAAGACCGAGCTGCAACGCCGGCTGTTCTTCGTCGACTTCGCCGATATCCACTTCATCTCGGCGCTGCACGGTACCGGTGTGGGCAACCTCTACCAGTCGGTGCAGAACTCCTTCAAGTCGGCGGTAACCCGCTGGCCCACCAGCCGCCTGACGCAGATCCTCGAAGATGCCGTTGGCGAGCACGCGCCGCCCATGGTCAACAATCGCCGGATCAAACTGCGCTACGCCCACTTGGGTGGTGCCAACCCGCCGCTGATCGTGATCCACGGCAACCAGGTGGAGAAGGTGCCCAAGTCTTATGTGCGCTATCTGGAAAACACCTACCGCCGAGTCTTGAAGCTGGTAGGTACGCCGATCCGCATCGAGTTCAAGGGCGGCGAGAACCCGTACGAAGGCAACAAGAACACGCTGACCGACCGCCAGGTCAACAAGAAGCGTCGCTTGATGTCGCACCACAAGAAGGCCGACAAGAAGCGCCGCGACAAGCGCTGACCGGCTTAGGGGCCGGCTTGCCGGTGAAGCTCCGGACCTGCTTCAGAGCTTCGCTGGCAAGCCAGTTCCTACGGGATCTGTGTGGATAAGAGGGCGCCCCGGGCGCCCTTTTTCATGCCTGGCGTTTGGGCTATTCTCGGGGACCTCCGCGCCGCCGTAGTGCGGACTGCTCAGCAGGGAATCCTCATGATCATCAGTAAGTTGCCGAATGTCGGCACCACCATCTTCACGCAAATGTCCCAGCTCGCGGTGGAAACCGGAGCGCTCAACCTGTCCCAGGGCTTTCCTGATTTCGATGGCCCGCAAGCCCTGCGTGATGCGCTTGGCTGGCATGCCGCCAATGGCCATAACCAGTACGCACCCATGACCGGCCTACCGGCACTGCGCCAGCAGGTCGCCGCGAAAATCGCCCGCAGCTATGGCGTCCAGGTCGATGCGGACGCTGAGGTGACCATCACCCCCGGTGCGACCCAGGCAATCTTCTGTGCCATCCAGGCGGTGATCCAGCGCGGTGACGAAGTCATTGTGTTCGACCCCAGTTACGACAGCTATGAGCCGTCGGTGGAGCTGGCCGGTGGGCGTTGTGTGCATGTGCCGTTGGCCGGGCAGGGCTTTGCCCTCGATTGGCAGAAACTCGGTGAAGCCCTGAGTCCGCGCACGCGGATGATCATCCTCAATTCGCCGCACAACCCCAGTGGTGCCTTGATCAGCCGCGCCGAGCTGGACCAGTTGGCCGCCCTGATCCGTGATCGCGATATTTATCTGGTCAGTGACGAGGTCTACGAACACCTGGTGTTCGATGGCGTACCCCATGTCAGTGTGCTGGCCCATGAGGAGCTGTATCAGCGGGCCTTCGTGGTCAGCTCGTTCGGCAAGACCTACCACGTGACCGGCTGGAAGACCGGTTATGTGGTTGCACCACCGGCCCTGAGCGCCGAGCTGCGCAAGGTGCATCAATATGTCAGCTTCTGCGGGGTCACGCCTTTGCAGTACGCTCTGGCGGACTTCATGGCCGACCACCCGGAACATGTCGAAGAGTTGCCGGCCTTTTACCAGGCCAAGCGTGATCTGTTCTGCGATCTGCTGAGCGCCTCGCGTTTCAGCTTCAACCGGGTGTCGGGTACCTATTTTCAATTGGTGGACTATTCGCAGATTCGTCCAGACTTGAATGATGTCGACATGGCGATATGGATGACCCGCGAACACGGCGTGGCGGCCATTCCGGTGTCGGTGTTCTATCAGCAGCCGCCCCAGGGGCAGCGCCTGGTGCGTCTGTGTTTTGCCAAGCGCGAGGAGACGTTGCGCCAAGCAGCGGAGAAACTATGCGTGATCTGAGTGCATTACCCGATCTGAATCTGGCCCTGATCCAGACCACCCTGGCCTGGCACGACCGCCAGGCCAACTTCGAGCATTTCGAGCAGTTGCTGGAGCAGGCCCGTGGTGCAGATCTGATCATCCTGCCGGAAATGTTTACCACCGGATTCTCCATGGAATCCGCGACTCTCGCGGAAGCGGAGAATGGCCCTACCAGCAAATGGCTACGTGGCCAGGCGAAAAAGCTGAATGCGGTGATCACCGGCAGCGTGATAATCCAGGCAGCGGATGGCAGCCATCGCAATCGCTTGCTGTGGGCGCGCCCTGACGGTGAGGTCTGGCACTACGACAAGCGCCACCTGTTTCGCATGGCCGGCGAGCACAATCACTACACGCCGGGGGAACGGCAGGTACAGTTCGAGCTCAAGGGTTGGCGTATTCGCCCGCTGATCTGCTACGACCTGCGGTTCCCGGTGTGGAGCCGGGACGCCCAGGACACCGACCTGCTGCTCTACACCGCCAATTGGCCGGGTGCCCGCCGCCTGCACTGGAATCGCCTGCTGCCAGCCCGGGCCATTGAAAACCTCTGCTACGTTGCGGCGGTGAACCGGGTGGGCACCGACGGCAAGGGCTTTGCCTATACCGGAGACAGCCAGGTTCTGGACTATCAGGGCGAAACCCTGCTCAGCGCCGGAGAGGCCGATGGCGTCTTCCAGGTGTGCCTGAACGCGGGTGAACTGGCGGCTTACCGTGCGCGTTTTCCGGCGAACCTCGACGCCGATACCTTCATGTTCACTTAGGATCGCTTCGGCACTGCACACTTTTTTACAGGTTGTGAATATCAAGCTTCGAGGGTGAAGGCCGATAGCAGGATCAGTTCAGGAGGAATCAACCATGACTACCATCACTGCCACCATCGTCAATCCTTACCCCCTGTCGGCACCCAAAACTGCTTCGACTGAAGCCGAAGGCAACAGCGCCAGCCCGCTGGCGCCGGTGGATGACAGCAAGGACGGTCAGGATAAGGAGCTGCGGGTCAACTCTGGCGATGCCAATATCGATGCGGTAAAGGCCGGTGGTGATCCGGTCAAGGCGCTGCAGAAACAGATCGAGCAGACCCAGAAAACCCTGACCGAACAGCAGGCCCAATTGGCCAATGTGCAGAAGGGCCAGGCCAGCGACGAACAGAAAGCCCAGCAGGTGATGGAAGTCCAGGCGCAGATCGCCGTGACCAACAGCACCTTGCAGGTGCTGCAGGCGGCTTTGCTGCAAGCCATGTTCAGCGTTGATGTGCATGCCTGAAACAGTCGTTGCTGACATTTAGCTGGTGTTATCTGTTCCTGCATAAAAAAGGCCCCGGGGAGTCGAGCTCCTCGGGGCCTTTTGCTTTTGGCAGCCTTTAGGCTGCCTTGGCCTGCTGCTCGCTCAAGGAGCGGTTCAGCGCACTGAACAGCGCCTTGAAGCTGGCGGTGGTGATGTTTTCGTCGATACCGACGCCGTGCACGGCGCGCTCACCGTTGACCCGCAGTTCGATGTAGGCCGCCGCCTTGGCGTTGGTGCCGGCGCCGATGGCGTGCTCGTTGTAGTCCATGATCTCCACCGGAACCGGCAGCCCGGCTACCAGCGCTTCCAGGGCACCGTTGCCCTTGCCGCGCCAGCTGAGGTTGGTCTCGCCCTGGCCCTTGCTCGAGACTTCCACTTCCACGGCGCTGTGGCCGTTCTCTTCCTGCAAGCGATGGCTGACCAGCGCGTAGGGAGTGTTGGCCTGCAAGTACTCGCTGTGCAACAGCGCGTGGATCTGCTGGGCGGTCATTTCCAGGCCCAGGCGGTCGGTTTCCCGCTGCACCACCTGGCTGAACTCGATCTGCATGCGGCGTGGCAAGCTGATGCCGTATTCCTGCTCGAGCAGGTAGGCGATACCACCCTTGCCCGACTGGCTGTTGACGCGGATCACCGCCTCGTAGCTGCGACCGATATCGGCCGGGTCGATCGGCAAGTACGGCACCTCCCACAAGCCATCGGCTTTCTGCTGGGCGAAGCCCTTGCGGATCGCGTCCTGGTGCGAGCCGGAGAACGCGGTGTGGACCAGGTCGCCGACATAAGGGTGACGCGGGTGCACGGCAATCTGGTTGCACTCTTCCACGACTTTGCGCACGCCGTCGATGTCGGAGAAATCCAGTTCAGGGTTTACACCCTGGGTGTAGAGGTTCAAGGCCACGGTGACCAGGTCGACGTTACCGGTACGCTCGCCGTTGCCGAACAGGCAGCCTTCGACACGGTCGGCGCCGGCCATCAGGCCCAGCTCGGTGGCGGCCACGCCCGTGCCGCGGTCGTTGTGGGTGTGCAGGCTGATGAGCACGCTGTCACGACGGTTGATGTTGCGGCAGAACCACTCGATCTGGTCGGCGTAGATGTTCGGTGTGGCGACTTCAACGGTGGCCGGCAGGTTGAGGATCACCTTGTTGCTTGGCGTGGCGTTCCAGACTTCCACCACGGCGTCGCAGACTTCCTTGGCGAACTCCAGCTCGGTGGCGCTGAAGGTCTCTGGCGAGTACTCGAACTGCCACTGGGTTTCCGGTTGCTGGGCGGCGTATTTGACGAACAGCTTGGCCGCATTCACCGCGATCTCTTTCACACCGGCCTTGTCCTGGTTGAAGACAATGCGGCGGAACGAAGGGCTGGTGGCGTTGTACAGGTGGACGATGGCCTTTTTCGCTCCACGCAAGGACTCGAAGGTGCGGGCGATCAAGTCTTCGCGGGCCTGGGTCAATACCTGGATGGTGGTGTCGTCCGGAATGTGGCCGCCTTCGATCAGGGTGCGCACGAAGTCGAAGTCGGTTTGCGAAGCGGCCGGGAAAGAAGCTTCGATTTCCTTCACACCCACAGCCACCAGGGTCTTCCAGAAGCGCAGCTTCTTGACGGCATCCATCGGTTCGATCAACGACTGGTTGCCATCACGCAGGTCCGAACTGCACCAGATCGGCGCGCTGGTGATGGTTTTCGACGGCCAGGTACGGTCCGGCAAGTTGATGGTCGGGAACGCGCGGTACTTGGAGGATGGGTCTTTGAGCATGGTCATGGAGAAATCCTTATTGTCCGGGCCGAAAAGAGGCGGCCTGCCGGTGAGTCAAGAGTGAGGTTGACGCAGGGGGATGAGGCACCGCGATTCAGCCTGGCAGTCGTGCGCTGACGAGGCAGAGGCTCCGGTGTTGACGACGCTGAATGAGGGTGTGAGAGGTTTTCATGTGCTCAACCCTAACCACTGGGGTGAGAGATGGCAAGCAGTCGAAAAAAATTGAGAGGAATACTCGAAAACAAAGCTATATCGAGATTTTATGCTGGGTATTCTTTGAAAGAATACTAACGATTGCGCAGTCGAGTAGGGCTGCGCAATCCCTGTGGGCGTCGGCTCGCCGCTGAATCAATGCCTGATGCAGGCAAGCGGCGCTGCGCGATCAGGGCTGGAAGGCCCCGATAAAGATGGCCGGATCGACACGCGCATCATTCAGGCTGACGTTCCAGTGCATATGCGGCCCGGTGGCGCGGCCGGTCGCCCCCACCTTGCCCACCACGGTGCCACGGGCCAGGGACTGGCCGACCTTCACGTCGATTTTCGACATGTGGCAGAACATGCTGATGAAGCCCTGGCCGTGGTCGACGAACACGGTGTTGCCGTTGAAGAAGTAGTTGCCGATCAGGATCACTTTGCCCGCCGCCGGGGTCTTGATCGGTGTGCCTGCCGGCACCGCGAAGTCCAGGCCCGCGTGAGGGTTGCGCTCTTCACCGTTGAAGAACCGGCGTACGCCGAACTTGCTCGACAGGGGGCCATTCACCGGCTTGTCCAATAGCAGGTTGCTTGGGGTGTTGGGGCTGAAGCTGCGGTAGGCGCGGATCTGTTCCGCCAACTCGCCGTCGATGCGCTTGAGGTCCGCCGGGTTCGGATTGACCTGGCGCTGGTTCTTCAGGGTGATGTGCTGCTCCGGGTATTTCTTGTTGCCGACCACGAAGTTCAGGCTGCGCCCGCCGGTGCTTACTTGTTGAGTGCCGGGCTTGACCGTCAGCGGGATGCCGACAATCGCCAGCCAGTTGTTCTGCTCCTTCACCACCAGCACCGGCTTGCCCTGGTAGCTGGCCTTGGGCGCCTGGGCGGCGCTGCCCAGGTCGACCACCGCTACGCCACCGGGCACGGGTTTGTTCAGCAGGCGGGTGATGTAGCTGTCGGCGTGAGCATTGAAGGCCAGGCACAGCAACAGCAGGGAGCAGAGAAAACGCGGCATGGATCAATCCAGTAGAGAAAGGGTGACGGGCGTCAGGTGGTTGTCTTCGACGCGTACTTGCAGCTCGCCTTCGCCCAGGCGGGCACTGAGGCGCTGGCCTGGGCGGGTCTGGCCGGCACTGCGAATGGCCTGTCCGCGATCGTCCAGCAGGATGCTGTAACCGCGCCCCAGGGTGGCCAGGGGGCTGACCACATGCAGGGTCTGCATCTGGCTGTGCAATTGCAGGCGGCGGCCCTTGAGGCCTTCGCGCATGGCCCGGGGCAGGCGTTCGGCCAGGCTGTCCAGGCGCTGGCGCAGCAGTGCCAGTTGCCGCCCTGGATGTTGGGCTCCGAGGCGGGTTTCCAGGCGGATCAAGCGTTCGCGACGGGTATTGAGGCTGCGCTCGAAGGCGCGGCGCAGGCGCATGTCCAGGTCGTCCAGGCGCTGTGCCTGCTGGCGCAGGCGTTCGCCGGGATGGCGCAGGCGTCGGGCCAGGCCGTCCAGGCGCAGCCGGTCGCGCACCAGCCGGTCGCGCATGCGCATCACCAGGCGTCGATGCAGGTTGTCGACCCGGCGTTGCAGGTCACTGGAATCGGGGGCCAGCAGTTCGGCTGCTGCGGAAGGCGTGGGCGCGCGAACGTCGGCCACGAAATCACTGATGGAGACGTCGGTTTCATGGCCGACGGCGCTGACGATCGGTGTCACGCAGGCATCCACCGCACGGGCCACGGCTTCTTCGTTGAAGCACCAGAGGTCCTCCAGGGAGCCGCCGCCACGGGCCAGGATCAGCGCGTCGAAGCCCCGGGCGTCGGCCAGCTGCAGGGCCCGGACGATCTGCGCCGTAGCCTCGCGGCCCTGCACGGCGGTAGGGATCAGGGTCAGCACGACCTGCGGTGCGCGGCGCCGGAACACACTGATGATGTCGCGGATCACCGCGCCGGTGGGCGAACTGATGATGCCGATGCGTTGCGGATGGGCCGGTAGTGGCACTTTGCGTTCGGCGCTGAACAGCCCTTCGGCGCTCAGCTTGTCTTTCAGGGCATCGAAAGCCAGGCGCAGGGCGCCATCACCGGCCGGTTCCACGGTGTCGAGAATCAGCTGGTAGTCACCGCGCCCTTCGAACAGCGAGACCTTGCCCCGCACCTTGACCGCCAGGCCGTCCTTCAGCGCCTGGCGGACCCGCGCGGCGTTCTGCCGGAACAGTGCGCAGCGCACCTGGGCGCCGCTGTCCTTGAGGGTGAAGTACACATGGCCGGAAGCCGGGCGGGCGAGGTTGGAGATCTCGCCCTCCACCCAGATATTGCTGAACACGTCCTCGAGCAGCACCCGGGCGCGGCCGTTGAGCTGGGTGACGGTGAGGACCTCGCGGTCCAGGCCGAGTCGTGCGAAGGGATCTTTAATCATGGGGCGCAGTTTAAAGGCCTGTCTCTGAATGGAACAACGCAAATCAACTACAAGTGATTGCAAAAATGTTCGACGAATTGCGCCACCAGGGGCGTCGGCTCCTGTCGATAGGCGAGGGCCACGGTGCTCTGGCAATCGGCATCCGCCAGCGGTAGGAAGCGGATGCTGGCCGGGGCGATGTCCTGCATCGACTCCGGCAGCAGGGCGATGCCGAAGCCGGCCTGGATCAGTTGCAATTGGGTGGTCTTGCGCGACATCACCCGCGCCGCCCTGGGAAAGAAGCCCTGGCGCATGCACAGCTCGGCCGAGAGGTAACTCAAGCCGCCCCGCTGGGGGTGGGGGATGGAGATGAAGGCTTCCTCGCGAAGCTGGGCCAGGTCGACGCCCCCGGCCGGAGGGGCCAGCGCCAGTGGGTGCTGAGGTGGCACCGCCAGCAGCAAGGGTTCGGCGAACAGGGGCGTGATCTGTACACCTGCCCGTTGACGTAACACCGGCAGGCGCAACAGGCCGATATCCAGGTGCCCCTGCGCCAACTCTTCCAGTTGCGCCTCGGAAGACAGCTTGGCGATGTCCATCGAGGCTCCAGGGCAATGCTGCAAGTAGCTGCCGATGCCCTGGAGTAGCCGGCCGCTCATGGGCACGGTGCTGGAGTGGCTCAGGCGCAAGGTGCCCAATTGCCCCATGCCTACCTGAGTGGCCAGTTCGCTGGCCTTGTGCAATTCACTCAGCAGGTTGCGTGCCTTGGGGAAAAACGCTTCACCGGCCGCCGTCAGCCGCGGCAGGCGCGCGGTGCGCTCGAACAGTGGGGTCTGCAATTGGTTTTCCAGCTCCTTGATCTGCCGGCTGAGGGCTGACTGGGCGACGAACAGGCGCTCGGCGGCGGCGCTGAAGCTGCCGCATTCGGCGATTTCCACGAAATAGCGCAGTTGGCGGGTCGAAATCACGAGGTATGCCTTTTTGCGATGAGTTGGCGACTTCGACGATATTAGTCGCAAGGCTCACTGCTGGCTAAAGTCACTGCGTATTCAACTGGGAAGTCGCAGCGATGAGCGTGGTAATCGAGGGTTTGAACCAGTGGTCTTTCGGCCCGGGCAGTTGGTTGGTGATCGGCCTGGGCATCGCGCTGGCGTACATAGTGTTCGGCATTGCCGGGTTCGGTACGGCGCTGGTGGCGGGACCGATCCTGATCCTGTTCATGCCATTGTCAAAGATCGTGCCGTTGCTGGTGCTGCTGGATTTCGTCGCCGCCTTTGGCAATCTGCTGCCTTCGCGCAGGGACGTGGCAAAACCCGAGTTGTTGCGGCTGCTGCCCTGCATGGCGCTGGGCTGCATCTTGGGGGTGATCTTCCTGCTCAACCTCAAATCCGATCTGTTGCTGCTATTGATGGGGCTGTTCATCAGTGCCTATGCCATCTACAGCCTGTGGGTGAAGGCGCGTCCGACCCAGTTGGCGGCCGGCTGGGCGGTGCCGATGGGGATTGTCGGTGGGCTGTTTGGCGCCCTCTTCGGCAGTGGCGGCTTTCTATATGCCATCTACCTGAACAGCCGCCTGCCCAAGGACCCGGCGCGGGCGACCCAGAGCGCGCTGATCAGTTGCAGCACCGTGGTGCGCCTGAGCCTGTTCGCCCTGGCCGGGGTCTATGCCGAGTTGCCGCTGCTGCTATTGGCGCTATGCCTGTTGCCGGCGATGGCCTTGGGGTTGTGGATTGGCCGCCGGCTGACGATGAAACTGTCCCGGGAGGCTTTTGTACGCCTGGTGACCTGGCTGGTGCTGGCCAGTGGCGTTGCCTTGATCGGCCATTACCTGAGCACTTGACCTGCTGGGGCTAGGGATTAAGCTGCGGGCCTTTGAATTCGTTCGCCGGCAGGCCGGCTCCTACAATTGATGACAGGAGCCGGCTTGCCGGCGAAAGCGTGAGTACCGTCCCCGCATGTTCCAGGCTTATCCATGAACTCCCAAAGCATCCTCGTCCCGAAAATTTCCACCCTGCCGGTGCACGAGCCCCGGGCCCGGGCGATCGTGCGCTGGCTGGTGCGCAAGAACATCGTCGAGGAAAGCCTCAGCACCTGCGGGCGCACGGGCAATCGCATGGGGCACGCCATTGCCGCCGGGGCACGGGAGGTGGTGCTGCGGCCAGAGGCGCTGCCCTTCGGCGAGCCGATCAATGGCCTGGAAATCATCACCAAGCGCTGCATCTATACCCCGGCCAAGGGCTTTCTCGAGGAAGCGGGCTGTGCCGAGTGCCGGCAGGAAATCGGTGAGGCGCTGTTCGAAAGCCTGGAAGACTGGATGCCAGGGCGTACCGACAACTTCACCTGCCCCGAATGCGGCCATGAAGATGACATCAACGGCTTTCTGTTTCTTCAGGAATGCGGTTTTTCCAACTTGGGCTTTATCTTCAACAACTGGGCCGAAGCGGGTTTTAAACAGAGCTTTATCGACGAGTTCGCCGACTGGCTGGATCAGCCGATAAGTTGGGTCAAGGTCGAGTTGTAGCGCGCGGATATCTCCATCTATCACTCCAGCGATATTAGCCAGAGTTTTACATTGAGCCCGGGTAGCTGTCTGAGTATAATGGCGCGCTTCCATTTTCCCGCCCGGGAGCCCCCGCGATGCTGCGTATCAGCCAAGAAGCCCTCACCTTCGACGACATCCTCTTAGTGCCCGGTTATTCCGAAGTACTGCCGAATGAAGTCAGTCTAAAGACCCGTTTGACCCGTGGCATCGAGCTGAATATTCCACTGGTTTCCGCCGCCATGGACACCGTCACTGAAGCCCGTCTGGCAATCGCCATGGCTCAGGAAGGCGGCATCGGCATCATCCACAAGAACATGACCATCGAGCAGCAAGCTGCCGAAGTGCGCAAGGTCAAGCGTTTCGAAGCCGGTGTGGTCAAAGACCCCATCACCATCGAAGCCGACGCCACCGTACGTGATCTGCTCGAACTGACCAGTATGCACAACATCTCCGGTGTGCCCGTGCTGCACAACGGCGATCTGGTGGGCATCGTGACTTCCCGCGACGTGCGTTTCGAAAGCCGTCTGGAAGTCAGCGTCCGCGAAGTGATGACGCCTAAAGAGCGTCTGGTCACCGTCAAGGAAGGCGCCGACAAGACCGCCGTCCGCGAGCTGCTGCACAAGCACCGCATCGAACGCGTACTGATCGTCGACGACGCCTTCGCCCTCAAGGGCATGATGACCGTCAACGACATCGAGAAAGCCAAGGCTTACCCGCTGGCCAGCAAGGACGATCAAGGTCGTCTGCGTGTAGGCGCTGCGGTCGGCACGGGTAAAGACACGGGCGATCGCGTTGCTGCGCTGGTCAACGCCGGTGTCGACGTGGTGGTGGTGGACACCGCCCACGGTCACTCCAAAGGCGTGATCGACCGCGTTCGCTGGGTCAAAGAGAACTTCCCTGAAGTGCAGGTGATCGGCGGCAACATCGCCACCGGTGCTGCTGCCAAGGCCCTGGCCGAAGCCGGCGCCGACGCAGTCAAGGTCGGTATCGGCCCTGGCTCGATCTGCACCACCCGTATCGTTGCCGGTGTTGGCGTGCCGCAAATCAGCGCCATCGCCAATGTTGCAGCGGCGCTGGTAGGCACTGGCGTGCCGCTGATCGCCGACGGCGGTATCCGGTTCTCCGGTGACCTGTCCAAGGCCATCGTCGCCGGTGCTTCCTGCGTGATGATGGGTTCGATGTTCGCCGGTACCGAAGAGGCTCCAGGCGAGATCGAGCTGTTCCAGGGCCGCTCCTACAAGGCTTACCGTGGCATGGGTTCCCTGGGCGCCATGTCCCAGGCCCAGGGCTCTTCCGACCGCTACTTCCAGGATTCCTCCGCGGGTGCCGAGAAGCTGGTGCCGGAAGGTATCGAAGGTCGCGTGCCGTACAAGGGCACCCTGACCGCGATCATCCATCAGCTGATGGGCGGCCTGCGTTCTTCCATGGGCTACACCGGTAGCGCCAACATTGAAGAAATGCGCACCAAGCCGGAGTTTGTCCGCATCACCGGTGCCGGCATGGCTGAATCCCACGTCCACGACGTGCAGATCACCAAGGAAGCGCCAAACTATCGCGTAGGTTGATAGTGATCGCCTCCAGGCCAAGGCCCGGAGGCGATTGACGAATTTAGTAACCGGGGCTGTGTTTTTCAGCCCCGTGTCGTTTCTGAAATTAGACGAGACTGACCATGGCCCTCGACATTCACGCTCACCGTATCCTGATCCTCGACTTCGGTTCCCAGTACACCCAACTGATCGCCCGCCGTGTGCGCGAGATCGGGGTCTACTGCGAACTGCATCCGTTCGACATGGACGACGAAGCGATCCGCGAATTCGCTCCCAAAGGCGTCATCCTCGCCGGCGGCCCCGAATCCGTGCACGAAGCCAACAGCCCTCGCTGCCCGCAGGCGGTGTTTGACCTGGGCGTCCCGGTCTTCGGCATCTGCTACGGCATGCAGACCATGGCCGAGCAGTTGGGCGGCAAGGTCGAAGGTTCCGAGCTGCGTGAGTTCGGCTATGCCCGGGTTGATGTAGTCGGCAAGAGCCGCCTGCTGGACGGCATCGAAGACCACGTCGACGCCGACGGCCTGTTCGGCCTAGACGTTTGGATGAGCCACGGTGACAAGGTCACCAAGATGCCGGAAGACTTCCACATCCTGGCCAGCACCCCGAGCTGCCCGATTGCCGGCATGTTCAACGACGACCTGCGCTACTACGGCGTGCAGTTCCACCCGGAAGTGACCCACACCAAGCAGGGCGGTCGCATCCTGTCGCGCTTCATCCTCGACATCTGCGGCTGTGAAGCGCTGTGGACCCCGTCGAAGATCGCCGAGGACGCCATTGCCCAGATCCGTGCCCAGGTTGGCACCGACAACGTGCTGCTGGGCCTGTCCGGCGGCGTCGACTCCTCGGTGGTCGCGGCCCTGCTGCACAAGGCCATCGGCGACCAGCTGACCTGCGTCTTCGTCGACAACGGCTTGCTGCGCCTGCACGAAGGCGAGCAAGTAATGGCCATGTTCGCCGAGAACATGGGCGTCAAGGTGATCCGCGCCAACGCCGAGGAGCAGTTCCTCAATAACCTGGCCGGCGAAGCCGACCCGGAGAAGAAGCGCAAGATCATCGGCCGTACCTTCATCGACGTGTTCGATGCCGAATCCTGCAAGCTGGAAAACATCAAGTACCTGGCCCAGGGCACCATCTACCCGGACGTGATCGAGTCGGCTGGCGCGAAAAGCGGCAAGGCCCACGTGATCAAGTCGCACCACAACGTGGGCGGCCTGCCGGAAGAAATGAACCTCAAGCTGGTCGAGCCACTGCGCGAGCTGTTCAAGGACGAAGTCCGCCGTCTGGGCCTGGAACTGGGCCTGCCGTACGACATGGTCTATCGTCACCCGTTCCCGGGCCCGGGCCTGGGTGTGCGCATCCTTGGTGAAGTGAAGAAGGAATACGCCGACCTGCTGCGTCGCGCCGACCACATCTTCATCGAAGAGCTGCGCAAGGCCGACTGGTACCACAAGGTCAGCCAGGCATTCGTGGTGTTCCAGCCGGTGAAATCCGTGGGCGTGGTAGGTGATGGCCGTCGTTACGCCTGGGTCGTGGCCCTGCGCGCCGTGGAAACCATCGACTTCATGACCGCACGTTGGGCGCACCTGCCTTACGAACTGCTGGAAACCGTCAGCGGCCGGATCATCAACGAGATCGAAGGCATCTCCCGCGTCACCTACGACGTGTCGAGCAAGCCGCCGGCCACGATTGAGTGGGAGTGAAATCAGGTCTTTCGGGGGCTATCGCTACCTATCGATAAGATGCTGTAACGTGTTGATTTAGAAGAAAATACGTCACGGCATCTATCGGTGGCTATCGCCGGGCAGCAGAACGCACTGGCGGTAAGGGTGACGGTAGGAACCGGAGGTCGGATTAAGACCCTCCCGTTTACTATCGAGACCAAACCGGTCTTTGACGGTAAATCTCTCCTTGGGAAAGCTTGCGCCATGCGGCTTTCCCGGCATCAGCAGGTCTCCTGACCCTTGACGGTAAAAGCCGTCATGAACAGGAGGAAAAACCTCGATGCTTACTGACACCGCGCTGCGCAATCTCAAGCCCAAAGCCAAGCCCTATAAGGCTTCCGACCGCGATGGCATGTACGTGACGGTATCGCCCGGCGGTACCGTCACCTTTCGCTACGATTACCGTCTCAATGGGCGCCGGGAAACGCTGACCATCGGGCGGTATGGCCCAGCGGGAATTTCGCTGGCCATGGCTCGCGAGAAGCTTCTAGATGCCAAGCGAATGGTTGCCCAAGGCATATCCCCCTCCCTAGAAAAACAGCGAGCCAAGCGGCGTCTGACAGCCGCCAAATCGTTTGGTGACATGCTGAAAAGCTGGCTGGCTGATGCGCGTATGGCTGACAGCACGCGGTCCATGCGCAAAAGCATCATCGACCGCGACATCCTGCCGGTCTTCGAGAACCGGCTCCTGACCGAAATCACCCCTGACGATCTGCGGGCGCTCTGTGCCAAGGTGAAGGGCCGTGGTGCGCCGGCCACGGCCGTCCACATTCGCGACATCGTGAAGCAAGTCTTTGCGTTCGCGATCCTGCATGGCGAGAAGGTCGAGAATCCGGCCGACGATGTGAAGGCTGCGTCAATCGCTACCTTCGTGCCGAAGGATCGAGCGCTGACCCCGACCGAGATTCGCCTGGCTTTTCACCAGTTGGAGTCGATTGCTGCATATCCCACCATTCGGCTGGCCTTGCGCCTGGTGCTTCTAACCCTGGTGCGAAAGAGCGAGCTGATTGAGGCGACCTGGAATGAAGTGGATTTTGAGAACGCCACCTGGACGATCTCCAAACAGCGGATGAAGGGACGTAATCCCCATGTGGTCTACCTGTCGCGCCAGGCTCTGGACATCTTCGTGGCGCTGCACACTTGTGCTGCTGGCTCGAGGTTCGTGCTGCCCTCGCGCTATGACATCCACCGCTGCATGTCACACGCCACCTTGAACCGGATCACCCAACTCATTGCGTCACGTGCTAAGGAAGCGGGGCTGCCGTTGGAGCCGTTCACGGTTCACGACCTGCGCAGGACTGGCTCCACGCTCCTCAACGAAGTGGGCTTCAATGGTGACTGGATCGAGAAGTGCTTGGCGCATGAGGACGGGCGTTCCTCGCGCTCGGTCTACAACAAGGCCGAGTACGCTGAGCAGCGCCGCCACATGCTGCAAGAGTGGGCCGATATGGTTGATGCCTGGGTCGATGGTCGGACTCATGTGCCGAAGCTGCTGCCCGACAATGTGACCGTGCCGGTGTTGAGTGCCGCCGTTTAGAGGAATGGACAGGTTGTCGGTTGACAACCTGTCGAGTCATGGGAATACTGGAGATCATTAATGGCCCGTCCCTCACATCCGAAGAAAGAGGTCGAAGAAGCGCTCAAGCATGCCGAAGGGCAGGGGTGGCGCATCGAAGTTGGCGGCAGTCACGCCTGGGGACGGATCTACTGTCCCTACAACGACGAGGAGTGTCGTTGCGGCGAGTTCTGCATCACCAGCGTGTGGAGCACGCCGAAGACCCCTGGTAACCACGCACGCGCCTTGCGACGCGTCGTGGACAACTGCACCACGCACCGTAAGCCGCAAGAGGCTGCCGACGGCGCAGAGGAGTAGCACGATGGAATACACCTTCACTCTGAAATACCAACTCGCCGATGATGACCGGAACCCGGATGTGCTGGTCGAACGCCTTGGCGAAGCTGGTTGCGACGATGCCCTGGTTGGCATCGGTCAGCCGGGGCGGCTGGCGCTGGAGTTCATTCGCGAGGCGGAGAACGCAGATGCGGCTGTGCGCAGTGCACTGGCCGATGTGCGCAGTGCAGTGCCCTCGGCCAGGCTGATCGAGGTCGCCCCTGATCTGGTCGGCCTGACCGACGTGGCCGAAATGGTCGGGGTATCGCGACAGAACATGCGCAAGCTGATGCTGGCCAACCCGGGCAGCTTCCCGGCACCTGTGCACGAGGGCAGTGCGTCGATCTGGCACCTGGCGGATGTGCTGACCTGGTTGCAGGCCAGGGGCAGCTATTCGCTGGCCAGAGATGTACTGGAAGTGGCGCGAGTGGCCTTGCAGGTCAATCTGGCCAAGGAAAGTCGGCGTCTACCCCGCTCGACTTCTGAGGAGCTGGGGGCTCTGGTCGGCTAAGGCAATCATAGGCCTCATGCTTGATCCGAACCCGCCCGAACCGGGCGGGTTTTCCGTAGGCGGACATCCGGGCCGCTGATGTCTCTGCGAGGCGCCTGCTTGCGCTCCTCAATCCATGCTTCCACCTCGGCCAAGTCCCACACCACGCAACGTGGTGTCAGGTTAAAGCGTCGAGGGAACTCGCCACGACGCTCCATCTCGTAGATGGTCGTCTCAGATAGCGGGATGATCTGCCTCAGCTCTTGTCGCCGAATGGTGCGCCGGAAGGGCAGGGGGCTTCGCTTCGGAAACTGCGGCAGTGCCTCGTAGGCTTCCGTGTCAGGCATCGGAAGAGACTGGCCGGTCTCGGAGATTGACGCGCCGGGCGGAGGCGATAGATGTTCCATCTCGGACTCCATGGGTCTGGCTGGATGGACACACTGTGAGGTTCAGTGCCTTATCGGGACAACCCGCTGCGGCGTACAGGGGCAGACTTGGTGCGATTATTGGTTGCTAGATAGCTTTCAGTGATGTTATTTCATCGCTGAGGTTGTGGCAGTTCTCCAGTTAATTCGATCCTGCCCCTTATCCCAGCAGCTCAGCCGGCTGCACGGGAGTGCAGCCGGAGGGGATCATTCTGTAGATGTCGATTTTGGTGCCTTCTTTCGTGATGCTGAAGAAGTCAGCGACGGCAGGCACTCAAACAGACGTTCCGCATACACAAACCCCATACGTCTCACGGCACTCTGATCGAAATACAGCAGCCAGGCCGCGAGTAACGCCATCGAAATAAGCAGCGTCAAGCCAGCAGCGAGCCCCGGGTCTGCAAAATGCACGGGGTAAAAATGGGGAGGCGTGATCTGCAGAACCTTTGCAATCAGTAATCCGTAGAGGATTCCCAGGAGGCTCGACAGGATGCCGACAGGCTTCATCGCCAGCATATTGCGGTGGAATCCGTAGGCAATATTCTCTTTCAGTAGGAGTTGCTTATTGGTACGCGTGAGTTCGCGAAGTCGCTTGGTTGCTCCGATGTAGATGTCGTCCGCTTTGTCAGGGTTCGCTGATTCTTCTTCTGCCGTTGGTATGTCAATACCCAGTTTAGTTGTGATCGCAGAGTGGTACCTCTGCTTGCTGACGCTATCGAGAAAATTGTCGCGATGCCGCAGGGCTATGGTTGTAGGCATGCCGCCCCATTTTTTGACTAAAAGCTCTTCAAGCTTTTTGCCGCGCCCACGTGCCACGCTCGCAAGCGCGTAAATGGCGCCGCAGCCGCCAAGTAAACCGATAACACCTGTGAGCACAGGATGCTTTGCTCCGTATACGCATAGCAAAGGGACGAGCAATGGCAACGCTACGAGAAGACCTGGAACCACGCGAGCTTTGCGCTCGTATGGGTCTTTAACTAGTTCGAAAATTGTTGTCATGGGAGGTCAGGCCTGGGCTGTTAAAGCATCGATGTAGGGTTGGATTTCATCACGATTTCTCAGCGTGATCTGTTGCGCGAGAGGGTCTGGCGCTTCCTTGGTATGCAAGCCCAAACGCCTTAGCGTGTAGTACAGAAACGCTTGACGGCAGGGAAGCTTGACCTGCCCTTCTTCCATGCCGTAATCCAGCTCCAATACTCGTTTTTTGGCTGCAGGCAAATCGGGATGCGGTGCAAGCACTAGCGTCAACACGTTGTGCCAATGAGCATCCTGGCTGGAGTCCACATGACTCGGCTCGAAACCTTCGATGTGCAAAATTCGAGCGAGAACAAAATCGCTAAAGCGCTGACGCTTGTGGCAATACGCTCGCACGTGCCAGCGAAAACCGTCATTGCCGAGAGCGTGCGGCGAAAGCAGTCGGATTGACTCGTCTAGAGACGTCATGGACTGGTAGCTCACTCGAATAGCTTCCTGCTGCCGAATAGCCCGGACCACTGCTTCTACCGTCTCTTCATTGATTGAGCGCCAGGGGGATGGAGCCCAATCTGTTTCGGGGGCTGAGCCAATAAAGCTGGCTCTCGGTTCGACAACGCCCATCTTGGTTGCCAGTAGTTCCGCTAGATAGCGTTGAGCCGAGCTTCGTTGGTACAGCGGTTGAAAGTGTGAGGTGGCGGTGTAGGTCTTGGAGCGACGGTCATAGGTCAGATTGCTCGGCGCCAGCTCTGTGTACTTAGCAATGTCCAGTGATGCCTGAGGAACCGATATGGCGAAATGCTCGGTGAGATCCATCCGATTGATGCGTCGCTCCCAGCGCAGACGAAAATCGATGAATTGCAACCTGCTCTCCAGACCCCAGCTCAAGCTCTTGGGCTCAGAGGGTTCGACATTAGTATTCGAGGCTTTTTTCATAGTCACCATCTAAAAAGTAGACGGATATAAAAAATATCCGTACATTAAGTGTACGTGACTGCTGCTTTGGTCGTCTACCTGGAGACCCAGATGCCTACAACCATCACATTCTTTCCCGTAGACAACGGGGATATGGCCCTCATCAAGTTTGGCGATGTGGACGCAACCACCCTACTGATCGACATAAACATTAGGCAGGACGCTGACGACCCGGATGGGGTGGCACGTGATGTCGCCAGGGATCTGCGAGACCGTTTGAAGCGGGATGAGAACGGAAGACCTTATGTCGATGCATTCTTGCTGAGCCACCCGGATCACGATCATTGCCGGGGGCTGACGCGGCATTTCTATCTGGGACCGCTGGACAAGTACCCCGATGACAAAAAGGACGATAAGGACAAGAAAATCGTGATCCGCGAGATGTGGTCGTCCCCCATCGTGTTTCGACGCGCCAGCAAGACGCACACCCTGAGTGACGATGCCAAGGCATTCAACACGGAGGCGCGTCGGCGGGTGCAGGTTAATCGCGATAAGAATTTTGCTGTTGGGAGCGGTGATCGTATTCAGATCATGGGCGAGGACATCGACGGAAAAACTGACGATCTCACTCCGATTGTGCGGAGGGTAGACACGAGCTTCTCGACGATCAATGGCAAGACTTCTGCGTACTTCTCCGCTCTTCTTCTAGCGCCCTTGGATGCCCAGGACGACGAGGAAGAGGAGCAGAATCTGATCAAAAACCAGTCAAGCGTGATCCTGAATATCACATTGGCCGCTGACGCACAGACGCCAGATGGCGCGAAGTTTCTTACTGGTGGCGATGCTGAGGTGTTCATTTGGAACCGCCAATGGCAGCGCCACAAGGCTGAAGCCGATGTGCTTGAGTACGACATTATGCAGGCGCCGCATCATTGCTCTTGGCATTCGCTGTCCGAAGACAGCTGGTCTACCCATCGCGAAAAGGCCAAGCTCGACGCCGACGCTCGTAAGGCGCTTTCGCAGACTCGTGACGGTGCCGTCATCGTTGCTAGTTGTATGCCTATTGCAGACGACGACAGTGATCCCCCCTGCATCCGTGCAAAGCGTGAGTACGTCGCAATCGTGGGTGAAGCAAATGGCGAGTTTTACTGCACGGGCGAATACCCGAGCGAAAAATCTGTTGAGCCTCTCGTGTTTACCGTCACTACTCAGGGGGTGCAGCCTCCCTCGAAGAAAGAAGCTGGATCGAAGGCCGCAGCCGTGATTACCTCTGCGCGTACCCCCATGCCGCACGGCGCATCGTGATGGACAGGATTGCGGATGCACTGCATCAGCTTCAGCGGCATCGAGGTCTGGTCCGCGTTGGGGAGCCAAGGGTAAGCGGTGAATTAACGCAGATCGAAGTCGATGTTGCTGTTGAGCTGCCGAGCCGGTCTCGGCGCTATGGCGTATCCGAGACCGGCGTACGTTCGGTCGAGACATGCATTCTGGTCTTCGACAATGACTGGCCGCTATCCGCGCCCAAGCCTTTCTTGCGTACGGACTTTCCGCTCAGCTTGCCGCACATCAACCCCCATCGCGAAGGCGAGTTGGTCTCACCTTGCCTGTTCGAGGGGGCATTGGACGAGCTGCTGCATCGGTTTGGTCTGGACGCGATTATCGATCAATTAATCGATTGGCTGCACAAGGCTGCAGCTGGGGCATTGCTGAATCTTGAGCAGGGGTGGGAGCCGACGCGTCGAGACAGTTGTCCTTCGACCATTGTATTCAGCGCCGAGAAGGTCGCGTCCGCTGCTCCCGCTGACGGCTCGATTTTGATAGTTCCCGTGAGCTATGTAACGATTGATGATGGCCTATACGCCATCATCAATACCGAACTGACCGCCCAGGTCGATCCTGTGTTCTATCAGGACGCTCACAACGACAAGCTGGGTAAATGGGGAAACGGTCATACGGCGGCCTTCATCGCACGCGCTCCAACAACCGACGGCCTTCATCATGTGATCGAACGTTATCAACCGGAGACGGTTTTCGATCTCGCGACGTTGCTTGATCGAGCTGCGGAGCTCGGCATTGATCGCGACGCTTTGGCCAGAAGTCTGGATGGTTTTTACGGACACTCGATCCTGGATATGCAACAGGACTCGCGCGGCTGGGTGCATGGTTTGTACGCGGTTGTGATTCTGACTGTGCAAAGGCCTGTATCGCTTGTGGGCTCGCCAGGGCGAAGTATTGAGGTACTGCCCTATGTGGTGCGCTATGAGCTCAACGCTCAATCGCTCCTAGAGCGAAGCGCCACGGTTCACCCAGCCTTTCATGCGCATGCATTGTCTCCCGAATTGTTGGCAAGGACGTCCGGCATTCCAGCGGCGACCACATCTCAGCCGCTGGTCATACTCGGCTGCGGAAGTGTAGGGTCGAAAATCGCGATGCATCTGGGGCGAGCCGGTTTCGGTTCAATGGCTTTCGTCGACAACGAATCCATGTCGCCTCACAACGCAGCACGGCATGCACTCATTGAGCGGGCATCAGTGCTGGTCCCACCTCGAAAGGCTGCTCTGATGAAGACGACCTTTGAGGAGCTGTCGCATCTTCAATCGCGCGCGTTCGACGCCGACGCAGTGACCCTCTTGGTCGATCCGGCACAGTTCGCCACAACCGTTCCGCAGGATGCAGCGCTTATCGTGGACGCAACAGCTTCACTTAAGGTGTTAGCCGCAGAAACACAGTCGACAGCGCTGGATCAATCACCTGCCCGGCTGGTACGGATCACGATGTACGGTCAGGGCCGCTGTGTTGCAGTTTTGCTCGAAGGACTTGGCCGCGACGGTCGGGTTGATGACCTCACGGCATTCTTGTTCGAGTGCTGCCGATTTGTGCCGGAACTGCGTGCGTCGATTGCCGGTGATACTTCTGAGCCGACGCGTATCTTTGTGGGTGACAACTGCCGCTCACTGACCATGCCAATGTCTGATGCCGTCGTTTCGCGGTCTGCTTCACTGGCTGGGCTGCAACTGGAACGCTGGCTCATTGACGGGCTTCCGAAGGAAGCGACTCTTTGCGCTGGGATCTCGGATGCCGAAGGCCTCGGCATAGCATGGACTCGCACCGGCCTTGGTACTACCACTGTGCTCGATGTGGCGGACGATGGTGGTTGGAGCATTCGGATTCTGCACCCGGTCGCGCAAGCGATCCATGCTGATGCGCTGCGCTGGGGGGCGTTGGAAACAGGCGGTGCCTTGGTCGGCCGCATCTCGTTTGAAAATCGAACCATCATCATTGCGGGGCTTGTTGACGCACCGCCAGACAGCGTTCGAGAGGCCGCACGCTTCGTTTTGGGCACCGATGGGCTTGTTCAAAATTTGCGTACTGCGAATTCAACCTCTTTGGGATATCTCTCTTTTATCGGTACTTGGCACAGCCACCCGAAAGGCGGCGCTCATTCGGGTATAGACCGACATACGTTGCGCGGCATCGCCGAGGATGCTGGTGGTCTTCCTGCTGTGTCGTTGGTATGGACTCCGACAGGACTCACATGTGCGGTGGATCGCTGGTAGGTGGAGAACCACCGGCACTTCGTTGGTATTAGGCAAGAGGGATGTATGGCTGACTACTTTGAGATCGATTTTCTTGGCGTCGAAACAGCGAAGAGCGGTGATGCAATCACGCTGCGCTACTCGGTAAATGGCACCGAAGGCATACACGTGGTTGACGGTGGGTATCTGGATACCGGTGATCAGATCGTGGAGCACCTGAAAACCTACTATGGCACAACGGTTATCGATCACGTGATCCTCACGCATCCGGATCGCGATCACGCCAATGGGCTTCGAAAAGTCTTGGAGCAATGTACGGTCAGGAATCTCTGGATCAATAGGCCGTGGATATATGCAGAGCAGTTAATAGATCGATTCGAGACCTATGAGTCAGTGGAAGCGCTGAGGCGGAAATTACGTTCTGTCTACGATGCCACTGCAGCTCTTGAGGACATTGCGCTTGAGAAGGGAATCCCGATTCATGCTCCGCTTCAGGGGCAGAGCATCGGCCCCTTCACGGTGATGGCTCCGACGTTAGGTCGCTACATGGAATTAATCGTGGATTCCACGAAGACACCTGAAGCTGTTGAAGAAGGTGCCATGGATACTGCTCTGAGCAGCATTTTTCGGGCAGTTAAGGCTGCGACTTCCTACATCAAATCCTTGTGGGGCGACGAGTATTTTCCGTCTGCGCCAACTAGTCGCGAAAATGAAATGAGTGTAGTCCAGTCAGCTGTCCTGAATGGTCATCGCGTCATGCTTACTGGCGACGCCGGGCGTGAAGCGCTGCAAGAGGTGATTGACTACGCACCTTTTGCGGGACTTACGTTGCCCGGCATTCGGTATTTCCAGGTGCCGCATCATGGCGGGCGACACAATGTTTCGACTGAGATTCTGGATCAGTTGGTTGGCCCAAGGTTGGACAGCATGCCAGACAAACATACCTGGAATGCCATATGCAGCTCCGCTAAGGCGGATGAGGATCATCCACGGAAGTCGGTGATTCGCGCTGTACTGCACCGGGGTGGGCACTGGGCAGCAACCGAAAGCAAGAACATACGCATCGGGGCGGGTATTACCCGTGATGGCTGGGTATCAATTCCCCAAGCAGCGTATCCAGAAGAGCAAGAAAGTTGAGTCTAGTAGAGGCGCGGCCCTGCTTTTTAGGCTCCAGAGCAGGGGCAGTCTATGGCCCATTTATTTGTAGTAGGTCCGAGTCTCAATGAAACCACGGTCTTTCATTCGTGCGCTTGGTGACTACTGGGACATCGTAAGTTCCATCTGGTCTCGGTACGAAACCCGCACCCTGACCGAGCGCGAACTGCTACATATCGTACGCCCGCTCACTATCGGTACCGATCAGCCTGAGCAGGTAGCAGTCAAGCGCATGGTCGATATCGGCATCCTTTCGGAGTTCTCCCGCGGTGGGCAGGGCTATTCACTGAATCTGCAGATCGTACCCTTTGTGCAGTTTTTGCTGGATGAGCAGAGTCTGGGCTTGATCGAGGAGATCAGCGCTAACGCCAACAGGCTCGAGGGGCACCTTGAAGAACTGGCTGCGGCCCTGCTCAGCGGTCGGCGCACCGGTTTTTTCGCCAAGTCCCAGGAGATGCAGTCGCGCTTTCAGACGTTGCGCCGCATGGTCGAATCTAATACGCGTGCTATCTACGCGCTGGTGGACAAGGCCAAGCGCTCGGATCAGAGCCAGCCGCTGGCCGAGCGTTATGAGCAGGTGATCAAGGCCTGGGACGAGTACGTAACACCGGCACTACAGATGAAGAGCATGGGTGGGCCGTTCGATCTTTCGCTCATGCGCATCAAGCGCACTCTGCAGGAGTGGCAGCAGGACCCGGCGCTGCACCTGCTGAGCATGGATGATGCACGCTACGAAATCGACAGCATCCTGTTTCGCATGCTCGATTTTCGCGAGAGTCTCAATCATTCGATCGAGAACATGGCGAGCCATCTGGCGCCGCTGGTGCGCCAGGCGCAAATTAATGCGCGCATTGCCCAGGGAGCGGCGCTGGGCCTTCAGGACCTTGGCCACCACAGCAGCCAATTGGCGCGCAGCGACACTCTGGCCCTACCGCCGCGCAAGCGACGCGTCCATAAGCCTGACCAGGATTCGCTGCAGGCCTGGTGGGCGCAGCTCAAGGAGCTACAGTCGATTGCCCCCGACGCGATCCTCGTGCGCGTCCCCTCGGCCGCAGCGCTCGAAGCCCGCGAGCGGCGGGAGATGTCCCCGCAGATGCTCGTGTGGCTGAAGAGTCAGCAGCCTGTCGAGGATGTCGTCGCGAAGCTGATGGTTCAGTACCCCAAGGCCCGGCCTGACTCGGTGTTGCGCGTGCTGACCCGCTTGACGATGGAAGATAAAACTGCGCCTTTCATCCAACGCCACGACGACATGCAGCACTACCGATTCGAGGAACTCGAAATCCGCATGAACCGGCGCTCATACAATGCCGAACCGGCCCCGCGGCGATTGGCCCCGATCGCCTTCTACAGCCATTACGAACCCTTGCCTATCCGAGAACCCGCCGATGGATGATCTGCCTCAGGACGAGTCTGCCGAGGATCTCGAGCTGTCGCTCGAAGATCGAGTGCGCGATGCTAGACACTATGCCCAGCGCCTCGAGCGAGAGCTCCGCCTGTTCTCCCGGATTGTCGAAGCGCTCGAGGCGGGGCGCTTTATCAGCAGCACCGACCGGATCAAGGAATATCGCGAGCTGTCGCGTTTTCAGGACACCTATGAGGTGTTGTTGCGCATGATGGGGCATGAGCTTCGACATCACCCCACAGGGTTTTACTATTTGCAGCCGCGCGAGATGAGTCAGGCCCAGCTGCCCCAGCGTGAGCGCATGGCAGCCGCGGCGATCTTCTCCCTGATTGAGCACCTGTGCGACAAGGGATTGCCGATCGAATCGATGATCACCCATGAAGAACCCATCCTCCTCGACGACCTGGGAGCGATGTTCAGCCAGTGCCACGACCGGCTCACCCGTCTGGGACTGGGCAGTGTGGAGTCATTCATCGACAACGGCATTCGCCGGCTGGTCGACGTCGGGGTGATGAATGAGCGCCGTCTCTCCCAAGACAGGGTCGCCTACACCTTGGGCCTGCCGGCCTACTTCTACCTCGACATCTGCCGGAACCTGGCTGAACAGCATCAGCAACAGCTCGAGGCCCAAGAGCGCGGGGAAGACTATTCCTACAGCGACCGCTCGGTGGACGAGCTGGCAGACGAATTTCTGAATACCCAGCCCAACGAAGACGACGAGACCCCGGAGTAACGATGCGCAGCAAAGCACTCAAGACCCGCTGGGGCGTGCGCCATTACGCCATGGTCAACTCCGGCAACCACATCATGTCGGTTTTTCCCATGGACGGGCCGCTGAGCATCTGCGGACACAACAACTTGGGTAAAACCCAGGCGCTGCAAAGCATGCAGTTTCTCTTCTTCACCCACCTTGCACACATGCACTTCGGCGCCCACCAGGCCAACACCAGCCGCGCATTCTTCTTTCCCAGCGACCACAGCTATCTACTGATGGAGGTGCTGACCCCCGACGGCGTGTTCATCGTCGGTGCTCACGGCAAAGGGCCTACCGCTGGCAACGAATATGAACTGTTCGTGGCTAAAGGTGAGCTGGACATGGATGATTTCGTCGACCCGATCAACCGCATACGCCCCTATAAGGAGCTGTTCCGGCACTGGTACGAACGGGGCATCGAGGTGCGCAACCTGACCCGCGAACAGATGCGCCAAATGCTCTATGGAGAGAGCGGGCGGGTCAAAGGCGGTGACTGGGATGTGACCATAGTGCCTCTGGCGAACGCCAACGAAAGGCGCTACCAGGTGTTCCGCCAAATCTATCGCAACCTGCTCACTCAGCAGCTACTCAAGAGCCGCGAGATCAAGGAGCTCATCCTCAACGTCTTCAGTGAAAAGCTGAGCAATGCCAATTTGAATTTCCTCGAGGTCCGCGAGCGCGCGTTCCAGCGCTTTCGTCTTGCAGAGCGGGAAGTCGAGCGACTTACGTACCGTCGTGAGGACATCCTCGCCCTCGGCAAGGAATACGACGAATACACTGAACTTTCGCAAGAAGGTGGCTGGTTGGCGCGCGAGCTGCGGGTAAACCTGACCCTGGCGGTGGAGCGGGCACCGCTATGCATTGAGGAGCTCAACGCGCTTCACAAGGAAGAAATCGAAAAGCGCGCCAAGCTCAACGAACAACTTAATAGCCGCATGCAAGAACGCGATCGAGCGGTCGAGCAGCGCATCACCTTGGCCGGCCGGCTGACCCGCCTCGACGAGTTACGTGAGCGCAATGCGATGACCTGCCGCGAAACGGTCGAGAAGTCGATTCGCACACTGACAGCCCAGCACGCGACACTCAGCGATCAGTTGCGCCAGGCTGACATCTACGATGTGGCAACCGTCAGCAGCAGACTGCGCCACACTGAAAATGAAATTCGCAAGCTCAACAAGCGACTGGAGCAGGTCCGCAATGGCGACGGACTGTTGGATACCCAAGGCTTTGTCGATGCGGAAAAGGCCGAGCTGTCGCGGCTGCTTCGCAGCGACATGTTCAGCCTTGAGGCCGCAGCACTGACTGAAATCCACCCGGGCAGTTTCAACAATTGGGTACGCACCCAACTCATGTCGAAGGGAGGGCTGCTCAATTTACAGGGTTTCGAGTTAGACCTGACCGATCTGCCTCCAATGGATTTTCATGGCGATGATCCAGCACAGCTACAACAGTCAATCGCCATGTACCAAGAGGACCTGGCCAAGCTTCAGGGGCAACTCGAGGTTGCCCAGAACCAGACGCTCAAGCGTAACGAATTGGAGTCGCTGGCAAAGCAGCTGAGCAACCAGCAGGGCTACCTGCAGGAACTGACCGAGCTCGCGGCTCTGGAAACCACCGAGACCGCTGATCGCCAGGTGCTCGAGGGTGTAATGATGTGTCTCGCCCAGATCGACGAATGGCTGCAAGGGCACCAGGAGCGGATCGAGGAGGCCACCCGGGCCATCAGTGTTATCGAGCAGAAGCTCAACGATGCCCTCGAGCAGGCCCGCCAGCTCAAGGTCGTGCAGCAACACCGCCAGATCCAGAACAGTCCTTTCATTCTCGCTGAAGGGCCGAACGAGGACTTCGAGCGCGATCTCACCGGGTACAACTTCGGTGACACGTTGAATCGGCTGGAGTGGATCAGCAACGCGCTCGACCGCATAGCCCTGACCATGAAGAACTACCAGCACGCGATCGTTGGCGACCTACCTGATCTTGCCCGACATGCGAATCTGAGCGATCTGGTACAGCATGCACGCGAGCGGTTGGAAACGCTGGCGCAGATGCGTGAGATGCTCAAGCGCTACCATCAGGAGGGCATTGCCCAGCTCTCGGGAGCTCTGCGCGATCTTTCCGAGAACTACGTGACGCTGGAACACGAGATATCGCTATTCAACCGCCGGATCAATGCGCGCAAAGTCTCGAACCTTCGTGGCTTCAGGCTAGATCTGAAGAGGAACGAACCGATACTTGAAGCCATTAATATCCTGTCCTCATATATCGCCCAGGCTGACGAAAACGAGACCGACTTGTTCGGTCAGCAAGGCGGGGGCTCATCCGAGGCCGGGTTGGGGCGCGCTATGGATCGGCTATCTCGTCTGGTTGAAGATGGTCGTGACGGTACCCTCGAGCTCGGCGACCTGTTCGATATCGGATTCACCGTGGAAGAGGTCAACGGCAAGGTCGTTGTCTGCAACACACTCGACGAGCTGGCTTCTAATGGCTCGACCATGACGCTCAAACCGTTGTTGTATTTCTCTCTGATTCGCCACCTGACCGACCGTGGTGCTCGGGTCGAACCGTTCCTGCCGTTCTACTTGGATGAGATTGCTTCGGTTGATCCGAACAATCAGCGCACCATCTTGGCATTCAGCGAGAACCTTGGTTTCACTCCTGTGTTTGCATCTGTCGACCCGACTACCACGGTGCGCTATTGCATCAATATCAGTGAGTGTATCAACGCCGACAATCGTATCTATGTGACCCAGGCGGACTGGCAGCACTTCGATCACCACGAAGACGTCAAGCTGGGGCAGGCTCCGCAGCGAAGTGAGAGAGACGAGAAGTCCGAGATAGACGTCGAGCAGTTCAGTGATAGCTTGCAGGTGGCGACCGCGAAGGCTGACACGGTAGCTCAGTCATGAGTCGGTCGAGAGAGCTGGAAATACTACAGCGGTTGCGCAAAGGGCCTGTCCCTGTGCGCAGTTGGCCGAAGGCACTTGAGGCTGTGCTCGATCAGCTCAGAGTCTCCGGCATCGTCACGGTGGGCCGTGTGCCCGGGCGAATATCGCCGCATGTGATTGTGCAGCATGCCGATTCTCTGGGACAGCGTATTGCCCGGTTGCAGCCACCCAAGGATTTGGAAAGCTGTTCGGTGCGCGGCTTGAACATTATCCACGGCGGCTCGAGCAAGCGCGGGGGGAGACTGCCCTCGCTCATGATCAGTTGTAGCGCTGGCGAGGCCGTCAGGTGGGAGGATGCACAGGGTAATATCCTGCAGTGGGAATCGCCTTCACCGGCGTTTCTGAAGTTGCTATGGCACGACGAGCGCAGACCTGACGCGACCCCCAAGCCAACCGGCCATGTGGTGCTAGTGGAAAACCGTGACACCCTGCTGCATCTGCCGACACGGCTACCGGCAGTATTGAGCGGCGCGCTGGTGGCTCATTACGAAGGTTGGCTATCTGATCGGCTGCTGGCGCTGTTGGTGTCTTGGGAGGGCGCGAAGATCTGGCTGCTGCCTGACCTTGATCCAGTTGGTCTAGCCAATGCCCGGCGCATAGCCGAAGCCTTGCCCTGTGCGGGTATGCTGGTACCACTTCTGAGTCCCGAAATAGTCGATCAGTATGGAGACGAAACCATCTGGCGGGAGAGCTTTGCCCTGGTCCCGGCGCTGCTTCCTTGGCTAGAGCAGCAGGACCCACCCCTGCGGGATCTGTTCGCCCTGCTCAAATGCAAGGGTAGAGGTGTTGAGCAGGAGTATTGCCTGGCAGTGCCCTCGACCGTACTTCAACCCATAGAACTAAGAAGGGGCTGATCGCCCGACTGACCCAGTCGCAGTGGCCAATCCGATTAGTCCGGTGCGATTCGATGAGCTGCTTCAGCGGCTCCGAGAAGAGCCGCTGAAGCTTCATTTAGTTTTCTTCGAGGTTGTTAGCATAGATGTCACCCATTGCCTCGTACTTTGCTTTGATGAGATCAATGGGTGGATTTTTTGCCACAAGGTGCTTCTTGTTGAACAACGCCGGGAAAAATTCTCTGGCTAAGTCTGGTGGCACTATGGCAGTCGAAAACCACAAGTGATTCCAAGCTATAAACTCTCTTTCTGTTTCAATAGCAAAAACTGGTGAGGGCTGGAGCTTGCGGAGTTTTCGCGCCTGCTCCCTGCCGTCAATTGGGCGTGGTACGCGAACCTCATTGCCTTTCTTGTCCCAGCCTATCCAGTAGCTGTAATGGCCAACTCCGCCACCAGGCAGGACCGTCAGTTGAACGTAAGCTTTGTTGCGGAGCGGCAAGCGCATCTGGCAAATCCGCTGCATCAGGCGCATTGTGCTTTTTTGAAGGCGATCTTTTGCGGGCTCGTTCTTCAAAGTGTCCAGCAGATGGTTCCAGTTTTGGTAACCCAGGTGCTTTGCTTTGAGCTCCAGCTGACGACAGCGGGAAAGGTCGTCGGGCACGCTGTCCAGCTCCATGGCTCGAACCGCGTTAGCTACACATTCGAAATCGAACATCACAAATTTCCTCGACAAAATGCAGCCGTTAAAGCTTTCGCTTTGCTGAGCATGCTGCTTGCCGGGCGGGCCACAAGGGGAAAAATATGGGCTTCGATTTGAGCTGGTTTTCCTCGAGGCAGCAAGGCGGATACCAGAACCAGACTCGATCCTAGCAGCGGCCCTATAACGGATCAATATCTTCGTGCAGCTTGTGCTTATGAGAAACCTTCAATGGGCGACTGTTCATCTTTTGCCGCTGAGTTTTATCACTTCATTCTTTTTGACTTGAAGTTGCAAGTTCGTGTGTTCGCTATGCATTGGTGTGCCTCGGCGTTCCGCCGTCGGGCTCGCGGGCGGCGCCCCGCGCCTCGTGCCGAGTCGCGGCCATTCGGCTTTGATCCCTGATACCTCCGGCCCTTGCGGGCCTGCGCGCTCCGCTTGCCGATCCGTGGCATGGGTGGAGTGGGGGCGGTCTTGCTGTTCCCTTCACCGTATCACGGCGTTCTCGCCGTCAAGGGCTGCACGTGCCTTGCACGCTGGCGTCCTGGCGGCCGTCGGTGACCCCTGACAGCTGCGCTGCGCCGTGCTGGCGCCGGTTCCGGGCAATTCCGCCCGAGCAACCGGAGCACGATCATGTCGCAACTTTCCTTTTCCTCGTTCGATGCCATGCTGCTGGTGCGTGATGCACAGGGGCGCTACCTGCCTGCGTCTGCAGATCAGATCCTGAATATGGCGCGTCAGGTGATCGACCAGAAATACCAGCGTGGAGCGTTGTTCACGTCGCCGGAGCTGGTCAAGGACTATCTGCGCACCAAACTGGCTGGTTTTGAGCACGAGGTGTTTGCGGCGCTATTCCTCGACAGCCAGCATCGGCTGCTTGAGTATGTGGAGTTGTTTCGCGGCACCATCGATGCGGCGGCGGTGTATCCACGGGAAGTGGTGAAGGAGGCACTGCGCGTCAACGCAGCGGCGGTGATTTTCTCGCACAACCATCCGAGCGGAAATCCAGAGCCCAGCCAGGCAGATAAGGTGCTGACCCAGCGCCTCAAGGAGGCCCTGGCGCTGGTGGATGTGCGCACGCTGGATCACATCATCGTGGGTGGCGAGGCAACTGCATCATTCGCAGAGCAGGGGCTGCTCTGACAGCAGGGGGCTTCGGCCCCTTTTTTGCTGCGCCCTGCCTGCTGGCCGTGCATCACTTGTCGCTATTGCGTTCGCGTTGTCGCAGTCGCTTCACGTAGGCGCTGTCTTTCAGTTCGTCAGGGCCCAGATCCAATGCGCAGTTCACCAGCGAGGCCAGCGTGGCATCGCTGAGCCTGAAGCCTTCGGGTAGCGGACCACCGCTCTGCTCGCTGTTCTCCTCGATGGCGGCGAAGAGTGCCTTGAAGAAGTCCGCAGGCGAGTGGCGTGTGGCTGCGGTTGCGGCTCGAGTCAGCGGATCTGTGGCCTCCAGTTCGGCGCCGTTGGCATCTCTGCCCAGCGCTCGAACGAACTGTTCCACGGTGGGCCAGTACTTCCATTCGAACTGGTTGCGAACGGTGTTCAGGCGCTCCTTCACATAGGCGTTAAAGAGGTAGTGATCCTTCGCTGCGTCCTCAATTACGTTACAGACATGGTAGTGAGTGTCACTGCTGAAACCCGATGTATTGTGCAGGTTGGAGCGGTGCTCCAGCAGTTGGGCCAGTTCCTCGGCTTTCTGTGCAATCTGCTGGTTGGTGTCGACAAGTTCGTCCCGTTGAGCACGAGCCTTGGCGATCTTATCTGGGGCCCAGAATGCTGCGGTACTGAGCAAGAGGCTCAGGAATACCGAGAGTGCCCGAGGATGCAGGTGCAGTTTGTCGTACAGCTCACCGTAGGCTTCATTCAGTTCGAGGCGTCGCGCGAGCAGGCGATCGATGATGGCGTTTTCGCTGGGCAGGATGTTGTGCTCAACGTTGTAGGTTTTATCGTCGATCAGGATGTTCTCGCAGGTTTGCTGCGGGGATGGGGTCGGTGCGGTACGCATGGGTCTTCTCTGAGTAGTGAGGATGCTTTGCAGCGTAATGAGCCGAGTTGCGCTTGTCGGTACCCCAAAGCCCATTGTTCGACCTGCTCTCAGGTACCTCTGTTTTTGGGCATCCCGGCCAATGGCCGGGCGCGCTGTCATGCTGTGCATCGAGCCACGCTGCGCGAGTCTCGCCCCATTCGGGTTTCCATCGTTCCCTCACGGCGTTCGGCTGATGCCTTCGGCCCGGCTACGCAGGGCCTGCGCGCTGCGCTTGCGTGGCGTCTGCGCTAACGCTGTGGCCGTTGCCTGTCGATCCGCCTTTCCCTGAATTCATCACCTTGTCGCGACTGTAGCCCGCGGCCTTGAGCCGTCAAGGCGCGCCGGGCCATGTCCTCGGCTGCGCCTGCGGGCCGCACCTACCCGGCGCTTGTCTCCTTGACGGCCCCCGTCCGCGCGCTCCTGACCGTCGCGGGCGATGAACTCAGGAAAGACGGTGGCAACGAGGCCAGCCCAGGTCTCCGGGCCGACCCCACCGGAAGAGCCAAAAGCGGGCTCCGAATCTAGGAATCCGGTGGTGGTTTTCGACAGCAATACTTGTCAGGAGAACGACCATGCAACTTGCTTCCCGCTTCTCGTACCGCTCCCCGGTGCTGCGCTCCGAGGCTCCTTTGTCGGACGAGCAGATTCGCGCCGTGGCCCCGTCCATCTTCGCGGACGCTCCGCACGAAAGTCGCTCCGAGCGCTACAGCTACATCCCGACCGCGACCGTACTGCAAGAGCTGCGCGGTGAAGGCTTCGAGCCCTTCATGGTGTGCCAGACCCGCGTGCGCCGGGACGATCGGCGTGATTTCACCAAGCACCTGATCCGCCTGCGCCACGCCAGCCAGATCAGCGCCCGAGGTGAGGCCAACGAAATCATCCTGCTGAACTCGCATGACGGAACGAGCAGCTACCAGATGCTCGCCGGCATGTTCCGCTTCGTCTGCCAGAACGGCCTGGTCTGCGGCGACACCGTGGCGGACGTGCGCGTGCCGCACAAGGGCGACGTGGCCGCCGAAGTGATCGAGGGGGCCTACGAGGTGCTGCACGGCTTCGAACGGGCGCAGGCGTCCCGCGAGGCCATGCGCGCCGTCACCCTGGACGGCGGCGAGGCCGAAGTCTTCGCCCGTGCTGCGCTCGCCCTCAAGTATGACGACCCCGACAAGCCTGCACCGATTACCGAACGGCAGGTGTTGGCCGCGCGCCGACTCGACGACAACCGCGCCGACCTGTGGAGCGTGTTCAACCGCACCCAGGAAAACCTAATCCGTGGCGGCCTGCTCGGTTGCGGCGGCAACGGGCGTCGTCAGCGCACCCGCCCTGTGCAGGGTATCGACCAGGACCTGCGCCTGAATCGTGCCCTGTGGCTGCTGGCCGATGGCCTGCGCCAGTTGAAAGCCTGAACCCAACCCGGAGGGGCTTTCAGCTGTCCGGCCCCTCCATTTCCACCGCTGTTGTTATCCCATGAATGGAGCTATCACCATGAACGCCATCATCCACACCGAAGCCGTCACCCTGTCCACCCTGGAAGCGGCCGACCCGACCAAGAACCTGCTGTTGCTTTCGCTGGCGCAACTGCTGCCGCGCCGTTCCAAGCGTAATGCCCGCACCACGCCGCGCCTGTCCATCGACGAGTTGGCCGCGAGCATTTCCCGCATCGGCCTGCTGCAAAACCTTGTCGTCATCCTCGCTGCCGATGGCAAGCATTACGAGGTGGTGGCCGGCGATCGCCGCCTGACCTCCTTGAAGCTGCTGGCGAAGAAAAAGCGCATCGCCGCCGATTTCGAGGTGCCGTGCCTGCTGGTGCCCGACGCCTCGGCCCGCACCGTCAGCCTCGCGGAGAACCTGTTGCGCGAGCAGATGCACCCGGCCGACCAGTTCGAGGCCTTCGCCGCGCTGGTCAAGGAAGGCCGCCCCGTCGAGGATATCGCCGCCGACTTCGGCGTCACCCCGCTGGTGGTGCAACGCCGCTTGAGGCTGGCGAACGTCTCGCCACGCCTGATGGCGGATTACCGGGCCGGAAGCGTCACTCTGGAGCAATTGATGGCTTTGACCATCACCGACGACCACGCTGCGCAGGAAGCCGCGTTCTACAGTGCGCCGGACTGGCAGCGTGGCGCTGCGGCGCTGCGGGCGCGCCTGACGGAGCGCGAAATCGATGTGCGCCATCCGCTGGTGGGCTTCGTCGGGCTGGAGGCCTACACGGCGGCCGGCGGCGGCATCCGCCGCGACCTGTTTGCCGACGACGACAGCGGCACCTACCTCACAGATGCCGCGCTGCTGGAGACGCTGGTGCGCGGTAAGCTGGAGGCGCTGGCCGAGGGCGTGCGTGCTGAGGGTTGGGCCTGGGTGGAAGCCGTGCCGCAGTTCAGCTATGCGGATCGGCAGGCTTTCCAGAGCGCGCCGCGCACCCGCCGCGAACCGTCCGCCCGCGAGGCGCGCCGCATCGCTTCGCTGCAATCCCGGCTGGAAAAGGTCGATGCCGAGCTGGAGGACGCCTACGACGCCGAGGACGCAGACACGGTGCCGACGCTGGAGCAGCGGCGCGAACAGGTGGCCGCCGAGTTGCACGCCGTTGCCGAGTCCTTGCAGGGCTACACCACGGAAGTTCTGAGCGTGGCCGGTGCCGTGGTCGCCATCGACCGCAGTGGCGAGGCGGTGATCCATCGCGGGCTGTTGCGCGAGGCCGAGGCCAACGCGCTGCGCACCCTGGAACGGCTACGCCTGGGCATCGGTGACAACCATGGCACGAGCGACGAAGTAGGCGAGGGCGGCGAGCCGCCCAGGGCGGCGAGTCTGTCCGACCGGCTGGCGCAGCGCTTGAGCGCTCATCGCACGGCGGCGCTGCAGATCGAAGTAGCCAGGCACCCCCAGGTTGCGCTGGCGGCCTTGGTGCATGGGATGGTGCAAACCGCCCTGCGGGACGATTACCACGGCGACAGCATGCCGCTCGGTGTGCGCCTGATCGTGCGGGACCGACTCGACAGCCTTGCCCCGGACTGGCCGGAGTCGCCCGCTACCGTGGCGCTGCATGAGCTGCGTCAGGCCTGGGGCGAGAAGATGCCGCAGGACGGCACCGCGCTGTTCGCCGCGCTGCTGGCGATGCCCCAGGACGAGTTGGTACGGCTGCTCGCGGTGTGCGTGGCGGTGACCGTCGATGTGGTCACGCCCCGCGCTGCCCAGCACCAACCCGGAGCCGAGCTGGCGCAGGCCGTGGGGCTGGACATGGGCGCATGGTGGAAGCCGACCGCCGAGGGCTACTTCAAGCACGTCGCCAAGGCGGTGATCCTGGAGGCGGTGGGCGAGTTCGCGCCGAAGCAGGTCAACCAGCTGGCCAAACTCAAGAAAACTGACATCGCCAGCGAGGCTGAACGGTTGGTCGAAGGCACTGGCTGGATGCCGGCCGTGTTCACAACAGGGCAAGGTACGGCGGAGGCGCAGACTGTCCGGGAAGTGGCGGAGGAGTCGGAGCCGACAGAGGCTGACGACGAGGTACACAGTCACACGTTGGCCGCCTGACGCCCTCGGCGCTCCGGCAAGGAAGCCGGGACTCTGCTCACGAGCGGAGTTTCCCCGATGAGCGACCAGACCATCTGAGGCGGGCTGTTACTCTGGTCTGCCAAGACCCGCCGGCGGCCCCGGCGCGCTGCGCCGGGGTCGCCTCAAATCGGGCGTGGCAGTTCTGCCGCGCCCGGTTTTATCCAAGGGCAGGCAACAGCGCCGAAGCCAACAATCGCCTGGTGATTCTGGGGGGCGCTAATCCAGATCCAGATGCTGAGCGATGTGCTCGACGAGCTTCAGAGGCTCGCGACTGTTTACGACAGTGAACATGAGGTCGCGTTTGCTGCGGGATAGGCGCTGGGAGCAACGCTTGGCGGTGGCTTGCACCGCTGCGTCCGTGCCATGAATCTTGGCAGCGAGCAGTAGCGCTATCGTCGCATCAGTGAGGTTCACAGGCGTCTCATTGAGCTGGGGGAAGGGTGCCCGCATTCTACGGCAGCCATATTTTGATACGAAAGGATTCATCGTCCTGGGTTTCTAAGGCATGACATCAATGTCCAGGAGGTTGCGGAGTCCGGATACTGGGTGGTGTGCAAGGTGCCTTACCCTGGACGCGACAAGGCACATGTACTGCCGCTTTTGACCTGAGGCCGCCGTTGAGAAAGGCAGCAACCGGCCAAGAGCAGTCATTTACGATGGTATCCGCACGCCATCTATTTCAATTTCTTCCCGGCCTTATGCTGTTCGAATCCATGGGTGGCTCACATATCCTCTATCGCCCACTTGACGATGCTTTTCTCAAACCGACTCAGGTGTGAGTATTCCAGTCGTGGTGCCCATTGCTTAAGCTTTTCCATTAGCTGGGTCATGCCCTCGGCGGGCAGTATGGCGCTTTTGAACTTCGTCGAAATCTGCGTGGGAATCCCGTACTCGTCCAGCGCAGTGAGAAGAGGGTCGTTGAACAGGTTTTCAAGCTGCTCAGCCAAGAAGCCGAAATCACCCGGTTCAATACCTATTCGGGTGAAAACGTCAGCTTGAATTTTACTCAATGCCATGATGTCGCGTGGAAGGCGGTACGAGATCACGTTCCGAATAAACTTTAGGCGTTGGCCAATCGACTCGCTTGGAGTGCGATCTGTGGGGTCTTCATCAATAGCTTGTTGGAGGTAGGCCTGGAAATCCTTCTGTGCCCTGAGCGCATTGATGTGCCACGCCAGTTGCAGGCCGGAGTGGATACTGAATTCCTGCAGTTTATGTGGGAGGTGATCGTAGATGAGGGTGCAGAGGTATTCGAGTTGCTTCTGCTCGGGATTTCCTTTCCAGGTCAGCCATATGTGGCTGATTGCGAGCTCACGACGAATCCTGTCAGCCACTTCAATTTGACGGTCTACCGGGATATGCCGGTTCTCGATCAGCGTTGAGGAGGACAGTTGCGGTGTTGAATAGACGACTTCCAAACGCTGCCTGGATTGGTCGGTCAAATACTCTGGTTCCAACTTCATCAACAGTCCCATGGGGGAGGTGCTGTCCTGCAAACCGATCGGGTACTCGACGGTGAGGTTTTCCTCCTCGGGCGGCTCCTCCAGCATGAACACCTTGCCAATGAAATACTGGTTCATGCGACCAGCACGGCCGGAAATGTTCTTAAAGGTGAAGAAGTCAAAGGTGTTCTTGTTGATTCGCCGATCGTAGATGATGACGTTCTCAGCCGAGGTGTTAACGCCTTCGATCATCGTGGACGTGCAGATGATGTAGCGGATGGTTCTCTCGTTGAACAGCTTCACAAAGTACTGTTGAATCGCTCGGGGTACGCCGCCGTGGTGAATGCCGATTCCCAGAGAAATGGCTTTGGCCACATTCCAGTCAGGATGGTAGTTGCTGGAAATCCAGTCCGATACGTCCTTGGTCTCGGGAAGCGAAGGAAAATTACCTCTATCAATCAAAAGCTGTGCGACCCGGTTCGCGCTCGCAGGCGACTGGCAGTAGATCAGCGTAGGGGAGGTGAGTTGCTCGCACAGCTCCAGCAGCTTTTCCTTGCGCTCGTCACCACGGGTGCGCAGGTTAAAGTAGGTTACGTCCACTGCCACCGTCGAGAAGTTCGAGGGGATAAAATTGTATTCATACCCATCCAGACCTTGGATGTTATGGATGTGCGGGCCCAGCAGATAAAACTGGGCACCTAGGTTCGCTAGTTTGTGAAAGGCGAGGCTGAGGTCAACGGAGCGGTTCTTTTCTTCAGAGTCACTGGCAAGATCAAGCTTGTAGAACTCGTCAATGACGAAGAAATCGACGTCGTTCAAATCATCGCGCTGCAGCACCCGTTCCTGAGTCAGGAGGTAGACGTTGATGAGGCCAGTCTTCGCCTCCTGGCTCGGGTGAGTGATGACATTGCAGACCGATCGGAAGCGCTTCACCAGCCGGCGACGCGTTTCGTCAATCAGCGCGATGGTTGGTACGATCACCACCACTTTGCGGAATTTGCCTTGCGCCAGCACCGCATCAATGACAAGGCTCTTGCCGACACTTGTCGACGCGCTGAGCACGACGTTGCGCCCTTGCATAAGTAGGTGAAACACATTTGCCTGAAGCCGGTGGAAGACCAGGCCTTTCTCCACGCCCTCGACCCGGTGGATTTCATAGGCTAGGCGGTCTGCGGCGGACACTTGCTCGACGTGCTCTGTGATGTAGGGGAACAGACCAACAGTGCGAACCAGGCTGAGTAAAAGCGACTGTTCTATTTCGTCCAAGAACGCGAATTTATCTAGGAGACGGATCACCAGATCGCGACCCTCCCACTCAGGTTTCCCCCTGTTCACGATCTGGGTCACGCCTGCAAGAAGTCCAGTCTTGTCGCTATCTTTGCCGCCGAGCGATTCCAGCTGCTGTTTGATGATCTCGTATTTCACTAGCTAACAGCCTTGCACAGGGAGTTGAATTTCTGGACAAGCTGTCGAATGCTTTCCATTGGTACCAGAAACACGACCACCCGAACCTGTTGGATCTTCGAAGGCAAGGTGCTGAGTAAGGTCTTGTAATGCTGCGTCACTTCAGTTTTCAGGTTCGCCACGTAGTCAGCGAGAAAGCCGCCGGCCAACACTTCACTGTCGTATGCCAACAGGACTGGAAAGCAAAGCACCTTCAGCATGTCCTGGGTCGGTGCATTTTTGTGTAGCGCCTTGTTGAACGCCTCGGCGTTTGGTCGATGATGTTGAGGCTCGCGCAGGGTCACGATGATCTCGCGCTCTTCGGTCAACGCGGCTCTGGAAATCGTCGCGTCCAACACATTGCAAATATCTTTCAGCGTCTGATCCATCGTGCCGGTATAGATCATTCGCGATATTCCCAGCCAAAGCTGGTCTACCTCACCCTCGGATTGGACTACGTGGGCGTTGCCGAACTCGGAAAGTTTGCCGTTGACGGTGTAAAACGCTTTGCATGCGATCGGTTCGCTGTTTTCTCGGTGACGCAGTATGGCGTGGAGAATCAGCTCGGCGATCAAGCGGTCGCGAGAGCCAGGCGTTTGATCCAGCATGCTGATGGATTTCGCGAGCGCACTTGAGAGCTGGTGTATCTGGAAATTGGCAATCTCGCTGGCACGTAAACAAAATTCGGGAAGCCATTGCACGAGATGCTCCGCAAACTGATCGCTGCGCCACTCCTCAAAATCGTACTCCACGTCGAAGCCAGAAATGGAGCGAAGCAGCCCCGTCTCGGTGGCTGAATGAAACTCCACGAGAAACGGATCAGGTTTTGATTTGTAAGGTTTAGCGAAGGCGTTGGCTTGCTTGGACGCCGAGTCCAGCAGCGCTTTCAATCGGGCCAATGCATCGGCACGCAGGATAATTTTGTCCTGTGGTGCTATTTTGACATCGGCAGTTGCTGCGTCATCTGCCCAGCCGAGAAAATTCGCGTAGATTTCTTTCAACTGGCGGTGGGAGGGGTTCTCCCCATAAAACTCAATCACTTCGGAAAGCAGGCGCAGGTTAATAGATTCAAGAGCGTTGACCTTGCCACATACCTGCCAAACGAAGTGGTCGGCCCAGTACGACAGGTTCCGGCCCATGGCCGAAATCGACTTGGGAAAACGTTTGGCCAGCTTGATGCCCTGAGCCGTTGCCCCGTCCGGGGTGACACGCTTGTCCAGCTCCTGGGTGAAGTCCTCCAGTACCTTCGCGACATCACGTTTGGAGACGATCCGAAAACAGGCTGGCCCCGGCCTTACGTCGCATTTGAGCGACTTTTGGATCAGAGAGCTATCGGGTTTCCTGTTCTCCAGTTGGGTGCTTTCCTTCAGGTTCCACTTCCCATCCTTCTCGGTGGTTTTGACCTGGATGTATTCATTGATAGTGCTACCTGCTGACTGCTTCACCGCGACGATGTCGTCGGCGGTCTCGCATTCGATCTGCACGTAGCTGCTGTCGGCTAGCATTTTCAATATGAAGCTTACGGCAACGTGATCCTGATATTTGAACCCTTGCCGAGCCGCTGGCCCACCTTTGTTTGATGGGCGGGGAGTAGTAACCATGACTTCCTTGTACCTGTGAAAATGACTGATGCAGGTCGTTCCCATGGTGCTCAGGCTGCGAGGTGCATCACTAGATGGCGTAAAGCTACCATCATCAATATTTGTGCGACCACATTATTGGATCAACATCTACGTGCCTAACCCTTGAACCAGGGCGGGCCGGAAGGCCACTGTATCGGCGGTGCTCCTACTGTAATTCTGGCAACGCTTCTGCTCGGCTTCTTCCACTAGCTGCAGTTGAGCAAACTCAGTAGGAAGCAGCCTGCAATGGCTGCTTTTGGCCGGTTTCTGCCGATTACGCTTGAAAAATAATGATTAGAGCGGCGCAACCCGTCGTCATCGCGATGCAAATTTTTCATGGGGGTGAATGCATTTTGCACCCCCTGTTACCGTCTTCTGCCAGGCGATAACGGGGTGGCGCACCAGTACCTGGTGCGCCATGGCAATCGGCGCCTGCTGACGCGGGTGGGCTTTCGATGGCAGCCACCGCAACGGGCGGGGCGCGATGGGGCTACGCTCCGGCTTGCTGCGACAGGTTGTGCATGCGCGTACCGTCCTCGACTCTGACGGTTGCTAGGTCCAGGTCACGAAGGACGGGCCACGGACATGCCGCACGGCCTCGCTGTGGCGCGTCCAGTCCACGCCTCAAGCCTGTTGCCGCAGAGCGCGGCAAGGGCATTCTCGCTAGTCGTCGGGGTGTTGGCCCTGCCCGCGTCATGGTGCCGGCTGGTGAAGCCGTCGCGCGGGGATGCTGAGTCGCCCTGTCTCCTTCCGGGGAGGTTCGGCCCGGTGCGTCCTTGGCTTGTCGTGAATCCTGGCGGTGGCACGGCTGCGCCTCGGGCCTCATGGACGCAACCGTCCGGCGCAAACAATTTCCCCTCCGCTGCGCGGATTCCTCGCCCACAAATTCTGTGCGCCTCCCGGTCCTCCACGCCGTTACGGCCTCTGTGCGGTGCGGCCAGCCCGTCCACCACCGGACGGATCACAACAAGGACGCGATGGGCGCGACCTTGGTTACCCCGCAAGGAGAAATCATCATGGCCAACATCGGCACCTTCACCGCTCAGAACGACGGCTTCACCGGCACAGTCCGCACCCTGACGCTCAACGTCAAGGTCAAGTTCGTCCTCAACGACAGGAGCAGCGAGAACGCCCCCGACTACCGCATCCAGGCGGCCGGCGGCTACGACATCGGCGCGGCCTGGAAGAAAGTCAGCCAGGCCGAGCGGACCTATCTGTCCGTGACCCTCGACGACCCTTCGTTCCCGGCGACGATCTACGCCCGGCTGATCGAGGAAGAGGACGGTACGCACAACCTGATTTGGTCGCGCAGCAAGTCGGCGGCCTGACGGCCATCTCGTCGCCCCGCCCGTTGTGGCGGGGCGCTGTTTCGGGACTACGCCCTGGACGCGGCGAGCTGGCTTTCCGTCGCAGCCATCAGCTCCGCCGTACTGCAATCGAGCGCGCTAGCGATTTTGAAGATGATCGCCAGCGTGGGCATGTGCTCGCCACGCTCGACCTTGCCCATGTGCGAGCGTTCGACGCCGGCCAGGTTCGCCAGTGACTCCTGCGCGATGCCGCGCTCCATGCGCAGCGCGCGCACCGCCGTGCCGAAGGCTTGAGCCAGCTCGGCATCGAAGGTGGTGGAGCCGGCCGGTCGGCCGGGCTGGACGGATCGCTTCTGCATGGACAGAAGCGTCCGATCGAGGGAAAATCAAAACCACGTTATCTTTAACTCATTTTGGAGATTCCCGCCGCTTTCGTGCTTTTACTGAAACCCGTACCGGCAGATTTGATCAGAACCGTAGAGGCGCATCCGTGTCTTTCCTGACTTGCGTAATGCCGATTCCACGCCTTGACGCTTTTACGGATTCGCCGGCATGCGCATCCGTGCCTCTGAACGAATGCACGAATCCGCATCGGTGGATTGGCGAATCCGTGCGAAAGCCCTTCTGTGCATCCACGCCTGCAAGTAGGGCATGGGCGCATTCCTGCGTGCGGCCATGACCCTGTCACTCATCACCGAGACGGAGCGAGAGCAGTTGCTGGCGAACGGACGTGCCCGGGCGGCGGGCCAGGCCATCGATCCGTTGCCGGTGGTGCGCCTGTTCACCCCCGACGCGCACGTGACCTGGCTTCTGGCTTCGCTCGATGCGGCCGACGAGGACACGGCCTATGGTCTGTGCGACCTGGGCATCGGTATGCCCGCGCTGGGCACTGTGAAACTCTCCGAACTAGCCTCTATCGTCGGCCCGCTCAAGAGTCCGGTCATGCGCGACCTGTACTTCCGGGCGACACGCACATTGTCGGAATACACACGGCTGGCGCAGCTCAACGGCTCGATCATGGACTGACCGATCCGGTCTATCCCGCCCAGGTTGTCCAGGCGCGCACTGTGATCGACCCAATCCGAGTCCAGACCGCCCCGGTCTTAATCGGCACTATTGCACTCAGGCGTTACAAGCCTGACCCAATCGGTCACGATGGCCCCCGCTCAAGGCTGCAGGATATGCCTGGCGCCGCACCATTGATGGGCGGCGGCTCTGTCGCATTCGGACGATCCGCGTAACGCTTCGGAGTCAATCGGTCTTGATGCTGTCGTTTGACGTGTTTCCACATAGTGCTGTGTCGAGGAGGCGCTGACCTCGCGTTGCGAACCCGTGGCGACGGACCCTGTGCAAAGGGAGGTTGCCCCATGGCCGATCACGACGCCGAACAGTGGTATCCCACCGCCGCTTACCTCTACGTACTGCACCTGGATAACCTCGGCCTGGCCTGGGAGTACTTGCGCCGGAACCCGGAGTACCGCCGCGACTGGCGGGATCGTCCGCGCCGACCCGAAGTGGCGCAACGTTGGGGACTGCGCCTGCTGGAAGACCCGAGCCTGGACGCGCGTGACGCGCATCCGGCCTGGTTTCCCGACCACCCGGAACTGATCCAGCTGTATCCCGATGTCGATCCCATGCCCGACTCCGTGGCATTCGACTTCTGGCGCATTCCTGGCAGCAAAGCCCTGGTCCATGATGGCCGGCGCCTGCTGCTGACGACACGCTGGCCAGGCTGCAGCCTACGGCTGACCGTTGCGCCCGGCCTGGAGCAGGGCAGGGCCTATGTCCACGCCGTCCGGGCCTGCGCCAGGCCCTGCGCACGCTTTCGCGCCATCGCGGCCGAGCTGGACAGGCTGGCTGTTGCTGCCGATGCCGCGCCGCTCGCGGCGGCCCGCTGCCGACCCAGCCCGGCCGCACTGCTGGAGCTGCACACCCTCCAGGCGCTCGACGCCACCCTGGCGGGGGCGTCCTTGCGCGAGGTGGCCGCGGGGCTGTTCGGCCCGGCGGCAGTTGCCGACAGCTGGCACGCCGATGGTGGCCTGCGCTCGAAGGTGCGTCGCCTGGTGCGACGCGGCCGGACACTGATGCACGACGGCTATCGCCGCCTGGCACAGCTCGACGCGTGCGGGGAGGGCCGTTCTACGCCGCCTGCAAAACGACCCTGAGCAGGCCTCCACGCCTTTCTGAGACTGCCTCCATCCGGCTGCGCTGGTGTGGCCGGGCTGTCCTGAACGATGGAGGCTCACCCCATGCGACCCGCTCCCGTGCGACCTGCTGCCGCCCACGCCAAGTCCCTGCAACCCGCCACCACTGCCCAGCCGCAGCGCTACCTGACCAACGACGAGGCGGCCACCTACCTGCGCCTGTCGCCGCGCACGCTGGAGAAGCAGCGCGTGATCGGCGGCGGCCCGCGATTTCGCAAGTTCGGCCGGCGTGTCATGTACGCCGTCGCCGATCTCGATGCCTGGGCCGACCAGCACAGCTTCGAGGCCACCTCCGATCCCGAATACGCCGAGCAGCACTCGGCCGACAGCCGTGCGCGCTGATCGGCGGCTCGCCGGAGGCCATCGCCATGTCCAGCTCGGCTCCGGAGCGGGAACAGCTCGACCTGTTCCGCGCCTTGCCGGGCGACATGGCGCCGCGCGACAGCCAGGACCTGATGGCCTACCCGTTCTTCTCGTTGGCCAAGTCGCGGCGCACCGCGCCGATCGATTTCCAGTCCGGCGGTGTCACCGTACGCGTGGAGGGCACACGGGAACATGGCATCGCCACGATCTGGGATGCCGACGTGCTGATCTGGGCGGCCAGCCAGATCGTCGCGGCGCGCGACGTGGGCCTGCACCCGTCGCGCCTGATGCGCGCCACGCCCTACGAGATCCTGCGCTTCATCGGGCGCGGGGTGTCGCTGCGCGACTACCAGCGCCTCAAGGCCGCTCTGGATCGCCTGCAGTCGACCACGGTGGCCACCTCCATCCGCGAGACCAGCGGTCGGCGCCTGCACCGTTTTTCCTGGATCAACGAGTGGAAGGAGCTGGCCGACGCCCGTGGCACCCCGCAGGGCATCGAGCTGATCCTGCCGGACTGGTTCTACGCGGGCGTGCTGGACGCAGCCCTGGTGCTGACCATCGACCCGGCGTATTTCCGGCTCACCGGCGGCATCGAGCGCTGGCTGTACCGACTGGTGCGCAAGCATGGCGGCAAGCAGCCGGACGGTTGGCAGTTCGACTTCCGTCACCTGCACCGCAAGTCGGGCAGCACGGCCAGGCTCTGCGATTTCGCTTGCGACCTGCGTGCCCTGGCGGCGCGTCAGTCGCTGCCCGGCTACGTGCTAGGCATCGAGCGTATACCGGAAGCCAACGTGGAGCTGCTGACGTTCCGGCCCGTGTCGCCCACGGCACGGGGATAAGCGCGGTAAAACCTGTGAATGGGCTCGTGCTATCAGGCGTACGGGGTATCGTGCTATCAGGCGTATCACTATCGTGCTATCGGGCGTACGAAATCCTCTGCAGGCCAGAGCCTGCGCGGGCTCCAGCCTCCCTTAACTTCTCTAACTTAAAAGCTCTAACTTTTTGTAGAGGCGCGCCGTTTCGGTGGGCAACCGCGAAACGGCACGGTCAGGCCGGCTTTCCAGCAGGGAGGGCCGCGCCATGATCATCGCCTTGCTCAACCAGAAAGGCGGTGTCGGCAAGACCACGCTCGCCACCCACATCGCCGGCGAACTGGCGCTGCGCGGTGCGCAGGTCATCCTGCTGGATGCCGACCCACAGGGTTCATCGCTGGACTGGACGCAACGGCGTGCCCAGCAGGGTTTGCCCAGGTTGTTCAGCGCCGTGGGCCTCGCCCGCGAAACCCTGCACCAGGAAGCGCCTGAACTGGCCCGTCGCGCCGATCACGTGATCATCGACGGGCCACCGCGCATCGCCGCCCTGGCGCGCTCCGCGCTGCTGGCGGCCGAGCGCGTATTGATCCCGGTGCAGCCCAGCCCCTACGACCTGTGGGCCAGCGCCGAGATGGTCGCGCTGATCCGCGAGGCGCAGGTGTTCCGGCCGCAACTGGCGGCGGCCTTCGTCATCAATCGGCGCGTCAGCACCACCATCATTGGTCGCGAGGCGCGCCAGGCATTGGCTGACCAATCACTGCCGGCGCTGCGCGCGGAGGTGCGCCAGCGCATCGTCTTTGCCGACAGCGTGGCCGCCGGGAGACTCGCTCGCGAGACGGCACCGGACAGCCCCGCCGCGCGGGAGATCACTGCGCTGGTCGACGAACTGCTGCGGTGGACGGCATGACCCGCGAGCGCGGCAAACGCACGGCCATCGGCGCCCGCCCGCCGGCAAATCCGCACGCCGAGGCGTGGGTGCGCCAGGGTGATGCTGGCGGCCTGCAGAAAGGTGATCTCTACACCGCACGCCTGACCCTCGACATCACGCCCGCCATGCGCGCCCGCATCAAGGTCTCGGCGTTCACCCAGGGGGTAACGGTCGCCGATCTGCTGCGCGCGCTGCTGGAGCGCGAGTTCCCGGAGAAGTCCCCATGAACGCACAGCTTTCGGAGACCACGCCTGCGCCGCCGCCATCGCTCGCGGTGCTCGCCGGCCAGACCGACGCCACGCCGCTGACCCGCGTTTCGCTCGCCTATGTGGAGCAGCGCATCAAGCTCTACCTGCGTTTTGGCGAGCCGGTACGCATCACTCGCCTGGATCACTGGCGACGTGTCGCGGTGTTCCTGCCGGGTGCCGTCTTTTGCCGTATCCGCTGGCAGGCCAACGACTACGGCACGATCCGTTGGCAGCTCATGGTGATGCAGGCGTGCACGCCTCTGGACACCATGCAGCGCATCCCCGGCGTGCTGCCTGGCGCGCGCCTGCTGCTGCATACGGAAGGCGATAACACGGTGCGCGCCGTGCTCGAGCGCATCGACGCCATCGAGGCGCTGGGCATCGCCCCCGTCGCCGCATCGCCGGCGTACTGGCGCACGCTGGGTAACCGGCTCGCGGCACGCTCGCCGCTGCCCGGCTACACCGCCGAGCGGCACGCCGCCTGGCTCGCCGGGAGGTCATTGTCATGACCATCGTTTCCACGACAAGCCCCGCACCGCGTCCTCGCTCGCGCCTGCGCGCTCGCATCGTCCTTGCGGGGCTGTCCTCCGTAGGCCTTGTCGCGTTGGCCTGGGCGTCCTTTGTGCAGCCGCTGCCGCGTCTGGTCTACAACCCGTCCGACAGCGTTCCGGTCGGTTGGTATCGCGTCGAACCGCTTCAGCCCCGGGCCGGCTCGCTGCCTCGTCCGTTGTCCGTGGGCAGCATCGTCCTGGTCCAGTTGCCTGCCGACGCTACCGCACTCGCTGCGCAGCGCGGCTACCTGCCGGCGCATATCCCGCTGCTCAAGCGCTTGGGCGCGGTTGCGCCGCAACACGTCTGCATCGTCGCCGGCCAGGTACGTATCGACGGCGTGCCGGTGGCCACCGCGTTGCCTGCCGATCGCCTGGGCCGGCCGCTGCCATCCTGGCGGCATTGCCGACCGCTGATCGAGGGCGAGTTGTTCCTGCTGAGCGTGACCAACCCGGCGTCGTTCGACAGCCGCTACTTCGGGCCGGTCAGCACATCCGCCGTGATCGGCGTCGCGCGCCCGATCTGGTCGGAGACACATCCATGATGGCAGCCGACTCGCTGCGCTCCGGCGTGCCTCCAGCCTGTCGTTTCGGCGGTCACTGCCGTTTCGCCGCGCCTGCCATGTGTGCGCATTCGTGTCGCGCTTCGCACAACCTTCGGCGCATCTATCCAGCGTGCAGGTGTCTTGCCTCGAACGCGCACGGCCGATGGCCGTCACCGCGTTCGCCGGCGTGCGGGCTGCGAGCAGCGCCGCGCTGCCGGGCCGTCGAGGCCTGGAGCGTAAGCGACAGGCAAAAGCGGAAGGCAAGACAAAAGGGGGCGGCACCTGCTCGCCCGCAATACCAGTCTGCACGTGGGGGCGGAGCGGCACGGCGCGGCTTCACCACCGTGCTGTGTGCGACGCGCAACACGCGCCGATGCCGGCATACCCGTGTGCTTCACACGCCAGGACACGCCCTGGCTCGACGAGGGAACAGCCATGACCGACCGGCGTGACGACGATTTCCGCATTCGGCCCAACGCCCCGAAGAACCGGGGCAAGGGCTTTGTCTCCAAGGTGCTCAAGCAGGTCGGCAAGGCCGGTGGCAAGTCGGCTGTGCGGCGCCCATCACTGGCCGGTGGCAAGGGACAGCACGCCGGTCAGCGGCCCGGCTCACGCCTGGGGCGTGGGCACACGGCGGCGCGCTTCGCGGGCACCTCACTTACGCCATTCTCGCGCCGGGTGACCATCAAGACCCTACTGGTCAACCAGCGCCAGGCCAGCCCGCGGTCGCTGGCCAAGCACCTGCGCTACATCGAGCGCGACGGCGCCGGCCGCGACGGCGAACCGGGCCGCGCTTATGGGGCGCAGGCGGACGAGGCCGACCTTGGTGCATTCAAGGAGCGCTGTCAGGACGACCGGCACCATTTCCGCTTCATCGTCGCGCCAGAGGATGGCGCCGAGCTGGATGACCTGCGCACCTACACACGACATCTGATGGGGCGCATGGAGGCCGACCTGGGCACGCGTCTGGACTGGGTGGCGGTGGATCACTGGAACACCGATAACCCGCACACCCACATCGTTCTGCGCGGGCGCGACGACACCGGCAAGGATCTCATCATCGCTGGCGATTACATCGCCCACGGCTTCCGCCACCGGGCCGCCGAACTGGCCACCGAGTGGCTGGGGCCACGCACCGAGCTGGAGATCCAGCGGACCTTGCAGCGCGAAGTGGAGCAGGAGCGGTGGACGAGCCTGGATCGCACGCTACGACGCGAGGCTGGCGACGATGGCCAGGTGTATGTCGAACGTCTCAATGAACCCCGCCTGCAACGCCAGCGCCTGCTGCTGATCGGCCGCCTGCAACGCTTGCAGCACATGGGCCTGGCCGACGAGACACAGCCTGGAGCCTGGGCCATCCATGCCAATGCTGAAAAGACCTTGCGCGCCCTGGGTGAGCGTGGGGACATCATCCGCACCCTGCAGCGGGCCATGAGTGGCCAGCGGCGCGAGCTGGCGGTGTTCGAGCCGGGGGAGGAGGGACGCGCCGTGATCGGCCGGGTGGCCGCCAAGGGACTGGCCGACGAGCTGCGCGACCGGGGCTATCTGGTCATCGACGGTATTGACGGCAAGGCTCATTACGTCGCGCTCAACGCCCGCGACGAACTGGCGAACTACCCCTCAGGATCGGTGGTGGAGGTGCGCGGCTCGGCCGAGATACGCGCGGCCGACCGCACCATTGTCGCGCTGGCGAGCGATGGCCTGTATCGCACCGACCATCACCTGGCGGTTGCTCAGGGTCAAGCAAAGGCTGGCCGCAATCCGCAGGAGGTCGTGGCGACTCACGTCCGCCGCCTGGAAGCCCTGCGTCGTGCAGGTATCGTGGAGCGTGTGGCTGAAGGGCTGTGGAAAGTGCCGGACGATTTGCCCGAGCGTGGCCGCCAGTACGACGCGCAGCGCCTAGGGGGAGTTGCTGTGGAGCTGAAATCGCACCTGCCGATTGAACTGCAGGCCCGCGTCATTGGCGCCACTTGGCTCGACCAGCAACTGATCGGCGCTGGGCGAGGGATGGGTGAGCTCGGATTTGCCGGTGAGGTGAGACAGGCCATGCGGCAGCGCGCCGATTTCCTGGTCGAGCAGGGGCTGGCCGAGAGGCAAGGCCAGCGTGTGATCCTGGCGCGCAACCTGCTGGCGACGTTGCGCAACCGGGAACTGGCCCGGGTCGCTCGGGAGATCGCCGCCGAAACTGGGTTAGAGCACCGACCAGTGCTTGATGGCCAGCGCGTGACGGGCATCTACCGGCGTAGCGTCATGCTCGCCAGTGGACGTTATGCCGTGCTCGATGATGGTAAGGGATTCAGCCTGGTGCCGTGGAGGCCGGTCATCGAGCAGCGGCTGGGGCAACAGCTCGCCGCGACCGTTCGGGGTGGAGGAGTGTCCTGGGAAATAGGGCGGTCGCGAGGTGTCGACATATAAAAGGCCTTGTGCGACCACACGTCGCGCTCACGTTTAGTAGAGCCGTAGCCCTGGATGGAGCGAATCCATACCCATGATTAAGTATGGGCCTTGGTGATCTACCACTCTCTAGCATTGATTCGTCATCGAGCATGCTGGGGAACTGTGTAAATGTTACTGAGTGATGAGCAGCAAATGATCCAGGACTCCTTGCGCGCATTTGCGCAGGAGCAGCTGGCGCCTCACGCCGAAGCCTGGGAACGACAGAAGGTTTTTCCTTATCAGGCGCTACGTGGACTGGCCGAGCTTGGTGCGTTCGGGATTACCGTACCGAGCCAATGGGGCGGTGCCGGGATGGACTATCGCAGCTTGGTCTTGGCAATCGAGGAAATTGCAGTTGGCGATCCTGCCACCTCCACCATCATCAGTGTCCACAACTCTCTAGCTTGCTCGATCATTCAGCGTTACGGCAGTGACGAGCAGAGGGAACGCTTCCTGCGTCCGCTGGCGTCTGGTGACTGGTTAGGCTGCTTTTGTCTGACCGAGCCCCATGCTGGCTCCGATGCCGCGTCGTTGCATACCCGTGCGGTGCGTGACGGTGATTCCTGGATATTGAACGGCGTGAAGCAGTTCGTCACCAGTGGCAGCACGGCGCAACTGGCGCTTGTGTTTGCTGTGACAGACAAAGCTGCCGGCAAGAAAGGCATCAGTTGCTTTGTGGTGCCAACTTCTACCCCTGGCTACCAGGTGGCGCGCCTGGAAGAAAAAATGGGCCAGCATGCCTCGGATACTGCCCAGATCCTGTTGGAGGACTGCCGAGTAGGAACGGATCACCTGTTGGGTGAGCTTGGGCAGGGGTACTCCATCGCCCTGTCGAATCTTGAGGGAGGGCGTATCGGCATTGCGGCTCAGTGCCTGGGTATGGCCCGTTCTGCGCTCGAGGCCGCTGTTCGCTATGCAGAGGAGCGCACGGCATTCGGCCAGACCTTATCGAAACATCAGGCTGTTGCGTTTCGTCTAGCGGATATGGCGACACGCCTGGAGGTCGCCCGCCAAATGGTCTGGCATGCCGCTGAGTTGCGCGATGCTGGCCAACCCTGCTTGAAAGAGGCCTCCATGGCCAAGCTGTTCGCCTCCGAAATGGTCGAGCAGGTCTGCTCCGATGCCATTCAGATTCATGGTGGATATGGCTATGTCACCGACTTCCCTGTGGAGCGTATCTACCGCGCTGCGCGGGTCACGCAGATCTATGAGGGTGCGAGCGATATTCAGCGACTGCTGATCGCCCGCACCTTACTCAATGCTTAACCAGAACAAAAAACGGAGAGCAAGATGACCTATCCCCGCCGTCGTTCCGAACACCTGTTCAGCGATATTTTCCTGCCCGAGGAAACCCGCACCATTCGTGCCGAGGCCCGAGCGTTCGCCGAGCGAGAGCTGCGTCCAAGAGCCCATGCCCTGAATACAGCGGCTGAGCGCCGTGATGGTTTCCCGCGTGAACTGTTCGAGCTGATGAGTGAGGCCGGGCTGTATGAAATCCCGTTTGCCGCTGATGTTGGCGGGCGCGGTTTGCAGCACCCGACCCTGGCTACTCTGGTTGCAATCGAGGAGCTGGCCTATTACTCGCCAGGTGCCGCTTCGGCGCTGTACGACGGCCAGGCGATCCTGGTGGGGAAAACCCTGGATCGCGCCGGGCCGGCGTTGCGCCAGCGTTATCTGCCGCAACTGATCAAGGGCGGTTTCGTCGGCGCTTTTGCCACCAGTGAGCCGGAAGCAAGCACCGATCTATCCGTCGGTTCCATGCACAGCGTTGCGGAGCGGGTAGAGGGCGGTTGGCGGGTGAATGCACACAAGCGCTGGATTACCAACTCGGTTGCCGCCGATCTGATCCTGCTGCTGTGCCGTACCGGGGATCGACTGACCATGCTGTGCGTGGATATGCACGACCCGGGTGTAACGGTCGGTGAGCCGGACCTCAAGATGGGCAACCATGCGCAACTGACGGCTGATGTGCGTATCGAGAACGTCTTCGTCGCCGATGACCATGTCGTTGGTGACGTGGGGGGTGGTTTGCGTGCTGCGCTCGGGGCGTTGATGCTGGGACGGATGGGCATCGGTGCCATTGGCGTTGGCATGGCCCAGGCCGCAGTGGATTTCGCTGTCGACTACAGCAGCAAACGCAAAGTGTTTGGCCAGGAATTGGCCCGTTTCCAGCACTGGCAATTTGTTTTTGCCGAGCATGCGCTGGGAATCGAAAACGCCCGCAATCTCTACACGAAGGCGGCGTTGCGCTACGACCAGGAGGGGCAGGCCGAGGTAGAGGCGGCCATGGCCAAGATCGCCGGTAGCCGCCTGGCTGTGGAGGTGGCCCGCGACGCCATCCAGGTTTGCGGTGCCTATGGGTTTGTGCGGGAACTGAAGGAAACTGCTACCTACTTCCCGCTGGAGTCGATCTATCGGGATGCCAAGATCGGTGAGATCTATGAGGGTGCCAATGAAGTGCAACGCTGGGTCGTGGCACGTAACCTGTTTGGCCGTGAGCTGATTGGTTGAGGACATGCTGATGAACGATCCGGTTGTAATCGTTTCGGCGGTGCGTACGCCGCTCGGTGCGTTTCAGGGCATGCTCGCCTCCCTCAACTGCACCGATCTGGGGGGCATCGTGCTGCGTGAGGCAGTGCGCCGTGGTGGCTTGAGTGGGGAGCGGGTCGATGAGGTGTTGCTCGGTTGTGTGTTGCCTGCGGGCCTGGGGCAGTCTCCGGCGCGTCAGGCCAGTCTGAAGGCAGGGTTACCGTTGTCGGTAACCTGCGGCCAGGTGAGCAAGGTCTGTGGCTCGGGTATGAAGGCCGTGATGATCGCCCATGACATGCTTCTCGCCGGCAGCAATCGAATAATGCTTGCCGGCGGCATGGAGAGCATGAGCAACGCGCCCTATCTGCTGCCCAAGGTTCGTGGTGGTATGCGCATGGGGCATGGCCAGGTAATCGACCATATGTTTTTCGATGGCCTGGAAGATGCCTATGACGATTCCACGCGCGGCCGTTTGATGGGCACCTTTGCGGAGGAGTGTGCAGACGCTTATGGCTTCACGCGAGAGGAGCAGGACGGCTTTGCCCGCCAATCTCTGGAGCGAGCCCGTGCCGCGGCCGAACGCGGCGAGTTTGCATGGGAAGTGGCTGCCGTGCAGGTGCCGCAAAGGGGCACAGTGGCCCACGTGGCGGAGGATGAGCCGCCGCAAAAGGGCGACCCGGACAAGATCGGTCGCCTCAAACCGGCTTTTCGCAAAGATGGTACGGTCACGGCAGCCAATTCCAGCTCCATAGCCGATGGTGCCGCTGCGCTCTTGCTGATGCGTGCGTCCACCGCTGCGGAGCTGGGCCTACAGCCACTGGCTGTCGTCCGGGGTCATGCCGGGTATGCCCAGCAGCCCGCGTTGTTCACCACAGCCCCGGTGGGGGCGATGCGCAAACTGCTGGGGCAGGTCGGCTGGTCTGCGCAGGAGGTCGATCTGTATGAGATCAACGAAGCCTTTGCCGTTGTTACGCTTGCAGCCATGCGCGAGCTGGACTTGCCCGCCGGCAAGGTCAACGTCAATGGTGGCGCTTGTGCCTTGGGCCATCCGATCGGGGCGTCAGGGGCACGTATTCTAGTGACCCTGCTGGGTGCCTTGAGAGCCCGGGGCTTGCGCAAGGGAGTGGCCAGCTTGTGCATCGGCGGTGGCGAGGCCACGGCAATTGCGCTGGAGCTGTGCTGACCCTGTCTCCCACCTGCCGCTGGCAAAGAACCAGGCCCGGCAACTTGCCGGGCCTTTTCTCCAGTTTCACAACGTGAAGCGGCCGACTACCTGGCGCAGGTGACTGGCCAGCCCGGTCAATGCTTCTCCAGCCCTGGCAGTGATCTGGGCCTGCTCCAGGCTGAGGCTGGTCAGGTCATGGATGCGTAGCAGATTACCGTCGATTTCCCGCGAAACCATGGCCTGCTCTTCCGTGGCGCTGGCGATGGTCATGTTGTTGTCGTTGATTTTCGCCGTAAGCTCCGCAAAGTGTTGCAGGCTGTCATTGGTCTGCGTGGTTCGCGTCAGGGTCTGGTTGGCTTGCTGGGCACTGCTCTGCAGGGCTTGGGTTGTTTGCAGCGTACCTTGCTGGATCAGGCTGACGATCTGCTCGATGTCTTTGGTTGATGCCTGGGTTCGTTGCGCCAGGGCACGCACCTCGTCCGCCACCACCGCAAATCCACGGCCACTGTCACCGGCTCGCGCGGCCTCGATGGCGGCGTTCAGCGCCAGCAGGTTGGTCTGCTCGGCAATATTGCGGATGATCACCAGTGTCTGGCCAATGTCTTCGGCCTTGTGTGCCAGCTCCTCGGACTGTTGGCAGACTCCAAGCACCTGTTGCGCCAGCGTCTGGATATCGGCGACGGTCGCGGACAAACGCTGCTGCCCGTCCGTGGAGGCGCTGACACAATCTCGCGAGTTCTGCGCCGTGGCATTGGCATGCTGAGCGACCTCCTCGACCGAGACGGCCATCTGGTTGATGGCGGTAGCGGTCTGCTCGACCTGCTGGCTCTGCTGCTGCAGGTTGTCCGTGGTGACCTGTGCCGCCTTGCGCATAGCGTCCGCGGCCTGGAGCAGATCGGTGCTGCTGTGCTGAATCTGCGTCAGGGTACTGTGCAGGTTGTCGCGCATGGTCTCCAGCGCCAGGCCAAGTCGCCGGGTTTCATCCGGTCCGTCGATCTCTATCCGGCAGTTGAGCTTGCCGGCGGCGATGGTTTCCGCAACGGCGACTGCCGCCTGCAGGGGCTTGGTGATGCTTCTGATCAGTTGCCAGAGCAGAACCAGGGTAAGCGCCAGCACGGGGGGAATGACCGTCACCACCACATTGCCGACATGATCTTGCACGGCGGCATCGGCTGCGGCCATCCGATGGCTCTGTGCAAGCTGCTGCTGGTTCAGTCGTAGCAAGGCTGCCCGTAAGATGCCATGCGTCCGAGGGTTGGCCAGGTAGCCGAGCAGTGCGTCGTGGATTTCCTGGTATTGTCCGGCGGGCAGTGTGGCCGGCAGTGCATCGAGCAGGTTGCGCAATGCCGTGCTGTCCACTGTGTCGGCATCCAACTGGCCTTGCATTTCATTCAGCCAGGCTTGCTGTGGCAGCCATGTGTTTTGCAGCAGTTGATTGGTGGTGCGGATCTTGGCCAGGTTCGCCAGGGCAAACACGCCGAGGAACACCACCAGAATGAGGATCATGCTCAGGCAGAGTACCAGGCGCTGAGAGATCTTCGTTTTCGTCCAGTACGGCATGATTGCTTGCTCCTTCTCGACACGCCATTGGCTGAAATAGCCAATGCGAGATGGCGGTCAGGCACCGATAGCGCCACGCTATCGGTGCTTTGCGGGGTCAGAAGTAGAACACCACGCCAGCGGTATAGACGGTGGGGTCGAGGACAATGTCAGCCTTGACCGGAATGCCGCCCATGGCTGGAGGAGCGTTACCCGTGGCCTCGGCTTCCAGGTAGAAGCGCTTGACGTCGAAGAACAGGCCCATGTTGTCGCTGCTGCGATATTCGAAGCCGCCCTGCAGGACCAGGCCATTGACGTCGTCGACATTCAGATTGCTGACGGCTTTGTCTTTGGAGTCCAGGACAAGCATGTAGGACCATCCGGCCCCAAGGTAGGGTTGGAACTTGCCGAAATTGGTAAAGCGGTACTGCGCAGTCAAGGCAGCCGGGCCATAGGTGATGCTGCCCAGTTTGCCCAGTCCTTTCAGCGAGCCGCCCGCTTTCAGTTCGGTGGTTGGTGGATAACCCACGGTCAGGCCAACGGCCCAGTTTTCGGTGAAGCTGTAGCCGATCTCGGCAGCCAGGGTGAGGTTGTCTTTAACATCGGCGCTGGCACCGGGGATTTCACCCCCGAGCATGGGGGCCTTCAGCGTGACGTCGTTCTTGAAGTCGACGAAGGCAGGGCCGGTTCGCAGCCACCAATGTCCCTCTTCGGCATTCGCCTGTGTGGCGCCTAACAGCAGAGCTGCGGCGGTGAGCGCTGAAAGACGAGCCGGTCGGGTGAGTTTTTTCATGATAGTGATCGCTCTTGTTGTTGTTCTGGTGCACTCCATGAGTCGCTGAACGAGGGAGTGGTGGAGCTGATCCTAGGGAAACGACAGGCGCTTGAATGGGTTCAAACGAACTAATTTGCACAAGGCGTTGACGGTGCAGGGAGGCTTCCTGGGCAGGTTATTTCATCGCTACGCATCTTGACTGATTGGCTTCAGAATCATTTTCACGGGGTTTCCCGGCGATTCTTGGCCAGGCGGATTGGGAGGCAGATTAGTCCTAAAGAACGCCGCGGCTTCCAACATCACGCCATAGGCTTTGTCCCATCGCGCTACTGCGCATGAAACCCGCCTGCTTGAAAGCAGGCTGTCAGTTTGGGATGAGGAGGCAAGACATGAGCCAGGCCTATATCGTTGCAGCAGTTCGTACCGCGGGAGGGCGTCGTAACGGGCGCCTGTCTGGTTGGCACCCGGCGGATCTGTCCGCCCAGGTGCTCAATGAGCTGGTTGCCCGGGTAGATGTCGACCCGGTGCGGATCGATGACGTGATCATGGGCTGCGTCAGCCAGATCGGTGAGCAGTCCAACAACATTGCCCGCAACGCCATCATGTCCTCCGTGCTGCCGGAAAGCGTGCCGGGAACCAGCCTGGATCGTCAGTGCGGCTCTTCCCAGCAGGCCCTGCACTTTGCCGCTCAGGCGGTGATGTCCGGCACTCAGGATATTGTCATTGCCGCCGGCGTCGAGAGCATGACCCGTGTGCCGATGTTCCTGCCCAGCACGCTGCCTCACGAGCATGGTTATGGCCTCTATGTCGGGCCGGCGATGCAGGAGCGTTACCCCGGTGTGCGCTTCAGCCAGTTCACTGGTGCCGAACGCATGGCGCAGAAGTATGGCTTCAGCCGCGAGGACCTGGATCGCTTCGCCCTGACCAGCCACCAACTCGCGGCGCGCGCCGTCGAGGCGGGGGTATTCAAGAATGAAATCCTTGCGCTGCAGGTCCGTACTGCCGAGGCGGGTGCCCTGGATGATCTGCATCTGGTCGATGAGGGCATCCGTTCCGATGCCACCCTGGAAAGTATCGGCAGCGTCAGGCTGCTGCATGAAGGCGGGGTGATTTCCGCCGCCAACGCCAGCCAGGTTTGCGATGGTGCCTCCGGGGTCATGGTGGTCAACGAGCGTGGCCTCAAGGCGCTGGGCGTCGAGCCGCTGGCCCGGATCCATCACATGAGCGTGCTGGGCCATGACCCGGTGATCATGCTCGAAGCCCCCATTCCCGCGACGCAACGGGCACTGGAAAAGTCCGGTATGCGGATCGACGACATTGACCTGTACGAGGTCAACGAGGCCTTTGCCTCCGTGCCTCTGGCCTGGTTGCAAGCGCTCGGCGCGGATGCGTCTCGCCTCAATGTGCATGGCGGGGCCATTGCCCTGGGTCACCCGCTGGGGGCCTCGGGCACCAAGCTGATGACCACCCTGATCAATGCCCTGAATGTACGCGGCAAGCGCTATGGCCTGCAGACCATGTGCGAAGGCGGCGGCATGGCCAACGTCACCATCATCGAGCGTTTGTGAGGAGCGTTGCCATGAAAACCCGGATTACCGAGCTTCTGGGAATCGAATTGCCGATCGTGCAAGGCGGCATGCAGTGGGTGGGGCGTGCGGAAATGGCCGCGGCTGTCTCCAACGCGGGTGGACTGGGCATGCTCACCGGCCTGACACAGCCAACACCGCAGGATCTGCGCGCGGAAATCGAGCGGACCCGGGGCATGACCTCGAAACCGTTCGGCGTGAACCTGACCATCCTGCCCTCGGTCAATCCGCCGCCTTACGCCGAGTACGTCGAAGCGATCATCGACAGCGGCGTGAAAGTGGTGGAAACCGCAGGCAACAGCCCGAAGGAATTCATCGCCCGTTTCAAAGAGAACGGCGTGAAGATCCTGCACAAATGCACCTCGCTGCGGCATGCCCTGTCGGCCGAGCGCAACGGTGTGGACGTGGTGTCCATCGACGGCTTCGAGTGTGCCGGTCACCCAGGTGAAGATGATGTGGGCGGGTTGGTGCTGATTCCGCTGGCTGCCCGTACCCTGAACATTCCCGTGATCGCTTCCGGCGGCATTGCCGATGGCCGTGGCCTGGCGGCTGCGCTGGTGCTGGGGGCCGAAGGGGTGAACATGGGCACCCGTTTCTGCGCAACGGTCGAGGCACCGATTCACCAGGCGATCAAGGAAGCGCTGGTTGGCGCTTCCGAGCGTGAAACCAATCTGATTTTCCGCACCCTGCACAACACTGGACGCGTACTGAAAACTCCGGTGTCGAACGAGGTGGTCAGCCTCGAGCGCCGTGAGGGGGGCTGCGAGTTCAAGGACATCCAGCATCTGGTGTCCGGGCAGAAGGGGCGTCTGGCTCTGGAAACAGGTGACCTGAATGCCGGCCTGGTGTGGGCGGGGCAGGTGGTTGGCCTGATCGGCGATATCCCGACATGCGAGCAGTTGCTCAAGAGGATTATCGCCGAATGCCGTGAGCAGCTTGGCGTGGTCAACGGTTTCTTCGGGAACTGAGGAGGGCATATGTATCAAGGTAAAACCCTCCGTCTGCTGTCGCTGGGAGACGGCTTCGTCGAGCTGTGTTTCGATCGTGCTGGCGAGCCCATCAACAAGCTGGACAAGACCACGGTGCGCGAGCTGCGCGAGGCGGTCGAATCGATTGCCGGTGATCCGGCTTTGCGCGGATTGCTGGTCACCAGCGCCAAGGATGTGTTCATCGTTGGTGCTGACATCACTGAGTTCGCGGCACTGTTTGCGCTTTCCGCCGAGGACATCAGCGCCGATGTCAGCCGCTCCAACCAGTCGTTCCTGGCATTGGAAAACCTGCCGGTGCCGACCCTTTCCGTGATCAATGGCTACGCGCTGGGTGGCGGGCTCGAGCTGGCGTTGAGCACGGACTTCCGTGTGCAGTCGACGACGGCTGAAATCGGCTTGCCGGAAGTCAAACTAGGGCTGATTCCCGGTTTTGGTGGAACAGTGCGTCTGCCTCGGGTAGGGGGAGCCCATACCGCCCTGCACTGGATTGTCAGCGGGCGTCAGGTGACGGCGGAAGACGCTTTGGCGGGTTCTGTGGTTGATGCCATCGCCGAACCGGAAAGCCTGCGGGGCGTTTCCTTGCATATGCTGCGACAGGCGGCGTGCGGGGAGTTGGATTGGCGCTCTGCTCGTCAGCGTAAGCGGCAGCCGGTCCTGACCGATCCACAACTGGCCAACCAGATGTTTCAGCAGGAGCGGGAGCGCCTGCAACAGCGAGGCAACCAACACCTGCCTGCCGCGCAGATGGCCATTACGCTGTTGCAGGATGCGCTGCCCCTGGATGGGCAGCAGGCGTTGGAGCTTGAGTCCAGAGTCTTTGGCCAGGTAGCCAGAACCCAGGCCGCCTCCAGCCTGGTACAGGCATTCCTGAACGATCAGGCGTTGAAGAAAACCCTGCGCCAGTACCGCGCCGATGCCCGCCCGGTCTCGCGTAGCGCGGTACTGGGCGCCGGCATCATGGGCGGTGGGATTGCCTACGGCAATGCGATCAAGGGCATCGATGTCAGGGTCAAGGACATCTCGTTTCCGGCGCTGCAGGCATGCATGGGGGAAGCCCGTCGTCTACTCGACAAGGGTGTCGCTTCCGCCCGCATGAGCCGACCGACGGCCGATGCAGCACTGGCTCGCATTACCCCCTTGCTGGAGTACGAAGGGTTTGACGACGTGCAGATCGTTGTCGAAGCCGTCGTGGAGAAGCTGGACGTCAAGCGGGAGGTCTTGCAGGGGCTGGAGTCGGTCGTTGCGGATGACTGCGTGATAGCCACCAACACCTCCTCGTTGTGCCTGCGTGAGATGGCCGATGCGCTGCAGGACTCGAAACGCCTGGTGGGTTTGCACTTCTTCAATCCCGTACCGCAGATGCCCCTCGTTGAAGTGGTGCGCGGTGAGCATACCGATCAAGCCAGCCTGTGCACTGCCGTGCAATACGTTCTGGCCCTGGGCAAGACGCCCATCGTCGTGAGCGATTGCCCGGGTTTCCTGGTGAACCGCGTATTGACGCCCTACATCCTGGCTTTCCTGGAGTTGCTGGGCGAGGGCGTCGACTTCCAGCGCATCGACCAGGTCATGGAAGCATTCGGTTGGCCGATGGGGCCGGCCTATCTGAATGACGTGGTCGGGATCGATACCGCCGCGCATGTCTTTCGCACCATCGGCTCGGCCTATCCACGGCGCATGTCGGCAGAGCTGAGCCGCCATCTGGATGCGCTGGTCAGGCTGGGGCGACTGGGGCAGAAAAGTGGCTCGGGCTTCTACCAGTACCAGCGTGACGAAGGGGGCAAGGTTCGCAAGATCCCCACCACGGATATCCGCGAGGTAGTGCGTATTGATGCTTTGGCTGCCGAGGTCGGTGATCAACAGATTGTCCGTCGTCTGATGCTGCCGATGCTGCTGGAGGCCGTGCATTGCCTGGATGAAGGTGTGGTGGGCAGTGCCCATGAGCTGGATACCGCGATGACCATGGGGCTAGGCTTCCCGACGCATATGGGCGGACCGCTGAAGTACATCGACTGGCTCGGTGCCGAACAGGTCGTGGAGTGGGCTGGGGCGGTAGGCCTCGGCGTGCCCGAGCGACTGAAGTGCATGGCTCGCGACGCGCAGCGTTTTTATTGATTGATGAAGGCGTAAGGATTTGAACATGCAAGTACAAGACAAGGTATTTCTGGTAACGGGCGCCGCCTCCGGGCTTGGCGCAGCCACTGCTGAACACCTGGTCGCCCAAGGCGCCAAGGTCGTGCTGGCGGACATGAACAGCGAAATGGGCGAGAGCCTGGCGGCGCGTCTCGGCGAGCGTTGTGCCTTTGCCAAGGTCAATGTGACCTCGGCAGAGGATGTGCAAGCCGCCGTACAGTTGGCTGTCGATCGCTTCGGCGGCCTGCATGGCGCGATCAGTTGCGCCGGTATCGGCAATCCGGAAAAGGTGCTGGGCAAGGAGGCGCCGCATCGTCTGGAGAGTTTCGCCAAGGTGATCGAGGTCAATCTGATCGGTACCTTCAACGTCATCCGCCTGGCTGCTTTCCAGATGAGCCAGAACACTCCTAACGAGCAGGGTGAGCGCGGTGTGCTGATCAACACCGCCTCAATTGCGGCATATGACGGCCAGATCGGCCAGGCCGCTTATGCGGCGTCCAAGGGGGGCGTGGTGGGTATGACCCTGCCTATCGCCCGGGAGCTTGCACGCAGCGGCATCCGTATCTGCACCATAGCTCCGGGCCTGTTCGCGACGCCGATCCTCAACATGTTGCCCGATGACGCCAAGAAGGCTCTGGGCGATCAGGTGCCATTCCCTTCGCGACTGGGCTATCCCTCTGAGTTTGCCCAACTCGCTCAGCAGATCATCGAGAACCCGATGCTCAACGGAGAAACCATCCGCCTGGATGGCGCTCTGCGGATGCCTCCACGCTAGATCGCAGCCGTTAGTCATCCCAATTTTTAGCCGGTCTCCGTGGCCGGCTCTTTTTGCCTGTCATAAAGGAATTGTGTGGTGAGTGAAGCTATTGAGTCTTTTGTTCTCAAGGTCGCTGACGATGTGTTGGTGGATCTTCAGCGTCGCCTGGACAACACCCGCTGGGCTTCGGCGGAAACAGTTGGCGACTGGAGCCAGGGCGTTCCCCTGAAGCATTTGCAGGACTTGCTCCACTACTGGCGACACGCGTACGACTGGCGACGCTGTGAGGCTCGCCTGAATCAGCTGGGGCAATTCCGTACACGTATCGACGGCGTGGATATCCATTTCTTACATGTGCGCTCGGCCAACCCCAACGCCATGCCGTTGCTCCTGACCCATGGCTGGCCGGGATCGATCATTGAGTTCCTCAAGGTGATCGATCCGCTGGTCGACCCGCAAGCACATGGCGGTAGTGCCGCGGATGCCTTCCATCTGGTGATCCCATCGCTGCCCGGTTACGGATTTTCTTCCAGCCCCACTGGCCCCGGTTGGGGAGTGGCGCAGATTGCCAGAGCCTGGGCGATCTTGATGGAGCGCCTGGGTTACGAGAGCTATGTCGCTCAGGGCGGAGATTGGGGGGCGGCGGTTACCACTGAGCTGGGCCAGCGCCGGCCCAGGGGATTGCTGGGTATTCATCTGAATATGCCGCTGGTTCTGCCTGAGCCGCCGTATGACAACCTCAGTGACGATGAGGCGCGCATGCTTGGGGCCATGGTTCAGTACCAGCAGGGGCAAGCGGCGTATGCCATGCAGCAGATGACCTGTCCGCAGACCCTGGGTTATGCCCTGGCGGACTCGCCTGCGGGACAGGCCGCGTGGATATTCGAGAAGCTGGTGTCCTGGTCTGACGGTGATGGCGAGCCGGGTCGAGTGTTTTCCCAAGACGAGGTGCTCGACAACATCATGCTCTATTGGCTGGGCAACAAGGGGGCATCGTCCGCTCGCCTGTACTGGGAGAGCTTTGCCGATGGCTTTGGTGCGCGCCAGCTTGATCTGCCTGTGGGTTGCAGCATTTTCCCAAAGGAAATCTATCAGGCCGCGCGTAGCTGGGCCGAGCGCTGCATGAGCCAGCTCATTTACTGGAATGAGGTAGAGCGCGGTGGGCATTTTGCCGCGTTTGAACAACCGGATTTATTTGTTCGTGAAATCAGGGACTGCTTCCGTTTGCTGCGCTAGGTGCTGTGTAGCCAATCATGGAATAGCAAACCAACCAGTGAGGGCGTGCCATGAGTCGTATCGGCGGAAGTTTCATGGGGTTATTCGCAAGCCTCTGGGCGGGGGCGTTGTGGGCCGCAGCGCTGAATCTGCCCGATGGTATATCCATGCAGGTGTCCGAGGTGGTCGCCGGGCAAAGGCTGGAGTTGCTCGGCACGGGTGTGCGCAGCCGCCCCGGTGGGAGGGTGGATTATGTGCTGGGCCTGTATCTGCTGGATGGATGCGAAAGCGCGGCAAAGGTGTTCACCAGTCAGGAACCCAAGAGCGCTCGAGTGATTTTCGTTGATGGCATGAGTTTCGAGCGCGGCCGCAAGGTTATGGTCGAAGACATTATTGTCAACGTCGAGCCGGAGATGTTCGAGCGGGTATCCCAAGCGCTGGCGCAGTTGATCAAGGCCGGGCCGGTGGAGAGCGGCTTTCCCGCGGGCAGTTGGATCGCCTTCAACTACCTCCCGGGGCGTGGCACCGTCTTCGTTTACAACGGTCAGGAAAGCCAGCCGATTCCGGGTGACGAGTTCTATCAGGCGCTGCTCATGCAATGGTTGGGCGCGCGGCCGATCAGCCGGAAGTTCAAGCAGTCGATCCTGGGATCATGCACCGTCGGTTGAGGTTCGCTCTGCATGCGTAGGGGGCTGCGGGCTATCCAGGTTTAGCCATGGGCAGGCTGCTGAGCCTGCTCATGGCTTTCCGCCTGTTCAGATCCAGCCGTGCCGCCGGGCGATGGCAACGGCCTGGGTGCGTGAGTGAGCATCGAGCTTGGAGTGGATGCGACGCAGGTGGGCCTTGACCGTCGTTTCCGAGAGAAAGATCTTGTCGGCGATCTCGCGATTGCGCAGCCCCTCGGCGATGTAATGCAGCACCTGCAGTTCACGCTTGCTCAGTGGCTCGATAACGACAGCCTTCGATGCGGTCTGCCCTCGCGATGCCTCCGCGCTCGGTGGCTCGCCACCCACCTGCTCGAACAGCTGTTCGACAAAGCTGGCGCTGATGCCCTCTGGCAGTGGCACATGCTGCTGCCGGGCCTGCCAGAGACGCAGCAGCGGATGCAGGGCGCTGCCTTCGTCGAGAAAGCTGCGGAAGAAGCCTTCATTGCCGGCCAGCTGCAGCGCTTCGCTGATCAGCTGCAATGCCGCTTGCTGCTTGCCCTGGGCGTACAGGGCCGTGGCCAGCAGCAGCTTGAGTTTCAGGCAGCGACGCAGGCGCAGGTTCTGCCGGGCCTGGGCGCAGGCCCGACGGATATCCTCTTCCACCACGGCCGCCTGCCCGTTGGCAATCGCCAGGCGCCAGCGCATCACTTGCGGAGTTTCGATCTCCTGGGCCGGTAAGGTATAGCCCGCCAGTTCCTGCCACAGCGGCATGCTCTCGACCTCGCGGACGATGCGCTCGCTGAGGAACAGGTCGCCATGCAGCCAGTGCAGCCTGGCCTGCTCCAGACGCGCGCTGGCGCGAACCCGGGGCAGGTCGAGGTCGAGGCCGATATTCTCCAGCTCGGTGAGGTAGCGCAGCGCGGTTTCCCGGTCATCCTCGCAGGTGGCCAGGCGCGAGAGCAGCACATAGGAGAGGATCAGCGCATCGACGTGGCCGTTCTGCCGCGCATAGGGTAGGCACTCGCCAATCAGGCGACGGGCCTGCTCGAGCCGGTTCATCTCATACAACACTTCGGCCAGCGGCACGCCGATCATGGCGCGACCACCAGGCACCCCCTTCTGTCCCTCGCGCCAGGAGCTGCGGTAGCTGGTCTGCAGGCGAACCTGGGCTTGGATCAGACGCCCCTGGAGCAGTTCGATCCAGCCTTCGTTGTAGTCGCCGATGGTACGGATGAAGGTGTTGCGGATCTGGGTTTCCTGGTCGATGGCCTGAACCATCAGCTGGCGCGCCTCGTCGTAGCGGTTGGCGGCAATCATGTGGTGGGACTGGATCGTGACCAGGATGCCTTGTTGCAGCGGGTGTCCATCGGACAGTTGTGGGAGATGCTCGCTGCAGGCCCGAAAGCACTCCTCGATACGATCGCTCATGGCCAGCATCAGGCACTCGAGGGTATGCGCATGAGCTGCCTCGGACGGGGCGTCCCGCTTTATCGCCGCAATATGCGAGGAGGCTTCGGCATGACGGCGGTTGAGGATCAGCGCCCAGGCATAGGACAGGCGCAGGCGTGGGTGGTTGACGAGCAGGTCCGTGGGCAGTTGGTCGAACCAACGTAGCAGGCGGCGTACACGGCCATCCTCGAGCAAGGCCTGGGCGTGGTCTTCGAGCAATTCCAGGGCGGCCTCGGCCTCGCCGGCCAGCAGCAGGTGGTCGATGGCCCGGATCGGTCTGTTCTGTCGGATGAACCATTGGGCCGCCCGCCGCTGGAGCTGCCCATGGCGGTCACCAGGTTGTCGGGCAAGCTGGCTGCGCAGGTAGCTGACGAACAGACTGTGGTAGCGGTAGAGGCTGCCCTGGCTGTCGAGGGGCAGCAGGAACAGGTTGTCGCGCAGCAGGCGGGCCAGCACTTCCCGGCTGTCCCGTCGTTGCATGAGCCAGTCGCAGGCCTCGGCATCGAACTGTTCGAACACACTGCTGGCGAGGAGGAAATCCTGCTGCTCCGGGGCAAGGCGCAGCAGGATGTCTTCGGTCAGGTAGTTGGCCAGTTCGCAATGGCTACCCGAGAAGTGGTGCAGGAGAGCGCTGGGGCCGCTGTGCCGCGGCAGCGAAAGGGTCAGGAGCTGAATGGCTGCCACCCAGCCCTCCGTTCGCGAATGCAGCAGACCGATGTCCTGCGCGCTGAGCTCCTGGGGCAGGCGGGCATGCAGCAGGCGGGTGGTTTCTTCGAGGCTGAGGCAGAGATCCTCGCGGGTGATCTCCAGCAACTGACCCCGGGCGCGCAGGGTGGCCAGTCGTAGGGCCGGTATCTGCCGCGAGCTGATGACCACTTCACCCTGGGGTGGCAGGTACTCCAGCAATTGTTGCAGTAGGGAGAGAACGTCCGGGGCCTGAATCACCTCGAATTCATCGAGCAGAATGGAAAAGGGTTGTGCGCACAGGGCCAGTTGCTCGATCAGGCCGGTGGCATGTGCCGGTTGTTGCGCACTGGCGTTCCAGCCGACCTGCAAGTGGCGGACGAAGCGCTCGAGGTCGTTGTCGGCGGCGTCCAGGCTCAGCCATAGCGTGCGGCGTTTTTCCCGCCGGCAGGCCGCCAGGTATTGCAGGAGCAAGGTGGTCTTGCCGAAACCGGCGGGGGCATGCACCAGTACGAGCTTGCGTGGCGAGCGCTGCGCCAGCCTGCCCAGTATGGCGAGGCGCGGCTCTTGCTGGGCGGGCTCCTGAGGTGGCTGCAGTTTGGACATCACCAGTTGCGGGGGAGATTGTAGAGTCGGCAGGCGGGCAAGGTTACTCATTCTCGACTCCTGATCGACGGGAGCCCTATGGCCCCGAGGATGGTGGTTCTTCTCGACTGGGGGCGGAGGGGCGTGATGGCCCCTCCTGGTGGAATGTGCGTCAGATCTCGTCGAAATCGACCTTGGTCGCGCCGCAGTCCGGGCACATCCAGTCGTCCGGCACGTCGCTCAACGGCGTTCCCGGGGCGATGCCTTCCGCCGGCAGGCCCAATGCTTCGTCGTAGATGAATGAGCAGTAACGACATTGCCAGCGCTTCATGCGGCGTCCCTCCCGGCATGGCGGGCATGCTCGTCGAGTGGCTGCAGGCCGAAGGTTTTGACGATCAGCGGTGAGTTGGCCATGTGCTCGGCGTGCCGCAGTTCCCACAGTTTGATCATGTTGTAGAAGGGCGCAGTCGGGTACAGGTGGTGCATCAGGTGGTAGTTCTGGTAGGCCAGCAGCGGGGTCAGCAACCACTCTGCGCCCGGGCGGATGTTGGAGGCGCGGTATTCATCCTCCTTGGCCGTGCTCTGGAAGGGTTCATGGGGCAGGTAGACGAAGGCCATGACGAACAGGAAGGAGCTGATGCGGGTCGGCAGAATCCATAGCATCAGGGCTTCCAGGCCATAGCCGGCCAGCGTCAGGGCGATCAGCACGCCGATGATCACGGAGAAGTGGATGATCAGGCGTGGCAGGAACTTCTTGCGCATGGCGGCGGGCGCACGCATGAAGAAGTACTTGGTGTAGTAGTAGTCGAAATTGCTCCAGCGCAGGGGGAACAACCAGTCCATCTTGTGCCCGAAGTGATCGGGATCCATGGTGCTGTCGTTGGTGAAGCGGTGGTGCTGCATATGGATGAAACGGGCGACGTTGAATGGCGCGATCGGGCCGAAGAAGAACATGCCGATATGGCCAGGCAGCTCATTGATCCATTTGATGCGCGAGACGGCCCCGTGGGAGGCATCGTGTACGCAGCTGAACAGCAGGTAGATGACCAGCCCATTGATGATCGTCCCCACCCAGAGCGGGATGTTGCCCGCCACGGCGTGGTAGTCCACCAGTCCCAGGGTGCCCAGGGAACCGAAGAACAGCAGCATGGTGGGCCATGCCAGCAAGGGGGCGTCCATCAATTTGCGAAACTGGATATCCTTTGGGGTGACGGTACTCATAGTGCCTCCACGGCGTTTGCCAATGTTGTTTTTGTGAGCTGACTTTGGCACTCGCGCGGTGTGGGAAACCTAGGAGAAAGTCTGGTTTGGCCTTCGGGGTCGGCTTCTGGCGGCAGGCGTGATGTGGCGCCGCGCACGCGCCGTGCATGGCACGACGCAGTCGCCAGGAAATGGGCGGGTGGGAGTTACTCGCCGTGGTTCAGTAGTTGCAGCTGGCGGGCGACGACCAGGGCTCCGGAGCGGTTTTTCACCCCGAGCTTGCCGTAGATGTTGTAGACATGCCATTTGACCGTGGCCAGGGAAATGAACAGCTGGTCGGCGATCTGCTGGTAGGTCAGCCCGGATTCGAGCAGCGCCAGCAATTCCAGTTCGCGCCGCGATAACGGCTCTGCCAGCTGCGTAGCCTTCTTGCAGGATTGCGCTCGCAACTGCAGGGCGTCGCACAGCCGTGCGAACAGCTCCCGCTCGCTCGAGGGCAGGTGCTGTCCGCCGGCATTGCATAGCCACTGCATGGGCGATGCCGAGAAGCGCCGCAGGTCGAGGAAGACCCGGTAGAGGTTGTTTTCGCGGGCCACCTTGAGCGCCCCGCACATGACCTTGCCGGCTGCGGCTGCGCTTTCGGTCTGCGTCAGCAGGGCGGCCTGAACGATCAGCACTCGGCAATGGAGCAGGGGCTGGAGCTGCAGCGCCGGTTCGTCCAGCAGTTGCCGGTAGCGCCTTTCGGCGTCGGCATGGTGTTCGCGGGCGCAGCTCAGCAGCAGCTCGACATAGGCCTGATTCAACCTTGGCACCAGGCGGGTGTCCTGATACTCGGGCTGCGCCATCAGCTGTTCCAGTGCGTTGGCGGCAATCAGCGCTTCGCTGGTACGGCCGTGATCGAGCAGCAGTTCGATACGCTGTTGGTGCAGCAGCGTTTCCAGGCGTCGAGGGTAGAGCGCGCTGATCGCCTGCGCCTCATCCAGCACCTGCAGGGCCTCGCCCAGGCTGCTGCGGGCTGCCAGGCGGGCGCGTACGGCGATCCCGGCGATGGCGCTCTCGATAAGGCCGTGGCTTCTGATATGCCGGTAGCCGATCTCGACGTAGTCGCCGGCCCCGTCCAGGTCGTCATGCTCGTAAGCGATGCGCGATAGCAGCAGCGCGCAGGTGGAGAGGATCGCGGAGTGTTCGCCGATTTCCTGGGCGGCCAGGTAGAACTGCTCGTTGAGCAGCAGGCGGGCGCGGCTGTAGTCACCGAACTCCAGTTGATAGAGGGCGTTGAGCAGGTTGACCCAGATCTTGCCGTACACGCTGCCGGAGCGCTGGATGGCCGATATGGCGCGGATACCGGCGCTCGCTGCGCCGCTGCAGTCGGCGTCGAGACGCAGTGCAATGAGCTGGGCGCTGGCGATCACCGCGATGTCGAAGGCATCGGCATCCGGGTGCTGTTCCAGCCAGTGGCTCGAACGCTCCGCCACGCCTGCGGTCCGGTCCTGGAAGATGGCCAGCACCAGTTCCAGTGAGTCGAGCTTGGACGTATGGTCGCGTCGTTCCTGGGGGCTGAGGCCGGTGTTGTTACGGATGGCCGAGGTCAGTTGCAGGATGCGCTCGTGCGCTTCCTGCCAGCAGTAGGAAAAGGCCAGTGACCAGGTTGACCAGTACACCAGTTCGTTCCATTCGAAGATGGGGCCGACCTGCATGTCACGGGTCCAGTCAACGATGGTGGGCAACTCGCCGAGATTGCGTACCAGGATCTCGCTGGTCTTGCTGATCACCAGACGGGCGACGCGCGGCTCGCCGCTGGCCCGGGCATAGTCGGCGGCCAGCCGATAGCGCTGGTGGCGGATCGACCAGCGCGTGGCTCGCACCAGCAACTTGCGCTGATGGGCCGAGGTGTGGCCCTGATCCAACAGGAATTCGCGGAACAGGGGGTGCAGGCGGTAGTCGTCTAGGTTGCGGTCGCGCGTTTCGAGGAATGCCCCGGCGCGGTACAGGCCTTCCAGTTGTTCATGGCTATCCCGGCGTTGCAGCGCGTAGTCGCAGAGTGCGCCGCAACCGCTGCCGATTACGGCAAAATCGTGAAGGAAGGCTTGCTGCTGCCGATCCAGATGGGTCAGCACCTGCTCCTCGAAGAAGGTACGCAGGCCCTGGTCCCTGCCGGAGAAGGTCACCAGCTTGGCTGATTGTTTCTTGTCTCGTCCGAGGATGCGGCACAGGTTGACCGCAAGCGGCCAGCCTTCGGTTAGCTGGTGCAAGTGCTCGCGCTGGCTGGCGGGCAGTTCCTGGCTGAGCAGCAGGTTGGTTTCGTCGGCGCTGAAGCTCAATTGCGTGCTGTCGATGCTGTGCAACTGGCTTCGCATCTCCAGGCGGGAAAGCTTCAGGGCCGGTTGATGGCGACAGGCCAGGGCGATATGCAGGCGTGGCTGGTCGAGTTGGAGGATCTGCTCCAGCAAGCCCGTGCTATGCGGGCTTTCCAGTTGCTCATAAGCGTCGATGAATATGACCAGGGGCGCCTTGAGGTTCTGCAGGCGTGCCAGCAGCGTTTCAGCAGTGGTGGCGGTGGAGCCTGGCAGCTGCTGGCAAATGGCATGCAGAAGCGTTTCGCTGCCGACCTCGCTCCATTGCTCGGCCGAAATCCATATCCCCTGGGCGTTGGCGCGATGGACATGCTGCATGCAGTAAGCCAGTGCCGTGCTCTTGCCATAGCCTGCGGGGGCGCGGAGCAGTGTCAGACGGTGCGTGGTGAGCTTGCTCAGCAGCACGTCGTAAAGATGGCGCGGGATGAAGCCGGCAGGTGGATAAGCCTGGGGCTGCAAGCAGGTCTTCATTGTTCTTGTTCTTATTGGCGAGTGATTAGGTCAAGGCCGCTCTCGTTGGGCATTTCTCCGGGCGCATCCCTGCGCCAGTGGGGCAAGCCGTTCAGGCTGGCTGGGCAGGCAGCGCCGCGTTGATATCGCAGGTTTCATCGGCCAGCTTGAGCGGATCGACCCGCGTCGCCGTGGCGATCAACCGCTTGCTGGCGATGAACTCCTTGGGGCGGTTCACGCACAGGGCGCTGAGGATCACCCCATCGTGCAGGTAGAACCGGGAAAAGCTACCGGCGCAAGCGTCTCCACGTTGTACCACGCACTCGTATTCATCGACTAGACCGGCGATCTGGAGACGGGTGTCGTACTGATCCGACCAGAACCATGGTAGGGCCTCATGGCGTTTTTCATGACCGCACAAGGTGGCGGCTGCCGACCTCGCCTGATCGCTGGCATTGGCCAGGCATTCCAGGCGTACCATGCGCCGCAGGTGCGGGCTCGGAAAGCGGGTGCAATCCCCGGCGGCGACAATGTCGGCATCGGATGTTCGGCCATGGCTATCGACCAGGATGCCATCGTCGATGGCCAGCCCCGCGTCCTTGGCCAGCTCGATATTGGCTTGTACCCCTATGCCGATCACCACCAGGTCTGCCGGATAGCGGGTGCCGTCGCCGCATAGCACCGCTTCGACGCGTTCATGGCCCAGCAGCTCACTGACCTGGCATCCGGTCCGGATGGTCACACCATGAGCGCGATGCAGAGCCTCGAAGAATGCCGATACCGATGCATCGACGCTGCGTCCGAGAATGCGCGGCGCGGCCTCCAGCACGCTGACCTCCAGGCCTAGCTGGCGCAGGCTGGCGGCGGTTTCCAGGCCGATGTACCCCGCGCCGATAACCACCGCAGTGCGGGCTCCTGGTAGCTCCGCGCGCAGACGGTCGGCATCGGCGAGATCGCGCAGGTAATGCACGCCGGCCAGTTCGCCGCCCCTGATGCCCAGGCGGCGCAGGCGAGCGCCGGTGCAAAGCGCCAGCTTGGTGTAGGCAAGGCGCTGGTGGTTATCCAGCAGCACTTCATGGGCCTGGCGGTCTATCCGTGACACGCGTGTGGAGGGCAGGAACTCGATGCCGTATTTATCCAGGCTGGCCTGTGGGTGGATGATCGCCACCTCGGACTCTCCCTTGAGATAGGCCTTGGACAGCGGCGGGCGGTGGTAGGGCAGCGAAGGCTCGTCGCCAATGAGCAGGATGCGTCCCTGCCAGCCCTCCTGGCGTACGCCGACGGCCATCTGTATACCGGCATGGCTGGCGCCGATGATGATGCAGGTTCCGTTCATCCTCGCCTCCTCACCGTGCGGCCCTGGCGTACTCATCGCGCAGCAGGCGCTTGAGCAGCTTGCCCGTGGGCTCGCGAGGCAGGTCCTGGCGGAACTCGATGCTGCGCGGGCATTTGATCGAGGACAATTGCGCGCGGCAGAACTGGTTGAGCTCCGCGGCGAGGGCGTCACTGGCCTGGTTGTGGTCATGCAGCTGAACCACCGCGTGGACCGACTCACCCAGGTCGTTGTCAGGAATGCCGATCACGGCGGCGTCCAGCACCTGCGGGTGGCTGAGCAGGACGTTTTCGGTTTCCTGTGGATACACGTTGACGCCGCCGGAGATGATCATGTGGCTCTTGCGGTCGGTCAGATAGAGGTAGCCATCGGCGTCTAGGTGACCGATGTCGCCCACGCAGGCCCAGCCCTTGTCATTGTAGGCTTCGGCCGTCTTGACCGGGTCCTTGTGGTAGGAGAACGGCAGGCTATCGGAGAAATACACCAGGCCATCCTCGCCCGCTGGCAGCTCGCGGCCATCCTCGCCGAGGATATGCAGGCGGCCGTAGATGGCGCGTCCCACCGTACCCGGATGCCTGAGCCAGTCGTCGGTGCTGGCCATGGTCATGCCGATCTGTTCGGTACTGCCGTAGTACTCGTAGAGGATCGGTCCCCACCAATCGATCATGGCCTGCTTGGTGGGAATCGGGCAGGGGGCGGCGGCATGCACGGCTACCTGCTGGCTGCTCAGGGAGTATCTGTTCCTGGTTTCATTCGGCAGGTTGAGCAGGCGATGGAACATGGTCGGCACCCACTGGCTGTGGGTTACCTGGTATTCGTCGATGGCGGCAAGGGCCGCTTCAGGCTCGAACTTCTCCATCAGAATCGCGGTGCCGCCGAGCACATGCACCCCCCTTACCCATTTCAGCGGGGCAGCGTGGTAGTAGGGGGCGGGTGACAGGTACACGGAGTGTTCGTTGACGGCAAAGGCCTTTTCCAACTGCTGGGCAATTACCTCGGTACTGCCCAGGGGCAGCCCTGTGAGCTTCGGCTTGACCCCTTTGGGGCGTCCCGTGGTGCCGGATGAATAAAGCATCTCACTGCCTTCGCGCGGATCCTCCAACGTGGCGGGAGAGTACTGCTGCACGGCCGCGAGCAGCGACTCCGTAGCGGGGCGCTGTGCGTCGAGAATGAACACCCTGGGGGCGGATGGCAGGCTGGCGATTGCCGCGAGCAGCTCTGGCGTGGCGCATTTGGCGCTTAAGACCAACAGCTTGGCGTCACAATCCTCGACGATGTAGGCGCTTTCGGCGGGCGTTAGCCGGGTGCTCAGGAAGGTGTAGTACAGCCCGGCATAGTGGGCACCCCATTGCAGGGCAGGGCACTCCACGCGGTTTTCCAACTGGTAGGCGACATGATCGCCATATTCCAGCCCGAGCGACTGATAGAGGCGTGCCAGGCGGTTGGCGAAGGCGTCCAGCTCATGATAGGTGAGTGACGCACCCGTTTCGGCGATCAACACGGCAATGCGCTCGGGCGCGCACTTGGCGTGATAACCGGGGTGACGGAGAAGGGGAGTAGCCATGCAGCGATTCCTCGAATGGCGAAGACGAAATTCAAATCAACCGGCCAATAGCACAGGCTTGACGCAGGTGCCCGCATGCTGGGCGGCGATGGCTTTGTTGATTTGTGCGAGGGGGAAGGTCGTGACCAGCTTGTCTATTGGCAGGCGGCCGGCCTGGTACAGGGCGATCAGTTCTGGAATCGACTGCTGGGGATCGCTGTCGCCTTCGATGATGCCCTTGAAAATGATGCCGCTCTGGACCATCTCGGCCAGGGTACCGGGCAACTTCTGCTCCCAGTCCTGCGGCACGCCCACCAGGCCAAAGGTGGCGCGTGGCGCCAGGCAGCGGTAAGCCGTTTCCAGTGCGGCGCCGATGCCTGAGGTGTCGAATGCATAGTTCACACCTGCCGGCAGGAGGCCTTTGACGACCTGCTCGACATCCTCGCTGAGTGGATCGATAACGGCGGTCGCGCCCAGTTCCAGCGCCAGGGCACGGCGGGCCGCATGGGGCTCGGTGAGGATGATCTGCTGGCAGCCGCGAATCACTGCCGCCATGACTGCAGACAGGCCCACTGCACCACCGCCCAGAATCAGGATGGAGGAGTCGGCTTCACAGGCCAGGGCCCTGGCTACGCCGCCGAATCCGGTCTGGATACCACAGCCCAGTGGGCCTACCAGTTCCAGCGGGATGTCTTTGCTGACTTTGACGACGTTGCGCTGGTTGGCCACGCAATGGCTGGCAAAGGATGATTGGCCAAAGAAGTTGCCGGCCACCGCCGCACCGGTCGCATCATGCAGATTGCTGCCGCCCTGGCGAATACCGGTGAAGTTGAGCAGGCCAAAGGAGTGGCAGTAGGACGGATCGTCGAGTCTGCAGCGTGGGCATTCACCGCAGGAGTGAAAGCTCAGGGCCACATGATCACCCGACTGGACTCCGGTGACTTTGCTGCCTGTCTTGATTACCACACCAGCACCTTCGTGGCCGAACACCGCCGGAGGCTGGATCGGCAAGACACCGGCGGCGGCAACCAGGTCGGTGTGGCAAATACCCACGCCGACGATGCGTACCAACACTTCGTCATCCCGGGGTTCGTCCAGCTCCAGGTTTTCGATGGAGAAACCGTTGCTGTTGGCGCGTGTAACCGCGGCAGTGATTTTCATGGCAGGTTCCCTGATGTTGTTAGAAGAACTTGAACAGCCAGCTCAGAACCCGGCGTGTGGTTTGTGTGTAGGGGGGGAAGAACAGGCTTGAGAGCATGATCTTGCTTTCCAGCACTGAGCGTTCATGAGAGAAGGCGCGGATTCCCCATTCGGCGTGATAGCTGCCGATGCCCGAGTTGTTCACGCCGCCGAATGGCAGGTTGTTGTGCAGGAAGTGCCCGGCGATATGGTTGATGCAGGACGCACCGGCGCTGGTGTTCTGCAAGATATGCTCGATGTTCTGGCGATTCTTGCTCCAGATGTACAAGGCTAGGGGCTTGGGCGCGTTGTTGATGCGCTGGATCACATCATCCAGGTACTCGAAGGTGATGATTGGCAATACCGGGCCGAAGATCTCCTCCTCCATGATCTTGGCGTCGGCCGGTACCTCTTCCAGTAGTGTGGGCGAAATAAACCGCTCCTGGGCGTCCACCGATGCCCCATAGATGGGCTTGGCCCCGCGCTCGACGGCATCCTTGATCAGCCCGGCGATACGACCGGCGTGGCGTTGGTTGACGATGCGGGCCAGAGGGGCGGTGCGGGCTTTTTCCCCTTCGCCATAAACCTTGTCGAGGTGCTGCTTGAGCAATTGCACAAAGCGTTCCTTGACGCTGGCGGCGACGTACAGATGATCCGGCGCGATGCAGGTCTGACCGGCATTGAGGAACTTGCCCCAGGTGATGGTCTTCACCGCCATCTCGAGGTCGGCGCTTTCATCAATGATGGTGGGCGATTTTCCACCCAGTTCCAGGGTTACGCTGGTCAGATGTTCCGCAGCGGCACGCATGACCACTTTGCCGATGGCCGGTGAGCCGGTGAAGAAGGAGTGGTCGAAGGGCAGGCTGAGCAACTCGGTCGCCACCGAGGCGTCGCCCTCGAAAATGGCGACTTCGCTCTCCTCGAAGGTGTCGCGGATGATGTCGACCATGACCGCCGACAGATTCGGGGTCAGCTCCGAGGTCTTGATGATCACCGTGTTGCCAGAGGCGATCGCCGGAACCAGTGGGCCGAAGGTCAGGGTCAGCGGATAGTTCCAAGGCGAAATGATCAGGCAGCGTCCGCGTGGCTCATACCGTACCGAGGCCGAGGTACCGAGCATCAGCGCGGTGCTGGGAATCTTCTTCGGTTTGAGCCACTTCTTCAGGTGTTTGCAGGTGTGGCTGATCTCCATGATGACCGTGAGGATCTCGGTCATTTCCACTTCGATAGCTGGCTTGCCGAAGTCCATCGCACCCGCTGCGATGATTTTGTCGCGCCGAGCTTCAATAGCCTTGCGCAGCCTTTTCAGTTTGTGGATGCGCTCTTCGGCAGTAGAGCTACGGAGTTGCAGAGCGGTATCGCGTTGGGCGGCGAACACGCGCCGAATGTCGGCGCTTTGAGCGTTCTCGACAGGGGCGGCTATAGGGCGAGAGATGGCTTCGACTGGCACTGGCAGAGTCTCCATGGTTATTTTTCTGGTGGAGATTTTTGTGGGCGCTGGAGCGCTGGGTACCAGGCCAATATGAAGCAGTCTGCAAATGGAGGATTCGTCACAAAGAACTAAAAAACACCTCCTGGGCTCGACCAAGGCACATCAGGAATACCCAACCTAAAGGCTAGGTAAGCCGGTCGACCATGACGCTAGGCTACGGCGCGATCCTTCCCTTTCTTATGGATATCGCGATGTCACGCCCTGTCGATTACCACTTCGATGCCGACTCATGTCGTGCAACCCTGACGTTCAATCGCCCAGATGTGCTCAACGCCATTGATGTCGAAACGGCGCAATCCTTCAGCGAAGCCGTGCTGCGGGCCACTGCGGAAACTGGCATCCGTCTGATTGTCATTCGTGGGGCGGGACGGGCCTTTGTGGCCGGTGGCGACTTACAGCGTTTTGCTGACGACTTCGACAAGGCGGACCACGTAGTCAATCAACTGCTGGATCATCTCCATCCTGCGATCCTGGCTCTGCATACCACTCCAGCGTTGGTTCTTGCGTGTGTGCACGGCGTGGTCGCGGGGGCTGGGCTGAGTCTGATGTTGGGCTGTGACCTGATTCTGGCCGCTGATAACACGCGGCTGCTGTTGGCCTACAACAAGGTCGCCGCCTCTCCTGATTGCGGCGGAACTTACTTTCTGCCACGACGCATCGGCATCGGCCCCGCGATGCAACTGATGGTGGGCAGCGGTGAGCTTGTTGCAGAGGAGGCCCGTTCAATGAGTCTGCTGGACTGGTGTGTCCCTTCGCACGAGTTGGAGAGTAGTTTGGAGAGAGTGAGCAGAGAGATTCTGTCTGGCCCGAGTCTGGCATATGGTCGCTATAAGGCTCTGATCCGGGGCGAGCCTGGTGAGCTTCAAGCCCATTTGGAGCGGGAGCGTGCAGCCTTCTGTGCGGCGACCAAGACCGATGATTTCCGTGAGGGTGTCACCGCCTTTCTGATGCGCCGTAATGCAAGGTTTTTGGGGCGTTGATGAGACGGCTCTAGGAAGTCCTAAGTGATTAACTGGCGTTTAAATTCAAGGCTGTTGTTTGAGTGCGGGTTGGGGTAGTGGGAGTAGCGATGCCAAGCGTTCTATCTGAGCCGAGCCATATGGAAACACGGCCGATTACGCGCCAATGGAGAGGGTGGAGTAATGGAGCTTCGACATCTTCGCTGTTTCCTTGCCGTAGCCGAGGAACTGCATTTTGCGCGTGCGGCTGAGCGTTTGCACATCGAGCAGTCGCCCTTGTCGCGTGCGATCAAGGAGCTCGAGGAGGAACTGGGAACACGGCTCTTTGTGCGGACGACGCGGAGCACAAGACTCTCACATGCCGGACGACTGTTCCTGGAGCATGTGCCGCGCGTCTTCACCGCGCTGCAACAGGCGCAGGATAGTGTGAAGGCCGCCGCCAATGGATTTTGCGGTCAACTGCGGGTGGCACTCTCGGACGGGATTTCTCCGTCGCGTTTCTCCTCGTTCCTGGCGCGATGCCGGCAAGAGGAGCCGGAGCTAGAGATTCGCCTGTCAGAGGTGCCGCTGTCTCAGCAGATCAAGGGACTGCATGATGATCTTTATGACGTGGGCTTCGCCCAGTCGGCCGAGGTCGGGGATGGCGTCGTTGCTATTCCAGCCTGGAGCGATCCGCTGGTGGTGGCGGTGCCGGAGCGCCATCCCATCCTGTCCCACAAGCACATTCCGCTGGAGGAATTGCTGCGTTACCCACTGGTGTTGTGCGACCCACAAGCTTGCGAAGGTCATGCACGACAGGTCGAGCGCTTCTTGCGCCAGGCCGAAGCGGAGCCTCTGGTCGCGGAGCAGGTGACCTCCTGCGACCTGATGATGGCGCTTGTCGCGGCAGGCTTCGCCCTAGGGCTGACGGGAGAGTCGTGCATCGCGGCTAGCCGCGAATCGGGTGTAGTGGGGCGCGCATTGAGGGGCTTTCCCCAACTGACGACCTATCTGCTGCGTTCGCCGCGTGAACCATCAGCAACGCTGACTCGTTTCATTGAACGGGTACAGACCATCGATTCTTCGGATGACGTCCAGATCGCTAGCCAGGTCAATGCCAGGGAGGAAATCTAGCCGTGAAGAAGATTACGCCGTTTCTCTGTGTCCTGGCCCTTGCGGCCTGCGGTCAGCCTGAAACATCGACGCCGTCGGTTGATGAGCTCGCGGCCGATCCCGCACGACTGAAAGAGCTGCGCCAGCAGTGCAAGCTGGAGCGCGCCCAGTTGGGTGATGAGCTGTGCAATCGCGTCGCCGAGGCCACGCGCAAGCGGTTCTATGGCGATGGGAAAGTGCCCTACACGCCGCCGAAAGAGCCGCCCAAGTTCTGATCGTGGGCGATCTGCTAAATCGTCCACTAGCTTGCTCAACACGCCGTAATGCGCTTGCGCATGCGGCGGTTTCTCTCCATTCGCTCTCGCATGAATTGATGCGCTCCAGTCCAGTGTTGTCCCGATAAAGGTCTTTGACCGGCACTGACCCGGCACCGAGTCTCGACCACGCAGCCAGCATTTTTGCTGCCTTCATTGGAGAGATTGGGAGCCGGGAAATGCAAGGGACGAACGTGCTGTTCGGGCAGATCGCCGCCGTATTCGGCATCGTGATCGCCGGCGTGTGGGTCGCCACACAATGGACAGCCGCCGCCCTGGGCTATCAGGTACGCCTCGGTTCGCCTTGGTTCGATTGCTTTGGCACGCCGGTATATCACCCCTGGCGGTTGTTCGACTGGTGGTTCTTCTTCGGCGCCTATGCGCCGGAGATTTTCGACACCGGTGGTGCCATCGCCGCCGCCAGTGGCATGGTCGCCGTGGGCGTCGCCATCGCCATGTCGATCATGCGTTCGCGCCAGTCGCGCCTGGTCACGACCTATGGTTCGGCGCGCTGGGCCGAGGCCGCCGACATCCGTTTGGCAGGCCTGGACCGGCCGGCAGGTATCTTCCTCGGCCTGCATGATGGTCAGTACCTGCGCCATGAAGGCCCGGAACACGTCCTGACTTTCGCGCCTACCCGCTCCGGCAAGGGCGTAGGCTTGGTTATCCCCACGCTGCTGAGCTGGCCAGCCTCGGCGGTCATCCACGACATCAAGGGCGAGAACTGGAACCTGACCGCCGGCTGGCGCTCGCGCTTCTCGCACTGTCTGCTGTTCAACCCCACCGATCCGCTTTCGGCCGCCTACAACCCTTTGCTGGAGGTTCGGCGCGGTTCGCATGAAGTGCGTGACGTGCAGAACATCGCCGACATCCTGGTTGATCCGGAAGGCGCGCTGGAGCGCCGCAACCACTGGGAGAAGACCTCGCACGCGTTGCTGGTCGGCGCCATCCTGCACGTGCTCTACGCGGGCAAGGACAAGACGCTGCGCGGCGTCGCCAACTTCCTGAGCGACCCGGCATGCCCGTTCGAGGTGACGCTGCACCAGATGATGACGACGCGTCACCTGGGTGACGGGACGCATCCAGTGGTGGCGTCCGCCGCGCGCGAAGTGCTCAACAAGAGCGACAACGAGCGCTCGGGTGTGCTGAGCACCGCCATGTCGTTCCTGGGGCTGTACCGAGACCCCACGGTGGCCGAGGTCACCTCGCGCTGCGACTGGCGCATCGCCGATCTGATCGCCGCTGAACATCCGGTGTCGCTGTATCTGGTGGTGCCGCCGTCCGATATCAGCCGCACCAAGCCGCTGATCCGGCTCATCTTGAACCAGATCGGGCGGCGGCTCACCGAATCGCTCGACGGTTCTGACGGCATCGAGCGCCGCCACAAGCTACTGCTGATGCTCGACGAGTTCCCTGCGTTGGGCAGGCTCGACTTCTTCGAGACGGCGCTTGCCTTCATGGCCGGTTACGGCATCCGCAGCTTTCTCATTGCCCAATCGCTTAACCAGATCGACAAGGCCTACGGGCAGAACCATTCCATCCTCGACAACTGCCATGTGCGTGTGACCTTCGCCACCAACGACGAGCGCACGGCCAAACGCATTTCCGAGACGCTGGGCACCGCGACCGAGCTGCGCGCACAGCGCAACTACGCGGGCCACCGGCTCGCGCCGTGGTTGGGGCACCTGATGGTGTCGCGTCAGGAAACGGCGCGGCCGCTGCTGACGCCAGGGGAGGTGATGCAGCTGCCGCCGGACGAGGCCGTGGTGATGGTCTCCAGCGTCGCGCCGATCCGGGCCAGGAAGCTGCGCTACTACAGCGATGCCAACTTCAAGCGCCGCGTGCTGCCGCCACCGGTTCTCGTGACCGGGCGCTACGCCGACGCACCGCCGGCGCGAGCGGACGACTGGAGCGACCTGACCATGCCGGCTGTGCCGGCGCCCTTGGCTGCGGATCTGGGAGATGACTTGGCAGCTATCGTCGAGGAGGGTGGTCCACGCCGCCAGCCCGAGCTGTCCCAGACTGTTACCTACAACCCCGATCCAGAAGGCTCGGTCAGTGACTTGTCGCTACTCGATGACGACGACCTGCAGCCCGTTCTCCCTCGCCAGCTCAATCCGGCCATGCAGCGCGTCGCCCGGCTGGCTGCCCTCGACCCCGACGACGGAATCCAGCTATGAGCCAGTACCGCCTCAACCTGTTCATCCAGCCCGAGCATGCCCGCCGCCTGGACGAGCTGGCCGCCAAGAAGGGCGTGTCCAAGTCCTCCATCGTGGCGGCGGCCCTGGCGTCCTGGCTGTCGCCGGATTCAGGCGACCAGCGCGAGGCGGCCATCGCCAAGCGGCTGGATCGCCTGTCGCGCCAGTTCGAGCGCCTGGAGCGCGACCAGGCCATCGAGATCGAGACGCTGGCTCTGTTCGTGCGCTACTTCCTGACCGTCAGCACGCCGGTGCCCGAGGCGCACCAGGAAGCGGCCAAGGCCCAGGGCAAGGCGCGCTTCGAGCAGTTCGTCGAGCAGCTCGGCCGTCACCTATTGCGCGGCCGAAGCCTGGTACGCGACGTGGTCGAGGAGCTGTACCCGAACAGCTCACACACGTATGAGACGGCGCAGGGTGAAGCGCAGGAGCGTGTCTCATGAGTACCGTGCAATCCTTCAGCACAACCTCGCTGGACCGGCGCATCCGCATGCTGCGCACGGCAATGGGGCCGGTGATCGCCGCCGCGCTCGAAGACCCGGACGTGGTCGAGATCATGCTCAACCCCGACCGCACGCTCTGGGTCGATCGCTTGTCGTCGGGGCGCGCGCCGCTGGGCGCGGAACTGTCCGAGGAAGACGGCGAACGCATCATCCGCCTGGTCGCCGCTCACGTCGGCGCGGAAGTGCATCGCGGCCAGCCGCTGCTGACCGCCGAACTACCGGAAACGGGTGAGCGTTTCGAGGGCATCCTGCCGCCGGCGGCGCCGGGGCCGGCCTTCGCGCTGCGCAAACGCGCCGTGGGCATCATCCCGCTGGAGCGCTACGTGACCGACGGAATGATGACCGCCGCGCAGGCCGAGTTCCTGCGCGGCGTGGTGCGCGAGCGGCAGAACATCCTGATCGCCGGCGGCACCAGCACCGGCAAGACCACGCTGGCCAATGCCTTGCTCGCGGAGATCGCCGCCACCGGCGACCGCGTGCTGGTGCTCGAGGACACCATCGAGCTGCAATGTGCCGCGCATGACCATGTGCCATTGCGCACCCGAGCGGGTGTGGTGTCCATGCGCGAGCTGGTACGCGCCACGATGCGCCTGCGCCCCGACCGCGTGGTGGTCGGCGAGGTGCGCGGCGGCGAGGCATTGGACCTCATCAAGGTCTGGGGCACCGGCCATCCAGGCGGCATCGCCACCCTCCATGCTGGCTCCGCCCTGGGCGCGCTGCTGCGCCTGGAGCAGCTGGTGCTCGAAGTGGCGGTGAATCCGCCGCGCGCGCTGATCGCGGAGGCGGTCAACGTGGTGGTCTTTATCGCCGGCCGCGGCCGCAAGCGCCGCATCGAGAGCATCGCCCGCGTCACCGGCTTCGACGAGGCAGGCTACTGCCTGGCGGAAGTGCCGGGAGAGCCGCTCGCCGATCAGCTCACGCCCTTTTTCCTGTCCCCGACCACGCCTGGAGAACTGCCATGATGCCGACACGCGCCCCTGCTTTCCGCTTTTCCGTAAATAAGGCCACATGCCTGGCACGCCTGCGACGCCTGGCCGGACCCGCGCAGCGTGGCTTGCTGCTGGCCGCCGTCATGCTGATGACGGCTAGCACGGCGAGGGCCGCCGGCTCCTCGATGCCCTGGGAAGGTCCGCTCGAGTCCATCCTTGAGTCGATCCAGGGGCCGGTCGCGCGCATCGTGGCGGTGATCATCATCATCGCCACGGGGCTGGCGCTAGCGTTCGGCGACACCTCGGGTGGCTTTCGCAAGCTGATTCAGATCGTCTTCGGCCTATCCATCGCGTTCGCGGCATCCTCGTTCTTCCTGTCCTTCTTCAGCTTCTCCGGCGGGGCGGTCGTATGAGCACGGCCAGCGACCTGCCGGGCTTCGAGGTGCCGCTGCACCGCTCGCTGACCGAGCCGATCCTGCTCGGTGGCGCGCCGCGCACCGTGGCGATCGCCAATGGCACGCTGGCGGCCGCCGTCGGACTGGGTCTGCAGCTTTGGTTGCCGGGCCTGGTGCTGTGGCTGGTCGGCCACGCGCTTGCGGTCTGGGGCGCGCGGGTCGATCCGCAGTTCATGCAGGTGTTCGCCCGGCACCTCAAGCACAAGCCGCTGCTGGACGTGTGAGGGGAGGGTGCCGCGATGCTGAACCTTACCGAATACCGCCAGCGCCCGGCGCTGCTCGCCGATTGGCTGCCCTGGGCTGGTCTGGTCGCGCCCGGCACCGTGTTGAACAAGGACGGCTCGTTCCAGCGCACGGCGCGTTTCCGTGGCCCCGACCTCGACAGTGCGACGCAGGGTGAACTGATGGCCACCACGGCAAGACTGAACAACGCGCTGCGCCGGCTCGGCGCCGGATGGGCGCTGTTCGTCGAGGCTGAGCGCAGGCCGGCGGCGGATTATCCGCACTCGGACTTCCCCGAACCGCTGTCGTGGCTGGTGGACGAGGAGCGGCGGGCGACGTTCGAGGAGTCCGGCGAGCACTTCGAGAGCGCCTATCACCTCACACTGCAATACCTGACGCCAGAGGAGTCGCATGCCCGCGCGGCCAGGTTGCTGTACGAGCACACGCCAACCGCCGGCGTGGACTGGCGCGAGCGCCTCACGGCCTTTATCGCGGAGACCGAACGCATCTTCGATCTGCTCATGGGCGTGATGCCGGAGCTCGACTGGCTCGATGACGACGAAACGCTGACCTACCTGCACGCGACCATTTCGACGCGACGCTACCGCATCGCCAAGCCGGAAGTGCCGTTCCACCTCGACACGCTGCTGTCTGATACCCCGCTGCTCGGCGGCCTGGCGCCGATGCTGGGTGACGTGCACTTGCGCGTGGTGACGGTGCGTGGTTTCCCGACCTCGACCTGGCCAGGAATTCTGGATGACCTCAACCGGCTGGGCTTCGCCTATCGCTGGAGCACGCGCTTCCTCTGCCTGGACAAGGCCGAAGCGGAAAGGGAACTCGGCCGTCTGCGCCGCCAGTGGTTCGCCAAGCGCAAGAACATCCTGGCGCTGTTGCGCGAAACTCTCTTCCAGCAGGAGAGCCCGCTGGTCGACACCGACGCCAGCAACAAGGCGGCTGATGCGGATGCCGCCTTGCAGGAGCTGGGTAGCGACGAGGTCGCCTTCGGTTTCGTCACCGCGACCGTGACGGTGCTTGATGGTGACGCCGCCGTGGCCGACGAGAAGCTGCGCAGGGTGGAGCGCGTCATCCAGGGCCGGGGCTTCGTGACCATCCCGGAAACCCTCAACTCGGTAGAGGCGTGGCTGTCGTCGGTACCGGGCAACGCCTACGCCAACGTGCGCCAGCCCATCATCTCGACGCTGAATCTCGCCCACCTGATGCCGGTGTCGGCGGTATGGGCCGGGCCGGAGAAGAATACGCATCTCGACGGGCCGCCGCTGATTGTCACCCGCACCGAGGGTGCGACGCCATTCCGGCTGGTGACACATATCGGTGATGTGGGGCACACCCTGGTCGTCGGCCCGACCGGCATGGGCAAGTCCGTGCTGCTCGCCACGCTGGCGATGCAGTTCCGCCGCTACCCCGGCTCGCGCATCTTCGCCTTCGACATGGGGCGCTCCATGCGGGCGACGGTGCTGGGGCTGGGCGGCGAACACTATGACCTGGGCGCCGATGGCGCGATTGCCTTCCAGCCGCTTGCGCACATCGACCAGGAGGGCTACCGCACCTGGGCGGCCGAATGGGTGGAGGGCCGTCTGGCGCACGAGGGCGTGGCTGTCGGCCCGGACGAGAAGGCGGCTATCTGGTCGGGGCTCGGAAGCCTCGCCGGCGCGCCGGTCGAGCAGCGCACGCTCACCGGCCTGTCGGTGCTGCTGCAGTCCAACGCGCTGCGCCAGGCGCTCGCGCCCTATGTGCTCGGTGGGGCACACGGCAAGCTGCTCGACGCTGACCTCGACTATCTGGGCATGGCCGACGTGCAGTGCTTCGAGATGGAGGAGCTGATGCCCAGCAAGGCGGCGGTGCTGGCCGTGTTGGGCTACCTGTTCGCACGCTTCGAGGAGCGTTTCGACGGCGTGCCGACGCTGCTGATCCTCGACGAATCCTGGCTGTTCCTCGACGACCCGGTGTTCGCCGCGCGCATTCGCCAGTGGTTGAAGACGCTGCGCAAGAAGAACGTCAGCGTGATCTTCGCCACGCAGTCGCTCGCTGACATCAAGGACTCGACCATCGCCCCGGCGATCATCGAGAGCTGCGCGAGCCGCATCTTCCTGCCCAATCCGCAGGCGACCGAGCCGCAGATCCGCTCGATCTACGAGGGCTTCGGCCTCAACGGCCGGCAGATCGAGATCGTCGCCACCGCGCAGCCCAAGCGCGATTACTACTACCAGTCCCGTGCCGGCAATCGACTGTTCGACCTCGACCTGGGGCCGGTCGCGCTCGCGTTCGCCGGCACCTCGATGCCCCAGGATCAGCGTGCCATCGACGACGTGCTGCGCGATGCCGGGGTGCCGGGTTTCGCCGGAGCCTGGCTGCGTAATCGCGGCCTCGACTGGGCAGCCGAGCTGTTGCCGTCCGCGCCATCCGCCGCGTCATTTCAGGAGGTTTCGCCATGAAGACCCGCGCGCTTTCCACGTCCCTCGCCGCCGTGCTGTCGGTCTCGTTGCTGGCCGTTCAGCCCGTGTCGGCATTCACCGTCATCGACCCGACAAACCTGATACAGAACACCCTGACTGCTATCAGCGCGATGGAGCAGGTAAGCAACCAGGTGCAGCAGCTGCAGAACGAATCGCAGATGCTCATCAACCAGGCTCGCAACCTCGCGAGTCTGGACTTCAACATCGTCAATCGGCTGCGTTCGTCGTTGGCGAGGAGCGAGCAACTGATCGCCGAGGTGCAGGGGCTGGCCTATGACGTGCAGAACCTCGACCGCGAATTCGCGCGGCTGTACCCAGAGGAGTACGCGGCCACCGTCAGCGGCGACCAGATGTACCGGGACGCCCGCGAGCGCTGGGCGCACACGCTCGACGGTCTGCACACCGCAATGCGCATGCAGGCGCAGGTGTCGCGGAACCTGCATGAGGATGAGGGGGCGCTGTCAGACCTGGTGGGCCAGAGCCAATCGGCGACAGGTGCCCTGCAGGCCATGCAGGCGACCAACCAACTGCTGGCCCTGCAGGCCAAGCAGTCCATCCAGGCGCAGCAGCTCCAGCTCACCCAGGACCGCGCTGCCTCGCTGGAGCTGGCGCGGCAGGCGGCTGCGACCGAGCGCGCCCGCGAGGTTCGGCGACGCTTCCTGGGCGAGGGCACGCCGTACACCCCGCAACCGGTCCGGTTCTACGGGAACTGAGGATGGCCGCCATGCGTAGTGTTTTCATGCTGTCGATTGCCTTGCTGGCAGCCTGCGATCGGCCGTCCTGCGAGGGTCTGGCCGAAACACTGGCCACCAATCCCGCGGGGCTCAAGGCGCTGCGCGCAGAGTGTGTGGCCGACTGGCGGGCGGTGGGCGAGAGTGCCTGCAGGATCGCTGCCGAGGCATACCGGCGCCGCTTCTTCGCCGGCCACTCCGGCCCTGATGAGTATGTCGCCCTGGAGGAGTTGCCGCCAATTCCATCGACCTTCGATGAGCCTGGCGAGGACGTGACCGAAAGCGCTGCGCGGCTGGTTGTCGTCAAGGAGGAGGCACCATGAACGATGTCACGGTCATCGACCGCTTCCTCGATACCTTCTCGCGCTACATCGACTCGGGATTCGGGTTGCTGCAAGGGGAAGTCGCCTACCTGACCGCCACGCTTATAGCGATCGATATGACGATTGCCGGGCTCTACTGGTCGCTCGGTCACGCCACCGGCCAGGGCGAGGACGTGATGGCGAAGTTGATCCGCAAGGTGCTCTACGTCGGTGCCTTTGCCTACATCATCGGCAACTTCAACTGGCTGGCCGGCATCGTCTTCCGCTCTTTCGCCGGGCTGGGCCTGACGGCGACCGGCGCGCTCAGCATGGAGACTTTCCTGCAGCCGGGGCGGTTGGCGAAAACCGGCATTGACGCCGGCGCGCCGATCCTGGAGCAGATCGGCGAACTGACTGGCTTCCCCGAGGTGTTCGTCAACCTCGACCCCATCGTCATCCTGTTCCTGGCCTACCTTGTGATCATCGTCTGCTTCTTCGTGCTGGCGGTGCAGCTGTTCATCACCCTCATCGAGTTCAAGCTGACCACGCTCGCGGGCTTCGTGCTGGTGCCCTTCGCGCTGTGGAACAAGACCGCGTTCCTGGCCGAGAAGGTGCTGGGCAACGTGGTGTCTTCCGGCGTCAAGGTGCTGGTGCTGGCGGTGATCGTCGGCATCGGAACGGGGCTGTTCGCCGAGTTCCAGGTGCATCCCGACGAGCCCTCCATCGACCACGCGCTGGTGGTCATGCTGGCCTCGCTGGCGTTACTCGCCCTGGGCATCTTCGGCCCGGGGATCGCCGCCGGACTGATTTCCGGCGGCCCGCAGCTGGGGGCGGGGGCTATGGCGGGCGCCGCACTCGGCGCGGCGGGTACGGCCGTCGCCGTGGGTGCCGCTGCAACGGGTGTCGGTGCTGCGGTTGCGGCCGGGGCGCGTATGGCGCCGGCCGCCTCCAGGATTGCTGGCAGTGGCGTGCGTGCCGCCACCTCGACAGCTAGCAGTGCGCGTGCCGCATTCCAACTCGGATCTTCCGCTGCCGGTGGCGGCCTCAAGGGCGCCGCGGCCGGGTTGGGCAGCGTTGCCAAGGTCAGCACGCAGGCTGCGGGACAGAGGGTTCCCGCCGGTATGCGTTCACTCAAGTCACGCGCTGCTTCCGCCTTCCAAGCCGAAGGGGCCGGTGCCACTTCTGGCGCCGGCAGGGGTATTCATGGCAATGCGACCCAGGGCGAGTCCGTCGACGCTACCCCCGCGTCAACGGCGCAGCCCGCCTGGGCCAGGCGCCTGCAGAGTCGTCAGCAGATCAGCCATGCCGCCACCACCGTTGCGCACACGTTGCGCAGTGGTGATGGCGGTGGATCGGGCAGTGGTCCGAGCCTGCGGGATTCGGATTCATAAGGAGGGTGAGTCATGCGCTTCAAACGACCACGGGTGCGCTACGCCGAGACGCCGCAACCCTCGACCCCGTACCAGGCCGCCGCCCAGGTATGGGACGAGCGCATCGGCTCGGCCCGCGTGCAGGCGAAGAACTGGCGCCTGATGGCCTTCGGCTGCCTGGCGCTCGCGCTGCTGATGGCGGGGGGCCTGGTCTGGCGCTCGGCGCAGTCCATCGTCACGCCCTACGTGGTGGAGGTGGACCGGACCGGCCAAGTGCGCGCGGTCGGCGAGGCCGCCACGCCCTATCGGCCAGCCGATGCACAGGTCGCCTATCACCTGGCGCGCTTCGTCACGCTGGTGCGTTCGCTGTCGATCGACCCGATCGTGGTGCGGCAGAACTGGCTCGAAGCCTACGACTACACCACCGACCGTGGTGCGGCGGCGCTCAACGACTATGCGCGCACCAACGATCCGTTCGTCCGCGTGGGCAAGGAGTCGGTGACGGTGCAGGTCAGCAGCCTCGTGAGGGCCAGCGACGCCTCCTTCAACGTGCGCTGGACGGAGCGGCGCTTCGTCAACGGCGCGCCTGCCGGCACCGAGCGCTGGAACGCGGTGATCTCCATCGTCCTGCAAACCCCGCGAACCGAACAGCGCCTGCGCAAGAACCCCTTGGGCATCTACGTCAACGGGCTGTCGTGGAGTCGCGAGCTCGATGCGTCCGAAGGAGCCAAGCCATGAACCTGTCTTTCCGTAAATCCGCGTTCCCCCTGGTCCTGCTTGCCTTGGCTGGCTGCTCCAGCCAAGGCAAGCCACCGCCACGCATCTCGCTCGACGAGCCGATGCAGGCGCAGCCGCTGCCTGAGCCGCCGAAGCCGGTGGAAGTGGTGGCGGTGCCGAAGGTGCTACCGATGCCTGGGCAGCTGAAGCCGTTGCCAGAGGAGCCCAGTCCAGCCCCGGAGCCGGCCGACGAGAAGGTGAGGGTGTCGCGCGCGAACCGGGAGGCGAGGGTGGCGCCCACCCGTGAGGGTTACGTCAATGCGATCCAGGTCTGGCCCTATAGCGACGGCGCGCTGTACCAGGTCTATGCCGCCCCAGGGCGGGTGACCGTAATCACGTTGCAGGCCGGAGAGGATCTGGTGACGGTGGCTGCCGGCGACACGGTGCGCTGGATCGTCGGCGACACCTCCAGCGGCGCCGGCGATGCGCTGCGCGTCAACGTGCTGGTCAAGCCGATCCGCTCGGATCTCAAGACCAACCTGGTCATCACCACCAGCCGTCGCACCTACCTGATCGAGCTGACCTCGACCGAGAAAGCCTGGATGGCCTCGGTGTCCTGGGACTACCCGAAGGACCGGATGCTGGCCCTGCAGCGCCAGGCGCAGGCCGCACAGGCGAGCGCGCCGGTCGATACCGGCCTCTCGCTGGAGAAGATTCGCTTCCGCTATGCGATCAGCGGCAGCAAGCCTCCGTGGCAGCCGCTGCGCGCCTTCGACGATGGCGAGAAGGTCTATATCCAGTTTCCCGCCGGCATTGCCCAGGGTGAGCTACCGCCGCTGTTTGTGATCGGCGCGCAGGGCGATGGGCAACTGGTCAACTACCGTTTCCGTTCGCCGTACTACATCGTGGATCGGCTGTTCGGCGCGGCCGAGCTGCGCCTGGGCGGGGACAAGGGCGACGTGGTGCGCATCGAGCGCACGGATGGCGTGGCGCGGGGAAACTGAGCATGAGCCAAGACGATACCCCCGACCTGGTCGCGCCGCCGGCCGGCAAGGTTCCGCCCGAGTCGGTCGCGCTCCGTGCCCAGCCGCGCCCGGTCACGCGGTTGAATCGGCGTACCCTGGCCGTGCTTGCCGGTGGGCTCTCCGCCGCGGTTCTGGGGGCAACCATCTGGTCCTTGCAACCGTCGAAGCCTCGGAGTAGCAACGATCCGGCCGAGCTGTACAACGTCGACCGGGTTTCGCGTTCCGAGGGGCTCGACCGACTGCCCTCGGACTACTCCGAGCTGCCGCCTCCGCCCGAACTGGGGCCGCCGCTACCGGGCGACCTTGGCCCCGCCATCGTGCAGTCGCAACGACCTGCGGCACCCAGCTATACGACACCCGGACACGATCCCGCCGAGGCTGAGCGGCTGGCGCGTTTGAAGGAGGCGGAGGAAGCGGCAGCCTCGTCGGTGTTTTTCCGCACGGGCGGACAGCGCCCAGCCATGGCTGCACCGGCACAACCTGCTGCGGATGCAGCAACGCTGGCGGGTTTCGATCCGCTGGCCGCCGGCCCAGCTTCGACGGCGGCGCACCCCCTCGATCCGACAACCGTGCAGAACCAGCAGGGGCAGAAAGAGGCGTTCCTGCAAGCCGGCTCTACGGATACCCGCAATTTCGGGAACCTGCAGCTGCCGGCGTCGCCGTACCAGGTCATGGCCGGCACGGTGATTGCCGGTGCGTTGGTGACGGGCATCAAGTCGGATCTTCCGGGTGACGTGATCGGCACGGTGACGGAGCCGGTCTACGACACGGCGACCGGCAAGCACCTGCTGATCCCGCAGGGCTCACGCATCCTCGGCCGCTACAACAGCCAGGTCAGCTACGGGCAGAGCCGCGTGCAGGTGGTGTGGAATCGCATCATCCTGCCGGATACATCCTCGCTGACGCTGGACAACCTCGTGGGCACCGATTCAGCCGGCTATGCCGGCCTGGAAGATGGTGTGGATTGGCACTGGGATCGCGTTTTCGTCGGCGCTGCGTTGACGACGCTGCTGGGCATCGGCGCCGAGCTGGCCGCGCCTGAGAACCGCCAGGATGGCGATAGGATCATCATTGCCGGCCGTGACGGCTTGCAGGACAGCGTGAACCAGGTCGGGCAGGAGATAACTCGGCGTAACATGAACATCCAGCCCACCTTGACCGAGAGGCCTGGCCTGCCGGTGCGCATCATTGTCAACCGAGACCTGGTGCTCCGACCATACCAACCACTGTTCTTCAATCGGAGAGCTTCACGATGAGCACGACACGCAAGCTGCGGCTGGGGCCGCTGCCCAAGGCCGAGAGCATCAAGCTGACCTTCGTTTGCCCGGCCAGCCTGAAGGCTCACCTTGACCGCTACGCCGCGCTGCATGCGCAGACCTACGGCGAGACGGTCGATGCTGTAACGCTGATCCCGCACATGCTGGAGGCGTTCATGACCGGGGATAGGGGGTTCAAGAGGGCAGGAAACGATCCTGATCGTCAGCTTCCCACTATTTAATAGGAGGCTTCGGCGGGCAGACTACTGTCGCCAACGTAGGTGTCGAACCTTTAGGCCTCGCGCCGGGGGCAGCGGAGGGCTAAAATGGGAGCTGATTGATAATGGTGTCGCCAAAGTCGTCGCCCCGCAAATCGCTCTATCTCCCGCGTCAGCAAAAGCTCTGCGCGGTTGACGGTAAAAGCGACGGTAAGGCTCCATGTCGGTCACAGCCAGTCCCTTTAGCCATGCGGGTTCAGGCGACCTATTGATGATCGAGTGGGAATGATCGGGGCCGAGTGATCGGCGCTTGATCCATTCGCGTTAGCCAATGGCGATCGGGACCTTCGGGTGTCGATCGCCATTGTCGTTTCTGGGGGATTGCCTGCGGTACACATCGGCATTTGTGTTGCAGGACCTTTGGAAGCGGCGCTTTTTCGGCTTCCGGCAATATCACGTAAGACATGCTCGGCCCCTTGTCCTGGGCTTCTCTCTACCCTTGGATCTCCCCCCGCCTGTTTTTGCTGCGGCTTGTTCGCGGCGGGGTTTGATCGGAGGGTACAAGGTTGTCGGTTGACAACCTTGTGTGACTGGCGATACTGGAGGCTATGGATGGCTCGTGCAACTCATCCCAAGAAGGACATTGAAATGGCCCTGCGCTACGCCGAATGGCAGGGCTGGCGCATCGAGGTCGGCGGTGGTCATGCCTGGGGGCGGATCTACTGCCCGTACAACAACGAAGTGTGTCGCTGTGGCGAGTTTTGCATCACCAGCGTATGGCGCACGCCGAAGAATCCGACCCAGCACGCCCGGGCGTTATGCCGGGTGATCGATAACTGCACCCTGAACCAGCTGCGTGGAGCCAAGTCGCCGGCAGCCCGCAAGGAGTAAGCACCATGGAATACCTGTTCACCCTCAACTACCTGCTGCCGCTGGAGGGCTGTGATCCGCTGCAACTGGTGGAGCGCCTCGGTGCGGCGGGTTGCACCGACGTCCTGGTGGGCACCGGCCTGGCCGGGCGCCTGGCCCTGGAGTTCAGTCGCGAGGCCGAGAGTGCCGAAGCGGCGCTGCTCAGTGCCCTGGGGGATATCAAGCGGATCATTCCCGAAGCGCGGCTGGTGGAGGCCAGCCCGGATTTTGTCGGCCTCAGCGAGATCGCCGAGATCGTCGGCGTGTCCCGGCAGAACATGCGCAAGCTGATGCTCGGCCATGCCGACAGCTTTCCCCTGGCGATCCATGAAGGCAGCGCTTCGCTGTGGCACTTGGCGGAGGTCCTGAGCTGGCTGGACAGCAAGGGCGGCTACGCCCTCAAGCACCCGGTGATCGAGGTGGCGCGGGTGGCGCAGCAGGTGAACACCGCCAAGGAGTCGAAGCGCATCGGCCCCCTCAGCGGTGAACTGGTGGCCTTGCTGGGCTGATGGGGTATTCGCCTGGCAACCTAGCTCCGATACGGTCTACGCGTGGTTAGGTGCCAGGTTGCCTTGGCGATCATGAAGTCAGACGCTGATCTGGAGGAGGCTGTCAGGTTCAATATAGGGTGGGTTCTCGACGACCTTGAGCTTTATAAGCCGCAGGTCACTGCGTCCTGAAGCGTATTCCTTGGCTTGCTCCACGCTCAGGGCTTGCGGATCGGAAGTCATTCGGAACTTAGTTCCACAGCCAAGCAGGTATTCACCTTCCTTGATTCCAGAAATGAAATCGATAGGCGCGAATGCCATGCCAGGCGGGCACTCTATTTCAAGGATCAGCGGTGCGCCTGATAGCGGGATGAATTTCCCCAGCTCGTTGATATCGCTCGTAGTCGACATGAAGGCTTGATAGGTGAAGGTTCCTTCAAGGGCTTGAAGTAATGGAACGGAAAACTCCGCCTCTGATGTCATTCGAAACAAGGTGATGGTGTCTGTTGGCGTAGCGCCTATGAGCTTCTTGAGATGCGGTAGGTCGCTAAAAAATCTTTCCAGAGGCAGGCCGGCCTTTAAGCGACCGTTGAGCTCAAAGGCATAGTCGTCCTCAGCGGTCTTGTAGCTTTTGCATACCCGCAGAATATCTACACCGTGGGGAAGAGTGTCCAGATGCGCCTTGAAGGCTTGGTGGTGGTTCATGAAGGTCCTTGTTGGCAGCTTGCAAGATGATTACGCGACGCATCTGTGAGCGGACGAAGGCTATCTATTGGGTGCAAACTGCCGAGTCGGTGATTTTCAGGAGACAGTGTATCGAAACGGGATTCCGTGAAGCACCACCCTTATGGTGTCAAACCCGCTTGTCCGCTATTCGGGGCTGCTGTGCCGCGGGTGCGGCTGCACTGCCAGATAAACACAGAGCCTACGGTGGTGGAGCCTATTTTCGATTGTGAATGCGCAATGAGTTCGGTTTTCAATCTGCCATTGAATCCGTTGAACGTCGTTTGCGGCACTCTATCGCCGGCCTGCGGAAAGCTTACCGCCCATTCGTTGGAAGGAAGAAAGCCACGGGGATTGCTCAAGTCGCGGGAGAACAGGCGGGCAAAGGCTTGCCGGCGGCCTTCTCGATCAGGCGCATTGGGATGTTGGGTATCGAACAATGTGCTGATAGTGCTGCTTTCACCACCCACGATGAGGAATCTGGCTCCAAGTCCGTTTGTGCTGATAAATGCCAGGCGCATAGCATCCTGGAAGATATTCTGTCGGACTTGATGCATATCGACAGCCGAACTCGGCCATTTGAGTTCAATGGCGCCGTACCAGATGACTGCATTAAGCGAACGTCCCAGAAGGGCCAGATCTACCCGTTTTTTTGTGTTTCCCCAGTCGGGTGGTAGCTGGCTGGTTGCCGGAAGAAATTGACCTTGTGCGTTTATGATCTGGGCCGTGACGGACCGGGCGGAGTCTTCGCCGGATAAGTTGTTGAGATTCTGAGCGGTTTGAAGTTGGTGCCACCCAGAAAGGCCAGAGGCAATTTTTGTAGCCAGTAAAGGTCGGTTCATCGCTGCTCCATGCAATGTGTAAGTAATCGAGTCAGCAAGCTCCCATGTGGTGATCTACAGAGGCCGGCAATTTACTGACATGGATAAGGTGTCCTGCAACCAGTGCCACTGATAGACGTATGCGTCCTCGGAGATGGTTGCTGAATCAGCGCCGCGCCACGTCGGAGAAGTAGAACTTGTCCAGGGTGTGCCGTGATTCGGTGTACTCGAACTGGCGCCCGTCCTGCAGAAAGGTCTGGTTGCTCACCACGATCACGTGGCTCTGGCCGTCCAGGTCGAGCAACTGCTGGTCGTCCTTGCTCCGCGGGCTGGCCTCGATGGTGCGTTGGGCGTAGCTGATGCTCAATTGCAGGGTTTGTTCGATGTAGGCATAGATCGACTGCTCGGCGATCTGCCGGTCCAGCCCTGGAATCAGATCGGCGACAAAGTGGTTGATGTCGAGAATCACCCGTTTGCCGTCAATGCGCCTGACCCGCTTGATCCGGGTGATCAGGCTGCCTTCTTCGGCTTGCAGATGGGCCCGCAGCGGGCCTTCGAGAGGAAACTGGCTGAACTCCACCACCTCGGTGCTGACGTCATCCCCCAGGCCTGGATAGGTTTCCTGGAAGCTGACGATGCCGCCCAGTTGGAACTCGATGGGATTGGGCGAGAGCACGAAGGTGCCCTTGCCGTGGATCTTCTGCGCGAAGCCGCGCTCCTGCAGCAGTTCGATGGCCTTGCGCACGGTGCCGCGGCTGGCCTGGTAGCTGTCCATCAGTTCGCTTTCCGAAGGCAGGCGGGCGCCACGCTCCAGACGTTCGGTGGTGATGCTGGCAAGCAGATCGCTGTAGATCTGGTTGTATTTGCTCATGGGATGGCTCTGCGCCGCGCTGTGCTCAAGGCAGGCACCTTAAGGGCTGCGCGGGGTATTTGTCCATGTACCTGGCAGGCCGGAGTCGGCTCGGAAAAGCACATTTCGAGCGTTGGCCAGAAGAAAAATCCAAACTCGTCTGTACGAGTTGTTGATTTAACTCGTACAGACGAGTAGTTTCCTCCTCGGCGTGCTGCCAATAACAAAAATCTCAGGTGGAAGAACGAGCATGAGCCACGACTATTCAACGATCGCCAGCGAGTTGCTGCACAGCCTCGGTGGCGCCGACAACCTCGAGCAGGCTGCCCATTGCGTGACCCGCCTGCGCCTGGCCCTGAAGGACCCGAGCCGGGTCGACAGCGCCACGCTCAACCAGATCGACCTGGTCAAGGGATCGTTCTTCACCGGTGGCCTGTTCCAGGTCGTGATCGGCCCCGGCGAAGTGGAAAAGGTCTATGCGGCGCTGCGTGAGCAGACTGGCCTTGCGGCCTCGACCATTGCCGATGTGAAGGACAAAGGCGCGCAGAAGACCCACGCCATGCAGCGCCTGGTGCGGGTGTTCTCCGATGTGTTCATGCCTATCCTGCCGGCCCTGATCATCGCCGGCCTGCTGATGGGGGTGAACAACCTGCTAGGTGCCAAGGGCATGTTCATCGAGGGCCAGACCCTGCTCGAGGCCTACCCGGGCCTGGACGGGCTGTGGAGCCTGATCAACCTGATGGCCAACACTTCCTTCGTGTTCCTGCCGGCCCTGGTGGGCTGGTCGGCGGCCAAGCGCTTCGGCGGCAGCGAGATCCTCGGCATCGTCCTGGGCCTGATGCTGGTGCACCCGGACCTGCTCAACGCCTGGAACTACGGCAAGGCCGTGGCCGGGCTGGATGGCCAGAGCCTGCCGTACTTCGACATCCTCGGCCTGTTCCAGATCGAGAAGGTCGGCTACCAGGGGCAGATCCTGCCGATCCTGCTGGCAGCCTATGTGATGAGCGTGATCGAAAAATGGCTGCGGGCCCGGGTGCCCAACGCCATTACCCTGCTGGTGGTGCCCATCACCACCATCGTGGTCACCGGGGTGCTGGCCCTGGCGATCATCGGCCCGGTGACCCGCCATCTGGGGATCCTGATCACCGAAGGCGTGGTCACCCTGTTCGACCTGGCGCCGGTGGTGGGTGGGGCGATCTTTGGCCTCCTCTATGCGCCGCTGGTGATCACCGGCATGCACCACATGTTCCTGGCGGTCGATCTGCAACTGATCTCCACCCAGGGCGGCACCTTTATCTGGCCCATGATCGTCATGTCCAACCTGGCCCAGGGCAGCGCGGCCCTGGCGGTGTTCACCATGAGCCGCAATGCCCGGGACCGCAGCATGGCTTCGACCTCGGCGATCTCGGCCTATTTCGGCATCACCGAGCCGGCGATGTTCGGCGTCAACCTGCGCTACAAGTTTCCGTTCTATGCCGCGCTGATCGGTTCGGCCCTGGGCAGCATCTTCCTCTCGCTGAACAAGGTCCAGGCCTCGGCTATCGGCGTCGGTGGGCTGCCGGGGTTCATCTCGATCATTCCGCAATACATCCCGATGTTCGTGATCGGCATGGTCGTCGCCCTGGTGGTGCCTTTCGTCCTGACCTGCGGCCTGAGCCTGAAGATCATCCGTCCCGGCTACCGAGTGGCCTGACCGGCCTTCTAGGCGCCGGCTCGCCGGCGAATGCCCTCGCACTTTCCAAAGGATTCCCCCATGCAAGACTGGCAGCGTTCGGTGATCTACCAGATCTACCCGAAAAGTTTTCACAGCCACCAAGGGCAGGCCACCGGCGACCTGCTGGGAGTGGTAGACAAGCTCGACTACCTGCACTGGCTGGGGGTCGATTGCCTGTGGTTGACCCCGTTCCTGCGTTCGCCGCAACGCGACAACGGTTATGACATCAGCGACTACTACGCCATCGATCCCAGCTACGGCAGCATGGCCGACTGCGAGTTGCTGATCGCCGAGGCCGGCAAGCGCGGGATCAAGCTGATGCTGGACATCGTGGTCAACCACACCTCCATCGAGCACGCCTGGTTCCAGCAGGCCCGCAGCAGCCTGGACAACCCCTACCGGGATTTCTACATCTGGCGCGATGAGCCCAACAACTGGGAGTCCAAGTTTGGCGGCTCGGCCTGGGAATACGAGGCACAGACCGGGCAGTACTACCTGCACCTGTTCGATCACACCCAGGCCGACCTCAACTGGGACAACCCACGGGTGCGCGCCGAAGTCTTCAAGATGATGCGCTTCTGGCGGGACAAGGGCGTCGGCGGCTTTCGCCTCGACGTGATCAACCTCATCTCCAAGCCTGCGGACTTCCCCGAGGACCAGAGCGATGGCCGGCGCTTCTATACCGATGGCCCGAACGTTCATGAGTACTTGCAGGAAATGCATCGGGAAGTGTTCGCCGGCCATGACCTGGTGAATGTCGGCGAGATGTCGTCCACCCGCCTGGAACACTGCATCCGCTACTCGAACCCGGAGTCGAAGGAGCTGTCCATGACCTTCAACTTCCATCACCTGAAGGTGGATTACCCCAATCAGCAGAAGTGGTTGCGGGCCGATTTCGACTTCCTTGAACTCAAGCGCATCCTGTCCGACTGGCAGTGCGGCATGCAGGCCGGTGGCGGCTGGAATGCGCTGTTCTGGTGTAACCACGACCAGCCCCGGGTGGTCTCGCGCTTTGGCGACGACGGCGAACACCGTGTGGTGTCGGCGAAGATGCTGGCCACCGCATTGCACCTGCTGCAGGGCACGCCCTTTGTCTATCAGGGCGAAGAGCTGGGCATGACCAATCCGCATTTCCAGCGCATCGAGCAGTATCGCGACGTCGAGACCCTGAACATCTACCGCCTCAAGCGCGAGGCCGGTGAAGAGCCGCAGGCCATCATGGCGGCGATCCAGCAGAAGTCCCGGGACAACGGGCGTACGCCAATGCAGTGGAATGCCGGGGCCAATGCCGGTTTCAGCAGCGGCACCCCCTGGATCGAGGTTGCGGCCAACGCTGGCCAGATCAACGTCCAGGCACAGCTCGACGACCCGCAATCAGTGCTGCACCACTATCGCCAATTGATCGCGTTGCGCCGTGAGCAGGGTTTGATCCAGCACGGCGTCTATCGCCAATTGCTGCCCGAGCATCCGCAGGTCTGGGCCTACGTGCGGGAAGGGCAGGGCGAGCGACTGCTGGTGGTGAACAACTTCTACGGTTCGCCGTGCGAGGTTGAATTGCCGCAGGAGGTCGTCGAGCCGGGCATGCAGCAGCGTCTGCTGATCAGCAACTACCCGGGGGATGGCGCCCGCAGCCGGCATTTGCGGCTGCGGCCCTATGAGTCCTTCGTCCTGCACCTGACCGACTGCTGACAATCCTCGCAGAAGCTGCCGGGCGGTTTGCGTCTGCCGTGAATGCGCTGTTGCAGATACAGCGCAGGGCTTCGTTCGTCGGCAAGCCGGCTTCTGCGGATCGAAATATCACAATAAAAATAATGGGGTGGCTTATGAAAACAACAATAAATCGCGGCCTGGCGGCGTCCTGCCTGTGCCTGGCATTGCCCTTTCCGGCCCAGGCCCTGGAGTTCGCCGGCTACCTGCGCAGCGGCCTTGGCACTTCGGTCAACAGCGGCCCGCAATCCTGCTTTCAGCTACCCGGCGCGCCCTCCAAGTACCGCCTGGGCAACGAGTGCGAGCAGTACGCCGAGCTTGAGCTGCGCCAGGACCTGTACACCCTGGAAGACGGCTCGGTGCTCAGCGTCGACGGCATGGCTTCGCTCTACAACCGCTACGACCGCAACCTGACCTTCCAGGGCGAAAACGGCTCGGCGCGCATGCCGCAGATGTACGCCCAGTGGTCGAACCTGCCCAGCCTCAATGGCGGCTCGCTGTGGGCCGGGCGCCGTTACTACAAGCGTAACGACATCCATATTTCCGACTTCTACTACTGGAACCAGAGCGCCACCGGCGGCGGGGTCGAGGACGTGCGCATCGGCGATCTGAAATACAGCTACGCCTTTTCCCGCAAGGACAACCTCTACCAGAAGCAGGCCGTGAGCCGTCATGACTTCAACGTTGCCGGTTTCCAGACCAACCCCGGCGGCGAGCTGGAGCTGGGCCTGAGTTACCTGGAAAAGCCCGATCGCCGTGGTGCCCACAATGGCTGGGCGATCACCGCCCAGCATGTGCAGAAAGACTTTTTCGGCGGCAAGAACAAACTGGCCCTGCAATACGGTGAGGGCCCCGGTACCGGCCTGGGCTACACCGGCAATCCCTACCTGGATGACGGCAACAAGAGCTATCGCCTGGTGGAGTTCTTCGATTGGCAGGTCACCCCGCGCTTCGGCGGCCAGGTAGAGGCGGTCTATCAGAAGGACATTCGCCCCGACGGCCAGGACCAGAACTGGATCTCCCTGGGTGTGCGCCCGGCCTATGCCATCACCGAACAGTTCAAGCTGGTGACCGAGTTTGGTCATGATCAGGTGGAGGCGCCCGGTGGCACCCGCAAACTCAGCAAGTTCACCTTCGCGCCCACCTGGTCGCCCAAGGGGCCGGAGTTCTGGGCGCGGCCCGAGGTGCGCCTGTATTACACCTATGCCAGTTGGAACGAGGCCGCCAAACGCGCGGCCAACGAACTGGCGGCCGGCTCCGCGCTGTCCGACAGTGGTGTCTTCGGCACCGCCCGGCACGGGGCGAACGTCGGTTTGCAGGTCGAGTACTGGTGGAAATAAGCGATGCTGTCGGGGCTCGCGCTCCATCGGCACTTCAAGGAATCATTAGCAGGTGACGTCATGGCCATAACCCAACCCTTGCAATTGCTCGCGCCCCTGTCCGGGGTGCTGCTGCCCCTGGACCAGGTTCCGGACCCGGTGTTTTCCAGCCGGGTGATCGGTGACGGGCTGTGCATCGACCCGACTTCCCAGACCCTCTGTGCGCCTCTGTCCGGGGTGATCAGCAACCTGCAACACAGCGGCCATGCGGTGAGCATCACCGGTGAACAGGGCCAGCAGGTGCTGATGCACATCGGGCTGGACACGGTGAACCTCGCGGGCAAGGGCTTCACCTGTCTGGTCGAGGAGGGGCAGCAGATCTCGGCAGGCCAGCCGCTGATCGAGTTCGATGCTGATTATCTGGCCCGGCACGCGCGCAGCCTGTTGACCCTGATGCTGGTGGTCAGTGGCGAGGCGGTGACGGGGCTGGTGTCCGGCAGCCTGCTGGTGGAGCTGGGACAGCCGGTGTTGCAGATCGAGCCCGCCTGCGCAGAGGAGGGGGCCAAGGTCGAGGGCGCTGAAACTGAGGCGCTGTTTTCCAAACCGCTGATCCTGGGCAACCCCCAGGGGCTGCACGCACGTCCGGCGGCGTTGCTGGCCCAGGCCGCCAAGGGCTTTGCCGCGAATATCTGCCTGCACCGGCGCCAGGACTCGGCCAATGCCAAGTCCCTGGTGTCGATCATGGCGTTGCAGACGGCGCAGGGCGATGTCTTGCAGGTCAGTGCTGCGGGTGCGGATGCCGAGCAGGCGATCCAGGTTCTGGTGGAGCTGCTGGCCTCGGGTTGTGGCGAGAAAGTCAGTGCTGCGGCGCCGAGTCCTGAGCCAGTAGCGGCGCGGGATGAGTCGTTGGAGACGGTTCTGCGGGGTGTCTGTGCGTCACCGGGTTCGGCGGTCGGCCAGGTGGTCCATGTGGCTGAGCAGCGCCTGCAGATAAGCGAGTGGGCGGCAAACCCGCAGCAGGAGCGCGAAGTCCTTGAGCGGGCCTTGCGAGAGGCGGTGCGGGGCCTGCAACAGCTGCGGGACAATGCCCCGGGTGAAGCACAGCAGGAAATCTTCCGCGCCCACCAGGAACTCCTCGACGACCCGAGCCTGTTGCAGCAAACCGAAGCCCTGATCGTCACCGGCAAGAGCGCCGCCTTTGCCTGGAACAGTGCCATTGAGGTTACCGCCGAGCTGTTCAAGGGCCTGGGCAGCACGCTGCTGGCTGAACGCGCGGTGGATCTGGCGGACGTCGGCCAACGGGTGCTCAAGCTGATTCTCGGGGTGCAAGAGCATGCCGTGAGCTTGCCGGACCAGGCCATTCTGATTGCCGAGCAACTGACCCCCTCGCAGACCGCCAGCCTGGACACGGCCAAGGTGCTGGGGTTTGCCACTGTCGGCGGCGGCGCCACCAGCCACGTGGCGATTCTCGCCCGAGCCCTGGGCCTGCCGGCGATCTGTGGGCTGTCGCCCCGGGTCCTGTCCCTGGCCAACGGCACCCGGGTGCTGCTGGATGCCGATCGCGGCGAACTGCATACGGACCCTGACCCGCAACGCTTGCAGCAACTGGAGTCCCTGCGTCAGCAGCAACGCCTGCGCCAGCGTCAGGACCTGGCCCAGGCGGCGCAACCGGCGGTGACCCGCGATGGTCATCATCTGGAGGTCACGGCCAACATTGCCTCTCTGGCGGAGGCCGAGCAGGCCATGAGCCTGGGAGGCGAAGGCGTCGGCCTGTTGCGTTCGGAGTTCCTCTACCAGGACCGCAGCCACGCCCCCAGCCTGGAGGAGCAGGCCGAAACCTATCGGGCCATCGCCCAGGCCCTGGGCCCTGAGCGCAATCTGGTGGTGCGCACCCTGGACGTGGGCGGCGACAAGCCCCTGGCCTATGTGCCCATGGACAGTGAAGCCAACCCCTTTCTCGGCCTGCGGGGCATCCGCCTGTGCCTGGAGCGTCCCGAACTGCTGCGGGAGCAGTTCCGGGCGATTCTCGCCAGCGCCGGGCAGGCACGCCTGCACATCATGTTGCCCATGGTCAGCCAGTTGGCGGAGCTGCGTCAGGCGCGGCAGCTACTGGATGACGAGGTTCGGGCCCTGGGCCTGGCGGAAAGGCCCAAGTTGGGCATCATGATCGAGGTGCCTTCGGCGGCCCTGATGGCAGACCGCTTTGCTCCGGAGGTGGATTTCTTCTCCATCGGCACCAACGACCTGACCCAGTACACCCTGGCCATGGACCGTGATCATCCGCGCCTGGCCAGTCAGGCCGACAGCTTCCACCCGTCGGTGCTGCGCCTGATCGCGCGAACGGTGCAGGCCGCCCATGCCCACGGCAAGTGGGTCGGAGTCTGTGGTGCACTGGCGTCCGAAACCCTGGCAGTGCCGCTGTTGCTGGGCCTGGGGGTGGACGAACTGTCGGTGAGCGTGCCGTTGATTCCGGCCATCAAGGCCCGGGTACGCGAGCTGGATCTGAGCGAATGCCAGGCGCTGGCAGCTCGGATCATCGATCTGGAGGACGCGGTTCAGGTACGTGAATACCTGCACAAGCAGCAAGTCGCAGCCGATTCACTGGTTCTGGAGAACTGAAAATGTTCGAGAAATTGCAACGCGCGTTCTGGAAAGCCCTGACTCCAGACCTGATCCCTGATCAGCCGAAGGCCCCCAGGGCCAACGGCAATGTTCTGAATGACGCAATGCTGGCGGCGCTGGGTGGCAGCGCCAACATCAAGAGCCAGCAACCCCTGGCCCTGACCCGCCTGCGCCTTGAGCTGCATGATCCGCAACTGCTGGACAGCAGCGCATTGCGCGTGGCGGGGGTACCGGCGGTGATGCCCCTGGCCGGTGGCGTGGTGCATCTGCTGCTGGGATTGCAGGGCTGAGAGGCCTGTTCGCCGGCAAGCCGGCTCCTACAAGAGCAACGGGCTTGCCAGCGAGCAGACTCTCGAAAACACCCATCGTTTCCCCGTCTCGCCTGCGTCCCGTCGCCGCGCCGGCCTTACTGTTTCTCAACTGCGGGTGTATCGTATTCGCCTTTTGCGGGCCTCGGCCCGCGGCTGATACGTGAGGTAGTTGAGTCCATGTCCTTTACCCGTCGACAAATACTCGGTGGTCTGGCCGGTCTGGTAGTGGTGGGCGTGGGGGCGGGCGGCGCATCGCGTTATTGGCTGGGAAAGATGGCTGACGCCGAGGCGGGGCACGATTACGAGCTGATCGCCGCGCCACTGGACGTGGAGCTGGTGCCGGGGCACAAGACCGAGGCCTGGGCCTTCGGCCCTTCGGCGCCGGGTACCGAACTGCGGGTACGCCAGGGCGAGTGGCTGCGGGTACGCTTTATCAACCACCTACCGGTGGCCACCACCATCCACTGGCACGGCATCCGCCTGCCCCTGGAAATGGACGGCGTGCCTTACGTCTCGCAACTGCCGGTGCTGCCCGGCGAATACTTCGACTACAAATTCCGCGTACCGGATGCCGGCAGCTACTGGTATCACCCCCATGTGAACAGCAGCGAAGAACTGGGTCGCGGCCTGGTGGGCCCGCTGATCATCGAAGAGCGCGAACCCACCGGCTTCAAGTACGAGCGCACCCTGAGCCTGAAAAGCTGGCACGTGGATGAAGAGGGCGCGTTCATGCCCTTCAGCATCCCTCGGGAGGCGGCGCGCGGTGGTACGGCCGGGCGCCTGTCCACCATCAACGGTGTGTCCCAGGCGGTGATCGACCTGCCGGCCGGGCAGATCACCCGGGTGCGCCTGCTGAACCTGGACAACACTCTGACCTACCGCATCAACATCCCGGATGTCGAAGCGCAGATCTACGCCCTGGACGGCAACCCCATCGAACCGCGCCCGTTGGGCAAGGAATACTGGCTGGGGCCGGGCATGCGCATCTGCCTGGCGATCAAGGCGCCGGCGGCCGGTGTGGAGTTGTCCCTGCGCAACGGACCGGTGCGCCTGGGCACTTTGCGCTCGGTGGCCAACAACGACGCGCCCACCCAGTGGCCCGCCGCCTTGCCGGCCAACCCCGTGGCCGAGCCGGATCTCGACAACGCCGAGAAGCTCAACTTCAATTTCGAATGGGTTGGCTCGGTCTCGGTGAACGTGGACAATGGCAAGCCGCCTAGCCTGTGGCAGATCAACGGCCAGGCCTGGGACATCACCGACAAGACCTGCGCCGACCGCCCGATTGCCAGCCTGAAAAAGGGCAAGAGCTACATTTTCGAATTGAAGAACATGACCCAGTACCAGCACCCGATCCACTTGCACGGCATGAGCTTCAAGGTCATTGCCTCGAACCGCAAGAAAATCACCCCCTACTTCACCGACACCTACCTGCTGGGCAAGAACGAGCGTGCCCGGGTCGCCCTGGTGGCGGATAACCCGGGGGTCTGGATGTTCCACTGCCACGTGATCGACCACATGGAAACCGGCCTTATGGCCGCCATCGAGGTGGTGTGATGCGCCAGATACGCCCGGCGCCGATCATCGACCGCAGCCGCGACCAGGACTTCATGCGTGAAGCCCTGGCCCTGGCCGCGCAGGGCGCCGCCCTGGGGGAAGTGCCGGTGGGTGCGGTGCTGGTACTGGATGGGCAGATCATCGGCCGTGGCTACAACTGCCCCATCAGCGGCAGCGATCCCAGCGCCCACGCCGAGATGGTGGCGATCCGCGAAGCGGCCCAGGTGGTGAGCAACTATCGCCTGCCCGGCAGCACCCTGTACGTGACCCTTGAACCTTGCAGCATGTGCGCCGGGCTGATCGTCCATTCGCGCATTGCCCGGGTGGTGTACGGCGCACTGGAACCCAAGGCCGGCATTGTGCAGAGCCAGGGGCAGTTCTTCACCCAAGGGTTTCTCAACCATCGAGTGCTGTACGAGGGCGGAGTTCTGGCCGAGGAGTGCGGCACGGTGCTGAGCGAATTCTTCAAGGCGCGTCGAGCGCGCTGATCTCAAACCGGTTCGCGGCCTACACAAAACCGTAGGAGCCGGCTTGCCGGCGAAGAGGCCCTTGAGCCTTGCGCCGCTCTGGCGGGCGCCTTCGCTGGCAAGCGGAACGCCGCCCGGCCAGCTCCTGCGGGGGAAGGCGGGTTATTTCTTGGCGACTATCACCGCACGCATCGGCGCCGGCAGGCCTTCGATGGTCTTGCTGTGGTCGTTGGGATCGAGGAAGTCGCGCAGGGACTGGTACTTCATCCACTCGGTGCCGCGCTGCTCCTCGACGCTGGTCACGCTGACATCCACGCACCGCACGTCGCTGAACCCGGCGCGCCGCAGCCACAGTTCCAGGGCCGGTACGGACGGCAGGAACCATACGTTGCGCATCTGCGCGTAGCGGTCTTCCGGTACCAGCACCTGATGCTGGTCGCCTTCCACCACCAGGGTTTCCAACACCAGTTCACCGCCCTTGACCAGGCAGTCCTTGAGCGCCAGCAGGTGCTCGATGGGCGAACGGCGGTGGTAGAACACCCCCATGGAAAACACCGTGTCGAAGCCTTCCAGGTTGGCCGGCAGGTCTTCGAAGGGGAAGGGCAGGTGCCACACCGAAGGCTCCGACAAGTAACGCTGCACCGCCTGAAACTGGCAGAAGAACAGCCAGTTGGGGTCGACGCCGATCACGCTGTGGGCGCCGGCGCCAAGCATGCGCCACATGTAGTAGCCATTGCCGCAGCCGACATCGAGGATGCGCTTGCCCTCAAGGTCCAGGTGCGGAGCGACCCGCGACCACTTCCAGTCCGAACGCCATTCGGTGTCCACGTGCACGCCGAACAGGTCGAACGGGCCCTTGCGCCACGGCGACAGGCCCATCAGTGCGGTGCGCATCTGCGCCCGAGTGGCGTCGTCGCAGTCGGTGTCCAGGCGCAGGCCATTGATCAGGTCGATTTCGCTGGGCTGGATCTTCGGCAATGCATCCAGGGCGCTTTGCCAGCGCTCCAGGTCGCCATGGCCTTTTTCCATCTTGGCGTCGAGCTGGGCTTGCAGCCCGTTGGCCCAGGTGGCCAGGGGCGTACCCGCCAGACGGCGAGCGAGGGGGGACAGATCAATCATGGCAGGGCAATCAACGAGGCAAAGTTAAGGCATTGGAACCACGGCACCACTTTCGAGAACCCGGCAGCCAGCAGGCGTTCGCGGTGTTCTTCGAGGCTGTCGGGCTTCATGACGTTTTCGATGGCACTGCGCTTCTGGGCGATTTCCAGTTCGCTGTAGCCGTTGGCGCGCTTGAAGGCGATGTGCAGGTCGGTGAGCAGGGCGTGTTCCTGGTCATCGTTGAAGCGCAGCTTCTCCGAGAGGATCAGCGCGCCACCGGGCAGCAGTGACTGGCGGATGCGCCCCAGCAGGGCCAGACGCTGCTCGGGGGCGATGAACTGCAGGGTGAAGTTCAGGGCCACCACCGAGGCCGGCTGGAATTCCAGGGCCAGGATATCGCCCTCGATCACCTGCACCGGCAGCAGCTCCTGGAACATCGAGTCCTGGCCGTTGAGGTATTCCCGGCACCGTTCGACCATGGCTGCGGAGTTGTCCACCGCGATGACCCGGCAGCCATCCGTGCGCACATGGCGGCGCAGGGCCTGGGTCACTGCCCCCAGGGAAGAGCCCAGGTCGTAGAGCACGCTGTTGGGCTGGGCGAACTGCGCCGCCAGCACCCCGAGGTTCTCGACAATGGTCGGGTAACCCGGCACCGAGCGCTTGATCATGTCCGGGAACACCCGCACCACATCCTCGTTGAAGGCGAAGTCGGGCACCTGGGCCAGTGGCTGGGCGAAAAGGCGGTCGGGTTCTTTGCTCACGGCGGTTCCGGCGATGGAGATAAAAAGAGGGCGGCATTGTAGCCGCTGCCGCAGGCTGCGATAAGGCCCGCAGGGCCTTCAGGGGCGCAAGGGCGACGCAAGGTGGGGGCCTTTCGCCGGCAAGCCGGCTCCTACGGAGAGTAGGGACCGGCCTGCCGGCGCAGGCGGCTCAGCGCGGCTTCTGGCTGAACGCCGAAGCGGCAATGCCCCACTGGCCCAGCCAGTAGAAAATGATGATCAGGTAGGGCGCGGCGTCGAAGGCCAGCACGAAGCGGCTGATGCCGATCAGGCTGTCGGAGAAGGCAAAGCTCAGGGCGCCCAGCGCTGCCAGTACCGCGGACCGCGTGGGCACCGCTGAGCCGAGGCGTGCCAGGGCGCGCCAGAGCATGGCGCTGATGGTCAGGGCGTAGACGATCACCGGCACCAGCAACGGCCCCAGGCCGTGGGAGATCAGGATGCTCAACAGCACCGCGCCAATGGCCAGTGCCACCAGCAAGGGCAGCAGCGCCGGGCGCCGGCAGTCGCTGAGATAAGCCTTGAGGTAGGCCAGGTGCGCCACCAGGAAGGCTCCGAGACCGAACACGAACAGGTCCGTGGGCCAGGCCAGCAGGACATCCCCCAGCACCGAGAACAGCAGGCCGATGATGATCCAGCGCCGGTAGTCCCCGGGCGGTGCATCGTGCAGCCAGCCCAGCAGGGCCAGCACCGGCAGTGGCTTGACCAGCAGGCAGAGCAGGGTGGCATGCACGCTGACGCCGTAGAGGAAGGTCGCGGCGCCCATCAGCGCCAGTATCAGCCAGCCCATGTCAGTTCACCGTGATCGAGCAGTCGAAGGCCTTCACCGGGGCCTCTTCCGGTGCCCAGGGTTGCTGGTAGGTCAGCAGCAGCCGGCCCTGGCCGCTGGCGAAGGCCTGGAAACGCCAGGTCGACTGCCCGCCACTGCCCACCAGACCGGTGTCTTCGGGGTTGCTGTAGACCTCGGGGCTGACCTTGCGCAGGATGCCGCCGGCCGAATCCTGGATCGCCCAGCGATAACCGGTGGTGGGGTTGCTTGGCAGGGTGAGGATCAGGTTCTGCCCATTGTGCAGTTGCAGCGGGCATTCACTCTGGTTTTCAACGGTGACGTTCTGCTTGGGCTGGCTGGCGCAAGCGGTCAGCAGGGCGAGGCTGAGCAGGGCAAGAAGGCGGGGTGTGGGCATGGGTCAGGAAGCTCCGATCATTCATGACGAACGGCGAGCATAACTGAAGATGATGGGCGGTGTGGGGAGGGGAATAAAGGTTGGCGGTTATGGCCTGTTCGCCGGCAAGCCGGCTCCTGCGAGGGGGGCCCTGCAGGAGCCGGCTTGCGGCGAAAGGGGTTAGAACAGCACTTTGGCCACGTCGGCAAAACGCTTGGCAAAATGCACGGTGATGCCTTCCTTGAGGTAGTCCGGCAGTTCTTCGAAATGCCCGCGGTTGGGCTCCGGCAGGATCAGCTCGTGGATCTTCTGGCGCCGCGCGGCGATGACTTTCTCGCGCACCCCGCCAATGGGCAGCACGTGGCCGGTGAGGGTCAGCTCGCCGGTCATGGCCACGCCTTTCTTCGGCGGCTGGTTGCGCGCCAGGGACAGCAGGGCGCTGGCCATGGTCACCCCGGCACTGGGGCCGTCCTTGGGGGTGGCGCCTTCGGGAACGTGCAGGTGGACGAAGGCTTCGTCGAAGAACTTGCTGTCGCCGCCGAATTGCTTGAGGTGCGAGCTGACGTAGCTGTAGGCGATCTCCGCCGATTCCTTCATCACATCCCCCAGTTGCCCGGTGAGCTTGAAGCCGCGGTTGTGGGTGTGAATGCGCGTGGCCTCGATAGGCAGGGTGGCGCCGCCCATGCTGGTCCAGGCCAGGCCGGTGATGACCCCGGTGCCGCTCAGGACCTGCTCGTTACGGAACACCGGCATGCCCAGGGAAGCCTCCAGGTCCTTGGGCGCGATCTTGATCGTGGCGTCCGGCTCGTCCAGCAGCTTGACCACGGCCTTGCGTACCAGCTTGCCCAGTTGTTTCTCCAGCTGGCGCACCCCGGCTTCCCGGGCGTAGCCATCGATCACCGTGCGCAGGGCGCCGTCGCTGATGCTCAGGCTGGTCTTGGCGACACCGGCCTTTTCCAGCTGCTTGGGCCACAGGTGGCGTTTGGCGATGGCCAGTTTTTCTTCGGTGATGTAGCCGGACAGGCGAATCACTTCCATACGGTCCAGCAGCGGGCCGGGAATCGAATCCAGGGTGTTGGCAGTGCACACGAACAGGACCTTGGACAGGTCCATGCGCAGGTCCAGGTAATGATCGAGGAAGTCGACGTTCTGCTCCGGGTCCAGGGTCTCCAGGAGGGCCGAGGCCGGGTCGCCCTGGTAGCTCTGGCCCATCTTGTCGATCTCGTCGAGCATGATCACCGGGTTCATCACCTCCACTTCCTTGAGGGCCTGCACCAGCTTGCCCGGCTGGGCGCCGATGTAGGTGCGGCGGTGGCCCTTGATCTCGGCTTCATCACGCATGCCGCCGACGCTGAAGCGGTAGAACGGCCGCCCCAGGGATTCGGCGATGGATTTGCCGACGCTGGTCTTGCCGACACCGGGTGGGCCTACCAGCAGCACGATGGAGCCGCTGATCTCGCCCTTGTAGGCGCCCACCGCGAGGAATTCGAGGATACGGTTCTTGATGTCGTCGAGCCCGGCGTGGTGCTTGTCCAGCACCTTGCGCGCGTGCTTGAGGTCGAGCTTGTCGTCGCCGAAGACACCCCAGGGCACGGCCGTGGCCCATTCCAGGTAGTTGCGGGTAACCGCATATTCCGGCGAGCCGGTCTCCAGGATCGACAGCTTGTTCATTTCCTCGTCGATGCGTTTCTGCGCCTGGGGCGGCAGCACTTTGCCAGTCAGGCGCTGTTCGAACTGCTCCAGGTCGGCGCTGCGGTCATCCTTGGTCAACCCCAGCTCCTGCTGGATCACCTTGAGCTGCTCCTTGAGGAAGAACTCGCGCTGGTGCTCGCCGATCTTGCGGTTGACCTCGGCGGAAATCTCTTTCTGCAGGCGCGCCACTTCGACTTCCTTGCGCAGCATCGGCAGGACTTTTTCCATGCGCTTGAGCATGGGCACGCAGTCCAGCACTTCCTGCAGTTCGTTGCCGGTGGCGGAGGTCAGGGCGGCGGCGAAGTCGGTCAGGGGCGACGGATCGTTGGGGCTGAAGCGGTTGAGGTAGTTCTTCAGCTCTTCGCTGTACAGCGGGTTGAGCGGCAGCAACTCCTTGATCGCATTGATCAGCGCCATGCCGTAGGCCTTGACCTCGTCGGTGGGCTCGCTGGGCTGATGGGGGTACTCGACCTCCACCAGGTAGGGCGGACGATGGTGTTTGAGCCAGGTGCGGATGCGCACCCGGGTCAGGCCCTGGGCAACGAACTGCAGCTTGCCGTTTTCACGGCTGGCGTGATGGACCTTGACCAGGGTGCCGTACTCCGGCAGCGCGGAGGTATCGAAGTGCCGCGGGTCCTCCTGCGGGGTGTCCATGAAAAACAGGGCAAGGGAGTGATGCTCGGATTTGCTCACCAGTTCCAGGGTTTCGGCCCAGGGCTCTTCATTGACGATGACCGGCAATACTTGCGCAGGAAAGAAGGGACGATTGTGAATCGGGATGATGTAGACCTTGTCCGGCAGATTCTGTCCGGGCAGGGCCAGGCCGGTGCCATGGGCAGCCTGGTGTTCGGTGTTTTCCGGATCGACGTAGTCACGTGGATCTTCGGGAAATTCTTGCTGGTCGCTCATGGAGGCTCCTGCGCGATGGACTATGCAGCTTAGATGGGGCAGGTCGCCGCGGGTTTCAATGGGGGACTGGTTTCAGCGTTTTTCCGAAGCGCTGGGAAATGTCGCTGCATCGCCCCTTGCCCTGGCAGAGAAGCGTTGCATAGCCGCGGTCTAGGCTGTTCTTGCTGCATGCCTGGGGGTTTTTGCGAAGGGATTCAAGCTCACTTGAAGGGGCTGTTTGACATGGGTTGTCAATAAAATGACTGCGATGTCACCTGTTTTATTGCGTGATCTTGTGTAATTTGAGGATTAATCTGATTGCCCGGAATGCCGGAATGAAGCTGGCATTTATTTGACGCGCGCATTCAGCTTCTCAGAGGGATGGGTATGAAGAAGGGATTTTTCAGCTTCCGGCAGGGGTTATCCGCGTTGGCCTTTTCAAGGCCCGCCGGGGACTTGGAGCGACTGAGAGCAGCCTTATGAAGTGGCGCCGAACCTTTCAGGCAAGGATTGTCGGGGTGCTGGCGCTATTGCTGTTGGTATTGATTGCCGCGGTGTATTTCGCGGTCAAGACCGCCACTACCCAAGCGGTGGAGCGCCAGGCGCAATTGCAACTGAAGATCGGCACCCGGGTATTCGAACGGCTGCTGGACTTGCGCGGTCGCAACCTGCAGTACGGTGTCGACTGGCTGGTGGTGGATTCCGAGTTTCGCCGGGCGGTGCTCAGCGGCAAGCCGGTGGATATCCTTGCCGCCCTGGCCCAGCATAGCGGCGGCATCCGTTCCAGCGAGATGTTCGTGCTCAGCCCCGAGGGCCGGGTCATCGCCAGCACCCTGCCGGTGATCGCCCGGGACCAGCACTTTCCCTACGACCAGGCCCTGCGCCGGGCCATGCGGCACAACACCCACATGCTCTTCGTCGCAATCAAGGGCCGGCCCTATCTGCTGGTCCAGGGGGAAGTGCTGGAGTCGCTACCCATCGCCCGGGTAGTGATGGGCTTTCCCATGGATGAGCTGTTTGCCCAGGAACTGCGCTCCATGAGCAACCTGGAAGTGTCGTTTCTGACGGTCGATGGTCAGCATCCCGGCGAGCTGTTCAGCACCCAGCCGGAGTTCTTCTGGTCGCCCATCATCAATGTCCTGGCCGACTCCCTGTGGCAATCCCTGCCGCAGTTGAGCGAGACCCATGGCCAGCGTTTCCTCAACCAGGCCTTGCAACTGGCCAATACCGGGGATGCCGGCGATCCGCGGGTCATGGCCTTGCTGCAAAGCCCCCTGGAGCAGGCGTTGCAGGCCTTTGCCCCGCTGGACCGGGAGTTCATGTGGATCGCCATGGTGGCGCTGGTGGTCTCCCTGGTCTGCGCCCTGCTGATGGCGCGGCGGGTATCGCGGCCCCTGGAAGACCTGGCCCAGGCGGCAAGACGCATCGGTGCCGGTAACTATCAGGCCCCGGTAACCATCAAGCGCAGCGACGAGTTCGGGGTGCTGGCAGATGCCTTCAACGCCATGCAGAGCGCCATTGCCACCCGCGAACGGCAACTGGCCCACAACGCTCTGCATGATCCGCTGACCGGGCTGCCGAACCGGGCCCTGGCCATCGAACGCCTGACCAAGGCCATTGCCGCCCGGCGCAATGTGGTGCTGCTCTACCTGGGCATCGACAACTATCGGGCGATCAACGAAGGCTTTGGCACAGAAGGCCTGGACCAGATGATGGGCGAGCTCAGCCGGCGCCTGCGGGAAGTATTGTCCCAGGGCGATACGGCGGCCCGGATCACCGCCAGTGAATTCCTCCTGCTGCTGGAGAACACCGAACTGGACGGGGCCATGGCCATGGCTGACCGGCTGCATGACCTGCTCAGCCGGCCGCAACTGATCCAGGGCGATGAGGTGCGCCGGCAGATCTGCATGGGGATGGCGGTGTACCCCGCCGACGGCAAGTCCGCCGAGGAACTGATCAGCCGCGCCGCCATCGCCCGCCATGATGCTTCGCTCAAGCCCGGTTACTTGCAGGTCTACCAGCAGGACCGAGACCTGGCTCACCAGCGGCAGATCAGCCTGATCCGCGACCTGCGCCGGGCGGCCGCCGAAGGTGAGCTGTTCCTGTTGTACCAGCCCAAGCTCGATCTGCGCCGGGACTACCTGCACCAGGCCGAAGCCCTGCTGCGCTGGCAGCACCCGGTGTTCGGCGTGGTCTCGCCGGCGGAATTCATTCCCCTGGCCGAGCGCACCGGCAGTATGCACAGCCTCACCGCCTGGGTCATCGAAGCCTGTATCCGCCAGCTGGCGGAGTGGAACCGCCGGGCCCTGCCCGTACGCCTGTCACTGAACATCTCGGCCAGCGACCTGGAGGACGACGGCCTGGAGGTACGGGTCAGCGATTACCTTGAGGGCTATCAGGTGGCAGCCGAACAGTTGGTGTTCGAGATCACCGAGAGCGCCATCATGCGCGACCCGGAGCAGGCCCTGGCCGTGCTGCAACGCTTGCGCGGCTGCGGCATCAGCCTGTCGGTGGACGATTTCGGTACCGGCTATTCATCCCTGGCGCAGTTGCAGCGCCTGCCGGTGCAGGAACTGAAGATCGACCAGTCGTTCATCCGCAATCTGGATGAAACCAGCGGCGATGCGGTGATCGTGCGTTCCACCATTGAAATGAGCCACAAGCTGGGGCTCAAGGTGGTGGCCGAAGGCGTGGAATATGAGCATTGCCTGAAATTGCTGGAAAGCTGGGGCTGCGACACGGTGCAGGGCTATCTGATCAGCCGACCGTTGCCGACCGAGGCCTTTGAGCGCTGGCTGGTGAACTCCCGGGTGTCGAGCTGAAAGCTGGATGGCCGAGGGGCCATCCAGGGGGCGCGCTCAGGGGGCGGCGGACTCGGCCTTGGTCAACAGGCTTTGCAGTTCCGGCTCTATGCCTTCCTCACTGAGGTTGTCCATGATTTCCAGGATGCAGGGCGCATAGCGGGGCTCGATGGCCGCTTCCGACCAGTCCAGTTCATAGATCGCCATGACCCTTACGTCCAGGTAGGGCGAATCCACCAGCAGGCGTTTCAGTAGCTCGATGGCCGGCGGGCTGCGCAACTCTCCCAGGGACACCGCGCAGCGGTGCTGCCAGTACTCGGGGCGCGACAGCAGGGTTTCGCCGAGGCGTTGCCATTGCGCCGGGGTAAAGGCGTGGAGGACTCCCTTGGCCACCTGCTCGGTGGTGTATTCGTTCCAGTTGGCGGCTTCCGAGTCACCGAACCAGTGGTGTAACCGTTCAAACAACTCATCACGCTTATCCGTACTCATGATGTCTTTCTCCTGCGAGGGCGGTCGCGCCAGCACGCTGTTCCTGGCGTGCCGCCCAATGCCATGGCGTTTATACCGGCGTGCCAGAACCGATGCTGCCTCATTTGCGCAGGGCTTCCCAGCATTAACGGCGCGCGCTGACCAACCGTGTCTTGGCATTCTGGTGCAGGCCGCCCGATAGCGCGGCCCCGATTGTCCCGGTTTACCAGGTGCCGGCGAACTTCACCGCCGCCGCGGCGCGTGACGGCACCTTGAGGGTATGCAGCAGGGAAGACACGTGGATGCGCACGGTGAACGGCGAGATATCCAGCTCTCGGGCGATTTCCTTGTTGGTCTTGCCCTGGGCGATCAGGCGCAGGACTTCCTGTTGCCGGGTGGTCAGCTGGCTCACTTCGGCGCAGGCGTCCAGGGGCAGCAGCAGGCCGGAAGGCGCGTACTTGACCACCACGTCGCCTTCGCGGATGGCCTGAATCGCCTGGCCGATCTCGTCCGGGCTGATGCTCTTGCCGATGAAACCGTCGGCCCCGGCGGCCATGACTTCGGCGATCAGGTCCTGGTTGTCGACCATCGACACCACGATGATCGAGGTGCGCGGCAATTGCTGGCGCAGGCCGGCAATCATGCTGACCGAGGTCAGGCCGGGAAAGCGCAGGTCGAGAATCAGCGAGTCCGGCTCCTCGCCGCTCTCGGCCAGGGCCATTACCGCAGCCAGGTCGCCGGCCTCTTCGAGCACGGCATCGGGCAGCAAGCGCTGGATGGTGCGCAGCATGCCTTCGCGAAACAACGGGTGGTCGTCGGCGACGATAATCCGGCATGTCATGTTTGAAACTCCTTGAAACATCCAGTCCTGTGGGCATGCTAACTTGGCGCACGGCGTTGTAACTGCCCGCTGGTCGTGTCCGATGGGCCAGTTTGCCGAACGGCAAAAGACCACGGCAGCGCATATTGCACAAGGAGGTGATTGCATGAAAGTTGAGAAAGACAGTGAACTCGATCAGGCCACCCTGCGGATTATCGTGGCCGGATGCGCCCTGGTCTGGTTTGGCGTGATCGGCTTCCTGCCGGGGCAGGATGTGGATCCCTACGTGCCGGTGATGATCTACATTTCCCTGTTCATGCTGGGTTCGATCGTGCTGCGCATGGCCATTGCCCGTTGGCCCGGGCACTACCCGGCGCGGCGCATCCTGGGCATGGTCTATGACTACACCGGCACCTGTTACGGCCTGGTGGTAGGCGGCGAGGGGGCGCTGCCGATCTATGCGGTGATGGTCTGGGTCAACCTGGGCAATGGCATGCGTTTCGGCTCGCGCTACCTGGCCATCGCCACCGTGCTGGCGCTGTTCGCGCTGTTCATGGTCTACCTGCTGACCCCCTATTGGCAGGCCCAGCCCTACATGGTGCTGATGCTGATGATCACCAGCACGGTGATCCCGGTGTACGCCCACATCCTGCTCAAGCGCACCCGCCTTGCTTCGGAAGAGGCGATTGCCGCCAACCTGGAAAAGTCCCGTTTCCTGGCCCAGGCCAGCCATGACCTGCGCCAGCCGATCCACTCCATCGGCCTGTTCACCGCCTGCCTGCGCGAAGCCAGCCTGGGGGTGGATGAGCGGCGCCTGGTGGACAACATCGATCGTTCGCTGCTCAACGTCTCGCAGCTGTTCCGCTCGATCCTCGACCTCTACACCCTGGACAACGGGCGAGTGCAGCCCAAGTACGAAACCGTCCACCTGGGCGAACTGCTGCGCGACCTGGTACGCCAGAATTCCGAGGCGGCGCGCTGGGCCGGTGTCGAACTGCGGCTGCGGCCCTGCGCCCATTGGGTGCGGGTCGACCCGGGGCTGTTGGCGACCATGGTGCAGAACGTGCTGTCCAACTGCTTCAAGTACGCCGCGGAACGGCCGGTGCTGATTGGCGTGCGCCGGCGTGGCCAAGGCCTGGCCATTGTCATCTATGACCAGGGTCGGGGGATTGCCGAGGAGCATCTGCCGAAGATCTTCGATGAGTTCTACCGGGTTCGCCAGGTACGGGACAAGGACGTCGAAGGCGTCGGCCTGGGCCTGTCCATCGTCAAGCGCCTGGGGCAGATGACTGACCTGCAGGTGACGATTCGTTCGCGGGTCGACCACGGCACCACGGTCAGCCTGCACGGCCTGTCACTGGCCGCGCCACAGCGTTTGCACGGTCGTGACGAGGCGTTGCAGAGCGGCTTGCTGACCGGGCTGCGGGTCTGTCTGGTGGAGGATGACCGTAACGTGCTGCTGGCCACTTCGGCGCTGCTGGAGCGCTGGGGCTGCGTGGTCCAGGCCGAATCGAGCGGGGAGAACCTGCTGACCGATTGCGACATTATCGTCGCCGACTATGACCTGGGCACCCGGGCCTCGGGTATCGAATGCATCGACAGCATCCGTCAGCAGCGGGGCTGGGAAGTGCCGGCGCTGATCATCACCGGGCACGACATCGAGAAAATCCACGCCGCCCTGCACGACCGCAACATCGCCATCCTGTCCAAGCCGGTGCGGCCGGTGGAACTGCGCAGCACCTTGCGAGCCCTGCGCGAGGCGCCGCTGGTGCCTGCCCACAGGGCTGCGGCGCCAGAGGCAGTTACCAGGTCCGGCACGGGATAAGCAGGGGGTAGTTGGTCATGGTCAGCTTCTTGTTCTCGCCGCTGGCCAGTTCGACGAAGTCATCCAGCATGCCCGAGTACGAAGAGATCGAACTGCGCTCGGTGTAGTAGTGGGTGGTCACCGGCCCGTAGTTGGTGTTGCTCTGGCCGGTGCCCACGTACTCGTTCCAGCGGCTGGTGCCGTACACCATATCGCGGCCCTGGACGAAGTAGCGGCCCGGTTGCAGCCCCGTGAACTGGAAGATGCCGTTGCCGTCGGTGCGGGTCACCCGGTGCACGGCCAGGGCCTCGGGGACCATGCTCACCGGTGCGCCTTCGGGTTGGGACGCGCGCAACTTGTGCCAGGCCTGCAAGTGCGGGGTGGCCGGGTAGAGATAGATCTCGACGTTGCGGCTGTCTTCGATACCGTCATTGCCGACGATACAGAACTTGCCGGTGAGCGTTGCGGTGCCGGGTTGCAGCGCGGCGCGCGCGGCCTGGGTGTCGAAGGGCTCGTCGGGGTACTGCACGGTGGGAATCTTGACTGGCGGGTATTCGTCCAGGGTTCGCCCTTGGCGCGGCGCGCAGGCAATCAGGGTACAGGCGAGCAGGGCCAGGCCTGTCACCATGAAGAGACGGGGTTTCATCAACTCAGGACCTTTTCAGGAGGGAGTGGTGCTCGCCCGACGCTGTCCCGCTGCTACACCGGTGCAGCCCGTCGCGGCGAACCTGGTTGGCCAGGGGCTAGCGGTTTATTGCTTGCTGCACTCGGCCGGCAGCGCTACCGCTCCACCCATGGTGGCGAAGGCGACCATGCCGCCGCTGGGCAGTACGCAATTGTATTCGCCGGCACTGGTGCTGGCGGTGAAGTAGGTCTGGGACGCGTCGCTGCGCACGTTGGAAACCGTGGAAACCGGCTTGCCAAGGGTGATCTGGGCGCGGTTCTTGAGGTCGTCGTTGCTCGGTTTGGCGATGGCGCAACCGCCCAGGGCGAGTGCCAGGAGGCTGAGCAGGGCAACGGGGCGGAGGCTGGACTGGAGTTTCATGATGAATCTTCCTTGGTGTTGTTGTGTTTTCAACGGCGCAGCCGCTCCCGACACCGCAGGCTGGCAACGGTGGGGAGATCAGATGGTTGCTCGGCACTATAGCCCCGGGTTGGGGGAGGGTCGATTAGCACAAATGGGCTAATGTCGCTTTGCAATTACGGGACTGCTGGGCAGGCGAACAGGGCCGCTTGAGAGGGCCGGCGAGGCGCCGCCGGTCCTGGAGCCGGGGTCAGGTCAGCAGTTGTTCCTGCAGGCGTCGGCCCAGTACGTCCAGCAGGTCGCAGCCATCGCGCAGGGGGATGACGCACAGCTGGGCGAAGTCCTGGAGCAGAGCCGGGTTGCTCTGCAGGTTGTCGTGGCTGGCGATGTTCTCCAGCAACTGGGTGGCCGCGCGGATGCGGTGTGCGGCGGCTTCGTGGAGAGCGTCCAGCGGGGCCTGGGTGTCCACCAGCAGGGCGGGGATGTTGTAGTCGTTGCTGGTGAGGGGCATGTATTGCTCCACGGCTTTGTCCAAAGTGCAGGCTACAAACAGGTCAGGCAGTTGCTGGTGCTTTGCGCGCCTGACGATATGGGGGGCTTCCACACCCCTGTCACTGAGTTTTCAATGACCCCCAGACCTTAAGGGCAGAGCCCTTGAGGGGCAAGGTGATGCGATGGGACGTGAGTTGTAGGAATTTTCGGTGACCGTCCTTTGAAGGGCTGCCGGTCGAGCAAGATGGAATGACAAGCCCCTTGTAGGAGCCGGCTTGCCGGCGAAGAGGCCCGCAAGCCATGCAGCGCCCGGGCCCGCGTCTTCGCTGGCAAGCCAGCTCCTACGCAGAGGGCGAACGGCACAAAAAAGGCGGCTACCAGAAGGTAGCCGCCTTTTTCATGCCTGCCGGTAAAGCTTATTCCGACAGTTTGTAGGCAATGATGTAGTCGCCCATCTTGGTGCCCAGGGAGCCGTGGCCGCCCACGACCACCAGCACGTACTGCTTGCCATCCTTCCCGGTGTAGCTCATCGGCGTGGCCTGGCCACCCGCTGGCAGGCGGGACTTCCACAGCTCCTTGCCGTTCTTCACGTCATAGGCGCGGATGTACTGGTCCAGGGTGCCGCTGAGGAAGCCCACGCCACCACCGGTAACCATGGAGCCGCCCATGCTCGGCACGCCCATCGGCAGGCCGATCGGGATTGGCGAGCTGTCACGGCTGGTGCCGTTCTTGTGCTTCCACACCACCTTGTTGGTGGTCAGGTCGATACCGGCCACGTAGCCCCAGGCCGGAGCCTGGCAAGGTACGCCGAGCGGCGACATGAACGGATGCATGATCACCGCGTAAGGCGCGCCGGTGTTGGGTTGCACGCCCGAGGTCTCGCTTTCGCGCTTGCTCCCGGCGGCCACTTCGGCACGCGGCACCAGCTTGGAAACGAAGGCCATGTAGTTCGGGCTGGTGAACAGCAATTGACGGACCGGGTCCAGCGAGACGCTGCCCCAGTTGAACACGCCGACGTTGCCCGGGTAGATCAGGCTGCCCTGCACCGATGGCGGGGTGTACTGACCTTCATAGCGCAGTTCCTTGAACTGGATGCGGCACAGCATCTGGTCGAACGGCGTGGCACCCCACATGGCTTTCTCGTCCAGTGGCGGCGGCAGCAGGTTCAGGTCCGAACGGGCCTGGGTCGGTGCGGTGTGGTCGCCTTCGACTGCGCCGGTCGGGGCCGGTACTTCACGGATCGGCACGATCGGGGTGCCGTCGCGACGGTCCAGTACGTACAGGCTGCCTTGCTTGGTCGGCTGGATCAGCGCCGGCTTGACGCCGTCCGCGGTCTTCATGTCCAGCAGAGTCGGCTGGCTGCCCACGTCCATGTCCCACAGGTCGTGGTGGGTGAACTGGTAGTTCCAGCGCAGCTTGCCGGTGTCGATGTCCAGGGCCACGGTGCCGGCGCTGAATTTCTCGGCGCCTGCGGTGCGGTTGCCGCCCCACTGGTCAGGCATCTGGTTGCCCAGTGGCAGGTAGACCATGCCCAGTTTCTCGTCGACGCTGGCCAGGGACCACATGTTCGGCGAGTTGCGGGTATAGGTCTTGCCTTCCGGCAGCGGAGTGGTCTCGTCCGGGTTGCCCGAGTCCCAGTTCCACACCAGGTGGCCGTCGTGTACGTCGAAGGCGCGGATCACGCCGGACGGCTCGTTGGTCGACTCGTTGTCGGTCACGTGGCCGCCAATGATCACCAGGTTACGGGTGATGGCCGCCGGGGAGGTGGAGTAGTAGCCGCCCGGGGTGAATGGGCCGATACCGGCCTTCAGGTCCACGGCGCCCTTGGTGCCGAAGTCTTCACAGACCTTGCCGGTGTCGGCGTTGATGGCGATCAGGCGCGCATCGGCGGTAGGCAGGAACAGGCGACGCGGGCAGCTGGTGGCGATGGCCTGGCCCGCGGGGGACAGGGTGGCCGGCTGGCTGATGGCGTCGGCGTTCTTGAAGTTGGCTTCGTCGTAGTACGACACGCCACGGCAGGTCATGTGTGCCCAGCCACGGAAGTCGTCGCCGTTGGGGCCCTGGATCTGCGGATCGAAGCGCCAGATTTCCTTGCCGGTATCCGGGTCCAGGGCCAGCACTTTGCTGTGGGCGGTGCAGGCATAGAGCTTGCCGTTGACCTTCAGCGGGGTGTTCTGGTTGGTGATTTCCACCGGGTCCTTGTCGGTCGGCATGTCGCCGGTGCGGATGCGCCAGGCTTCCTGCAGCTTGCCGATGTTGGCCGGGGTGATCTGCTTCAGCGGCGAGTAGCGATCGCCGAACTCGGTGCGGCCGTAGGCCTGCCATTCACCGTCGGGGATGGCCGGCGCGGTGCTGGTCATGTCCGCGGTGTCGCGGCCCAGGTCACCGGAGATTTCCCCGGGGTTGGTGAACTGGCTGCCAATGGCGGCGCCACCGGCCAGGACCACGGCCACGCTCAGGGCAGCGGTGCCCAGCGGGGCCGGGCCATCGCGCAGCAGCGGGCGACGGAACCAGGGCAGCAGCAGGACCACGCCGAGGGCGAACCACAGCGACAGGCGTGGCACCAGTTGCCACCAGTCCAGGCCGATTTCCCATAGCGACCAGACGGTACTGGCGAACAGTACCAGGGCGTACAGGCCCAGCGCCGCGCGTTTACCGGCCAGCAGCAAGAGGCCGGTCAACGTCAGGCCGATACCGGCCAAAACGTAGTACAGCGAGCCGCCGAGCATGCTCAGCTTGATCCCCCCGGCCAGCAAGGCCAGGCCCATTAGCAGCAGCAAGATCCCGAGCAGGCTTGGCAGCAAGCGGCTCGGACTTGAAGCACCCTCAGTGCTCATAGTGTGGTTCTCCGTGACGTTTAGAGTGTTCCCGCGCATGTTCACTGTAGATGACGATCAGGCGCGGGCTTGGTTCAGCTGAAAACTGTGAATGGCGTCGTTGTGTGCCTGTCGGCCTTAGAACGAACTCTGGATCTTGATCCCGCCGATCAGGGCGTCGTCCACCCGGCTCACGCCGCCGGGGTGGCGGATGTATTGCAGGTTGGGGCGCACGGTCAGCCAGTTGGCCAGGTGCACGCCGTAGTACAGCTCGGCGCTGTATTCGGTGTCCTGGGGCGGCAGGTAGCTCGGGTTGTCGTAGTCGTAGAGCGCCCGGGCCTGGTTGCTGGCCTGGGCGTTCTTGCGGTACGCCGGGTTGACATGGACCCGGGCCAGGGCAAAGCCGATGTCATCCTTGGCCCGGGCATCGAACAGCCCCTTGTAGACCAGGCCCGCCTGGACATAGTTGTCGATGGCGTTGGTCTTCTTGTCGTGGGCGGTGACGTTGGCGAACAGGCTCAGGCCGCGGGAGTGGTCGCTGGCCTGGCTGGTGACCTGCTGTTGCGCGCCCAGCCACAGGCCGTGCTTGCTGGAGCTGCTGCGGTAGGCCTCGCCGGTCAGGGCTGCAGGCTGGCCATTGCCATCCTTGTAGACGTCGCTGGCCTTGGCGCTGCTGTAGTAATAGCCGGCGCGGTACTCACCGGCCAGGCCGTTGAGTTTGGGTGTCCACACCAGTTCCACTGGCAACAGTGTGCCCTGGGTGCCGCTGCCGCTGAGCTTGAAGCCGTTGTCGCGATCGAGGTTCGAGGGGTTCTGCTCATAGGCACCGATCTGCGCGTAGAGCTCGGCGTTCAGGTGGTATTTGACCCGCAGGGCCCACTGGCTGACCGGCCAGTTGTACCAGACGCTGCCGGCCCAGTTACCCACCTGGGAGCCGCAGAACGCCAGGTTCTGGAAGTCGCAGGGGAAGCTGTTGAAGTCTTCGCCCTGGCCGAAGCGGCCGGCCTTGATGTCGAGCTTCTGGTCGAAGAATTTCTGCTGGTACCACATTTGCGTCAGGCGCCAGGTCTGGCCGCGGCCCCAGACTTCCTGGGCCGAGGTGAAGCCGCCGACCCGCGGGTCGTTGATCCGGTCGTTGCTGATGTTGTCGCCGTCGCGCTTGGTCACCGTCAGTTGGAATTCGGCGTCGTCCCAGCCGAGGATCTTCTGCAGGTCCAGGTGGCTGCCGAAGGCAAACTGGTCGCTGTAGCGCGCGGTGCGGTCGTGGTCGTAGCCACCGTGCAGGTTGGCGCCCATCTCGCCGACGTAGTCGATCTTGAAGTCGTAGCCTTTGTTGGCCAGTTCCGTGCGGGTGCCATTCCAGTCGCCGAGCATCCACGGTGAGTCACTGTCGAAGGCCGGTGCGGCCTGGGCGCAGGCGGCAAATCCAAGGGCGCCGAGTAGGCTCAGGCTCTTGGGCAGGGCGACGGAAGTCAGGACAGCGCTGTCTTTTAAACGCTGAAAAGTGGGCATAGGCATTCGGATAAGGTCTTTTTCTAGGAATAGGCAGAAGCAAGGGCATGGCGCGTAGCATCGATGCAGGTTGATCGAGAACGGCAGGCCACTGATTTCAAAGGGAAAGATGAAACGGTTCAGCTTTATTAGGGGGCTAAGGATAAAGCGCCGTCTCCGGGAGAGAAAGCGCTTTTATTGACATGAACAGTTTCGCAATCGGTAACAGTTCCCGGCCCGGGCTCTGCTCAGCGTGGGGCGCTGGCCTGGGCGAGGCTGGGTTTGTGCCGGGTGTGGCTCAGAGCAAAGTGCGCCACCAGGCCGAAGATCAACCCCCAGAACGCGGCGGCCAGGCCCAGGAAGCTCATGCCCGATGCCGTGACCAGGAAGGTGATCAGCGCCGCTTCACGCTGTTTTTCGTCGGCCATGGCGCCGCTCAACCCGGCGCTGATGGCGCCGAACAGGGCCAGGCCGGCCAGTGCCGCAATCAGTTCCTTGGGTAGGGCGGCGAACACCGAGGCCAGGGTCGCGCCGAAAATCCCCATGAGGATGTAGAACAGGCCGCAGGCGATCCCGGCGATGTAGCGCTTGTCCTTGTCTTCATGGGCTTCGCGGCCGGTGCAGATGGCAGCGGTGATGGCCGCCAGGTTGATCCCGTGGGAGCCGAACGGCGCCAGCAGTGCCGAGGTGATGGCTGTCCAGGAAATGATCGAGCGGGCCGGGGTGTTGTAGCCGGCGCTGCGCATCACCGCCATGCCCGGCACGTATTGCCCGGTCAGGGTGACCAGGGCCAGGGGCAGGCCGATGTTGATGATGGCGTGCCAGCTCCACTCGGGAGCGATGAAGATCGGCTGGGCCACCGCCAGGGTGATGGCACCGCCATTGAGTTCGCCCAGGCCTGCGGCCATCGCGCAGCCCACCAGCAGCACCGCGAGGATCGCGTAGCGGGGTGACAGGCGCTTGCCCAGCAGGTAGGCGGCGATCATCGCCAGCACCAGGGCCGGTTGCAGGCTGACCGAAGTGAACAGGCCGGCGCCGAAGCGGAACAGGATGCCCGCCAGCATGGCGGCGGCAATCGCCTTGGGCAGGCGGCTCATGAGCTTGTCGAAGGCCCCGGAAAGCCCGACCAGCGCGATGAGCAATGAGGCCACGATGTAGGCGCCGATGGCCTGGGGCAGCGACACCGTGGGCAGCATCGACACCAGCAGCGCCGCGCCGGGGGTGGACCAGGCGGTGATCACTGGCACTTTCAGGCGCCAGCTCAGCAGCAGGCCGGTGAGGCCGCTGCCGATGGAGATGGCCCAGATCCACGATGACACCTGGTCGCTGGGCAGATGGGCTTCGCGGGCGGCCTGGAACACGATGATCAAGGGGCCGGCGTAGGAAATGATCACGGCGATCAGGCCGGCGATCACGGCGGAGAGGGACAGGTCCTTGCTGAGACTGTGCATGGCATCTCGACTGGGCATGGGTGGGAGGGATTGAGTCGATTGGGTTGGTGTTGGTTGAGTGTATTTCAATGAATTGAATCGATTCAATTGTTTCTCGGGATGGCTCTACCGAAGCTGGCTATGTTTTGTTGGTAAGTTAATGATTTATAAGAATTTATAGATAATATAAAAACTTTTTAGCGGTTTTGAGTCGCCAGTTTGGCTTGAAGATCGAATCAATTTTCCAAATGAGTCGATGTTAAGAGGCGATCCATGGCTGTGATATGCTCCGGTCCACCTCAACGCAGCCGATGGTCATCAGCCTCCATGTGGGTTCCCCAGTTAAGCGAGTTCAATCAACCGGTCTACCTGTCCATCGCCGACGCCCTGGCGCGGGATATCGGCAGCGGTTTGTTGAATGATGGTGACCGCTTGCCGACCCTGCGCGAGCTGGCGGTAACCCTGAATGTCACCCCTGGCACCATCAGCCGCGCCTACAGCGAAGCTCAGCGGCGTGGGTTGGTGCAGGGCGAAGTCGGCCGCGGCACTTACGTGCTGGCGCAGCCGCCGCTGGTGTTGCCCGAAGGTTCCAGCGCTCCGTCCCTGTCCCTGGGGCAGGCCGAAGCCCTGGACCTGTCGATCATCAAGCCCTACAGCGAAACCCTGGAGTACTGGTTGCGTGGCGCCCTGGTGGGCATGGCCCGCAGCAGTGACTTCGGCCGGGCGCTGGACTACGCCCCCGATGGAGGCCACCCGGCTCATCGCGAGGCCGGGGCGCAGTGGTTGCGGCATTCCTTGCCCGAGGCCAACTGGCAGCAGGTGGTCATTACCTCCGGTGCCCAGCACGGGCTGATGGTGGCCATCAGCGCCCTGAGCAACGCCGGCGACCTGGTGCTTTGCGAGTCGCTCTGCTACCCGGGCATCATCTCCGTGGCCCACGGCCTGGAGCGGCGCCTGCGGGGCGTGGCCATGGATGAAGAGGGAATACTCCCCGAGGCCCTGCGCGAGCAGTGCCTGCGAGAAAAACCGGCGCTGCTGGTGTGCGTCGCCAGTTGCCAGAACCCCACCACGGCGATCATGTCGCCAAGGCGTCGGGCGCAAATTGCGGCAATCGCCGAAGAGTTCGACTTCCTGATCATCGACGACGATATCTACGGCTTTCTCGCCACCGATCCGTCGATCAAGCCGCTGGCGAGCTATGCGCCGCAGCGTTCGGTGTACCTCACCAGCCTGTCCAAGGCGATCATGCCGGCGTTGCGCGTGGGTTACCTCTACAGCCCGCCAAAGCTGCTGTCGCGGCTGAGTTCCATGGTCCGTAGCAGCGTGTGGATGCCGTCGCCGCTGACCGCGCAATTGGCCAGCAATGTGATTGTCGAAGGCTTGGACCGCAAGCTGGTACAGACCCAGCGCAATGAAGCGGCAGCGCGCCAGGCGATTGCCCGGGACGTGTTTGCCGGCCTGGAGATCCGGACCCAGCCCCACAGCTATCACCTGTGGCTGACCTTGCCGGAGCCCTGGACGGGCGATGAGTTCGCCACCCTGGTCCGAGCCAATGGCGTGCTGGTGATGAGCGGCAGCCAGTTCCAGGTGGAACGCGGTGCCAGCTCCCGTTGTGTGCGGGTGGTATTGATGTCGCCCACCACCCAGGACGAGTTGCGCTTTGCCCTGACCCAGCTGGCCAGCCTGATCGAGGCTGACCCGCGGCGTTACCGCTAAACCCTTGGCCGGCAAGCCGGCTCCTACGGGGCCGTGTAGGAGCCGGCTTGCCGGCGAACAGGGCCTTAAAAGGTAGTACGCAACCCCACTTCCACACTGCGCCCGGCGGCCGGCGCGATATCCCGCAGGATCGAGCTGGCATAGCGCACGGTCTGGTTGGTCAGGTTCTCGCCCTTGACGAAGGCCAGCCACTGGCTATGTCCGATATCGAAGCGATAACCGGCACTGGCGCCAAAGGTGGTGTAGCCATCGGTGCCGCTTTCGTTGTCCGGCACCCGGCCCTGGCTGGCGGCATGTTGTACATCCAGGCGTGCCTGCCAGCGGTCCAGTTCCCACAGCAGGCCACTGTTCAGGCGCAATGGAGCGATGCGGGGCAGGTCCTGGCCGTTATCCAGGTTCTTGGCCCGGGTGTAGTCGCCGGACAGTTCCAGGGCGAACTTGCCGTAGGCGTTTTCCCCCAGGGTCCAGCGATCCTGGGCCTCGATCCCACTGAAGCGTGCCCGCACTCCGCTGTAGGCGTATTCCGGGATACCTGTCGCATCTTCTTCGCCTTCATCGTTGAGGGTGCGCCCCGTGCCCAGCAGGCCGATGTAGTTGGAGAAGTGGCTGTAGAACACGCCGACGCTGCCTTTGTGGATGCCGTTGTCGAAGCGCAGGGCCAGGTCGCTGGACACGGCTTTTTCCTTCGATAGCTTGGCGCTGCCCACTTCATAGGTGCCGGTGGCGACGTGGGCGCCGTTGGCATACAGCTCGTAGAAGGTCGGGGCGCGCTCGGTGTAGCCCAGGGTCGCGGCCAGGGACCAGACCGGGGTCAGGGTGTAGACCGCCCCCGAGGACAGGCTGCCGGCGGTGAAGCTGCTGGACTTGTCGGCCTGGGCGAAGCGTTCGTTGCCCTTGCTGTCCGGGTCCACGGTGGTGTGTTCCAGGCGCCCGCCGAGGCTGAGCCGCAGGCGTTCGGTGGCTTGCAGTTCTTCGAGGATGAACAGCGCGCCGCTGTTGGTATCGGTCTGTGGCACGAAGGCTTCTTCGCCCAGGGCGGAGAATTCGTTGCGGTTGACCTGTGCACCGATCACCCCTTCGAGCGGGCCCAGCGGCTGGTGCCGGGCCTCGACACGGGCCTCGTAGCCCTTGTTCTTGAAGGTGGTGCCGGTTTCGCCGCCCTCGATCTCGCGGTGTTCGTAGTCGGTGTAGCCGGCGTTGAACTTGAGCGAGCTGAACGGGCCCTGCAGGTTGCGCAGTTCCGAAGCGAAGGCGTAGTGGTCCTGCTTCATGCGGATGCGCACGTCTTCTTCGGCGGGGGAGCCGTAGTTGGAGTCGTAGTTGCTGTAGGACAGACCGGCATAGCCGTCGTCCCAGGTGTAGGAACCGCCGATGGCACCGCCGTCCTGGCGACCGTCGCTGTTGCCCAGGCGACCTTTCTTGCCATCCCCGTCTTCACTGGCCGCAGCGTGACGGCTGCGGGCGTAGCCGGGAATCTTCAGGTCATTGAACTGCCGCGAGTTGGCATCCAGGTGCAGGGCAAAGGTGCCATCGCCGGCTTCCAGCTTGCCGGCGCTGCTGCGGGTGGTGTCGGCGCCGCCGTAGCGCAACTCGCCTGCCCCGTGGATGCCCTCGATGGCCTCGGTGGGAATCCGATTGTCGAAGCTGTTGACCACCCCGCCAATGGCGTTGCCGCCGTACAGCAGGGCCGCCGGGCCGCGGACGATCTCGATGCGCTCGACGTTAACCGGGTCCAGGGGCACCGCATGGTCGTAGGACAGCGACGAGGCGTCGAGGGCCCCGACGCCGTTCTGCAGAATGCGAATCCGGTCGCCATCCAGGCCGCGAATGATCGGCCGGCTGGCCCCCGGCCCGAAGTAGGATGAAGACACTCCCGGCTGTTTGTTCAGGGTTTCACCGAGGCTGCCTTTTTGTTCCAGGGTCAGTTGGTCGCCTTCCAGCACAGTGCTTGGGGCGGCCAGTTCGGTGCTGCCCAGAGGGTTGGCGGTGATGACCTGCTGGGGCAATTCCACGGCATGGGCCTGGGAGGCGATCAGCAGCGCGGCGGACAGTGGCGACAGGCGCCAGAGCAGGGAGCGAGAAGGGCGGGGAGTTGAGCGGGACATCGGTCATTCCTTGGCGAACAGAGCGCTAGGCGCTTTGAGTCAGTGAGCAGGCGGGACACGGGGGTGCCCAAAATACGGGTGAGTTGTTATTTGTTGATACAATATAACATCTCTTTTATTTCGAAAAGCCAGGAACTTTTCGCCGTTCATGCCCGATCGCCTCGGTGGCGGGCTGCGACTACAGTTACTCAAGCGTGCTGGCGCGGGGCCAAGCCCTCGGCTAAGGTGCGCGGCTTTCCTCATTTTCTTCCCGCAAAGGCCTGGCATGACCGACACCCACACCGACCCGCTGCATGGCGTGACCCTGGAACAGATCCTCAAGGCGCTGGTGGAACACTACGAGTGGTCGGGGCTGGCTGAACGCATTGATATCCGCTGCTTCAAGAGCGACCCGAGCATCAAGTCGAGCCTGACCTTCCTGCGCAAGACGCCCTGGGCGAGGGAGAAGGTCGAGAAACTCTATGTGAAGTTGCAACGCACCAAGCGCCCGCTTTAAGGAGCCCTATGGCTGGCTTCTCGCTGCCGGGGCTGTGCACTCGGCGTGGCCTGATTGCCGTGGCGGCGATCCTTGGCTGGTTCGGGCTGACCGTCCAGCTGTACCTGATCCTGCTGTTGCGCTGGGACAGTGGCGCCAGCCTGCTGGGCGGGCTGGTGAACTTCTTCAGTTTCTTCACCGTGCTCAGCAATACCCTGGTGGCCAGCGTGCTGACTTGCGCCCTCAACCTGCGGGTTTCCAAGGGGCAGGCGTTCATGCTCCAGCCCTGGGTCAGCGGCGCCGTGGCGGCGAGCATTCTGCTGGTGGGGCTGGCCTACAGCCTGCTGTTGCGCCACCTCTGGCATCCCCAGGGTTGGCAATGGCTGGCGGACGAGTTGCTGCATGACGTGATGCCGCTGCTGTTCCTGGTCTATTGGTGGTGTTGCGTGCCCAAGGGCGGGCTGCGGATGAGGCACATCGGGTGGTGGACGCTCTACCCGATTGTGTATTTCGCCTACCTGTTGCTGCGCGGGCACTTGCTTGGGCTGTACCCCTATCCCTTCATCTCCGTGGACAGGCTGGGCTACCCCCGGGTGCTGCTCAATGCCCTCGGGATATTGGCGGGGTTCGTCCTGGTATCCCTGCTGTTGCTGGGGCTGGACCGCTGGCTGGGTAAACTCCGGTCCCGGGCCCCGTAGGAGCCGGCTTGCCGGCGAGGGGGCCCTTGGGACCGCCTTCGCTGGCAAGCCAGTTCCTACCCTGATGCGCGATTATTCTTCTTCGCTGCTGTCCAGGCGCCAGTAACCGGCGGCCTTGACGAATTCGTCGTTGAGCTGGTGCTCATCCAGCAGCACTCGACGCACCTGGCGCGACACCTTGCTCTCGGTGGCTACCCAGGCATACAGCTTGCCTTGCGGCACCTGCACCTGGCGCACCGTGCTGATCAGGTCCTGCCCGCCTGCGTCCCGTTCAACCCAGATCACCTGCACCTGGGCGGCGCTGTCCAGAGCCTGGCGTTCGGCGGCGTTCTGCACCTCGATCACCGCCAGCACCTGGCGCCCGGCCGGCAGTTCTTCCAGGCGCCGGGCAATGGCCGGCAGCGCGGTTTCATCGCCGATCAGCAGGTAGCTGTCGAAGATATCCGGCACCACCATCGAGCCCCGTGGCCCGCCGATGTGCAGGAACTGGCCCGGTGCGGCCTGTTCGGCCCAGGTGGAGGCGGGGCCGTCGCCGTGGAGCACGAAGTCGATGTCCAGTTCGCCCAGCTCCAGGTCATAGCGGCGCGGGGTGTAGTCGCGCATGGCGGGCATCGGGCCGCTGTCCTTGCCCGGGCCCAGTACCAGGGTTTCCAGGGCGGCTTGCTGTTCGGCGTTCTGCGGGAACAGCAGCTTCACATGGTCGTCGCTGCCCAGGCTGATGAACCCGGCCAACTCAGGGCCGCCCAGGGTGATGCGGCGCATGCGCGGGGTCAGGTCGACCACGCGCAGCACCTCCAGGCGGCGGCGCTTGATCTCGTGCATGACCCGATGGATGGACAGTTCTGGGCTGGCAGTCATTGGCTTTTCTCCGGGGCGGGGTGGCTCACAGGACCATCGACAATGGCCTTGGCGGTGTTGTTCAGCAGGTCGCGCACCCGAAGGATTTCTTCCGGGCTCCAGCGGCCATGGTGCATTTGCAGGGCGTGGCGCAGGTTGTGCACCGCCTCGTGGATTTCAGCGGGGCGATCATGTCCGCGCAGGGAACGCTTGCTGACCTCGATGCGCATGCGCACGCCGTCCAGGGCGATGGCTTGCTCCTGCAGGGACAGACGTCCGGCGTCGGTCACGCTGTAGCGCTTTTTGCCGCCTTCGGCATCGCCCTGGATCATTTCGCTTTCTTCGAGAAAGGTCAGGGTCGGGTAGATCACCCCGGGGCTGGGGCTGTAGGCGCCGTCGAACATGCTTTCGATCTGGCGGATCAGGTCGTAGCCGTGGCAGGGCTGCTCGGCGATCAGCGCCAACAGCAGCAGTTTCAGGTCGCCGGGGGCGAATACCCGGGGCCCGCGGCCACCGCGTTCGCGGCCCGGGCGGCGTTCGAAGATCTCATGGCTGTCCCCGTGCTCGCGATGGGGAGGGTGGTGGTGCTCTCTCATTTTCTCTTTCTCCGTTTCGATTTAGACATAACTTAAGATATATCTTAAGAGTGACGCAAGCACTTCTGCCTGCGGCAATGCTGCCGTTTGTCGGAGAGAGAGGGGGCTGCCTGTCGTGATTCAGCGTTGCGCCACGCTGCCCAGGCATTGGGTGCCACTGCCCGGTTGCAGGTAGGGCATGAGGATCGGCGCCATGCCCTTGAGCACCTGCACCGGCAAGGCCGAGGTGAACTTGAAAGCCTGGGCCGAGGCCCCCGGCACGTAGGCGGTAAGGGTGCCGAAATGATGGTCGCCGATGTAGAACACGAAGGTTGCGGTGCGGTTGATGGATTTGGAGCTCAACACCCGCCCGCCGGCGCCAATGGCTTCGATGCGGTTGTCGCCGGTACCGGTCTTGCCGCCCATGGCCAATGGCGTGCCATCAGCCAGCTTGAAGCTGCCGGACACCCGTTTCGCGGTGCCGGCATCCACCACCTGCGACAAGGCTCCGCGCAGCGCCGTGGCCACCTCCGAGGGCATCACCCGCTTGCCCTTGTCCGGGTCGTTGAGCAGGCGGGTTTCATAGGGCGTGCCGGCGGCGAAGTGCAGGCTGTCGATGCGCAAGGTTGGCAGGCGCACGCCGTCGTTGAGGATGGTGCCCACCAGTTCCGCCAACGCCGCGGGGCGGTCGCCGGAGCTGCCGATAGCAGTGGCCAGGGACGGTACCAGGTGGTCGAACGGATAGCCGACGCTCTGCCAGCGCTGGTGGATATCGAGGAAGGCCTCGATCTCCAGCATGGTGCGGATACGGCTGTCGCGGGCACTGCGATGGCGGCTCTTGAACAGCCAGCTGTAGACCTCCTGGCGCTCGAACTCGCTGGCCTTGACGATCTGGGTGAAGTTCGCCTCCGGGTTGTTCATCAGGTAGCCCAGCAGCCAGAGGTCCAGGGGGTGGACCTTGGCGATGTAGCCCTGGTCCGGCAGGTCATAGGCGCCGGGGCCGTAGCTGGCGTAGAGCTTGTCCAGGCGCTCGTCGGTGAGCTTCTCGCTGACCTTGGCGCTCTTCATGTGGGCCCGGACGAAGCGGTTGAAGCTCTCCTGGCTGGCGTCCGGCAGCAGGTAGCGGTGCACGGCGGCGAGGCGGATTGCCGTGGGGTGCATGCTGTCGAGGAAGGTTTCCAGGCGCGACTGGGTGTCCTTGTTGCGGTACTTCTTCCAGAAACGCAGCAGGAACGAGGTGCCCTCACGGTCGGCAAAGCGTGCCAGGTACTCCTGGCGCCGCGGGTTCTGGTCGTCCTTGAGCAATTCGGCGCTGCTGCTGTCGCCGCCATAAGTGCTGTAGCGCACCAGGTCACGCATCAGGCGGATGAACGGCAAGTTGATGGATTCGCGCAGGGCATCGCGCAGGGTCGGGCTGCGGCCGTTGTCTTCGTTGCGAAAGTTGTGGAAGTGATGCACCCCGCCACCGGTGAAGAAGGCCTCGCCGGGGCTGGCGGAGTAGGTGCGGTCCAGGGCGGCGTCGAGCATCTTCGGCAGGCTGCGGTCGCTGTTCTGCATCAGGTAGTCGAGGGCCCAGCGGCTCAGGCGGTCCTGCTCGTTCACCGGGATATTTTTCAACTGCGCGGGTGTTTGCGTGGCGTACTTGTCGTGCAGCTCGGAAATGATCTGCAGGTAGGTGGTCAGCACCCGCAGCTTGGCGGTGGAGCCCAGTTCCAGCTTGCTGCCTTCGTTGATGTCGAAAGGCTGGTCGGTGCTGTCGGTCTGCACCCGCACCCGCGAGCCGTCGGGGGTCAGTTCGAGCAGGGTGAAGCTGTAGCGCACCTGGGTGGTGCTGGTGGGGGTCAGCAGGCGTTCGCCTAGCACACCAATCTGCGCGGCAAAGGCCGGGTCCGCAAGGTGCTTGAGGTACTCGGTGGCCTGGCGCTGCAGGTCGCTCTGCAAGGTGCTGGTGGCCGAGAGGTCGAGGCGGTCCAGATCATACAGCGGTCGGTTGAGCAGGGCGGCGAGGCGGCTGCGGGCGACGCTGATGCCCTTGTTGGTCTCGATCGGCTGAATGGTCGGCTGCTGCTGCCAGTCGCGGTAGGTCACCTGGCTGGCCAGGGCGGCGCTGCTCAGCGCCGGGTCGATGACGTTGTTCTGTGCCAGCAGGCGGATATGGCTGTCCGTCAGATCCGCCAGTTCTGCGCGCCCCTTGGCCAGGTAATGGGAGGGACGGCGCTGGGCAATCATCAGTGACAGCACCTGGCGCAGGGCCAGCCCTCGTGCGGCGAGGCTTTTCGAGTCCATGGCGGTGCTGCCGAGCACCTGGTTGACCTTGTCGAAGTCAGCGCCATACCAGACCCGCAGCCCCTCGGCCATGCCGTGTACTTCGCCGTGGCCGGGCACTGCGGACAGCGGCACGCTGTTGAGGTAGTCGCGCACGATGCGTTTGCGGGCCTCCAGGGTCTGTGGGCCGTCCTGATAGGCCCGCACGCTGGCGGAAACCATCTGCCGGATCTTCTCGCCCCCGGATACCGTCAGGCCATCCGGCGAATGGCGGTATTTTTCCAACTGGGTGGCCAGGGTGCTACCCCCGGCGCTCTGCCCCGGCAGGTGCAAGAGCCGGGCGATCTGCGACCAGGCGGCCTTGGCAAAGCGCGGCCAGTCCACCGCCGGGTTGGCCTCGGCCGGCTTGGGGGCCAGCAGATCGCGGTTCTCGATGAACAGCAGGCTGTGCACCACCAGCGGCGGAATGCTGGCAAAGCTCTCATACAGCTGTTGAGGGTAATTGAACTGGTACAGGGGCGCGGCGCGGCAGTCGGTAATGGACAGGCCAGCCTGGATCTTTTCGGTGTAGGGCACGAAAAATCCGCTTTTGCTGTAGTCCATCAGTGCCGGGGAGAAACGCGTCTGGGCGTCGATCAGGTAACCGCGCTTGAGCAAGCGTGGCAGGAACTCCCCCAGGGCGCTGTAGCCCAGGCGCCGGTCGAACGGCCCGGCACCGGGATAGAGCACGGCATCACTGGGGCCGGGCTCCAGGGAGTAGCTCAGGTCAGCGGCCAGCCGGCTGAATTCCCGGGCCTGGAGTTTCGAGGTGCGCATCTCCCGGGCAGCCGCAAAGCCAAGGGCAATCAGGGCGATCAGCAGCAACAGCCAGAACAGGCGCCAGGCATAACGGCGGGGTTTGCGGCGTTTCGGTAAAGGCGTTTCGTCCTCGCTGTGGCTTGGCACTGCGTTCTTATGCGAATCGGTCTGCCACAGAGCGCCCATAGTCGATTGATCCATTCACGCAGATTGATCGGACTTGCCTGAAGCTTAGTCGGTGGTGGGCGTCGGTGAAGAAAATGTGAAAACGACCCGGCCCCGCTTCTGTGGCAAGGGAGCAAGCTCCCTCGCCACAGGGTAGAGCCTTTTCCCAGGTAAATACGCCCTAGGTAGGGGCATGACGATGCACCAGGCCTGTGCAATACTCCCGGCCCTTTCCGAGTGAGGTTTCAGGGCAAAAAGCAGGTAATGCTTCTCCGTGAAAGCGGTATTTGCCGAGATTTCTCTCTGAATATTGCAACTTATAGAGTGAAAAGCCCTGTCGGGAGCTTTTTATACTGCGCACCCCGCTGATCTGGCAGGTCTTGTCCTACCAGACGCTCCGTCCCACAAGGCCGGTGCGGTCGAGCAAGCTTCGGCTATCCGCTGGCGCTTCGAAGGCTCGGTGGTTCATATCCAATAACAAAATGAGGTTGTATCTCTATGCCAGTTGGCAACCAACTGCCCCACGGCGAGACCGCTCAGGGCGGCCCGCTGAAACGCGAACTCGGCGAACGGCATATTCGCTTGATGGCCCTCGGCGCCTGTATCGGTGTCGGCCTGTTCCTCGGCTCGGCCAAGGCCATCGAAATGGCCGGCCCGGCCATCATGCTGTCCTACATCATTGGCGGCCTGGCGATCCTGGTGATCATGCGCGCCCTCGGCGAGATGGCGGTGCATAACCCGGTCGCCGGTTCCTTCAGCCGTTACGCACAAGACTACCTGGGCCCGCTGGCGGGCTTTCTCACCGGCTGGAACTACTGGTTCCTGTGGCTGGTGACCTGTGTTGCGGAAATCACCGCAGTGGCGGTGTACATGGGGATCTGGTTCCCCGATGTGCCGCGCTGGATCTGGGCCCTGGCGGCCCTGGTGAGCATGGGCTCGATCAACCTGATCGCGGTCAAGGCCTTCGGTGAGTTCGAGTTCTGGTTCGCCCTGATCAAGATCGTCACCATCATCGCCATGGTGGTCGGCGGCATCGGTATCATCGCCTTCGGTTTCGGCAATGACGGCGTGGCCCTGGGCATCTCCAACCTGTGGACCCACGGCGGCTTCATGCCCAATGGCGTGACCGGCGTGCTGATGTCCCTGCAGATGGTGATGTTCGCCTACCTGGGCGTAGAGATGATCGGCCTCACCGCCGGTGAAGCGCGCAACCCGCAAAAGACCATTCCCAACGCCATCGGCTCGGTGTTCTGGCGCATCCTGCTGTTCTACGTGGGCGCGCTGTTCGTGATCCTGTCGATCTACCCGTGGAACGAGATCGGCACCCAGGGCAGCCCCTTCGTGATGACCTTCGAGCGCCTGGGTATCAAGACCGCCGCCGGCATCATCAACTTCGTGGTGATCACCGCCGCGCTGTCGTCCTGCAACGGCGGCATCTTCAGCACCGGGCGCATGCTCTACAGCCTGGCGCAGAACGGCCAGGCCCCGGCCGGCTTCGCCAAGACCTCGAACAACGGCGTGCCGCGTCGCGCGTTGCTGCTGTCGATCTTCGCCCTGCTGCTGGGCGTGCTGCTGAACTATCTGGTGCCGGAAAAAGTGTTCGTCTGGGTGACCTCCATCGCCACCTTCGGTGCGATCTGGACCTGGGTGATGATCCTTCTGGCCCAGCTCAAGTTCCGCAAGGGCCTGAGCCCGGCAGAACGTGCCGGCCTGAAGTACCGCATGTGGCTGTACCCGATCAGTTCCTACCTGGCCCTGGCCTTCCTGGTACTGGTGGTGGGGCTGATGGCCTACTTCCCGGATACCCGTGTGGCGCTGTATGTCGGCCCGGCGTTCCTGGTGCTGCTGACAGTGCTGTTCTATCTGTTCAAGCTGCAACCGACCAATGTCCAGCAAGGTTCGGCGCGATCGGCGTCCTGACCTGCGCTTGGGTGATGCGGCTGGCTTGAGCATCCCGGACTGAAACGCTGAGACCAGAAATCCGGCGACCTGCAAAGGCCGCCGGATTTTTTTTGCCCGGGTCAACCGCCCAGGGTGCCGCTGGTATCGGCGTCGAAGATGGCCTTGGCCTGCAGCGCCGCCGGCGCCAGCAGGGCGAGCAACGCCGTTTCGCTGTGGAGCTGATGGGCGGCCAGGGTCTTGGGTGTCGGCTCGATGGGAATCAGCACCTCTTCGCCGGGCCCATGCAGCCAGATCGCCGTGACCTGCAGCGCCGAGATGAACAGCAGGCGCAGTTCATAGCTTTTTCCCTGCAGTTGCGGCGCCTGTTCCGCCAGGTCCAGGGCGTTGACGGCGGACGCCGCCAGGCTGCCATGGTTCAGCGCAGAGAAGCCGACCTTGCCGGCCACCTCGGTCAACTGCGCATCGGCAATCGACACTCCGGCATCGAACACCAGGTAATGCCAGTCACCGGCCTTGGCCTCGGCCAGCCCCTTGCCCTGGGCCAGGTCCTCCAGGCTCAGGGCGTAGCCGCGAAAGGCCTGGGACAGATTCAGGTTACGGGCACGGGCCTTGGCAAACCCGCGGTTGATACCGAAACCCTGGGTCTGCAGGGCCGCCTGAAGGGCCGAGCGCAGGTGCTGGACGCCATCGACAGGCGCCTTGGGGTAAGTCAGTTGCATGTCGCCTCCTAGTTTTTTCGGGTGAAGTAGGTGTGGGTCAAGTTGCCGCCGCCGTTGTAGGAACCGGGGAAACTGTTCAGGGCGCGGGTCGAGTAACCGTAGATCGAATCCGCCACCAGGATGTAGCCGCCATCGCTGCCGTAGATCGTCAGGAAATGCGCACCGCCGCCGTACCACGCACAGCGCAGGCCCACGGGGCGGCCCATACCGAGCTGGTTGTCGATGGCCGGCATCTGCATCCGGTCCTCACGCATGCCGCCGTAGCAGCGGGTGGTGCGCAGGGCCGAATCCAGGTAGCCGTAGACGTTGCACGGCCCGGGCTGGCTGCAGCAGGAGTTGCGGCCCAGTTCGGCGTTGGCCACTCCGCACTGAGTCCAGGAACCGGTGCCGTAGTAGTTGCCCACCGATGCGGACAATGCTGCCCAGCACCAGTTGCTCTGGGTTTGCTGCTGCACGCTGAAGTTGAGCCGGGCAGCGGCCTGGGGCGCAGCTTCGGTGTGTGGATCGACTTCGCTCAGTTGCGGGTCGAGCAGGCTGCCGGCCAGGCACTGGGGCAGGGCCTGGGGAGCGTCGCCTGGGGTCAGGTTGCTACTTAACATGTTCATCCTCCATGAATGAAATCCAGCCTCCGGCTGGTGTCGTCGTTGCGTGTCGGACTACTGCGCGTAGCCGGACCCGGGACATGACGCTGCGCTGGGCCAGCCTCGATGGCCTGCGTTGACCGGGTCTGCAAACAACCTTAGAGGACTGATGCGTCAATGCAATTAAAATATGCATTTATGCATATTGCCTGCCGTGGACGTCCCTGGAAAGAGGGGCATCCATGGCGATGGCCGGGGCTATTTTTCGTCGAGGAAATGTTCCAGGGCTGCATTGAACAGGCCCGGGTCCTGGAGGAAGGCGAAGTGGCTGACGTTGGGCAGGATCAGCAGCCCGGCGCCGGGAATCGCCTGGGCCATGTATTCGGTGTGCTCGCGCTTGATGGCTTCATCGTGGTCGCCATCGACGATCAGTACCGGCGTCTTGATCTTCGCCAGGTCGGCGTCGCTCCAGTTCGGCTGGCTGGCCCACATGTGGCCGATCTGCTCGACAAAGGCCGGGTACTCCTTGGGCGTGGGTGACAGGCGGGTGTACTCCTGGCCGGCGCGCTCGATGTAGGCGGCGAAGGTCGGGTTGTTCTCCACGCCTTCCTTGACCCCTGAGGTCTGGGTGTTGGCGGCGTAGGCGAAGACCTTGCCGACCCGCTGCGGGTAACGCATGGCCAGGTCCAGGCCGAGGATCGCGCCGTCGCTCCAGCCGACGAAATCGGCGCGGGGGATCTTCAGCTGGTCCAGCAGGGCGATCACGTCGTCGGCCATCAGGTCGTAGCCGTAGGGCCGGGCGTCCCGGGTGCTGCGTCCGTGGCCGCGGCTGTCGACGCTGATCACCGCGTGCCGGGCGGCCAGGGCCTTGGCCTGCAGCCCCCAATAGTCGGCATTACCCAGGCCGCCATGCAGCAGCACCACCGGTGAGCCGTGGCCGACCTTGCTGTAATACAGGCGGATGCCGTTGACTTCGGCATAACCGGCTTGCGCCCCGGCCACCGGGGCCGGTGTGGGCGGCAGGCTCTGCCAGCGTTCGCCGGCAAAGGCACTGTTGAAGGACATCAGTAGAGCGATCACTGCAAACAGACGACGAGGCATGGGCTTCTCCGTGCATGGGCCCTCTGGTCGGACCGACCTTGGGCAGGTGGTTACCGCGATTGAGTCGATCGAGGGGCCGGTTAGACGTCGATGATCACCAGGGTGCCGTGGCTGCCGGGCAGCACGCTATGGGCCTGGCCGGCCTCCACCAGGTACATCTGGCCCGTCGCCACTTCCACCACGGTCTGGCCAATGCCCAGGTGCAGGCAGCCCTGGGTCACCAGCAGGCCTTCGTTGAAGTCGTGGGTTTCTTCCGGGTAGGGCTGGCCGTCCATGCGCAGCACCTTGATGCGGGCCGGGCCGACCTGGCCCACCAGCGTGGATTGCCAGGGCGCTGGCAGTTGGCGGGACAGTTGTTCGAATGACAGCAAGGGCATGGCGGGCCTCCGAAAGGTCAGTGGGGTTCGGGTCTGCTTTCGGTGGTCCGGTCAAGCAAGGTCTGGGTCGGGTTTTCTAGAACTCGTTCATCAACAGCACGCGGCATTCGCGGCGCTGAAAAGCATTGATCTGCGGCACCAGGCGGGTGAAGTGCTCGGTCTGGCAGTGGGTGTCGAGGGCCGCCTGGTCCGGCCACTGTTCGACGAAGATGAAGTGCCCGGGGTCTTTCTGATCGACGAACAGATCGTAGGCGATGCACAGCGGTTCCTGGCGGGTTTTTTCCACCAGTTCGGCGTACCACGGGCGCACGGTGTCCAGGTGTTCGGGCTGGATGAAATCTTCAGCGATGACCTTGAGCATTGCAATCTTCCTTGGGTGACGCCCCGCGCTCCCCGGCAACCGGGGAGCACTGGGCAGTGGGGCTTAAGCGGCGGCTTCGGTGTTGGGTTCGAAGCTGTCGGCCCGGGCCAGTTGCCACATGCGCGAGTAGAACTCGCCGTTGACCTCGCCGGTGAGCAGCTCGCCGGGCTTGAGGAACACGTGCAACTGGGAGAACAGCTTGATCTCGGTGGCCGACATGCGTCGCACCAGGTGCTTGGCTTCCAGTTGCGAAGGGTGTTGCAGGCCGGCGGCAGCGAGCATTTCCGCCAGGGCCTTGAGGGTGTTGCGGTGGAAGCTGAATACCCGCTGGGCCTTGTCCGGCACCACCAGGGCGCGCTGGCGCAGGTTGTCCTGGGTGGCGACGCCGGTGGGGCACTTGTTGGTATGGCAGCTCTGGGACTGGATGCAGCCGATGGCGAACATGAAGCCCCGGGCCGAGTTGGCCCAGTCGGCACCGATGGCCAGCACGCTGGCGATGTCGAAGGCGCTGACGATCTTGCCACTGGCGCCGAGCTTGATCTTGTCCCGCAGGTTCAGGCCCACCAGGGTGTTGTGGACGAACAGCAGGCCCTCGCGCATCGGTGCGCCGATGTGGTCGGTGAACTCCACGGGGGCCGCGCCGGTGCCGCCTTCCTTGCCGTCCACCACGATGAAGTCCGGCAGGATGCCGGTTTCCAGCATGGCCTTGGCGATGCCCATGAACTCCCAGGGGTGGCCCAGGCAGAACTTGAAGCCCACCGGCTTGCCGCCGGACAGCTCACGCAGTTGCTGGATGAAATGCATCATCTCGATCGGGGTGGAAAAGGCGCTGTGGCTCGACGGTGAAATGCAGTCCTCACCCATGCGGATGCCCCGGGTGTCGGCGATTTCCTGGGTCACCTTGTGCTTGGGCAGGATGCCGCCGTGGCCAGGCTTGGCGCCCTGGCTCATCTTGATCTCGATCATCCGCACCTGGGGGTTCTGCGCCTGCACGGCGAAGCGCTCCGGGTCGAAACGGCCGTCGCTGGTGCGGCAGCCGAAGTAGCCGCTGCCCAGTTCCCAGGTCAGGTCGCCGCCGTGTTCGCGGTGGTAGGGGCTGATGCTGCCTTCACCGGTGTCGTGGGCGAAGTTGCCGAGCTTGGCACCCTGGTTCAGGGCGCGGATGGCGTTGGCGCTGAGGGAGCCGAAGCTCATGGCCGAGATGTTGAACACCGAGGCCGAGTAGGGCTGGGTGCATTGCGGGCCGCCGACGGTCACGCGAAAGCTGTTGGGATCACTCAGGGGCGCCGGGCGCATGGAGTGGCCGATGAATTCGAAGCCCGACTGGTAGACATCGATCAGGGTGCCGAAGGGTTTGTCGGCGCTTTCGTTCTTGGCCCGGGAGTACACCAGGGAGCGTTGGGCGCGGGAAAAGGGCAGGGCGTCGCTGTCGGATTCCAGCAGGTACTGGCGGATCTCCGGGCGGATGCCTTCCACCAGGTAGCGGATATTGCCCAGGATCGGGTAATTGCGCCGCACCGCGTGCGGGCTTTGCAGCAGGTCGAAGATCCCCAGCAGGCTCAGCAGGCCGGTGACCAGGGCGAATGGCCAGAGCCAGTCGTGTTCGAGAAAGGGCAGGCTGGCGAGGGTGAAAATCACACAGGCGGCAAAGAAGGCGTAGCGGCTCAGAAGGGACAGGCTCATACGGTTTCCTTGGTTCGGACTCATTAAGGTCGTTTATCAGTACTCATTCTTATGGGTGCACAAGATCTTATTGTTGTGTGGGGCTGCCGGGGCGGCCCTGAAGGGGTATCAGGCGCTTTGCGCCTGGAGAAAAATCGAAAACAGCTCGGACTGGGATTTGATGCCCAGCTTGCTGTAGATGTGCTTTTTATGAACTTTCACGGTTTCGGCGGAGATTTCCAGCTTACGAGCGATCTCCTTGTTGGAGCAACCGCTGAGCATCAGGCGCCCCACATCCAGCTCCCGGGCGGTGAGTTGTGCGCCCCGCAGTTGTTGCATGGAGTGGTCCAGCTGGCTGCGCCAATCGGGCATTGGATGCAATTGCGCTGGGTTGTCTTGCTCAATGCTTTCGTGGGGCAGGCGCTGGCGCAGCAAGGCCACCACCCAGGGCTCGATCAGTGACAGCAGGGCGATCTGGGGTGGGGCGAAGCGTTGTCGCGAACCCAGGGACAGGCACAGGGTGCGGCCGTCCGCCAGCTGGCAATTGAACTGGATTTCATCGGCCACCACATTCAGACGAAAGTAGCGTTGGTAGTACTCGGTCAGCTGGAAGTGTTCCGGGGCCACTTCCGCCAGGCGCAGCAGGCCGCTGCGCGATTGTTCGCGGCTGGCAACGTAGAAGGGGTCGAGCAGGTACAGGCCGTTGAGGTAGTCCTGGAACAACTGGTCGGGGCTGCCGTCCTCCCCCGGGCATTCGGCGAACACCAGGGGTTTGCGCTCACTGCAAAACAGCAGCGCCACCCAGCTGTCGAAACTCACGTACTGCTCCAGCAGGCGCACCAGCTGGGGCCAGAAACTGGCCTGGTCCAGGGCTTCGATCATCTGCCCCACCGAGCGGTGCCAGGCGATGTCATCCAGCGACAATGTCATGCATCTACCCCTATCGGGTTACCCCGGCTGCGTGATTTGCGGGCCGGTTGCTGCTGCGCATACTGCGGCACAGCCAAAGAACAAGGAATACCCATGAAGGTTGAACTGGCCCAGTTGGCGGGCCGTGATAACGCCACAGCTTACAACCTGGAACGAGCCCTGGCGGCCATTGCCGCCTGCGCCGCCGATACCCGGTTGATCGTATTTCCAGAAACCCACCTGATGGGTTTCCCCAGCGCCGAGACCGTGGCCGCCGTGGCCGAGCCGCTGGATGGCCCCACCGTGCAGGCCGTGATCCAGGCCGCCCGGGCGCGCAATATCGCGGTGGTGATCGGCATGGCCGAAAACGACGACGGCCGATTCTATAACACCACTTTGCTGATTACCCCCGAGGGCATCGCCCTGCGTTATCGCAAGACCCACCTGTGGGCGTCCGACCGCGGTGTGTTCACTCCCGGTGATCGCTACGCCACCTGCCTGTGGAACGGTGTGCGGGTCGGCCTGCTGATCTGCTACGACATCGAGTTCCCCGAAAGCGCCCGGGCCCTGGCGCAACTGGGCGCCGAACTGCTGATCGTGACCAATGGCAACATGGACCCCTACGGGCCCACCCACCGTACCGCGATCATGGCCCGGGCCCAGGAAAACCAGGCGTTCGCGCTAATGGTCAACCGAGTGGAAGAAGGCGATGGCGGCCTGCTGTTCGCCGGCGGCAGCGCCCTGGTGGCCCCCCTGGGCAGCCTGCTGTTCGAAGCCGGGCGCGAGGAAGGTCAGTTCAAGGTCGAGCTGGATCTCAAGCAACTGCAGGTGGCGCGCCAGGACTACCGCTACCTCGAAGACCAGCGCCTGAAGCTTGCGGGCGAAGTGCTCGAACACGGCGATGGCGTGCGTGAACTGCTGATTCCGATCCGCTGAAAGGGCCGTCCGCGGACGGCCAATCCCATAAGAAAGACCCCCTGCTTCACTCATTTCAGTCCTGCCATAAATCTAATAATTGCGGAGTACTCGCTCATGGCTCGCTTGCAACGCACCCTTTCATTGGGCGCGGTGGTGCTGTTCGGTATCGCTTACATGACGCCGATCATTGTCCTCGGCACCTTTGGCATCCTCGCCCAAACCACCGCTGGCATGGTGCCGGCAGCCTATCTGGCGGCGCTGGTGGCGATGTTCTTCACCGCCATGAGCTACGGGCGCATGGCCGCGGCGTTTCCCGTGGCCGGCTCGGCCTACAGCTATGTGCGCAAGGCCATCAGCCCCAAGCTGGGTTTCATCGCCGGCTGGGCGGTGCTGCTGGATTACCTGTTCCTGCCCATGGCCATCTGGCTGATCGGCGCCGCTTACCTGCATTCGGCGTTTCCCGGTGTACCGCAGTGGGTCTGGGTGCTGGCTTTCATCGGGGTGACCAGCGCGATCAATATCGTTGGCCTGAAACTGGCCAACGGCATCAACGGCCTGCTGATGCTGGTGCAGTTCCTGGTGCTGATCGCCTTTGTCGGCCTGTGCATCCACTACCTTGGTGGCGAGGCCGGGCGGCCGCTGTTCACCCTGGCGCCGTTCTTCAACGGGCAGATGCACCTGCCGCTGATCATGAGCGGGGCGGCAATCGCCTGTTATTCGTTCCTGGGCTTTGACGCGGTCAGCACCCTGACCGAGGAAACCCGCGATCCACGGCGGACCATTCCCCGGGCGATCATGCTGATTACCCTGGTGGGCGGGCTGATCTTTGTCGCGGTGTCCTACTTCGTCCAGGTTGCCCATCCGTCCTTCGAGTTCGCCGATGTGGATTCGGCGGCCTACGAGATTGCGCGCAATATCGGCGGCGACCTGTTCGTCTCGATCTTCCTGATCGGGCTGATTGTCGGTCAGTTCGCCTCGGGGCTTTCGGCCCAGGCCAGCGGCTCGCGACTGCTGTTCGCCATGGGCCGCGACGGGGTCTTGCCCAAGCGCTTTTTCGGCAGCCTGCACGGGCGTTTCGGTACCCCGGTCAACAGCATCCTGCTGTGCGCCGTGGTGGCGTTGCTGGCATTGAAGCTGGATGTCACCACCTCGACGTCCTTCATCAATTTCGGCGCCTTCCTGGCCTTCAGCCTGGTCAACCTGTCGGTGATCTTTCATTACTGGGTGGGGGCCCGGCAGCGTGGCCTGCAGGAGTTGATCCTGTTCCTGATCTTCCCCCTCATCGGTCTGGCGGCCGATCTGTGGCTGATGTCCAGCCTCGATCACTTGGCGATCTACCTGGGGGCGAGCTGGCTGGTTATTGGCCTGGTGTACCTGGGTTTCCTCACTCGCGGTTTCTCCCGCCAACCTCCGGAAATGGATTTTCAGGAAGCGGCATAGAACTGTCGGCAGTTTCCTTATTGCAATCGGTTCTCGTTTGGGTGATTTGGATATGTTATTGTATAACGCATCCAGCTCACCCAGATGCCCAGGAGGCCTCATGAAACCCGGTATCCATCCTGACTACCGCACCGTGCTTTTCCACGATACCGCTGCCGATGTGTACTTCCTCATCGGCTCCACCGTCGATACCGATCGCAGCCACACCTACAGCGACGGCAAGACTTACCCCTATGTGGCGCTGGACGTTTCCAGCGCCTCGCACCCGGTGTACACCGGCCAGCAGCGCAAGACCCAGTCCGAAGGCCGCATCGCCGGCTTCAACAAGCGTTTCGCTTCCTTCGGTTCCGGCGCCAAAGCCGCCCAGTGACGGCATGCACGGCGAGTGTTGCCACTGCGCAACACTCGCTGAAGGCGGTTGGCGGCGCAGCCGCAGCGGACCGATGGTATTAAAAAGCCACTATCTCGATTGGAAATTCTTCTAGTCTTCAATCAGGCAACAGGGATTACCGTTGCCAGCTCTAACAATGAAGGACACGTGCATCGACGTTGACCCGAGGTGTCTCATGGGTGAGCTAAACGTTGCCACTGTCACACGCCGACCCGAGATTCTGCTGGTCGATAGCCAGGAAGTGATCCTGCAACGCCTGCAGCAGTTGCTCAGCCCGCTTCCCTACACGCTGCATTTCGCCCGCGATGCCACCCAGGCCCTGCAGCTCCTGGCCAGCCGGGAGGTGGACCTGGTGATCAGCGCCGCCCATCTGCCGCAGATGGATGGCCCGACCCTGCTGGCGCGCATCCATCAGCAGTACCCGAGCACCACCCGCATCCTGCTGACCGGCGACCCGGACCTGAAATTGATTGCCAAGGCCATCAACGAAGGGGAGATCTACCGTTACCTGAGCAAGCCCTGGGATGACCAGGAATTGCTGCTGGCCCTGCGCCAGGCCCTTGAGCATCAGCACTCCGAGCGTGAGCGCCTGCGCCTGCAGGATCTGGCCCAGCAGCAGAATGCCGAGCTCAAGGCGCTCAACACGCTGCTGGAAAAACGCGTGGCGGCACGCACCTCGGAGCTGCAGCAGACCGCCGACATGCTCGACCTGGCCTATGAGGAGCTCAAGCACAGCTACGCCACTGGCGCCGAGCTGTTTTCCCTGCTGGTCAACCAGCGCTTGTCCGCGGACAAGCAGACCAACCGGCGGATCATCGAGCTGGTGCGGGCCTACTGCAAAGTCCAGGGCATCGACCCTGGCGCCCAGCGTGACCTGGCCATGGCCGCGGCGTTGCACAACATCGGCAAGCTGAGCTGGAGCGACAGCATGATGACCAGCCCGGCGGATTTGCTGCATCACCATCAGCGCGAGCGTTATCGGGCCTATCCGGCGCAGAGCGAATCGTTGCTGATGACCCTGGAACCGGTGCAGGACGCCGCGCGGCTGATCCGCCATCACCAGGAACACTGGGACGGCAGCGGTTTTCCCGACCACCTCAAGGGCGACGCGATTCCCCTGGGCTCGCGGCTGCTCAAGCTGGCGGTGGACTTCATCGAGTTGCAGTGCGGGCTGATCCTGGAACGGCACATGAACAGCGACGAGGCCCTGGTGTTCATCCGCAAGTACGCCGGCCGCTTGTACGACCCGGACCTGGTGGAAGGTTTCATCCAGGTGTGTGCGGTCTACCTCAGCGACGTGACCCTGGGCGACCCTTCGGTGAAGGTTCTGAGTACCCGGGAGCTGGCGGCGGGGATGATCCTGGCGCGCAACCTGAATGCCGATAACGGCATGCTGCTGCTCAACGCCGGCAAGGTGCTCAACCTGCCGCTGGTGGACAAGCTGATCGCTTTTGAAACCATGGAGGGCGCCCGCTACAGCGTGTTCGTCAAGTTGCCCCAGGAACAGCAGGCAAGGGCCTGAAGCCGGGTGGCGGTCACATCGAAAAATGCCGGCGGCGGATGACGAGCCGCCGCCGCGCATGTGATCCTTGCGCCCTCATTCTCAAGGCTCCCGGATTCCCATGTCGCTGTCGTCCGTTGCTGCACCCTCCATCATTCGTATCGCCGCTGCCCTGCTGATCGGTGCCGACGGCCAGACCCTCCTGGTGCGCAAGCGCGGCACCCAGGCCTTCATGCAGCCCGGTGGCAAGATCGAAGCCGGTGAACAACCGGTGCACGCCCTGGCCCGTGAGCTGGAAGAAGAACTGGGATTGCGCATCGACCCGGCCCAGGCCCGTTACCTGCAACAGTTCTCGGCACCGGCGGCCAACGAGCCGGGGCATGTGGTGGAAGCCGAGGTGTTCCTGGTCCATATCCATGGCCCGGTGACCCCGGCGGCAGAGATCGAGGAAGTACGCTGGATCGACCCGGCCGGCGATGGAGATTTGTTCCTTGCGCCGTTGACACGCGATCTGATCTTGCCGTTTTATCGCAAGGCCCGAGCGGGCCACGCCTGACCCCCTCCCATTGCCAAGGATTGCCATGATTCCACTCCACGACTACCTGATCTTCGCCGCTGCTTCCCTGCTGATGGTGCTGACCCCGGGGCCGAACATGATCTACCTGATTTCCCGTTCGATCTGCCAGGGGCGCAAGGCTGGGGTGACGTCGTTATTGGGGGTGGTGGCGGGGTTCTTTGTCCACCTGTTCGCCGCCGCGCTGGGCCTGACCGCGGTGTTCATGGCGGTGCCCATGGCCTATGAGGTGCTCAAGTGGGCCGGCGCCCTGTACCTGCTGTGGCTGGCCTGGCAGGCCCTCAAGCCTGGCGCGCGCTCGCCCTTCGAAGCCCAGCAGCTGCCGGCGGATTCGCCGCGCAAGCTGGTGACCATGGGCTTTCTGACCAGCGCCCTGAACCCCAAGATCGCGGTGTTCTACCTGTCGATCTTTCCGCAGTTCATCCACCCCGAGCACGGTTCGGTGTTCTCCCAGAGCATCATCCTGGGCCTGACCCAGATCAGCGTGAGTTTCTCGGTGAACCTGCTGATCGCCCTGTTTGCCGCCGGTATCGCCTCCTGGTTTGCCAGCAACCCCACCTGGCTCTCGGTGCAGCGTTATTTCATGGGCTTTGTGCTGGCGGGGCTGGCCGTGCGCCTGATGTTCGAACAGCGTCGCGTCAACTGATCGAGGAGCGCCAGCATGAGTGATTTTCCAAGCCCGCAAGCGGTGGTCGAAGCACAACTGCAGGCCTACAACCGCAAGGATCTGGAGGCCTGGCTGGCGACTTATGCCGTAGATGCCCGGCAATACGAACATCCGGCCACCTTGCTGGCCAGGGGGCACGAGGAAATACGAGCTCGGGCCGTGGTGCGTTTCCAGGAACCCAACCTGCATGCCCGGCTGATCCAGCGTACGGTCATGGGCAACGTGGTGGTCGATCACGAACTGATCAGCCGCACCTTCGCCGACGGCAGCGGCACCCTGGAAACCGTGGCCATTTATGAAGTGCAGGGCGGCAAGATAAAATGCGCTTCATTCATTACCGGACACAAGACCCTCGACTGAGCATGCAGATCCAGCGCCTGACCCCTGACGATGTGGAGCAATACCGGGCCTTGATGCTCGAGGCCTATGAGCGCCATCCCCAGGCCTTCACCTCCAGCGTCAAAGAGCGGGAAAAACTGCCTCTGGCCTGGTGGGCCGCACGCCTGGACGGCGAGCTGGACCTGTTGCTGGGGGCGTTTTCCGAAGGGCGGTTGCTGGGGATCGTCGGCCTGGCCTTCGAGCTGCGGGAGAAGGCCCGGCACAAGGCGACCCTGTTCGGCCTCTATGTCACCGGCACGCAGCGCAACAGCGGGCTGGGCTACCGCCTGGTCCAGGGGCTGCTGGCCGAAGCGGCTGAATACGAAGGGCTGCGCCTGATCCAGTTGACCGTGACGGCCGGCAATGAAGCGGCGCTGGCCCTGTACCAGCGCTGCGGCTTCGTCCAGTTCGGCCTGGAACCCCAGGCAGTGCGGGTGGGCGAGGACTATTTCGACAAGATCCACATGTGGCGCCAATTGCCGGTCGAAGGCTGACCCCCGGTTCGCTGGCAAGCCGGCTCCTGGGCAAGCCAGCTTGGGGTCAGCGTACGGCGCTGACGCCGTCCAGGGTCGAGAACGAGGTGTCCTTGGCCGTGAGCAAAAAGTCGCGCATGTAGGGCGCATCCAGCATGTCGGCGCGAATCGCCGCGTACAGGGTGGCGAACAGGCCCTTTTCCCCAAGCCGCTTGGCCTTCACATAACCCCGTGAGCTGTACTCGTGCAGGGCCCAGTGGGGCATCCCGCACACGCCCCGGCCGCTGGCCACCAGTTGCATCATCATCACCGTCAGCTCCGAAGTCCGTACCTGGGCCGGTTCGATGTCCGCCGGTTCCAGGAAGCGGGTGAAGATGTCCAGGCGGTCGCGTTCCACCGGGTAGGTGATCAGGGTTTCGCTCAGCAGGTCTTCCGGGACTACGTATGGCTTGCTTGCCAGCGGGTGCTGGTTGGCGACCGCGAGCATGGCTTCGTAGGTGAACAGCGGCACGTAGGTGATACCCGCCAGCTCCAGGGGGTCGGAGGTCACCACCAGGTCCAGGTCGCCCCGGGCCAGGGCTGGCAACGGAGCGAACGAGAAGCCGGAGGCCAGGTCCAGCTCCACTTCCGGCCAGGCGTCGCGGAACTGATCGATGGTCGGCATCAGCCACTGGAAGCAGCTGTGGCATTCGATGGCCATGTGCAGGCGCCCGGCAGTGCCGCCGGCCAGTCGCGAAATGTCGCGTTCGGCGCCGCGCAGCAGGGGTAGGGTCGCATCCGCCAGTTGCAGCAGGCGCAGACCGGCGCTGGTGAAACGCACCGGCTTGGTCTTGCGCACGAACAGCGGCATGCCCAGGCGCTCTTCCAGCTCCTTGAACTGATGGGACAAGGCGGACTGGGTCAGGTGCAGGCGTTCAGCGGCTTCCACCAGGCTGTCGGCTTCGCGCAAGGCGTGCAGGGTCTTCAGGTGACGGATTTCGAGCACCAGGATCTCCATGAGTAAATTTTGTGGTTAAAGCGAAAAGGTTGAGTTTGTCTCATGTTGACGGGCCTGTCGACCATCCCGCGTTCATCGATTCGCGGGCATCTTTGTCGATACGGGCGACAGCGCCTGTGTGTTGTGCACCGGGTGCCGGGGGCAAGCGCCGACCCTTGCCGCGGAAAAAGTACCGCTGGGGCAATCTTCATCAAATTGTCACGCAACTGTGGCAGCGCGAATCATCCAGGTTCATCAGACTCGCGCTCCACTGGGGTTCTGCGTTTCGGTGTTTTTCATGCGGGTACGATTTTTTTCGACTGTTCTACTCTTGGCCGGGCTGTTGCTCGGCCCGCTGTGTTTTGCGGCCGCGCGCTGCGATGTCAATGTCCCGACCCAACGGGTCGACCTGCCGCAGGTGAGCCTGGCCTACCAGAGCATTGGGCGCACCTCCGACCCGGCGTTACTGCTGGTCATGGGCCTGGGCGGGCAACTGATCCACTGGCCGGATGAGGTGGTGGTGGCCCTGTGTCAGCAAGGGTTTCGGGTGATCCGCTACGACAATCGCGATGTCGGCCTGTCCACTTGGCGCCAGGCCCCGGCCAGCGCCAACCTGACCTTCGAAGTGCTGCGCTACAAGCTGGGCCTGCCGGTGGCGGCGCCCTACACCCTGACCGACATGGCCGATGACGCCCTGGGCCTGATGGACGCCCTGCATATCGAGCAATTCCACGTGCTGGGGGCGAGCATGGGCGGGATGATCGCCCAGCACCTGGCAGCCATGGAGCCGCGGCGGGTCGAGAGTCTGACGCTGATCATGACCAGTTCCGGGGCCGAAGGTTTGCCGGCGCCGAACGCGGCGCTGGTGCAACTGCTCTCGCGGCGCAACGCACCGAGCCGGGAAGCGGCGCTGGAGCAGCAGGCCGACCTGCTGGCGGCCCTGGGCAGCCCGAAGGTCAGCGATGACCGCCAGGTCCTGTTGCAACAGGCGGCGGTGGCCTATGACCGGGCGTTCAACCCGGAAGGGGTCAAGCGCCAGATCATGGCGATTCTTGCCGAGCCGAGCCGGGTGGCATTGCTCAAGCAACTGCGGGTGCCGACCCTGGTGGTGCATGGCACCGCCGACCCGTTGCTGCCGGTGATGCACGGCGTGCACCTGGCGGCGCAGATCCAGGGCAGCCAGTTGAAGTTGATTCCGGGGCTGGCCCACCGGTTCCAGGAAGCCTTCAAGGCGCCGCTGCTGGCGGCGGTGCTGCCATACCTGCAAACCCACCGGGAAGACACTTCCCACTGGGCGCAGATCGAGCCGCTCGATAGCAGCAACATCCTCTAGGGCAGCGCGGCAAGCCGGCTCTTGCGGTTGGGTGCAGGAGCCGGCTTGCCGGCGAATGAAGCGCTGCGGTTTCAGCGAACGATCTTGTCCACCTGGATGCCGAGTTTCTTCAGCCGGTACCAGAAGCTGCGCTCGGAAATACCGATCAACTGCGCCGCTGCCGCCTGGACACCGTTGCTCTGCTGCAGGGCGGCGAGAATGTAGGCTTTTTCCACTTCCGCCAGGGCCGCTTCCAGGTCGCTGGGCACTTGCGGGCCGACACTGATGGCTGCGCTGCTCTCTGTGCCCTGCGCCTGGGGACCGAACAGATACCCTGGCAGGTCCTTTTCTTCGATGACCTGGCCGCTGGCGACGATGGTGGCCCGCTCCACGCAGTTCTGCAGTTCGCGGATATTCCCCGGCCAGGCGTAGCTGGCCATGGCCTGCAGGGCTTCGGGGCTGAAGCCGCTGATGCGCTTGCCGGCGGTGGCACCCAGGCTGTGGGCAAAGTGCCGGGCCAGCAGGGCGATGTCCTCGACCCGTTCGCGCAGTGCCGGCAAGGGGATCGGGAATACATTCAGGCGGTAGTACAGGTCTTCGCGAAATTCCTTGTTGGCCACCGCTTCCAGCAGGTTCTTGTTGGTGGCGGCGATCACCCGCACATCCACCTTGCGCTCCCGCGGATCGCCCACCGGCTCGATCACTCGCTCCTGCAGGGCACGCAGGATCTTGGCCTGCAGGGCCAGGGGCATGTCGCCGACTTCGTCGAGGAACAGGGTGCCCTTGTCGGCTTGCTGGAAACGTCCGACCCGGTCCGCCACGGCGCCGGTGAAGGCGCCCTTGCGGTGGCCGAACATCTCGCTTTCCAGCAGGCCCTCGGGAATGGCCGCACAATTGACCGCGACAAAGGGCTTGTCGGCCCGGTTGCCGTGCTTATGGATGGCCCGGGCGACCATTTCCTTGCCGGTGCCGCTTTCCCCGGTCAGGAGGATGGTGGCGTTGCTTTCGCGCACCGAATCCACGGCTTGCAGCACCCGACGGAAGGCCGGGCTGTCGCCCACCAGGCTGTCGATCTGCTGATGCTCTGCGAGCTCGGCGCGCATGCGCTGGTTGTCTTTGAGGATGTCTCGAAACTGCAGGGCCTTGCTGACGGTGATGTCCAGTTCGTCGATGTCGAAGGGTTTGGCGATGTAGTCGTAGGCGCCGTTGCGCATGGACTGCACGGCATTCTTCACCGTGCTGTAGGCGGTCATCACGATCACCGGCAACTGCGGGTAGCGCTGCTTGATTTCCCCCAGCAACTGCGGCCCGTCCATGCCGGGCATGCGCCAGTCGCTGATCACCAGGTCGATGTCTTCCTGCTCCAGCACCTTGAGCGCGTGCAGGCCGTTGCCTGCGGTGAATACCTGGATGCCGTTCTGGCTCAGGGCCGAGGACAGCAGGTCGCAGAGTTTCGGCTCGTCATCGACCACCAGCAGGTTATGCGTCATCACTGTCCTCGTCGTCTTCTTCACCGTTGGCCGGAATGTACAGGCTGAAGGTGGCGCCAGCATCTTTTTCGCTGGTGCACTCGATATGGCCGTCATGGCTTTCCATGATCGAGAAGACTTTAGCCAAACCCAGGCCGGTGCCCGAGGCCTTGGTGGTGACGAATGGGGTGAAGATGCGTTCCAGCATGTCCGGCTCGATGCCCTGGCCGGTGTCGCTGACGCTGATGATGGTTTCGTCGTCGCGCTGGGAAATGCCCAGGGTCAGGCGGCCGCCGTCGGGCATGGCGTCGATGGCGTTGAGAATCAGGTTGAGGCAGGCCTGCTTGAGTTGCCGGGCATCGGCGTGGAGGGTCGCGCCGGGGGCCTGGTCGTCGATCCGCGCGTCGATGTTGTGGGTGGCCAGTTCCGGGGTGCAGAAGCCCAGCAATTCCTCCACCAGCGGGCGGGCCAGCTGGGTGGCGCGTATCGGCGCGCTGGGCTTGGCGAAATCGAGGAATTCGGTGATCAGGTCGTTGATCCGGCTGACCTCGCTGATCACGTATTCCAGGTGGCGCTTGTCGTTTTCCGGCAGGTTGGCCCGGCGGTGCAGCAACTGCGTGGCGGTCTTGATGATGCCCAGCGGGTTGCGGATCTCGTGGGCCAGGCCCATGGCCACTTCGCCCAGGGCATGCAGGCGGTCGCGGCGGCGCAACTGGGCTTCCAGATGCTGCAGTTCCCCCAGGCGCTCGGTCATGTGGTTGAAGGTGCTGCTCAGCTCCGCCAGTTCGTCGCCGCCGATCACCGGCACCCGTTGGCGGTAGTCGCCGGCGATCACCGCCTGCACGCCCTTGGACAGGCCCCGCAGCGGTCGGGTCAGGCGCTGGGAAACCAGCCAGCCGACGCACAGCGAGGCTGCCGAGCTGAGCAGGAAGATCAGGATGAACAGGTTGCTCTGGTTGACCAGGCCCACCAGGCTGCTATGGCGCAGCAGGCCGCTGAAGATCACCCCCACCAGGTCGCCGCTGTCGTTGAAGATCGGCCGGTACAGGCCGCTGTAGCGGCTGGTGAACTGCTCGGTGGGCTGGCGGGTGGCGCGCAGGATGTCTTCGATCTTGTGCGGCACCTGGGGCGGGTGGTCCTCGAAGCGCTGGGTGGCGAAGATTTCCGAGAAGTCATCGGCCTTGGCCAGGTACAGGCGCAGGTCCAGGGAATGCACGTCGGCCACGCTGGTGAGGAAGCTGGCGTCCAGGTAGGTGGCGATCAGCAACTGGTAGTCGACCCCGTCGAGCTGGGTCTGGAACGTCGAGACTACCGCCCCGGTGGCCACGCCGCCGACCTGGATGGTCTGCAGCACGGCATTGGAGGCGGTACTGATCTGCCCCACCACGTCATCGGCGGCAGTGGTGAACACCACCTTGTGATCGTTCTTGCGGATCAGCGCCACCACGTCGATGCCCATGGAATCGGCGATGTCGGCGGTGAGCTTGTCATGCTTGGCCGCATTGCGGTCCGTGGGCGGGCGCGTATAGCGCAGGAACAGCTGGGCGATCCGCGCGTTGTCATGGAGGATTTCGGTGATCTCGTCCTCGACGATCTTGGTGGACTCCTGCAGCCAGATCCGCACGTTGCTGTCGAAGATTTCCGACAGGGTAGTGGCCGCCAGTTCCGCGGCGATCATGGTGGGAATCACACTGACCAGCCAGAACGCCAGCACCAGCTTGCGTTGCAGGCTCCAGCGGGAAATGGCGAAGGGGCGAGGAGGGCGACGATCTTTTCTGGTCATGTACTTTCGCTTATTGCAGCAGCCATGGCGGGGTCGGAGCGATCCGGGCGGACAAAGCGTTTTATCAGTTTGAGCAGGGCATTGAGCAAGGGATTGCGATGCCGGAAAAACAACATGTTACCGGTGAACTGGCAACCCAGGCGCAACTTGCTGGCATAACCGGCCTGGCCGCACTCGTACAGGGGAATGCGTTGCTGAATACAGTAGTCGACGTTGGCCAGCCAACTGCGGAAATACAGATTGTGCTCACGGGTGACACTGAGGTCGTGGGCAAAGAACTTGTCGATCAGCCGATGCTGGTCGATGAGCACCAGGTTGAAGGCCACCAGTTGCTCGTCGACCCAGTACAGGACACAGGCCGCGCGTTCCCCCAACTGCTCGAGGATGCCGGTGAAGTAGCCTGCCGGCAGGCGTTCGAACTGCAGGTCGCTACGATTCAGGGTGGCCTCGTAGAGGCGCATGATGTCCGGCAGCACGTCGTCGATCTGGCGGCGCCATTCTATGCGTGGCGCCGGTGTCCGGAGTTTGCGGCGCAGGTCCTTGCGGGTGGATTTGCCCAGGGTGCCCAGGTAGGCGTCGATCGAGGCAAAGGGCACCGGCAGCAGCGCCGTGGGCAGGCTCGGCATGGCTTGCAGGCCCGCGGCCAGGCAACTGGCAGCCCATTGCCGGTCGTTGCTCGGCGCATCCTTGACCGCCATCAGGCCGATGCCGAAGCTGTCGGCATCGCGTCGCGCCAGTTGCAGCAGCTGCTCCAGCAGCTCCTGGCGGCGTTGCGCAGGCACATGGCTGGCGGTGCCGGCATTGCACTGTTCGGCCACAGGCGAGCCTATGGCGTACAGGCGCAGCTCCAGGGCCCCGGGCCACTGGCGTGCCAGGCGTTCGGTGAAGCGCTTGGCCAGCCCGGAGACCGTGGTATCAAGCCGGTACTGGGTGGTGAAGGCCGGCGCCACTGCCGCCAGGGTCGAACCCTCGTAGAGCGCCAGGTAGCGCCAGCGAAAATCGGCGATCGCGGCTTTTTCCACGGCCAGGTAATAGTCCCAATCCTCCAGGGCCCCTGGGAAACAGTCATTCCAGGCGCTGCGATCGATGGCCTGGATGGTTGAAAAGGCTTGGGCGGTTATCACGTCTCTTCCTTAAGTCACGCCAGCTGTCGGTAGTCTTCGCGCACCGCAGGTGTCACCACTCGCTGCTGGATGAAATCTGCGCTCAGTTCGATCACCCGCTGGTACTGCAGGTCCACGGTGATCATGTGATAGCAGTTGTCGAGGAGGATCTTGGTCACCGGGCCGCCGAGCTTGCGCTCCACGTAGTCGGCGTTCCAGGTACTGGTGATGTCGTCTTCGCTGGAGTGCAGCACCAGGGCCGGAGTCAGGATCGACGGCATGCGTTTCTTGACCACGGCGTTCATCCGGTGCAATTCGCGCACCGTCACGCCCTCCATGGTCAGGAGCCCGGCATTGCTGCTTTCACCGGCTTTCATCTGCTTCTCGACGATGGCCCGCAGGCGTTCGTTCTTGATGCCGTAGGGTGGCTTTTCCTCGAAGCGGCAGATGTGCACGCCAAAGGGGATCTTCATCAGCAACGGGGTGAGGAAGGCCAGTTTGTTGATGCTCCAGCCGTCGTACTTCAGGGTGGTGGAGTACATCAGCAGGCCGCTGATCCGTCCCGGATGCTCGGAGGCCAGGTACATGGACATCACCGCACCCATGGACAGGCCACCCACGAACACCTGCTCGTGGCGCTGCTGTACATCGGCGAAGGTCTTGCGCACGCCCTCGTACCAGTCCTGCCAGCCGGTGGCCTGCAGGTCGCTGTTGTCCCCGCAGTGCCCGGGCAGGGTCGGTACGTACACCGTGCACGTACCGTCCTTGGCCAGGCCCTGGGCCACCCGACGGAGTTCCGTCGGGGTGCCGGTCAGGCCGTGGATCAACAAGACCCCGACCGGACCCGTGCCGAGAACGAAGCCGGCGCTGCCTTCGCCCAGATCGATCTCAGCCTTGCTCATCGCTTCATGGCCCGATCCAGCAGGCGATCCAGCAGTGCGATGCCCAGGTCGATTTCTGCGTAGCTGATTTCCAGCGACGGGGCCAGGGTGATGACGTTCTTGTAGTAGCCGCCCACATCGAGGATCAGGCCCAGGCGCTGGCCGTTGATTTCGATGTCGCCCTTCATGCCTTCCTCGACCATGTAGTCCAGGGTCGCCTTGTCCGGGGTGAAGCCGTCGGTGGTGCAGATCTCGCAGCGCAGGGCCAGGCCCAGGCCGTCGACGTCGCCGATGATCGGGTAGCGCTTCTGCAGGTCCTGCAGGCCGGCCAGGAAGTACTTGCCTTTCTCCATGACCATCGCGCCGTAGTCGATCTCGCTGGTCATCTTGAACATTTCCAGGCCCACGGCGGTACCCAGCGGGTTGGAGGCGAAGGTGGAGTGGGTCGAACCTGGCGGGAACACGCCCGGGTTGATCAGCTCTTCACGGGCCCAGATGCCGCCCAGCGGGTTGAGGCCGTTGGTCAGCGCCTTGCCGAACACGATCACGTCCGGCTTGACGTCGAAGTGCTCGATCGACCACAGCTTGCCGGTGCGGTAGAAGCCCATCTGGATCTCGTCGACCACCATCAGGATGCCGTGCTGGTCGAGCACGTGCTTGAGCTCGCTGTAGAAGTTCATCGGCGGGATCACGTAGCCGCCGGTGCCCTGGATCGGCTCGACATAGAAGGCGGCATATTCGCTCTGGCCGACCTTCGGGTCCCAGACGCCGTTGTATTCGGTTTCGAACAGGCGGGCGAACTGCTGCACGCAGTGGCTGCCGTACTCTTCCTTGGTCATGCCTTTGGGGCCGCGGAAGTGGTACGGGAATGGAATGAACTGCGCACGCTCGCCGAAGTGGCCGTAGCGGCGGCGGTAGCGGTAGCTGGAGGTGATCGACGAAGCGCCCAGGGTACGGCCGTGGTAGCCGCCTTCGAAGGCGAACATCAGGCTCTTGCCGTTGGTGGCGTTACGCACCACTTTCAGCGAGTCCTCCACCGACTGCGAACCGCCGACGTTGAAGTGCACGCGGCCGTCGAGGCCGAACTTCTTCTTGGCGTCGACCGCGATCATTTCCGACAGCTCGATCTTGCCTTTGTGCAGGTATTGGCTGGCGATCTGCGGCAGGGTGTCGATCTGTTGCTTGAGGGCGTTGTTCAGGCGTGGGTTGGCGTAGCCGAAGTTCACCGCCGAGTACCACATCTGCAGGTCGAGGTAGGCCTGGTCGCTGGTGTCCCAGACGTAGGAGCCTTCGCAGCGGCTGAAGATGCGCGGTGGTTCGATGTAGTGAACGGTATCGCCGTAGGAGCAGTACTTGGCTTCTTTTTCCAGAAGGATCTGGTCTTCTGCGGTAGCGATGCGGATATCAGACATGGTGGAAGAGTTCCTGGGTTTCAAGAGAGAAGTTGGTCGCGTTGGCGGCGTTATTCGGCAGCTTGGCCAGCAGCGCTGGCAGTTCGGCGAAGGAGTCGAACCGCGCATGGGGAATCTTGTTGCGTTCGCAGTAGTCGGCCAGGCGATCCTTGGCGAACACGAAGTCGGCGGTGGAAGCCACGCACATGTCCGACTGGCCGTCGCCGATCACCAGCACGCGCTTGCCCCGCGGGGTGGATTTGCACTTGCAGTTGCCGGAAGCGGCGCGGCAGGCGTCGCTGGCGTAGGGGAAGTCGATGCGCCAGCTGTTGTGGTCGACCTGGCGCAGGCGGTTGGCGAGGATCGGCAGCAGGGTCACGTAGTTGCGTGCCAGGATGCGGGCGATGCCCTGCTCGATGCCGTCGCTGACCACTTCGATGGAAGCGCCCAGGCCGATCACGTGATCGACGAAGTCGGGGAAGTCGGGGTCGATTTCGACACTGTCGAAGTAGCCCAGCAGTTCGGCGGGCGAAGCCTTGACCAGGGCCAGTTGGCGGCTGAGGCATTCTCGGGAGCCGATGTGACCGTCCAGCCATTCCTGCTCTATGCCTTCCCAGCTGGGGTCGGCGAAGCGTTGGAGAACGTTATCGATCACGTCGGCGCGGGAGATGGTCCCGTCGAAGTCACATACGATATGCCAGTGCATCATCTGCTGTTACCTGTTGAATAAGAGCGCTCTTTGCGCTTGTGGCAGGGGTAGAGCAGGGACTGTGCCAAGTGGCCAAAACCCAGCGGGGCTGGGGTCTTGGCGAGGAAAGAGGGTGATTTGTAGAGTTCTGGCTACAATTTTTGTAGGTCCCTACAAAGAACATCAGTGCTTGCGCCCAAGGGCCGCTCTGATGATTGATGCGCGCATGTTCAGACAAGGAAACTCATTCATGCCCAGGCTTTCTTCCCCCGCCTTACTGGCCGGCCTGCTCTCCCTGACCCTCGCCAGTGGCGCCATGGCCGACTCCGGCATCACCGGTGAACTGGGCCTGGGCCTGGGCTATCAACCCCATGACCCCACAGGCAGCAGCTACGACACCGTGCCGCTGCCGTACATGGACCTGGATTGGGGAGATGTCAGCCTGAGCGGTGACGATGGCCTGACCTGGGATGCCTTCAAGAGCAATGGCTTGAGCATCGGCCCCTACATCAATTACCTGCAGGGGCGTAATTCCGACGGCGCGCTGCGCGGCCTGCGGGATGTTCGCGACATGGCCGATATCGGCGCCTTCATCGAGTACGCCCCCGAGGACTTCTGGCGGCTGTTCGCCGCCGTGGGCCAGGCGGTGGGCGGTGCCGGGGGCCAGGGCGGGGTGCTGGGCAAGGTCGGGGGTGAAATCGGCTACCCGCTGGGCCTGGGCATCATTGGCAGCAACAACCTGACCCTGCACTTCGCCGATGGCCGCCAGAGCCAGACCTTCTTCGGCGTCGACGCCAAGGAGTCCCTCGCTTCCGGCATTGGCCAGTACAACGCCAGCGGTGGCATGCAGAACTTCACCCTGAGCCAGAATTTCCACTTCCCCCTGGGGGACAACTGGGCGCTGGTGGCCAGTGCCAGCTGGACGCGCCTGGTCAACTCCGCCGCCGACAGCACCATCGTCCGTGACAAGGGCGAGGTCAACCAGGGGCAGGTGCAGACCGCCATCAGCTACAAGTTCTGAGGGGCGCCTCCCTGGCCTGAGCACGGCCTGGGGCGGCTACAGCAAAAACTGGTCTGGCCTTTGCAATGGTCGCCATGAATTCAATTTCTCAGGAAGTTCTTCATGGCTCGACCTGCCTATCGTCTACTCGCCTATTCCCTCTGGGACCTGATCCCGATTGCCATGGCCGTGGCGCATTTCGCCTTTGTGCTGTGGTTGGTGTTGGATTTCCACGCCCTGTCCTGGTGGGTCATCCTGCCGGCGGCGCTGCTCTACGCGGTCAGCCTGTCGTGGAGCATCAACAGCATTTCCCATAACCAGATCCACAACGCCTATTTCACCCCCGGGTGGATGAACCGCGGCTTCGACCTGCTGCTCTCGGTGACCATAGGTTTTTCCCAGACCCTGTACCGCGACATCCACAACCGCCACCACCGGGGCAACTCCGACCTGCCGGACGCCAATGGCAAGACCGTCGACCCGCTCTCCATCTACCTGCATGGCAAGGATGGCCAGCCGGACAACCCCTGGGCCTACACTTTTCTGAGCTTTTTCCGCGACGATCCCAAGGAGATCTACCAGGAAATGCAGCGCAAACGGCCTGACGATGCACGTTGGGTAAAAGTGGAGATCGGCGTCACAGTGGCGTTCTATCTGGCCCTGGCGCTGTATGACTGGCATGCGGTGCTGGTGCTGCTGCCGTTCTGGTACCTGGGGCAGTCGCTGTCGTCGCTCAATGGCTACTACGAGCACCTGGGGGGCAACCCGGACCTGCCGATCGCCTGGGGCGTGAGCTCCTACAGCCCGCTGTACAACCTGATCTGGATGAACAACGGCTACCACGCCGAGCATCACTACCGGCCGAAGATGCACTGGACCAAGGTCAAGGCTTTCCACCGCGAGATCCGCGAGCAGCAACGGGCTGCCGGGGTGAAAGTGATTCCGGTGTCCCACGGCCTGGGTTTCCTGGTGTCCCACCGCAAGGCCTAAACCCCGTGGCTGTAGGAGCTGGCTTGCCAGCGAAGGGGCCAGCAAGATCGCCTTCGCCGGCAAGCCGGCTCCTGCACAACATCCCTTCGCTGTAGCAAAGAGGCCCTCAGGCCTCTTCACCCTCCGCCAAAAGGGCAATCCCGCCGATGATTACAAAGACGCCGACCCAGTGCAGCAGGCTGATCTGCTCGCCCAGGCCCAGCCACGAGCCCAGCAGCACCACCACGAATACCAGGGAGCTCAAGGGGAAGGCCAGGGACAGGCTGCTGCGCCGCAGGATCAGCATCCACACGAAAAACGCGCCGATATAGCAGGCAATCGCCATCAGCACCCCGGGGTTGACCGCGACCGCCGCCAGCCACTGCAGGTTGAAATCCATCTGGCCCAGCTGGTCGCCGCCAACCTTGGTGGCGATCTGCCCGGCGCTTTCGAAACCGATCAGCAAGGCCCAGAGCACGATGGTGCCCAGGCGCTCGTGCAGCCAGCCGTGGGAGGTATTGGAACTCATCAAACGCTTCCTTCTATTCGTTGAACAAGGCTCAGGTACTGGCCACGCACACCAGCATCACCCCGGCGGTGATCACCAGGGTGCCGAGCCAGCGACGGCGGCTGACGGTCTCGCCCAGCACCACCTTGCCCGCCAGTACCACGCCGCAATAGGCCAGGGCCGCCGCGGGGAACAGCAGGCTCAGGGGCGCCCGGGACAGGGCTTCGAGCCAGACGAAGAACTCGATGGCGTAGGCGCCGATGCCGCACCACAGCAAGGGCGCGTTGAACACCTGGCCCCAGAAAGCGTTCAGGCGAAAACCGCCTTCCAGCTCTGGCAGGCGGTCCAGGCCGAGCTTGAAACAGAGTTGGCCGACCACGTCCAGGACAATGGAAAAGGCCACCAGCAGAACAACGGTCAGGGTCACGGGAACAGCTCCTCGAACAGCGAGATCAGGGCTTCATTGGTCACCGAGTTGCGCAGCAGGTCGTCCTGGCTCCAGCGCTCGGCCGGAGGCTGGTCGGACTTGGCTTCCCAGCGTTTGAAGGCGTTGCTGAAGGCCGGCTGGGCGAACTCGCCGCAGACGTCGATGCCCAGGATCCGCTTGCGCGCGGCCAGGGTGCGCAGGGCCTGCAGCAGGTGGGTCAGGCGCATGCCGCCCTGGTCCCAGTTAGTGGCGGCGTCTTCGCTGGCCAGCACATCCTTGTCGATGGTGATCCAGATCGCCTCGGTGGGCAGGCTGTCGATCATCTGTTCGAGAAAGGCCTGCCAGTCCAGTTCCGCCAGGTTGCGCCAGTGCAGGTGGTTTTCCTGCTGCTGGTGCCCGGCGCCATCGCCGACCCGCCCCCAGACCTTGGACGGCGCGTGCTGCCAGGGGAACAGCTGCAGCTTGCCGTGCTTGAGGGCGGCGACGTTGCCGCCGCGCAGTTGTGGGTTGTGCAGGTCTTCGCTGCAGGGGCCAAGGGTGACGATGCGCTGGATGTGCGGCAGTTTCAGCGCCCGGTTGACCCAGGAGCCGCAATGCCGGCGCGGAGCCAGGCGCACCCAGTCCGGGTGGTTGTCGAAGTGGATCAGGCTCACCGGCTCTTGCAGGTCGCCGAGAAAGGCCGGGGTCAGGTGGTGATAGTCACCGGAGCCGACAAAGAAGATTTCCGGCTGCGGGCCGCTGTGGCGGGGCCGCTGGCGCAGGCGTTCGGTGAAGTGACGGTAGGTGCGCTCGGTGGACCACAGGCGCAGCTTGGGCCCCAGGTCCAGCAGGTCGAGACGCCGCGCCTGGCCGCTGTTCAGGCGTCGGATGATCGGCTCCTGGGCGGTCAGGCTGTGGTCGAGATCTAAGATATTCAAAGTGTTCTTTACCCATGGCAGCGCCCTCCAGAAAACTGCGTGATACCGCTCGAACGCAGGCTGGACGGGCTTTGCCGGGTAAATGCAAGGGTCGGGCCAGGGTCGTTGCCGGGTTGCCGGTGAAAGACCGCGGCGCAGGCTTCGCGAGCAAGCTCGCTCCTACAGGAAGGGCGGGAGCTCAGGCGTGGAGGCGCACCCAGACGCTGACCAGGATCGTCGCGGCGATCAGCCAGGCCACGGCAGCCACTGCCAGGGAAGCTTCCAGGCGCAGGCGGTCGACCATCACATACAGGGTCGCCAGGTAGACGAAGTAGGGAATGATCGACCACATGCCGAACAGGATGGTGGTCTTCAGGTCATCGAGGGAGCGGCCCTTGCCGACGATGTAGTGGGCGATCAGGGCAAAGGTCGGGAACAGCGGCACCAGGCCGGCGATGTAGTAGTTCCGGGTCTTGGCCAGGGCCGCCAGAATCACCACCACCGCCGCGCCCAGGGCGGCCTTCAACAATAGATCCATGGTTACTCGCGCCTTGGGTTAGTGGCTCAGGCCGTACTTCTTGACCTTGTCGAACAGGGTGGTCTTGGCCATGCCCAGCTCCTGGCTGGCCTGGGTCAGGTTGCCGCCGCTGCGCTGCAAGGCATCGTTGAGCAGGTTGCGCTCGAAGGCTTCCACCGCCTCGGCAAAGCCCAGCCCATGGGCGACACTGCTGCCGGGCTTCTTGAAGGCCGGCAGGCCGAGGGCAAAGCGTTCGGCGACGTTGCGCAACTCGCGCACGTTGCCCGGCCAGTCGTGGCTCATGAGGGTCGACAGGGTCTGGTTGTCCAGCTCCGGCACCGCGCGGTCAAAGCGCAGGGACGACTGCTGCAGGAAATGCTCGAACAACTGCAGGATGTCTTCGCGGCGTTCGCGCAGGGGCGGCAGTTCCAGGGTCACCACGTTGAGGCGGTAGTACAGATCGCTGCGAAACTCCTTGGCCCGGCTCATTTCGTCCAGGTCCGACTTGGTGGCGGCGATCACCCGGCAATCCACGGCCACGCTCTGGTTGGAACCGAGGCGCTCCAGGGTGCGTTCCTGCAACACGCGCAAGAGCTTGATCTGCAGGTTGATCGGCATGCTTTCCACTTCGTCGAGGAACAGCGTGCCCTGGTGGGCGTGCTCGATCTTGCCGATGCGCCGTTTGCCGGCGCCGGTGAAGGCGTTGGCCTCGTGGCCGAAGATTTCGCTTTCGAAGAGGTTCTCGGGCAGGCCGCCGCAGTTCAGGGCGACGAACTGCTGCTGGTGGCGCCGGCTGAAGTCGTGCAGGCAACGGGCGACCAGTTCCTTGCCGGTGCCGGTCTCGCCTTCGATCAGCACGTTGGCCGAGGTATCGGCAACGTTGGCGATCAGCTCCCGCAGGTTCTGCATGGCCGGCGAGCGGCCGATGATCCGCCCTTCCAGGGAACTGCGTTCGGCCAGTTGGCGGCGCAGGGAGGTCACTTCCCGGGCCAGGCCCCGTTGCTCCAGGGCGCGGCGGGCCACATCCACCAGGCGCTCGGGGGAGAAGGGTTTTTCCATGAAGTCGTAGGCGCCTTTCTGCATGGCGCCCACGGCCATGGAAATATCGCCGTGACCGGTGATCAGCACCACCGGCAGGCTGCGGTCCCGGGCCTTGAGGCGGTTCAGCAGTTCCAGGCCATCGATGCCCGGCAGGCGAATGTCGCTGACCACGATGCCGGGAAAGTTTTCACCGACCTGGGCCAGGGCTTCTTCGGCGCTGCCCACACCGATGCAGGGAATGTCTTCCAGGGCCAGGGCCTGTTGGCAACCCAGCAGGACATGGGGGTCGTCTTCGACGATCAGCACGGTCAGCTCGTTGTTCATATCGGCTCGGCTCGAGTGGGGCTTGCCAGGGGCAAGCTGAGGACAAAGGCGGTGCCGCCGCTTGCCGGGTGTTCCACCCCCAGGCTGCCGCCGGTAGCGGCGGCGAGGCTGGCGGACAGGGTCAGGCCGAGGCCCAGGCCCTGCTCGCCGGGTTTGGTGGTGAAGAAGGGTTCGAACAGGTGCTTGCGCGCTTCAAGATCGATGCCGTGGCCGTTGTCGCGCACCCGCAGGCGGTACTTGCCCTCGCTGAGTTCGCCCTCCAGCCACAGTTGCGGCGCCGGTTGGGCCTGCATGGCATCCAGGGCATTGCCGATCAGGTTGACCAGGATCTGCTCCAGGCGGGTCTGGTCGATCTGCAGGGTCTGCTCGGTGAAGTCGCGGTGCAGTTGCAGGGGCAGGGGTTCGAGGCGCGCATTGAGCACTTGCAGGGCTGCGTCAACGGCCTTGTCCAGGCTGGCCTGGCCCTGGTCGTCGCCACGGCGGGCGAAGGAGCGCAGGCTGGCGGTGATGCGGCCCATGCGGTCGATCAGTTCATTGATGGTCTTGAGGTTGGCGCTGGCGGTGTCCAGGGCGCCGCGTTCGAGGAAGCGCACGGTGTTACCGGACAAGGTACGCAAGGCCGCCAAGGGCTGGTTCAGTTCGTGGGCGATGCTGGTGGACATCTGGCCGATGGCCGCCAGCTTGCCGGCCTGGACCAGTTCGTCCTGGGCGCGGCGCAGGGTTTCCTCGGCCTGGCGGCGTTCGCGGATCTGGCCCTTGAGCCGTTCGTTGCTGGCCCGCAGGTCGGCGGTGCGTTCGGTGATCCGCCGTTCCAGCTGGCTATTGGCTTCCTGCAGGGCTTCACGGGCGGCCAGGCGAGTGGCGATGACCTTGCGCCGTTCGTTCCAGGCGATCAGCAGAAAGGCCACCAGGGCAAAGGCCACCGCCACCAGGATGCCCTGGTTGATGGCTTCGCGGCGCAGGTCCTGCAACGGGGTGAGCAGGGTGAAGTTCCAGGGGGTATCACTCAGGGGCCGGGTCTGGGACAGGTAGCTGATGGCTTTCTCGTCGGACACCAGCTCGGTGTTGGCCGGAAAGGTCAGCTTTTCCACGCCTTCGGCCAGGCGTTCCCGGGCCAGGGGTTCCAGTTCGTTGAGGGGGAACCAGTAATATTGCAGGCTGCGGGCCAGGCGTTCCTTGGTGTCGTCGCTGAGCGGGCGGACCGACTTGAGGCGGCGCGCCGGGTCGCTGGACAAGATGATGATGCCGTTTTCGTCGCTGACGAAGGCTTCCAGGCGGGCACGCTGCCAGCGTTCCTCCAGGGCCTCCAGGCGTACCTTGACCACCGCCACGCCGATGATCTTGCCTTGTTCTTCCAGGCCATGGGCCAGGTAGTAGCCAGGTTCGCCGTTGGTGCTGCCGATGCCGTAGAAGCGCCCGGGCTGGCCGCGCACGGCGTTCTGGTAGTAGGCCCGGAACGACAGGTCTTCGCCCAGGTAGCTGTCGACGTCACGCCAGTTGCTGGTGGCTACCACCCGGCCCGTGGTGTCCATGACATAGATGGCCCGGCTGCGGCTGCGGCGGTTCAGGCCTTCGAGGTATTGATTGACGGTTTGCCGGTGTTCCGGCGAAGGATCGCCCAGCAGCTGGGAAACACTGGATTCCAGTTCCAGCAGGCTTGGCAGATAGGTGTACTTGCTGATCTCACTTTCTACGGCGCGGGCATGCAGCTCCAGCTGGCGCTGGCCGTTTTCGCCGAGGGTGCGGATGCCGTTGTGCTCGCTGATCCAGAACCCGACGTAGCCCAGGCCGATCATCAGCAGGATGACCAGGGGCGGCAGGAACAGATGTCGGATCAGGCGGGGTTTCACGGCGAGTGATGGCGGCGCGGCGCGATAGAGAGTGGGGTCGCATTTCATCACAGATGCCTTGGGTCAACCACTGCGCAGTGTCTGTAGGAGCCGGCTTGCCGGCGACCAGGGCGGCACTGACGATAGGGGAGTCAGATACCGTCCCGTCGCAGGCAAGCCGGTGCCTACAGGAACGCGGGTTTTAGTGCTGCAGGATCTTCTCGAGGAAGTGCTGCGCACGTTCGGAGCGGGCGCTGATATCGCCGAAGAACTCTTCTTTCTGGCAGTCCTCGATGATCTGGCCCTTGTCCATGAAGATCACCCGGTTCGCCACTTTGCGGGCAAAGCCCATTTCGTGGGTCACGCACATCATGGTCATGCCTTCATGGGCCAGTTGCACCATGACGTCCAGCACTTCGTTGACCATTTCCGGGTCCAGGGCCGAGGTCGGTTCGTCGAACAGCATGACGATCGGGTCCATGGCCAGGGCGCGGGCGATGGCCACACGTTGTTGCTGGCCACCGGAGAGTTGCCCCGGGTGCTTGTGGGCGTGGGCGGCGAGGCCGACGCGGTCCAGCAGTTGCAGGCCTTTCTTGGTGGCCTCTTCCTTGCTGCGGCCCAGCACCTTGATCTGCGCGATGGTCAGGTTCTCGGTGATGGTCAGGTGCGGGAACAGCTCGAAATGCTGGAACACCATGCCCACGCGGGAACGCAGTTTCGGCAGGTTGGTCTTGGGGTCGGCGATGGAAGTGCCGTCCACCACGATGTCGCCTTTCTGGAAGGGTTCCAGGGCGTTGACGCACTTGATCAGGGTCGACTTGCCGGAGCCGGACGGCCCGCAGACCACCACCACTTCACCTTTCTTGACCTCGGTGCTGCAATCGGTCAGCACCTGGAAGTCCCCATACCACTTGTTGATGTTCTTGATAGAGATCATACGGCGAACCTTTTTTGCAGACGCTTGACCAGCAGCGAGGCGGCAAAGCTGATTGTGAAATAGACCAGACCAGCGATGATCAGGAATTCATTGGAGCGGCCGATGATGTCGCCGCTGGACCGCGAGGCGTTGAGGAAATCCACCAGGCCCACGGTGTACACCAGGGAGGTGTCCTGGAACAGGATGATGCTCTGCTGCAGCAGCAGCGGGGTCATCTTGCGGAACGCCTGGGGCAGGATGATCAGGCGCATGGTCTGGCCATAGCTCATGCCCAGTGCCTGGGCGGCGCCCATCTGGCCCTTGGGGATCGACTGCACGCCGGCACGGACGATTTCGCAGAAGTACGCCGCTTCGAACATCATGAAGGCCACGATGCACGAGGTGAATGCGCCGATCGGGGTGTCTTCGCCGGTGATCCAGCGCAGCACGAACGGCACCGCCAGGTAGAACCAGGTGATCACCAGCAGCAGCGGGATCGAGCGGAAGTAGTTGACGTAGGCGCCCGCCAGGTTCGACAGCAGCTTGTTGTGAGACAAGCGCATCAAGGCCAGCAAGGTACCGAGGATGATCCCGCCGACCACACCCATGACCATCAGCTTGAGGGTCATCAGCATGCCGTTCCACAGGCCGGGAATGGCCGGGATGATGCCCGAGAAGTCGAATTCCATTATTTACCTCCCACGGAGATCAGGCCGGGGACCGAAACTTTCTTCTCCACCAGGCGCATCAGCAGCATCAGGCTCATGTTCAGGGTGAAGTAGATCAGGGTAGCCAGGGTGAAGGCTTCGAACAGGTTGGCCGAGAACTCGGCGGTCTGCTTGGTCTGGGCCAGCAATTCCATCAAGCCGATCAGCGACGCCACGGAGGAGTTCTTGAATACGTTGAGGAATTCCGAGGTGAGCGGCGGAATGATGATCCGGTAGGCCTGGGGCAGCAGCACGTTCCAGTAGATCTGCGGCAGCGAGAAGCCCATGGCGCGTGCGGCGGATTCCTGGCCACGGGGCAGGGCCTGGATACCGGTACGTACCTGTTCGCAAACCCGTGCGGCGGTGAACAGGCCCAGGCACACGACAACGCTCAGGTAGGCCGAGGTGGTCGGGTTGAGGTCCTGCTTGTACCACTCCTGGAGGTTCTCCGGCAGCAGGTCCGGCACCAGGAAGTACCAGATGAACAGCTGCACCAGCAGCGGCACGTTGCGGAAGATCTCCACGTACACGGTGGCGATGCCCGACACCAGGCGGTTCGGCACGGTGCGCATGACGCCCAGGATCGAGCCCAGCAGCAGCGCGATGATCCAGGCCACCACGGCGATGGCGATGGTCCAGCCCAGGCCGGAGATGAACCAGTCGAGATAGGTCTCGCTGCCCACGCCGGTGGACTTGAAGAACACGCCCCAGTCCCAGTTGTAATTCATTAGGGTTACCCCTCAGATCGTTCGATGTACAAGCACCCGCCTGGGGACGTCCGTTCCCGCCTGATCATGACGATCAGGCACACACGATCGGCTCGACAACCACCGGTTCGAGTGTTTCCAAAAAATGCCAGCAGGTAGTGACAGACTCCTGAAAGGGCAGGGCCCCTTCAGGAGATAAGGTTAGTCAGGAATCAGGACTTTTTGTCGTCAGCCGCTTTGTCGGTCGGGTTGGCGATCAGGGCCTTGAGCTCATCGCTCATCGGGAACATCAGGTTCAGGCCTTTTGGCGGGATCGGCGACTGGAACCACTTGTCGTAGATCTTGTTGATTTCGCCCGATTTGTAGGTGGCGACGATGGCGTCATCCACGGCTTTCTTGAACGGGGCATCGCCCTTGCGCACCATGCAGCCGTAGATTTCGTAGGACTGAGGGGTACCGGTCACGGCCCAGTCGGTCGGTTTCTTGGCCTTGGCCATTTCACCGGCCAGCAGCGCGTCGTCCATCATGAAGGCTACGGCGCGGCCCGATTCCAGCATCTGGAACGACTCACCGTGGTCCTTGGCGGAGATCACGTTCATGCCCATCTGCTTGTCGGCGTTCATGGCCTTGAGGATGCGCTCGGAAGTGGTACCGGCTGTGGTTACCACGTTCTTGCCTTTCAGGTCCGCGAAGTCCTTGTAGGAAGAGTCCTTCTTGGACAGCAGACGGGTGCCGATCTCGAAGATGCCAACGGAGAAGTCGACTTGTTGCTGACGCTCGACGTTGTTGGTGGTGGAGCCGCACTCGACGTCCACGGTGCCGTTCTGCACCAGCGGGATGCGGGTCTGGGAGGTGACCAGGTTGTACTTGACCTTCAGGTCAGGCATGTCGAGGTCTTTCTTGATCGCTTCGACGATTTTCAGCTGGATGTCGTGGGAGTAACCCACTGGCACGCCGGAAGCGTCAGCAATGTAGGAAAACGGAATGGAAGCGTCGCGATGTCCGAGGGTGATGGTGCCGGACTCTTTGATTTTCTTCAGTGTGCCGGTGAGCTCGGCAGCGAAAACTGGAGTGCTAATCAGAGCGGCAGCGATAGCTGCGCCCAACAGATGGGGAACGATGCGCATCAATATTTCCTCGACATTTGTTTTTTTTATGAAGCCAGTTCGACGGCTCTTTTATACAGCGAATGCCTTGACGGCTCCTGTTGTGTTGGCACGACAGGCATTCGTCGCACAGTGTAGAGCATGAGTCGTGCCAGACCCATTGATCATCGTCAAACCCTTGATTTTCAAGCCTATAGAATATTTATGACCTGGGGATTTCAGCGGCTGTATCCGGTTATCCGAACCCCTGCGGCTTCGCCATTCGGAAAACCGAACGTGCCCCTGCCATTGTAGGAGCCGGCTTGCCGGCGAAACGTTCAATCCTGCAGGCCCACAAAAAAGCCCCTGGACCTTCCGGTGCAGGGGCTTTGCTTGCCTATGTGGCTCAGGCAGCCTTGATCTTGCCGCGATTGTGTTCGACTTTCTGCAGATAATCCTGCAGTTGCTGCTGCTGCGCCTCGGTGGTGAACAGCCCGAGCTTGCTCCGGCGCCAGAGAATGTCCTGGGCTTTCACTGCCCATTCCTCGCTGCACAGGTAATCCACTTCGCGGGTATAGAGGCCGCCGCCCAGGTGTTCGCCCAGGTCGCTGAGGCTGTGCACGCCTTCCAGCAGGCGCCAGGTACGGCTGCCGTAGCTGGTGGCCCAGCGCTGGGCGATCTGGCTGGGTACCCAGTCGAACTTCTTGCGGATGGCTTCTGCCAGTGCCTGTGGCGTGCTCATGTTCTCGCCACCGGGTAGGGTGGCCTGGGCTGTCCAGCTCGGCTTGGCTTGCTTGAAGTACGGCGCCAGCTGCGCCATCGCCGATTCCGCCAGTTTGCGGTAGGTGGTCAGCTTGCCGCCGAACACCGACAGCAGGGGGGCTTCCTCGCCATGGCCGGAAAGGGCCAGGGTGTAGTCGCGGGTCACGGCCGAAGGGTTGTCGGATTCGTCATTGCACAGCGGGCGAACGCCGGAATAGCTGTGCAGGATATCGCTGCGGCTCAGCTGTTTCTTGAAGTGCGCATTGACCACTTGCAGCAGGTAATCGGTTTCACCTTCAGTGATCGCCACCTTGGCCGGGTCACCGGTGTATTCGCGGTCGGTGGTACCGATCAGGGTGAACTGGTTGAGGTAGGGAATGGTGAAGACGATGCGCTGGTCCTCGTTCTGCAGGATGTGCGCGTGCTCGCCCTCGTACAGCTTGGGCACGATCAGGTGGCTGCCCTGGATCAGGCGGATACCGTATGGCGACTCCAGCTTGAGGTCGTCCTTGATGAACTTGGCGACCCAGGGGCCCGCGGCGTTCACCAGGGCCTTGGCGCTGATGGAGAACAGGCTGCCATCGGCGCGCTCCAGCTCCAGTTGCCACAGGCCCTTGCTGCGACGGGCGCTGATGCAGCGGGTCTGGGTATGAACGTGGGCGCCGTGTTCGCGGGCGGCCATGGCATTGAGCACCACCAGGCGCGCATCGTCGACCCAGCAATCGGAGTATTCGAAGCCCTTGGTGATTTCGGCTTTCAGGGCGCTGTCGGCACCGAACTTCAGGCTGCGTGAGCCAGCGAGTTTTTCCCGCTTGCCCAGGTGGTCATACAGGAACAGGCCGGCGCGGATCATCCAGGCTGGTCGCAGGTGCGGCCGGTGCGGCAGGACGAAACGCATGGGCTTGACGATATGCGGGGCCTTGGCCAGCAGCACTTCGCGTTCGGCCAGGGCTTCGCGCACCAGGCGGAACTCGTAATGTTCGAGGTAGCGCAGGCCGCCGTGGATCAGCTTGCTGCTGGCCGAGGAGGTATGGCTGGCCAGGTCGTCCTTTTCGCAAAGGAACACGGACAGGCCGCGACCTGCCGCATCGGCGGCAATTCCAACACCATTGATCCCACCGCCAATGACGGCGATATCGTAAACCTCGGAAAGAGGGCGCGCGGGCAAGGTAGAAGTGGGCATCGACAGGCCTCGTGTTACTTTGATATTTGAATTCGAACATTAATGTTCATTTTCGAAAATACTAGCGCATAAAGATGCACGCATCCAGCGTGCTTCGATTGAAAAAACTGATCGAAGCAGCGCTAAAGGAAAGTTTTCGAACATTGTCGACGGGTAACTGTAGCCGCTGCTGTTGCCTTGGGCTGGATGGCGGGATCGGCCGCGGCGATTTCGAAAGCGATGAAGCGTCGAGGCTCGTCGTTCGAGCGCGGCCGGATCCGCAGGAGGGAGAGCAGTCAGACCACTTCGAGGCGGATCTTGTGCTGGTTGAGCAGTTGGGTCAGGGCCGGTACCGGTTGCTGGTCGGTGACCAGGCAATCGATCAGGCTGATGGGCCCCAGGCGGATCATGGCGTTGCGCCCGAACTTGCTGGAGTCGGCAGCCAGGATCACCTGCCGGGCATTGGCGATGATCGCCTGGGATACCCGCACTTCCTGGTAGTCGAAGTCCAGCAGGCTGCCGTCCTCGTCGATGCCACTGATGCCCACCAGGGCGAAGTCGACCTTGAACTGGTTGATGAAGTCGACACTGGCCTGGCCTACCACGCCGCCGTCACGGCGCACATTGCCGCCGGTGAGCAGTACGTCGAAATCATCCTTGGCGCTGAGCATCGAGGCCACGTGCAGGTTGTTGGTGATGATCTTCAGGTGGCTGTGATTGAGCAGGGCCCGGGCGATGGATTCGGTGGTGGTGCCGATATTGATGAACAGCGAGGCGTGATCGGGGATCTGCGCGGCAACGGCTTCGCCGATGCGCTGCTTTTCGTCGCGCATCTGGTCGGCGCGCATGGCGTAGGCGGTGTTTTCTACGCTGGAGTCATAGGCTGCGCCACCGTGGTAGCGGCGCAGCAGATTGGCTTCCGCCAGCTGGTTGATATCGCGGCGGATGGTTTGCGGGGTTACGACGAACAGCTGGGCCAATTCCTCGATGCTGACGTAGCCGCGTTCGCGAACCAGATCGAGGATTTGCTGCTGACGGGGAGGCAGATTCATGGGGCTTCCTTTGGGCTGCCGTGCAAAATTTGCCCATGATGCCGCAGGAATCCCCTCCCTACCAGTTACAAGCGGTTACCAATCCACGGCTTGGCTTATTTGGCCTCGTCGTGGGGTTCCCAGTCGCGGGTGCGGCTGACGGCCTTCTTCCAGCCCGCGTACAGGCCTTCTTTTTCCGCTTCAGCCAGTTGCGGTTCGAACTCGCGCTCGATCACGGCCTTGCCCCGCAGTTCTTCCAGGCTACCCCAAAAACCGCAGGCCAGGCCTGCCAGGTAGGCCGCGCCCAGGGCTGTGGTTTCGCGCATTTGCGGGCGTTCAACCTGAGTACCGAGAATGTCCGCCTGGAATTGCATGAGGAAGTTGTTGGCTACTGCGCCGCCGTCCACCCGCAGGGCTTTCAGGCGTTCGCCGGAATCCTGCTGCATGGCGTCGAGCACGTCGCGGGTCTGATAGGCAATGGATTCCAGGGCGGCGCGGATGATGTGGTCCACGCGCACGCCACGGGTCAGGCCAAACAGTGCGCCACGGGCATAGGGGTCCCAGTAGGGAGCACCCAGGCCGGTGAAGGCCGGTACCAGGTACACACCGTTGCTGTCCTTGACCTTGCCGGCGAAGTATTCAGTGTCATGGGCGTCGTTGATGATTTTCAGTTCATCACGCAGCCACTGCACGGTGGAACCACCGTTGAATACTGCGCCTTCCAGGGCGTAGGCCACTTCGCCACGGGGGCCGCAGGCGATAGTGGTGAGCATGCCGTGCTGGGATTTAACCGCCTTGTCGCCGGTGTTCATCAGCAGGAAGCAGCCGGTGCCGTAGGTGTTCTTGGCCTGGCCCGGCTCGACGCACATCTGGCCGAACAGCGCGGCCTGCTGGTCGCCGGCGATACCGCCGATGGCGATGCCGCTCTTGGTGCGGCCATATATTTCCGACGAGGACTTCACTTCCGGGAGCATTTCCCGCGGGATGTCCAGCACCTCCAGCATCTTCGCGTCCCACTCCAGGGTGTGGATGTTGAAGAGCATGGTGCGCGAGGCGTTGGTGTAGTCGGTGACGTGGGTCTTGCCGCCGGTGAATTTCCAGATCAGCCAGCTGTCGATGGTGCCGAACAGCAGCTCGCCGTTGCGCGCACGCTCGCGGCTGCCTTCGACGTTGTCGAGGATCCACTTGAGCTTGGTGCCGGAGAAGTAGGGGTCGGTCACCAGGCCGGTGGTTTCGCGGATGTAGTCTTCCAGGCCGTCGCGCTTGAGCTGCTGGCAGATCTCGGTGCTGCGGCGGCACTGCCAGACGATGGCGTTGTAGATCGGCCGGCCGGTGTTCTTGTCCCAGACCACAGTGGTTTCACGCTGGTTGGTGATACCGATGGCGGCCACCTGGTCGTGATGCAGGCCGGCTTGTGCCAGGGCCTCGACCATCACCGCGCTCTGGGTGGCGAAGATTTCCATCGGGTCATGTTCGACCCAGCCGGCCTGAGGGTAATGCTGGGCGAATTCGCGCTGGGCGGTGCAGACCACGTTGGCGTCGCGATCGAAAATGATCGCCCGGGAACTGGTCGTACCCTGATCGAGGGCAATGATGTAGTTCTTATTCTGAATGTCGGTCATGTCGATTGCCTTGGACGAAATAAGGGAGTGAGAACAGGCGCGCGATCGATTTGGGCAGGATCACGCGCCACTGGATTCAGGAAGCTTTGACTTTGCCTTCGGTGACCTGTTCGGCCTCCGGGGCGACAGCAGCGCTGGGCAAATGGCGGGCAATCAAGCCGCGATAGGCTGCAGCACCCAGGCAGGCGCCGAGGATCGGAGCGAAGATTGGCACCAGGAAATACGGAATATCACGGCCGCCGGTGAAGGAAATTTCACCCCAGCCGGTCACGAACGTCATCAGTTTAGGCCCGAAGTCCCGCGCCGGGTTCATCGCAAACCCGGTCAGCGGGCCCATGGCACTGCCGATCACGGCAATCAGCAGGCCGATCAGCAGCGGAGCCATCGGGCCGCGCGGCAGGCCATTGTTGTCATCGGTCAGGGACATGATCACTCCCATCAGGATGGCGGTGATCACCAACTCCACTAGGAACGCCTGGGCAGTGGACAGCGCCGGGTTGGGGAAGGTGGAGAACACCGAGGCCAGTTCCAGGCTGGCCTGGGAGCCACGGACCATCTGGTGGGTTTGTTCGAAATCGAAGAACAGGTTGCTGTACAGCGTGTAAACCAACAGCGCCGCGCAGAAGGCGCCAGCGATCTGGGCGAGGATGTAGAACGGCAGTTTGCGCTTTTCAAAATCGGCGAACAGGCACAGGGCGATGCTCACGGCCGGGTTCAGGTGCGCGCCGGAAACTCCGGCGGTCAGGTAGATCGCCATGCTCACGCCGATCCCCCAGATGATGCTGATTTCCCATAGGCCGAAGCTGGCCCCCGCGACCTTGAGCGCGGCGACACAGCCGGTGCCGAAGAAGATCAACAGCGCAGTACCCAGAAACTCGGCGATGCATTGGCCCGATAGCGACGGTTGTTGCAGAGCAGTTGTCATGTGAACCTCGATTTTTGTTGTTGTCTGGCGCTGCTGCAAAAGGCATGGAGCGCGACTTTAAACGAAGGCGGAATCCCCATTCCGACCTCGCCTTGCTACTGGGTACAACCTTGGATCTACCGCATGATATTCAGAAACGAAAAAATATAGACAAGAAACACCGCTGTCAAAGGTCGAAAGTGAACGGATGGTCATTTTATAGATATCAATCAAATGAATGATTCCGGGGCATAGTCGCGGGAACGACAGGCATGGTTGCTTTCGTAGGCACACGGGCCGGTTATCAAGGCTTGGAATAGAGCCTTTTGCTGGTGAATGACCTAAAATTCGCGCGCTTGGTTTTGCCTTTTCATTCCTCGGCTGGAGCTGCCATGACCCCTGCACTGGACCTGCTGAAAAAAGTTCGCGCCGAACATCGCATCCACAGTTACGAACATGACCCCAAGGCCGCTTCCTATGGCCTGGAGGCCGCGGAGAAACTTGATCTTGATCCTGCGCAGGTGTTCAAGACCTTGCTTGCCAGCAGTGAAAAGGGTGAGTTGCTGGTGGCGGTGGTGCCGGTCGTCGGAAGTCTTGACCTGAAGGCCCTGGCCCACGCAGCGGGCGTGAAGAAGGCTGAAATGGCCGACCCGGCTGCCGCCCAGCGCGCCACGGGGTACCTGCTGGGAGGCATCAGCCCGCTGGGGCAGAAGAAGCGCCTGCGGACCTTTATCGATAACAGTGCGCAGCCGTTCGCCAGCATCTTTGTCAGTGCCGGGCGCCGTGGCCTGGAAGTCGAGCTGGCGCCGGCGGTACTGGCCGAGCATACCCAGGCCAGGTTCGCCGATATCGGTCGTCCTTGAGTCGCAACGGCTGCGGCCAGGGCCGCTGCTGTATGCAGGAAAATCCCGACTTCTGTGTCTGTCCCCCGTTGGGGGCCAGGGCCCATGCTGGGGCCAGTTATTCACGGAGAAGGGATATGCAGCTTGAGTTTCATCAGGTCGATGCGTTCAGCGAGCGCCCGTTCGCGGGTAATCCGGCCATGGTTTACCGGCTTGAGTCCTGGCTCGATGACAGGCTGATGCAGCAGATTGCTGCCGAGCACAATCTGGCAGAGACCGCTTTTGTGGTGCGTGAGGCCCAGGGCTGGCGGATTCGCTGGTTCACCCCGGTGACGGAAGTGCCGTTGTGTGGGCATGCAACCTTGGCCACTGCCTATGTGTTGTTCGAGGTTTATGGCCAGACCGCGCAGCGTATCGACTTTCTCAGCCAGTCCGGGCCCCTGAGTGTCACCCGTGAAGAGGGCCTGTTGTGGCTGGATTTCCCGCTGCGCAGCCCGAGCAGCCAGGCAGGGCGGGAGGCGGTGGCGCAAGCGCTGGGGGTTGAGGTCGTCGAATTGCTGGGGGCCAACGAGCTATTGGCCGTGCTGGAGTCGGAGCAGGCGGTGCGTGAGTGCCGGCCGGATATGACGGCGCTGGCGAAATTGCCCTGGCCCGGGGTGATCGTGACTGCGCGCGGGGAGCAGCACGACTTTGTCTCGCGCTATTTTGCCCCCGCCATTGGTATCGATGAGGACCCGGTGACCGGATCCACCCATTGCTGCCTGGCGCCTTACTGGGCGCAGCGTTTGGATAAGCCGCAGTTGAGCGCTTACCAGTGCTCTGCCCGAGGTGGCGCGTTGTTTTGTCGTCTGGAAGGTGAGCGGGTGAAGATCGGTGGGCATGCCCGGCTGATTGCCAGTGGGCAGTTGCATCTGCCATGACTGTGCTGGGTGTTTCGCCGGCAAGCCGGCTCCTACAGTGGGCTGTCGTAGGAGCTGGCTTGCCAGCGAAGACGGCTCAATGCGCGCTGCTGTAGCGGCGCACCCCTGAGTCGCTTTGCGGGATCTGCGCTGCGGTACTGCCCGAGGCCTGGAACAGCACCAGGTGTTCCGCCGCGACCCGGATACCCACGTCGGCGCCGACCTGATGATCGGCGTGGCTCGGAAAGATCGATTCCAGCTGGCTGCCGGTGGGCAGTTGCAGGCGATACAGGGTCGAGGCGCCGAGGAACGTCTTGCCCACGACGCGGGCTTTCAAGGCGCTGTCGGGGGCGTGGACGATGTCGTCCGGACGCAACAGCACATCCACCGCACCGCCGGTTGGCCAGGTGTAGGCACGGTTGCCCTGCAGCAAGCCGAGTTCGGTCTGTACCGATTCCGGGCTGCTCAACTGGCCGCGAATGAAGTAGCCCTGACCGATGAAGCTGGCGACGAAGGGCGTCTGGGGTTCGTGGTAGAGGTTGTACGGTGTGTCCCACTGTTCCAGGCGGCCTTCCTTGAATACCCCTACCTGATCGCTCACGGCAAAGGCTTCCTCCTGGTCGTGAGTGACCAGGATCGCACTGGTGCCACGGGCCTTGAGGATGTCACGCACCTCGTGGCTGAGCTTGCGTCGCAGTTCGCCGTCGAGGTTGGAGAAGGGCTCGTCCAGCAACAGCAGTTGTGGTTCGGGAGCCAGGGCACGAGCCAGGGCCACCCGTTGTTGCTGGCCACCGGACAGTTCGTGGGGGAAGCGCTGGCCGAGGCTCTTCAGGTTCACCAGCTCCAGCAGTTCGGCCACCACCCGCTCTTTCTGCGGGTGTTTGCGAATGCCGAAGGCAATGTTGTCGGCCACGCTCAGGTGCGGGAACAGGGCGTAGTCCTGGAACACCATGCCGATCCGGCGTTTCTCCGGCGCCAGGGTGAAACCGGCGCTGGAGATGGTCTCGCCCGCCAGCTGGATTTCCCCCTCATGCACCGGCTCGAACCCGGCGATGGCGCGCAGGGTGGTGGTCTTGCCGCAGCCGGATGAGCCCAGCAGGCAGCCGATATCCCCTGCATTGAGGTGCAGGTTGAGGTTCTGCACCACGCGTTGGTCCTGGTAGCCGCAAGCGAGGTTGCGCAGGTTCAGTAGCAAGGGCTGGCTCATGCGTGGTGGTACGCCGGCTCGACGAGGAATTCGAGCAGGGCCTTTTGTGCGTGGAGGCGGTTTTCCGCCTGGTCCCAGGCCACCGAACGCGGGTCGTCCAGCAGGTCGAGGCTGATTTCTTCACCGCGGTGGGCGGGCAGGCAATGCATGAACAGAACGTCCTCGGCGGCCAGGTCCAGCAGTGCACGGTTGACCTGGAAGGGAGCGAACAGTTGCAGGCGCTTGGCGGTCTCCTCTTCCTGGCCCATGGAGGTCCAGACATCGGTGCTCACCAGGTGGGCGCCACGCACGGCTTCGCGAGGATCACGAACGATGGTCACGCGGTCGCCGGCCTGGGCTACGAAATCCGCGTTGGGCTCGTACCCTTCGGGGCAAGCGATGCGCAGTTGGAAGTCGAACTGGATGGCCGCTTCTATATAGCTGTTGCACATGTTGTTGCCGTCGCCGATCCAGGCCACGGTCTTGCCCTGGATCGAGCCGCGATGCTCGAGGAACGTCTGCATGTCAGCCAGCAGTTGGCAGGGGTGCAGGTCATCGGACAGGCCGTTGATCACCGGTACGCGGGAGTTGGCCGCAAACTCGGTCAGGGTGCTGTGGGCAAAGGTGCGGATCATCACGGCATCGAGCATGCGCGACATGACGATGGCGCAGTCGCCGATGGGCTCGCCGCGCCCCAGTTGAGTGTCCCGTGGCGAAAGGAAGATGGCCTGGCCGCCCAGTTGGATCATGCCGGCTTCGAAGGACAGTCGGGTTCGGGTCGACGACTTCTCGAAAATCATGCCAAGCACACGATTTTTCAAGGGCTCGAAGAGTACGCCGCGGTTACGCAGGTCCTTCAGCTCGATGCCTCGACGAATCACACTGACCAGCTCTTCGGGCGTGCAATCCATCAGGGAGAGAAAGTGCCTTGCGCTCATCATTAACTACCTTTTTGCAACGGACCGCAGATTCTCAAAGCCTTGTTTAGTCGAACAACGGGCTGGACCTGCGGCGAAAGCCGCACGGGGCGACGAAATAGGGGAAGGCGCGATCTTATAATTAAATGTCGCGTCTTACCAATAGTAGTGCTACGGCGATTATGGGCATGAGAGGCCAGGACGCGAATGCGCTGGCACTTTTGAGACCAGTTTCCAGACAGCAGCCGGGCATTTGTACACTGCCCCGGCGCGCCTTGGCAATCGAGCGCGGCGCGGGTGATGCCCATGCAGTCGTTTTCTGACCTGGAGGGCGGGGGCTGCGTCCCGGATAATCCGCGGGCTGGCAGCCTGAAACATTTCCTAATGCAAAGTGCTGAGGTTATAAAGGCGAATCAGTGGCAGGGACGGGTGAACGATGGAATCCAGGGAGCAACAACTGATGACGCTCTTGGGGCTCACGGCCCGGGCACTCACCGACATGACAGCTTCGGTGACGGCGTTTTCCTTCGAGCTGCTGCGCAGTGAAGATCCGGTGACCCGAGCGGCCGCGCGCAAGATGATCGACCGGATGATGAGCCTCAGTGCAGGCCTGGACGAGCATTGGCGATTGCTCGCACAACTCTCGGGTGGCTATGGAGAGCGGGAGGCCGTGGATGCAGCCACCCACGTCTCAGCGGATGGGCCGCCACGGTTGCCCTCCAACTGAAGGCGCCGATCATGGCCGGGGCTGATGGCCGTGAATTCATGGGACGAACGTCACTGGTGTCCTGTCAGGGGAGCGCCCATAGTTTTTGCTTCCGGCAAGCGAATACGCTGTGCTCTCAAACAATAGAGACTGGCCATGACCAAGACTCTCCATCACCGTGCCTGCCACCTGTGTGAGGCCATTTGTGGCCTGACCCTGGAAATCACCGAAGAAGACGGCAGTGCTCCGCGCATCAGCTCGATCAAGGGCGACCCTCAGGACAGTTTCAGCCGCGGTCATATCTGCCCCAAGGCCGTGGCCTTGCAGGATATCCAGAATGACCCGGACCGCCTGCGCCAGCCGGTGCGCCGGGTTGGCAATGAGTGGCAACCGATCGAATGGGACGAGGCCTTTGCCCTGGTGGCCGAGCGGCTGGCGAGCATTCAGCAGCGTCATGGCAACAACGCGGTGGCGACCTACCAGGGCAACCCCAGCGCGCACAACTATGGGCTGATGACCCACAGCAACTACTTTCTCGGCCAGCTCAAGACGCGCAATCGCTTCTCGGCCACCTCGGTCGACCAATTGCCTCAGCACCTGACCAGCTACCTGATGTATGGCCACGGCTTGCTGTTGCCGATTCCGGATATCGATCACACCGATTTCATGTTGATTCTTGGCGGCAATCCCCTGGCGTCCAACGGCAGCATCATGACCGTTCCGGATGTGGAAAAGCGCCTGAAAGCGATCCAGGCCCGTGGCGGCAAGGTAGTGGTGGTCGATCCGCGGCGCAGCGAAACCGCGGCCATGGCCGACCAGCATCTGTTTGTCCGCCCAGGGGGCGATGTCGCGCTGCTGTTTGGCCTGCTCAACAGCATCTTCGAAGAGGGGCCGACCCGCGACAGTCACTTGCAGGTGGATGGGCTGGCCGAGGTGCGCCAGGCCATATCCCGGTTCACGGCGGAGGCCATGAGCCCCCTGTGCGCCATTGCGGCGCCACAGATCCGCCAACTGGCCAGGGATTTCGCCTCGGCCGACAGAGCGGTCTGCTACGGGCGCATGGGCGTCTCGACCCAGGCCTTCGGCACGCTGTGCCATTGGTTGCTGCAATTGCTCAACCTGGTCACCGGTAACCTCGACCGCGTGGGTGGCGCCTTGTGTACCAGCCCCGCGGTGGATCTGGTAGCGGCGACTTCTGGCGGCCACTTCAATGCCTGGCAGAGCCGGGTTTCCGGGCTTCCGGAATACGGCGGCGAGTTGCCGGTGTCGGCCCTGGCAGAAGAGATGCTCACCGAAGGGGAGGGGCAGGTACGGGCGCTGATCACGGTGGCGGGCAACCCGGTGCTGTCCACGCCCAATGGCCGGCAGCTGGAGCAGGCGCTGGATGGCTTGGAGTTCATGCTCAGCATCGACCTGTACATCAACGAAACCACCCGCTATGCCGACTTGATCCTGCCGTCCACCTCGGCCCTGGAAAATGATCACTACGACACCACGTTCAATCTATTCGCGGTGCGCAACGTCAGCCGTTTCAACCGGGCGATCCTGCCCAAGCCCGAAGGTGCACTGCACGACTGGGAGATCTTCGTCGGCCTGGCCAAGGCCTTTGCCGAGCGCACCGAAAGCTCGCTCAAGCCGACTATCGCGCCGGCGCAAATGATTGATATGGGGCTGCGTGCCGGGCCTTATGGCGACGCCTCGCCGTTCAAGCTGTCATTGGCGACGCTGGCCGAGCATCCCCATGGCATCGATCTGGGGCCGCTGCAGCCGAATCTGGCCGAGCGTCTGAAAACCGAAAACCGGCGGGTCCAGGCTGCGCCGCCGGCGATCATGGCCGACCTGGAGCGCTTTGCTGCCCTGAAGGCGCCGCAGGAGGGGGAACTGTTGTTGATCGGCCGCAGGCATGTGCGCAGCAACAACTCCTGGATGCACAACTATCACCGCCTGGTGAAGGGCAAGCCTCGTCACCAACTGCTGATGCATCCGCAGGATCTGGCTCACCGGGGTTTGCAGGACGGTCAACGGGTACGCATCAGTTCACGGGTCGGCGCGGTGGAAGTCGAAGTGCTGGCCAGCGCCGAGATGATGCCGGGGGTTGTGAGCCTGCCCCATGGCTGGGGGCATGGGCGTCCGGGCGTGCAGATGAACATAGCCACGGAGCAGCCGGGTTGCAGCGCCAATGACCTGACCGACGAGCGCCAGCTCGATGTGCTGTCGGGAAATGCAGCGTTGAACGGGGTGCCGGTCAGGGTGCAGGCGGCCTGAGATGTCTGTCGGAGAGGCCGAGCAGGGTGCTCAGGATTCCGTTACAATGCGCCACCGTGCCGACAACAGAGTCGGAAAGTTCAGCCGAGGTGTTCCATGGATATCATCGAAACTATTAAAGAGCAGATTGCCAACAACACCATTCTGCTTTACATGAAAGGCTCGCCGAATGCCCCGCAGTGCGGCTTCTCTGCCAAAGCCGCTCAGGCCGTAATGGGCTGTGGTGAGAAGTTCGCTTACGTGGACATCCTGCAGAACCCGGAAATTCGCGCCAACCTGCCCAAGTACGCCAATTGGCCAACCTTCCCACAACTGTGGGTGGCCGGTGAGCTGGTCGGCGGCAGCGACATCATGGCTGAAATGTTCGCCAACGGTGAATTGCAGAGCCTGATCAAGGCCGCTGCCGAAAAAGCCGCTGCCAAGACCGAAGCGTAAAAGCGCGCCTGCTCGCGAGGGTTTCCGGGAATCGACATGCTACTCGTGTGATTCTCGGAAACTTGCGGCAAGCACTCTGCTTCGGTTTGTTACGCGAACATATCCGCGTAATAAAAAAAGCCCCGCTCTCATAAGAGAAGCGGGGCTTTTTTATTCTTCGGGTATTACGAGTTGAGTTACTCGTCACCCATTTGCGATTGCAGATAGTTCTCGATACCCACTTTATCGATCAGGCCCAATTGGGTTTCCAGCCAGTCGATATGCTCTTCTTCGGATTCCAGAATATCTTCCAGCAGTTCACGGCTGCCGAAGTCACCAACCGATTCGCAATGGGCGATCGCGGCCTTGAGGTCGGCATGGCCGGTGCGCTCGATACGCAGGTCGCATTCGAGCATTTCCTTGGTGTGCTCACCGATATGCAACTTGCCCAGGTCCTGGACGTTGGGCAGGCCTTCGAGGAAGAGGATGCGCTTGATCAGCTTGTCCGCATGCTTCATCTCGTCGATGGACTCGTGGTACTCGTGCTTGCCCAGCTTGTTCAGGCCCCAATCTTCATACATGCGCGCATGCAGGAAGTACTGATTGATCGCGACCAGTTCATTGGCAAGGATTTTATTGAGATGCTGGATGACTGTAATGTCGCCTTTCATGATGGGGTCCTGCCCTGTATTTAGTGGAACGTGGGCAGAGTCTGAGCTGCATGAACATTACTGTCAAACCTAAGTTATTGAATAATATATGAAAATTAATCGGAATAAGAATGTTTGTGTTCCGCGTTTTGTCTCTAAGCGATTGAATTACAGGCATAAAAAAACCGGACGCCAGGTCCGGTTGTTTGTAACGCCGCTAATTATTGATTAAATCAGGCGACATTAAATTCCACAGGGTAGGGGATTGCCGCTTGGCTGCTCTGCAATTCGGTCAGGGTTTCGCGAACCACTTGCTTGGCCAGGCAGGCACATTTGCCGCACTGGCTGGCAACGCCGGTGGCCTGGCGTACTTCGCGGTAGCTGCAGCAACCTTCGTAGATCGCTTCGCGAATTTGTCCGTCGGTGACACCGGTGCAGAGGCAGACATACATAAGATGAGAACCGTCGCTGGTTAGGGCTCAATTGCGATGGATCTTAATGTTAACGAGAATGATTGTCAAAGTTGTTTCGACGCCCTTTGTTGCTGATTCTTGCTTGAGTGACGAACGGCTTTTCTTGGCATTAATGACAGATCATTCGCATTTTTCGCGTTGGAGGCCGGCCAGAGGAAAAACCACTAAGGACAGCCTAAAAACGCCGTGTATGATGGTCGGTCCTTGCGAAGAGGGCGCACGTCACGGGGCTGTCGTATCAGCATGGCAGGCTCGGGGCCAACCCTTCTTCTTCATTACTACGTCCACACCAGGAGATATCCAATGAGCGTACTCGTAGGCAAACAAGCCCCTGACTTCACCGTTCCGGCCGTTCTCGGCAATGGCGAAATCGTCGACAGCTTCACCCTGTCCTCGGCCATCAAAGGCAAATACGGCCTGGTGTTCTTCTACCCACTGGACTTCACCTTCGTGTGCCCGTCCGAGCTGATCGCTCTGGACCACCGCATGGCCGACTTCAAGGCACGCAACGTTGAAGTGATCGCTGTGTCCATCGACTCGCACTTCACTCACAACGCCTGGCGTAACACCCCGATCAATGCCGGCGGCATCGGTCAGGTTCAATACATCATGGCTGCTGACATGAAGCACGAAATCGCCAAGGCCTACGACGTTGAGTCCGAAGGCGGCGTGGCTTTCCGTGGCGCGTTCCTGATCGACGACAAAGGCGTTGTCCGCTCGCAGATCGTCAACGACCTGCCACTGGGCCGCAACATGGAAGAGCTGATCCGTCTGGTCGACGCTCTGCAGTTCCACGAAGAGCACGGCGAAGTCTGCCCTGCCAACTGGAAGAAAGGCGACAAGGGCATGACCGCTTCGCCAGAAGGCGTTGCTGCTTACCTGAGCGAGAACGCCGGCAAGCTGTAAGGCTTGGCGTCACGCATAAAAAAACCGGCCTTAGGGCCGGTTTTTTTATGGGGCAAAGGAAAGCGACTATTCAGTCGTCGAAATCCTGCCAGCCGCCCATCTGTTTCCAGCGGTTGACGATGCCGCAGAACAGCTCGGCGGTCTTCTCGGTGTCGTAGCGAGCCGAGTGGGCCTCGCGACCGTCGAAGTCGATGTCTGCGCTCTGACAGGCCTTGGCCAGCACGGTCTGGCCGTATGCCAGGCCAGCCAGAGTGGCGGTATCGAAGCTGGAGAACGGGTGGAACGGATTGCGCTTCATGTCCAGGCGCGCCACGGCGGCATTCAGGAAGCCCAGGTCGAAGCTGCTGTTGTGGCCTACCAGGATGGCGCGCTTGCAGCCATTGGCCTTCAGCGCCTTGCGCACCCCGCGGAAAATATCGGTGAGGGCGGTTTCTTCGCTCACAGCCATGCGCAGGGGATGGTCAAGCTTGATCCCGGTGAATTCCAGGGCTGCAGCTTCGATGTTCGCGCCTTCGAAAGGCTCGACCCGGAAGAAGTAGGTGTGTTCGGGGAACACGAAGCCTTTTTCGTCCATGCCGATGGTGGTTGCGGCAATTTCCAGCAGGGCGTCGGTGGCCGAGTTGAAGCCACCGGTTTCAACATCGACGACTACCGGCAGGTAACCGCGAAAGCGTGCCGCCATCGGATGGTGAGGACCGCCGCTGCTACCTTCTTGTTCGTCGTCGAAATGGTCGTCACTCACGAGTGATCCTCCAGCAGGCGCCAGCGCAGTTTTTCACCGGCGCGCAGCGGAATGACAGTCAGCTCGCCAAACGGCAGGCTGGCAGGAGCGGTCCATTCTTCACGGACCAGGGTGATGCTGTCGGTGTTGGCCGGCAGGCCGTAGAAGCGCGGGCCGTTGAGGCTGGCGAAAGCTTCCAGCTGATCCAGGGCGTTGCGTTGTTCGAACGCTTCGGCGTACAGCTCGATGGCGGCGTAGGCGCTGTAGCAGCCGGCGCAACCGCAAGCGGCTTCCTTGGCGTGCTGGGCGTGAGGTGCCGAGTCGGTGCCGAGGAAGAACTTCGCGTTGCCGCTGGTGGCCGCATCCAGCAGGGCTTCCTGGTGGGTGTTGCGCTTGAGGATCGGCAGGCAATAGAAGTGCGGACGAATACCGCCCACCAGCATGTGGTTGCGGTTGTACAGCAGGTGATGCGCAGTGATGGTGGCGCCGACGTTAGCCGAAGCCTCCTTGACGAACTGCACGGCTTCAGCGGTGGTGATGTGTTCGAACACCACTTTCAGGCTGGGGAAGCGTTCAACCACACGCCGCATGTGCTCGTCGATGAAGATTTTCTCGCGGTCGAAGACGTCGACGTCGCCGCGGGTTACCTCGCCGTGGATCAACAGCGGCAGGCCGACTTCGGCCATGGCTTCAAGCACCGGGAAAATCTTGTCGATGCTGGTCACGCCCGAATCCGAGTTGGTGGTCGCGCCGGCCGGGTACAGCTTGGCGGCGTGGACGAAACCGCAGGCCTTGGCCGCGCGGATTTCCTCCGGCTGGGTACGGTCGGTCAGGTAGAGCACCATCAGTGGCTCGAAGCGGCTGCCGGCCGGGCGCGCAGCTAGAATGCGCTGGCGATAGGCGTCGGCTTCCGCGGCGTTGCGCACCGGAGGTACCAGGTTGGGCATGATGATGGCGCGGCCAAAGGTGCGCGCGACATCTGCGACTGTATTGGGCAACACGGCCCCATCGCGAAGATGAATATGCCAGTCGTCGGGACGCAGCAGGGTCAGGCGGTCGGACATTGGAGGTTCCAGGCGGGTAAAACTCGGGGGAATGCTACCGGAAAAGACTCTTCCAGGCACTCGCTATCAAGTTTTGCGACGAGCAACCGATATCCCGAAGGTATGGCGTATTAACGCCTGTCGATTTTTCTGTTGTACACGTCAGTGGAGCCTCCCGTGCGCCAGCGTTATCTAGCCTTGCTCAGTGTGTTTGCCAGCCTGCCTGCGATGGCTCTCACTTTCCAGACTCGCCTGGAGAGCATTGAGTGGACGGTCGAAGGTGACAAGTTCGAGTGCCGCCTGATCCAACCGGTTACCGATTTCGGTTCCGGCGAATTCGTTCGTCGCGCCGGCGAGCAGGCGATTTTCCGCCTCAAGAGTTTCAACCCCATGCAGGCCGGTGGTTCCGCGACCCTGCTTGCGGCCGCCGCCCCCTGGCAGCCGGGGCGTGGCGACATCAACCTTGGGGCGGTCAAGGCCGGTACCGATGGGGTGCTGTTCAACAGCAACCAGATGCAGGCCGGACGTCTGATCGTCGGTTTGCTGGAGGGGCGCAGCCCGGTGGTCCGGCACTTCTCCCGCGAAGGCGGAGTGTCCGAGGTACGCCTGTTGCCGGTGAAGTTCAGCAAGGCCTACGGCGACTATCAAAGCTGCATGGCCAAGCTGTTGCCGATGAACTATGAACAGGTCAAGCAGGCCGAGATCGGTTTCCCCGGGGGTGGCATCGACCTGGACGCCCGGGCCAAGGCCAAGCTGCAAGTGATGGTGGACTTCATCAAGGCCGACCCCACGGTCAATCATGTCGAATTGGACGGGCACTCTGATAACAGTGGCAACCGCCTGACCAACCGTGACCTGTCGCGCCGTCGTGCGCTGGCGGTCATGGAGTTCTTCAAGGCCAATGGCCTGGCGGAAAACCAGATCGTGGTGCGCTTCCATGGCGAGCGCTATCCCCTGGCCCCCAACACCAATGCGGCCAACCGGGCGAAGAACCGGCGGGTCAATGTGCATCTGGAGCGGGTCGCTCCTGCCGAAAAGCCGGCCCCAGCGCCTCAGGCGGCTTCCGGATCCAGCGCAGCGGCGACTTCCTGATACGGCTGTCGTCGTCGCTCGCTCGACATAATCTGTCGCTTGGTCGTCATAAGCTGTCGCGCCTCTGTAAATTATCCGCGTGGATCGGTAGACTTGGCGGCTTTCCGTACAACCCCGTGGAGTGATGGCATGGCGGACGTTAACAAGGTCGTTCTGGCGTATTCGGGCGGCCTGGACACTTCGGTGATCCTCAAGTGGCTGCAGGATACTTACAACTGTGAAGTAGTGACTTTCACTGCTGACCTGGGCCAAGGCGAAGAGGTCGAGCCGGCCCGCGCCAAGGCGCAAGCCATGGGCGTCAAAGAGATCTACATCGACGATCTGCGCGAAGAGTTCGTGCGTGATTTCGTCTTCCCGATGTTCCGCGCCAACACCGTCTACGAAGGCGAGTACCTGCTGGGTACTTCCATCGCTCGTCCGTTGATCGCCAAGCGCCTGATCGAAATCGCCAACGAAACCGGCGCCGACGCCATTTCCCATGGCGCCACCGGCAAGGGCAACGATCAGGTGCGTTTCGAACTGGGCGCCTACGCCCTCAAGCCGGGTGTGAAGGTGATTGCCCCTTGGCGCGAGTGGGACCTGCTGTCCCGCGAGAAGCTGATGGACTACGCCGAGAAGCACGGGATCCCGATCGAGCGTCACGGCAAGAAGAAATCCCCGTACTCGATGGATGCCAACCTGCTGCACATCTCCTATGAAGGTGGCGTGCTGGAAGACACCTGGACCGAGCACGAAGAAGACATGTGGCGCTGGACTGTCTCCCCGGAGAAGGCCCCAGATACTCCGCAATACCTGGAACTGACCTACCGCAACGGCGATATCGTGGCACTGGACGGCGTCGAGATGACCCCGGCCACCGTGCTGGCGACCCTGAACCGCATTGGTGGCGAACACGGTATCGGTCGTCTGGACATCGTCGAGAACCGTTACGTGGGCATGAAGTCCCGCGGCTGCTACGAGACACCTGGCGGCACCATCATGCTGCGTGCCCACCGCGCCATCGAGTCCATCACCCTGGACCGCGAAGTGGCTCACCTCAAAGACGAGCTGATGCCCAAGTACGCCAGCCTGATCTACACCGGCTACTGGTGGAGCCCTGAGCGTCTGATGCTGCAACAGATGATCGACGCCTCCCAGGCCCACGTGAATGGCGTGGTACGCCTGAAGCTGTACAAGGGCAACGTGATCGTGACCGGTCGCAAGTCTGACGAATCGCTGTTCGACGCCAACATCGCTACCTTCGAAGAGGACGGCGGTGCCTACAACCAGGCGGACGCAGCTGGCTTCATCAAGCTCAACGCCCTGCGCATGCGCATTGCCGCGAACAAGGGTCGAACCCTGGTCTGATGCTTTGAATGGTTGAGGAAAGCCCCGCGATAAGCGGGGCTTTTTTTTGCCCTGGATAATTGCAGTGAGCGTCGGGGCCTAATTCAGATCAGCAAATGTCTGTTGGGCAAGGTAAGCCACTTCTTGATGGGCGAAGTACCAAGTACCGCTACCGAGAGTGCTTGTAGGTTGGAGTTTTATTAGTACGAAAAGTAGCTGATTTGACGATTGATCCTAGGCGGTTTGGATATTGAACCACTTTTATCTAGGTCGTTTTGTAAGGCAATTCGGTATTGTTTGTAAGGATCGTCCTCGTAAGGTCGTAGCCCTCTGTAGCACGGTGTCAGAGTCAATTCTCTGGGGTATTGTGCGGGCTCTAAAAAAACTCTCAGGACTGAGATGGACCTATGAAAAGAGTATTGATCGTGGATGATCACCCTGTTGTCCGTTTGGCTGTGCGCATGTTGATGGAGCGCCATGGCCTTGAAGTAGTAGCGGAAGCAGATAACGGCACGGATGCATTGAAGTTGGCTCTTGAATATGTTCCAGACATCTTGATTCTGGATATTGGAATTCCGCAACTTGATGGGCTCGAAGTTATAAACCGGCTGATGTCCAGAGGTATGTCGATCAAGATTCTGGTATTGACCCTGCAAGTTCCTGGGCCTTTCTCCATGCGCTGCATGCAGGCCGGTGCTGCCGGTTATGTGTGCAAGCAGCAGGACATCACCGAGCTGTTGAGTGCCGTGCGTGCGGTGCTTGCGGGATACAGCTACTTCCCCAACGAGGCCTTGCACACCTTTCGCTCAAGCCAGGGCATCAGCAGTGAGCAGCAGATGATCGAGCTGCTTTCAGGGCGCGAATTGATCGTATTGAAACAACTCACCAACGGCATGAGTAACAAGGAAATTGCCGAGGGATTGTGCTTGAGCAACAAGACCATCAGCACCTACAAGCGCCGGCTGCTGGCTAAGCTCAATGCTCGTTCACTGGTTGATCTGATCGAGTTCGCTCAACGGCATCGGTTGATATGAGCCTTTAGAGCACGTGCGCATTGAGACGGTGTTGCTGGATGGGCTCGCTTGAGTGCCGATGCAGCCGGTCAGTCGGGGAGGCTGACCGGCCAGATTTGCGGCTGGGCACAGGTACAAAAAAACCTCCATGGGGAGGTTCTTTTGTGACTAGAGGTCAAAGTCGTAATCGGCCAACTGTTTTTGCAGGCGCCGTTCCTCGAGGAGATTGTCGATGGTCCGGCGCTTGCTCAGATTGGTTTTCGCCACTTCGACCACCGGTTCTGCGTCATCTGTTTCAGCTGCGACGAAATCGTCTTCTACGTCCAGTTGTTCTTTGCCAGTACTCATAAGGTCGACTCCAGGCTAGGACTGCCATTGGCGCTCCTTATATCGATATTCTCCTGGCGGGTAAAAAAGATTTTTTCAATCGATCTATCGGCAAAATCAATGCTTGCTCAATCGTCGGAAGTCTTTTGCTTGTATTCGCACAGGTCTTCGATTCGACAGCTGCCACAGCGTGGCTTGCGTGCCAGGCAAACGTAGCGGCCGTGGAGGATCAGCCAGTGATGGGAGTCCAGCAGAAACTCCTTGGGCACGAACTTCATGAGTTTCTTTTCGACCTCGACCACGTTCTTTCCCGGGGCCAGCCCGGTTCGGTTGCTGACCCGGAAGATATGGGTGTCCACCGCCATGGTCAGTTGCCGGAAAGCGGTGTTGAGGACCACGTTGGCGGTCTTGCGGCCCACCCCGGGCAGAGCCTCCAGCTCTTCCCGGGTCTGTGGCACTTCGCTGTTATGGCGTTCCACCAGCAGGCGGCAGGTCTCGATGACGTTCTTGGCCTTGCTGTTGTACAGGCCGATGGTCTTGATGTATTCGGACAGGCCTTCGACACCCAGGGCGTAGATTGCCGCTGGGGTATTGGCTACGGGGAAGAGCCTGGCAGTCGCCTTGTTGACCCCGACGTCGGTCGATTGCGCCGAGAGAATCACCGCGATCAGCAGCTCGAACGGCGAGGAATAGGCCAGCTCGGTTTTCGGTTCGGGGTTGTCTTCGTGTAGCCGGCGAAAGATTTCCAGGCGTTTGGCGGCATTCATGGGTGATTCATTTCCTCGAAGGCGGTCGGTTTAAGGTCCAGGAGCCGGCCCAGGCTCGTTTTGCGGCCAGCAGCGCACCCAGCAGGATAAAACCGCCGGGGGCGAGGGTCAGCAGGCGTAGCCCCCCATGTGGCAGCACGACCCAGCCGCTGCCTGCATCCGGCTGGCCGACAAGCCAGCCCAGATGGCTGCCCAGCGTACCAGCGCCCAGCAGCTCGCGCAGGGCACCCAGGCCGATCAGGGTCACACAGAAAGCGCCGGCCAGGCGCAGTCGGTTGCGGTGCTGGAAGAAACCCGCCTGTTCCAGTACCACGCATTGCAGGGGCAGCAGGCCCAGGTACAGGCTCAATTGCTGGTGCAGCTCATAACTCCAGGCCTGCAGCGCCAGCCACAGGCAACTGCCGAGGCTGGCGCTGAGCAGCAGGCTGGCCAGCCAGTGGTGGCGGGCCTCGATGGGCGGACGCAGCAAGCGCATGCCGGCGCCGTAGAGGCCGATCAGCAATACCCAGGCCAGGGTCAGGCCGATTGCCTTGACCCAGGAGTCCGTAGCCCCGATCAGGGGTGGCAGCATCAGCAGCCCCGGCAATGACAGCGGCTTATTCATGAGGCGTTCCAGGGAGCAGTTGTCCGCGGTGTTCGTCGAAGTAGCGCAAGGCATCATGCAAGGCACTGATCACCGCACGGGAAGTGATGGTGGCGCCGGCAATCTGATCGAACTGCCCGTTGTCCTTTTTCAAGGCCCAGGCGCTGTCGCCCGGATCATTGCGGGATTTTCCTGAAAACCCCTGGAGCCAGGCATTGGGCCAGCTGGCAATATGTGCTCCCAGCCCTGGAGTCTCATCCTGCCGGAGGGTCTTGCTGCCCAGCAGGCGCCCCTGGCTGTCGATAGCGATCAGCAACTCGATGGGGCCGGCGTAGCCTGTGACCTGGCTGCGCAGCAGCACGGCGCTGGGCCGGCCATTGCGGGTGGCCAGGTAGCCATCGAGCAGGCGACTGTTGCTCAGTTGCCCATCGGCCAAGGGCAATGGCTGGTCCAGGGGCTGGTTGTCATAGCTGCCGGCGGGCAGCACATCCAACAGCTTGCGTGCCTGCAAGGCCCGTTGTTCGGCTTCTATGCGTGGAGTGGCGGCATATTGCAGCCACAGGGTGGCACCGATGCCCAGGGAGCCGAGCAGCATCAGCAGCAACAGGCTGCGAGCCCCTTTCATGAGGGGCGCTCCAGCGGTTTTTCGGAGCTCAGGCGCTCCAGGGCCGGTACCGCCAGGTTCATCAGCAGCACGGCGAATGCGAGCCCGTCGGGGTAGCCACCCCAGGTGCGGATCAGGTAGGTGAGCAGGCCAACGCCAACACCAAACAGCAGTCGGGCCTTGGCGGCCTTGGGGCCGGATACCGGCTCGGTGACGATAAAGAACGCGCCGAGCATGCTGGCGCCGCTGAGCAGGTGGAACAGCGGCGAACCGTGGGAGTCGGAGCCGCTGCCGTTCCAGCACAGAAGGCTGATCAGCAGCAGGCTGCCAAGCATGCCCACGGGCGCCTGCCAGCCGATGACCCGCTGTTGCAGCAGAAACAGGCCGCCAGCCAGAAATCCGAGGTTGACCCATTCGGCACCACGGCCGCCGAAGTGACCGAAGGCGGGGTTGCCGGCAAAGAGTTCATCGACGGTCAGGCTCTTGTTGATCCGCAGGCTGTCCAGCGCCGTGGCCTGGGCCCAGGCGTCCGGGGGCGGGTTGCCTCCCAGGCCGAATACCTGCTGCAGCCCGCCGAGCAGGTCCAGGGCATGGGGCGCGGGCCAGTGAGTCATGGCTTGCGGGAAGCACAGCAGGGCCAGTGCATAACCCAGCATGGCCGGGTTGAAGGGGTTCTGGCCGACACCGCCGTACACCTGCTTGCCCAAGAGCACGGCGCTGGCGGCAGCGCTCAGCGGCAGCCACCAGGGGCAATAGGGTGGCAGGGCCAGGGCCAGCAAGGTGGCACTGACCAGCGCACTGCCATCGCTGAGGGCAGGTTGCAGGGGACGCCGCCGCAGGAACAGCACCAAGGCTTCCATGGCCAGGGCCCCACTGGCTGCCAGCAGTAGATTCAGCAGTGGCCCCCAGGCATACAACCACAGCAGTACCAGCAGCCCCGGCAGCGTGGCCAGCAGCACGCGCTGCATGGCCTGGCGCAGGCGCGGGTCGACTGTTTCAGGGCACGTCATGGGCGTTTACCTGGCGCTCGGCTTCGCTCAGGCGGGCTTGGGCCTGGGCCAGTTGTTCGCTGCTGGTATCGGTCTGGCGTTGCAGTTTGCTCAGTTCGGCTCGGGCGTAGGCCAGTTCGGTCTTCAGTTGTCGCAGTTGTGGGGCGATCGGGCGTTTCTCGATCCGCTCCAGTACTGGTGCCGGTTTGCCACTGGCGTCTTCCGCGGCGTGCAGCGCCTGTTCGGCCGCCGCCAGGGCCGCGGCCAGGGTTTGCAGTTCGGCTTCGGGGGCTGCTGCGGCCTGGGCCTTTTTCAGTTCGGCGCGGCGCATCGCCAACTGGATCTTGGCTCGCTTGAGGTCGGCATCCCGGGCCACCGGCGCGGTCGGTGGAGGCGTCTGGGTTTCCAGTTGGGCCAGTGCCTGCTCGGCCACTTCGAACTGGCGCTGCAGGACGACCAACTGCGATTGCTGCTCGAAGGTCGGCGGATGACCGAAGGCCTTGAGGGATTTGTGCAATTGGGCGCGACTCATGGCCAGCTCGATCTTGGCCTTTTTCAAGGCGGCATCGGCCGCCGCGGCTTTCTGCGCGCGGACCCGCTCGATAGCCGACTGAACCGGGTCTTGGCTGGCGTCGCTGGCCTGGGTGGCGCGCTGGGCCCTGGCCTGACGTTCGGCCAGGCGCCGGGCCTCTTCGCGCTGCAAGCGATCATTGCGCTGCTCGAAGCGGCGCCGGGCGTGATCGCGTTTGGCGGCGCGAGCCTGCAACTGCTCGGCGCTGCTGGCCAGGCCGCCGACAATGGGCAGCACTCGGGCCATGGGCAACGGCAGCATGTCGATGCAATCCACCGGGCAGGGCGCCACACAGAGGTCGCAGCCGGTGCATTCGTCGATCAATACGCTGTGCATGAGCTTCGCCGCGCCGACGATGGCGTCCACCGGGCAGGCCTGGATGCACTTGGTGCAGCCGATGCATTCGGCCTCGCGGATATGGGCGATCTGCGCCGGGGCTTCGCCACGGCTGTGGTCCAGTTCTACCACCGGCAGCTGGAGCAGTTGTGCCAGGCCGGCGATGGTTTCCTGGCCCCCTGGCGGACACTTGTTGATGGCCTCGCCACTGGCGATGCCCTGGGCGTAGGGTTTGCATCCGGCGTGGCCGCACTTGCCGCATTGGGTCTGGGGCAGAAGGGCGTCGATGCGTTGAATCAGACTCATGTCTTGGGCAGTCCGTTGAAGCCGAAAAACGCCACTGCCATCAGGCCGGCGCTGATCAGGTCGATCGGCAGGCCTTGCCAGGGCAGGGGAATATCGTTGGTGGAAATACGCTGGCGCAGGTCATTGAACAGGCTCAGTACCAACCAGAAGCCCAGCCCGGCACCCAGGCTCATGGCGCCGAGGGTCGCCAGCCCGAGGTTTTCCCCGCTGGCGATCAACAGCAGGCCGAGCATCCCGGCATTGGCCAGCAACAAGGGCCAGAGGCCATCGAATGGCAAACCGGGCAGGGCCCGGGGCAGCCAGTGTAGCGCCGGCCTGATCAGCAGCACACTCAGGGACAGCCAGGCAAACAGCTGCAAGGACTGCAGCCCCCAGGGCACCAGCACGCCACGATAGAGGACATGGCCGAGTACGCAACTGACCAGCATCAAGACCGTCGTTGCCAGGCCCAGCGCATGGATCCGAAGCCGAGCGCCATCGGCTGGGGCCTGCAGCAGCGGGTCGATGCCCAGCGGCCACTGCAACACGAAGTTGTTGATCAGGGCAGTGCTGACAAGGGCGAGGAGGAAGTCGGTCATGGTCGGGGCCGGTACGGGCAGGCTGTCCTTCAAGAGTAGGCAAACTCCAGCGTCGGCGCAGGGCCCGCCAGATATGCAAATCCCCCCGCTGCGCCGGGCGCAACGGGGGGATGGGGTCCAGCCTGCAGCCTTACTTGATCCGCTGGCCGGGCTTGGCGCCGCTGTCCGGGCTCAGCAGGTAGATTTCTTCACCGCCAGGGCCGGCAGCCATCACCATGCCTTCGGAGATGCCGAACTTCATTTTCCGTGGCTTGAGGTTGGCGATCATCATGGTCAGGCGGCCATCGAGCTTGGACGGATCAGGGTAGGCGCTCTTGATGCCGGAGAACACGTTGCGCTGTTCGTCGCCGATATCCAGGGTCAGGCGCAGCAGCTTGTCGGCACCTTCCACGGCTTCGGCCTTGACGATCAGGGCGACACGCAGGTCGATGGCGGCAAAGGCATCGAAGTCGATTTCCGCGGACAGCGGGTCCTTCACCAGTTCACCGTTGCCTTTAGGGCCACCGGTGTCGGTCTGGCTGGCGGCCAGGTCTTCCTTGGAGGCATCGGTCATGGCTTGCACTTTTACCGGGTCGATCCGCGTCATCAGTGGCTTGAATTCGTTGAGCTGATGGTTGGCCAGCAGTTGCTGGTGGTCGTTCCAGGTCAGCGGGGCCACGTTGAGGAAGGCCTCGGCATCGGCAGCCAGCAGTGGCAGCACCGGTTTGAGGAAGATCACCAACTGGCGGAACAGGTTGATGCCAGTGGCGCAGATGGCCTGGACTTCATCCTGCTTGCCTTCCTGCTTGTTCAGCGACCATGGGGCCTTGTCGGCGATCCAGGCGTTGGCGCGGTCGGCCAGGCCCATGATCTCGCGCATGGCCCGGGCGAAGTCACGGGCTTCATAGGCGTCGGCGATGCTTGGCGCCGCGGCCAGGAAAGCCTCGGTCAGCTCGGGGGCGGCATTGCTGTCCACCATCACCCCGGCATTGCCCTTGTGGATGAAACCGGCGCAACGGCTGGCGATGTTCACCACCTTGCCCACCAGGTCGGAGTTGACCTTCTGCACGAAGTCTTCGAGGTTCAGGTCCAGGTCGTCGACACCACGGCCCAGCTTGGACGCGTAGTAGTAGCGCAGGTATTCCGGCGACAGGTGCTCCAGGTAGGTGCGGGCCTTGATGAAGGTGCCACGGGACTTGGACATCTTCTGGCCATTGACCGTCAGGTAGCCGTGGACGTTGATGCCGGTCGGCTTGCGATAGCCGGCGCCTTCGAGCATGGCGGGCCAGAACAGGGCGTGGAAGTTGACGATGTCCTTGCCGATGAAGTGATACAGCTCGGCGGTGGAGTCCTTGCCCCAGAAGGCGTCGAAATCCAGTTCCGGACGACGGCTGCAGAGGTTCTTGAAGCTGGCCATGTAGCCGATCGGCGCGTCCAGCCACACATAGAAGTACTTGCCCGGCTCATCCGGGATCTCGAAGCCGAAGTACGGTGCATCGCGGGAGATGTCCCACTGCTGCAGGCCGGCGTCCAGCCACTCGGCGATCTTGTTGGCCACGGCGTCCTGCAGGGTGCCGCTGCGGGTCCAGCTCTGCAGCATCTGCTGGAAGTCCGGCAGCTTGAAGAAGAAGTGCTGGGAGTCCTTGAGCACCGGAGTGGCGCCGGAGATCGCCGACTTAGGATCCTTCAGGTCGGTCGGAGCATAGGTGGCACCGCATTTTTCGCAGTTGTCGCCGTACTGGTCCTCGGTGCCGCATTTCGGGCAGGTGCCCTTGATGAAGCGGTCGGCCAGGAACATTTTCTTTTCCGGGTCGAAATACTGGGTGATGGAGCGCGTGGCGATGTGCCCGGCGTCCCGCAGCTTGAGGTAGATCTGGCTCGACAGCTCACGGTTTTCTTCAGCGTGAGTGGAGTGGAAGTTGTCGAAATCCACCAGGAACTCGGCAAAGTCGGCGCAGTGTTCAGCCTGCACGTTGGCGATCAACTGCTCCGGGGTGATGCCTTCCTTCTCCGCGCGCAACATGATGGCCGAGCCGTGTGCGTCGTCCGCGCAGACATAGATGCATTGGTTGCCGCGTAGCTTCTGGAAGCGCACCCACATGTCGGTCTGGATGTACTCAAGCATGTGGCCAAGGTGGATGGAACCATTGGCATAGGGCAGGGCGCTGGTGACGAGGATCTTGCGTGGCTCGGACATGGGGCTCGGCTACTTGATGAAACGGAGGTCGGCCACTATAAAGCGCCGGAGCGGAATTTTCACCCTTCCAGGCACATTGTGCGCAGCAAGCTTTCTCGCCACGAAGGAGTCGGCGGCGTAGGATAGCCGGCTGATTTTCCTGTCTTGTTATCGGAGTTGCCCATGAGCGCCGTCAATCGCGCAGCGGTGGAAGCCGTCCTTCGTCAATACACCGACCCTTACCTGAACCAGGACCCGGTCAGCGCCGGCTGCGTGCGGGACATCGAGGTCCAGGGCGACCGGGTCACGGTCCGCATGGAACTGGGTTATGCCGCCGGCCTGTTCAAGAGTGGCTGGGCGCAGATGCTGCAACTGGCCATCGAGGGCCTGGACGGCGTGAGCTCGGCCAAGGTCGAGATCAGCAGCGTCATTGCCGCGCACAAGGCCCAGGCGCAGATCCCGGGCCTGGCCAACGTCAAGAACGTGGTGGCGGTGGCTTCCGGCAAGGGCGGTGTGGGCAAGTCCACCACCGCGGCCAACCTGGCCCTGGCCCTGGCCCGCGAAGGCGCCAAGGTGGGGATTCTCGACGCCGATATCTATGGTCCGAGCCAGGGCATCATGTTCGGCATCGCCGAAGGCACCCGTCCGAAGATCAAGGACCAGAAGTGGTTCGTGCCGATCGAGTCCCACGGCGTGGAGGTCATGTCCATGGCCTTCCTCACCGATGACAACACGCCGATGGTCTGGCGCGGTCCTATGGTCTCCGGGGCCTTGCTGCAACTGGTGACCCAGACCGACTGGGGCAACCTGGACTACCTGGTGATCGACATGCCGCCAGGCACCGGCGACATCCAGCTGACCCTGGCGCAGAAAGTCCCGGTGGCCGGTGCGGTGATCGTCACCACGCCCCAGGACCTGGCTCTGCTGGATGCGCGCAAGGGCGTGGAGATGTTCCGCAAGGTCAACATCCCGGTGCTGGGCGTGGTGGAGAACATGGCGGTGCACATCTGCTCCAACTGTGGCCATGCCGAGCACCTGTTTGGCGAAGGCGGCGGCGAGAAGCTGGCCAGCCAGTACGACGTCGAGCTGCTGGCCTCGCTACCGCTGTCGATGCTGATCCGCGAGCAGGCCGACGGCGGCAAGCCGACGGTGATCGCCGAGCCGGAAAGCCAGATTGCCATGGTCTACCAGGAGTTGGCGCGGCATGTGGGCGCGCGCATTGTCTTGCAAGAAGCGGCCGCCCCGGCGATGCCCAACATCACCATCAGCGACGACTGAAGCCCCAGGCGGGTGAGTCATGTAGGAGCCGGCTTGCCGGCGAAGGCGTCCTCAAGATCGCTTTCGCCGGCAAGCCGGCTCCTACCGGTGCGACGGCAGGATCAGACCCGCAGGCCGCCGTCCATTTCCAGGATGCGCCCGGTGTAGTAGTCGTTCTCGAAGATATAGGCCGCCGAGTGGGCGATCTCTTCCGGCTTGCCCATGCGCTTGAGGGGAATACCGGCAGTCATCTTCTCCAGGGCCTCGGGTTTCATGCCCAGGGTCATCTCGGTTTCGATAAAGCCCGGGGCAATGCCCGCCACGCGGATGCCGTAACGCGCGAGCTCCTTGGCCCAGGTGACCGTGGCTGCCGCGACCCCGGCCTTGGCCGCGGAATAGTTGGTCTGGCCGAAATTGCCGGCGCGGGAGATCGAAGAAATGTTGATGATCGCGCCGTTGTTTCCGAGCTCGATCATCTTCGCCGCCACTTCCCGGGTACAGAGGAAGACCCCGGTCAGGTTGACGTCGATCACCGCCTGCCACTGGGCCAGGCTCATCTTGGTCATCTGGCCGTCCTTGACCTTGACCAGCAGGCCGTCGCGCAGGATCCCGGCGTTGTTGATCAGGCCGTGGATGGCGCCAAAGTCCTCGGCGACCTGGGCCACCATGTGGTTCACCTGCTCTTCATCGGCGACGTTGCACAGATAGGCACGGGCTTCGACGCCGTGGGTCTTGCACGCCGCGACAGCCTGGTCGAGCTTTTCCTGGTTCAGATCGACCAACGCCAGCCGTGCGCCCCTGGCTGCGAAATACTCGGCCATGGAGCGGCCCAGACCTTGGCAACCGCCGGTGATAATGATTACTTTGTCAGTGAGTTGCATTCGCATGTCCCGCTAGCTGGTCTTGAGGGGAGTCCTTTTCGGGAACCCTCGCTCGGCGGCCGGACCTGGCCTGGCTGCAGATGAGAATTGCCCTGTTGGCGTAGCTGGAACAATGCTCCAGGCGCCCGTCCGTTTTCGACGGATTCTACATAAGGAGTCATAAAGTGAGCGTTGAAGCTGCCAAGAATGCACGAGAACTGCTGCTCAAGGAATATCGTGGGGTGCTGTCCACTCACTCCAAGGCCATGCCGGGATTTCCCTTCGGGTCCGTGGTGCCCTATTGCCTGGACGCCGAGGGCCGGCCGCTGATCCTGATCAGCCGTATCGCCCAGCACACCCACAACCTGCAGAAGGATCCCAAGTGCTCGCTGCTGGTGGGTGAGCGCGATGCCGATGACGTGCAGGCAGTCGGTCGCCTGACCTACCTGGCCGAGGCTGAGAAGCTCGAGGATGAGGCTGCCATCGAAGCCGCAGCCGAGCGTTACTACCGTTACTTTCCCGAGTCACAGAACTACCACAAGGCCCATGACTTCGATTTCTGGGTGCTCAAGCCGGTACGCCACCGCTACATCGGCGGCTTCGGGGCGATCCACTGGGTCGACCAACTGACCCTGGCCAACCCCTTCGCCGGAAAGGCCGAGCTGAGCATGGTGGAACACATGAACAGCGACCATGCCAAGGCCATTGCCCACTATGTCCAGTTGACCGGGTTGCCGGACAACGCGCCGGCGCAGATGGCCGGGATCGATACCGAAGGCATGCACCTGCGCATCGGCCAGGCGTTGTATTGGCTGCCCTTCCAGGCGCCTTGCAATACGCCGACACAAGTACGCGAGGCCCTGGTTTTCCTGGCCCGAGCTGATCAATGGCCGAAAAATCCGCCCCTGGGTGCTTGAATTCACGAATTGGCGACGTCATTTACGGTCTACTGGAAGGCATTCTTCCGCAGAGGAAACCATTTGATGCGCCCTTTTCTGTTGCTCTTTTTACTTTTCCCGGTGCTCGAGCTGTTCGTCTTCGTCAAGGTCAGCGCGGCCATCGGGTTTTTCCCGGCGCTGCTGCTGATCATTCTCGGTTCGATGCTCGGTGTGCTGGTGTTGCGCGTGGCCGGTCTGGCCACGGCACTGCGTGCCCGTGAAAGCCTCAATCGCGGTGAGCTGCCGGCCCAGCAAATGCTCGAGGGCCTGATGCTGGCCCTGGGGGGTGGTTTGCTGATCCTGCCGGGTTTCATCAGCGATGTGTTCGGCCTGCTGATGCTATTGCCGATCAGCCGTCGCCTGCTGGCCAATAAAATGCGCCAGCGTGCCGAGGAGCAGGCCCTGCGCCAGCGCGCCTTTGCCGACGACATGCGTGCCGCCCGTGGCGGCCCTGCGCCCCAGCAGCCGCTGGGCCGCGAGCCCAACGTGATCGAAGGCGAATTCGAGCACCGCGACTCCTGAGTCAGAAGCTCACGTCTCACGGCACCTTCGGGTGCCGTGTTCGTTTTGGCGCCAGCGATGTAAAAAATTTCATCGGCCAGCCCTTGTAATAACCTTATGCGCCCTTATGTAACGGTCACCGCAAGGTTTCTGGTGCTGACACCAGACAGACTTCCGCGGCTCGCTTGTCGAGCCGCACCCGGCAAAGCCGGATTTGCTAACCCGCCGGTATCGACACCGGCCGTTGAAAACCACAATTAGGAGAGATCGACAATGAAGCTTCGTCCTCTGCATGACCGCGTCGTCATCCGTCGCAGCGAAGAAGAATCGAAAACTGCCGGCGGTATCGTTCTGCCTGGTTCGGCTGCTGAAAAACCTAACCGTGGCGAAATCGTCGCTGTAGGTACTGGCCGTGTGCTGGACAACGGTGAAGTACGTGCGCTGGCCGTGAAAGTGGGTGACAAAGTGGTGTTTGGCCCGTACTCCGGCAGCAACACCGTGAAAGTCGATGGCGAAGATCTGCTGGTAATGGCCGAGAACGAGATTCTCGCTGTTATCGAAGGCTGATTTCCCGCGTATTTTCCCGCTACTACACAGTATTTAAGGAATATCGATCATGGCTGCTAAAGAAGTTAAATTCGGCGATTCCGCCCGCAAGAAAATGCTCACTGGTGTCAACGTTCTGGCTGACGCAGTAAAAGCGACCCTGGGCCCGAAAGGCCGTAACGTGATCATCGAGAAGAGCTTCGGCGCTCCGACCATCACCAAGGACGGCGTTTCCGTTGCCAAAGAAATCGAGCTGAAAGATCGCTTCGAAAACATGGGCGCGCAGCTGGTCAAAGACGTTGCCTCCCGTGCCAACGATGACGCTGGCGACGGCACCACCACCGCTACCGTTCTGGCTCAGTCGATCGTCAACGAAGGCCTGAAAGCCGTCGCTGCCGGCATGAACCCGATGGACCTGAAACGCGGTATCGACAAGGCGACCATCGCCATCGTCAAAGAACTGAAGGGTCTGTCCAAGCCATGCGCTGACTCCAAGGCCATCGCTCAGGTCGGCACCATCTCCGCCAACTCCGACAACTCCATCGGCGACATCATTGCCGAAGCCATGGAAAAAGTCGGTAAAGAAGGCGTGATCACCGTTGAAGAAGGCTCGGGCCTGGAAAACGAACTGTCTGTCGTAGAAGGCATGCAATTCGACCGCGGCTACCTGTCCCCTTACTTCATCAACAAGCCGGACACCATGGTCGCCGAACTCGACGGCCCGCTGATCCTGCTGGTGGACAAGAAGATCTCCAACATCCGCGAAATGCTGCCAGTGCTGGAAGCCGTTGCCAAAGCCGGCCGCCCACTGCTGATCGTGGCTGAAGACGTTGAAGGCGAAGCCCTGGCGACTCTGGTTGTGAACAACATGCGTGGCATCGTCAAAGTCGCTGCCGTCAAGGCACCTGGCTTCGGCGACCGTCGCAAGGCCATGCTGCAGGACATCGCCGTTCTGACCGGCGGTACCGTCATCTCCGAAGAGATCGGCCTGAGCCTGGAAAGCACCACCCTGGAGCACCTGGGTAACGCCAAGCGCGTGATCCTGTCCAAAGAAAACACCACCATCATCGACGGTGCTGGCGTTGAAGCGGACATCCAGGCTCGTGTGACTCAGATCCGTCAACAAGTCGCCGACACTTCGTCCGACTACGACCGTGAAAAACTGCAAGAGCGTCTGGCCAAGCTGTCCGGCGGCGTTGCAGTGATCAAGGTTGGCGCTGGTTCCGAAGTTGAAATGAAAGAGAAGAAGGCCCGCGTTGAAGACGCCCTGCACGCTACCCGTGCAGCCGTTGAAGAAGGCGTGGTACCTGGCGGTGGCGTAGCCCTGATCCGTGCTCTGCAAGGCATCAACGACCTGAAAGGCGACAACGCCGACCAGGACGTGGGTATCGCTGTACTGCGTCGCGCTATCGAAGCTCCACTGCGCCAGATCGTTGCCAACTCCGGTGACGAGCCAAGCGTTGTCGTGGACAAGGTCAAGCAGGGTGCCGGCAACTTCGGCTACAACGCTGCTACCAGCGAATACGGCGACATGATCGAAATGGGCATCCTGGATCCAACCAAGGTAACCCGTTCCGCGCTGCAAGCAGCTTCGTCCATCGGCGGTCTGATCCTGACCACCGAAGCCGCTGTTGCTGAAATCGTGGAAGACAAGCCTGCAGCTGGCGGCATGCCAGACATGGGCGGCATGGGTGGCATGGGCGGCATGATGTAAGCCAGCCTTACCCCTGTACTGAAAAAGCCCCGCCGGTGAAAGCCGGCGGGGCTTTTTTATGCCCCGGATATGGGGGGCGCCTGGATCTTCGCGGGCAAGCCTGCTCCACTTCTGTAGGAGCGGGCTTGCCCGCGAACGACTTCAGCGCTGGCTCAGTTCATCCGCCGCTGCCTTGGGCGCCTTCCAGCCCAGCAATTGCTGCTTGAAGCCATAACTGGCGCTCTGGTAGTAGCTGATGCCGCGCTGGATCAACGGATCGCTGTCCGCTACCCGGGATTCCTGGCTGGCGCCCAGGGCCTGGTCATGCCGGCGCAACCCCTGGCGTGGGCTGAGAATCGCCAGGTCCTGGCCGTCGAACAGGCCCAGGTGCTGATAGTTGCCCACCAGCACCCGGGGAGGCAGAGGGTTGTCCTGCAGCAGGTTGCGTCCGAAGAAGGTCGACTCGTAGTCCAGGTTCAACAGGCCCAGCAGGGTTGGCGCCAGGTCGATCTGGCTGGCCAGCTGTGCATTTTCCCGCGCCGGAATCAGCTTGGGCGCATAGATGAACAACGGAATCTGATAGTTGCTGATGGGCAGGTCTTCCTTGCCCGCGCTGCCTGCGGTGTGGTCGGCGACAAACACGAAAATGGTGTTGTCGAACCAGGGCTTCTGGCGGGCTGCCTTGAGGAACTCGCCAATGGCGTAGTCGGTGTATTTGACCGCGCCGTCCCGGCCCTTGCCGGACTTGATGTCGATCCGGCCATCGGGATAGGTGTAGGGGCGATGGTTGGAGGTGGTCATCAGTTGCAACAGGAAGGGCCGCTGCTGTGCGTAGTCGGCGTCCGCCAGCTTCAGGGTCTGGGTGTAAAGGTCTTCGTCGGCCATGCCCCAGGCGTTCTTGAAGTGGATCTCGGATTCCTCGACGCTGCTCTGGTCCACCACGCGGTAGCCGTTGCCGCTGAAGAAGGCATTCATGTTGTCGAAGTAACCTCGGCCGCCATAGACAAACACACTGTCGTAACCCACGGCCCGCAGTTGCTGGCCAAGGCTGGCGAAACCACTTTCACGACCGATGCGCTTGACGATGGAGCGCCCCGGGGTGGGGGGAATCGCCAGGGTGATGGCTTCCAGGCCGCGGTCGGTGCGGGTGCCGGTGGCGTAGAAGTTGTTGAAGTACAGGCTCTGTGCGCGCAACGCATCCAGGTTCGGGGTCAGGTTGCGGTCGTCGCCGTTGCTGCCCATGTATTTGGCGCTGAAGCTCTCTATGGTCACCAGGACGATGTTGGGGGTGCGTGGAGCCCCCGGGTTGTCGATGGCGCGCCGGATATCCAGCGGGTCCTTGCCGATGAAGCGGGCATTGGGTTCATTCAGTTCGGCGCGCATCTGGCGGGCCACCACATCGGCGGGCAGGCTGCGATAGAACTGCTGGTAGTCCAGCTCGTTGTTACGAAAGGCGGCAAAGAACTGATAGGGGCCGTTGCTCGCCAGTTCGTTCTGATAGGCGTTGCCGCCTTGGCTGCGCGGGCTGTCCTGGCTGAGCAGTTGCAGGCTGGCGCCGACCACCAGCAGCAGGCCGAGGGCACTGAGCAGGCGGCCACGCAGAGGCGGCAAGGGCGCATCCAGCGCAGCCTTCAGGGGCTTGCGCAGGGCCAGGCTCAGGGCGATTGCCGCCAGGGCCAGCAGGCTCATGTACAGGCCGATCGGGTAGGACTCGAGAATGTTGTTGAGAACCTCGTCGGAGTACACCAGGTAATCGACGGCGATGAAGTTGAAGCGCACGCCGAATTCATCCCAGAACAGCCACTCCGCCACGGCCGTGAACAGCATGGCGAACAGGCTCAGACTGAACAGGCCCTGCAACAGCCAGCGGTGGCCGCGCCGACGCCACAGGGCGGGTGGGCAGAGCACCAGGTACAGGCCCAGGGGCAGGGCGGCATAGGCCAGGAAACCCAGGTCGTAGAGCAGGCCGACGCCAAACAGCGGCAGCCAGCCGCTACCGGCTTCGTCGAGGTGGGTGAGCAGCAAAATGCCGCGGGTCAGCAGGAAAATCGCCAACCAGGTGCTGGTCAGCAGCAGCACGAAACGCGCCGGAGCTGTCTTGAGAAGATCCATCAGAGGGTGTTCCTTGGGGGCAAATGGCCCGCAGTCTGAGGTTGTCCCTGTAGTCAGCTTGTGAACCGCTGGTGAAAATATTGTTAAGCCCCCAGGCCCGGGAAAACTCTGCCTGGCACCGGCCGACAAGGCTGGCGGCGAGCCGGACTTGGCCTTAAGCTGCGCGAGCCAAGATGGCCGTAACCCTGTACGGAGAGAGTGCCGATGCGAATTCTACTGGTTGAAGACAACCGCGATATTCTCGCCAACCTGGCTGACTACCTGGGGCTCAAGGGCTATACCGTGGATTGCGCCCAGGATGGCCTGTCCGGGTTGCACCTGGCGGCCACCGAGCATTACGACCTGATCGTGCTCGATATCATGCTGCCGGGAATCGATGGCTATACCCTGTGCAAGCGCCTGCGCGAAGACGCCCGGCGTGATACTCCGGTGATCATGCTCACCGCCCGCGACCAGCTCGACGACCGCCTTCAGGGCTTCAAGTCCGGGGCGGATGACTACCTGCTCAAACCCTTCGCTCTCTCGGAACTGGCGGCGCGTATCGAGGCGGTGATGCGCCGTTCCCAGGGTGGTGGCCGTCGGTCGCTGCAGGTTGGCGACCTGAGCTACGACCTCGATACCCTGGAGGTCACCCGCGAAGGCCGCTTGCTCAAGCTCAACCCCGTGGGCCTCAAGCTGCTGGCGGTGCTGATGCAGAAAAGCCCCCATGTACTGCGTCGGGAGATCCTCGAAGAAGCCCTGTGGGGCGACGATTGCCCGGACAGCGACAGCCTGCGCAGCCACGTTCACCAATTGCGCCAGGTGATCGACAAGCCGTTCGCCAAGCCGCTGCTGCACACCGTGCACGGTGTCGGGTACCGCCTGGCCGAGGGCCGAGATGGAGTTTAAGCAGAGCCTTGCCCAGCGCATCATCATCGCCTTTGCGTTGATGAGCGCACTGGTGGCGGGGGCGTTCGCCATGGGCATCGTGGCGACGGTGCACCTGGTGGAGGAGAAGCTCATCTCCGCAGGCCTGGGCGGTGACCTGCAACGCCTGTTGCTGATGGATAACGTCGGCGACTGGAGCCACCGTCCCGAGCCCGACCAGTTGTTCTACTACAGTGGCGGGCGCGGCGACTTCGAGCTGCCCAAGGATTTGCGCCATCTGGATCCGGGTTTCCACGAGGTGTTCCGCGAGGAGTTGTCCTATCACGCCATGGTCGAGGTGGTGGACGGTCGGCGCTATGTGCTGCTGCAGGACCAGAGCGATTTCGAAGAGCGCGAGCGAGTGCTGTTCGCCGTGGTGCTGGTAGGTTTTGTCCTGAGCCTGGCGCTGGCGGTGTTTCTCGGCTGGATCCTGGCTCGCCGGGTGATGGCGCCGGTGGTGCGTCTTGCCCGGCAGGTGCGCCACCGGGATCAACTGCTGGGCCTGGCTCCGCCCCTGGCGCCGGACTACGCGGCAGATGAGGTGGGAGAGCTGGCCATTGCCTTCGATGCAACCCTGGGCCGCTTGCGCCAGGCCTTGAGCCGCGAGCGGCTGTTCACCAGCGACGTCAGTCACGAACTGCGCACGCCATTGATGGTTCTGGCCACCTCCTGCGAGCTGCTGCTGGAGAATCCACGGCTGGACCCCCGTGGGCGAGCCCAGGTCGAACGCATCGCTCGCGCTTGCGACGAGATGCGCGAGCTGGTGCAGACGTTCCTGATGCTGGCCCGAGCCCAGCGTGAAGATGCCAGCATGTCGCCGCAACTGAGCCTGAGCCAGGCGGCCAGTGACTTGACCGGTATCTGGCGCGAAGCCATCGAGGCCAAGGGGCTCGAGCTGATCTTCGAGCCCGGAACCCCAGGTGACAATCGCTACAACGCCACCTTCCTGCATGCGGTGATGGGCAACCTGCTGCGCAACGCCTTGCACTACACCGAACAGGGTTTCATCCGCCTGAGCCTGGTGCCCGATGGATTCGTGGTGGAGGACAGCGGCGTGGGCATTCCCGAGGAGAAGCGCGAGGCAATGTTCCAGCCATTTGTGCGGGGCGATGAAAAGCGTGGAGAAGGCCTGGGGCTGGGGCTGTCCCTGGTGCAGCGGATCTGCGAGAACCAGGGCTGGACTGTCAGCCTCACTACCATGACGCCCAATGGCTGTCGTTTTTTCGTTCAGCTGAACTCGGCCAAGGCCTGATTGTTCTTTCCCGGCCCTGTTTTACGGGGCCGGTCACTTGTCGTTTTTCCTCTTAAGTGGCCCCAGGCCACTGTCCTCAGCCTGTAAAACCCTGAAATATTTCCTCGTTGGACGGTACGAAGTTTTCACAAAGGGATGACCTGTCGCTGACACGTCGCTGCTTAAGGTGGCGCCATCAGTTGCAGGAGACTTTGATGATGGCTACGCCGATCAAGCTGGAATTTTCCGAAAAATACGATGCCCAACACGCCCAGGAATACCTGCTCAAGCACCAGGATGGTCTGGCGCGGCAGTTGTCCCACAAGCGTGACGAACAATTGGCCCGTACTGCGCTGGCCCTGGCGGGAGAGCCCGGGCTGGTACTGGACCTGCCCTGCGGTGCCGGTCGTTTCTGGCCGCTGCTGGCAGAAAAAACCAATCGAGTGATCATTGGCGCTGACAATTCAGCAGCTATGCTGAGTACCGCCACGGTGGCCCAGCCGGCCGACGTGGTAAAACGGGTACGGCCCTTGCAGACCTCTGCGTTTGCCATTGATTTGCCGGACAACGCCGTGGACTGCATTTTCTCCATGCGTTTATTGCACCACATAGGCCAAGCGGAGCACCGCATGGCGCTGCTACGGGAGTTTCAGCGGGTCAGCCGTGACAGCGTGATCATCTCGTTGTGGGTCGATGGCAACTTCAAGGCCTGGAAACGCAAGCGCATGGAGCGCAAGCGCCAGGCTGAAGTTGGGCAGGAGGGTTACCAGAATCGTTTTGTGTTACCGGCGGCCACGGTCGAAGAAGAATTCAGGCAAGCCGGCTTTCGTGTCCAGGAACACCTGGACTTCTTTCCGCTCTACGCCATGTGGCGGGTCTACGTATTACGCAAGAGGTAAGAGGATGGCTGTTGAATGTGCTTCGGAACTGGATGCCGCGCCCACAGATTGCTTCGAATACTTCTGGAATAAACAAGGTGAATGGGTCGAGGAACCCAATCAGCGTCGAGGCGGCGAGAGCGGCGTCCAACGCATTCAAAGCAGTAGCGGCGGCCTGCTCTATGCCAAGCGGCAGATCGGGCACATTCATCGCAGTTGGTTGCACCCTTTCGGGCGACCGACGGTCCTGCGTGAGCGCGAGGCTCTGCAAGGCCTGCGCCTGCTGGACGTGGAGGTCCCGGAACTGGTGTTCTGCGGGGCCCGGCGTGGCCCGGAGCGACAATGGCAGGCGTTGCTGGTCACCGCAGCGCTGGAGGGCTTCATGGAGGTCGACAACTGGTATGCCGCCGGTGGGCGCGAGCGCCATGGTGAAGCCTTTCATGATCGTTTGTTGCAGGCGGTGGCTGCGACCCTGGCGCGCATGCACAAAGGGCGCTGGCAACATGGTTGCCTGTACGCCAAGCACGTTTTCGTACGGGTGGACGGCGAGGGCGAGCAGGCTCAGGTGCGAGTCGCATTGCTGGATTTCGAGAAATGCCGCCAGCGCTTGAGCAGCCGCCGGGCCGCCGCCCATGACCTCAAGCAACTGCGTCGCCATTCGTCGTGGAATGACGCGGACTGGCAAAAGCTCTACTACTTTTACAAGACGGTGTTTGGCAGCCCCATCAAAGGTTTATAGCGATGAAGCTAGAAATTGCACGAGGTTTGTTCCTGGCAGGAGCCTTGGCAGTCGCTTCTTTGGCCGTAGCTGCCTGGGAGCAGCCGCGCACGCAGGTCCTGAGCGCCCAGGGAGACGCCCATTGCCCGTTGCCGCGGGTGGCCAAAGCCTCTGTGGCGGTCAAGCCCGATCATGACCTGTTGCTGTTCATGTTCGGCATGGCTCAAGGATTGAAACCCCAGAGTTGAAGCTTGTTCAGCCCCTAGAAAAAGGCCTCGCAATGCGAGGCCTTTTGTTTGCCCGGAAATGATCAGATCAGATGCAGGTGGTTGTCCCACAGGCCCGCTGGAAGGTCCAGGGGCTTGGCCACGATCTGCGTCTGGCGGCAGTCGTAGAAGCGGCAGCGACCTTGTCCCGAGGTCACCACGAAGCCATCGGCTACCGCTCCGACACCGGCGCAATCGGGCAGCGGGGCGTCGACCCGCACGGCACCGCTGTCCAGGTCCCAGATAAAGAAGCGGTTGCCCCGGGGAGCGGTCAGGGCCACCAGCCGCAGGTCGCTGTGCACTGCCACGCTGGCGGTGTAGTGCCCCATAGCCTGCAATTGTTCCTGGGCTACCGGGAAGGGGGCGAAAGGCTGGCCGGGACGCTTGATCGCCAACAGTTCCGAGGATTCGTGGGCGGCGCCCATGAACTGCTGGCCGGTGACTATGGTGCCGTCGCCGGCAATGCCCATGTGGCGCACGCTGTTCATCTGCTGGGCCAGGGTTTCCTTGCTCAGCAGCGTGCCATCGCGCTGCATCAGGACCAGGCTCGGTTCCATGGCGTCGAGGTTCATCTCCACCCGGCTTTCGGCTTCGGTACGGATACCGCCGTTGGCCACCACCAGGGTTTCCCCGTCGGGCATCCATGACACCTGGTGGGGGCCGATGCCATGGGTGGACAGCTCGCTGTTGTGCACCAGGCGCTCACCCTCGAAGCGGTAGACACCCAGCAGGCCCCGGCCCGGGTCCCGGGTATCGTTCTCGGTGGCGTACAGCCATTCGCCGCTCTTGTGGATCACCGCATGTCCGTAGAAATGCCGGTCCGGTTGCGCGGTCAGGGTCTGCAGGAGCGCGCCGTTGCGCAGGTCGATCAGGTAGCTTTCGGTGCCCGGGCGCCGCGCCACGAACAGGGCGATGGGCAGTTGCGGGTGGTTGATGATGTCATGGCAACGTTGGCCGACCTGGGTGGCAAACACCTGTTTACCGTCCAGTTGATAACCGACGGCGTAATGCTTGCCGTCACCATCGTCCCTGGCCGAAAGCAGCAGGGGCTGCTTGCCCTTTTGCTTGAACAGCGTCCAGCCGCCCAAGGTCACCGCACTGAGCAGCAGGCTGCCCAGCGCCAAAGCCTGACGTCGCAGCATCATCAGTCACCGTCGTTGGCGTTGAAGCCCAGTTGGATCCCCAGCGCCTTGGCCAATTCGCCTTCATGCAGGCGGTGGACCACGTTGAGGCTGTCATACAGGTCGTTGAGTTGCTGGCGGCCAGCGTCGTCGCTGAGCATTTCGGTCAGCGAGCGCTGGGTGCTGGCGAAGAGTTTCAGCGAGGCGGCGTAGGCGGCGTCGATCTTGTCGGCCAGAGGCTTCTGATCGGCAGGCAACAGGCCGCGCAAGCCCTTGTTGTCGACCCCGGCCCAGACTGTCTGGGCAGCGCTGAGGCTGGCTTCCAGGCCCTGCAGGGACGACTGGCTGCGCCAGGCATCGGCCTGGAACGGCTGCGGGATGCCCTTGGTCTGGCGGCCCATCGGCGTGCCGAGCTTCTTCTTCAGGGTATCCAGAGCCGTGACCTGGACCCGCAGCAGGTCGGCGATGGCCTCGTGGGAATCGGCGTACCGCTGGTTGGGGAACTTGCTCATCTGCGCGAGCATGCCGTCGTTGGTGTTCCAGCTCGACAGGATTTCTTCGGCCAGTTGTTTCTGGCGCTCACCAATGGCAGTCAGCAGCGGGCAGTAGCGGGCTTTCTGCGCGCTGTCCGCCATGTCGATCTTGCTGTCGAAGAGGATGTATTCGTAGGCCGACAGCCCCTGCACCACGACGCTGGACTTGGCCAGGGCGGCGGCATCGATCTGCGGGTTGGCGGTGACCAGTTGCTCCACCTGACGGCCCACCAGGTTCTTCTTGTCCGGCCAGAACTGGACCTGCCAGGAGCGGTTGCCCTCGGCCAGTGGGCCGATCAGCAACGGCTGGAGCTCGGCCCAGGCTTTTTGCGCATGGAGGAAGTCGGCCCGGGCGGTGTCCAGGCTTTCCTTGCCTTCACAGAAGGCCAGGGCACTGATGGCCAACTGGCGGTCGGCGTCGACCCAGCGACTGTAGGTCGGCAGGATGACCTGCTTGGCGATGGCCGCCGAGGTGACGGCTTGTGGGTCCTGGGGCGAGCAGGCGCCCAGGGCGAGTGCGGCAAGGCTGGTGAACAGCAGTTTGGGGCGGAACATGTTCGGGCTCCCTTTATTGTGGAGAAAACGTGTGAGTCGAGCGTTACAGAGAATTCAGGAATGCCAGCAACGCGGCGCGCTGCTGGGCATTGAAGGTCAAGACCTGTTGTTTCGCGCCTTCGGCTTCGCCGCCGTGCCAGAGCACCGCCTCCATCAGGTTGCGGGCGCGGCCGTCATGCAGGAACTGGGTGTGGCCGCTGACGGTTTCGGTAAGGCCGATGCCCCACAGCGGCGCGGTGCGCCAGTCGCGGCCACTGGCCTTGAACTCCGTGCGGTGGTCCGCCAGGCCTTCGCCCATGTCATGCAGCAGCAGGTCGCTGTAGGGGCGTATCACCTGGTTGGCCAGCTCGGGTTCGGCGGCGTTGGCCGCGGTGGTGAAACTTGGGGTATGGCAGGACTGGCAGCCGGCCTGGAAGAACAGGTTCTTGCCGGCCAGGACCTGGGGCGAGTCGACATCGCGACGTGCCGGCACCGCCAGGTTGCGGGTATAGAACAGCACCAGGCGCAGGATGTTGTCGCTGACCTCCGGCTCGCCATCCGGGCCGTTGCCATTGGGGGCCTGCCTGCAGGCGGTTTGCGCGTCGGTGCAGTCATCGAAAGGCCTCAGGCGAGTGGTCAGGCCCATATCACCAGAAAACGCGTGAACATTTTGTTGATTGAGGTTGGGTTGGCCGGCTTTCCAGCCAAAACGTCCGAGTACGGTCTTTTGCAGGGCGTCATCCCAGACCCAGTTGGGCCGGCCGGCGATGGCATTTTTATTCGCCGGCCTGGCATTGGCCAGGATCGCCTCTTCGGGAATGGCTTCCAGCAGCCCCAGGCCGATCATCGGTGGCGCCACCCGGGCGGAAAAACGCGTGTCCGGGTGCATAGGCCCGTAGCCCAGGTCGGTGATCTGCAGCTTGGGTTTGCGCAGCTCCACTTGGGTGCCGTCCTGGAAGCGTACCGGCAGGGGATCGTAGTCCACCCGTACCCGGCCTTCCGGAGCGACCCCGGGAATGGCCATGTCCTGCAACTGGCCGCCGTACACCGGCTCCGGAACGATGCCTGCCTGTTCGATGAGCCTGGCAAAGGCCGGATCGTCGGGGATCGACAGGCGCACCAGCATTGACACCGCGTTCAGCGCATCCGGCGCCGGGGGATGGCCGCGCCCGTCCTTGATGTGGCAGTTCTGGCAGGCGTTGGTGTTGAACAACGGGCCGAGGCCGTCGCGGGCGGTGGTGGTGGAGGGGGCGATGACCCAGGGGCTGCGGAAGAAACTGTTGCCGACGCTGAAGTCCAGGCGCCGGGTGGGTGGCAGGTTGGCCGACGGCAGGGAGAAGGCATTGCGATCGCTCTTGTTGACCGTGGTCGCGCCGCCCGCCCGGGCTTCTCCAGGTTCGGCCTGGGTAAAGCGCGGCGCGTCATCGCAGGCACTCAGGCTCAGGGCCATGAACAGAGCGGACCAGCGAAGCGGCAACGAGGGCATCGGACATCCTGCAAGACGAGCAAAACAAGGGCGCAAAGTCTAACAGGGCGGCCTGGATTGAATAAGAGGAATTATCGTTTGGTTTGACCCAGGACAAGCTGGACGGGGCGCAGGCAACGATGTTGTAGGTTGTGCAAACGGCTGCGGCGGGCACAAAAAAGGCGACCCGAGGGTCGCCTTTCTGCCTGGCGCAATGTGGATCAGAATTCGTGATCGGCGTTGTCCGGGTTCAGGTCGCTGATGCCCAGCTTGCCGGCGGCCTGCTCGATCGAGCCGGTCTGCTTGACCAGGGCGGCGATGGCGTCACGCACGATCTGGTTGCCGGACTCGTTGCCCGCCGCAATCAGCTGGTCGTAGTGCTCGCCCTTGTTGGCGTGGTCGACCATGACCTGGATCTTGGCTTCGGTGGCCGCCAGGTCGGCTTTCAGGGCCGCGTCGGCGGCCGGGTCGGCCTTGGCCACCAGGGACGACAGGCTGGCGCCGCTCATCTTGGTGCCGTCGGTACGGGTGTACTCGCCCAGGTAGACGTTGCGGATGCCCTTGGCGTCGTAGAAGTGCGAGTTGTGGGTGTTGTCGCTGAAGCAGTCCTGCTCGTCTTCAGGGGAGTTGGCTTCCAGGGAAACCTTCATCCGCTCGCCGGCCAGTTCACCCAGGGACAGGCTGCCCATGCCGAACAGCATCTTGCGCAGGCCGGTCTCGGCCGGCTCGGCTTCCAGGGTGGCGCGGTAGTTGTCGGCCACGTCCGGCTTCCAGTTGCCGACCATTTCTTCCAGGTCGTTGACCAGCAGTTGGGTCACGGCCTTCAGGTAGGCACGACGACGATCGTTATGGCCACCGGTGGCACCGGCACCTTCCAGGTAGTCCGAAGCAGGGCGGGCGCCGGCGCCAGGGCCGGTACCGTTGAGGTCCTGGCCCCAGAGCAGGAATTCGATGGCGTGGTAGCCTGTGGCGACGTTGGCCTCGGCACCGCCCAGCTCGTTCAGGCTGGCGAGTTTTTCCGGGGTGATGTCTTTCACGTCGACCTTGTCTTCGCCGACCTGGATCTCGGTGTTGGCGATGATGTTGGCGGTGGCACCTGGGTTGCCCAGTGCGTGCTCGTAGCTCTTGTCGACGTAGTCGATCAGGCCTTCGTCCAGGGGCCAGGCGTTCACCTGACCTTCCCAGTCATCGATGATGGTGTTGCCGAAGCGGAACACTTCGCTCTGCAGGTAAGGCACGCGAGCGGCGACCCAGGCAGCCTTGGCGGCTTTCAGGGTGTCGTCGTTGGGCTTGGCGAGGAAGGCATCGATGGCGGTCTGCAGGGTTTTCGCGGTGGATTCGGAGTCGCTGTATACGGCGAAGACCATGTCGGCGTAATGCGCGACCACGGCCTTGGCAGCCGCTTCGTCGACCTTGCCGGCTGCATCGGCCGCTGGGGTGGCAGTGCTGGTGGCCGGGGTCGGCGCTTGGGCGGCAGCCTTGTCGTCTTTGCCTTCGCCGCAGCCGGCGAGGGAAATTGCGATGGCCAACAGACTGGCGGTAGCCAGAGGCATACGAATCATGGCGAACATCCTGCTTCGAGAGGGGAGTGGACGGCGCGGGGGCGCGCAAAAGCTGCGACATAATGCGAAAGATTTGCATTATGTGTAAAGGGTTGTGCCTGGAAATATTTCTTATTCAACAGGGGATTGCGCTGGGTCAGGTTCGCCAGCGCCGTGCCTGGCTCAGAGGATTGCCGCATTGCTGCGCTGGGCCTGTTTCAGGTAGGCCCCCAGCTCCCGGGCGGGCAGGGGTTTGCTGTAGTGGTAGCCCTGACCTTCGTGGCAGCCTTCGGAGATGATGTAGGCCTCCTGCTCGGCAGTTTCCACGCCCTCGGCGATCACCTGCATGCCCAGGCTCTTACCCAGCTGGATGATCGCGCGCACGATGGTGGCATCGTCGTCGTCATCCAGCAGGTCCTGGACGAAGCTCTTGTCGATCTTGATCTTGTCCAGGGGCAGGCTCTTGAGGTAGCTCAGGGACGAGTAGCCAGTACCGAAGTCGTCGATGGCAATCAGGGCGCCGGAGCGGCGCAGGCTCAGCAGGTGTTGGGCGGCGGTGCTGATGTCTTCCATCAGGCCGGTTTCGGTGACTTCCAGCTCCAGGCTGCGGGGCGGCAGGCGGTAGATCTGCAACAGATTGTTGACCACCCGTGGCAACTCGGCGTGGTGCAGTTGCACGGTGGACAGGTTGACCGCCATGCGCAGGTCGCTGAAGCCCATGTCGTGCCATTCCCGCAGCTGGCGACAGGCCTGGTCCAGCACCCATTCGCCGATGGCGATGATGGTGCCGTTCTGTTCCGCCAGGGGAATGAACAGGTCTGGCGGCACCAGGCCATGCTCGGGGTGCTGCCAGCGGATCAGCGCTTCGACGCCCACCACACGGTGGTCGCGATAGCTGATCTGCGGTTGGTAGACGAGGAAGAACTGATCCCGGGCCAGGGCCTCGCGCAGGTCTTTTTCCAGCTCGCGGCGGCGACGCATCTCGCTGTCGACGCTGGCGATATAGAACTGATACCGATTGCGTGACCGGGTCTTGGCCAGGGTCATGGTCTGTTCGGCTTTTTGCAGGAGCTTTTCCGTGCTGTCGCCGTCTTCCGGGAACAGGGTGATACCAATGGTGGCACGCAGGCGGATTTCCTGGTGATCCAGGGCGAAGGTGGCCTCCAGGTCATCGAGGATGCTCTGGGCCAGTTCCGCAGCTTCGTAAGGCTGTTCGATATCGGCCTGGACCAGGGCGAACTGATCGCCCCCCAGGCGCGCCAGGGCGCCAAGCCGGCCGCTGTGGCCGCGCAGGCGGTCGGCCAGGGCCAGCAACAGCTGGTCGCCGGTCTGGTAGCTGAACTGTTCGTTGATGCCCTTGAAATCATCCAGGCCGACACAGAGCACCGCCACCCGGCGTTGCAGGCGCCCGGCGTCCACCAGGATCTTGTCCAGTTGCTGTTGCAACTGCTGGCGGTTTGGCAAGCCGGTGAGGAAGTCGTACTGGGCCATGCGCAACAGGCTGTTTTCCGCCTCGTGACGCAAGTGGGTGTTGCGTTCGATGGAGGCCAGCAACTGGTTGGCGGTATTGATCCAGATACCCAGCTCGTTCTTCTCGTGGCCCTTGAGCAGGGGCAACTGGTGTTCGCTGGGGCGGTCGGGGTTGATGGTGGTCAGGTGCTCGATGATTCGCGACAGCGGCTTGGTCAGCAGCCAGTGATAGACCAGGTACAGCACCAGGCCCATGGCCAGGGCCCGCAGGACTCCGGAAATGAAGATGATCACCGAACTGACGATGAAGCCCTGGCCATAAGTGGCGGTGTCGAGGGTGATGCTCAGGTCGCCGTAATATTCGCTGTAGGGGCCACGGCCCACCAATTGCGTAGTGAAGGTGCGTTCCTGACCGAGGATCAGGTCGGTCAGCCAGCGGCTGGAGGATTTCTGCAGGTCGCGGGATTTCTCCGCGAGCATGGTCTCGTTCGGGTGGCCAATGGAGGCCATGCGCACAGCGTCATCCTGGAACAGGCCTTCAATGACTTGCATGCCCATTTCCCGGTCCAGGCTGTAGACCGCCTGTGTCGATGGGTCGCGAAACATGTCGAGAATGCGCTGGGCATCGCTAGCTACCGCCTGCCGAGTCTTGTAGGCATCGAAGACGATCTGGGCGCAGCTCAGGACCACGCCCACTATGAGTGCCGACAGCAGCACAACCCGGAGCAACTTCACCGACAAGCTGTTTTTGAGTTCCAGCTTCAAAGGGCTATTCCTTGTTCCGTGCGTGTAGCGTCAAGTTGCCATGAGTATTGGCAATCCCGTGATGGCCGTCAAAGTGACATTAGTGCCGAGAACAGGATGTCTGCGGGCCAGGCCCGGGTGATCAGAATCAGGATTGCTCGTGCTGTGGATAGTGTGTCGGTAGCGACGCCTTGCAACTTGAGGGGCGGCGTTGTTTTTTACCTGCCATGAATCTTAGCGCTTCAGGTGGGCGGGACAAGATCCCGGCTTTGCCACAGGCAAAAAAAACCCGGCCAGGCCGGGTTTTTTACACTGCAAACGGACTTAAGCGACGAAGTTCTTGCCTTCGAACTGCTCAGCCACGAATTTCCAGTTGACCAGGTTCCAGAACGCTTCGACGTATTTTGGGCGAACGTTGCGGTAGTCGATGTAGTAGGCGTGTTCCCAGACGTCGCAGGTCAGCAGCGGGGTGTCGCCGCTGGTCAGCGGGTTGCCGGCGCCGATGGTGCTGGCCAGGGCCAGGGAACCGTCAGCCTTTTTCACCAGCCAGCCCCAGCCGGAACCGAAGGTGCCAACCGAAGTCTTGGTGAATTCTTCTTTGAACTTGTCGAACGAACCGAACGCAGCGTTGATGGCTTCAGCCAGGGCGCCGGTAGGTTGGCCGCCGGCGTTTGGCGCCAGGCAGTTCCAGTAGAAAGTGTGGTTCCAGACCTGGGCTGCGTTGTTGAAGATGCCGCCCGAAGAGGTTTTGACGATCTCTTCCAGAGTCTTGCCTTCGAACTCGGTGCCTGGCACCAGGTTGTTCAGGTTCACGACGTAGGTGTTGTGGTGCTTGTCGTGGTGGTATTCCAGGGTTTCCTTGGAAATGTGCGGCTGCAGAGCGTCGTGTGCATAGGGCAGCGGCGGCAATTCGAAAGCCATGATGATTCTCCTAATCAGGTCAGTTGCGGTGAGCGCAAGGCCGATCACGGGCGGCCAGACAAGCGCCGGGGAGTTTGTACTCTTTGCGGCGCAGGGTTCGGATCATAGCACCGGGGGTGCGGCTTAACCACGCAACAACTGTGTGGGATAGAGGTTCCAGAGCCTTTTGGAATAAGTCACGCGGCGCTGATCAACTGCAGGGCGACGCTGAACATCATCACCGCCACCAGCAGGTCGAGTATCCTCCAGGTGCTCGGGCGCGCCAGCCACGGAGCCAGCCAGGCGGCGCCCAGCGCCAGGGTGAAGAACCACAGCAGCGAAGCGCTCGCGGCCCCCACCACATAGGCGCCCGGTTCGGTCTGCTGAGCCCCCAGCGAGCCGATCAGCAGCACCGTATCCAGGTACACGTGGGGGTTGAGCAGGGTCACCGCCAGGGCGCTGAGCATCACCGCCCGCAGCGAACGCACGGTCTGTCCTTCGCCCTGCTGCAGGCTCTGTTTCGAGCAGGCCCGGCGCAATGCCTGGGCGCCATACCAGATCAGGAATGCCGCGCCGCCCCAGCGTGCCACCGCCAGCAGCATCGGGCTCTGGGTGAGCACGGTGGCCAGGCCGAACACGCCGGCCGCCACAAGCAACGCATCACAGGTGACGCAAAGCGCCGCCACCGGCAGGTGGTGCTCGCGGCGCAGGCTCTGGGCCAGGACGAAAGCGTTCTGAGTACCGATGGCCATGATCAGGCCGAAGGCCACCAACAGGCCATTCACATAGCTTTGCCACATGGTTATTGCTCCTCGCCGGCGGCCAGTTGTTGCAATACCTGCATGGCCCGCCCGGCATCCGCCTGGCCGACAAACAAGTGGTCGTGGTAGTAGCCGGCGATCACGTTGCAACTGATCCCGGCCTTGCCCAGGGCCCCGGCGAAGGCAGCGGTCAGGCCCACGGCTTCGAGCGCCGAATGCACGTTGAGGGTGATCCAGGCGGCTACATAGTCGAAGCCCAGGCCCAGGCGCTCGGCCTGCTGGCGCGGGAGAATCACGGTCAGGCCTTCGCGCTCGCGAAAACTGCCCAGCACTTCGCAGTCCTGCAGCAGGCTGCGGTCGGGGAGGGAGCAGAACACGTACTCGCCGTCATTGAGCTGCGGGCTCATGCTGCGCAGCAGGGTTGCGAGGGAGGTTTCACCGGCCATGAACGGAATCCTTGAACGAAGAGGCATTGCTGAGGCTTTACGCTGGCTATTTTCCCGGCCCAGGTTGTATAAGAAAAACCAATATTACTGATCTCTCATTAGGAAAACTGATGTTCGACTACAAGTTGCTCTCGGCCTTGGCCGCAGTGATCGAGCAGGCAGGGTTCGAGCGGGCGGCCCAGGTGCTGGGTTTGTCACAGTCGGCGATTTCCCAGCGGATCAAACTGCTGGAGGCCCGGGTCGGCCAGCCAGTGCTGGTGCGGGTGACGCCGCCGGCGCCGACGGAAATCGGCCGGCGCCTGCTCAACCATGTGCAGCAGGTGCGCCTGCTGGAGCGCGACCTGCAAAGCCTGGTGCCGGCCCTGGACGAGGAGGGCCTGCCGGAGCGCTTGCGCATCGCCCTCAACGCCGACAGCCTGGCCACCTGGTGGGCGGGCGCAGTGGGCGATTTTTGCGCCGAGCACCATCTGCTCCTGGACCTGGTGGTGGAAGACCAGACCGTCGGCCTCAAGCGCATGCGCGCCGGGGAAGTGGCGGCCTGCGTCTGTGCCAGCGAGCGCCCGGTGGCCGGGGCCCGCAGCCTGCTGCTGGGGGCCATGCGCTACCGGGCCATGGCCAGCCCGGAATTCATCGCTCGGCATTTTCCCCTGGGCGTGCGTGCCGAGCAGTTGCCGCGCACACCGGCGCTGGTGTTTGGCCCCGACGATTTCCTGCAGCATCGCTACCTGGCTTCCCTGGGCGTGGACGGTGCTTTCGAGCATCATCTGTGCCCGTCTTCCGAGGGCTTCATTCGCCTGACCGAGGCCGGCCTGGGCTGGGGGCTGGTGCCCGAGTTGCAGGTCCGCGAGCAGCTCGAGCGGGGCCTGCTGTTGGAACTGTTGCCGGATAAACCCATCGATGTGCCGCTGTACTGGCATCATTGGCGCAACGGCGGCCAATTGCTGGGGCTGCTCACCGAGCACCTGGCACGTTTGTCGGCACAATGGCTGGTGCCCTGGGAGCAGCCGTCAGCGTCAAGCGACAAGCTGCAAGTAGACAGCTTGCGCACTGATTTTTAACTTGCAGCTTGTAGCTCGTAGCTCGTCACTGCTTTCTTAGGAATATTTCATGAAGATTCTGGTTACCGGCGCAAGCGGCTTCATCGGCGGGCGCTTCGCCCGCTTTGCCCTTGAGCAGGGCCTGGAGGTGCGGGTCAATGGCCGTCGCGCCGAAGCCGTGGAGCATCTGGTGCGCCGTGGCGCTGAGTTCGTCCAGGGTGACCTGAGCGATGCCGATCTGGTGCGCGAGCTGTGCCGCGACGTCGACAGCGTGGTGCATTGCGCCGGTGCCGTGGGCTTGTGGGGGCGCTACCAGGACTTCCACCAGGGCAATGTGCTGGTCACCGAGAACGTGGTCGAAGCCTGCCTCAAGCAGCGGGTGCAGCGGCTGGTGCACCTGTCTTCGCCCTCGATCTACTTCGACGGCCGGGATCACCTGGGGTTGACCGAGGAACAAGTGCCCAAGCGCTTCCGGCATCCTTATGCGGCCACCAAGTACCTGGCCGAGCAAAAGGTCTTCGGCGCCCAGGAGTTCGGCCTTGAAGTGCTTGCCCTGCGCCCGCGCTTCGTCACCGGCGCCGGCGACATGAGCATCTTCCCGCGGCTGTTGAAGATGCAGCGCAAGGGCCGCCTGGCCATTGTCGGCAACGGCCTGAACAAGGTCGATTTCACCAGTGTGCACAACCTCAACGAGGCGTTGTTCAGCAGCCTGCACGCCAGCGGCTCGGCCTTGGGCAAGGCCTACAACATCAGCAACGGCACACCGGTGCCTTTGTGGGATGTGGTCAATTATGTGATGCGCCAGATGCAGGTGCCGCAAGTCACCCGTTATCGTTCCTTCGGCCTGGCCTATGGCGTGGCGGCGCTCAACGAAGGTTTCTGCAAGCTCTGGCCGGGGCGACCGGAGCCGACTCTGTCGCGCCTGGGAATGCAGGTCATGAACAAGAATTTCACCCTGGATATCAGCCGTGCCCGGCATTATCTCGGCTATGAGCCCAAGGTCAGCCTGTGGGCGGCCCTGGATGAGTTCTGCGCCTGGTGGAAAGCCCAGGACATAAGCTGAAACCAAAGACTGAACCGAGTTTGCCCGGCCCGGTCCATTGGCCGGGCGGATTAGCGGTTTATACTCGCCGCACTCAGCCACCACCGCGTTTCACAAAGGTTGCCCCATGCGTAACGATGCAAACGATGACTTCGACGACGTTCCCAGTCTGCGCGCCGATCCTCTCGACGACGATGTCTTCCCCACCACCAGCGCTGCCCGCGAGCGTACCTCCGTGCATTCGCGCGGCACGCCGGTAGTCAAGGTCAAGAGCCCCAGCACCGGCCCGCTCTGGGCATTGGTGGGCGCCTTGTTCTTTGCCTTCATCGGCCTTGCCTGGTGGAGCTTCCAGCAGATTTCGCTGATGGAACAGCAATTGGTGGCGACCCAGGAAAGCTTCGCCAGGATCAGTGAGGAAGCGGCCGGACGCCTGCAGGACATCTCCGGCAAGGTGGTGGCCAGCCAGACCAATGTCACCACGGACAGTGAAGCGCTGAAGCTGCAGATCAAGCAACTGGAGAGCCGCTTGCAGGACCAGAGCCGACAGCAGCAGGGCGTGGCGGGGCAGGCCACCGATCTGGACAAGCGCCTGGCGCAGATGAGCGCGCAGACCGCCGAACAGCAAGCAGCCAACAGCCAGTTGCAGGCTCAGGTGAAAGCCTTGAGCGGTGAACTGGCGAGCCTGAAAAGCGCCCAGATCGACAATGGCAAGGTCGATGCCCAGCTCAAGAGCCTGGGCGCCGACCTGGCCACGCTGAAGAAACAGGGCAATCCGAGCGCCGCCATCGAGCGTCTGGAACAGGACCTGATCGTGCTCAAGAGCCAGCAGGACAACCGTCCCGCCGCTGCGCAAAACGGTGCCAGCACTGCCGAGTTCGACGCCTTTCGCGGCCAGGTGACCCGCAACATCAACACGCTGCAAAGCCAGATCCAGAACCTGCAGCAGCAGATCAACACCCGCCCTTGATGGGGGCCGCCTTCCCACGCCTGGCGTGGGAAGGCGTCGGTTCACCCCCCGTGTGCTGAATGTTTCCGCATATCCTGCAGCCGTCTACGCTCTTCGAACGCCAACACGAACGAGGAGCGGGCGATGAGACTGTGGCTTGGAAATACCTGGGTGGGCTGGCTGCTGCTGTTGTGCTTGGGCCCGCTGCAGGCGGCGCCGTCGGTGGATGATGGCGCGGCGGCCCGGGCGCTGCTGGAAAAGGCCCTGGGCTACTACCACGATCAGGGCGACAAGGCATTCGCAGCCTTCAGCCGCCAGGGCGAGTTCGTCGACCACGACCGCTATGTGTTCGTGGTGGATACCCAAGGCGTGATGCTGGCCAGTGGCGGTCCCTCGTCGGCGTTGATTGGCCGTGATGTGTCGCAAGTCCTGGGGCCGGACTTGCGCAAGGCGTTCAAGCAAGCGTTGAAGACGCCCGAGGGCAATGGCATCCAGCAGGCCGAGTACCGCTGGCAGAACTGGGCCGACGGCAAGATCGAGCGCAAGCATGTGTATTTCCAGCGGGTCGGCGAACGCATCCTGGCGGTGGGTTACTACCAGCCCCGGGCGTCGGCCGAGCAGGCCAGGGCATTGCTGGAGAGGGCAGCCACGGCCTTGAGCACGGACCGCAACGGCACGCTCAAGGCGATCAACCAGTTGCAGGGCGGTTTTCTTGAGGACGATCTGTACGTGTTCGTGGTGGACATGGACAGCCGGCGCTACCTGGCCCATGGCACCAACCTGCGTTTGCTCAACACCGACTTCGCCAAGATCAGGGATCCCGAAGGCAAGCCGGTGGGCGAGCCGATGCTGGCGCTCATGGCTCGCGAGGATCAGGGCGAATACCAATACCGCTGGAAGAACCCGGTGACCGGCAAGGTGGAGGACAAGCATGCCTACCTGCGCAAGGTAGGGAATCTGCTGGTTGCGGTGGGCTACTACAGCCCTTGATCATGCTGCCCTGCAGCCGCTGCCGCAGGCTGCTTCAGCAAAGGCTGGAGCGCTTCGACCAAAGCGGCTACAGGAGCCCGGGGCGGGTTAACGCGCCTTGTCTTCACGACCGCGCAGCAGGCGATTGGGCATGGCGATCGCCGCTGCCAGCCCCAGCAGGGATACCCCGGCACTGACCAGCAACAGATGCTTGAAGGTCGTCAGCAACTCGGCTCGCAAGGCGTCCCGCGCCGGGCCGGGGGCGGCGTTCAGGCCTTCCAGCAGGGCATTGCCGGAGTGCCCTTCAACCATCAGCCCGGCGCCACCGAGATGGGCCAGGCTGGAATCCTGGAGCAAGGCCAGCAGCAACGCCGACATCAGCGCCACGCCCACCGCCCCGCCGAGGGCGCGGAACAGGTTGGTGGTGCTGGTGGCCACGCCGATATCCCGTTGCTCCACCGAGTTCTGCGTACCCACCAGGGAGGTGGGGAACTGCATGCCGCCAGCGATCCCGCAGAGCAGCATGAACAGGCCGCTGAGCAGCTCCGACTGCGGCGGCACCAGGGCCATGCCGAGGATCGACAGCGGCATCAGCAGCGCGCCACTGAGGATCATCGGCTTGTAGCGCCCGGTGACCGAGGTCAGGCGCCCGGCACAATAGGCGCCCATTGGCAGACCCATGGCCAGCGGCAGCAGGTGCAGGGCGGCACTGTCGGCCCCGGCGCCGGTGATGCTCTGGAAGCGCAGCGGCATCAGCACGATCAGGGAAATGGCCTGGAAGCTGGTGAAGAAGATCGTGCACCAGCACAGCAGCGCGTTGCGGTTGGTGAACAGGTGCATCGGCAGCAGGGGTTCCCGGGCCCGGCGCTCATACCAGACGAACAGTGCCAGGACGATGACCGCGATGGCCAGCAGATCGAGCACTTCGGCGCTGCGCCAGGAATAGCCCTGGCCTACCTGGGTGATACCCAGCAACAGGGCGGTCAGGCCAATGATCATCAGCACGGTGCCGAGGTAGTCGATGATCGGCTTGCGCTGGGGCACCGGCAGCCCGATCAGAGTGCGATGCGCCACCCACCAGGCGCCCAGGCCCAGAGGCAGGTTGATCAGGAACACCCAGCGCCAGGAAAGGAATTCGGTCATGTAGCCGCCCAGCACCGGGCCGGCGACGCTGGCCACTGCGTACATGCTGCTGAAGTAGCCCTGGTAGCGACCGCGCTCCCGAGGCGGAACTATGTCGCCAATAATGGCCTGGCTCACGGAGATCATGCCGCCGGCGCCGATACCCTGAAAAATCCGCGCCAGTACCAGTTGCTCCATGTTCTGTGCTATGCCGCAGAACAGCGAGGCCAGGGTGAACAGCCCCATGCCGAACAGCATCAAGCGGCGGCGGCCGTAGAGGTCGCCGAGCTTGCCGTAGATGGGCACTGCCACGGTCATCGCCACCATGTAGCCGGAGATCACCCAGGCCAGCAGGCCGACGTCCTTGAACTGGGCGGAAATGGCCGGCATGGAGACGGCGACGATGGTCTGGTCCAGGGCGCCGAGAAAGATCGCCAGCATCAGGGCGATCAGCACGCTGCGAATGGCCGGTTTGGGCGAGACGGGCTGTTGGAAGTGGGTCACGAAAGAACCTGCGGGCAGAGATTGACCCGGCGGAGCAAGGCCGGTGGAAGTGCGCTTCAGTGTACTAGATAGGAGCCTACTAGATAGCCATACAAGGAAGTCTCCGGGGATTTTTCATCTGGGCTTAACTGATGGGAACGATGCTCTGTGAAGACCTGGGCGGTCAGACGAAAACGCAGATTATTCGGCGGTAATTAGCTGGTAATGGGACGCATTCTGTATAGTGCCCGGCACTGGGCTGGTGCTCTGAACACCGGCCCGGTCAATGTCCATTGATGTTGCTGTTGCTTGCATTTCGCCCGGGCGTATTCGTTTATCGAAGAGCCCTGGCGGTTGTCTGATGGCTCGCCCGCTGGCGCCCCCGTCGCCCGTCACACTGAGGCCTGGACTGTAGTGATGAACAAGCCTGCCCTTGCGTCGATTCCGGTGTTCAAGCTCTATGGCGAGAGCCTGGACTGGCCTACCCCGGACCTGCTTCATTGCGAGCCCATCAGCCAGCGCAGCCGCGAGCACCATTGGGAAATCAAGCCCCATCGGCATGCCGACCTCTGCCAGTTGCTGTTTGTATACCGTGGGCAGGCGGAACTGGAGATCGAAGGCCAGCGTACCCTGCTGGACAAATCGATGGTCCAGGTCCTGCCGCCGCTGTCGGTCCATGGCTTCCGGTTTTCCGAAGACATAGAAGGTTATGTGGTGACGCTGGCAGCGCCGCTGGTAAGCCATCTGCAAACCCAACTGGGGCAGGGGCAAAATACCCTGGCCAGGCCCGAGGGATATCCGACGGGGGCAGACGAGGCGTACCTGAACGGTTTGTTCGCCGCCTTGCAGCAGGAGTACCAGGGGCAGCAGCCGGCTCGGGAAATGCTCATGCATGCGCTGGTCAGCATGATTGTGGTCTGGGTCGGGCGCCAGGCGTTGCAGCGCAGCAGTGCCAGCCGGCGTCCCCAGCGGGCCCGTGAGTATTTCAATGGCTTCATCCAGTTGGTGGAAGCCCATTACCGCGAGCATGTGAAGGTCGAGGACCTGGCCCACAAGCTGGGCATTTCCGTGTCGCACCTCAACGGCACCTGCCGTGAACTGGCAGGGCAGCCCGCGCTGCAGATCATGCACGAACGCCAGCTACTGGAAGCCAAGCGGCTGCTGACCTACACCGGGATGACCATCTACGAGATTTCCGCGGACCTGGGGTTTTCCGACCCCACCAACTTCACCCGGCTGTTCCGGCGCCGGGAGGGGATCTCGCCCAAGGTATTTCGCGACCGCCTGAAGGCCGATCAGGCCGGCGACGCCGATTCGCTGACGCTCACCTGAGGGCGTTCAAGGTGGCGTTGTGGGGCATGCAGCGCTCCAGGTTGCAACTGGCGTAGTTGCGCGGTTGCATGCGCGCCTGCTCCACGCGATAAGCGGCAGTACCGTATAGCGCCAGGGTCACGGTGCAGGTCATGAAGATGGCCAGGTACCTTCTTGTCTTGACGTTCATGGCAACGACCTCTGAACCCATACCCCTTTGGTTTAAAGGGGTACTGTTATCAGCATAGGTCAGTTGCGGGGGCTTGCCCGGCCTGTTTGGCAGGGTATTCAGCAGTTGGATCGAGCAGCCCGGCCAGCGCCGTGCATCTATCTACAAACCTTTGTCCCAGAGCGGTTGCTGGGGAAACCTGAGGACCAGGAAGTCGAGCATGCTGCGCAAGGTCGCCGGCATGTGCTTGCGCGAGGCATAGACCGCGTACATGTTCATCGTGCGCGGTTCGGCGTGGGGCAGCAGGCGTACCAGCTCTCCACGCTTGATGTACTCACCGGCCTGGTAGCTGGGCAGCATGGCGATCCCGGCGCCGGCCATGGTGGTGCGCAGCAGCGTGCTGGCCTCGTTGGCGCTGATGTTGCCCTGCACCGGTACCGATACCTGTTCGCCATCCTGTTCGAAATGCCACAGGCTCTTGCCGAAGTAGGAGTGGGTCAGGCAGTTGTGCCGGTTCAGTTCCTCCACCCGCTGGGGCGCGGGGTGCTCTCGCAGATAGGCCGGCGAGGCGCAGATCACCGAGCGGCAGACCGTCAGGCGCCGGGCGATCAGGTTCGGGTCCAGGTCATTGCTGGTACGGATCGCCAGGTCAATGCGTTCATCCACCAGGTTTACCGTGCGATCGAGCATCTGCAGGTCGATGCTGACCCCCGGGTAGCGCTTGACGTAGTCGGCCACGGCATCCGCCAGTTGCGACTGGCCGAACGAGGTACTGACGCTGATGCGCAGCAGGCCGCGGGGTGCATCGTCCGGCTCGCCAACCGCGGCCTGCATGTCGCTGGACAGCTCCAGCATCTGCCGGCAGCGGGGCAGGATCTCACCGCCGGCGGCGGTCAGGCTGAGCTTGCGCGTGGTTCGGTGCATCAGCCGGGCGCCGACCCAGTCCTCCAATTCCGCCAGATAACGTGACACCACCGGACGCGACAGGTCCAGGTGATCGGCGGCGGCCGACTGACTGCCCAGGTCGACGACGGTGACGAAGACCCGCATTGCTTGGAGACGATCCATGATTTGCCCGCTTTCAGAAACAAACTATGTTCAAGCATCGCATTTTTTGTAACGAGTCTGGCAACTAAGCTCTGTCCATCCCAACCCAGCCAACAGATGCCGGAGCTGCCCTCATGATCGGATTCACTTCACTCAAACGCTTGCTGCTGGCCACTGCCACCCTGGGCTTTGCCGCCCATGCCGCGGCCGCCGAGCCGACCCTGAGCCTGGATGTCTACAACCCGGGCGCCAACGCAATCTTCCCGGTGACCTCGGTGCTGGTCAGCGGCAAGAAGGACGCGATCCTGGTGGACGCCCAGTTCGGCAAGTCCCAGGCCCAGCAACTGGTGGACAAGATCCGCGCCAGCGGCAAGCACTTGACCACCATCTACATCAGCCATGGTGACCCGGACTACTACTTCGGCCTCGACACCCTGACCGCCGCCTTCCCCGACGCCAAGGTGGTGGCTTCGCAGCCGACCGTGGATCACATCAAGGCCACGGTGGACGGCAAGCTGGCGTTCTGGGGCCCGAAAATGGGTGCTGACGTACCGGCCAAGACCATCGTGCCGGGCGTGCTCAAGGGCCACAGCCTGACCCTGGAAGGGCAGAAGCTCGACGTCATTGGCCTGGACGGCAAGCAGCCGGACCGCAGCTTTGTATGGATCCCGTCGATCAAGGCGGTGGTCGGTGGCGTGGTGGTCGCGGAAAACATCCACGTGTGGATGGCCGACACCCAGACCCCGCAGTCCCATGCGGACTGGCTGGCTACCCTCAAGACCATCGACAGCCTGCAACCCAAGATCGTGATCCCCGGGCACTTCCTCGGTGACAGCGCGCGTTCCCTGGCCCCGGTGCACTTCACCGCGGACTACATCAAGGCCTTCGACGAGGAAACCGCCAAGGCCAAGGATTCCGCCGAGCTGATCGCGGCCATGAAAAAGCGTTACCCGGACCTGGGCGAGGACAGCTCCCTGGAGCTGAGCGCCAAGGTCGCCAAGGGCGAAATGAAGTGGTGAAAACGGTTTGACCCGCTCCCTTGTGGGGGCGGATGCCTCTGTACTCTCTTAGCCAACTGGAGACATGTCATGAGCAAGATCGCAATCATTGGTGCCACCGGCCGTGCCGGTAGCCAACTGCTGGAAGAAGCCCTGCGTCGCGGCCACAGCGTGACCGCCATCGCCCGCAACACGGCGAAGATCGGTTCGCGTGCCGGCGTGGTCAGCCGCGATGTGGATGTGGCCGACAGCGCCGCGCTGCAAGCGGCGGTGGCCGGTCACGATGTGGTGATCAGCGCGGCGCATTTTTCCAGCATCGCTGCCAATGCCATCATCGACCCGGTGAAAAAGGCCGGGGTCAAGCGCCTGCTGGTGGTAGGCGGTGCCGGTTCGCTGTTGCTGCCGGGTGGCAGCAAGGTCATCGATAGCCCGGGCTTCCCGGAGGAATACAAGGCCGAAGCCAGCGCCGGCGGGGTGTACCTGGAGACCCTGCGCAAGGAGCAGGACCTGGACTGGACCTTCCTTTCGCCATCGGCGGAGTTCGTCGAGGGTGAGCGTACCGGGCACTTCCGCCTGGGCCAGGACGACCTGCTGGTCAGCGCAGAGGGCCGTAGCTGGATCACTTTTGCCGACTACGCCATCGCCATGCTCGACGAGGTGGAAAAGCCGGCCCATAGCCGTCAGCGTTTCACCGTCGGCTACTGATCACTGGCCGATTGACCCGTTAGCCGCCTGTTGCAGGCGGCTAACGGGTTGTTCCGGCAAGCGTTGAAGGCCCCTCGCGGGGCTTTTCGCTGTCTGCCGGTATTTCAGCGCTGCCGGGCCTGTTCCACCAGCCAGTCCAGCAGTTCCTGCAGGGCCGGCGAAGGCCCCGGGCGCTCCGGGTACACCAGGTAATACGCCTGCCCTGTCGGCACCTTCAATTCAAAGGGCATGACCAGCCGCCCGGCACTCAGGTCATCGCCAATCAATGCCCAGTCGCCAATCGCCACGCCTGTGCCCTGGGAGGCCACGGACATCGCCAGGTCCAGGGTCTCGAAGTGCTGGCCCTTGCCCAGGGTGTCCAGGGGCGTGCCAGCGGCCTTGAGCCAGGTCTGCCAGTCCCGTTGATCATGGGAGGGGTGCAGCAGCAGGTGCTGTTGCAGGTCTCTGGGGCTCGTCAGCGGCACCGGGCCTTCCAGCAGGGGCCGGGAACAGACCGGAGTCAGCTGTTCATTGAACAGGTGTCGCGAGCCCAGGGTCGGTGCCGGTGGCGCGCCGTACATGACCGCGGCGTCGAACGGCTCGCGGCCGAAATCCACGCCATGGGCAATGGTGGTGGTCAGTTGCACCGGCACATCGGGGCGCTCCTTCTGCCACTGCAGCAACCGCGGCAGCAGCCAGCGCATCACGCAGGTCGGGGCCTTGAGCCGCAGGTTGCGCTTCTGGCCGCCGATCTCGTCCACCGCGCCATTGATCATTTCGAACACCTGCTGCACCCGTGGCAGCCATTCCAGCCCCTCGGCGGTGAGGCTCAGGCCCCGGGCCTGGCGCAGGAACAACGGATAGCCCAGGTGACTTTCCAGCCCGGCGATCTGCCGGCTCACCGCTCCCTGAGTGATGTGCAACTGCTCGGCGGCGCGAGTGAAGTTGCAGCACTGGGCGGTGATCAGAAAAGTGTGCAGCGCGGGTAAGGGAGGAAGGCGTTTCATGGCTGGCCGAGGCATGACGTGGGGACATGGCTAGTATGACTTTTTATCCATTGTTGCGGCTACAGGCCCACCGTTCCAATAGCCCCTCTATCGGCGCCCGCAGGCGTTTTCCAGCCTGTGGCCGACGTGCGGTTTTCCTCCAATAAGAAGGGCGATGAGATGGCGACGTGCGGTGAAGTACTGGTCAAGCTACTGGAAGGTTATGGCGTCGAGCAGGTGTTCGGCATTCCCGGGGTACACACCGTGGAGCTGTATCGCGGCCTGGCCCGTTCGCCCATCCATCATGTGACTCCGCGCCACGAGCAAGGCGCCGGCTTCATGGCCGACGGCTACGCCCGAACCAGCGGCAAACCCGGTGTGTGTTTCATCATCACCGGCCCCGGCATGACCAACATCACCACCGCCATGGGCCAGGCCTACGCCGATTCGATTCCCATGCTGGTGATCTCCAGCGTGCAGGCTCGTAGCCAGCTGGGGGGCGGGCGCGGCAAGCTCCACGAACTGCCCAACCAGAGTGCGCTGGTCAGTGGCGTGGCGGCGTTTTCCCACACCCTGATGTGTGCCGACGAGTTGCCAGCGGTGCTGGCCCGGGCCTTTGCCCTGTTCCAGGCCGGGCGCCCACGCCCCGTGCATATCGAGATTCCCCTCGATGTGCTGGTCCAGGACGCCGACCACCTGTTGACCAGCGAGCCGGTGCAGATCGCCCGCGCCGGCGCCGACCCGGCCGCTGTCGCGCAGATGAGCCAACTGCTGGCCAGTGCCAAGCGGCCGCTGATTCTCGCGGGCGGGGGCGCCATCGATGCCGCCTCGGCCCTGACCCGCCTGGCCGAGCTGTTGCAAGCGCCGGTGGCCCTGACCATCAATGCCAAGGGCATGCTGCCTTCGGCGCATCCGCTGCTGATCGGTTCCACCCAGTCCATGGTGGCGACCCGGGCCCTGGTGGCAGAGGCCGATGTGGTCTTGGCCATTGGCACCGAGCTGGCGGAAACCGATTACGACGTGACCTTCGCCGGTGGTTTCGAGATTCCCGCTACCCTGCTGCGTATCGATATCGATGCCGACCAGACCGTGCGCAACTATCCGCCGAAAGTGGCACTGGTGGCCGACGCCCGGATCGCTGCCGAAGCGCTGCTGGCGCAACTTGCCGGGCTGGAATTGGCAGCGCGTCGCAGCGACTGGGGCCAGGTCCGCGCCGCCGCCTTGCGCAGTGAGCTGAGCCAGCTCTGGGACGGCCCGACCCAGGCCCAGACCCTGTTTCTGCAGACCGTGGTCCAGGAACTGCCGGAGATTGTCCTGGTGGGCGACTCCACCCAGCCGGTGTACAGCGGCAACCTGACCTTCAACCCCGAGCAGCCACGACGCTGGTTCAACTCCTCCACCGGGTACGGCACCCTGGGTTATGCCTTGCCGGCGGCCATTGGCGCCTGGCTCGGCGGCGGTTCGCACGCCAGCCAGCGACGGCCGGTGGCCTGCCTGATCGGCGATGGCGGCTTGCAGTTCACCCTTTCGGAACTGGCCTGCGCGGTGGAGGCTCGCACCCCGATCATCGTCCTGCTGTGGAATAACCAGGGCTACGAAGAGATCAAGAAATACATGGTCAACCGCGCCATCGAGCCGGTGGGCGTCGACATCTACACCCCGGATTTCATTGCCGTGGCCAAGGGCCTGGGCTGCGCCGCCGAGCGCATCGACAGCGTCGAGCAACTGCGCGCGGCGCTGCGCTCGGCGGCGGATCGCCAGGGCCCGACCCTGATAGAGGTCGATCAGAACCGCTGGACCCAAGGAGTACAGGCATGAGCGCGCACCCCCTGTTGAACGGGCTGTACATCGACGGCCAATGGTTGGCGGGCAGCGAGCATCTGCAGGTGATCAACCCCAGCACCGAGGGCGTACTGGCCCAGGTTGCCGGTGGCGGTCCCGAGGCCGTGGAGCAGGCGCTGTGCGCTGCCAGCGCTGGCCTTGCGCGTTGGTCGCACAGCAGCGGGGCTGAACGTGCCGCGGTCCTGCGACGGATTGCGGCCGGGGTGGCCGAACGCCGGGAGCAACTGATGCACCTGCAGTCGAGCAACAACGGCAAGCCGCAATTCGAGGCCGCCATGGATGTGGACGATGTGATTGCCACCTTCGAGTACTACGCCGGGCTGGCCGAAGGCCTGGATGCCGCTCAGGACGCCAACGTGGCACTGCCCAGCGAGGCCTTCAGTGCCCGCCTGCGCCGCGAGCCCTGTGGCATCGTCGGGCTGATCGTGCCGTGGAACTTCCCCATGGTCACCACCGCCTGGAAGCTCGCTCCGGCCCTGGCTGCGGGTTGCAGCGTGGTACTCAAGCCTTCCGAAGTCACCCCTTTGCCGGAACTGGAACTGGCGGCAATCATCGCCGGCAGCGGCTTGCCCCGGGGCGTGTTCAACCTGGTCTGCGGCACCGGCCTGGCAGTGGGCGCGCCCCTGGCAGCCGACCCGCGAGTGGCGAAAATCTCCTTCACCGGCAGCAACGCCGTGGGGGTCCAGGTGATGCAACGCGCGGCGGAAACCGTCAAGGGCGTGAGCCTGGAGCTGGGGGGCAAGTCGTCGTTGCTGGTGCTGGCGGATGCCGATCTGGATCTGGCGGTGGAGCTGGCCTGTGGCGGCGGCTTCTTCAACGCCGGGCAGATGTGCTCGGCCACCAGCCGGGTGCTGGTGGCCGATGAGTTGGCCGATGAGTTCCTGTTGCGCCTCAAGGCCCGGGCCGAAGCCATTCGTGTGGCCGACCCGTTCGACCCCGAGGTGGAAATGGGCGCGCTGGTCAATCAGGTGCAATACCGGCGGGTGCAGGCCCATATCGAGGAAGGTTTGAATGTGGGGGCCAAGCTGGTCTGCGGCGGTGGCCGCCCGGCCGGCTTGCAGCAGGGGTATTTCATCCAGCCCACGGTGTTCACCGAGGTGCCGCTGGACAGTGCGCTATGGCGTGAGGAGATCTTTGGCCCGGTGCTCTGCGTGCGCAGTTTCAGCAACGAGCAGCAGGCCATCGAAATGGCCAATGACAGCGAGTTCGGCCTGGTGGCCAGCGTAGTGGGAGCGGATGCAGCGCATGCCGAGCAAGTGGCCAATGCCCTGCAGGCCGGTCTGGTGTGGATCAATGCGCCACAGGTGATCTTTCCCCAGACGGCGTGGGGCGGCTACAAGCAGAGCAGCATCGGTCGTGAACTGGGGCCCTGGGGGCTACAGGCCTTTCAGGAAATCAAGCATGTGATCCGCGCTCGTTAGGCAGGCCTCAGTTGCTCACCCGCAGGCGCGCCATATCCCGCAACGGCGGCGCGCCGAACAAGCGGCTGTACTCGCGGCTGAACTGCGACGGGCTTTCATAACCCACCCGATAGCCCGCCACCGAAGCCTCCAGCCCCTCGGCCAGCATCAGCCGCCGGGCTTCTTGCAGGCGCAACTGTTTCTGGTACTGCAGCGGGCTCATGGCGGTCATGGCCTTGAAACGGTGGTGCAGGGTCGAGACGCTCAGGTTCACCTCCCGGGCCAGATCATCGATGCGCAACGGGTGCACGAAATTGCCGTTGAGCCACTTGATGGCCTGGTTGACCCGGTGGCCCTGGCTGTTGGCGGTGGCGATCTCATACAGGCGGTGGCCTTGGGGGCTGCGCAGCAGGCGATAGAGAATTTCCCGGCGTACCAGCGGCGCGAGCATGGCGATGTCTTTCGGGGTATCCAGCAGGCGGGTCAGGCGCAACACCGCGTCGAGCATTGCCGGGTCCAGGCGCTCCACGTACAGGCCGCGCCCGGTAGGCCGGGCGGGTACGCCGATGGGGCCGGCATCGGCAATCAATGCATTGATTTCCCCGGGGTCGATGTCCAGGCGCAGGGCCAGGATCGGCTCCTCTGGTGAAACGATCGCCACCTTGCCGCTCAGGGGGACGGAAACCGAGACCACCAGGTAATTCAAGGGGTCGTAGTTGTAGCTTTCATCGGCCAGGCGTACTTCCTTGCGGCCCTGGGCCATGATGCACAGCGCCGGCTGTGCCAGCACCGAACCGAATTGATGAGAGCTGCTGTGGCGCGAGACGAACAACGAGTCGATGGCCGTGGCGTAGCTGCCGTCCTCGGCGGTGTTGCGTGCAATGATCGCGGCCAGTTCCACGCGCTGCCGTTCCATCTCCGGGGCCAGGGGCGGTGGCGGGGTTTCCAGTGATGGCATGGGGCAGCCTCCGAGTGTTTGCAGTCGGCACAGCTTAAGTTTGTGCAAGAAGCGCGGGTAGGCGAATCCTGCGTAAAACTTGCCTGATCCTGCTGCTTGCGCGCGCGATAGGCAAGATCAGCCGATGCTCCTGAGCTTCACTTGCTTGAAACACCGTTGTCATGCTTTTGCCCAATGGCGCGGAGTCGGGGAGGGAGCAAAGGGCTTGTCGCAGGATTGGGCAAATCAACGGCAGAAATCGACTAACGCGCGCGAGGGCCTGCCCCGTATCGTTGATCCTGTCGCAGCCCGTCCCATGGCTGCCTCGACAACACCCTGGGAGGGTCGCACATGTCCACGCATATTCCCGTCAGTCACATGGCCTTTGTCCGAGCCCGGGCCGGGCGTTCCAAGGAGCTGGGTGCGCGTTTGAGCAGCCTGATCGAACCGTCCCGCCAGGCCTGTGGTTGCCTGCATTTTGCCCTGCAGCATTCGCAGTGCGATGCCGACCTGTGGCTGGTGTCCGGTTTCTGGAGCAGCCAGCAGGCGATGACGGCCTATTTCAATTCCCCGGCCATGGCGATCTTTGCCGAGCTGGTGCAGGACCTGGTGGTCAACAGCCTGGATTTTCATACCTTCAGTACCGTGTCGGCGCTGCAAGCCCATGGCGAATATCCGCAACTACAGCAGGCGCCGGTGCACAAGCTGGCCAGTTGAAGGTTTAGAATGGCCGACTTTTCATTGGCCAGGACTCGCAACATGGCACGCAAAGAGTTTGCACACTACGAAGCAGTTTCCGCTGTGGTTCCAGGGGAGGGGGGATACAGCGCCGCCATCGCCGTCAAGGCTCTCGGCGCATCAAGCGCACCACGCTTTCATAAAGTCCTGGATGAGCAGAAATTCAAGACGGCGCATGACGCCGACCAGGCTGCCGCACAACAACTCGAACAGTTGGCCGACGTCGATCAGGACGGCGAATTGAGCTGGAAGAGCTACTGAGTCCAAGCGCTATTTGACTGCCCCCGGGCGGTGCATCCTGAACAGAGCCTCTGGCCCCAGTTGGAAGTAATCCGCCGGCCCGCCGCCGCGCAGAATCGGCTCTGCCGCGGCGGTGTCGTAGATCCCGTCCTTGAGCAGCCACTTGGCGATATGCACGGCGACCACTTCGCCGAGGATCAGCCAGCTCGGCACCAGTTCCTTGTCCGCCCGCTGCAATTGAATGATCTGGGTGACCTTGCACTCGAAGGACACCGGGCTCTCGGCTACCCGGGGCACGCTGATGACTTTCGACGCCACGGGGGTCAGGCCGGCCAGTTCGAACTCGTTTACCTCGGCCGGGACTGCGGCGCAGCTCTGGTTCATCTGCTCGGCCAGAGGTCGGGTGGCCAGGTTCCAGGCGAACTCGCCGGTCTGCTCGATATTGTTCAGGCTGTCTTTGCGCCCGACGCTGGAGAAACCGATGATCGGTGGAATGTAGTTGAAGGCGTTGAAGAAGCTGTAGGGCGCCAGGTTCAGGCGCCCCTCGCGATCCTGGGAAGAGATCCAGCCGATGGGGCGCGGGCCGACGATGGCATTGAACGGGTCGTGGGGCAGGCCGTGGCCCAGGGCAGGTTGGTAAAAGTGGATATCGTCGGGCATGGCTCAAGGTTCCTGCTTGGGGCGAGTTAAGGGCGTCATAGTGCAGTGCGCAATCGCCCAATTCCAGCGTCCTGGCCCTTGAGCGTTCCACGCTGTGGGTGTTTTCCCCTGGCCAGAAACGACTAAGCCCGGCCAAGGCCGGGCTGTGGTGTCAGGTGCATCAATCAGCTGATGCTGGCGGAACCGGTGCGGTCGTAGCCATCGGCGGCGAAGGTAGCGGAACCGGTGCGGTCGTAGCCATCAGCGGCGAAGGTGGCGGAGCCGGTGCGGTCGTAGCCATCAGCGGCGAAGGTGGCGGAGCCGGTGCGGTCGTAGCCATCAGCGGCGAAGGTGGCGGAGCCGGTGCGGTCGTAGCCGTCAGCGGCGAAGGTAGCGGAACCGGTGCGGTCGTAGCCATCGGCAGCGAAGGTAGCGGAACCGGTGCGGTCGTAGCCATCAGCGGCGAAGGTAGCGGAACCGGTGCGGTCGTAGCCATCGGCGGCGAAGGTAGCTGAACCGGTGCGGTCGTAGCCATCGGCAGCGAAGGTGGCGGAACCAGTGCGATCGTAGCCATCAGCGGCGAAGGTGTTGGCAGCCAGTACCGAGAGGGTCAGGGCGAGGATCAGTTTGCTTTTCATGATGGTGACTCCGGGTTCGTTGAGGTGAATGCGTTGGGCTTGGGATGAATCCTACTCCGGTAAAGTTGATATAAAAGCGCAAATTAATGCTTATAAATATCTACTTTATCGATGTTTATGAGGTCAGCCCTCGCCGCCAAATACCGCGTTCAAGCCTCACTGCATAGACGAGCCAAGTACCCACTTGGATTCATTAGCAGGCTATTCATCCAGCATTAACTGATCATTAATTGAGCAGATTGCTTGTAAGAAAATATTTCAACGATTTTTTCATCCGCGCCTTACCTGTTTTTCACCCCTTGACGTTCAGCCTCCGCGCAGGCCTGCAGTCCATAGACAGGCCGCCTTGAATGCGACCTTTGGAGCACCTTTGCGAATGAACAAGCTACCCCAGATCACCCTGGCCTTCTGGGTCATGAAAATCTGCGCGACCACCCTCGGCGAAACAGCGGGGGACCTGCTGTCGATGACCCTGAATGTGGGTTATGCCATCAGCTCGATGATTCTGATCAGTGTGTTCCTGCTGACCCTGGTCACCCAGCTGTGGTCCAAGACCTACAACCCGGTGCTGTACTGGATCGTGATCCTCTCCACCAGTACCGCCGGCACCACCATGTCGGATTTCATGGACCGCACCCTGGGCCTGGGCTATGCCAGTGGCTCGTTGATACTGATCGGTATTCTGCTGGCGATCTTCGCGCTCTGGCGTCTGAGCGGCGACTCGCTGAACGTCAACAAGATCCAGACCTTTCGCGGCGAGATGTTCTATTGGATGGCGATCCTGTTTTCCAACACCCTGGGCACCGCCCTCGGTGACTACCTGGCGGACGATTCGGGGCTGGGCTTTGCCGGCGGGGCGCTGTTGATCGGCTCGACCATCGCCGTGGTGGTGCTGCTCAAGTACTTCACCAGGCTCTCGTCGGTGCTGTTGTTCTGGGTCGCTTTCGTATTGACCCGGCCGTTCGGCGCAACCTTGGGCGACTTCCTCACCAAACCCCACGAAAAAGGCGGCCTGGATTTCGGCACCATCGGCTCGTCGGCGGTATTGGCGGGAATCCTGCTGGTGATGATCGTGGGGGCGGCCTGGGCCCAGAACCGCGATGGGCGCCAGGGCGCTGCCGAACTTTCCTGACCTGTACAGCCTCTGTAGGAGCCGGCTTGCCGGCGAAAGCTTCCCCACAGATCGCGAAAAGCGCCCGGGCCTTGCACCCGGGCGTTGTTGTTTTCAGTCAGCCTCGATCCGCGAATGCTTGCGGGTGTCTTTCATGGTCGCGTAGACCAGCAGCGAACAGGCGATGCAGGCGGTGACGTACCAGTAGTAGCCGGTTTCCATGCCGATGCTCTTGAACCACAGGGCGATGTATTCGGCGGTACCGCCGAAGATCGACACGGTCAGTGCGTACGGCAGGCCCACGCCCAGGGCGCGGATTTCCGTAGGGAACAGCTCGGCCTTGACCACCGCGTTGATCGAGGTGTAGCCGCTGACGATGATCAGCGCCGCCATGATCAGGAAGAACGCACCCCACCAGGTCTGGATGGTGTGCAGGGTGGTGAGGATCGGCACGGTGAACAGGGTGCCGAGGATACCGAAGGCAATCAGGATCGGGCGCCGGCCAACCTTGTCCGAGAGAGCACCGATCACCGGTTGCAGGCACATGAACAGGAACAGCGTGGCGGCGGAAATGGTGGTGGAGTCGGAGATGCTCATGCCGACAGTGTTCACCAGGTATTTCTGCATGTAGGTGGTGTAGGTATAGAAGGCCAGGGTGCCGCCCATGGTCAGGCCGACCACGGTCATCAACTCCTTGGGATGACGCATCAGGGTGCGCATCAGGCTTTCCTTGGGCTTTTCCTTCTTCTTGGTGAAGGACTCGGTTTCTTCCATGCCGCGACGCAGGTACAGGGCTACCACGGCGCAGAGGGCACCGATGCCGAACGGAATCCGCCAGCCCCAGGACTGCAGTTCCTCGGTGGTCAGAATGTTCTGCAGCACGATCAGCACCGCCAGGGCGATGAGCTGGCCGGAGATCAGGGTCACGTACTGGAAGCTGGAGAAGAAGCCACGACGTTCCTTGGTCGCCATCTCGCTGAGGTAGGTGGCCGAGGTACCGTATTCACCGCCTACCGACAGGCCCTGCATCAGGCGCGCCAGCACCAGCAGGATGGGGGCGCCGACGCCGATGGTTTCGTAACCCGGGGTCAGGGCGATGATCAGCGAGCCGAAGCACATCAGCAGCACCGAGGCCATCAAGGCGGCCTTACGCCCTTTGCGGTCGGCATACAGCCCCATCAGCCAGCCACCGATCGGGCGCATCAGGAAGCCCACGGCGAAGATCGCGGCGGTGTTCAGCAGTTGGGCGGTGGTGTCGCCCTTGGGGAAGAAGACTTTGGCGAAGTACAGCGAGAAGGCGGCGTAGACGTACCAGTCGTACCACTCGACCATGTTGCCCACGGAACCGCTGAAGATCGACTTAAGGCGGCTGGCGGTGGTCTTTTCTGTGGCGGGCGCAGCCGCCGACCCGGCAGGCAGGGTATTAGAGATATCCATGAAGGACCCTTCTATTCATTGTTTTTGTGGAGTGCGCGCGAGCGCAGCCTGCTGGGGCTATAGCAGGACCTGTGCCAAGGGCGAGAAGCCCGGGCTAGAGGAGGGGAGGCGGGAGTGATGAGCGGAAATCCGCCTATCGGCACCTTGCGGGTAAGCGGGAAATTGCCGAAAGCGGCCGTGCCCCTGGGCATGTGGGCGAAGGCGTCGATGGGGGGCCGGGCTTGAGGGCTGATTCTCCGGCAAGCCGGGTCCTATAGGGGTTACTCCTCCTTGAGGAACTGTTCCCTGGTCAGTCCATGGCGCTGCATCTTTTCGTTAAGAGTCCGGCGGGGCAGTTGCAGCTCGTTGAGCACCGCCTTGATATCACCCTTGTGCCGGCTCAGGGCCGCGCGCAGGCATTGGGCCTCGAAGGCTTCCTGCTGCGCCGCCAGGGACTGGCCGGGTTCGATGGCGTCGGGTTCCGGCTCGCCCAGGCCCAGCACCTGGCGCTCGGCGGCGTTGGCCAGCTCGCGCACGTTGCCCGGCCAGTCGTGGCTGAGCAGGCGGCTCAGTTGCGCGCCGCTCAAGGGCGCGACGCTGCGCCCCAGGCGTTCCCCGGCATTCTGGGCAAAGTGCTCGTAGAGCAGTGGGATGTCCTCGCGGCGCTCGCGCAATGGTGGCAGGCGCAGTTCAGCCACGGTCAGGCGGTAGGCCAGGTCTTCACGGAAACGCCCGGCACGGGCCTCGTCCAGCAGGTCGGGCTTGGTGGCGGCGATGATCCGCAGGTCGACCTTGATGCTCTGGTTGGAACCCAGGCGTTCCAGCTTCTGCTCCTGCAACACCCGCAGCAGCTTGACCTGCTGGGCCAGGGGCATGCTTTCGATCTCGTCGAGAAACAGCGTGCCGCCGTCGGCGTATTCCAGCTTGCCGATGCGTTTGCCCTGGGCGCCGGTGAAGGCGCCGCTTTCATGGCCGAACAGCTCGGCCTCGAACAACTGCTCGGGGATCGCCGCGCAGTTCAGGGCGACGAAGGGCTTGCCGGCCCGCGGGCCGAAGTCGTGCAGGCAGCGGGCAATCAGTTCTTTGCCGCTGCCGGTCTCGCCGCGGATCAGCACGTTGACCGGCAGGGCTGCCAGTTCCAGTACCTGGCGGCGCAGGGTCTGCAAGGCCCTGGAGACCCCCAGCAAGGTGGCGTCGAGCTTGGCCCGGCTGTCGGCCTGTTGGTGCAGGCGGCGGTTTTCCAGGACCAGGCGGCGCTTGTCCAGGGCCCGGCGCAGGCTGCTGAGCAGGGTGTCGGGGCTGAAGGGTTTTTCCAGGAAGTCGTAGGCCCCGTCGCGCATGGCTTCCACCGCCATGGGCACATCGCCGTGGCCTGTGAGCAGGATGATCGGCAGGTCCGGGTCCAGGCGCTGGACCTGGGCCAGCAGTTCCAGGCCACTGATGCCGGGCATCCGCACATCGCTGAGGATCACCCCGGGAAAGTTCTTCGGCAGTTGCGCCAGACAGTCCTCGGCCCGGCTGAACAGCTGGACCTCGAAGCCCGACAGGCTCAGCCACTGCTCGACGGCGGTACGGATGCTGGCTTCGTCGTCCACCACGATCACTGAGTTCAGCATTGGATATGGGCCTCCAGGTCGATGGGCAGGCTCAGGGTGAACACCGCCCCTTGCTCCTGGTTGGCCACGCTCAGGCGGCCACCCAGCTCGTGGACTATGGCATAGGACACCGCCAGCCCCAGCCCCAGGCCATCACCCACCGGTTTGGTGGTGAAGAATGGATCGAAGACGCTCAGCAAGTGTTCCTCGGCAATGCCGCCGCCGTTGTCGGCCACCCGCAGTTGCCAGAGCTGGTCTTCGGCTTCGAGACTGATCTCCAGGCGCTTGTGCGGTTTGTCCTGCATGGCGTCCAGGGCATTGCGCAGCAGGTTGATCAGCACCTGTTCCAGGCGGATGGCGTCGCCCCGGACCCAGGCTGGGCGGGTCAGTTGCAGCACCACTTCGACGTCTTCAGCACGCAGCCGGGCTTCCAGCAAGTGCAGCGACTGGTCCACCACAGCGGTCAGGTCCAGGCGTTCTCGCAGGCCACTGGGGCTCTTGCGGGCGAAGGTCTTGAGATGGCTGGTGAGGGCGGCCATGCGGGTCAGCATGTCGTCCAGTGGGCGCAGGGCTTTGTAGGCTTCGTCCACCCTGCCGTGATCCAGCAACAGCCTGAGGGTTGCCAGCTGCATGCGCTGGGTGGTCAGGGGCTGGTTGATTTCGTGGGCCAGGGCGGCGGACATCTGCCCCAGGGCCGCGAGCTTGGCCGATTGCACCAGGCCTTCCTGGGCGGTGCGCAGATCGCGGGTACGTTCCTCCACCAGTTGCTCCAGCTCCTGGCGATTGCGCTGGCGGACTTTCCCCAGGCGCCAGCGCTGGTTGAGGAACAGCAGCAGGAACACCAGGGTCAGCCAGGCACCGGCGGCGGCAAGCCCGGCATTGCGGGTTTCCTCGAAGGCATTCGGCGGTTTGCGCAGCAGGTGCAGGGTCCAGCCTTCGGCGGCCAACGGCAGGGACTCCCAGAGGTAGCTGGCGCGGCCCTCGGGGCCTTCGACCCGGGCCAGGCTGCTGTTGTCGTCAAAGCGTTGCAGCGTCTGGTGCTGCAGCGGGGTCAGGGGCTGTTTGTCGTACTGGCGGGTGAGCTTGATTTCTTCCAGGTCGTTGCTCGACAGCGGCTGCAAGTGCCGGTAGCGCCAGCCTGGCTGGTTGGCGATGAACACAATGCCCCGGGCATCGCTGACCAGCAGGGTGTCGTTGCCCTGGCTCCATTCATGTTCCAGCTCGGGGAATTCCAGCTTCACCACCATGGCCCCGAGGAAGTCCTGGTTGTCGGCCTTGACTGCGCTGGCCAGGAAATACCCCGGGATGCCGCTGGTCACGCCCACCGCGTAGAAGCGCCCGCTGCCCTGGCTGCGGGTCTGCTTGAAGTAGGGGCGAAAGCCGTAGTTGTGGCCCACGTAGCTGCTGGGCAGGCGCCAGTTGCTGGCGGCCACGGCCAGGCCCTCATGGTTCAGCAGCTCCAGGGTCGAGGAGCGGGCCGCGCCATTGATCTTTTCCAGCTTGCGGTTCAATGCGTCCTGGGTTTCGGTGGCCACCGGCCCCTGCAGCGCCGCGCGCAGTTCCGGGTCCAGGGCCAGGACCGCCGGCAGGGCGCGATAGCGTTCGATCAGGGTATGCAGCGAGTTGGCATACAGCCCCAACTGCTCATTGGCACGGGCGGCTTCCTCCACCAGCGTCTGCCGTTCTGCATGGCGCATGGCCAGGCCGGCGCTGAGCACGGTGCCAGCAAGAATCACCAGGATATAGAACGTCAAGCGGAGGGGGCGAGAGATCTGGGCCATGAGTCGGGGCAGGCTGCAATGGGGGCGGGAACGATAGCATGAGCGCCGGGGCTAACGTTGATCGCGGACAGTGTCGGGAAAGGGCGGTGCATAAAAAAAGCGGCGGGCCATTCAATGAACAGCACCGCCGCCTGGGCCGAACGGAGGAAGGGCTTACTGCACTTCTACCGCCAGGCTGTCACTGATCTTCTTCTGCCAGATGGCGGGACCTGTGATGTGCACCGACTCGCCCTTGCTGTCGACGGCGACGGTCACCGGCATGTCCTTGACCTCGAATTCGTAGATCGCTTCCATGCCCAGTTCGGCAAAGGCCAGGACCTTGGACTTCTTGATCGCCTGGGCTACCAGGTAGGCAGCACCGCCGACGGCCATCAGGTACACGGCCTTGTTGTCCTTGATCGCTTCGATCGCGGTCGGGCCGCGCTCGGACTTGCCGATCATGCCCAGCAGGCCGGTCTGCTCGAGGATCTGGCGGGTGAACTTGTCCATCCGCGTGGCGGTGGTCGGGCCAGCCGGGCCGACCACTTCGTCACCGACCGGATCGACCGGGCCGACGTAGTAGATGAAGCGACCCTTGAGGTCCACCGGCAGGGTTTCGCCTTTGTTCAGCATCTCGACCATGCGTTTGTGCGCAGCGTCGCGGCCGGTGAGCATCTTGCCGTTGAGCAGTACGGTTTCGCCCGGCTTCCAGCTTTGCACTTCTTCCGGGGTCAGGGTGTCGAGGTTGACCCGACGGGCCGACGGGCCGGCTTCCCAGACGATTTCCGGGTAGGCGTCCAGCGGTGGCGCTTCCAGGCTCGCCGGGCCGGAGCCATCCAGTACGAAGTGCGCGTGACGGGTGGCGGCGCAGTTGGGGATCATGCACACCGGCAGGGAAGCGGCGTGGGTCGGGTAGTCCATGATCTTCACGTCGAGCACGGTGGTCAGGCCACCGAGGCCCTGGGCGCCGATGCCCAGCTGGTTGACCTTCTCGAACAGCTCCAGGCGGATCTCTTCGATGCGGTTCTGCGGGCCACGGGCCTTGAGCTCGTGGATGTCGATGGATTCCATCAACACTTCCTTGGCCATCACTGCCGCTTTCTCGGCGGTGCCGCCGATACCGATGCCTAGCATGCCCGGTGGGCACCAGCCGGCGCCCATGGTCGGAACGGTCTTGAGTACCCAGTCGACGATCGAGTCGGACGGGTTGAGCATGGCCATCTTCGATTTGTTCTCGGAGCCGCCGCCCTTGGCCGCCACGTCCACTTCCACGGTGTTGCCCGGGACGATGGAGTAGTGGATCACCGCGGGGGTGTTGTCCTTGGTGTTTTTCCTGCTACCTGCCGGGTCGGCCAGGATGGAGGCGCGCAGGACGTTTTCCGGCAGGTTGTAGGCGCGACGCACGCCCTCGTTGATCATGTCGTCCAGGCTCATGGTGGCGCCGTCCCAGCGCACGTCCATGCCCACGCGCACGAATACCGTGACGATGCCGGTGTCCTGGCAGATCGGCCGGTGGCCGGTGGCACACATGCGCGAGTTGATCAGGATCTGCGCTATGGAATCACGGGCAGCCGGCGATTCTTCCCGCAGGTAGGCCTCGTGCATCGCCTGGATGAAGTCCACGGGGTGGTAGTAGGAAATGAACTGCAGGGCGTCGGCAACGCTCTGAATCAGGTCGTCTTGCTTGATCACGGTCATGAGTCGCGCTCCTCTAAAAGACGGGAACATTTAATAAGGTGCCTGCACTTGGGTGCATCGGTCGGATGCAGGCACCTTCTAAGGCACGCCGGACAGACAACTGGCGCGACGCTAAAAAGGCGCGGCAGTATACCTCGCCTGGGGGTTGGGTACACCCGCCGGCCGGGCCAACCAAAGTCGCCCATCGGATGGGCACTGTTCTTGCCTGAGTCGGCGCTGAAACCTGGTGACGGGGTTTTAAATTTGAATAGTCATTTGCCGGGCTCAGCACTAAAGTGGCAAGTGGCCTGCAGGGTAGGAAACTCTTTAAGCCTCCTTTCTCACGGTGAGTCAACGATTGACCCATAAAGCCATCCAGAGCCTGTTATTCAAGCGCTTCGCCATTGCCGCGGGCACTTACGCACTGATCCTGCTGCTGTTCTGGCTGGCCGTCGTCACGGGGCATTCCCGTGCTTCGAGCGGCAGCGCGCTGCTGGGCACTGGCCTGGTGCTGGCCAGCCAGGCGCTGCTGTGCTGGGTGTTCGTCAGCGGACGCAACCTGCAGTTCGCCGACCCCAGCCTGACCGAAGTCCAGGTGGTGCTGGGCATCGCCTGGCAGACCTGGCTGATGGCCCATCTGGATCAGGCCCGCGGGGTGTTCCTGGTGTTCTACCTGCTGCCGTTGCTGTTCGGCCTGTTTCACCTCTCCCGCCGGGCCTATCTGCGCAGCGCGGCGCTGATCTTCTTCTGCTTTGCCGGGGTCAACCTGTGGGACGGCTATCGCCTGCTCCTCGGTGATCCGCAACTGGCCGCGCTGCAGGTCTGCGTGCTGCTGGTGATGCTGGTGTGGATGTGCCTGTATGCCGCCTATGTCCAGGCTTCGCGCTCACGCATGCGCCAGCGGCGCTTTGCCTTGCAGGCCCATCAGGACACGCTGCGAGGCATGATGCGACAGCTGGAGGACCTGGTAGCCACCGATGAACTGACGGGCCTGTTCAACCGCCGGCACTTCCTGCGCATTGCCAGCCGCGAGCTGCAAGCCATGGATCAGGAGCAGGTGCATGGGCTGGCGCTGATCGACCTGGACCATTTCAAGCGCATCAACGATCTCCACGGCCATGCTGCCGGCGACCAGGTACTGCAGGCCTTCGCCGCGGTGGCCACGGCTTGCCTGCGCGATGGCGACGTATTGGCCCGTTACGGTGGCGAGGAATTCGTGGTACTGCTGCCCGAGTGTGACGCCGAGCGCCTGACCTCCTGCTGCGAGCGTTTGCGCCTGGCGTTCACCGAAGTGCAACTGGTGGGCCTTAACGTACGAGACCTGAGCCTGTCGGCGGGGATGACCCTGCTGCGGGCCGGCGACGATCTGGACCATGCCCTGCAACGCGCCGATCAGGCGCTGTATCGGGCCAAGCGCGACGGTCGCAATCGTTGCTCTGCGGCCTGGGAAAACCTCGATGCCTGAATTGACCGTTGGCAACCGGTGCTGGCCGGTGGCGCCTGGAAGCAACCTGCTGGATGCCCTGAATCAGGCTGGCGTGACGGTGCCCTACAGTTGCCGCGCCGGTAGTTGCCATGCCTGCCTGGTGCATTGTGTCCAGGGCTTGCCCAGCGATAGCCGGCCAGATGCCTTGAGCGACGAACAGCGCCGGCTCGGCTGGCGCCTGGCTTGCCAGTGCCAGGTGGTGGAGGACCTGCACGTCGAGACCTTCGACCCTGTGCGTGATGGCCTGCCTGCGACGGTGAGCGGCCTGGACTGGTTGTCGAGCTCGGTCCTGCGCCTGCGCCTGCAGCCGCAGCGGCCCTTGCGTTACCGCGCCGGCCAGCATCTGGTGCTGTGGGCCGCCGGCCAGATCGCCCGGCCTTATTCCCTGGCCAGCCTGCCGGAAGACGACCGCTTTCTGGAGTTCCACCTGGATTGCCGGCATCCGGGCCAGTTCAGCGATGCGGCGCGCCAGTTGCAATTGGGCGACCCGATGCGCCTGGGTGAGTTGCGGGGCGGCGCCTTGCACTACGATCCGGACTGGCAGCAGCGCCCACTCTGGCTACTGGCCGCGGGAACCGGCCTGGCGCCGCTGTTCGGCATACTGCGCGAGGCCTTGCGCCAGGATCACCAGGGCCCTATCCGTATCATTCACCTGGCCCATGACAGCAGTGAGCATTACCTGGCCAAACCCCTGGCGGCCCTGGCGGCGAACCGGGCCCAGCTGTCCGTCGAGCTGTGGACCGGGGCCGAGCTGACAGCCGCTTTGGCGCAACTGCGGCTTGTTTCCCGGCAAACCCAGGCCTTACTCTGCGGTCACCCTGACAGTGTCGAAGCCTTCGCCCGGCGCCTGTACCTGGCGGGGCTGCCGCGCAATCAACTGCTGGCCGATGTGTTCCTGCCCCGCGGTTGAGCGCTGATTCTTCCAGAGCGAGATCCCCATGACCGATGCCATCGAGTTGCAACGTGAGGGCGGGCTGCTGACCCTGCGCCTGAACCGTCCCGACAAGAAAAACGCCTTGACCCGCGCCATGTACGCTCGCCTGGCCGACGCCCTGAGCGAGGCCGATGGCGATCCCGAGATCAACGCCGTGATGATCTGCGGCAGCAGCGAATGCTTTACCGCCGGCAATGACATCGCCGACTTCCTCCAGCAACCGCCCCGGGACCTCGACAGCCCGGTGTTTCGCTTCATGCGCAGCCTTGTGCAATGTCGCAAGCCGGTGGTGGCCGCAGTGGCCGGCGCGGCAGTAGGCATCGGCACCACGATGCTGCTGCATTGCGATCTGGTCTATGTCAGTCGCGATGCACGGCTGCGCATGCCGTTCGTCAACCTGGGGCTGTGCCCGGAATTTGGTTCGAGCCTGATCCTGCCGCGCTTGCTGGGGCAGGCCAAGGCGGCGGAGTTGCTGTTGCTGGGCGAAGGCTTCAGTGGCGAACAGGCCGCCGCCTGGGGGATTGCCAGCGCCGCCCTGGGGGATGGTGTGGCCACCTTGGCCAAGGCCCGGGAGGCGGCCTTGCGTTTCAGCCAGTTGGCGCCCGAAGCGGTGCAGGTGAGCAAGCGCCTGATGAAGGCGCCGGGCCGCGAGCAACTGCGCCAGGTCATTGAGCAAGAGGGCGTGGAATTCACCCGGCGCCTGCAGTCCCCGGAAGCCATCGCCGCGTTGTCCGGGTTTCTCAGCAAGGGCTGAGACCCTGGAAAGCGGTTTCACGCGGGCATGAAAAAGCCCCGGTGTTTTCGGCACCGGGGCTTTTTGTTCAGCAAGGCGAAGACTCAGACCATCGGGTCGCCCACGTGCAGGATCTTCATGCCGTTGGTGCCGCCGGTGGTGTGGTAGCTGTCGCCCTTGGTGAGAATCACCCAGTCGCCTTTCTCTACGACACCGCGCTTGAGCAGCTCATCGATCGCTGCCTGGCTGACCTGCTCGGGCGGCAGGGAAGCCGGGTCGAACGGGATGGTGTAGACGCCACGGAACATGGCTGCGCGAGCCTGGGTTTCGCGGTGCGGGGAGTAGGCGTAGATCGGCACCGAGGAGCGGATGCGCGACATGATCAGCGGGGTGTAGCCACTTTCGGTCAGGGCGATGATCGCCTTCACGCCCGGGAAGTGGTTGGCGGTGTACATGGCAGCCAGGGCGATGCTCTGGTCGCAGCTTTCGAACACCTTGCCCATGCGGTGGCTGGAGGTCTTGCTGGTGGGGTGCTTTTCCGCACCGACGCAGATCCGCGCCATGGCCTGCACCGCTTCCAGCGGGTAGGCACCGGCGGCGCTTTCCGCCGAGAGCATCACCGCATCGGTGTAGTCGAGCACGGCGTTGGCCACGTCGGACACTTCGGCGCGGGTCGGCATCGGGTTCTGGATCATCGACTCCATCATCTGGGTCGCAACGATCACCGCCTTGTTGTGGCGACGGGCGTGCAGAATGATTTTCTTCTGGATGCCCACCAGCTCGGCGTCGCCGATTTCCACGCCCAGGTCGCCGCGGGCAACCATGACCGCGTCGCTGGCCTTGATCAGGCCGTCGAGGGTTTCGTCGTCGGCCACCGCTTCGGCGCGTTCGATCTTCGCTACCAGCCAGGCAGTACCACCGGCTTCGTCACGCAGCTTGCGTGCGTATTCCATGTCGGCGGCGTCCCGTGGGAAGGACACGGCCAGGTAATCGACTTCCATCTCGGCCGCGAGCTTGATATCGGCCTTGTCTTTCTCGGTCAGGGCCGGGGCGGTCAGGCCACCACCACGACGGTTGATGCCCTTGTGGTCGGACAGCGGGCCGCCGATGGTCACCACGCAATGCAATTCGGTGGCAGTGGCGGTTTCCACACGCATCACCACGCGGCCGTCGTCCAGCAGCAGCTCGTCGCCCACGCCGCAGTCCTTGACCAGATCCGGGTAGTCGATGCCGACGATATCCTGGGTGCCTTCGGTCAGCGGATGGCTGGTGGAGAAGGTGAACTTGTCACCGATCTTCAGCTCGATGCGCTTGTTGGCGAATTTGGCGATGCGGATCTTCGGGCCCTGCAGGTCGCCGAGGATGGCCACGAAGCGGCCGTGCTTGGCTGCCAGGTCGCGGACCAGTTTGGCGCGAGCCTTGTGCTCGTCCGGAGTGCCGTGGGAGAAGTTCAGACGGGCAACATCCAGGCCCGCGAGAATCAGCTGTTCGAGAACTTCCGGCGAGTTACTGGCCGGGCCAAGGGTGGCAACGATTTTGGTACGACGAACGGACATGCACGGACTCCTGAGTTCAAGCGCAACGAGAGGCTACTATGCTCCGAAGTTGTAGTCATTGTTCGTTTGCACTACTTATTGCTTTGTTTGTTTACCGCAACAACCTTGAAGATTTTTGCCGATGAGTCGATACACTGCACAAGACAGGAGATACCCCATGCGATTCGTACTCATTGCTGCCCTGGCCGTCAGTGTTGTCGGCTGTACCCGCTGGTCCATGGACCATCATTTGAATAACGCCTACCGCGCTTATGACCGCGGCAACTGCGAGAGCGTGATGCTCGAGTTGAGCCAGGTCGACCGTGACAGCCGTGCCCGTCGCTACATCCAGCCGGAAGTGTCGATGCTGCGCGGGCAATGCCTGGAGCGCCAGAAGTTGTTCGTCGATGCCGCGCAGACCTACCAGTTCATCATTACCCAGTACCCCACCAGCGAGTACGCGTTTCGCGCCCGGGCTCGCCTGGATACCCTGCAACAGTTGGGGCACTACCCGGCAAATGGCGCCGCTCAAGTTCGTCGCACGGCGTTGTAAAAGAGATTCACTAGGGGGCGGTGTAATTGCCCCTCGTGCTTGAGCTAACATCTGCACAGGCTGTTCGAAAACTGCCCCGGCCCGGCTGGTGGCAGTGGCGTTGGAATCCTTCTGGCAGTCTTCCTCGCGCATCGAATCCGGGAGGGCGGGCCGATATCAGGGCCTGTTCCGAAGCACTAGTGCGGTCATGCTTAATGACCTTTCATAGCGATACCCAGCATGTTCATGGAACCTCGGATCGAGCGGCACCAACTGCCGTCCTTTTTAAAAGTATTCAATCGTTTCACCGACAAGCCGGTGGGTTTCCTTGGCAACCTGTCGGCCGACGGGCTGATGCTGATCAGCCAGTTGCCGATGCTGATCGGTGCCGAATTCGACTTGCGGGTGAAAGTCCCCGGCGGTGACGGCCAGGTGCAGTTCATCGACTTCAGCGCCTGCTGCCTCTGGTGCCATGAGGACCTGACGCCGCACCACTACGACAGCGGTTTCAGCCTGTTGCGGGCCGGTGCGGAGTTTGTCGAGCTGGAGCAGGCGTTGCGTCATTACTTCAGCTTTCATCCGTTGCAGACCTCGGCCTGAGGCGCTCGGCAGCAACTACAGGCTGCCGGCTTTCTTCCAGCTCAGATAGCGGCTGACCAGTTCGGCCCCCAGTTCTCCCGGGCGGGCGTCGAGCAGGGCGACGCCGTGGGCGCTCAGGCGTTCGTGCAGCTCGGCGCGGCTGTTCAGGTAGTTCACCGTCGCGCTGTAGGCCAGGGCTTCGGGCAGGGTTTGCACCGGGCTCTGGCGCAACTGGTCGAGCACCTCTTCGCGCAGGCTGGCCACCAGCACCCGATGCTGGCGGCCGATGCGCTTGACCGCAGTCAGCAGTTCCTGGTCATCCTCGTCCCGCAGGTTGGTAATCAGCACCACCAGTGCCCGGCGTTTCTGCCGCGCCAGCAGCTCGCTGGCGGCGGCCTGGTAATCGGCGGGGCGCTGGCTGGTGTCCAGGTCGTAGACGCCATTGAGCAGCACGCTCAACTGGGCCGAGCCCTTGACCGGTGCAAGGTAGCGCGAGCGTTCCCCGGCAAAGCTGTACAGACCCACCGCATCGCCCTGGCGCAGGGCGACATAGCTCAGCAGCAGGCAGGCATTGAGGGCGTGGTCGAAGTGCGCCAGCTCGCCATCCTGGCTGCGCATGCGGCGCCCACAGTCGAGCATGAAGATGATCTGCTGGTCGCGTTCGTCCTGGTACTCCCGGACGATGGGCGCGCGTTGGCGGGCCGTGGCCTTCCAGTCGATCTGCCGCAGGCTGTCGCCTTCGCGAAACTCCCGCAGTTGGTTGAACTCCAGGCCCAGGCCGCGGCGTTGCCGCTGGCGCACACCGAGTTGGCTGAGCCAGTTGTCCACCGCCAGCAATTGTGCGCCGTAGAGCCGGGCGAAGTCCGGGTAGACCCGGGTGCTGTCGTGCACCTTGAGCAGGCGCCTGGCGCTCCATAATCCGAGAGGGCTGGGCAGGCTGACTTCGCACTGGTCGAAATTGAAGTGGCCGCGCTGCAGTGGGCGCACGTTATAGCCGATCCGGCTGACCTGCCCCGGCTCCAGGCGCGTGGACTGCGGCAGGTGCTCGAAGCCCAGGCCCTGGGGCGGGTGGTCGAACAGCTGCACATCTAGTGGTTGCCGGTAGTCGTGCAGGATCTCCAGTTGCACTTCGCTCCAGCGGCCCAGGGGCAGGCTGCCGGGTAGCTGGCGCTGGATCTGCGGCGAGGCCACGCGCAGCAGGCGCAGGGCGTCCAGCAATGCCAGCAGCAACAACGCCAGCAGCAGGCCCCAGGCAATCGAGTCCAGGCGCGGCAGGGCCTCGCTGCCCAGGGCGCGGGCGGCGCCGAGCAGGGTGTACAGGCCGGTCAAAGTACCCAGCCAGATCAACAGCAGACGGGTCGGCTTCATTGGCGTGGGCGGCTCACAGGCGCGGTGCCGGAATCTGTTCGAGCATCTGCTTGAGCACCTGTTCCACCGACAGGCCTTCGATGTCCAGCTCCGGGGCGACCCGCACTCGATGCCGCAGCACGGCCATGGCGCAGCCCTTGATGTCATCGGGAATCACGAATTCGCCGCCACGCAGCAGGGCTCGGGCACGAGCGCCGCGCACCAGGGCAATGGAGGCGCGGGGGCCGGCGCCCAGGGTCAGGCCTGGCCAACTGCGGGTGGCCCGGGCCAGGCGCACGGCATAATCGAGCACCTGCTCGTCCAGGGGCAGTTCGCTGGCGATGCGCTGCAGGGCCAGTACGTCCTTGGCCTGGAGTACGGTGCGCAGAGGCTGTACGTCGAGCATGTCGGCGCGGGTCGAGCGCGTCACCTGGCGGACCATGGTCAGTTCTTGTTCGGCATCCGGGTAGTCCATGCGCAGCTTGAGCATGAAGCGATCCAGCTCGGCCTCCGGCAGCGGGTAGGTGCCTTCCTGTTCGATGGGGTTCTGGGTAGCCAGGACCATGAACGGCTGGGCGATGGGCAGCGCTCGGCCTTCGAGGGTGACCTGACGTTCCTGCATGGCTTCCAGCAGGGCGGCCTGGGTCTTGGCCGGCGCGCGGTTGATCTCGTCCGCCAGCAGCAGGTTGGTGAACAGCGGGCCCTTGCGCAGCTTGAACTGCTCGGTCTGCAGGTCGTATACCGCATGCCCGGTGACGTCGCTGGGCATCAGGTCGGGGGTGAACTGGATGCGCGCGAACTCGCCGCCAAAGCAGCGGGCCAGGGCTCGTACCAGCAGGGTCTTGCCGAGCCCGGGGACGCCTTCAAGCAGCACATGGCCGCCAGCGATCAGGGCGGTCAGCACATCATCGATGACCGCTTCCTGGCCGATCACCGCCTTCTGCAGTTCCTGGCGCACCGCCTGAGCCAGCTGGCTGGCCCGCTGGCGCTGCTGGGCAGCATGGACCTGAGGCTGTGGAGCCTCGGAAGGCTCGGGGAATTCGATCGGTTGTTCGCTCATAGGGCATTCCTGAGAGTTTGCAGGCGGGCGACCTGGTGGCTGAAATCAACGCTGGAAAGGCGCTGTCCGGACAAGGGTTGCAGGGCCTGTCGAATGGCCTCGACAGGTTGTTGGCTGAGCAGGGCCAGTACGTCCCACTGGGCCTCGGCCGGCAATTGCTCGAAGCCCGGGTGGCGGCGCCGTGCACGGCGCCGGATATCCAGTTGCAGGGCCTGCAGCAACGCACCCTGGCCAGCATGGCGCAGCAGGAAGTCGGCACTGGCCCGCAGGTGTTCACGCAGTTGACGCCGCGCCTTGGGGGCCGGAGCCAGCAACGGCCCGTGGCGCACGCCGGCCTGCCAGAGCCACAGGCCGAGCAGCAGGGCCAGGGCTACCAGCGCCTGGGGGAAATAGCGCCAGAGCAACTGCCAGAGGTCCGGGTGATCGGTATTGAACAGCAGCGTCACGGCGCTATCGGTATTGAGGTACCACAGCAGCCAGGCGTTGTCGTACAGGCCGATGGCCGGGGCTTTCCAGATATCGGCATCGGTGAGCACGATGACCGCGCCCTTGCCGTATTCAAGCTGGATCATGTGGGTCGCCACGCCGCTGTTGGCCCAGGATTGCGCCAGGCTTTGCGGGTCGTCCAGGTGGAAGTCGGTGTCGAAACTGATGTAGGCCGGAGCCTGTTCGTCTTCCAAGTAGACCTTGGTCAGCTTCGGATAGGCATCGTCGGCTTCCGGCTCCGGTGGCTCGTCAAGGTCCTGGCTGAGCTGCTGGTGGATCTGCACCTGGTCCAGCAGCAGGTCGCCGCTCTTCTGGCTGTCCTCGTCCCACAGGGCCTCGGCGACGAAGAGCAGGCGGCCGCCGGCGCGGGCCCACTCCAGGAGCTGGTCGACCTGGGGCGGGCTCATGTTCGAGCGCTCCCCCAGCAGCAACAGGCTGTTGCCGGCCGGGGGCAAGCTGGCCAGGACATCCAGGCTATTGGCGTGTTGTACCTTGAGGCCACGTTCACGCAGGAACATCTCGGCCGCCAGGTAGGGGTTGGCCCGGGCCTCGGGGGAGGGGCCGTGATCGACCAATTCCTGATAGGGAGTGGCATGGCGATACAGGTAATAGCCGCCGGCCCCGAGGACCAGAGCCAGGAGCAGGACCAGGCCGCCCCACAGGTAGCGCTTCATGGCTGTGCTCCGGGGCCGAACAGGCTGCGCCAGGCGCCGCACAGTTGTGGTTGCAGGTCGGCGCCGGGTACCTGATGACCGTACGCCATGTTCTGCCAGTGGCGGGTCAGGCTGATGCTGAAGGCCTCCAATTGTGGCTGCTGCAGCGCCTTGATGCGCTCCAGCACCTGGCCTTCGGTATCGGCCACGCTGAGGGGCAGGTGGAAGTCTTCCAGCAAGCGACTGAGCAGCGCCCGGTACAGCAGGCCCAGGGCTTCCCGGGGCTGGCTGGCCCAGAGTTCAGCGGCGCGGGCGGCGACATCGGCGGGCAGGGTTTCGCTGCTGACTTCCAGCCCGAACAACTGCTGGGGCATGGCCGCGGGGCGTTTCTTGCGCGGCAGCGGACGACGGCTGACGAAGGCCTGCAGCCAATCGCGGTAGCGCCAGATCAGCCAGCCTAGAGCCGCCAGCAGCAACCCCCAGAGCAGAATCTCCAGGCCCTTGGCGACCCCGCCGAAACTGTCCTTGCCCAGGCTTTCCAGCAGGTTCTTGAGCCAGCCTGGAGGATTGCCCTTGGCGTCCTTCTTCTGGGCTTGCTCGTCATCGAAACGGTAGCGAGTGACCGACTCCTGGTTCTTGAAGGGGGGCTTGTCCAGGATGGCCTGGATGCTGTCCCTGGAGGCCTTGCTGGTCAGCGGTTGCTGCAGCAGCCGCGGGGTCTCGGGGCCGGCCGCGGAACTGCTGGGGGCGGCGGCCCAGAGCGCTTGGGTCGGTGCCAGGAACAGCAGGCCGGCGAGCAAGAGCAGCGTGCTGGCACCGGTCAGGCGCTGGCGCAGGCGACGGAATACCAGCTCGATGTCCCAGGCCTCCAGCTCGGTGCGTCGGTTCAGGTACAGGCTGAAACCGCAGGCCACGTAGATCGGCTCCCAGATCACCAGGACCAGGGCGTAGAAGACGTTGGTCAGGTGTTCCAGCCATAGCCAGTCCTGTTGGGCGGCGATCATCAGGCTCTGCCAGCTCCAGTCCACTTCGACCTGTTGTGGCAGCAGCAGGTAGAACAGCACCATCAGGCCAATCCACAGGGCGCCTTCCAGGTGCATGCCAATCAGGGTCAGCCAGCGCGCGGCCCCGGCATTTTTCTGTAGCAGCACCGCCAGGCGTTGTTGCCGGGCGTCGGCGCTCAGGCCTTCAAGTTGTACCACCGGCAGGGTGAAGCTGCGGCTCATGCTGAAGCGGCGCCAGGTCAGGCTGGCCAGCAGTTGCGGCTTGAGCAGGCGAGGCCATTGTTTCAGCGCTTGCCCCAGGCTGGGTGTTTCGCCGAACAGGGCTTTAGACAGAATAAACAGCGGCAGGCGTTCGAAGGCCGGCTTCAGCCACCAGAACAGCAGGATCGCCAGCGACGGCGATTCCCAGAGCAGCAGGCTCAGCAGGGCGAACACTGGCAGGCTGACGATGGCCCAACTGCTCATCAGCAAGCGCCGATGACGCTGGCTCAGTAGCACGCCCAGGTCCATGGCCTCCCAGGCGCTGCGGGGGCGGATCACCACGCTGGCATCACTCAGGCGCATGGGATTCACGTCCGGCCAGGGTCAGGTAGGCCGCCACCAGGCCCCAAAGGGCACTGCCGACGCTGTATTTGACCCAGGCGGCCGGCCAGGTCATGGAGGACCAGTAGGCTTCGACAAAGGCGGCGATCAGCAAGAAGCCGATGACGCCGTAGATCAGTTGCACGCTGACGCGCGCGGCTTGCAGCAGGGCTTCGCCGCGGGTCAGGCGGCCCGGCGCGATCAAGGCCCAGCCAAGCTTCAGCCCGGCGGCGCCAGACAGGGCAATGGCGCTGAGTTCAAAGGCGCCGTGGCCGATCACGAACGGCCAGAAGGTCTGGCCGAAGCCGATCTGGGTCAGGTGGCCGGCAATGGCGCCGATCATCAGGCCGTTGAAAAACAGGAAGAACACACTGCCCACGCCGAACAGCAGGCCGCTGGCAAAGGTCTGAAAGGCGATCCCGATGTTGTGCATGATGTAGTAGCCGAACATCACCCAGTCTTCGCTCGAGGCCCGTTCGGCGGCCCGCCCCAGGCGCCCGGCTGTAGGGTCGTACATGCCCTGCATCTCGCTGACTTGCTGCGGGCTCACCAGGCTGTAGATCAGATCGGGAAACAGGTACACCAGCACCCCGATGGCCAGCAGGCTGCCGAAGAACAGCAGGCTGGCCAGCAGCACCAGGCGCCACTCCTGACGCACCAGGCGGGGGAAACCGGCCAGCACGAAACTCAACAGATTGGCCCCGAAGGCGCTGCGCTGTCGGTACAGCTGCTGGTGGCCGCGCAGGGCCAGTTGTTGCAGCGGATCGATCAGGTAGCTGCTGTAGCCGCGTTCTTCGGCCAGGGCCAGGTGCTGGCACAGGCGCCGGTAGTCCTGGACGAAGCTCTGGCATTCCTCGGCTTTGGCCCGGCCATGTTCCAGACGCTCGAGCAATTGCTCGAACTGTTGCCATTGCGCCTGGTGGCGGTGTTCGAAAAGGCTTTGTTTCATGGGGTTCCCAGGAAGCCGCGGGCAATGCCATTGAGTTCGGCCGTGGCCTGGGCGCTGGGTACATGCAGCGGTTGCGCGAGGATGCCGGCCAGTTCCCGGGTACGTTCGGCCGACAGCTGGCCCTGGCGCTCGGCAAAGCCGAGGATCGCCCGTTGCTCATTCAGGCTCAGGGCGAAGGGCGCGGTGCGGGGGACGGCTGGCGGCAGTTCGGGGCGTTTGACCGGCTGCTCGCGGTAGATCACCAGGGTGCCGGCGGCCAGATCGCCGAGGCGTTTGAAGGTCGGGTGCTGCAGGCAACTGATGGCGCCGAGGAAATAGCCGAAAGGCAGCATGTCGGCAAAGCGCAGCAGGTTGCGGGTCAGGGAGGCACTCCAGCCAATCGGGGTGCCGTCGTCCTGCACCACTCGCAGCCCCATCAGTTGCTTGCCGGGGGAGCGACCCTGGTTCAGCACCTCGAACAGCACCATGTACCACCAACTGATGAGGAACAGCAGGATGGAGCCGAGGCCGACGCCGACTTCGTCGAAAAAGCCCAGGATGATGAACAGCAGGCCCAGCACCAGCCCGCGGATGCCCAGGTCGAGACTGAAGGCCAGGGTGCGCACCAGCAACCCCGCAGGCCGCAGCGGCAGGTCGATGCCCTCGGGGGTTTCGACCTGGTAGCGCGTATCCAGTGGCGGGTGCAGCGATGCGTTCCTTGGCGTTGCTGTCGTCTCAAGCATGGGTAACTTATCGGCTTGGTCTGGTAAAAAATCCAGCGCCGATGCTAGCAGTGTCTGAGGGGCAAACGACATCATTAACTACGAATTCGCCAAGTCCAATGCCTTCGCCCCGGTTCGTGCGGCTGGCCCTGACGACGCCTGAGCGCCTAGACTGCGGCGGTCTTTCAGTTCAGGAACAGGCCGTGACTTCCCTCTTTTGGTACGACTACGAAACCACCGGCATCAATCCGCGTTGTGATCGCCCGTTGCAAGTGGCCGGTATCCGCACCGACCTGGCACTCAACGAGATCGACGAGCCGGTCAACCTCTACTGCCAGCCCAGCGACGATATCCTGCCCCATCCGATGGCTTGCATGATCACTGGCATCACCCCTGGCCGTCTGGCCGAACAAGGCCTGGGGGAGGCGGATTTCATGACCCGGGTGCACGAGCAACTGGCGCGCCCCGGGACCTGCGGCGTGGGCTACAACACCCTGCGTTTCGACGATGAGATGACCCGCTACAGCCTGTATCGCAATTTCTTCGACCCCTACGCCCGGGAGTGGCAGGGCGGCAACAGCCGTTGGGACCTGATCGACGTGGTGCGCACGGCTTATGCGTTGCGCCCCCAGGGGATCGTCTGGCCCGAGGAGCAGGGGCAGGTAAGCCTCAAGCTGGAGCGCCTGACCGCAGCCAACGGCATCGATCACGGCCAGGCCCATGACGCGCTGTCCGATGTCCGGGCGACCATCGCTCTGGCGCGATTGGTTCGCGACAAACAGCCCAGACTCTATGACTGGCTGTTCCAGTTGCGCAGCAAGCAGCGGGTGATGGATCAGGTCCGCCTGTTGCAACCCATGGTGCACATCTCCGGGCGCTTTTCTGCGGCGCGCCACTACATCGGCGTGGTCCTGCCCCTGGCCTGGCATCCACGCAATCGCAATGCCTTGATTGTCTGCGACCTGCACCTGGACCCTCAGGGGCTGTTGGAGTTGGACGCCGAAACCCTGCGCCAGCGTTTGTACACGCGCCGGGAAGATCTGCTCGAAGGCGAGTTGCCGGTGCCGTTGAAACTCATCCATATCAATCGCTGCCCGGTCGTGGCGCCATTGAGTGTTCTGCGCAGTGAAGATCAACAGCGGCTGCACTTGGACATGGAGCTATATCAGCGTCGGGCTGTGGCCTTGAGCGAAGCTCAAGAAGTTTGGCGGGATAAACTTTCGGTGATTTATGGGCCGGATGAATTTGCCGCAAGCGATGACCCGGAGCAACAGTTGTACGACGGTTTTATTGGTGACCGTGACCGGCGTTTGTGTGAGCAAGTACGTGAGGCTGACCCGTTGCACTTGGCCCAGCAACAATGGCCATTCGATGATGAGCGCTTGCCGGAATTACTCTTTCGCTACCGTGCCCGCAACTTTCCAGAAACATTGAACAAAGCCGAGCAAGAACGTTGGCTGGTTTTTTGTCAGCAGCGTTTGCTAGATCCGCAACTCGGTGCTCCCAATACCCTGGAAAGTTTCCGGCAAGGGCTTGAGCAATCGCTGTTAAGTGCGGACCCGATGCAGCGTCAGGTTCTGGATCAATGGCAGGACTATGTGCAGGCCCTGACGAGGCGCCTGGCTCTTTGAGCAGCGGCCCCGCTCCTTGGGCGGGTTGCCAGGGCATAAAAAAACGCCAGCATGCTGGCGTTTTCTCTGTAGGGCTGCAAAGCCCGGGCGCTCAACGGAGAGGCTTAGCCCAGCAGGGTGGCCCAGCCTTCTACCACGTCGCCGCCCCACTTGGCTTTCCACTCTTTCAGAGTCTTGTGGTTGCCACCTTTGGTTTCGATGACTTCGCCGTTGTGCGGGTTCTTGTACTGTTTAACTTTACGGGCGCGCTTGGTGCCGGTGGTTTTAACCGCGGCGCGAGGTGCTTTAACTTTCGAGTCCGGATCCAGCAGGGCGATGATGTCGCGCAGGGATTTGGAGTACTCGCCCATCAGGCTGCGCAGTTTGCCTTCGAACTCCAGTTCGGCTTTCAGTTTGTCGTCTTGGGACAGGTTCTTCAAACGCGCTTGCAGTTCTTTGATGGCTTCTTCAGTGGCACGGTATTCGTTGATCAGGGACATGAGGACTACCTTATTGAGCGCTGAGTGGCTGGGTGACAGTGTCGCAATAATAGTCAGGGAGTTTGAGCAAGTAAACATAATACCGCTGTTTTATTCGTCTCTCTTAGTGTGTTTAGGCGTAAAAGACATTTCGCTATTTAATAGGTTGATGCATTCGGGCCGGTTATTCACAAACTAGTTAAGCACTATTTACAAGTGCCATTACGGCACCTGGAGTAGCGGCCGCTAAGCCGGGCCGGGGCGGCCCTTGGTGATCTACCCAGGGAGCTGGATGCAATGAATACTGCAGTTTTGTCGCGCAATCGCTAGAATGGCGACCTTTGCGAAGTTCTGGAGTTTCCCCCCCATGCGCACCTTTCGGTTGGTGATTTCTTGCCCTGACCGCGTTGGCATCGTTGCCAAAGTCAGTAACTTTCTAGCCTCCCACAACGGTTGGATCACCGAAGCGAGCCACCACTCGGACAATCTCAGTGGCTGGTTTTTCATGCGCCACGAGATTCGTGCCGATTCACTGCCCTTTGGCCTGGAGGCTTTTCGCGAGGCCTTTGCGCCGATCGCCGAAGAGTTCTCGATGGACTGGCGCATTACCGATACCGCCGAGAAAAAGCGCGTGGTACTGATGGCCAGCCGCGAATCCCACTGCCTGGCCGACTTGCTGCACCGCTGGCACAGCGATGAGCTGGATTGCCAGATCGCCTGCGTGATTTCCAACCACGATGATCTGCGCAGCATGGTCGAGTGGCACGGCATTCCTTATTACCACGTGCCGGTCAACCCGCAGGACAAGGAGCCGGCCTTCGCCGAGGTGTCGCGCCTGGTCAAGCAGCACGACGCCGAAGTGGTGGTGCTGGCGCGCTACATGCAGATCCTGCCGCCGGAGCTGTGCAGCGAGTACGCGCACAAGGTGATCAACATCCACCACAGCTTCCTGCCATCCTTTGTCGGTGCCAAGCCTTACCATCAGGCCTCGCTGCGCGGTGTGAAGCTGATCGGCGCAACCTGCCACTACGTCACCGAGGAACTGGACGCCGGTCCTATCATCGAGCAGGACGTGGTGCGGGTCAGCCACAGCGACAGCATCGAGGACATGGTGCGTTTCGGTCGTGACGTGGAGAAAATGGTCCTGGCCCGCGGCCTGCGCTATCACCTGGAGGACCGCGTGCTGGTGCACGGCAACAAGACTGTGGTGTTCTGATTGAAAAAAAACCAGGCGCGGGGGTTCAATACCCCGCTCCTGGTTTTGCACCTCACGAGGTCAGCCCGATGACCGATCCACTGGATAAAGCCACGTCCAAGGCACCCGCCACCCTCGGCGAAGGTTGCCTGAGCCGTTACGACCCCGATGAGTTGAGCCCTGACGACGGCACCGATTTTCCCGATGCCGCGCAGTTGTGGGAGCAATTGCAGCAGGAACCCCAGGCGCCATCCCGGCCCAAGCCTGCTTGAGCCTGCCGCCGGCTAGCCGGCGGCAGGGCATTGGGCGCTTTCAGATCCTGAAACTGCCCACCAGTTGCTTCAAGCGTGCTGCCTGCTGCTCCAGATCGGAGCAGGCCCGCAAGGTGGCCTGGAGGTTTTCCACGCCTTCCTGATTCAGCGTATTGATCTCGGTAATGTCCATATTGATGGACTCCACCACCGAGGTCTGCTCTTCGGTCGCCGTGGCCACCGACTGGTTCATGCCGTCAATCTCGCCTATGCGCTGGGTCACGCTGTTGAGTCGTTCCCCGGCCTGGTTGGCGATTTCCACGCTGTCCTGGCTGTGGCGCTGGCTGTTGCTCATGGTGCTCACCGATTCGCGGGCGCCCACTTGCAGCTCCTCGATCATGGCCTGCACTTGCTGCGCCGACTCCTGGGTGCGGTGCGCCAGGTTGCGCACTTCATCGGCAACCACGGCAAAGCCGCGTCCTGCCTCGCCGGCCCGGGCCGCTTCGATGGCCGCGTTGAGGGCCAGCAGGTTGGTCTGCTGGGAAATGCTGGTGATCACTTCGAGGATCTGCCCGATGTTCACGGTCTTGCTGTTGAGGGTTTCGATGTTGCTGCTGGAGGCGCTGATCATGTCCGACAGTTGGTTCATCGCCTGGATGCTGCGATCCACCACTTGCTGGCCGTCTTCGGCGAGGTTGCGCGCATCGCTGGCCTGTTGCGAAGCCTGGGCGGCATTGCGGGCGATTTCCTGGGCGGCGGCCCCGAGCTGATTGATGGCGGCGGCCACGCTGTTGGTGCGGCTGGCCTGCTCGTCGGAGTTGAGCATCGACGAGTTGGAGGCGCTGACCACGCGCAGGGCGACTTCGTTGACGTGCTCGGTGGCCGAGGACACTTCGCGGATCGAGCCGTGGATGCGTTCGACGAAACGGTTGAAGGCGGTGCCGAGGATGCCGAACTCGTCCTGGTTATGGATGTTCAGGCGTCGAGTCAGGTCGCCTTCGCCATCGGCGATGTCCTGCATGGCCCGGGTCATCACGTGCAGCGGCTGCATCAGCAGGCGGATCAGCAGGCCCAGCAGGGCAATGGTCAGGGCCACGGCCGTCAGGGTGGCGATGATCGCCGAGGTGCGGAACTCGCTGAGCATGGCGAAAGCCTTGTCCTTGTCCACGGACAGGCCGATGTACCAGTTCACCGAGGACAGGCCCTTGATCTGGGTGAAGGTGACAATGCGCGGCTTGCCATCGACAGTGATCTCGCTGAGTTCACTGCTGATCTTGGGGGTGTCCTGGGGGTAGACGTCCTTGAGGGTCTTCATCACCAGGTTCTTGTCCGGGTGCACCAGGATCTTGCCGTCGGCGCTGATCAGGAAGGCGTAGCCCATGCCGTCGAAGTCCAGGGCATTGATGCTGTCGGTGATTACTTGCAGGCTCAGGTCGCCGCCGACCACACCGATCCTCTGGCCGGCCTTGATCACGCTGTCGACGATGGAGATCACCAACTGGCCGGACGCCAGGTCGATATAGGGTTCGGTCAGGGCCGAGCCGCTGCTGCTTTCGGCACTCTTGTACCAGGGGCGGGCGCGAGGATCGTAGCCATCCGGCATCTTGCTGTTGGGACGGATGATGAAGGTGCCGTCATTGTTGCCCAGGTAGGCCCCCATGAAGGTCGAGCTGACGGATTTCTGTTCCAGCAGGTTGCTGACATTCGCAGGGTCCGTGTTGAGGGCCACCGACTGGGAGATGTTCTCGATCAGCAGGGCGCGACCGGCGAGCCAGGTCTGAATATTTTTTGCCGTGACGTCGCCCATTTCCTGAAGATAGTTGTCCAGATCATCACGAATGGCGTTGCGTTGCAGGTAATCGTTGTAGAGCGTGAATAGTGCAAATGCAGCTATGACGATCAGCGAGGCGGCAAGCAGGATCTTGTGGCTGAAGCGCAGATTTTTGTTCATGGCTTGGGGTGTCCGCTAAGGTCTTTGAGTCCAGGGCATCGGGTTGGAAAAACGCACAGAAGGGCGGTGTTATAAGTAAGCTGATATCTCCATCTATCCCACGGGAATTACCTGACCTTTATTTCAGATACTTCTGATCCATCATTTATTCATATCGACCGTGTAAGGCCAAAGATTAACCAGGGGTGACAAAATGCCTGACTCATCGCAACTCGTAATCGGTGCCGGCCTCGATGGCCTGCCGATCGCCCAGGCCATGCGCCTGGCCAACCGCCACGGTCTGGTGGCGGGCGCCACGGGCACCGGCAAGACCGTCACCCTGCAGCGCCTGGCAGAAGCCTTCAGTGATGCCGGGGTGGCAGTATTTGCCGCAGACATCAAAGGCGACCTCTGTGGGCTGGGTGCTGCGGGCAACCCCCAGGGCAAGGTTGCCGAGCGGATCGCCGGCATGCCCTGGCTCAAGCATCAACCACAGGCCTATCCGGTGACCCTGTGGGATATCCATGGGCAAAGCGGTCATCCTCTGCGCACCACCCTGAGCGAAATGGGCCCGCTGCTGCTGGGCAGTTTGCTGGAACTCACCGACAGCCAGCAGTCGGCGCTCTATGCGGCGTTCAAGGTCGCTGATCGCGAAGGCCTGTTGCTGCTCGACCTGAAGGACCTCAAGGCGTTGCTCAACCACCTCAAGGACAACCCGCAGCTGCTCGGGGACGATGCTGCGTTGATGACTACCGGCTCCAGCCAGGCGCTGTTGCGGCGCCTGGCGACCCTGGAGCAGCAGGGCGCCGAAGCATTGTTCGGTGAGCCGGCGTTGCAGCTGGAGGACATTCTGCAGCCGGCCGCCGATGGTCGTGGGCGGATTCATCTGCTCGATGCCAGCCGCCTCGTGCATGAGGCGCCGAAAGTCTATGCGACCTTCCTTTTATGGCTGCTGGCCGAGCTGTTCGAGCAACTGCCGGAGCGGGGCGATGCGGACAAGCCGCTGCTTGCGCTGTTCTTCGACGAAGCGCACCTGCTGTTCGCCGGTACTCCCAAGGCCTTGCAGGACCGGCTGGAGCAGGTGGTGCGGCTGATTCGCTCCAAAGGTGTGGGGGTGTATTTCGTTACCCAGTCGCCCGGGGACCTGCCGGACAATGTCCTGGCTCAATTGGGATTGCGTATCCAGCATGGCTTGCGGGCCTTTACTGCCAAGGAACAGAAGTCCCTGCGCGCCGTGGCGGATGGTTTCCGTCCCAACCCCGCCTTCGATGCGCTGGTGGTACTGACCGAGCTGGGCATCGGCGAAGCGCTGGTGGGCACCTTGCAGGACAAGGGCACGCCAGAAATGGTCCAGCGGGTACTGGTGGCGCCGCCGCAGTCGCGGATCGGGCCGCTGACCGAGGCCGAGCGCCAGGCCCTGATCGCCAGTTCGCCGCTGCTGGGGCGCTATGACAAACCGATCGACCGCGAATCAGCCTATGAAGTGTTGCTGGGGCGCAAGGAGTTGGCACCGCAGGATCAGCAGCCTTCTGGCAAAGCAGCGGCTGAAGAGCCCAGCCTGGCCGACCGGGCGGGTGAGTTCCTTGGCACGGCTGCCGGGCAGGCATTGAAGTCGGCCATGCGCCAGGCGGCTAATCAATTGGGACGGCAACTGGTGCGGGGCTTGATGGGTTCCCTGCTCGGCGGCAGCAAGCGGCGCTGAAGTACAGGCTTGAGTCAGCCCCGCGGTTTGGCGTGGCTGGCCAGGCGCTCCAGGGCCGCGCGCAGGTTGGGGTCGGTGATGCCCTCTGCGGTGGCCTGGATGGTTTCAGCGGCGTTGTTCGACAGGTCCATGGTGTGTCCCGCGGCTCCTTGCTGGACCGTCGGCGGCTGGACCTTGAACAGGATGCGCGTCAGGTTGCTGAACTCGTTGAACTCCAGCAATTGACGTTGCAGGCGCTTTTGCTGATAGCGCAGGCGCGTTGCCCAGTGCCCGTCGGTGACGATCAGCAGCAGGCTGCCTTCACGCCAGGAGGCAACGTGGCAATGTTCGCGAGCGGCCGGCTGCAGCTGGCTTTCCAGCAGGCGCTGCAGATGTGCCAGGCGCTGGGCGTGGCCGAGTATGGCTTTCAGAGGCTTGGCTTCGCGAAGAAGAACGGCGGGAGCGCGTGCCGTAAGGGGGCGAAATGCCATGATCAGAAACCTGAAGTTACAGAGGCGCCATGGTAGCAGAAAGCGCCCGCCACGCCGGCGCCATCGCTTGTTCGTACTTTGATCAATTTCTGGTTCTTTGCTGATCGTAATCATTAACTTCTGTGGTCAATGGGCTTGAAGTTCAGCGAAAAGCCCTTATTTTAGGTGAGCCCCGTCACAGCGCTGTGCCAGCATCGTGGAATAACGCCACTTTCCTCACCATCGTTTCCGGGTAGAATGCTCGTTCGCATGCGGCCATGAGGGCTGCTCGGGCGACTCACGGGGCCGCCCTCCAACCCTATGTGTGGAAGATCCTGCCGATATGTTTGCGCCTTTGTTAAAGAAACTTTTTGGAAGCAAGAACGAGCGTGAAGTCAAACGCATGCTCAAGACGGTACAGATCGTCAATGCCTTCGAAGAGCAAATGGTGGCCCTTTCGGACGATCAATTGCGTGCCAAGACTGCCGAGTTCAAGGCCCGTATCGCCAAGGGTGAAACCCTCGACAAACTGCTTCCCGAAGCCTTCGCGGTCGCCCGTGAAGCCGGTAAGCGGATCATGGGAATGCGCCACTTCGATGTGCAGCTGATCGGCGGCATGACCTTGCATGAAGGCAAGATCGCCGAGATGCGCACCGGTGAGGGCAAGACCCTGGTAGCGACCCTGGGTGTGTACCTCAACGCCCTGTCCGGCAAGGGCGTGCACGTGGTGACAGTGAACGACTACCTGGCTCGCCGCGACGCCAACTGGATGCGCCCGCTGTACGAATTCCTCGGCCTGAGCGTCGGCGTGGTCACGCCGTTCCAGCCGCCTGAAGAGAAACGTGCCGCCTACGCCGCCGACATCACCTACGGCACCAACAACGAATTCGGTTTCGACTACCTGCGCGACAACATGGCTTTCAGCATGGAAGACAAGTTCCAGCGCGAGCTCAATTTTGCCGTGATCGACGAAGTCGACTCGATCCTCATCGACGAAGCCCGTACTCCGTTGATCATTTCCGGCCAGGCTGAGGACAGCTCCCGCCTGTACACCGAGATCAACAAGCTGATCCCGCGCCTGGAACAGCACATCGAGGAAGTGGAAGGCCAGGTCACCAAGGCCGGGCACTTCACCGTCGACGAGAAGACCCGCCAGGTCGAGCTCAACGAAGCCGGTCACCAGTTCATCGAAGAAATGCTGACCCAGGTCGGCCTGCTGGCTGAAGGCGAAAGCCTGTACTCGGCGCACAACCTGGGCCTGTTGACCCACGTTTACGCCGGCCTGCGTGCGCACAAGCTGTTCAACCGCAACGTTGAATACATCGTCCAGGATGGGCAGGTGGTCCTGGTGGACGAACACACCGGTCGTACCATGCCCGGTCGCCGCTTGTCAGAAGGCCTGCACCAGGCCATCGAAGCCAAGGAAAACCTCAATATCCAGGCAGAGAGCCAGACCCTGGCCTCGACCACCTTCCAGAACTACTTCCGTCTGTACACCAAGCTGTCCGGCATGACCGGCACCGCCGACACCGAAGCCTTCGAGTTCCATCAGATCTACGGTCTGCAGGTGATGGTGATTCCGCCGAACAAGCCGCTGGCCCGTAAGGACTACAACGACCTGGTGTTCCTGACTGCGGACGAGAAATACGCCGCGATCATCAACGACATCAAGGAATGCATGACCCAGGGCCGTCCGGTGCTGGTAGGCACCGCGACCATCGAAACGTCCGAGCACATGTCCAACCTGCTCAACAAGGAAGGCATCGAGCACAAGGTCCTGAACGCCAAGTTCCACGAAAAGGAAGCGGAAATCATTGCCCAGGCCGGTCGCCCGGGCGCCCTGACCATCGCCACCAACATGGCCGGTCGTGGTACCGACATCCTGTTGGGCGGCAACTGGGAAGTGGAAGTGGCTTCCCTGGAGAACCCGACTCCGGAGCAGATCGCCCAGATCAAGGCCGACTGGCAGAAGCGTCACCAGCAAGTGCTGGAGTCCGGTGGCCTGCAGGTGATCGCTTCCGAGCGCCATGAGTCCCGTCGTATCGACAACCAGCTGCGTGGCCGTGCCGGCCGCCAGGGCGACGCCGGTTCCAGCCGCTTCTACCTGTCCCTGGAAGACAGCCTGATGCGTATCTTCGCCTCTGACCGGGTGAAGAACTTCATGAAGGCCCTGGGCATGCAGTCCGGCGAGGCGATCGAGCACCGCATGGTGACCAACGCCATCGAGAAGGCCCAGCGCAAGGTCGAAGGCCGCAACTTCGACATCCGCAAGCAATTGCTGGAGTTCGACGACGTCAACAACGAGCAGCGTAAAGTGATCTATCACATGCGCAACACCTTGTTGGCCGCGGACAACATTGGCGAAACCATCGCCGACTTCCGCCAGGACGTGCTCAACGCTACCGTCAGCGCCCACATCCCGCCGCAATCGCTGCCTGAGCAGTGGGACGTGGCAGGCCTGGAAGAAGCCATCCAGAGTGGCTTCGGTGTCAGCCTGCCGATCCAGCAATGGCTCGACGAAGACGATCACCTGTACGAGGAAACCCTGCGCGAGAAGCTGCTCAACGAGCTGATCGCCGCGTACAACGAGAAAGAAGACCAGGCCGGTGCCGAAGCCCTGCGCACTTTCGAGAAGCAGATTGTTCTGCGGGTACTGGACGACCTGTGGAAAGACCACCTGTCGACCATGGACCACCTGCGTCACGGTATTCACCTGCGTGGTTACGCGCAGAAGAACCCGAAGCAGGAGTACAAGCGCGAATCCTTCACCCTGTTCTCCGAGTTGCTCGACTCCATCAAGCGCGACTCGATCCGCGTGCTGTCCCACGTCCAGGTGCGTCGCGAAGACCCGGCCGAGGAAGAGGCTCGCCTGCGTCAGGAAGCCGAGGCTCTGGCCCAGCGCATGCAGTTTGAACACGCCGAGGCACCGGGGCTGGATCAGCCGGAAGCCCTGGAAGAGGGCGTCGAGGTCGATGTGGCCCTGGCCACCGCGCCAGTGCGCAACGAGCAGAAGCTTGGCCGCAATGAACTGTGCTACTGCGGTTCGGGCAAGAAGTACAAACACTGTCACGGCCAGATCAACTAAGATCCCCGCCAGACACTGAAACACCCGCGCCGTGACGGCATCAGCCGTCGCGGCGTTTTTCCATTTGCGGCACCGTCTTTTGAGACGACGGTGCAGACACCTGATAAGAGGAGCGCATTCATGGCTGTTGGTCTTGGTCCTTTGCCTACGTTGCACCCGGTTGCCGGCTTCGAGCTCGGTATCGCTTCGGCCGGCATCAAGCGCCCGGGGCGCAAGGATGTGGTGGTCATGCGTTGTGCCGAAGGCTCCACGGTGGCGGGGGTGTTCACCCTCAACGCGTTCTGCGCCGCACCGGTGATTCTGGCCAAGCAGCGGGTACAAGGCCCGGTGCGGTATCTGCTGACCAACACCGGTAACGCCAACGCCGGCACTGGTGAGCCGGGCCTGGCCGCGGCATCCCGCACCTGCGCCAAGCTGGCGGAGCTGACCGGCGTCGATGCCAGCGCCGTGCTGCCTTACTCCACCGGGGTGATCGGCGAGCCATTGCCGGTAGAGAAAATCGAAGGCGCTCTGCAAGCTGCGCTGGACGACCTGTCCGTGGACAACTGGGCTGCCGCCGCCACTGGCATCATGACCACCGATACCCTGCCCAAGGGCGCCAGCCGCCAGTTCCAGCATGATGGCGTGACCATCACCGTGACCGGCATCAGCAAAGGCGCGGGGATGATCCGCCCGAACATGGCAACCATGCTCGGCTACATCGCCACTGACGCCAAAGTCTCCCGCGAAGTGCTGCAGAACCTGTTGCTGGACGGTGCCAACAAGTCCTTCAACCGCATCACCATCGACGGCGACACGTCGACCAACGACTGCTGCATGCTGATCGCCACGGGGCAGGCCAAGCTGCCGGAAATCACCAAGGCCGAGGGCCCGCTGTTCGCTGCCCTGAAGCAGGCGGTGTTCGAGGTGTGCATGGAAGTGGCCCAGGCCATCGTCCGTGACGGTGAGGGCGCGACCAAGTTCGTCACTGTGGAAGTCAACGGCGGGGCTACTTGTCAGGAGTGCCTGGACGTGGGCTACACCGTGGCTCACTCGCCACTGATCAAGACCGCGCTGTTCGCTTCGGACCCGAACTGGGGCCGCATCCTGGCGGCAGTAGGTCGTGCCGGAGTGCCGGACCTGGATGTCAGCAAGATTGACGTGTTCCTCGGCGAAGTCTGCATTGCCAGCCGTGGCGCCCGTGCCGCCAGCTACACCGAAGCCCAGGGCGCGGCGGTGATGCAGCAGGAAGAAATCACCATCCGCATCGAACTGGGCCGTGGCGCTTGCAGCGAAACCATCTGGACCACCGACCTGTCTCACGAATACGTGAAGATCAACGCGGAATACCGCACCTAAGAACCTCGCCGGCGTTGCCGCTCCTGCTGTAGGAGCCGGCTTGCCGGCGAAGCGCAGATCCAACGCCCGGCCCGCAAGGGCCTGGCCAACATGCCTGAGCAGAGGAAGTAGTGCGGTGAAACGAGTACATGTGGCTGCGGCCGTTATCCGGGATGCCAGCGGCAAGATCCTGATTGCCCGGCGTGCCGATACTCAACATCAAGGTGGCCTGTGGGAGTTCCCCGGCGGCAAGGTCGAGCCCGGGGAGGCGGTCGAAGCCGCGCTGGCCCGCGAGCTACAGGAAGAACTGGGCATCGCCGTCACCGCAGCGCGCCCGCTGATCAAGGTGCAGCACGATTATCCGGACAAGCAGGTACTGCTGGATGTCTGGGAAGTCTCGGCGTTCAGCGGTGAGCCTCACGGCGCCGAAGGGCAACCTCTGGCCTGGGTCACTGCTCGTGAGCTGGCCGACTATGAGTTCCCCGCGGCCAATCAGCCGATTGTCGCTGCCGCGCGTCTGCCAGCCCAATACCTGATCACCCCGGACGGCCTGGAAACCCCGACCCTGCTGCGAGGCATGCAAAAAGCCGTGGCCCAGGGCTGCAAGCTGATTCAACTGCGGGCGCCCGGCGGCTACGACCCGCAATACCGCGACCTGGCGGTGGATGCGGTGGGCCTGTGCGCCGGCAAGGCGCAACTGATGCTCAAGGGGCCCTTCGAATGGCTGGGGGATTTCCCCTCGGCGGGCTGGCACATCACTGCGGCGCAACTGCGCAAGTACGCCAGCGCCGGGCGGCCGTTCGGCAAGGATCGCTGGTTGGCGGCTTCCTGCCATAACGCCGAGGAGCTGTCCCTGGCCCAGCAGATGGACGTGGACTTCGTGACCTTGTCTCCGGTACAGCCCACCCAGACCCATCCGGATGCACAGCCATTGGGCTGGCAACAGGCCGAGCAACTGATCAGCGGTTTCAACAAGCCGGTGTATCTGCTGGGTGGCGTGGGGCCCGCCGAATGCCAGCAGGCCTGGGCAGCGGGTGCTCAAGGTGTAGCGGGTATCCGCGCCTTCTGGCCGCAGGATTGAAGACATCCTCAATGGCAGCCTGGGCCCAGGTCTGCGGGAGCAGGCTTGCCTGAGAGGCATCGTCGGGCGCTTGCAGGCCCTTTCGCCCGCAAGCCGCGTGGTCAGGGCTTGGCGGCGGCCTGCCAGAGGATTTCGGCAATGCCCTGGCGCTTGGCGATCAGTCGCGCGGCGACAAACAGCAGGTCCGACAGGCGATTGATGTAGGCCAGCCCAACCCCTTGCAAAGGCTCAACGGCATTCAGGTGCTGACAGCGACGCTCGGCGCTGCGGGCCAGGCTGCGACAGACATGGGCCTGGGCGATCAGCGCCGAGCCGCCGGGCAGGATGAAGTTCTCCAGCGGGCCCAACTCCTCGTTCCACAGATCGATGGCCGCCTCCAGGCGCTGTACTTCGGCCTCGTTGAGGGCCTGATAGACCGGCATCGCCAGCTCGCCACCCAGGTCGAACAACCGATGCTGACAGGGAGCCAGCACTGTGATCACTTCCTCGAGCCCGGGGCAGACACCGCTCTGCTCACCGAGGCCTGCCAGTAGCAGGCCCAATTGGCTGTTCAGGGTATCAACCTCGCCAATGGCTTCGACCCGAGGGTGATCCTTGGGCACCCGACGGCCATCCCCCAGTCCGGTTTCGCCTTTGTCGCCAGTGCGGGTGTAGATCTTCGACAAGCGAAAGCCCATGTTCAGTTCTCCAGTGGTAACGGTTCTTGGACCAGCGGCTGGCTGCTGGCCAGGGGCAAGCGCAAGGTGAAGCAAGTGCCCTGGCCGCGAGTGGACTGCACCTCCATCTGCCCCTTGTGGTTATTGGTGATGATGAAGTACGACACCGACAGGCCGAGCCCGGTGCCCTGGCCGATTTCCTTGGTGGTGAAGAAGGGCTCGAAGGTACGCTTGCGCACGTTTTCGCTCATGCCGATTCCGTTGTCCTCCACCTGGATCTCTGCCCAGGGCGGATTCAAACGGGTACGCAGGATGATACGTCCGGGTTCGCTGTCATCTTCGCGCTGATGGATGGCCTGGGCGGCGTTTTTCAGCAGGTTGAGCAGCACCTGTTCCAGTTCGTTGGCAGTGCCGGCAACCGGGCCCAGGTTCGGGTCGAACTGGCGAATGATCGCCTGGCCCTTGAAGTCGAAGCCAATGGCCAGGTCGAAGTCGTTGCTGGCGATCTCCACCGCCTGGTCGATCAGCGCCGGCAGGTCGCAGGGGGCCATCTGCCGGTTGCTGCGCCGGCTGAAGCTGAGCATGTGGGTGACGATCTTCGCCGCCCGGGCTCCGGCCTGCTGAATGCCATCGAGCAGTTGCGGCACTTCGCGGCTTTCCAGGTAGCGATTGACGGTCTGCAGTTCAACACCGATCTGCTGCGCGTGCTCAAGGTTCTTTGGCAGATCGGCAGACAGTCGTCGGCGAATGTTCTGTACGTTGTGCAGGATCGCTCCCAGCGGGTTGTTGATCTCATGGGCCATGCCGGCCGCGAGGCCGCCCACCGAAAGCATTTTCTCCGATTGCACCATCATCTCTTCCAGGGACAGGCGCTGGGTGATGTCGTCGATACGGATCACCACCCCGCGTCCGGCACCCCCCATCAGGGGGTAGAAGGTCAGGGCGTAGTGTTTGGGTTCTTCGTCCTTGAACCAGGTGACCCGCTCGACCTTGGTCACCGTGTGCTGTTCGACGGTTTCCTTGAGCTGCGGCAGGAACGGCTTGAGCGGTTCGAAGGCGAGGAAGATCGGCTGGTTCAGGGCTTCGTCGAGCCGGGTGCCGGACAGGGCGCTGGCTTCCTGGTTCCACTGGGTGACGTAGAGCTGTTCATCCAGAGCGATCAGCGCCGAGGGCATGGAGTCGATGATGCTGTTGAGGTAGTTCTGAAAGCCGGTGAGCTTCTTCTCGATCTTGCTGCGCACCTGGACTTCCAGTTCCAGCTTGCGGTTGGTATGGCGGGTTTCCTCCGCCAGCCCCTGGGCCTGGTCGTAGGCGGCCTGGGAGTCGTCCCGGGCGCGCTTGAGCTGCTGCTCGCGAGCTTCGATGCGCGACAGCATGGTGTTGAAGGCTTCTGCCAGGCTGCCGATTTCATCGTGGTTGCCCCGGGCTGCGCGCAGGGCGTAGTTCTCCTCGCGGGTGACCTGGCGCGACAGTTCCTCGAGCTGATGGATCGGCTGGGTGATCAGGCGCTTGATCTGCCGGGCGATGACCAGCCACAGCAGCACACTGAAGATCAGGATTCCCAGGCTGGCGGTCAGGGTGCCGGTGTAGAAGGCCATCGGCAGTTCGCTGGTGGCCACCAGCAGCAGGTGGCCGGGGGCCTGGCCCGGGCGGGGCAGGGTGATGACCTGGTTGCTGCGAAACTCGGTCATTTGCCAGGCTTCGATGTGCCGGTAGCGTTCGGGCAGCTTGAGGCGTTCGCCGTGCTGCAACTGGGCCAGGCGCTGGCCCTTGCCGTCATAGAGTGCGGCAGCCCGCAGCGGGGTATAGCTGTCGAGTTCGTTGAGCAGCTTCTCGGCATCTTCGGGGGAGTTCAGCGCCTGGATCGCCAGGGTCGGATTGGACACCAGGCGGCCAATGGTCTGCAGCGCCTGGGGCGCCATGCTTTCCTGGGAGATCCAGTAGGCCGCGCTGATAAAGGTCAGGTTGGCGACCAGCAGAACGGTGGTCAGCAGGACAAGCAGGGCGGCCAGGAGCTTTTGGCCCACTGGCAGGTTTTCGAGGCGCTGGCGCAATGGCATCGGCTATATCGCTGGAAATGAGCAAGTGGGGAGCGTAGCCGCTGCTCAGGCGCTGGGCAATCCGCGTTGCTGCAGCTGGTTCACCAGGCGCTGTTGCAACTGCTGCAGATGGGGCAGTTGCAGGCGATGCCGGGCAGCGGCTTCACAGGCGTAACCCAGCAGGTAGCTGATTTCGGTACGCCGCCCGTTGCTGACATCCTGGTGCATTGAGGAATAGTTGGCGGCGGTGGCCAGGATCACCCGTTCCACTTCCTGTTGCAGGTTTTGCGCTGCGGCGGGTTGCCCGCAGCATTGCAGCAGCTCGCTCAGCTCGGCGCACAGGGTGGCCACTTCGCAATGATGCTGCTGCAAGCCACCGTTACGGCAGTCGTGCAGTACCGTCAGTGGGTTGATCGCGCAGTTGAGTGCCAGCTTGCGCCAGAGCCGGGTGAGGATCTGGGTGCTCCATTCATGGGGAATGCCGCTGGCCGCCAATTCGTCGAGCCAGATCGGCGGCGTGGGGTGCCCCGAGTCCCCCAGCCAGGTGTAGCCGTGGCCGGCAAAGACCACGCGCCAGTCGCCATCGCGGAAGGCGCCCTCGGTGCTGGAGGCGGCAATGCAGCGTGCCTGGGGCACTCGGGCGGCCACGGTATCCTGGCTGCCCAGACCGTTCTGCAGCAGGATCAGTTCGGCTCCCGGCGCCAGGCGCGGGGCGATGCTGGCCACTGCCGCCTCGGCGTCGTAGGCCTTGCAGGCCAGCAACAGGCGCTGGATGGGGGCGCTGCTGGTGCTGGTTTCCCCGGGAATTGCCAGCAGGCTGCTCTGGCCCTGTTCTACCAGAGTCAGGCCGCCGGCCGCCTGATAGGCCCGCAAGCGGGCGGGGTCACGCAGAATCAGGCGTACCGGCAAGCCGGCGCGGGCCAGGCGGGAGGCCCACAGGGTGCCGAGGCTGCCGGCGCCGAGAACATGCCAGGTGGTGGACATCAGGTTTTCGCTCTGTTTGGCCGCCCGGGGGAGGGCGCGGGGTGAAGGAGGGGAAAGACCCGTTATAATGAGCGCGGATTTTAACCGCAAGCCGGGCGTGTTCGATGTTTTGAACAGCGCCCCTTTTTATTTGGAGAGATTACATGCCGTCGTTTGACGTGGTATCCGAACTGGACAAGCACGAAGTCACCAACGCGGTGGAAAACGCCGTCAAAGAACTGGATCGCCGTTACGACCTCAAGGGCAAGGGCAGCTTCGAGTTCAAGGACAAGGAACTGACCGTCAACCTGACCGCCGAGGCCGAGTTCCAGCTTGAAGCGATGATCGAGATTCTCAAGCTGGCCCTGGTCAAGCGCAAGATCGACGTGCAGTGCCTGGAGGTCAAGGACGCTTATGCCTCGGGCAAGGTGATGAAGCAGGAAGCGGTCCTCAAGGAAGGTATCGATAAAGAACTGGCGAAGAAAATCGTCGCCCATATCAAGGACGCCAAGTTGAAAGTGCAAGCCGCCATTCAGGGCGAGCAAGTACGGGTGACCGGCAAAAAGCGTGACGACCTGCAAGAGGCCATCGCCGCCCTGCGTGCCAAAGAGTTCGGCATGCCGCTGCAATTCAACAACTTCCGCGATTGATCGGCTTCTCCGGGAACCTCTAGAGCTTATTGGCGTCCGAGGCCGGAGGAATGGCAGAAACGATTGAGCTCCCGCGGGGCTGGTCGTTCTGCCTGTCAGTCATGTGCGCCGCAACCCCGGGAATCTGGAGAAATAGATGGATTTGAACGCTGAAGTAGACAATCTGGTCCGGGCCTCCCAGGCCTGGATTCCAATGATCATGGAATACGGCAGCCGGGTGCTGCTGGCTGTCATCACCCTGGCCATCGGCTGGTGGTTGATCAACAAACTGACTCACAAAGTGGGCAAGTTGCTGGCCCTGCGCAATGCCGACCTGGCGCTGCAAGGTTTTATCAGCAGCCTGGCCAACATCATTCTCAAGGTCCTGCTGATCGTCAGTGTGGCTTCGATGATCGGTGTCGAAACCACCTCCTTCGTGGCCGCGATCGGTGCTGCCGGCCTGGCCATCGGCCTGGCGCTGCAAGGCAGCTTGGCGAACTTCGCCGGTGGGGTATTGATCCTGCTGTTCCGCCCGTTTCGTATCGGTGACTGGATCGAAGCCCAGGGCATCAGCGGTACCGTAGACAGCATCCAGATCTTCCACACCGTGCTGCGTACCGGTGACAACAAGACAGTGATCGTGCCCAACGGCAACCTGTCCAACGGCATCATCACCAACTACAACCGTCAACCGACCCGCAAGGTGGTGTTCGACGTGGGTGTGGACTATGACGCGGACCTGCAGAAGGCCCGCGAGGTGTTGCTGGAACTGGCCAAGGATGAGCGGGTACTGGCCGATCCGGCCCCGGTAGCTGTGGTTTCTACCCTGGGCGATAGCGCCATTACCCTGTCGCTGCGGGTATGGGTCAAGACTTCGGACTATTGGGACGTGCTGTTCCAGTTCAATGAGTTGTCCCGTGATCGCTTGAAGGCAGCGGGCATTGATATTCCTTTTCCACAACGGGTGATTCGAGTGGTTCAGGAAGCAGCAGCGCAATAAGTCAGTTTCATGACCTGGCCGTTCGGTCAGCTAATGTTGTTCAAGACAAGGGGCTATCAGCCCCTTGTTTGTTTTCGATACTAGCCAATAGCAACTAGTGAATCTGCTTTCGAGGCGGAACATGGACTATCCCAAGCACTCCTGTTAGTTAGCTTGCTATTTAATTGTGTATTTGATCTGGTACTTTTCCAGAGGCAAAAAAAACCGCCGCCCTGATTAGGAGCGGCGGTTCTTATTAGTGCTGCGCGTTAGCGCAATCAGCTGGGCATCGATATTACAAGATGCTCAGTGGGTACTCTACGATGATGCGAACGTCGTTGTTGTCTGCGGTGTAGTCTTTGTTGTAAGCACCGTTTGCACGGTACACAGCGCTACGCAGGCGGAACGACAGGTCCTTGGCTGGACCTTCTTGCATCACGTACTTGGTTTCGAAGTTGAACTCGTTTTCCTTGCCTTCGGTGTTCGACGAAGTGGTGATGTTGTCACCCTTCACGTAACGGGCCATGAAGCTCAGGCCTGGAACACCCAGGGTCGCCATGTTCAGGTCGTAGCGAGCCTGCCAGGAGCGCTCGTCTTCACCGATGAAGTCGGAGATCTGGATGGAGTTGGCGACGAAGACGGTACCGTTGCCGTCAACACCGTACAGGTAGTTGGTGTCGCCGGTGGAGCGCTGGTGGGCGATGGTGAACTTGTTCGGGCCGATGCTGTAGGCGGCCGCCAGGCTCCACAGTTTGTTGTCCAGCTTGCCGTACAGCTTCTTGCCGTCGTCTTCGGTGCGATAGCCGTTGAAGTCGAGGTTCAGCGACTGGTTATCGGCGATCGGGAAGGTGTAGTTCAGGTTGATGTACTGCTTCTTGAAGTAGTCATCGACCTTGGACGCGGCCACGCCACCGACGAAGTTATCGGTGAACTGGTAGGTAGCGCCCGCGAAGTCGGCAGCGGTCAGGCCCGGGTTTTTCAGGCCGGTGTCACCGTTGCGACCGTTGATGCTGTCGTTGTACTGGCCGGTTTGCGAGCGCAGTGCAGTGAAGTGACCAGCGTTCAGTTCCAGGCCTTTGATCTCTTTGCTGGTGATCAAGGTACCGGTGGCCACTTCAGGCAGCAGACGGCTGTCGTCGGTGGAGAACACAGGGCTTGCAACCATCTGGTCGCCGTACTTGAGCACGGTGTCGGAGATGCGGAATTTGACTGCGCCGCCTACGGCCGAAGAGTCTTTTTCGGGTTGGCCGAGGCTATTGTTGGCGGCCAGGCCGTTACCGGAGCGACCTGCGCCGCCGTCGAGTTTGATCACGCCCATGGCGAAAGCATCGACACCGACGCCTACGGTGCCCTGAGTGAAGCCGGAGTTGTACTGCAGCAGTTCACTCAGGCCGGTATCTTGGCGATAGCCGCTCTTGAAAGTACCGTCGTCACGCGCATGGTTGCCTGCACCGTTCTTGAAATCACGGTTCATGTACTCGAGACGGGTTTTGGCTGTCAGGGTGCTATCTTCGATAAAGCCTTTTGCATCGTCCTGGGAGGATGCAATTGCAAACTGCGAGGTGCCTGCTGATACAGCCAGGGCGATCATGCTCCACTTCATCACGCGCATCGTGATTTGCTCCTTTGGTTTTTAGAAGAGTACTGCCGTCCCACCTGTTTTTTTATCTGGGCGGCTCTTTCTTTTTGTGTCGGCGCAAACTTATATCACGCTGACAATGTTGGCGATACTTGCCTATCTATCCTTTCAGCTTCTTTACGGCCCTGTCGCAATTTGCTCGATAGGCGTCGTAATTCTGCAGTCAGTCTGTATCCAGGCCGACAACTTTCAGCAGTGTTTTTCGAAGCCGAGAATGAAGGAAACAAGTCCCCATGCACACACTCTAAAAAGCACCGCGGGGCAGCCCTGCCACTATTATTATGAGTCTGTAAGGCCTGACTTCCGTTAGACCGTTGCAGACGATGCGGGGTTGAATGCAACAAGCGTGCACAAACTGAATCTAGCCACCCATTTTTCTTCAAAGAGCCGTTCGGGCCTGTAAAAACCGCATAAAATCGCTGTTTCAAGGGGCGTTTTGTTTGGCTTGACTCTGTGGTTTTCCTGGTGCAGGGCTGTGCATTAAGTTGCACAGTGCGGCGAAACGTTACCGCTGCACACTGCAAAGTGAGTAAACGGCGGATGCTTGAGGAATTTAGCGTAGACCGCCTGTGCGATTCTGGTGCAAAACTTTTGCAACGCTGTGCACGATTCATACAGTCAGGCCCAGGCAAAATAAGGGGCGCAAGGGTTGGCTCGGGTCATTTTCCGAATGGTCTGCGGGTTGTGGGCGCAAATGGTGCGAGGCGCGAGGAAATGTCCTGCTGTGGGGCGTGGCCTTTGCATCGCGATCGGCTCCTTGCCGTGCCTGAGTGTGTGCTGTCCGGTCTCTGGCTCATTGGTCATGAAGCGCAGGGCATTCGCAGGTATGCTGCGCGTCTGTCGCCTGGCAGGAGTCCGTCTACTGGACGCCGGGCTGAAACAAGCTGAGCGGGAGTAAACGCGGTGTTCACTTTAGATTCACGGCTGCAACAAGACACATTGACCCTCGGGGATTTCCCCCTCTGCCGGTTGCTGCTGTCCAATGACGCCAACTATCCCTGGTTCATCCTGGTGCCGCGTCGCGAGGATATCAGCGAGTTGTTTCAACTGGATGTCACCGACCAGCAACAGCTATGGCAGGAAACCACCGCGCTGGCCGAGTTGCTCAAGGACTCGTTCGATGCCGACAAGTTGAATGTGGCGACGTTGGGCAATGTGGTGAGCCAACTGCATATGCACGTGATCGTGCGCAGGCGTGATGATGCGGCATGGCCGGCACCGGTATGGGGCAAGCATCCGGCCAAGCCTTACAGCACCGAGCAAGTGGCGGCGATCCGTGAACGCCTGCGGTTGGTGCTGACCGATGATTTTCAGTTTCTGGAGGGGTGAGGCATGAGTCTGCAAGAGCGTGTAACCGACCTGGAGAGCCGCCTGGCGTTTCAGGATGACACCATTCAGGCCTTGAACGATGTGCTGGTGGCGCAGCAGAGGGCAGTGGAGCGCCTGCAGTTGCAAATGGCGGCATTGCTCAAGCGCCAGGAAGAAATGGTCGGGCAGTTCGAGTCGTTCGAAGAGGAAGCGCCACCGCCCCATTATTGAGGGGGATCGCCCCCCATAAAAAAACCGCGCCTGGGCGCGGTTTTTTTATGGGGGGGCGATCAGCGGCGCGGCAGCGCGGCAATCACGTCTTCGGCTTGCAGGCCCTTGTCACGGTTCATTACCGAGAACTCCACGCGCTGGCCTTCCACCAGGACGCGATGGCCTTCTCCGCGAATGGCGCGAAAGTGCACGAAAATATCATCGCCGGAATCCCGGGAGATAAAACCGAAGCCCTTGGAGGTGTTGAACCACTTCACGGTACCGGTATCACGATTGCTCATATCGTAGCTTGGCGTGGCGGAAGCGGAAGGTGATGACTTGTAGAAGCTGATGGCCAGGTGCAGGACTACGGCGATCAGTGCAGTCAGCAAGCTGACCAGAACCGCCGGTTGGCCACCAATGACTGGCATGGGGGCCAGCAGGGTGAGGGTTTGCAGTACAACGACCAGCACCAGCAGGGCGCTGACCAGATTTTGCAGGTGATGACGAGAGCCTTTGTTCCAGTAGGGAATAACTGGAGCCAGGATCAGGTTGAGCAGGCCGAAAAGGGCCAGGTAAAGAGCATCGGGTTGTTGCAGGTAGGGAACCGCGTCAGATCTCAGACTCGGAATCAAGGACAGCAGCAAAGCTGCAATGCCTGTCAGCAGGTGGACGATTTTCAACATTTTGATTAACTCACGTTAAGAAGGAAGCACAAGGAGGAGCTGATCACGCACGGTTCGCTTCTGAACAAATAGGTGAGGCGGTGGTTACGTACGCGGTGTCAGCCTATGCGCGCTGGCCGAAGAAATAGGCAACAGCGACACGGGCTCTATTTAACAGCAAAGCCCAGGCCTTCTCAAATCAGCAGCGGGGCTTGGCCCGGGCGTACAAATGAGCGCTTCTGCAGGCCGAGCTCGGAGAATCGGGCAAAAGCCTGTTCTAGACAGATGGCGGTGATTTTTCCAAGGAACGTCGGATTTCTGCTGCTGTCTGACCTGACTCGAACTCAGTGAGGTTTATCCCGGGCCGGGCCACGGGACAATCCACCGCAGGCCGATTGATGATCCTGGGCGGCGCAGGGGCGGTACTCTTGCTAGAGTGGTCCGGCAGATGAATGGGTGAATCCATCCCGATAACGGAGAGAAACATGGCAATTGATATCGGTATCAGCGAAGAAGATCGTAAATCCATCGTCGACGGTCTATCCCGTCTGCTTTCGGATACCTACGTGTTGTACCTGAAAACCCATAATTTCCATTGGAACGTCACCGGCCCGCAATTCCGTACCCTGCACTTGATGTTCGAAGAGCAGTACAACGAACTGGCCCTGGCAGTGGACCTGATCGCCGAACGCATTCGCGCCCTGGGCTTCCCGGCTCCGGGGGCCTATTCCATCTATGCCCGGCTGTCTTCGATCAAGGAAGAGGAAGGGGTGCCTGCCGCCGAGGAAATGATCAAGCAACTGGTCGCCGGCCAGGAAGCAGTGACCCGTACCGCCCGCGGCATCTTTCCGTTGCTGGACAAGGTCAGCGACGAGCCCACGGCGGATCTGCTGACCCAGCGCATGCAGGTGCATGAAAAAACCGCGTGGATGCTGCGCTCTCTGCTGGAAAACCGTTAAGCCCGCTCTTGCGAATGGCGTCCCGTACGCCGTTCGCACCCTCGCCCAGCAGGCAGCACCTGCGTTCTCCAGACCTTCCGGGGTTGCAGCCCGGATAGACGCCTGACGGCCGGTGACGCCCGCGATGGGGTCATACGGCTGCACAGGGCCGATTTAATGGATATAATCCCGCTCTTTGCTACGTAGCCCGGGCTTTGGCGTGGGCTCTGGCTGTAGTTCAAGCAGTAATCTGGATTGCCGAGACGCCCCCCATGCCCATGTACGACTATCAATGCGCTTCCTGTGGTCATCAGCTGGAAGCCATTCAAAAGATCAGCGCCGCGCCGCTGGTCGACTGCCCAGCCTGCCAGGCGCCCGAGCTGAAAAAGATGCTGTCCATGCCTGGTTTCCGCCTGAGCGGCACCGGCTGGTACGAAACCGACTTCAAGACCGGCTCCAAGAAGAACCTGGCCGGTGGCGACAAAGCTGACTAAGTTGAACGACACGCGCGAGTTCTTGCACTATCCGGCACCTTGAGGTGCGCAAGGCCTCCATCGAATTTCGAATTACGAGAAGTGAAACCACTACCATGATGCGCAGCCATTATTGCGGCCAACTGAACGAAAGCCTGGAAGGTCAGGAAGTAACCCTTTGCGGATGGGTCCACCGTCGCCGTGACCACGGCGGGGTGATCTTCCTCGATATCCGTGATCGTGAAGGTCTGGCCCAGGTGGTGTTCGACCCGGACCGCGCTGAAACCTTCGCCGCCGCCGACCGCGTGCGCAGCGAATACGTGGTCAAGATCACCGGCAAGGTACGCCTGCGTCCGGCCGGTGCCGGCAACGCCAACATGGCTTCGGGCATGATCGAAGTCCTGGGCTACGAGCTGGAAGTGCTGAACGAGGCGGAAACCCCGCCGTTCCCGCTCAACGAATATTCGGACGTGGGTGAAGAAACCCGTCTGCGCTATCGCTTCATCGACCTGCGCCGTCCGGAAATGGCCGAGAAGCTGCGCCTGCGTTCGCGCATGACCACCAGCATCCGTCGCTACCTGGACGAGAACGGTTTCCTCGACGTGGAAACCCCGATCCTGACCCGCGCCACCCCAGAGGGCGCCCGCGACTACCTGGTGCCGAGCCGCACCCACGCCGGCAGCTTCTTCGCCCTGCCGCAATCGCCACAGCTGTTCAAGCAACTGCTGATGGTGGCGGGCTTCGACCGCTACTACCAGATCGCCAAGTGCTTCCGCGACGAAGACCTGCGTGCCGACCGTCAGCCTGAGTTCACTCAGATCGACATCGAGACCAGCTTCCTCGACGAAAAAGACATCATGGGCCTGACCGAAGGCATGATCCGCAACCTGTTCAAGGAAGTGCTGGGTCTGGAATTCGGCGAATTCCCGCACATGACCTTTGAAGAAGCCATGCGTCGCTACGGTTCCGACAAGCCGGACCTGCGCAACCCGCTGGAACTGGTGGACGTTGCCGACCAGCTCAAGGAAGTGGAGTTCAAGGTGTTCAGCGGCCCGGCCAACGATCCGAAATGCCGCATCGCCGCCTTGCGCGTTCCAGGCGGGGCGAGCATGCCGCGCAAGCAGATCGACGACTACACCAAGTTTGTCGGCATCTACGGCGCCAAGGGCCTGGCCTACATCAAGGTCAACGAGCGCGCCAAAGGCGTTGAAGGCCTGCAATCGCCGATCGTCAAGAACATTCCGGAAGCCAACCTGAACGTGATCCTCGATCGCGTGGGCGCGGTCGACGGCGACATCGTGTTCTTCGGGGCCGACAAGGCCAAGATCGTCAGCGAAGCCCTGGGCGCGCTGCGTATCAAGCTCGGTCACGACCTGAACCTGCTGACGTGCGAATGGGCGCCGATGTGGGTTGTCGACTTCCCGATGTTCGAAGAGAACGACGACGGCAGCTTCACCGCCCTGCATCACCCGTTCACTGCGCCGAAGTGCTCGCCGGAAGAACTGGAAGCCAACCCGGCTACCGCTCTGTCGCGCGCCTACGACATGGTTTTGAACGGTACCGAATTGGGTGGCGGTTCGATCCGTATCCACCGCAAGGAAATGCAGCAAGCGGTATTCCGCCTGCTGGGCATCAGCGAAGCGGAACAGGAAGAGAAGTTCGGCTTCCTGCTGGACGCCCTCAAGTACGGCGCGCCGCCGCACGGTGGCCTGGCCTTCGGCCTGGACCGCCTGGTGATGCTGATGACCGGCGCCCAGTCGATCCGCGAAGTGATCGCCTTCCCGAAAACCCAGAGCGCGGCCTGCGTCATGACTCAGGCACCGGGTCTGGTGGATGCCAAGGCTCTGCGCGAGCTGCACATCCGCCTGCGCGAACAGCCCAAGGCTGAATAAGCCGGCCCGATAAGGCGCACCTTCGGGTGCGCTTTTTCTATGGGTCGAGTTTTTGTTGCCCGCACCCGCCAGGCGGCGTGGGCAATGTTTCAAAGAGAATTTGGAGCAAGTTATGGCAGGTCATTCCAAGTGGGCGAACATCAAGCACCGCAAAGAGCGTCAGGATGCCAAGAGAGGCAAGATTTTCACCAAGTGGATTCGTGAGCTGACTGTCGCGGCCCGTCAGGGCGGCGGCGATCCCAACTCCAACCCACGCCTGCGCCTGGCCCTGGACAAGGCCCTGGGTGCCAACATGAGCCGCGACATCATCGATCGGGCCATCGCCCGTGGCACCGGCGCTGCCGGCAGCGACGATGTGGTCGAGCTGACCTATGAAGGCTACGGCCCCAACGGCGTGGCGGTGATGGTCGAGTGCATGACCGACAACCGCAACCGCACCGCGGCAGCTGTTCGTCATGCCTTCAGCAAGTGTGGCGGCAACCTGGGTACCGACGGTTCGGTGGCCTACCTGTTCGAGCGCAAGGGGCAGATCACCTTCGCCGAAGGTGTCGATGAAGACGCCTTGATGGAAGCGGCGATGGAAGCCGATGCCGACGATGTGGTCAGCAACGAAGACGGTTCGATCGACGTGTTCACCTCGTTCGCCGGTTTCTATGGCGTGCGCAATGCCTTGGAAGCGGCGGGTTTTACTGCTGCGGACGCGGAAATCGTCATGCTGCCGACCACCAGTGCCGAACTGGACCTGGAAGGCGCCGAGAAGGTCCTCAAGCTGATCGACATGCTGGAAGACCTGGATGATGTGCAGAACGTCTATTCCAACGCGGATATTCCAGAGTCGGTCGCCGAGCAACTCGGCTGATTCAACTGCACTAACCTTGAGGCCGGAGGTGCGAAGCCGTGATCATTGCGCGGCAGGGCGCTTCCGGCTTCTGCCTTTTCGCTGTTCCGGTCCTGGCCGGCAAGCCTCTTTATTCAAGCAGCAGGCGTTATGACTCTTATTCTTGGCATCGACCCCGGTTCGCGCATTACCGGTTATGGCGTGGTTCGAGACACGGGGCGCGGCTGTGTGTACGTGGCCTCTGGCTGTATCCGTACCGGGGGGGGCGAGCTGCCCGACCGGCTGCAGATCGTCTATCGCGGGGTGCGTGAAGTGATCCAGACCTACGGTCCGGTGACCATGGGGATCGAGAAGGTGTTCATGGCGCGCAACGCCGACTCGGCGCTCAAGCTCGGCCAGGCGCGGGGGGCAGCGATCGTTGCCGGTGCCGAAGAGGGGCTGGAGATTGCCGAGTACACCGCCACCCAGGTCAAGCAGGCCGTGGCCGGCACTGGCGGGGCCAACAAGGAACAGGTGCAGATGATGGTCATGCACTTGCTCAAGCTGACCACCAAGCCGCAGATCGATGCCTCGGACGCCCTGGCCATTGCCATCTGTCACGCTCATACCCGTTCCAGCCTGCTGCCCCATGGTCTGGGGACAGCACGCAGTCGTGGCGGCCGCCTGCGTCTCTGATAGCATCAGCGCAGTCATTTTAGGGATTGAGCGTTTTGCACCTGGGTAGCCGGCGCAGACGCTCGCCCAACGAGTCGCCAGCTGCGGGCTGGCCATCGCCTAAGGATCTGAAACGTGATTGGACGCTTGCGCGGCACCCTGGCTGAGAAACAGCCGCCGCACCTGATTCTTGATGTAAACGGGCTGGGATATGAAGTCGAAGTGCCGATGACCACCCTGTATCGCCTGCCGTCGGTCGGCGAGCCCCTGACCCTGCACACCCATTTGGTTGTCCGTGAGGATGCGCAGTTACTCTACGGTTTTGCCAGCAAGCGCGAGCGAGAGTTTTTCCGCGAGTTGATCCGTCTCAATGGTGTGGGCCCGAAACTGGCCCTGGCGTTGATGTCCAGCCTTGAGGTGGATGAGCTGGTGCGTTGCGTGCAGGCCCAGGACACCTCGGCCCTGACCAAGGTGCCCGGAGTCGGCAAGAAGACCGCCGAGCGCCTGCTGGTAGAACTCAAGGACCGTTTCAAGGCCTGGGAAGCCGTGCCGAGCATGTTTGCCCTGGTGCCGAACCAGCCGGATGCGCCGGCGCCAGTGGCCAGCGCCGAGTCGGACGCGGTCAGCGCGCTGATCTCCCTGGGCTATAAGCCGCAGGAAGCCAGCAAGGCCGTATCCGCGATCAAAGACAAAGGTTTGAGCAGTGAAGACATGATCCGCCGAGCCCTGAAGGGAATGATTTAAGTGATTGAAGCCGACCGTCTGATCGCCGCCACGGGCCCCCGTGAGCGCGAGGAAATCCAGGACCGGGCGATTCGTCCGGTCAGCCTGGCCGACTACATCGGCCAGCCTAGCGTGCGCGAGCAGATGGAGCTGTTCATCCAGGCCGCCCGTGGGCGCAACGAGTCCCTGGACCACACCCTGATCTTCGGTCCCCCGGGCCTGGGCAAGACCACCCTGGCCAACATCATCGCCGAGGAAATGGGGGTGTCGATCAAGAGTACGTCCGGCCCGGTGCTGGAGCGCCCTGGCGATCTGGCGGCCTTGCTGACCAATCTTGAGCCTCACGACGTACTGTTCATCGACGAGATTCACCGGCTTTCGCCGATTGTCGAAGAAGTGCTGTACCCGGCCATGGAAGATTTTCAGCTCGACATCATGATCGGCGAAGGCCCTGCGGCGCGCTCGATCAAGCTCGATCTGCCGCCGTTCACCCTGGTAGGGGCAACCACGCGTGCGGGGATGCTGACCAACCCGCTGCGGGACCGCTTCGGCATCGTCCAGCGCCTGGAGTTCTACAGCACTGCGGACCTGGCAACCATTGTCAGCCGTTCCGCGGGCATTCTTGGTTTGCCCCTGGATCCGGAAGGCGCCTTCGAGGTCGCGCGCCGTGCCCGGGGCACTCCGCGGATCGCCAACCGCCTGCTGCGTCGGGTGCGGGATTTCGCCGAGGTGCGGGCCAAGGGGCATATCACCAAACCGATCGCCGACCTGGCGCTGAACCTGCTGGACGTCGATGAACGTGGCTTCGACCACCAGGACCGACGTCTATTGCTGACCATGATCGAGAAGTTCGACGGCGGACCGGTGGGGGTCGACAGCCTGGCCGCGGCCATCAGTGAAGAGCGCCATACCATCGAGGATGTGCTGGAGCCGTACCTGATCCAGCAGGGCTATATCATGCGCACCCCCCGTGGCCGTGTGGTGACCCGGCATGCCTACCTGCACTTCGGTCTTAACATTCCGTCACGAATGGGGGACATGCCCGTGGTAGACGAATTCCTCGATGCCGTGGACGATTAATAACCCGCTCTTTGTCGATTTATTCGGGGTTTGTGCTGTCCTAGGGACTGGCATGGTTAAAACATCACGAAAAGTCGTACAAGAATGAAAAAACAGTTGCCTGGCCGGATTGGCAACCTGAGGAGTAAGCACTAGAGTATGCGCGCGCAAAACGGGCTTGAGCCATTCGCACATCGTTGTCGCGTTTATTACGAGGACACCGATGCCGGCGGCATCGTGTATTACGTTAATTACCTTAAGTTTATGGAGCGGGCTCGAACCGAGCGGCTACGACACCTGGGCTTTGCCCAGTCGCAGCTGGTGGGGGAGAACCTGTTATTTGTCGTGCACTCCAGCGAAGCGCGTTATCACGCGCCGGCGCGACTGGACGACGAACTTCTGGTCAGTGCCCAAGTTACCGAATTGAACCGGGTCAGCCTGCGCTTCACTCAGCAGGTCAGGCGAGCCAAAGACAATGCACTGCTCTGTGAAGGGCAGTTCCTGGTGGCCTGTGTGCGCGCCGACAATTTCAAACCCCGCGCCATTCCAGACGCTCTGCGTACGGCCTTTGCCGACGAGAGCAGCGCGGGTACACACTCAGAGCAGGAGATAAAGCGTGGAAGCTAACGTCGTCGACCATTCCTCCATGTGGAGCCTGGTCAGCAATGCCAGCGTTGTAGTGCAGTTGGTAATGCTGACCCTGGTTGCCGCATCGGTGACTTCATGGATCATGATCTTTCAGCGCAGCAACCTGCTGCGTGCCGGTCGACGTGCCCTGGAGAGCTTCGAAGAGCGCTTCTGGTCCGGTATCGACCTGTCCAAGCTGTACCGCCAGGCGGGCAGCAACCCTGATCCGGATTCCGGCGTGGAGCAGATCTTCCGTGCCGGTTTCAAGGAGTTCTCCCGCCTGCGCCAGCAACCGGGTGTCGATCCTGAAGCGGTCATGGAAGGCGTGGCCCGTGCCATGCGCGTAGCGATTTCCCGCGAAGAAGAAAAGCTCGAGCAGAGCCTGCCGTTCCTCGCCACTGTCGGTTCCGTCAGCCCGTACATCGGCCTGTTCGGTACCGTCTGGGGGATCATGAACTCCTTCCGCGGCCTGGCTCAGGCCCAGCAAGCGACCCTGGCTACCGTAGCCCCGGGTATCGCCGAAGCACTGATCGCCACGGCCATCGGCCTGTTCGCGGCCATCCCGGCGGTGATCGCCTACAACCGCTTCGCCGCTCGTGGCGAGACGCTGATCAGCCGTTACTACACCTTCGCCGACGAGTTCCAGGCGATCCTGCACCGTAAAGTGCACACCAGCGAAGAGTGAGCAGGTAAAACCCATGGCCCGAGTTCGCCACAAACGCAAGCCGGTTGCCGAGATGAACGTGGTGCCTTACATCGACGTGATGTTGGTACTGCTGGTTATCTTCATGGTGACCGCGCCGATGCTCAACCAGGGCGTGAAAGTTGACCTGCCCAAGGTTTCCAGCGAAGCCTTGCCCCAGGACAACAACACCCAGGTGCTGACCATCTCGATCAAGGCTGACAAGACCTACTACTGGAACCTTGGCAGCGAAGTCGACACCGAAAAGCAACAGGACAAGGCGATGACCTTGCCGCAAATGACCGACGCGGTGACCAAGATCATTCGTGCCGGCAATGAAGGCGGCAAACACACCCAGGTGTTCATTCGCGGTGATAAATCCGTCGACTACGGCGCCGTGATGGGTGCCATGGGCGGCCTGCAGAAAGCCGGAGTCGGTAACGTTGGCCTGATTACCGAGGCGCCCTGATGCACCAACAGCGAGAGCCGTCCGCCTCGGAAAGCTACTTCTGGCCTAGTGTCTGGGCAATTGCCCTGCACGTGCTGGTGTTTGGCATGCTGTTCGTCAGCTTTGCCATGACCCCGGAACTGCCCCCGGCCAAGCCGATCGTTCAAGCGACCCTGTACCAGCTCAAATCCAAGAGTCCGGCAACCACCCAGACCAATCACAAGATTGCGGGTGAGGCGAAGAAATCCGCCGCGCGCCAGACCGAAGCCGAACAGTTGGAGCAGAAGAAGGTCGAGCAGGAAGAGATCAAGGCCGCGGAACAAAAGAAAGAAGAGGCTGCTCAAAAAGCCGAGGAAGCGAAAAAGGCCGATGAGGCCAAGAAAGCCGATGAGGCGAAGAAGGCGGATGATGCCAAGAAAGCCGCAGAAGCGAAAAAGGCTGAAGAGAAACAATTGGCTGATATAGCCAAGAAGAAATCCGAAGAAGAAGCCAAGAAAGCTGCTGAAGAAGAGGCCAAGAAAAAGGCCGCTGAAGAAGCGAAGAAGAAAATCGTCGAAGACGCGAAGAAGAAAGCCGCGGAAGACGCGAAGAAAAAAGCTGAAGCAGACGAGGCGAAGAAAAAGATCGCCGAGGATGCCAAGAAGAAAGCTGCGGCCGACGCTGCGAAGAAGAAGGCCCAGGAAGCAGCGCGCAAATCTGCCGAAGAGAAAAAGGCCCAGGCCCTGGCGGACTTGCTGTCCGATAAGCCGGAGCGTGAAGCCACCAAGTCGGATGAGGTGGGTGACAGTGTCGCAGGCAGTTTCGATGACCTGATTCGCATTCGTGCGGCGGAAGGCTGGGCTCGTCCTCCTTCGGCGCGCAAGGGCATGACGGTGGAACTGCGGATCGGCATGTTGCCTGATGGCACGGTGACCACGGTCAGCGTGATCAAGTCCAGTGGTGATGGTCCGTTCGACGCTTCGGCGGTGGCGGCAGTCAAGAACATTGGGCGTTTGACAGAAATGCAGGGTTTGAGTCCGAAGGATTTCGCGCCCTATCGTTCATTCAAGATGACATTCACACCTGAGGATCTAGCCTTGTGAGAAACCTTCTTCGAGGAATGCTTGTCGTTATTTGCTGTATGGCAGGGATAGCGGCAGCGGATGAAAAAAACATTCTGGTCACCAGTGGCAGTGATCGGGCGACGCCGATTGCGGTAGTGCCGTTTGGCTGGCAGGGCGGCAGCGTGCTGCCGGACGACATGGCACAGATCATCGGTGATGACCTGCGCAACTCGGGTTACTACGCACCGATTCCAAAGCAGAACATGATCAGCTTGCCGACCCAGGCCAGCGAAGTCATTTTCCGCGACTGGAAAGCCCTGGGCGCGCAGTACGTGATGGTCGGCAGCATTGTTCCAGCCGGCGGTCGCCTGCAGGTGCAGTACGCGCTGTTCAACGTCGCGACCGAGCAGCAAGTGCTGACCGGCAGCGTGTCGGGCAGCGTTGATCAACTGCGGGACATGTCGCACTACATTTCCGACCAGTCCTTTGAAAAACTCACCGGCATCAAGGGGGCGTTCTCTACGCGCCTGCTGTATGTGACGGCTGAGCGTTTCTCGGTGAACAACACCCGTTACACCCTGCAGCGTTCGGACTACGACGGTGCTCGGGCGGTAACCCTGTTGCAGTCTCGCGAGCCGATCCTGTCGCCGCGCTTTGCTCCGGATGGCAAGCGCATTGCGTACGTGTCGTTCGAGCAGAAGCGCCCGCGCATCTTCGTCCAGCACATCGATACCGGGCGTCGTGAGCAGATCACCAACTTCGAAGGCCTGAACGGTGCTCCAGCCTGGTCGCCAGATGGCACCCGCCTGGCGTTCGTGCTGTCCAAGGACGGCAACCCGGATATCTATGTGATGAACATGGCGTCCCGGCAGATCAGCCGCGTCACCAGTGGCCCGGGCATCAACACCGAACCGTTCTGGGGCAAGGATGGTTCCACCATCTATTTCACCTCCGACCGTGGCGGCAAGCCGCAAGTCTATAAAAGCAATATCAATGGCGGTGGCGCCGAGCGTGTGACCTTTATTGGTAACTACAACGCCAACCCGAAACTTTCTGCTGACGAAAAGACCCTGGTAATGATTCACCGCCAGGATGGTTTCACCAACTTCCGGGTAGCGGCTCAGGATTTGCAGCGCGGTAGCGTAAAAATCCTTACAGACACTAACCTTGATGAGTCAGCTACTGTTGCGCCCAACGGCACCATGGTAATCTACGCCACCCGCCAGCAGGGCCGGGGAGTCTTGATGCTCGTGTCCATTAATGGACGTGTGAGGCTCCCGCTTCCTACCGCTCAAGGCGAAGTCAGAGAACCGTCCTGGTCCCCTTACCTGAACTGACGCGGCGCTACAATGTTTCACTTAACACACTGGGGTTCATTAGGAGTTTCACGATGGAAATGTTGAAGTTTGGTAAGTTTGCTGCGCTGGCTCTGGCCATGGCTGTGGCTGTAGGTTGCTCCTCCAAAGGCGGCGACAATGCCGGTGAAGGCGCTGTTGATCCAAACGCTGGTTACGGCGCTAACACCGGTGCTGTTGATGGCTCCCTGAGCGAAGAAGCTGCTCTGCGCGCAATCACCACCTTCTACTTCGAATACGACAGCTCGGACCTGAAGCCAGAAGCCATGCGCGCTCTGGACGTTCACGCCAAAGACCTGAAAGCAAACGGCGCTCGCGTTGTTCTGGAAGGCAACACCGACGAACGTGGTACTCGTGAGTACAACATGGCTCTGGGCGAGCGTCGTGCTAAAGCCGTTCAGCGCTACCTGGTTCTGCAGGGCGTTTCCCCTGCACAGCTGGAGCTGGTTTCCTACGGTAAAGAGCGTCCAGTTGCTACTGGCCACGACGAGCAGTCCTGGGCTCAAAACCGTCGCGTCGAACTGCGTAAGTAATTCGTCATGCGAACGTGCCGTCGTGCTGTAACTATTTTGGCTCTCAGTCTCACGCCGCTTGCGGCGTGGTCTGCGGTTCCTGTGGTCGATAACAACTCCGGCTATAACAATAGCGGGAGCAGTTATCCGCCAGCGGGTTATGGCACGAACGGCGCCTATGCCGGGGGAGGGGTTTCGACCCCTGTCTCGGCACAGGGCGAGCTGTTCCAGCAACTGCAGCAAATGCAGGAACAGATTGCACGCCAACAGGGTGTGATCGAAGTTCTGCAAAATGATGTAGCGCGGATGAAGCAAGAAAGCCTGGAGCGTTACCAGGATCTTGATCGACGCATAGGAAGCGGTGTCGCACCTGCCGCAACTCCTGAGAATTCTTCTGCCGGTGGCGATAACAGCGCTGCCGGTGCCGCTGCTCAGGCTCCAGCCGCCAGTAGCGAACCCGGTGATCCGGCCAAGGAAAAGCTCTACTACGATGCTGCCTTCGACCTGATCAAGGCCAAGGATTTCGACAAGGCCAGCCAGGCCTTCTCGGCATTCCTGCGCAAGTACCCCAACAGCCAGTACGCCGGCAATGCCCAGTACTGGTTGGGTGAAGTGAACCTGGCCAAAGGCGACCTGCAAGGCGCGGGCCAGGCATTTGCCAAGGTTTCCCAGCTGTATCCCAAGCACGCCAAGGTGCCGGATTCGCTGTACAAGCTGGCTGACGTAGAGCGTCGTCTCGGTCACACCGACCGGGTCAAGGGCATCCTGCAGCAGGTGGTGGCCCAGTATCCGGGCACTTCCGCCGCTCAGTTGGCCCAACGGGACCTGCAGCGCATGTAAGTGCGTTGGCCTCCGTTACAAGAAACCCGCGCTTGTCGCGGGTTTTTTCGTTAGAATCCATGCCCTTTTTCTGAAACACGCTTCCTGGGATCTGCGCGATGGCGGGGTTCCTTGAAGTGCCTGACGGAGGCGGACAGCCTGTTTAGCTGTTACGCCCGTGGCGACTATGCAAGACACATTGAGAATCACCGAAGTTTTCTACTCGTTGCAGGGGGAAACTCGGACTGCCGGGCTGCCCACGGTTTTTGTGCGCCTGACCGGTTGCCCGTTGCGTTGCCAATACTGCGACAGTGCCTACGCGTTCAGCGGCGGTAGCCAGCGGACCCTCGATAGCCTGCTGGAGCAGGTTGCCGGTTTCCGCCCTCGCTACGTCTGCGTCACTGGTGGCGAGCCTCTGGCCCAGCCCAATGCCATTCCCTTGCTCCAGCACTTGTGCGATGCCGGCTACGAGGTCTCGCTGGAAACCAGCGGTGCCCTGGATATCTCTGCGGTGGACCCGCGCGTCAGCCGGATCCTTGATCTCAAGACTCCCGGCTCCAAGGAAGCGCACCGCAACCGCTACGAGAATATCGAGCTGCTGACCGCCAACGACCAGGTCAAGTTTGTCATCTGCTCCCGCGAGGACTATGACTGGGCGGTGTCCAAGCTGATCCAGTACGGTCTTGAGCGACGCGCCGGCGAAGTGCTGTTTTCGCCCAGCCACCATGACTTGAATGCACGAGACCTGGCGGACTGGATCGTCGCCGACAACCTGCCAGTACGTCTGCAACTGCAGCTGCATAAATACCTTTGGAATGACGAGCCGGGGCGCTGACATGACTGAACAAGCATCGAGTGAAAAGCGTGCCGTGATCCTGCTGTCCGGTGGCCTGGACTCTGCCACCGTGGTGGCCATGGCTCGCGCCGAAGGCTACCGCTGCTACACCATGAGCTTCGATTACGGCCAGCGCCATCGGGCCGAGTTGCACGCCGCCGAGCGCGTGGCCCGGGACCTCGGTGTGGTGGAGCACAAGGTGATCGGCCTGAACCTCAACGGTATTGGCGGCTCGGCACTGACTGATAGCACCATCGAGGTGCCAGAGGCGCCGGGGGAGGGCATTCCTGTCACCTACGTGCCGGCACGCAACACCGTCTTCCTGTCCCTGGCCCTGGGCTGGGCGGAAGTCCTGCACGCGCGGGATATCTTCATCGGTGTCAATGCGGTGGATTATTCCGGTTATCCGGATTGCCGTCCCGAGTTCGTCGAAGCCTTCGAGCGCATGGCCAACCTGGCGACCAAGGCCGGTGTCGAAGGGCAGGGCTTTCGTATCCAGGCGCCGCTGCAGAACCTCAGCAAGGCCGAGATCATCCAGGCCGGGGTGCGCCTGGGGGTTGATTACGGGCTGACGGTTTCCTGCTATCAGGCAGACGATAGCGGCCACGCGTGCGGCAAATGTGACAGCTGCCGTTTGCGTGCTGAAGGCTTCAGGGCGGCCGGAATCAGTGATCCAACACCTTATTTTTGATTTTTTTCATATAGGGTGTTGAATTCCCGTTAGAAATCAGTATTATACGCGCCACCACACAGCGGGTCGTTAGCTCAGTTGGTAGAGCAGTTGGCTTTTAACCAATTGGTCGTAGGTTCGAATCCCACACGACCCACCATATTTGGCGGTTTAGAAAATCCGGAAGGCCCACGAAAGTGAGGATTTCCGGGTTTTTTTTTGCCTTGCAAAAAACCGTGATCCCGCCACTCAGCTGCTCAGCTTGCCTTCTTCTCACTGCTTGAATATCAACTCTTCTGCAGAGGCTGGCCTTTTGCCGGTAGCCGGACTCATCTCTAAAAACCTTGATAAATTCAGGGGCTTTATCTGAATTCCCCCTTTTTTTCAGGGGTTATCGCTTTAAATTCAGAATAAGTGCGGGGCTCGTTGACAGCACAAATGCCTCCCGCGTAAATCTTGCCGCCATTGCCGACAGGGGTTGCGTCCCTGGCAAGGAGAACACATACCAGGGTCGGTAACTTCGCAGTCAGCAGGGCTTTGCCCTGCCTGTACGAATCTGTCCCTGAGTCTGTGCGTGAGTCACAAGCCCGGCTTACTCAAGGTGACAGGATGTTCACAGAAGCAGTTGCAATATCCGTTAGGCGCAGTGCCCCCTCCAGCCCTTCCGTCATTCGTGGCAAGGGGTGCTTTCTCTACGATGAGCAGGGCAAATCCTTCCTCGACATGTCCGGTGGCAGCGGTGCCGCCAACCTGGGTTATCAGCGCGATGACCTGGTCGAAGTCCTCAAGCGTCAATCCGAACTGCTGATCCATACCGGTTGGAACATCGACAACCCGCAGCGCCATGAAGTGGTCGCCAAGCTGGAGGGGCTGGTGCCCTATGCGCAGGCTTCGGTGTTTGGCGCGGTCACCGGTGCCGAGGCAATCGAGGTGGCGCTGAAAATCGCCCGCGCCGCTACCGGACGCCAGGGCGTGGTGTATTTCCACAATTCCTTCCATGGCAAGACCCAGGGCGCCCTGTCGGTGACCTCCAACCGCGGTTTTCGCAAGCACCTGGCCGGTGGCGACAGCCTGCAACTGACCGCCCTGGCCCTGGACTATGACGCCGACCAGGACCCGGCCCTGGCCGCCTTGTGGCGCGAGCAACTGGCCGAGGATCTGCGCCAGGCGCAGCAGGCCAATTGCTTGCCCGCGGCGCTGATCATCGAGCCGATCCAGGCAGCAGAGGGCATGTATCCGGTGCCCCTGGAGCTGCTCGAAGCGATTGTCGAACTGGGCAGGACCTTCGGCGTGATCACCATCTTCGATGAGATCTACACCGGTTTTGGCCGCACCGGGACGCCGTTTTTCAGCAACCCGCAACTGCTGCCGGACCTGTTGGTGCTGGGCAAGGCCCTGGGCAATGGCTTGCCGATTTCCGCGGTGGTAGGCCGCCCGGAACTGGTGGACTGCCTGGGCTATGCCGAGCATTCCTCCACCTTCACCCAGATGTCGCTGGCCTGTGCCGTGGCTTCCAAGGTGCTGGATATCTACCACCAGGAACAGCCCTGGCAGTGGGCGGCGAGCAACGGCGCGTACCTGCGCCAGGCCCTGGAAGGCCTGGGGGCCCAGGACGCGCGAGTGGTCAATGTGCGCGGCCGCGGCATGATGCTCGCCTTCGATTTCGAGGGCCAGGGCCAGGGCGCTGATGTACTGGCGCTGCGCAACCGGCTGCTGGAGCACGGGGTGATCGTGCGCACCGGCGGGCGCAATCCGGCGACGGTCAAGCTGACCCCGCCACTGAGCATCTCCCAGCAGGAAATCCAGGCATTCATGCAGACACTGCAGGGCGTTTGTCGCTCCCTCTAATAACAACAAGGCAGGGATATCATGTTGCAGGCTTTTACCCGCATGGCGGGTACCGATGTTGCGGGTGTCATCGATGTCCAGGGCAGCCTTGGCTTTGCCGCGCTCGACCAGTTGCGAGAGGGGGTCAGCGCCGAGCTGCAAGGGTTGCCGGAGCCGGTGCTGGCGCTGTATGCCAGCCATGGCCGGGCCATGTATGCGGCGTTGATCGCGGCCTTGTCCGCCGCCCGGCGAGTGGTGTTCATCGACCCGGCGAGCAACCTCGACGAGTTGATGCCGGTGCTCCAGCACCTGGGCGTGAACCTGGTCCTCAATGGCACGACACGGCCTGGTTCACAACTGACCCGTTCCTTGCCGGTGCTCGACCTGCAGCACCTGCAACCCCGGCCCGTGCCCCCTGGCCGGGAATACCCGTTGCGTTGCCAGGACTACGTGATCTTCACCAGCGGCTCCACTGGCGAGCCCAAGGCCATAGTGCAGCGCATCGAGGCCCTGGGCCGGCACATCGACAACTACATCGGCTATGTTGGAATCGGCCCCGGGCAGCGTGTGCTGCAACTGGCTTCCGCGGGGTGGGACGCCGGCCTGATGGACATCTTCGCCAGCCTGAAGACTGGCGCCACCCTGTGCAGCCTCAACCCCCGGGAGCATGACTTCGCCGCAGTCGAGGCGCTGATCGCCGAACATGACATCGATGTGTTGCATATGACGGTGCCCTATCTGCGTGCCTTCTACACCGATGCGAGCGCCATCTATGCCCGGCCCAAGCAACTGGTGATCGGCGGCGAGATCATCCACCCCTCGGACATCCAGCGCTTCAACCACGCCTTTGCCCCAGGCTCGCAGCTGTTCAACGCCTACGGGCCGACCGAATGCACCACCGCGCTCTACGCCCGCATCGACCAGGGGCAGACGCTGCAGGACCCGACCTGGGCCCTGGACCGGCCGGTGGACGGCGTCACCCTGGACATTGCCAAGGAACCGGGGCAGCCCTACGGCGAAGGGGTGGGTGAACTGCTGCTCTATTCTTCCCTGGTGGCCCGGCGCCTGGACCCGGCCAGCGGGCTGATCGTCGAGCTGACCCAGCCCAGCCCCCTGGACTCGCAGCGCCAGTGCTACGCCACCGGTGATCTGGCGTGCCGCCAGCCCGATGGCGCCATACGCCTGCTGGGGCGCAAGGATTCCATCGTCAAGATCAACGGGCAGAAGGTCAGCCTGGTTCAGGTGGAATCGGAGCTCAAGGCTCTGGCCCAGGTACGGGAAGCCTGTGTGATCGCCCATCAGGCCGGGGACAACCTGGCCCTGGTGGCCTTTGTCATTGCCCGTGACGCCAGCCTTGGCGAAGACCTCCTGCGTCAGGCCGCCAGGGCCGCACTGCCGGCGCAACGGGTGCCGGCGCGCTTCCTGCTGGTGGAGCGTTTTGCCTTGAACCGCAACAACAAGATCGACCGGCAGGCGTTGGCGCAACTGGCTGCCCGTGCCATGGCGGCGCCGGAGCCGGCACAGGCCGCACCGGAGCCATTCTGGCAAGCCATCGGCCAGGTACTTGGCGGGCAGAGCCCGGATCGGGCCAAGAGCTTTATCGACAATGGCGGTGATTCGCTGCGGGCCTTGCAGGTGGTGGCCACGCTGAAGAGAAAGGGCCTGGTGCTGGACCTGGAAGAGTTGCTGTCGGATCAGGCCCTGGGGCAATTGCCGGTGCATGCGGCGGCGGCCAAGGCCCGGCCCGGGGTTTCCCGGCCGCAGGTCGAGGGCCTGCCCAATCGCCGCTTCCTGCTGAGCCGCGGCATCAGCGACCTGGATCACTGGAACCAGGCCCTGGTGCTGGACATAGCCGCCGGCCAGGAGCCACAGCGAGTCAGCCAGGCGCTGCGGGCAATTTTCCGCCATCACTTTATCGAGGCGGGCGTTCAGGATCAGGGGCTGCAGCCTGCCGGAACGGATCTGCAGCAAGCGGTGCAGCGGACCTGCGCAGCCATCTCCCTGAGCCAGGGGCAACTCTTCTGCTTCAGCCAGCAACAGGACGCCGCTGGCCATCACCTGATCATTGCCGGGCACCAGTTCCAGGTCGATCGCTACTCCTGGATGCTGCTGGTTTCCGAGCTGGACGAATGCCTGGGGCAGGGCCTGGAGTGCATGCAAAGCTGGCCGCGGCCGACGGCCTTCGAGGAGTGGCAGCAGAGCTACCAGCGCGAGCATGCCGCGGCGACCCATGAAGCGTTCTGGGAAGCACTGCCCTGGGATCGCTGCGCGCAGTTGACCGGGCAGCGCCCCGAGTTTCCCCGGCGCGAGGCCTTTCGGCGAGCCGAACTGTGCCTGGGGCCGGTCCGCGACCTGCCGCAGTGGGCCCGGGGTGTGGCCGAGACCAGCCAGTTGCTGCTGGCGGCCATCCTGCGCGCCATGAGCCAGAGCGAGGACAACCCGTTCCAGAAAGTCCATTTGCTCGACCATGGGCGGGCCCTGGACAAGAGCGGCGCCGAGCTCAACAGCGTGTTCGGCTGGCTGACGGTGATCTACCCGCTGGTGCTGCAAGTTGCCAGCCTGGACCTGGAGCAGATCGCCAGGGAAATCAAGGCCGGCCAGCAAGCCAGCCAGGGCATTGCCCACAGCTTCGGCAACCGTTATTTCGCCACGCCCGAGGCCGAGCGCCTCAAGGGCCTGTTCGATTGCGGCTACAGCTACAACTTCCTGGGCGCCGTGGAGAATCCGCCCGGGGCCCGGGTCGGCGTGCATCCCTTGAGCCTGCAACTGATGCAGGGCAGCCCCAGCCATCACCTGGAGTTCACCGGCTACCTGGCCGCGGGCGAGTTGCTGCTGAAAATCGACTATGACCCGCAGGTCTTCGGCGAAGAACGCCTGGAGTCGCTGCTGACCGGGATCACCGCTGCCTTGAGCTAGAGAAACCTCCATGAACGCCTTACCCGATAACAACAAGAAATCCCGTTCACTGGTCGCCGTGCTGATTTTCCTCGGCTGCCTGCTGATCTGGTCCACCAACTGGATCGCCATTTCGCTGCAGGTGGAACACAGCGATGTCGGCTCTTCGCTGATGCTGCGCTTCCTCATTGCCTACGGGGTGCTGTGGCTGTGGCAACGGCTGTTCGCCGGCCCGCAGCAGCCGGTAACCCGCAAGGCCTACTTGCTGATGGCCGGGGTAGGGGCGGTGTACTTCTATGCCGGCATCGGCCTGGCCTACCTGGCCACCGCTTACCTGGGCAGTGCGCAGATGGCCTGCCTCAGCGCCTTTGTGATTTTCTACATCATCGGCATCAAGCGCCTGTTCCTGCATGTGCCGGTCGCCCTGCACAACCTGCTCGGCGCACTGGTGAGCATCGCCGGGCTGGGGCTGTTCATGCTTGGCGATCCGGGGCGGCCGCTGTCGCTGGCGGGAGTGGCCCTGGGGCTGACTTCCTTCCTGGCGGTGGCCATCGGATCGGTGCTTTCGGAGCACATCCAGAAGACCTGCCAGCTCGGCACCTTGCACATCAACAAGGTGGCGGCCGGCTGGGCCTGCGCTCTATACGCCGTCAGCCTGTTGCTGGGCGGCCATGGCTTGCAACTGCCGGGCACCCTGGCCGATCTGGGCATCCTGCTGTACCTGGGGGTGGTGTGCTCGGCGCTGGTGTTCGTGCTGTTCATCGACCTGATCAAGCGCATGGGCGCCGAGAACGCCGGCTACGTCGGCGTGCTGTACCCCATCGGCGCCAGCTACCTGTCGGTGTGGCTGGGGGAAACGCCCCTGAGCCTGCACCTGATGCTCGGCAGTGCCCTGGTGATGCTGGGCAGCCTGATCAATTTCAAGTTTCGCTACCACCCCGCCCCCAAGAAAGTGGAGTTCAGCTGAATGAGCAATGTACGGATACGCCAGGCCACCACGGACGATCTGATCGGTATTTTCGAGGCCCACCGCAACTCGGTAGAGCGCCTGTGCACCTCTGAATACAGCGATCAGCAGATCCGCATGTGGCTCGATGGGCGCTCCCCGGAAACCTACCGCGAAGCCGTGGAAAAGGGATCGCTGTGGCTGGCCGAGGGCGAGCAGATCGAAGGGTTCGTCGAACTCGACGGCAATGAGGTCAGCAAGCTGTTCATCCGTGGCGATGTGGCCAGGCGTGGCCTGGGCAGCCGTCTGCTGGAGGTGGCGCTGGCTCGGCTGCGGGCCAGCGGTGCCAGCTCGGCCTACCTGGAGGCGACCCTGACGGCCGAAGGCTTCTATGCCTACCACGGCTTCCAGAAGATCGGCGAGGGCACTTTCAGCCGCGGCAACAGCCCGGTGTCCATCGAGATCATCAAGATGGAACGCCCGCTTTGAGCTGACCGTCAGCGGCCACTTCAGCACAGCAGGTCTTGCCCGTCCCCGGTTCGCGGGGGCGCGGCCGGCTGCACCCGGAAAACGGCACACGAGGCTTATCCAAGATGACAGGGATGTTATTGAAATTGACGGTGCTCGATCAGAATCTGTGCGCCGGGTGCGGCGCCTGCGCCCTGGTGTGCCCACAGCAGGTGATCGTTTTCGACCCGGACCGGGTGGTGCCGCTGCTGGAGGGCATCGGCGACAGTTGTGAAAGCTGCACCGAGTGCCTGGCGGTGTGCCCGGGGCTGCAGCCGGACACCGATCGCTCCGAACTGGAACTGTTCGGCCGTACCCGCCGCGCCGAAGAGCGCTGGCTGGGGATCAGCCGCCAGGCCATCGGTGCGCGCTCCACCGACCCGCAGATAGTCCGGCGCTCGGCCAGTGGCGGTACCGCCACCACCTTGCTGCTGACCGCCCGGGAGCACTTTGACGTGGACCTGACCCTGACCATGGGCCGTCACCCCGGGCAGGGCTGGCGCAGCGCGCCGCAACTGGGCAGCGCTGCAGCGGCGATCATCAACAATGCCCAGTCCACCTACCAGCTGGCGCCTTACCTCAATGCCCTGCGCGAATGCTACGAACAGCAGCCGGACGCGCGCATCGCCGTGGTGGGGCTGGCCTGCCACGTCCAGGCGATCCGCAAGCTGCAGCGCCGGGACACGGCCATCGGCCACTGGGCCCGCAGCCGGATCATTTGCGTGATCGAGACCGCCTGCTCCTCCAACACCCTGCCGGCCGGCACCCACAGCATCATCAGCGAGGTGCTGGGGCAAGACCCGCAGCAGGTGCGCGATATCAAGTACCGCGAAGGCGATTACCCCGGCCGGCTGCAAGTCACCTTGCTGGACAGCCAGACCTTTGGCATCGATTTCTGGGAGATCCTCGGCAAGCTCAAAGACAACAAGACCTTTCGCTGCCTCAGTTGCGGTGACTGGATGAGCGGGCTGGCCGACGTCAGCGTGTGTGACGGCGACCCCAACATCTTCGAAGCCAGCCTCAACGGTTCCGAAGAACAGAAACACGGCCGCGCGCTGATCCGCACCGAGATGGGCCAGGCCCTGGTGGACAGCGCCATCACCCATGGCCGGCTGGAACGCTGGGGAGTCGACCTTGGGGGCTTCAACCTCGGCCTTGAACGCAAGAAGAACCGTCGGCGCTTCTATGAAACCCAGCCGCTGGTGTTGCCCGCGGGCCCCGGGGTGGGCGACCACTTCGAGGACGAAGCGCTGGTGGACGACGCCGAACTGATCAACCCCGCCAAATACAGGAGTAGCCCATGATCGATTACCCGGACCGGCCCATCGATTTCACCCTCGGCCGCCAACAGCAGGTCTGGGCCAACATCGACGGCTACCTGCCATCGGACAAGTCCATCAGCCATCGGATGATCCTGTTTGCCGCCCTGGCCCGGCATCCGGTGCGCCTGCGGGACCTGAACCGCGGCAAGGCGGTGACCCTGTTGCTCGATGCCCTGCAGCAACTGGGCCTTGAGGTGACGCCAGGGCAGACGCCCCAGACCCTGGAGATCAGCGGTGAGTTCGCCCTGGCGACCCACGAGCGGCGGGTCGACCTGGGGCCCTCCAGCGCGGCCGCGCGGTTACTGATCGGGATGCTGGTGGGGCTCAATGTGCCGTGCATCGTCGATGGCGACGAAACCCTGCGCAACCGTCCCTTCGACTGGATCGTCGAGCCCCTGAACCAGATGGGCGCCCACCTGGAGTACCTGGGGCGTCCGGGCGCGCTGCCGATCCGTATCCACCAGGCTGCATTCCGCGGCGGCGCGGCGCAGATCCACATCGGCAGCGCCCAGGCCATCAGCACCTTGCTGTTTGCCGGGGTGGCGGCACGCAAGCCGATGTCGATCCGGTACCCGGTGGTGGCTCGGGATCACACCCAGCGCATCATCAACAGTTTTGGCGACCGGCTGCAGGACGAGCAGTTGCAGATTCACTACCAGCCACGGGACTGCGCGATTCCCGAGGAGATCAGCATCCCTCGCGACCCCTCGGCCATTGCCTATCCGGCGGCGTTGTTCCTGCTGTGCAACCGCCACCAGGAGCAGCAGCGCCTGAGCTTCGACAATGTGTGCCTGAACCCTACGCGCCTGGGCTTTTTCAACTGGCTGCTGGCCTGTGGTTTCAACCTGACCCTGGAGGTGGACAGCATTCGTCATGGCGAGCCGGTGGGCCGCCTGCTGCTACGCGGGGGTGGCCAGCCCAGGGCTCACGACTTGCGCGACAAGCACCAGTTCCACGCAATGATCGACGAAGTGCCGCTGGCCCTGGCCATCAGCTGCGTGCTGCCCGGCAGCGCGACCTTCAGTGACCTCTACGAGCTGACCTTCAAGGAATCGGACCGGATCGCCGCCACCCGCAGCATGCTCAATGCCCTGGGCCTGGACTACCAGGTCGACGGCTATGACGTGCGGGTGGAAGGAGGGCAGGTGCCCAGTGTGCAGGGAGCGATCCCGACTTTCGGCGACCATCGCCTGTCGATGACCGCCCACGTCCTGCTGCTGGCTCACGGGCTGCAGGCCACCATCCTCGAAGGGCATTGCTACCAGACTTCATTTCCAGGGTTTGCCCAGTGCCTGGATCGCCTGACCGGACGGGAGGCCTGATGAGCAGCAGTCGATACACACTCACCGCCTGTGGCGCCGACGGCGTGATCGCCGTGCATGAACCTCTGGCCGCTCTGGCGGCCACTGAAGTGCAGGTGGCGGTGGACTACTCCATGGTCAGCCCGGGCACCGAGCGTCATTACCTGCAGCAGGTACGCGAGACTGGCGAGCAACTGCCGCTGGGCTATTGCGCGGCCGGGGTGGTTAGCGCCGTAGGGCCCGAGGTGGAAGGCGTGCAGCCGGGGGACCGGGTGGTGGCCATGGGCTGGAAGATTGCCACCCATTCCAACTGGATCCAGGTGCCCCAGCGGCTGGTGTGCAAGGTACCGCCGCCACTGACCCAGGACCAGGCGATTCTTGCCACCCTGGGTGCCACTGCGGTGCATGCGGTGGACCGTGCGCAATTGCAGGCGGGGGAGCAGATCCTGGTGGTGGGCATGGGCCTGGTGGGCAAGATGCTGAGCCTGGTGGCGGCCTGTCATGGTGCGCGGATCTGGGTCGCGGACCTCAACCCCGCCGCCATCGACCCGGGCCTGCCGGTGCAGGTGCTCGACCTGCTGGCCGAGCCGGGGGCGATGGCCGGGCAGTTCACCCGGATCTTCCTGTGCATCGATGCTGATATCAGCGCCTTGTTCCCGCGGTTGCTGGCCCTGCTCAATCCGCAGGGCAACGGGGCTGGCCGCTCGCGGCTGGTGAATGTCGGGCGGGTCAGCCTGACCCTGGAGCTCTCGCCGCAAATGGGCAACATCGACATCATCAACGTGTCCCGCTGCGGTAACGGTTACCGCGACGATGCCTACCATCACGGGCGCAAGAGCGTGCAGTGCCCGGCAGGGGAAGCCACGGTGGAGCGCAATATCGCTCGTTGCCTCGACTACCTGGTGGCCGGCAAGGATTGGCTGGAGCACCTGCAGCGGGTCGAGATGGACCTGGGGCAGGCGTTGGCGCACTACAACGGCGCGGCGTTCTTCGCCCCGGGAATCAACCTGATCAAGCACAGGGAAGCGTGACGGCATGGCTCATCTATCTATTGCTTCGTGCCTGGACGACGTCTTCGCCCGGCATGCCACGGATACCGCGCTGAGCTGCAACGGCGCACGGCTCAGCTACCGGGAGCTGGAACAGCGTTCGGCACAGGTGGCGGCCCGCTTGCTGGGCTTGGGCCTGACGCCTGGCAGCACCCTGGGCCTGGAGGTGGAACGCTCGATTGAACAACTGGTGCTGCTGGTGGGCATGGTGCGGGCCGGCCTGTCGTACTGCTATCTGGACCGCAACAACCCGCCCCAGTGGAACCAGTCGGTGTGTGAACGCAGTGGCGTGTGCTGGCGGGTCACGCCGGAGGTTGCCGATGGCCCGGGGTATCTGGCGCTGGATGAGTTGCTCGCGCCCACGGACGAGGCTGCGTGCTGGCCGCCGCTATGCGGCGCCGAGCCGGTGTACGTGAACTTTTCCAGCGGTACCACCGGCGCGCCGAAGATCATTCCCTGTACCCATCGCGGGGTGTTGGGGTTCTGCGACCGGCCGCGACATTTTCCGCTGCAGCCGGGCTTTCGCATGCTGTACGCCTCGAACCTGACCTTCGACGCCTCGCAGTTCGAGATCTGGACCGCGCTGCTCAATGGCGGCGAATTGCATATCCATGTTCCCGGCGCCCTGACCCTGGAACACCTGCATCGTTACATCCACGAGGCCGGGGTCGACAGCCTGTGGCTGACCTCGACCCTGTTCAACACCTTCGTCGATATCGACCGCGGCTGGCTGCGGGGCGTCAAGCGGCTGATGGTCGGCGGTGAGGTCCTGTCCGCAGGGCATGTCCGCCAGGCCTATGCTGCCGCCGATGGGCTGGTTCTCTACAACGGTTATGGCCCCACGGAAAACACCATGGGTACCTGTGTCTATGCCATTCCCCGCAGCTTCGACAGCACCCGGGACATTCCCATCGGCCAGGCCGTGGACGATGCCACCCTGTTGCTGCTGCGCCCTGACGGGCAGCCGTGCGAGGTGGATGAACCCGGCGAGCTGCTGATCGCCGGGGGCGGCTTGTCCCCGGGGTATCTGGGGGATGCCGGGCTGACCCGGGAGCGCTTCATCGACCTGCCATGGCAGGGCCGGACGCTGCGTTGCTACCGCAGTGGCGACCTGGTTTCCCGGGATGGCCAGGGGCTCTATCACTTCCATGGCCGCAGCGATGACCAGATCAAGCTGCGTGGCCAGCGCCTGTCGCTGACCGAGGTCGCCGCCGCCTTCAAGCGTTACCCGGGAATGCTCGATTGTGTGGTGTTGCTGGATGACCAGGGAACCGAAGCGCAGTTGCTGCTGGTGTACCTCAAGGCGCCTGGGGTCGAGCCCCGGGTGCTGGCCGAATATGGCCGGCAAAGCCTGCCGCCGTTCATGGTGCCGTCGCGATTTGTCGAGGTTGAGCGCTTTGCCCTGCGCTCTTCCGGCAAGCTGGATATTGCTGAGCTCAAGCAGCGCCTGTGTCTCGGGCAGCCGGCCACTGACACGGACGACTCGCCGGCAGGGCGTTTTCTCGCGCGTTTCGGCGTGTCGGCTCATGACCTGCAGCGCAGCTTCTTCGACAGCGGTGGCAACTCGCTGGCGGCGATCAAGCTGGTGGGCACGGTGAACCGTCACTTGGGCTGGGAAGGCCTGGGCCTGGAGCAGTTCTACCGCATGGCCACCCTGGGCCAGTTGCTGGACTGGCTACAGGCCCAACCCGGCCTGGCGTCCCTGCTGGAAAACGGTGCGCAGGAGTACTACGTGATCGAGTCGGAGCAGGAGTCCTTGCCCGCCGCCCATGCAGGATTTTCGATCAATACTCACCTGGGGCGTTTTGCCGTGGTCCGCGCCACCTCGGCCAGCCACGCCCGGGAGGCGCTGCGCAGCGGTTCCGGGCGGTTGCCGGCTGCCGGCGACAGCCGCTGGATCGGCTTGAACAAGAGCCAGTTGTCGATGGTGTATGCCGAACTGTTCAACAAGGATCTACGGGCCAACAACGTGCTCTACCTGTTCCGGCCCGAGCAGTTGCCGGCCGCCGGGCTGGACCTGCAGGCGTTGGCCCAGGGCTTGAAGCAGCGCTATCCACTGGCGGGCTGTCGGGTGGCGCGGGTCGAGGGCGAGTACTGTCTTGATCTGGCCCCCGAGCCGCCGGCGCGCCTGTGGCTGGAGCCTGTGGCGGAGTTTCCCAGCCAGCAGGCCTGCGTGGAGCATTTCCTTGAGCGGCCGCTGTCACTGTTCGAGCAGGACCTGTGCAGCCTGTTCAAGGTGCGCATCGACGGCACCTTGCACCTGGGGCTGTGGCTGCACCACATCCTTGGCAACCATGTCGGCCAGTTGAGCCTGCTGCGCAGCGTGGAACAGTTGGCGCTGGGCGTGCAGTCGCCGCCGGTGGCGGATTTTTCCTTTGTCGGCAATAACCTGATGCAGGCCGAGGAATATGAGCGTCTGGCAGATGCCGGCACCGAGGCCTGGGAGCAAGAGGCCGAGGAGTACGCGCCGCTGGCCGATGTCCCGGCGCCGGCGGCCACTGCCCAGGCGCTGCAGTTGCGGGCGGCACTGGCCATGGACCCGATGAAGCTGGCCTCGCCGCAGCGTCTGTTCCACCTGTTGCAGGCGTTTCGCCAGGGCTGTGCCGAGGGCTTGGGGATAGAGGCGCCGATCGTCAATCTATTGTTCGCCTGGGCTGAGCGTTCGGTGATCAGCGGATTCTCCAGTTACACGGTGCCCGTGCCCCTGGCTCCCGGGCGCTTCGCCGAAGGCTGCGAGCCACAGGCCTGCATGGATTACCTGAATGCCAAGCTGGCCCGGGCGGCCTTGGGCTACGAGGAAATACTCGCGGCCCTGGGCCTGTACGGCTTTGCTCCGGCGTTCCTGTGCAATTTCGTCGAGCTGCCGGCCAGTGACGCCCGGTGGTTGCAAACGCGGATTGCCAACCCGGTTAGCGAGTGGCCCAAGACCCTGCTCGACCTGACGGTGGTCAAGTCGGCGCTGGGCTGCGAAGTGCTGCTCAACAGCTATCTGCCCGAGCCGCAGGCCAGGGCATTTCTCGAATCCTTTGTCGCGGCGGGGCAACGTCAATGAAACTGATCTGCTTTCCCGACTTCGTCGGCCATCCGATCTGTTTTTCCGCCCTGGGCCGGGCACTCAAGGGGCGGGTGTCGCTGGTGCAGGTCAACTACAGCGACTACTGGCCCTATTCCAGTGTCGAAGACCTGGCCCGGCAGATTGCCCAAGAGCATGAGCTGACGACCCTGGACGCGGTGCTCGGTTACTCCTTCGGCGCTTATGTGGCGGCCTGTTGCGTGGCCCGCAGCACGGCACCCGCCAGGCCGCTGCTGTTGGTGGACCCGCCGCTGCTGGCCGAGCTTCGAGGGTTGGCCCCTGACGCCATTGCCCGGCGTTTGGCGGCCGATCCGCAGTATGCCTACGTCGATGACCTGGTGGACGCGCAGTTGGTCAATCGCGAGTGCGTGCACGGCAATATCCTGCTGCTGTCCCAATGGCAGGCGGTGCCGCTGAAGGGGCGCGCGGTGGATGTGCTGTTGTCCGCCGGGCGCAGTGCCGAGGGGCTGGCCCCGGGCCTGGGGCTCGATCCGGCCCAGGACAATCGCTACTGGCGGGACGAGCAGCACCACCATGGCTCGGTGATCAATAGCCCCGATGTGCTCACCTGGCTGCTGGACCCTGGGGCGTTGCAGCGCATTGCTTGGTGATCGAAGCCGGCCCGTTCGGGGTGCCCTCAGTTCCAGCTAAGTTTTCCCTCGTAGCCTCTGCCTCGCGCCAATACACGCGCCGTTATGGAGAGGCACCCGATGAAGCCGCTGAGCAAGACCGATTGGCTGAACAAGGTTCCGGAGGTGACGCTGTCCTTCTGGATCATCAAGATCATGTCCACCACCGTGGGCGAAACCTGCGCCGACTACCTGGCCGTCGACGCCGGCCTGGGGCAGGGCGTGACCAGCATCGGCATGGCCCTGTTGCTGGGGCTGGCGCTGTTCGCGCAGTTCCGCAGCCGGGCCTACACGCCATGGATCTACTGGCTGAGCGTGGTCCTGGTGAGCATCGTCGGGACCCAGATCACCGATGTGCTCACCGATCAGCTGGGCATCAGCCTGTACCTCAGCACCGCAGTGTTTGCAGGCTTGCTGGCGGTCAATTTCGCTGTCTGGTACGCCGTTGAGCGCAATCTGTCGATCCGCCAGATCGTTACCCCGCGACGCGAGCTGTTCTACTGGGCCACCGTGCTCTGCACCTTCGCCCTGGGAACCGCCGCCGGGGACCTGGCCACCGAGGCGCTGGGGCTCGGCTTTACCCTGGGAGCGCTGATCTTTGCCGCACTGATTACCGTGACCCTGGTGGCCTGGCGCCTGGGGGGCAATGCGGTGCTGACCTTCTGGATCGCCTACATCCTCACTCGACCTTTTGGCGCCGCCCTCGGCGACCTGCTGACACAAGCCAAGACCTACGGTGGCCTGGGCCTGGGCGCCACCTGGACCAGCGCGATCTTCCTCTGCGTGATTCTTTTGCTGGTGACCGTCGCGCAGCTCAACGTCAACAACCGTCAGCGCCTTTCCCACTGATTATCCGACCCTCACTCAAGGACTCATCATGGCCTTTATCCGCTCTGCCATTCGCTACACCACGACTCTTTCCATGATTGCCCTGCTGGGGCTGGCCGCGGGGTGTTCCAAGCCTGCCGATGCGCCCAAGCCCGGCACTGCCGCTTCAGCCCAGGCTACCGCGGCCACGGCCTCCAGGCTGGGAGACCTGGCCGAGTTCCAGGCCATTGCCCGTGATGTGGCCGGCTTGGTGGACAAGCAGGACCTGGCGGGGGCGAAGCGCCGGATCAAGGATCTGGAAGTTGCCTGGGACTCCGCCGAAGCCGGCTTGAAGCCCCGTGCCGCCGGTGACTGGCATGTGTTGGACAAGGGCATCGACCGCGCACTGGACGCCCTGCGCGCCGGCACCCCGCAACAGGCCGAGTGCAAGTCGGCGATGGACGATCTGCTGGCAACGTTCAGTCGCTTGCAAGGCAAGGCCTGACCCTCATCTTTTCCAGCAGACCGGCAGGCGAGTGATTACCCTTGGGGGGACTCGACCCGGGCCCGGCCTTGCTCAAGCGCAGGCCGGGCCTGTTTCACTACGGAGGCACTATGCGGATCTTGCTGGTGGAGGACGACGGGATGATCGCCGAGGCGATACAGGGCGCCCTCAAGGATGCAGGCTACGCCGCCGACTGGGTCAGCGATGGGGTGACCGCCCTGGCTGCCCTGGACAGCCAGCATTACGACCAGGTGCTCCTCGACCTCGGCCTGCCCGGCAAGGACGGGTTGCAGGTGCTCGACAGTATTCGCCGCCGTAACAACCCGGTGCCGCTGTTGATCATTACCGCTCGTGACAGCCTCGATGACCGGCTGCGAGGCCTGGACGGCGGCGCGGACGACTACCTGCTCAAGCCCTTCGCCATGGCCGAGCTGCTGGCGCGAATGCGTGCGGTCATGCGTCGCAAAGGCGGTAGCGCGGCACCGCTGCTGGGCAATGGTGTGGTTTCGCTGGACCCGGTATCGAAACAGGCAAGCTCGTTCGAGCAGCCTGCGGTGCAGCTGTCGAACCGCGAATTCGCCCTGTTGCAGGCGCTGTTGATCCGCCCGGGGGCGATTCTTTCCCGTAGCGAGCTGGAAGACCGTATCTACGGCTGGGGCGAGGAGGTGGAAAGCAATGCGGTGGAGTTCCTGATCCATGCCTTGCGCCGCAAGTTGGGAAGCCAGGTGATCAAGAACGTCAGGGGGATGGGATGGATGGTTTCAAAAGACGTCTGAGCGAGTCGGTCCAGCTCAGGCTGTCCATTGCCCTGTCAGTGGCGGTGCTGATCGTTGCGCTGCTGGCCGGAGTCTTTGCTTATGTCTCGGCCTTCGACGAGGCCCTGGAGATGCAGGACAACACCCTGCGCCAGGTGGCCGCGCTGTTCGAGCGCCAGCACATGACCCTGGCCTACCCGCCGCCGGGGCAGGTCGTCGCCGACGATAACGAGGAATCCAGGGTGGTCGTTCAATACCTGGCCGATGGCGCCAGGGCGGCGGCGGACAGTGATGCCGAAATCCCCCTGCCGCTGCCCACCACCCTGGCGGACGGTCTGTCGACCCTGACGGTGGGCGGCGAGCCGTTTCGGGTGCTGGTCAAGACCACCAGGGCCGGCCTGCGGATTGCCGTGGCCCAGGAAACCGGCGCTCGTGACAGGGATGCGCGGGAAAGCGCCTGGCGTGGACTGTTGCCCTTCCTGATCCTGTTTCCCGTGCTGTTGCTGGTGATTGCCGATCTGGTGCGCAAACTGTTTCGTCCCATCGAGCAGTTGGCGGCCGAGATTGATCTGCGTGACGAGCAGGAATTGCACCCGATCGACGAGCGCCATCTGCCGACCGAGGTGCGGCCTTTCGTGCGGGCCATCAATCGCCTGTTGCTGCGGGTGACTCAGTCCATGACGACGCAGCGGCGTTTCGTGGCGGATGCCGCCCATGAATTGCGCTCGCCGCTGACGGCCTTGTCCCTGCAGGCCGAGCGCCTGGCATCGGTGGAGATGCCCAGCCTGGCTCGGGAACGCCTGCAACTGTTGCGCCGGGGGATCGAGCGCGGCAGGAAGCTGATCGATCAATTGCTCGGGCTGGCGTCTGCACAATCGGCCATCAATGGCCGGGTTGAGCCGGTCTCGGTGCACGGGGTGTACCGCCGGGTGCTGGAGGACCTGCTGCCCCTGGCGGAGGCCAAGGCGATCGACATCGGCCTGGAAGGTGGGCCGGACAGGCAGGTGCTGATCAGCCAGGAGGACCTGCTGACCCTGGTGAAGAACCTGGTGGACAACGCCATCCGCTATACCCCGCAAGGTGGGCGGGTAGACCTGTCGGTGGCCCAGGTGCAGGACGAGATCCTGCTGCAGGTCAGCGACTCGGGGCCGGGTATTGCCGTGGCTGAGCGCGAGCGCGTGTTCGACCCTTTCCATCGCGGGCTGGGCAGCGATGAAGTGGGCTCCGGGTTGGGGCTCGCCATCGTCAAGGCCATTGCCGATCGGCATGCCGGCCGGGTCTGGCTGGATTACTCCGACCAACGGACCAAACGCGGGTTGTGTGTGACGGTGGCTTTCGCCCGGGTGCAGGCGCCGCCGGCAGGGTAGGGCGCGGCTGTTGGGCAGAATAGGCTTTTGAATACCCTGGATATTCTGTAGCCTTGCGCGGCTCCAATGTTGTCCGTACCTGATGAACTCACTCTCCCGGCGGGGCCTTAAGCGGTCCGGAGCCGGTGGTATACTCGACTTTCGCGCCTCAAGCGCCTGCAGGTCTTGCGAACATGACGCAAATTTCTGAACGCCTTCTGGTTCAAGCCCACCTCGACGCCAAGCAGCCCAAACCCTTGAGCGCTGCGCAAGAGGCCCATCTGCGTGCCGCCATCGCTGCCGAGCTCAAGGCTCAGGATGCGGTGCTGGTTGCACACTTCTACTGTGATCCGGTGATTCAGGCCCTGGCCGAAGAAACCGGTGGCTGCGTGTCCGACTCCCTGGAAATGGCCCGCTTCGGCAATGCCCATCCGGCCAAGACCGTGCTGGTTGCCGGGGTCCGCTTCATGGGTGAGACGGCGAAGATTCTCAACCCTGAAAAACGGGTGTTGATGCCGACCCTGGAAGCCACCTGCTCCCTTGACCTTGGCTGCCCGGTGGAGGAGTTCTCGGCCTTCTGCGACCAGCATCCCGAGCGCACCGTGGTGGTCTATGCCAACACGTCGGCGGCGGTCAAAGCCCGTGCCGACTGGGTGGTGACGTCCAGTTGCGCCCTGGAAATCGTCGAAAGCCTGATGGATAACGGCGAGAAGATCATCTGGGGCCCCGACAAGCACCTGGGCACCTACATCCAGCGCCAGACCGGTGCCGACATGCTGCTCTGGGACGGTGCCTGCATCGTTCACGAGGAGTTCAAGTCCAAGCAGCTGGAAGACATGAAGGCGCTGTATCCGGATGCGGCCATTCTGGTGCACCCGGAGTCCCCCAGCTCGGTGATCGAACTGGCCGATGCGGTGGGCTCCACCAGCCAGCTGATTGCTGCCGCGCAGCGCCTGCCGAACAAGACCTTCATCGTCGCCACCGACCGCGGCATCTTCTACAAGATGCAGCAGCTGTGCCCGGACAAGGTGTTCATCGAGGCGCCAACGGCCGGCAATGGTGCGGCATGCCGCAGTTGTGCCCATTGCCCGTGGATGGCCATGAATACCCTGGAGCGTACCCTGCAGTGCCTGAAGGATGGCAGCAACGAGATCAGCGTCGACCCGGCGCTGATCCCCAATGCGCTCCGCCCTCTGAAGCGCATGCTGGATTTCACCCAGGCCGCGCGGATGAAACTGGCGGGCAACGCCTGATCGGTTCTTCTGCTCGCTTAAAAAAACGCCCCGATCTGTCGGGGCGTTTTTGTAGGCGGCGGGCTTACTTCTTCTGCTTGGGAATGCGCACCAGCTGGCTGTTGGAGTAGATGTCGTGCCAACTGCGTTTCTGCTTGTCCACCAGCACCCAGAAGAAGCCCAGGCCGGCACACAGCCAGGACGCGATCGACACCATGAAGCGCAACAGCGCCTGCCACAGGCTGATACGGCTGCCGTCGGCGTTCTGCACCCGGATACCCCAGACCTGCATGCCCAGGGTCTGGCCGGAGTGGGTCCAGAACTTGGCGAAGAAACCGAACAGTACGAACAGCAGCACCGTGGAGTACAACGGGTCACCGTCCAGGGCGCCGGATTCGGTCAGGGTACGCATCCGCGCCTCGCCGATGATCTGCATCTGGATCAGCTTGTAGACGCCGCCCGTGACAATCAGCAGGGCAACGCACAGCAGGAAATCATAGAACATCGCTGCCAGGCGACGACCCAGGCCGGCGGCGGGGAACTCGCCTTGGGGGCTTAGCAGATGTTTCGACATGACAGGCTCTCGACTGAAAAAAGAAGCCATTTTACGGAATTGCGCGCACAAAAAAGCCCCTGATGTCAGCATCAGGGGCTTTTTCGTTACAGACGATTAAGCTTCTGCTTGTACTTCGTCAGCCTGCATGCCTTTCTGGCCTTGCACAGCGATGAAGGTCACTTTTTGGCCTTCTTTCAGGCTCTTGAAGCCGTTGCCCTGAATGGCGCGGAAGTGTACGAACAGATCCGGACCGCTTTCTGGAGTGATAAAACCAAAACCTTTCTCGTCGTTAAACCACTTGACGGTACCGCTCTGACGTTGGGACATTTCTTATTTCCTTTGACGCTAAAAAATTAATGACAGTCTCTTTCTCATGAAAGAGTACTGGGCTGGGTTGCAGGAAAGTAAGAGACGTCGAACGGGTTGTAGCAAACTTGTTAGCTACTGCCCAGGTCACGATTCCAAGCGACCCATGCAAACACAGTGGGGAAACTCTACGCCAACTATGGGAGAAAAAACAAGCCCCGCGAAGCCCCGGTTTTACTCAGCTTGCCGAGGTTTGGCGGAACTAGCGTACGGGGCTTATTCGATAGAGTTGTTCAATTGTTTTCGGGCGTTATAAGTGAAGTTCAGTATCGAAAATATGCACTGTTTTATGGCGGTTGCGTTACAGATTAGTGCACTTTTAACGCAGCCGCGTTACTTATAGAAACAGTCCCTCAGCCGCGGTAGTAGCGTTGTGGCACGAATGGCATTTTGCTTACAAGCATTGGCACCTTTTTCCCACGAACTATTGCTGCAACTGGCGTATCGAGTGCGCAGTGCTCTATGTCGAGGTAGCCCATGGCCAAGGGGCCGCCCAGGGTCGGACCAAAACCGCCGCTGCACACGTTGCCGATAACCTTGCCTTGGGCGTCGACGATCTCTGCACCTTCACGTACCGGTGTGCGTTCCTGGGGCAGCAGGCCGACGCGTTTGCGGCTGACACCGCCTTGCTGTTGGGCAAAGATCACCTCGGCACCGGGGAAGCCGCCGGCGCGGGCGCCATCGGCACGACGTGCCTTGGAGATGGCCCACAGCAGGCTGGCCTGGATCGGCGTGGTGTCGCTGTTCATGTCATGGCCATAGAGGCACAGGCCGGCTTCCAGGCGCAGGGAGTCGCGGGCGCCAAGGCCGATGGCCGCTACTTCCGGCTCGGCCAGCAGGGCACGGGCGAGTTTTTCCGCCTGGGCCGCCGGCACCGAGATTTCGAAACCGTCTTCGCCGGTGTAGCCCGAACGGCTGACAAAGCAGTCCACGCCCAGCAGGGTCACCGGCTTGAACTGCATGAAGGTCATCTGCGCCACCTCCGGCGCCAGGCGCGCCAGCACCGTGACCGCAGCCGGGCCTTGCAGGGCCAGCAGGGCCCGTTCCTCGAACAGCGGTTGAATGTCGCATTGCTCGCCCAGGTGGCGGCGCAGGTGGGCCAGGTCCTGGTCCTTGCAGGCGGCGTTGACCACCAGGAACAGCTGTTCGTCCCCCAGGTTGGCCACCATCAGGTCATCGAGGATGCCGCCCTGTTCGTTGGTGAACATGGCGTAGCGCTGCATGCCCACCGGCAAGTCGATGATATCCACCGGCACCAGGGTCTCCAGGGCCTGGGCGGCATTGGCGCCGCGCAGCAGGATCTGCCCCATGTGGGACACATCGAACAGCCCGGCCTGTTCACGGGTGTGCTGGTGCTCCTTCATCACTCCCAGCGGGTACTGCACCGGCATGTCGTAGCCGGCGAACGGCACCATGCGGGCGCCGAGTTCCAGGTGCAGGCTGTGCAGCGGGGTTTTCAACAGTGTTTCGGTGGACATGGGCAACTCCTGAAAAAAACGTGCGGATACAGGCTGCGTATCAGCACTCGATAATGTTCACGGCCAGACCGCCACGGGCGGTTTCCTTGTATTTGCTTTTCATGTCGGCTCCGGTCTGGCGCATGGTGCGGATGACCTTGTCGAGGGAGACGAAGTGCTGCCCGTCGCCACGCAGGGCCATGCGCACCGCATTGATGGCCTTGACCGAGCCCATGGCGTTGCGCTCGATGCAGGGCACCTGCACCAACCCGCCAATGGGGTCACAGGTCAGCCCGAGGTTGTGTTCCATGCCGATTTCCGCGGCGTTCTCCACTTGCTGCACGCTGCCGCCGAGGACCTCGCACAAGGCCCCGGCCGCCATCGAGCAGGCCACGCCCACTTCACCCTGGCAGCCGACTTCGGCGCCGGAGATCGAGGCGTTTTCCTTGTAGAGGATGCCGATGGCTGCGGCGGTGAGGAGAAAACGCACCACCCCGTCTTCGTTGGCCCCGGGAATGAAGCGCATGTAGTAGTGCAGCACCGCCGGAATGATTCCGGCCGCGCCATTGGTGGGGGCTGTGACCACCCGTCCGCCGTTGGCGTTTTCTTCATTCACCGCCAGGGCATAGAGGTTGACCCAGTCCAGCACCGACAGGGCATCGCGCAGCGCCGCTTCCGGGTGCTTGCACAACTGGCGGTGCAGGGCCGCGGCACGGCGCTTGACCTTGAGCCCGCCGGGCAGGATGCCTTCGTTGCGGCAGCCGGCATCCACGCAGTCCTGCATCACCTGCCAGATCTTCAGCAGTCCGGCGCGGGTTTCAGCTTCCGGGCGCCAGGCACTTTCATTGGTCAGCATCACCTGGCTGATGGACAGGCCATAGGTAGCGCAATGTTGCAGCAGTTCCTTGGCATTGCGGAAAGGGAAGGTCAGGCGGGTGGTGTCTTCAACGATGCGATCGGCTCCGGCGGCATCTTCATCCACGACGAAACCACCGCCAACGGAGTAGTACTCGCGGCTGCGGATCTGCAAACCGGCGCTGTCGAAGGCACGAAAGATCATGCCATTGGGATGATAGGCCAGGGGCTTGCGGATCATGGCCAGGTGTTCTTTCTCGTTGAACGCAATGCTGTGTTCGCCGAGCAGGTTGAGGCGCGCGCTGCTGCGTATTTCCTGCAGGCGCGCGGCGATGTTTTCGGTATTCACGGTGTCCGGGTGCTCGCCTTCCAGGCCCAGCAGCACCGCCTTGTCGCTGCCGTGGCCTTTACCGGTGGCGCCCAGCGAGCCGTACAGCTCGACCTTGACGCAGGTGGTGCTGGCCAGCAGTTGATCGCGACGCAGGCCTTCGACAAAACGCGCGGCGGCGCGCATCGGGCCGACGGTATGGGAGCTGGAGGGGCCGATGCCAATCTTGAACAGGTCGAACACGCTCAGGGACATGTTGGTTCTCCGGTTTCTTATTGTATTGATCGGCAAGCAAGCACTTGCAGGAGCTAGCTTGCCCGCGATACAGGCAGCCGCTGCTCTACCCGATTGATGCGTTATCGCTCATCGCCGGCGAGCCGGCTCCTACAGGTATACGCGGTATCTGCAGGGGCACGGCTCTCCAGTGATGGACGGCTTACGCGTCCTGGTAGCTCTCGATCGAAGGGCAGGCGCACACCAGATTGCGGTCGCCGAACACGTTGTCGACCCGGCCAACCGGCGGCCAGTACTTGCCTTCCACCAGGGATGCCACTGGGTACACCGCCTGTTCACGGCTGTATGGATGGGACCACTCGCCCACCAGTTCGGCCGCGGTGTGCGGAGCGTTCTTCAGCGGGTTGTCGTCCTTGTCCAGGGCGCCGTTTTCCACTGCGCGGATTTCTTCGCGGATGCGGATCATGGCGTCGCAGAAGCGGTCCAGTTCTTCCTTGGATTCGCTTTCGGTGGGCTCGATCATCAGGGTGCCGGCCACCGGGAAGGACATGGTCGGCGCGTGGAAGCCAAAATCGATCAGGCGCTTGGCCACGTCATCGACGCTGATGCCGCTGCTGTCTTTCAAAGGACGCAGGTCGAGGATGCATTCGTGGGCCACCAGGCCGTTGCTGCCGGTGTAGAGCACCGGGTAGTGCTCTTCCAGGCGGCGCGAGATGTAGTTGGCATTGAGGATCGCCAACTGCGAGGCGCGCTTGAGGCCGGCGCCGCCCATCATGCTGATGTACATCCAGGTGATCGGCAGGATGCTGGCGCTGCCGAACGGAGCGGCACAGACCGCGCCTTTCTTGTTTTCCAGCGCGGCATGGCCGGGCAGGAAGGGCGCCAGGTGCGACTTGACGCCGATCGGGCCGACGCCCGGGCCGCCACCGCCATGGGGAATGCAGAAGGTCTTGTGCAGGTTCAGGTGGGACACGTCGCCACCGAACTTGCCCGGGGCGCAGAGGCCGACCATGGCGTTCATGTTGGCGCCGTCGATGTACACCTGGCCGCCGTTGTCGTGAATGATGCCGCAGATTTCGCGGATGCCTTCTTCGAACACGCCGTGGGTCGACGGGTAGGTGATCATCAGCGCGGCGAGGTGCTCGCGGTGCTCGATGGCCTTGGCCCGCAGGTCCTCGATGTCGACGTTGCCGCGGGCGTCGCAGGCGGTGACCACCACGCGCATGCCGGCCATGTTGGCAGTGGCCGGGTTGGTGCCGTGGGCCGAGGAGGGAATCAGGCAGATATCGCGGCGCTCGTCGCCACGGCTCTGGTGATAGGCACGAATGGCCAGCAGGCCGGCGTACTCGCCCTGGGAGCCGGCGTTGGGCTGCAGCGACACCGCGTCGTAGCCGGTGGCAGCGCACAGCATCGCTTCAAGTTCGGTGGTCAGTTGCTGGTAGCCGGCGCTTTGCTCGGCGGGAGCGAAAGGGTGCAGCGCGCCGAACTCGGCCCAGGTGATGGGGATCATCTCGCTGGCGGCGTTGAGCTTCATGGTGCAGGAGCCCAGCGGGATCATGGTGCGATCCAGGGCCAGGTCCTTGTCCGCCAGCTTGCGCAGGTAGCGCATCAGCTCGGTTTCCGAGTGATAGCGGTTGAATACCGGGTGGCTGAGGATCGCCGACTGGCGTGCCAGGGCAGCGGGGATGGCGCTGGTGACCGCCGCCGCGAGTGCCGCGAAGTCCGGCGCGGGCTTGCCGTCGGCCAGCAGGCTCCACAGGGTTTCAACGTCGGCTTGAGTGGTGGTTTCGTCCAGGGACAGACCGAGGCGCTCGGCGTCTATCACCCGCAGGTTGATGCCCTGGGCGCGTGCCTTGTCGTGCAGCGCGGCGGTGTTGGCACCAGTGCGCAGGCTCAGGGTGTCGAAGAAGCTTTCCTGCTCCACGGTCAAGCCCAGCTGGACCAGGCCCTTGGCCAGGATCGCGGTCAGCTGGTGAATGCGCTGGGCGATCTGGGTCAGGCCCTTGGGACCGTGGTACACGGCATACATGCTGGCGATGTTGGCCAGCAGGACCTGAGCGGTGCAGATGTTGCTGGTGGCCTTCTCGCGGCGGATATGCTGCTCGCGGGTCTGCATGGCCAGGCGCAGGGCCGGCTTGCCGAAACGGTCCACCGAGACGCCCACCAGGCGGCCGGGCATGTCGCGCTTGAAGGCATCGCGGGTGGCGAAGTAGGCCGCATGCGGGCCACCAAAGCCCAGGGGCACGCCGAAGCGCTGGGCACTGCCGATGGCCACGTCGGCGCCGAATTCCCCGGGCGGGGTCAGCAGGGTCAGGGCCAGCAGGTCGGCGGCCACGGCTACCAGGGCGTTGGCAGCGTGGAAACGCTCGGTCAGCTCGCGGTAGTCGAACAGGTCACCGTTGCTTGCCGGGTATTGCAGCAGGGCGCCGAAGAACGGGCTGACGTCGGTCAGCTTGCGCTCATCGCCCACCACCACGTTGATCCCCAGGGGCTCGGCACGGGTGCGCAGCACATCGAGGGTCTGTGGGTGGCAATGCTGCGAGGCGAAGAAGGCGTGGCTGCCCCTGTTCTTGCTCAGGCGCTTGCAGAAGGTCATGGCTTCGGCGGCGGCGGTGCCTTCGTCCAGCAGCGAGGCGTTGGCGATCGGCAGGCCGCTCAGGTCGCTGATCAGGGTCTGGAAATTCAGCAGGGCTTCCAGGCGACCCTGGGAGATTTCCGGCTGGTACGGGGTGTAGGCGGTGTACCAGGCGGGGTTTTCCAGGAGGTTGCGCAGGATCGGCGACGGCGTATGGCAGTTGTAGTAGCCCTGGCCGATATAGGTCTTGAACAGCTGGTTCCTGGCGGCGATGGCCTTGATCGAGGCCAGGGCCTGGGCTTCGCTCAGGCCCTGGCCCAGCTCCAGCACGCTGGTGCCCTTGATGCTCTCGGGAATCACGCTGGCGCTCAGGGCTTCCAGGGAGTCGAAGCCGAGGCTATTGAGCATGGTTTGCTCATCGCCCTGGCGCGGGCCGATGTGGCGCGCGATGAATTCGTTGGCGGTGCTCAGGTTGACGGTCATGGCGGCTCCTCAGGCTTCGGCGCTGGCTTTGATCAGGCGGTCGTAGGCGTCCTGGTCCAGCAATTGGCCAACGGCAGCGGCATCGGCAGGGATGAAGCGGAAGAACCAGCCTTCGCCCAGCGGGTCTTCGTTGACCAGTTCCGGGCTGTCTTCCAGGGCCGGGTTGGTGGCGACCACTTCACCGTCCAGGGGCATGTACACGCCGCTGGCGGCTTTCACCGATTCCACGGTGGCGGCTTCGGCGCCCTTGTCGTAGCCCTGCAGCTCCGGCAGTTGCACAAACACCACATCACCCAGGGCGTTCTGGGCGAAAGCCGTAATGCCGACGGTGACACTGCCATCCGCTTCGGTACGCAGCCATTCGTGATCTTCAGTAAAACGCAACTCGCTCATGGAAACTCCTCAGGGGCCAGACTCGTCTGGTGGACGCGATTGAATGCTCGGACAGCGCCGAGCCGAATGGCAATGTCCATAGCAAGAACACGGCCAATATTTATTTGGCCGTTGTAAATCAAGGGGTTGAGTGTTTTTTGTAGAGAATGGAATTTCACGGCCGTAGCGAAAACGCTACAGCACGGGGTGCGGAAAAAAGGCTTTGAGGATCAAAGCCTTGCACGGCTGCGATTGCAAGGCTTTGTAGCGAAATCGTTCCACTGTAGCGCTTTCAGTACAGATGGAGGTCGCTTTCAGAGCGGCAGGCGCAAGCTCAGGCCTTGCTGGGAATGCCGTATTTGCGCAGGCGGTGGGCAATCGCGGTATGGGAGGTCTGCAAGCGGTTGGCCAGTTGCCGGGTCGAGGGGTAACTGACGTAGAGGTTTTCCAGCAGCTCCTTCTCGAAGGCTTCCACGGCCTGTTCCAGGCTGGCCACTTCGGCATCGTTCTGGCGGGCTACCGAGGTGCCGGCAATGTCCAGGTCACCGATGTCCACCAGGTTGCTCTCGCAGATCGCCGCCGCACGGAAGATCACGTTCTGCAATTGCCGCACGTTGCCCGGCCAGCGGTTGCCCAGCAGCGCCGGGTAGGTCCCCGGTGTCAGCCGGCATACCGGCCGCTGGATCTGCGCGCAGGCCTGCTGCATGAAGTAGCGGGCCAGCAGCAGGATGTCCTGGCCGCGTTCGCGCAGCGGTGGCACTTCCACGTTCAGCACGTTGAGGCGATAGAACAGGTCTTCGCGGAAGGTGCCTTCGTTGACCATTTTTTCCAGGTCACGATGGGTGGCGCTGAGGATGCGCACGTTGACCTTGATCTCGCGATCGCCACCGACCCGGCGAAAGCTGCCGTCATTGAGAAAGCGCAGGAGCTTGGCCTGCAGGTAGGGCGACATCTCGCCGATTTCATCGAGGAACACCGTGCCCTGGTTGGCCAGCTCCATCAGCCCCGGCTTGCCGCCGCGCTGGGCGCCGGTGAAGGCGCCGGGGGCATAGCCGAACAGTTCGCTCTCGGCCAGGTTTTCCGGCAGCGCCGCGCAGTTCAGGGCCAGGAACGGCGCGCCGTGGCGGGCGCTGATGGCGTGGCAGGCGCGGGCCACCAGTTCCTTGCCGGTGCCGGTTTCACCCTGGATCAATAGTGGTGCGTCCAGCGCTGCGACCCGCTGCGCCCGGGCCTTGAGGGTGCGGATCGCCGGTGATTCGCCGAGCAGGGCATCGAAGCCTTCGGCGTGGTCGTGATGCAGGGCCGAGAGCCGTTCACCGATGCGGTTGGGCGGGTACAGGGTCAGCAGGGCACCGGCGTCGGTAATGGGAGTGGCGTCCAGCAGCAGGGTCTGGCCATTGACGGTGATTTCCCGCAGCGGCAGGCGAAAGCCGTTTTCCAGCAGGGCCTCCAGCAGTGCGGGGTCGGCAAACAGCTCGGCGACGCTTTCCCCGGCCGGTTCGCGACCATACAGGGCGATCAGCGCCGGGTTGGCCAGCAGCACTTTGCCGGCACTGTCCAGGGCCAGCACCGGATCGGTCATGGCCGCCAGCAGGGCGTCCAGTTGCAGGTGCCGGCGTTGCCCGGGAAGGATGTCCACCACCGTCACCGCCTGCACGCCACGCACGTTGAACAGCGCATCGCGCAGTTCTTCCAGCACCTGGGGGCTCAAGGTCGGGGCATCGATATAGACGTTGGGCGGCACCATTTCCACCGCATCCAGGTTGAGGTTGCGCCCGCCCAACAGGGCCAGGACTTCCTGGGTGATGCCGACGCGGTCGATGAAGCTGACGTGGATACGCATGGGGTGACTGACGGTTCTGCAAAGCGGAGGGTGGCCAGTATGCCTTGGGGCAGGGGCTTAGTCGAAATCGTCACGCATGCCGCAAGAGCCGGCTAGCCGGCGAAGGCGGGCCGGGCAGCGATGCAGGGCCGTGGTCAGTTCGCCGGCACGTCGGCCCCAGCAGGGGATCGGGTGTTATGCAAGGTGCTCGGGTTTCACCGGGTCGCCGGGCTTGACGTCCAGTTGCTTGCGTACGTCCTCGAACATTTCGTCGTAGTACTTGTGCATCGAGGCAATGCTGGCGCTCTTGGGCAGGCCGTGCTGCTGGGCGAGGCGGGTGGCGTGGCGGGCGAAGTCGAAAGCCAGGTCCTTGGCCAGGAAGAACTGCTCCTTCAGGGACTTGTCTTCGATGGTGCCGTGCAGGGTGAACAGCATGCCCTTGCCCTCCTTGGGGTCGTGGGCCACTTCGTAGTCAATGCACAGGTTGTAGCTGAAGTCGTCCTTGTTCAGCGCATGGCGCTCGATATGCAGGTGACCGGGCTCAAACGTGGCCATAGGCTTCTCTCCTCCAGGGCTTTGAAATGAGGGCAGGCGCCGGGCCTGCCCAGAGTTTTCACTGCAAGCGTCTTACAGGTAACTGATGCCAGGTTGCGCGGTGCTGATGCGGGTGCCGGCCTTGCCCTGGACGATCGCTTCGATGTCCGAGAGTGAACCGATCACTGCGGTTTTGCCAGTGTGCCGGGCAAATTCGCAGGCGGCCTGGACCTTCGGCCCCATGGAGCCGGCGGCAAAGCCCAGCTTCTCGATTTCGTCCGGGTGGGCCTGGCCGATGGCCTTCTGGGTCGGTTTGCCGAAGTCGATGAACGCCGCGTTGACGTCGGTGGCGATCACCAGCAGGTCGGCTTCCAGTTGCTCGGCCAGCAGCGCCGAGCACAGGTCCTTGTCGATCACGGCCTCGATGCCCTTGAGCTTGCCGTCCTCGCCGTACATGGTGGGGATGCCGCCACCGCCGGCGCAGATCACGATGCTGCTTTTTTCCAGCAGCCACTTGATCGGACGGATCTCGAAGATGCGCTTGGGTTTCGGGCTGGCCACTACCCGGCGGTACTTGTCGCCATCCGGGGCGATGGCCCAGCCTTTTTCCTTGGCCAGCTTCTCGGCTTCTTCCTTGCTGTAGACCGGGCCGATGGGCTTGGTCGGGTTCTTGAATGCCGGGTCCTTGGCGTCCACTTCCACCTGGGTCAGCAAGGTGGCGAACGGCACCTCGAAGTCCAGCAGGTTGCCCAGTTCCTGTTCGATGATGTAGCCGATCATGCCTTCGGTCTCGGCGCCTAGCACGTCCAGCGGGTAGGGCGAAACCTGGGTGTAGGCCGCCGCTTGCAACGACAGCAGGCCGACCTGAGGGCCATTGCCGTGGGCAATCACCAGTTGGTTGCCGGGGTGGATCTTGGCGATCTGTTCGGTGGCGATGCGGATGTTGGCGCGTTGGTTGTCCGCGGTCATGGGTTCACCACGGCGGAGCAGGGCGTTACCGCCCAGTGCAACGACGATACGCATAATGCAGTCCTTCTAGAGTCCGGTGCCGGCGCCGCCTGGGCGGCGCCGGTGCTGGAGGGGGATTACAGGTCGGCCAGGGTCGAAACCAGGATCGCCTTGATGGTGTGCATGCGGTTTTCCGCTTGCTCGAAGGCGATGCAGGCGGGCGACTCGAACACGTCGTCGGTCACTTCAATGCCGTTGGCCAGGTGCGGATACTGCTCGGCGATCTGCTTGCCGACCTTGGTATCGCTGTTGTGGAAAGCCGGCAGGCAGTGCATGAACTTGGTCCGTGGGTTGCCGGTGGCTTTCATCAACTGGGCGTTGACCTGGTAGGGCAGCAGTTGCTCGATACGCTCGGCCCAGGCTTCCACCGGTTCGCCCATGGAGACCCAGACGTCGGTGTGAATGAAGTCCACGCCCTTGACCGCGGCTTTCGGATCCTCGGTGAGGGTGATGCGGGCACCGCTTTCCTCTGCGTATTTCTTGCAGCGCTGCACCAGGTCGTCATGGGGCCACAGGGCCTTGGGCGCGCAGATGCGCACGTCCATGCCGAGCTTGGCGCCCACCAGCAGCAGAGAGTTGCCCATGTTGTTGCGCGCATCGCCCAGGTAGGCGTAGCTGATCTCGTGGATCGGCTTGTCGGCGTGCTCACGCATGGTCAGCACGTCGGCGATCATCTGGGTCGGGTGGTATTCATCGGTCAGGCCGTTGAACACCGGAACCCCGGCGAATTTCGCCAGTTCTTCGACGATTTCCTGCTTGAAGCCGCGGTACTCGATGGCGTCGTACATGCGCCCCAGCACTCGGGCGGTGTCCTTCATGCTTTCCTTGTGGCCGATCTGCGAGGAGTTGGGGTCGATGTAGGTGACGTTGGCGCCCTGGTCATAGGCCGCCACTTCGAAGGCGCAACGGGTACGGGTCGAGGTCTTTTCGAAGATCAGGGCGATGTTGTTGCCCTTGAGGTGCTGCTGCTCGGTGCCGGTGTACTTGGCGCGCTTGAGGTCGCGGGACAGGTCCAGCAGGTAGCGCAGCTCACGTGGGGTGTGGTGTTCCAGGCTCAGCAGGTTACGGTTGTGGATGTTGAAAGCCATGATGGATCTCCTTTGATTTCGGTCGTCCACTTGCCGAGGCCCTTTGTAGGGGCAACGGCAAGCTGCTATGTCGGATAGGGCGCTTAGTAGTCGATCGGGTCGCGGATGATCGGGCAGGTCATGCAGTGGCCGCCGCCACGGCCCCGGCCCAGTTCGCCGGCGCTGATGGTGATGACCTCGACCCCGGCCTTGCGCAGCAGGGTGTTGGTGTAGGTGTTGCGGTCGTAGCCGATGACCACGCCGGGTTCCACGGCCACCACGTTGTTGCCGTCGTCCCATTGCTCGCGCTCGGCGGCGAAGGCGTTGCCACCGGTTTCCACCACGCGCAGGGCCTTGAGGTTGAGGGCCTTGGCCACGGTGTCGAGGAAGCTGGTCTCCTCGCGGCGCACATCGATGCCGCCCGGCTTGCTTTCGTCAGGGCGCAGGCTGAAGGCGACGATCTGGCTCACCACTTCCGGGAAGACCGTGACCAGGTCGCGGTCGCAGAAGCTGAACACGGTGTCCAGGTGCATCGCCGCGCGGGATTTCGGCAGGCCGGCGACGATCACGCGCTCCACGGCCTTGTGCTTGAACAGGTTCAGCGCCAGTTGGCCGATGGCCTGACGCGAGGAGCGCTCGCCCATGCCGATCAGGACCACGCCGTTGCCGATCGGCATCACGTCGCCGCCTTCCAGGGTGGCGTTGCCGTGTTCCTGGTCCGGATCGCCGTACCAGATCTGGAAGTCGGCGTTGGTGAACTCGGGGTGGAACTTGTAGATGGCGGTGGTCAGCAGGGTTTCCTGACGTCGCGCCGGCCAGTACATCGGGTTCAGGGTCACGCCGCCGTAGATCCAGCAGGTGGTGTCGCGGGTGAACTGGGTGTTGGGCAGCGGCGGCAGGATGAAGCTGGAGTGGCCGAGGAAGTCGCGGAACATCTCGATGGTCTTGCCACCGAAGCTGGTGGGCAGGTCATCGGCCGATACACCGCCGATCAGGTACTCGGCGACCTTGCGCGGCTCCAGGCTGCGCAGCCACGAACCGACTTCGTTGACCAGGCCCAGGCCGACCTGGTTGGCGGTGATCTTGCGCTCCAGAATCCAGTCCAGGGCTTCGGGCATGGCGACAATGTCGGTCAGCAGGTTGTGCATTTCCAGCACATCGATATCCCGCTCACGCATCTTGGTGACGAAGTCGAAGTGGTCGCGTTTGGCCTGGGCCACCCACAGCACATCATCGAACAGCAGTTCATCGCAGTTGTTCGGGGTCAGCCGCTGATGGGCCAGGCCTGGGGAACAAACCATGACTTTGCGCAGTTTGCCGGCTTCGGAATGTACGCCGTACTTAACTTTTTCCGTGGTCATTACTGTGATCCTCCAGAGACAAAACAATCGGGGGTGTTGCTAGAGCTATAGGGTCAGGAAGCCGTCGTAGAGTCCGTAGGCCGCCACCAGGGCGCCTATGACCACTGCGGCAAAAATCAGCTTCTCGACGTTGGTGAAAATCGGTTTGTGCAGTTCCATCTTGGCCTTGGCGAACAGCACCACGCCGGGGGCGTAGAGCAGGGCCGAGAGCAGCAGGTACTTGACCCCGCCGGCATACAGCAGCCAGATCGCGTAGAGCAGGGCGATGCTGCCGATGATCAGGTCCTTCTTGCGTTCGGCCAGGGCCTGTTCATAGCTTTCGCCGCGCACCGCCAGCAGTACTGCGTAGGCCGCCGACCACAGGTAGGGCACCAGGATCATCGAGGTGGCGAGGTAGATCAGCGACAGGTAGGTACTGGCCGAGAACAGGGTGATGACCAGGAAGATCTGCACCATGGCATTGGTCAGCCACAGGGCGTTGGCCGGTACGTGGTTGGCGTTCTCGCGGCGCAGGAACTCCGGCATGGTGTGGTCCTTGGCGGCGGCGAACATGATTTCCGCGCACAGCAGCACCCAGGACAGCAGCGCCCCCAGCAGCGAGATGATCAGGCCGACGCTGATCAGTACCGCGCCCCAGTGGCCCACCACATGCTCCAGCACTGCCGCCATGGACGGGTTCTGCAGCTTGGCCAGTTCCGGCTGGGTCATGATCCCCAGGGACAGCACGTTCACCAGCACCAGGAACAGCAGCACGGTGATGAAGCCGATGACGGTGGCCTTGCCCACATCCGAGCGTTTCTCCGCCCGGGACGAGAAGATGCTCGCGCCCTCGATGCCGATGAACACCCACACGGTGACCAGCATCATGTTGCGCACCTGGTTCATCACGCTGCCCAGGTCCGGATTCTTCACGCCCCAGATGTCGGCGGTGAAGATATCCAGCTTGAAGGCGAACAGGGCGATCAGCACGAACAGCAGCAGCGGCACCACCTTGGCAACCGTGGTCACCAGGTTGATGAAGGCCGCTTCCTTGATGCCGCGCAGCACCAGGAAGTGCACGGCCCAGAGCAAAACAGAAGCGCCGATCACGGCCGCGGGGGTGTTGCCCTCGCCGAAGATCGGGAAGAAATAGCCCAGGGTGCTGAACAGCAGGACGAAGTAGCCGACGTTGCCCAGCCAGGCGCTGATCCAGTAACCCCAGGCCGATGAAAAGCCCATGTAGTCACCGAACCCGGCCTTGGCGTAGGCGTAGACGCCGCCATCCAGATCAGGTTTGCGATTGGCTAGAGTTTGGAAGACGAAGGCCAGGGTCAACATGCCGACAGCGGTAATTGCCCAACCAATAAGAACAGCACCAACATCGGCGCTGGCGGCCATGTTTTGCGGTAAGGAGAAGATCCCGCCGCCAATCATGGAACCCACTACCAGGGCGACTAAGGCGCCCAGTCTTAGTTTACCGGGGGATTCAGACATTGCATGACTCCAATGCAGGAGAAGAGAGACGTCAGAGTAAATCTGCTTGCAATCCGAACAGCTGACTCAGATCAGTTCATTACTGCATTCCGTTGTGAATGAATGACTTAAGATTTGTTGCGAGGGGTAGAATGCTGCCCGGAGAGGGCCATTCCAGACAGGTTTCGATCTCCTTATCAGTAGCGGTTCTCATTGCCGACGACGTTTGAAACTAGACCCTTTTGGGGAATGTGCAAATCTTTCAGCGGCATTGATTAATCACTTGGTAGTGATGGCACTTAGTGCATATACATAACAAAACAGTCGGTTATTCAGGGCTTTCTACGGGGTGTACAGACGCCCGTTGCTTAAAGGATAAATAATTGACTGTTACTGTTAGACGCAAATTTGTAGAAGTTATTTAATAGCGTGTAGCTTTAATCGCCAGATCGACTCACTGAAGCAGAGGTAGGGATGTCACAACCGGCGCAGAAGCTGCAACTCGGTGCATTGATCGCCCTGGTGGTGGGTTCCATGATTGGTGGCGGGATCTTCTCGCTGCCGCAGAATATGGCGGCCCGGGCCGATGCCGGAGCGGTGCTAATCGGCTGGGCCATCACCGCGGTGGGGATGCTGACCCTGGCCTTCGTCTTCCAGACTCTGGCCAACCGCAAGCCGGAGCTCGATTCCGGGGTCTACGCCTATGCCAAGGCCGGGTTCGGCGACTACATGGGCTTTTCATCGGCCTGGGGTTACTGGATCAGTGCCTGGCTGGGCAACGTCGGCTACTTCGTCCTGCTGTTCAGCACCCTGGGCTATTTCTTTCCGGTGTTCGGCCAGGGCAATACCCCGGTGGCCATCGGCTGTGCCTCGGTCCTGCTGTGGGCCGTGCATTTCCTGGTGTTGCGGGGGATCAAGGAGGCGGCGTTCATCAACCAGCTGACCACGGTGGCGAAGATCGTGCCGCTGGTGATGTTCATCGTCATCGCTGCCGTGGCATTCAAGGCGGATATCTTCACCCGGGATATCTGGGGCCGCAGCAACCCGAACTTCGGCGGGGTGATGGACCAGGTGCGCAACATGATGCTGGTGACGGTGTTCGTGTTCATCGGTATCGAGGGCGCCAGCGTGTATTCGGCCCGGGCGCAGAAGCGCGCCGATGTCGGGCGGGCCACGGTGATCGGTTTTCTCGGGGTGCTGGCGCTGCTGGTACTGGTCAACGTGCTGTCGTTGGGGATCATGAGCCAGCCGGAGCTGGCGCAATTGCAGAATCCTTCCCTGGCGGCAGTGCTGGAGCATATCGTCGGCCCCTGGGGCGCCTTGCTGATCAGCATCGGCCTGGCGGTTTCCCTGCTGGGGGCCTTGCTGTCCTGGGCCTTGCTGTGCGCCGAGATCCTCTACGCCACCGCCCGGGACCGGACCATGCCGGCGTTCCTGAAGAAGGAAAACGCCAACCATGTGCCGGTCAATGCCTTGTGGCTGACCAACGTGATGATCCAGATCTTTCTGCTGATCACCCTGTTCTCTGCCGGCACCTACACCAGCCTGATCTACCTGGCGTCGTCGATGATCCTGGTGCCCTACCTGTGGTCGGCGGCCTATGCGGTGCTGCTCAGCGGTCGCGGGGAAACCTACGAGCAGGCCTCCCGGGAACGCAAGAAGGACCTGTTCATCGCCACCGTGGCCCTGAGCTACGCCATCTGGCTGCTGTACGCCGGCGGCTTGAAGTACCTGCTGCTGTCGGCCTTGTTGTATGCGCCGGGGGTGATCCTGTTCGCCAAGGCCAAGCATGAGCAGGGCGAGCCGTTGTTCACCCCGCTGGAAAAACTGATCTTCGCGGCCGTGGTCATCGGCGCCTCATTGGCGGCCTATGGCTTGTACAGCGGCCTGCTGGCGCTGTGATTCATCACCTGCCCTACCAGGGCGCCTACGACTGGCCGGCGATGCTGGGCTTTCTCAGGGCCCGCGCCATCGAAGGCCTGGAGGTGGTGCAGGGCGATACTTATGCCCGCACCTTCGCGCTGGCGGGCGGGCAAGGCATCTTGAGTGTCTGCCCGGGGCCTGCAGGCCATTTGCAGGTGCAGTTGCAGGGGGCCGAGCAGGCCCTGCTGCCCCAGGTGCTGGCGCGCTTGCGCCGGCAATTCGATCTGGACGCGGACCTGTCCCTGATCAACCGCCATCTGGCCCGTGATCCGCTGCTCGCACCGTTGCTGGCGGCACGCCCGGGCCTGCGAGTACCCGGGGCCTGGGACGGTTTCGAGCTGGCCATTCGCGCCGTGCTGGGCCAGCAGATCACCGTGCAGGGCGCGATCCGCCTGGCGGGCAAGCTGGTGGCGGTGCATGGCCGGTTGCTGGCCAGTCCCGACCCGCAGTGGCCTGGTTTGACCCACCTGTTTCCCACTCCCCAGGTGCTGTCCACTGCCAACCTGGCCGACCTGGGAATGCCCCGCAGCCGGGCACGCACGCTGTCTGCCGTGGCCCAGGCCTTGCTCGACGATCCACTCCTGTTCGAACCCAGGGCCAGCCTGCAACAGGGGGTGGAGCGCCTGTTGCAATTGCCGGGAATCGGCGATTGGACCGCGCAATATATCGCCCTGCGCCAGTTGCGCGAGAGCGATGCCTTTCCGGCGGCGGACGTAGGCCTGTTCAACGCTATGGCACGTCTGCAGGGGCTGCGGCCCAATGCCCGCCAACTGCTGGCCCGGGCCGAGGCCTGGCGGCCGTGGCGCGGTTATGCGGCGCAGCATTTGTGGGCGGCCATGGGCTGAAACGGTCCGCCGGTTCCTACGGGATCAACTGCCAGCCAGGGCCTTCACCACCATCTGGGGCGATGGGCGCCTAGGGCGGTGGCCGGGCAACTCCACTGCACCGGCGTTCCATTGATGTGCAACGGCACCCGCAGGCGCCGCGCCGGCCCCCAAGGGGTCTGTTCCAGCACCAGCCCCTGATCCTCGTGGTCTTCGGCGCGCAGTGGAGTTTCGGCGGTTGCTGACGGGGAATGATCAACCAGCAACTGGGCGGTACGGGCCAGGGACAGGCGCGCCGATGCGCCCTGCTCGCCGCTCAGGGACCGGGTCAGTGCCCGCAGGGCGCTGGCTGCCATCAGGTAACCGGTGGCGTGATCCAGGGCCTGGACCGGCAGTGGTACAGGCCTGTCCGCGGCTTTCCAGGCCATGCCGGCTTCGGCGATGCCGCAGCTCATCTGCACCAGGCTGTCGAAGCCCCGGCGGTTGCGCCAGGGGCCGCTCCAGCCGTAGGCATTGAGGCTGACTTCGATCAGCCCCGGAGCGATTTTCTGGCGTGCCTGGGCGTCATAACCCAGGTGTTCCAGGGCATCGGCGCGGTAGCCATGCAGAAGCAGGTCGGCCTGCGCCAGCAGGCCTTCGAACAGGGCACGCTGCTCAAGGTCGTGCAGATCGAGGCGCGCGCAGCGTTTGCCCAGGGTCACCTCCGGCTCCAGGGCCGGCTCGTTCCAATGTGGCGGATCGATGCGCAACACCTCGGCCCCGAGCCCCGCCAGCAGGCGGCTGGCCACCGGGCCAGCCAGGACCCGGGTCAGGTCCAGTACCTTGAGCCCGGCCAGGGGCCGGTCGACGCGACCGCTCCAGGCCCTGTGCCGCTGATCGGCCTGGGGCAGCCAGTGCACCAGGGGTTCGCTGTTTACCGCCTGGCCCTGGGGGTGGGCCTGCCACTGCGCCCAGCTGCGCATCTGCGCGGCACAACCGCCCTGGTCGACTATCGCCTGCTCCAGTTCCAGGGCGTTCCAGGTGGCCACTTGGGCGGCCATGGCCGAGCGTTCGGTCACCGCTCCCAGCACCCGTTCGGCGGCGGCCCGGTGGTGAGGTGCGTTGGTGTGCAGGCGAATCCAGCCGTCGCGGCTGGCGTAGTCGCCGGCAATCGGGTCCCAGGGTGATGGCAGGCTCCAGCCCTGCGGGCGGATCGAGCTGGCGAACCAGAACGAGGCCAGGCGCCGGTCGACGCTGACCTCTGGCAGGCGTCCGGTCTGGCTGTACAGGAGTTCAGCGACTGCCTGCCCGGCAGCGGCAATGCTGGCGCTGGCCAGGTCGGTCGCGGCGAAGGCCGAGGGCAGGGCGCCCTGGCCGGTTTGCCGGATGCTTGATGACGCCAGGCCCAGCGCGGCCTGGATGGATGCGAGTAACTCGGTCATGGCCCACTCCGCGGATCAGGGGAGGGCATTGCACCCTGAAACTGCCGCGGCTGTCGATCACCCCTGGTCATCGGCCGCGGCTGGCGCCGGAGCAGCGCTTACACGCGGAACTGATCCATGAGTTTCATTTGCTGGGTCGCCAGGGCATTGAGCTGGCTGCTGACCTGGGCCGACTCACTGGCCTGTTCGGTGAGGGTTTCGGTCACGGTGCGAATCGCCGAGACGTTGCGGTTGACCTCTTCGGCCACCGCGCTCTGCTGCTCGGCAGCGCTGGCGATCTGCAGGTTCATGTCGCTGATCACGGTGACCGCGTCGCTGATCTTGCCCAGGGCCTGGACTGCCTGCTGGATCTGCCCGGCATTGTTCTGCGCCTGGCTCTGGCTGGCGTGCATGGTGGTCACCACATCCCGGGTGCCGCTCTGGATGCGTTCGATCACCACGCGGATTTCCTCCACCGAGTCCTGGGTGCGCTTGGCCAGGTTGCGCACTTCATCGGCCACCACGGCGAAACCGCGGCCGCTTTCCCCGGCGCGAGCCGCTTCGATGGCGGCGTTGAGGGCCAGCAGGTTGGTCTGCTCGGCAATACTGCGGATCACTTCCAGCACCGACCCTATCTGTTCGCTGCTCACCGCCAGGGCTTCGACTTCCCCCACCGCCTTGCTCACCTCGTCGGCCAGCAGGCTGATGTCCCGGGTGCTGCGCTCGATGATGGTCATGCCTTCCTTGGCCGACTGGTCTGCGCCACGGGCGGCCTGGGCGGCATTGGAGGCACTGTTGGCAACATCGTGGGCAGTGGCGCTCATTTCGTTGGAGGCGGTGGCCACTTGATCGATTTCGCGGAACTGCACCTGCATGCCTTCACTGGTCTGGCGGGCGATCTCCGAAGACTGGTCGGCGGTGCCCCGGGCTTCGGTGATGCTCTGCTTGATCTGGGCGATGGTCGGTTGCAGCTTGTCGAGGAAGCGGTTGAACCAGCCCACCAGTTCGCCGAGTTCGTCTTTCTTGCTGTAGTCCAGGCGCTGGGTCAGGTCGCCGTCGCCGCTGGCGATGGCCTTGAGCATCTGCGCCACGCTGTTGATCGGGCGGGTCACGCCCGAGGCACTGAGCCAGATCAGCAGCAGGCCCAGCAGGCCGGCGCCGACGGCCACCAGTACGGTTTTCACCGTGCCGCTGGTCTGGGCCTCATCCAGCAGGCCTTGCAGTTTTACCGAGTCTGCCAGCAGCACTTGTTGCGGCAGGTCGATGGTGACGCCCCAGGGCTTGGCATCGGCAATCGGGCTGAAGGGGTAGACCGCGCGGATCAGTTCGCCCTGTTGCAGGACCTTGTTCTGGTTGCCGGCGAGCAGTGCGAGGATGTCCTTGCCCTGGGCGCCGAGGGTTTCGTTGATGTTCTTGCCGACCTGGCTGGCGTCGGCGCCCACGGCCGCCAGCAAGCCGCTGCCGGCGACGATCATCATGTGCCCGGCACCGTTGAACAGAAAACGCTGGGATTCGCCGGCCGCGGCCTGCAGGGAGTCCAGGGCGATGTCGACGCCAATCACCCCGATGACCTTGCCGTCCACCAGCAAGGGCTGGGAGATGGTGGTCATCAGCACCTGTTTCTTGTCCTCGCCGATGGTGTCGGCGTAGGGGTCCAGCAGGCAGGTACGGCGGCTGTCGCGGGGGCAGGTGTACCAGACGTTGTAGGGGGTGCCGCTGAGGTTGAGGGTGGTCTTGGTCAGGTCGTCTTCCACCATCACGGTGTTCAACTGCTGGCCCCCGGATCGGCTCCAGTAGGTGGCGAAGCGCCCGCGTTCGTTGGAAGCACGGGCTGCGTCATTGAGAAATTCGCTGTCCTTGCCATCCAGGGCGTTGGGTTCGTAGGCCAGCCAGATGCCGAGCACTTTGGGATTGCGCTCGAAGGCGGTCTTCAGGCTGTGGTTGAGCTCTTCGCGCAGTGCCGCAGCTTCCAGGCCGCGCTTGCTCGCCATGTCACGCAGGTCGCGTACCTGGTCCGCCAGGGCGGTGATCACCAGGTTGCTTTCACCGAAGGTCTTCTGCACCCGTACTGCCTGGTCGGCGGCCTTTGCCTGCAGCAACTCTTCGACCCCGGCGGTGAGCATCCGCGTGCTGGAGGTGTTGACCAGTTGGTTGTTCTGCTGGCTCTGGTACAGGTTCATGCCGACGATCAGCGCCACTACGCCCAACAGGCACAGTCCGGACAACAGCACTATTTTCAGGCGAATGGAGAGAGAGTCGAACATGGGGGCGATCTCGCGAAAGGACGGATGGAAAGCACGGAATCGGATGACTCCGGTCGCCAAGTCCATTCAGCGCTATGCCCGGAACATCGGCTCGGGCGGCCTTTGCGTGAGGGGCTGCCGACGAACGGTCATGTCCTTGACATATATGGCCTCAGGGGCAAGGGCATAGCTGCCAGCGGGCGCAGGTCAGGAGGCCTGCGGCAGGGCTTCGGGGCGTGACCAGATCCACAGGTTGCCCAGGGTCATGCCGGCAATGGCGGCATACATCGTCCAGTGATGGTTGAGCAGGGTCAGCATCAACCCGGCACACAGCAGCATGCTGACCGTGGCGCTGACCTTGGCCTTGCGGCTGACGATCCGGCCGTTGCGCCAGTTGCAGAGGATAGGCCCGAACAGGCGATGGTTCTCCATCCAGGCGCTTAGCCGTGGCGAGCTCTTGGTGGCGGCCCAGGCAGCGAGCAGGATGAACTCGGTGGTCGGCAGGCCGGGTACGACGATGGCGATCAGGCCGATGGCCAGGCTGACATAGGCCAGCGCGCCAAACAGCAGGCGGGAAATCTTCGACGAGGAGGGGCGAGTGGGGGTCATGGTTTCGATGATGAGGTAACGCGTCGTACGGCTCAATCCGCGAATGCCGCCGGCCGACAAAATACCGCTGCGGGCAGGGGCACGCCTTGGCGCGCCACCTGCCCGCAACTACGCGGGTCAGGCCGGTTGTGCGGCGCCGGAGTAAGCCTGTTCCAGCAGCACGGTGAAGCGGTTGAAGGCATCCAGGGCACCTTTTTCCGCCGCGGCTTCTTCTTCGGCGGTGAACTCCAGGCCGTCGAGGATGCGGGTGAAGGTTTTCCAGCCTTCGGCGCGGCCACCGGCCGGTTCGCCCAGGTGACGGGCACCGAAGGTTTCGCTCAGGCCCAGGCCCACGGCGCGCTTGATCAGGAACGCGGCACCCAGCTTGGAGCCCTCGGAGACGAAGATCCAGCCCAGGGCTTCGGCCTGGCTCGGGTTGCTGACGGCACCGGCCACTGGCGCAGGAACCTCGGTTTCCAGGTCAGCCAGGTCAGCCTTGGCAGCTTCGGCGCGGCAGCGCTCGGCCAGGTCCGGGACGATCTTGTTCAGTTCGGCATCGTTGTACAGGTCCACCAGTTCCGACTGGAACAGGTACTGGGCCACCACGAAACGGGCGAATGCGCCCTGGGTTTCGAAGGGCGCATGGGCCTTGACCAGGGCGTCGAGCTTGGAATGGGGCTCGTGGGTGATCTGGTTCAGGCGTTGGGAGCGCAGGTGGTGACGCTGGGAGGAATCCTGGGAGGTCATGCAGATGTCCTTGAGAATGAGAGGCACTTAGTGACTAGACGAACAAGAAGACGCGACACAGTAAAAAATCCTCACTGCCCTGGATGAAAAAGGGCAGTGAGGTGTCCAGGCGTCAGATATCCCACACCAGGTTGACCGAGAAGTTGCGGCCTGGCTGGGTCAGGCGGTCGAGGTTGGCGGGTGCGGTCTGGCCGGCTTCGCCGACGCTGTCGTAGCCGCGCACGTCGTCCCAGTTCCAGTATTTCTTGTCGGTCAGGTTGTACAGGCCGGCGTTCACGGTCAGGTCGTCAGTGACCTTGTAGAAGCCGCTGAGGTCGAGGATGCCGTAGCCCGGTGTCTTGAACTGGCCGCTGGTGGTGCGGCCATCCGGGGCCTTGAAGGTACTGTTGTCGACCCGGTCCTTGCGTTTGACCAGGGTCCAGCTCAGCAGCGCGCCATAGTTGTCCTGGTCGTAGCCGAGACCAAACACGCCCTTGAGCGGGTTGACGCTGTTGATCGGTTCGCCGTTGTCATTGTTGCGACCGTAGGCGTAGGCCAGCGAGCCGATGCTGTACAGGCCCTGTGGTGCACCGAAGGCATCGAGGTTGAGACGGCCCCTGGCTTCGGCGCCCTTGATGGTGGCGTGTTTGATGTTGTTGCTCTGGATCACCGATTGCAGCGCGCCGGCGGTGATGGCGTCTTCGTTGATGAAGTCGCGGTACTGGTTGTAGAACACCGAGACATCGAAGGAGCCGGCGTCGAAATTACCTCGCAGGCCGGTTTCGTAACCTTTGCTGGTTTCCGGCTTGAGGTTGGAGTTGGGCTCGACGATGTACCCGGTGGTGATGTTTTCAAAGCGGCCGTAGAGCGCCTTGGCCGACGGCGTGCGGAAGCCCTCGGAGTACTGGCCATAGGCCGTGTAGTGCTCGTCGAAGCTGTAGGTCAGGCCGAACTTGGGCGAAACCCGATGCCAGGTCTTCTTGTCGTCGCTGACCGGAAAGTTGCCGGTGGGGTTGGCGACATTGAGGAACTCCTGGGTCAGCTTGGGCTTGAGTTGGGTGTAGTCATAGCGCAGGCCCGGAGTGAAGGTCCAGGCGTTCCAGCTGATCTGGTCCTGGACGAACAGGCTGTAGGTGTTGATGGTCGGGTCCGGGAAGTCGCTGGACTTCTTCACGCTGTCACCGGCAGAAGGGCTCGGCGCGCCAATCGCGGTACAGCCGGCACCGACGGCCAGGCAACTGGCGGTGCCATAGCGCGAGCCCGTGACCTTCTGCTGCTTGAGAGTGGTGCCGTAGGTCAACTGGTGATCGGTTTCACCCAGGGCGAAGGCCTTGTCCAGCTGAGCGTCGAACACCCATTGTTTTTCCTGGTACAGGGTTTTCCGCTCACGCTGCACGTCACGCGCCACCGGGCTGAAGATCGACACCGGGTTGTAGCGCTCGGAGGTGGTCTGGTCGGTCTTGGCGATCTGGTAGTTCAGGCTCCACTTGATCTGGTCGGCGATCGGCGAGTTCAGGGCAAAGCTGTTTTCCAGGCCGAAGCGTTCGCGGGTGATGGTGTCGTTGCCGACGCGCGAGCGATACCAGTTCTGGCCAACGCCATTGAGGAACAGGCCGCCCACCGCACTTTTCTGATTGGTGTCGCGGTCGTCCTTGTACTTTTCGTAGGTCAGGCCCAGGCGTGCGTCGTCCGCATAGTTCCAGCCGAGCTTGGCCAGTACGTTGGTGGTCCGGGCGTCTTCCGGGTTGGCGGCAGTGCGGTTCAGGCCGGTGCCGTTGTTGCTGCCATAGGACTCGGTCTCGTGGCCGTCACGCTGGCTCAGGTGCAACAAACCGTCGAATTCGCCGACCCGCCCGGCGAAGGTGCCGGATTTCAGCCAGCTTTCGTCCGCCGAGCTGTAGCCGGTCTTCAGGCGCGCGCCAAAATCCTCGCCGGGCTTGATGATGTCGTCGGCGTCCAGAGTGTAATAACTGACGGCGCCACCGATGGCGCTGCTGCCGTAGAGCACCGAGGCCGGGCCACGCAGGATTTCCACGCGCTTGACGATTTCCGGGTCGACGTAGTTACGGTTGGTCTTGGCATAAGGGCCGCTAAAGAAGTGATCCGGCACTTCCACGCCGTCCACCTGGGTGAGGATCCGGTCGCTGTCGATACCACGGATGTTGTAGCCGCTGATACCGGCACGCTGGCCTGCACCGCCGACTGAAACACCAGGCTCATAACGCACCAGTTCCTTGATCGTGTTGACGTTCTGGCGGTCGAGTTCTTCCCGGGTGTGCACGCTCACGGTGCTGGGTACCGAGTTGATGTCCTGCTCCTGACGGGTGGCGCTGATGGTCACCTGCTGCAGGTTCACCACATTGGCTGCGCTGCGCTTTTCCAGAACGATGTTGTTGTTGCCCAGCTTGCGGTAGCTCAGGTTGGTGCCGCTGAGCAGCCGATCCAGGGCCTTTTCCGGTGGCAGCGAACCGCGCACGCCCGGAGAGGACACCCCGCTGCCCAGCTCCGCCGGCAGGCCCACTTGCCAGCCGGTGACCGCAGTAAAGGCGTTGAGCGCCGATACCAGCGGCTGCTGGGCGATAGCGAAGTTGTAGTTGCCCATGCGCTGGCTGGAGGATGCCGGGGCATCGGCGGCCATCACGGGGGCAGCGTGGGCGCCGGCCAGCAGGATGGCTGCGGTCAGCAGCGACAGGGTGCAGTTTTGCAGGCGGGCACAGGGAACAGGGGATCGGCTGTTGAGGCGAGGGGACATCGAGAGCGCTCCGGGTCGCACGAAACTTTTATAGGTGCAGATACGCATTCAAAATGCGAATCAGTTGCATTGGCTATAACGAGACGTACGACCCGTAGAGATCGCGTAAAAATAATTGTTCTCAGTTGAGAATCACTAGTGCCGGGAACTCGGAAAGCCGTGCCGAAGTGATGTGGGCCAGGGAACGCACCACGTCCAGAGGCTGATCCAGGCGGTAGTTGCCGGTTACCGCGACCTTTGCCAGGTGTTCGTTGTTGTTGACGATCCAGCCCGGGTAATAGCGCCGCAGTTCGGCCAGGACCTGGCTCAGGGGGCAGTTCTCGAACACCAGGCGGCCCTGGACCCAGGCCAGCTCCTTGTCGGCGTCGAGCCTGGCCGGCTGGTCGAAGCCCTGGGGCCCGACCCGCACGCTTTCCCCGGCGCGCAGGCGCAGGCGCTGGTCGGCGTGGGTGGCGCGCAGGTCGATGTCACCGCGCTGCACCTGGACTTGGGCCACGCCGTCCAAGTAGCGCACGGCAAAGGTGGTGTCGCGCACGCTGGCCTTGACCGGGCCGGCGTCCAGTTCCAGGGGCAGGCCGCGATTGCCGGGGATCTCGAAGAAGGCTTCGCCCTGGTACAGCCGGGCCACGCGCTGGTGATCGTTGATGTCGCTGGAAAAGGCCGAGTTGGTGTTGAGCAGCACCTTGGAACCGTCTTCGAGCTGCAGGCGCTGGCGCTCGCCGACCTGGGTCAGGTGGTCGGCCTGCAGGCGCAGCGGCAGGTTGCTGAAGCTGAATAATCCGAGCAGCAGCACCGCGGCGGTGGCCAGGGGTTTCCAGTGGGGGCGCAGGCGCGCCAGGCGCGAGACTTTCGGTGGCGCTGCCAGGGTCAGGGCGCATTGCGCCACTTGCGGGCCATTCCAGATCGCCTGGGCCTTTTCGAAGGCCTGGGCGTTGAGTGGTGAAGCCGCCAGCCACTGATGAAACTGGCGCACTTGTTCCTCGTTCGGATGTTCCAGCTCGATCAGCCAATCCAGTGCCTGATCCATGGCCAGGGTGCTTGAGTGCGGGCCGGCAGGGGTGGGCGGCTCGGCGCTGTGAAAATCCGTCACGGGTGTTCCTCGGCTGCGTCTGTGCGCGGCTGTTTTTTCAAGAGAGAGCGAAAGCCGGCCAAGGTTAACAAAGGCTCGGGGCTGCCGCAGTCATTCTGCTCAGCGGTTGAGACTCACTGGCCGTCGAGACGTTCGGCGACGCCGATGCAGATGGCCATGATCAGTTTCAATTCCTTTTGCACCGTGCTCAGTGAAACCCCGAGCTCCTCGGCGATCTCCTGGTAACTGTGGCCGTGCAGGCGGCTGAGGATGAAGATCTGCTGCTGGCGCGGGCTGAGCTGGCCGAGGCTGAGGTTCAGGCGTTCCAGCATCTGCTCGGCGTGGGCTGCGTCTTCGGCACTGCTGACGGGCGCGGCGACATTCTCCACCACCTCCGGCGGTACGTCTTCGAGCAGGGTGCGGCCCTGGATGCGCCGGGCCCGCAGGTGATCCAGGGCGAGGTTGCGCGCGGTCTGGAAGACAAAGGGTTCAAGGTGCGTGATCGGCCGCTCGCTCAGGGCCCGGGTCACGCGCAGGTAGGTTTCCTGCAGCAGGTCTTCGGCGGTGCTGTGGTTGTTGACCATCCGCTCCAGCGTTCGCAGCAGAGAAATGCGTTGGGTGAGGAAGACGTGGTTGAAGTGCGATTGACTCACAGCAAGGCCTGATCCATTTTTTCAGCAGATGATAATGATTGTCATCTACGTCAATGGTCAAGCCTTGCGTGAATTATCCTCGGCCGGCCAGGTAGGCCTGATAGTCGGGAATCCGGTGCTCATGGGCCTGGTTCATCAGCGGGCTGCTGAGCAGGTAGTCGGCGCTGCACTCGTTGCAGGCCACCGGAATGTTCCATACCGCCGCTACCCGCAACAGGGCCTTGATGTCCGGATCATGGGGCTGGGGTTCGAAGGGGTCCCAGAAGAACACCAGCAGGTCGACCCGTTGCTCGGCAATCTGCGCCCCCAGTTGCTGATCGCCGCCCAGGGGGCCGCTGATCATGCTTTCCACCGGCAGCCCCAGGTGCTTGCTCAGCAACAGGCCGGTGGTACCGGTGGCAACCAGCTCGTGCTCGGCCAGGCGCGCCTTTTGCCGCCCGGCCCACTCCAGCAGGAACGCCTTGCAGTGGTCATGGGCGACCAGGGCGATGCGCTTGCGCGCGGCCATGGTCTTGTGGGTGAAACTGATACCGATCATCGACGAATATCCGTTTTATTCCGCGTTGCACAGGGCCAGGCAGTTATCCAGCATGCGGTTGGAGAAACCCCACTCGTTGTCGTACCAGGCCAGCACCTTGAGCAACCGGCCACCGCTGACCTTGGTGTGGTTGGCGTCGAAGATCGACGACAGCGGATTGTGGTTGAAGTCGCTGGAGACCAGCGGCAGGGTGTTGTAGCCGAGGATCGTCGAGTGCTGGCTGGCGCTCTTGAGCAAGGCATTGACCTCTTCGGCGGTGGTGTCGCGCTTGAGGGTCACCGTCAGGTCCACCAGGGACACGTTGATCACCGGTACTCGCACGGCCATGCCGGTCAGCTTGCCAGCCAGCTCCGGCAGCACCAGGCCCACCGCTTCGGCAGCGCCGGTCTTGCTCGGGATCATGTTCTGGGTGGCCGAACGGGCGCGATAGGGGTCGCTGTGGTAGACGTCGGTGAGGTTCTGGTCGTTGGTGTAGGCGTGGATGGTGGTCATCAGGCCGTTGTCGATGCCCAGCTCGCGGTGCAGTACCTGGGCCACTGGCGCCAGGCAGTTGGTGGTGCACGAGGCGTTGGAGATGATCTGGTGCGACTGGCGCAGGATGTCGTGGTTGACCCCGTAGACCACGGTGGCGTCGGCGCCCTTGGCCGGGGCCGAGATGATGACCTTGCGGGCACCGGCGGTCAGATGGGCGGCAGCCTTGGCGCGGTCGGTGAACAGGCCGGTGCATTCGAACACCACGTCGATCTTCTCCGCGGCCCAGGGCAGTTCGGCCGGGTTGCGGATGGCGCTGACGGCAATCCGGTCGCCATTCACGGTGAGGCTTTCCTGATCGTGTTCGACTTGGGCGTCGAAAGTGCCGTGCACGGTGTCGTATTTCAGCAGGTGGGCATTGATAGCGCTGTCTCCGAGATCGTTGATAGCGACGATCTGCAGATCCTGGCGATAGCCTTGGGTATAAAGTGCGCGCAGGACGTTACGGCCGATACGGCCAAAACCATTGATTGCGATTCGAAGAGTCATGTGCAAACGCCTGTCGTTGAATTTGTTGTTGGAATTACAAGATTATTCGCATAGAAATAGAAAACAAGCCTTTTTAGTGGCAATATTTTGTCTTATCTACAACGAGTGACCTGAATCAACTGGTCCAAATGGTCAGAAACATCCTCCGCTGTCCCTGAGCGGTGGCGCGTCTGATCAGCATAGACAAACAGGTCGCCACATCCGTTAGCCTGGAGTTCTACACATGCATCCCCGCGTTCTTGAGGTCACCGAACGGCTTATCGCCCGTAGTCGCGCCACTCGCCAGGCCTATCTCGCGCTGATCCGCGATGCCGCCAGCGACGGCCCGCAGCGGGGCAAGCTGCAATGTGCGAACTTCGCCCACGGCGTGGCCGGTTGCGGCACCGACGACAAGCACAACCTGCGGATGATGAATGCGGCCAACGTGGCAATTGTTTCGTCATATAACGACATGTTGTCGGCGCACCAGCCTTACGAGGTGTTCCCCGAGCAGATCAAGCGCGCCCTGCGCGAGATCGGCTCGGTGGGCCAGTTCGCCGGCGGCACCCCGGCCATGTGCGATGGCGTGACCCAGGGCGAGGCCGGTATGGAACTGAGCCTGCCGAGCCGTGAAGTGATCGCCCTGTCTACGGCGGTGGCCCTCTCTCACAACATGTTCGATGCCGCGCTGATGCTGGGGATCTGCGACAAGATTGTCCCGGGGTTGATGATGGGCGCCCTGCGCTTCGGTCACCTGCCGACCATCTTCGTTCCGGGCGGGCCCATGGTCTCGGGCATTTCCAACAAGCAGAAAGCCGACGTGCGCCAGCGTTACGCCGAAGGCAAGGCCAGCCGCGAGGAACTGCTGGAGTCGGAAATGAAGTCCTACCACAGCCCCGGCACCTGCACTTTCTACGGCACCGCCAACACCAACCAGTTGCTGATGGAAGTGATGGGCCTGCACCTGCCGGGCGCCTCTTTCGTCAACCCCAATACACCGCTGCGCGACGCCCTGACCCATGAGGCGGCGCAGCAGGTCACGCGCCTGACCAAGCAGAGCGGGGCCTTCATGCCGATTGGCGAGATCGTCGACGAGCGCGTGCTGGTCAACTCCATCGTTGCCCTGCACGCCACGGGCGGCTCCACCAACCACACCCTGCACATGCCGGCCATCGCCCAGGCGGCGGGCATCCAGCTGACCTGGCAGGACATGGCCGACCTCTCCGAGGTGGTGCCGACCCTGTCCCACGTCTATCCAAACGGCAAGGCCGATATCAACCACTTCCAGGCGGCGGGCGGCATGTCGTTCCTGATCCGCGAGCTGCTGGAAGCCGGCCTGCTCCACGAAGACGTCAATACCGTGGCCGGCCGCGGCCTGAGCCGCTATACCCAGGAACCCTTCCTGGACAACGGCAAGCTGGTGTGGCGCGACGGCCCGATCGAAAGCCTGGACGAAAACATCCTGCGCCCGGTGGCCCGGGCGTTCTCTGCGGAGGGCGGCTTGCGGGTCATGGAAGGCAACCTCGGTCGCGGCGTGATGAAGGTTTCCGCGGTGGCCCCGGAGCACCAGATCGTCGAGGCCCCGGCCGTGGTGTTCCAGGACCAGCAGGACCTGGCCGATGCCTTCAAGGCCGGCCTGCTGGAGAAGGACTTCGTCGCGGTGATGCGCTTCCAGGGCCCGCGCTCGAACGGCATGCCCGAGCTGCACAAGATGACCCCCTTCCTCGGGGTGCTGCAGGACCGCGGCTTCAAGGTGGCGCTGGTCACCGACGGGCGCATGTCCGGCGCTTCGGGCAAGATTCCGGCAGCGATCCATGTCAGCCCCGAAGCCCAGGTGGGTGGCGCGCTGGCCCGGGTGCTGGACGGCGATATCATCCGCGTGGATGGCGTCAAGGGCACCCTGGAGCTTAAGGTAGACGCCGCAGAATTCGCCGCCCGGGAGCCGGCCAAGGGCCTGCTGGGCAACAACGTTGGCACCGGCCGCGAACTCTTCGCCTTCATGCGCATGGCCTTCAGCTCGGCAGAGCAGGGCGCCAGCGCCTTTACCTCTGCCCTGGAGACGCTCAAGTGAAACTGGCCCTGGTCGGTGATATCGGTGGCACCAACGCGCGCTTCGCGTTGTGGAAAGACCAACAACTGGAGGCGATCGAAGTCCACGCCACCGCGGACTACAGCTGCCCGGAAGACGCCATCAAGGCCTACCTGCGGGACCAGGGGCTGGCCCTGGGTGCCATAGGTTCGGTGTGCCTGTCGGTGGCCGGCCCGGTCAGCGGCGATGAGTTTCGCTTCACCAACAACCACTGGCGCCTGAGCCGCCAGGCTTTCTGCCAGGCGTTGCAGGTGGACCAACTGCTGTTGGTCAACGACTTCTCGGCCATGGCCCTGGGCATGACCCGCCTGCAGCCGGATGAATTTCGCGTGGTCTGCGAAGGCGTTGCCGAGCCCTTGCGCCCGGCCGTGGTGATCGGCCCGGGCACGGGCCTCGGGGTGGGCACCCTGCTGAACTTCGGCGACGGTCGTTACATGGCCTTGCCGGGAGAGGGTGGGCATGTCGACCTGCCCTTGAGCAGTGCGCGGGAAACCCAGCTCTGGCAGCACATTCACGACGAGATCGGCCATGTCAGCGCCGAGACCGCCCTCAGCGGTGGCGGCCTGCCCCGGGTGTATCGGGCGATCTGTGCGGTGGACGGCCATGAGCCGCGGCTCGAGACTCCGGAGGCCATCACCGCGGCCGGCCTGGCCGGCGACCCGATCGCCCGGGAAGTGCTGGAGCAGTTCAGCTGCTGGCTGGGCCGGGTGGCGGGCAACAACGTGCTGACCACCGGGGGGCGTGGCGGGGTGTACATCGTCGGTGGGGTGATTCCGCGCTTTGCCGATTTCTTCATCCGCAGCGGCTTTGCCAAGAGCTTTGCCGACAAGGGTTGTATGAGCGATTACTTCAAGGGCATCCCGGTGTGGCTGGTGACCGCGCCCTATTCCGGGCTCACCGGTGCCGGCGTGGCCCTGGAGCAGGCCCAGGGCTGACGCCACCCTGGCAGGCGACCCGGCATCAGGCATAATCGCGCACCCTGCCTAACAATAAGGACGGCCCCGGTGAGTTCAGTCAGTAAGTCGATTTTGTTGGTTGACGACGATCAGGAAATTCGCGAGCTGCTGGAAACTTATCTCAGCCGCTGCGGCTTCCAGGTGCGCAGCACCGCCGACGGGGCCGGCTTTCGCCTGGCCCTCAACGAGGCGCCCAGCGACCTGGTGATCCTCGATGTGATGCTGCCGGACGAAGACGGCTTCAGCCTGTGCCGCTGGATCCGCCAGCATCCCAAGCGCAGCCAGGTGCCGATCATCATGCTGACCGCTAGCTCCGACGAGGCCGACCGGGTCATCGGCCTGGAGCTGGGCGCCGACGACTACCTGGGCAAGCCTTTCAGCCCCCGGGAGCTGCAGGCGCGGATCAAGGCCCTGCTGCGGCGCGTGCAGTTCACCCAGGAGCGGGTTGTCGGCGAGGTGCTGTGCTTCGACGAATGGCGCCTGGATGTGATCAGCCACCGGCTGTTCCACAACGATGGCGAGGAGGTGATTCTCTCCGGCGCCGACTTCGCTCTGCTCAAGCTGTTTCTCGACCATCCCCAGGAAATCCTCGATCGCGACACCATCGGCAATGCCACCCGCGGGCGTGACCTGATGCCCCTGGATCGCATCGTCGACATGGCGGTGAGCCGCCTGCGCCAGCGTCTGCGTGACACCGAAAAGCCGCCGCGGCTGATTCGCACCGTGCGCGGCAGTGGCTATCAATTGGCAGCCAATGTGGTTGCCGGCAATGGCCACTGAGGCATTGCGCAAAGTGCTGCGGCGCCTGCCGGTGCCCCGTTCCCTGCTGGGGCGGATGCTGCTTTTGACCCTGCTGGCGGTGCTGTTCGCCCAGGCGCTGTCCAGCGTGATCTGGGTTTCCCAGCTGCGCGCCACCCAGCTCGAAGGGCTGGTGACCAGCGCCCGCAGCCTGGCCCACTCGATGACCGCCAGCGTCAGTTACCTGCGTTCGTTGCCGGTGGCGTACCGGCCCCTGGTGCTGGACCAGTTGCGCAGCATGGGCGGTACGCGGTTTGTCGTGACCCTGAACGACAAGCCCCTGGGCATGCAGGTGCTGCCCGCCACCCCGCGCAAAGAAGCGGTGTTGCAAGCCGTGGAGCAGGTGTTGCGCCAGTCCCTGGGCAATGACGCGGATATCTCCGTGACCTTCGTCAGCCCCGATGACCTGCGGATCTTCAATGGCGGCCTCAAGCTCGACGAATTGCCGCGCTCCTGGGCCCATTACGCCCTGACCCTGGAACCGGTAAACCCGCCGGTGCTGGTGACCCAGATCCAGATGGCGCCGGGAGAGTGGCTGTACATCGCCTCGCTGTTGCCCGAGCCCTATACCAGCCTGGAAGAACAGGGCCTGCCGGCACAGCAGGTGTGGTTCATCCTGCTCACCAGCGGTTTTCTGCTGTTGTTCATCGGCCTGTTGGTGCATTGGCAGAGCCGGCCCCTCAAGCGCCTGGCCCGGGCGGCGCGGGACATGTCCCTGGGGGCCGACGTCGAGCCGGTAGCGGAGGGCGGCGGCAGTGAAGTGGTGGAGGTGGGCCGGGCCTTCAACAGCATGCGCGAGCGCATCAGCCGCTACCTGACCGAGCGCAGCCAGCTGTTCAGCGCCATCTCCCATGACCTGCGCACCCCCATCACCCGCTTGCGCCTGCGGGTGGAATTGCTGGAGGACGAGCAACTGCAGGCCAAGTTCGGGCGCGACCTGGATGAACTGGAGTTGCTGGTCAAGGGCGCGCTGCAGTGCGTCAAGGACACCGACATCCACGAGAACATCGAGCCGGTGGACCTCAATCAGGTACTCGACTGCCTGGTAGAGCCTTATCTGGCACCCAACGGCAATGGCCGCGTGACCCAACAGGGCCGGGCCCTGGCCAGCTACCCGGGCAAGCCCCTGGCGCTCAAGCGCTGCATGGGCAACCTGATCGACAATGCCCTGAAGTACGGACAGAACGCTCACCTGCACATCGAAGACGACGACAGCGGCTTTGTCCTGCATGTCGACGACGAAGGCCCCGGCGTACCGGAGCAGCGCCTGGAGCAAGTCTTCGAGCCGCACTTCCGTCTTGCTGGCCAGCAGCAGGGCTACGGCCTGGGCCTGGGGATTGCCCGCAACATCGCCCACAGCCATGGCGGCGAAGTCAGCCTGCAGAACCTGCGCGAAGGCGGCCTGCGCGTAACCCTTTACCTGCCCCGGACCTTCGACTGACCTGCCTGCCGTTGTAAGCGCTGGCTTGTGTCGGAGCTGGCTTGCCAGCGAAGGCGTCCTCAAGGGCACCACAGTGCTCAAGGGCCTCTTCGCCGGCAAGCCGGCTCCTATGGGGGAGTGCAATGTCACGGTTTGGTGACATTGCGCTGGTCCTTTGTTACCTGCGGTCGCAGGCGGCTTGATTAGACTCAAGCCTTCGATAAAAACAACAACAGGTCACCCATGGACGCTCTCTCCCTGCCATTCAGCAGTTGGCTGAATGCCCCTGCACATCAGGCCTGGCTCGCCGCCGAAGGCCTGCGCCTGCTGGATTTTGCCAAGGCCTCACGGCTTCCTGCGGGCTTTGGCAACCTCGATGAACAGGGCCGCCTGCCCAGCGGCGCCCAGGCCGAAACCATGAACACCGCGCGCATGACCCACAGCTTCGCCATGGCCCATATCCAGGGCCTGCCGGGTTATGCCGCTCTGGTGGACCACGGCATCGCCGCCCTCGGCGGGCCCTTGCGTGATGCCGAGCACGGCGGCTGGTTCGCCGTGGCCGGGCAGGCCGACGGCAACAGCACCAAGGCCGCCTACCTGCATGCCTTTGTCGCTCTGGCGGCCAGCTCCGCGGTGGTGGCCCAACGTCCCGGCGCCGAGCGTTTGCTGGAGGAGGCCATCGCCATCATCGACCGGCATTTCTGGAGCGAGGAGGAGGGCGCGCTGCGCGAGTCTTTCAACTGCGACTGGAGTCAGCCGGAAGCCTATCGCGGTGCCAACAGCAACATGCACGCCACCGAGGCGTTCCTGGCCCTGGCCGATGTCACCCAGGACTCACGCTGGCTGACCCGCGCCCTGCGGATCGTCGAGCGGGTGATCCACACTCAGGCGGCGGCCAACGACTTCATGGTGATCGAGCATTTCGACCTCGCCTGGCAACCACTTCGTGACTACAACCAGGCCTTTCCCGCCGACGGTTTCCGGCCCTTTGGCACCACCCCGGGACACGGCTTCGAATGGGCGCGGCTGTTGCTGCACCTGGAGGCTTCGCGGGTGAAGGCCGGCATGCTGACCCCCGGCTGGCTGGTGCAGGACGCGCAGAAGCTGTTCGAAAGCAACTGCCGCCATGGCTGGAGCGTCGATGGCGCCCCGGGCATGGTCTACACCCTGGACTGGGACCACCAGCCAGTGGTGCGCGAGCGCCTGCACTGGACCCACGCCGAGGCCAGCGCCGCCGCCAGCGCCTTGCTCAAACGCACCGGCCAGGCCCAGTACGAGGCCTGGTACCGCTGTTTCTGGGAATTCTGCGAGGCCCATTTCATCGACCGCAGGCACGGTAGCTGGCACCACGAACTGGGCCCGGACAACCAGCCGTCAGCCCGGATCTGGGGCGGCAAGCCGGACCTCTATCACGCCTGGCAGGCGGTGCTGATCCCGCGCCTGCCGTTGGCCCCGAGCATGGCTTCGGCATTGGCCCAGGTGTCTGTTCCGGGCCTTGTGTAACCATGTGGTGACATTTCCCCATCGCTTCGTTACTCGAATGATCGACTAGGCTGTTTAGACTCGTTTGCAGCGCAAGCACCAGACTTGCATGCATAACAACAAGAAAGGTACTTCAAATGAATGCGATTTCTCGCCTCGCCACTGTCATTTCCCTTGCCTCTCTGTTTCCCCTGAGTGCCCTCGCCGCCGATTCCAAAGGTTCCGTGGAAGTCGTCCACTGGTGGACTTCGGGTGGTGAAAAAGCCGCCGTCGATGTGCTCAAGGCCCAAGTGGAAAAAGACGGTTTCACCTGGAAGGACGGCGCCGTGGCCGGCGGTGGCGGTTCCACTGCCATGACCGTGCTCAAAAGCCGCGCCGTGGCCGGCAACCCGCCGGGTGTGGCGCAGATCAAGGGCCCGGACATCCAGGAATGGGGCAGCACCGGCCTGCTCAGTACCGAAACCCTCAAGGACGTGGCCAAGGCCGAGAACTGGGACGGCCTGCTGTCGCCCAAGGTGGCCAATACCGTCAAGTACGAAGGTGACTACGTGGCGGTGCCGGTGAACATCCACCGGGTCAACTGGCTGTGGATCAACCCTGCCGTGTTCAAGAAAGCCGGGATCGACAAGGCCCCGACCACCCTCGAAGAATTCTATGCCGCCGGCGACAAGCTCAAGGCCGCCGGCTTCATCGCCCTGGCCCACGGCGGCCAGCCGTGGCAGGACAGCACCGTGTTCGAAGACGTGGTGCTCTCGGTCATGGGCCCGGAGGGCTACAAGAAAGCCCTGGTGGACCTGGACCAGAAAACCCTCTCCGGCCCGGAAATGGCCAAGGCCTTCACCGAGCTGAAGAAAATCACCGGCTACATGGACCCCAACCGTGCCGGGCGTGACTGGAACATTGCCGCAGCCGACGTGATCGGCGGCAAGGCCGGCATGCAGATGATGGGCGACTGGGCCAAGAGCGAGTGGACCGCGGCCAAGAAGGTCGCCGGCAAGGACTACCAGTGCGTACCGTTCCCGGGTACCGACAAGGCCTTCACCTACAACATCGACTCCCTGGCGGTGTTCAAGCTCAAGGCCGACCGCAAGGGCGATATCGCTGCCCAGCAGGACCTGGCCAAGGTCGCCCTGGGCAAGGACTTCCAGAAAGTCTTCAGCATCAACAAGGGTTCGATCCCGGTGCGTACCGACATGCTCAACGACATGAGCGCCGAGGGCTTCGACTCCTGCGCCCAGGCGTCGGCCAAGGACTTCCTGGCAGACGAGAAGACCGGCGGCCTGCAGCCGAGCATGGCGCACAACATGGCCACTTCCCTGGCGGTGCAGGGCGCGATCTTCGACGTGGTGACCAACTTCATGAACGACAAGGATGCGGACCCGGCCAAGGCCAGTGCGCAGCTGGCTTCGGCGGTCAAGGCCGCGCAGTAATCCTTGAACCCCGCCGCCGGTACGCCGGCGGCTCACCCGTGACTGTCGCCGCCCTGCCTGTGCCCCGGCCCATGCAGCGACGGTGTGCAGCCCGGATTCACTCCTGACTGGGTTATTCCGATGAGCTCTGTGGCGGTTTTCAGCAAAGCCTCACCGTTAGATGCATTGCAGCGCTGGCTACCCAAGCTGGTGCTGGCACCGAGCATGGTGATCGTGCTGGTGGGTTTCTACGGCTACATCATCTGGACGTTCATTCTGTCCTTTACCAATTCCAGCTTCATGCCGAGCTACAAGTGGGTCGGCCTGCAGCAATACCTGCGCTTGATGGACAACGACCGCTGGTGGGTGGCGAGCAAGAACCTCGCGGTCTTCGGCGGCATGTTCATCGCCATCAGCCTGGTGCTGGGAGTGTTCCTCGCGGTGCTGCTGGACCAGCGCATCCGCAAGGAAGGCTTTATCCGCACCGTGTACCTGTACCCCATGGCGCTGTCGATGATCGTCACCGGTACCGCCTGGAAGTGGTTGCTCAACCCCGGCCTGGGCCTGGACAAGATGCTTCGCGACTGGGGCTGGGAAGGCTTTCGCCTGGACTGGCTGGTGGATCAGGACCGGGTGGTGTACTGCCTGGTGATCGCCGCGGTGTGGCAGGCCTCGGGCTTTGTCATGGCGATGTTCCTCGCCGGCCTGCGGGGTGTCGACCAGTCGATCATCCGCGCCGCCCAGGTGGACGGTGCGAGCCTGCCGACCATCTACCTGAAGATTGTCCTGCCGAGCCTGCGGCCGGTGTTCTTCAGTGCCTTCATGATCCTCGCCCACATCGCCATCAAGAGCTTCGACCTGGTGGCGGCGATGACCGCGGGCGGCCCGGGCTATTCCTCCGACCTGCCGGCGATGTTCATGTATTCCTTCACCTTCAGCCGCGGCCAGATGGGCATAGGTTCGGCCAGCGCCATGCTGATGCTGGGCGCCGTGCTGACCATCCTTGTGCCGTACCTGTATTCCGAACTGCGGGGCAAGCGCCATGACTGACTCCCTTGGCAAACCGACCCTGAACTTCAGCCGGATCGCCATCTACGCCACCCTGCTGCTGGCGGCGGCGGTGTACCTGATACCGCTGGTGGTGATGCTGCTCACCAGCTTCAAGACCCCGGAGGATATCCGCACCGGCAACCTTTTGAGCTGGCCACAGGTGGTGGACGGCATCGGCTGGATCAAGGCCTGGGACACTGTCGGTGGCTACTTCTGGAACTCGGTGAAGATCACCGTGCCGGCGGTGCTGATCTCTACCTTCATCGGTGCAATGAACGGCTACGTGCTGTCGATGTGGCGCTTTCGCGGCTCCCAGCTGTTCTTCGGCCTGCTGCTGTTCGGCTGCTTCCTGCCGTTCCAGACGGTGCTGCTGCCGGCTTCGTTCACCCTGGGCAAGTTCGGCCTGGCCAACACCACCACCGGCCTGGTGCTGGTGCACGTGGTCTACGGGCTGGCCTTCACCACTTTGTTCTTTCGCAACTACTACGTGAGCGTGCCGGATGCGCTGGTCAAGGCTGCGCGCCTGGACGGTGCCGGGTTCTTCACCATCTTCGGCAAGATCCTGCTGCCGATGTCGGTGCCGATCATCATGGTCTGCCTGATCTGGCAGTTCACCCAGATCTGGAACGATTTCCTCTTCGGCGTGGTGTTCGCCAGTGGCGACGCGCAACCGATCACCGTGGCCCTGAACAACCTGGTCAACACCAGCACCGGGGCCAAGGAATACAACGTTGATATGGCAGCGGCGATGATCGCCGGGCTGCCGACACTGCTGGTCTACATCTTCGCCGGCAAGTATTTCCTGCGCGGGCTGACGTCCGGCGCGGTCAAGGGGTAAGGCATGGCAACTCTCGAATTACGCAACGTCAACAAGACCTACGGTGCCGGCCTGCCGGACACCCTGAAGAACATCGAGCTGAAGATCGATGACGGTGAATTCCTGATCCTCGTCGGCCCATCCGGCTGCGGCAAATCCACCCTGATGAACTGCATCGCGGGCCTTGAGAACATCAGTGGCGGGGCGATCCTGGTGGACGACGCCGACATCAGCGGCATGAGCCCCAAGGATCGTGACATCGCCATGGTGTTCCAGTCCTACGCGCTGTACCCGACCATGAGCGTGCGCGACAACATCGCCTTCGGCCTGAAGATCCGCAAGATGCCCGCCGCCGAGATCGACGCGGAAGTGGCGCGGGTGGCCAAGCTGCTGCAGATCGAGCACCTGCTCACCCGCAAGCCGGGCCAGCTCTCCGGTGGCCAGCAGCAACGGGTGGCCATGGGCCGGGCCCTGGCCCGGCGGCCGAAGATCTACCTGTTCGACGAGCCGCTGTCCAACCTCGACGCCAAGCTGCGGGTGGAGATGCGCACAGAAATGAAGCTGATGCACCAGCGTCTGAAAACCACCACGGTCTATGTCACCCACGACCAGATCGAAGCCATGACCCTGGGTGACAAGGTGGCGGTGATGAAGGACGGGATCATCCAGCAGTTCGGCACCCCGAAGCAGATCTACAACGACCCGGCCAACCTGTTCGTGGCCAGCTTCATCGGTTCGCCACCGATGAACTTCATCCCCCTGCGCCTGCAGCGCAAGGACGGCCGCCTGCTGGCCCTGCTGGACAGTGGCCAGGCTCGCTGCGAGCTGCCCCTGGGGCCCCAGGATGCCGGGCTGGAAGACCGTGAGGTGATCCTCGGCATTCGCCCGGAACAGATCGCCCTGGCCGCGGGCGAGGCCAACGGCCTGCCGACCATTCGTGCCGAGGTCCAGGTGATCGAGCCCACCGGCCCCGACACCCTGGTATTCGTCACGCTCAATGGCACCAAGGTCTGCTGCCGCCTGGCACCGGACCAGGCCCCCGAGGCCGGGGAAACCCTGACACTGCAGTTCGATCCGGCCCGGGTGCTGTTGTTCGACGCCCAGAGCGGTGAACGCCTGGGCGCCGCCGGGGCACCGGTGACAGAGGCCCGGGGCGGCAATGTGGCGCAGTTCAAGGGCCGCTGAATCCGTGACGGATGGCCTGTCATCCGTCGCCACTGCTGTAAACCGCGTTGGATAAATCGTTAATAACAATAAAGACGAGGATGTAGGGATGAAAAAGCAACACAGCAACACCCGATTGCTCTGCCAGTTGTCGGCGGTGGCGGCCCTGGTCCTGTCCGGCAATGCCATGGCCGATGAGGCGTTCAGCGCCGATTCGAAATGGATGACCGGCGACTGGGGCGGCGAGCGCACCAAGCTGATCGAGCAGGGGATCGACATCAAGGCCGACTACGTCGGTGAAATGGGCGCCAACCTGCATGGTGGTTACAACGACGACAAGACCGGGCGCTACAGCGACCAGTTCGGCCTGGGCGTGGCGTTCGACCTGCAGAAGCTTTTGGGCTGGGACAACACCCAGGCCAAGATCCAGCTGACCAACCGTAACGGCCAGAACATCTCCAACGACCGCATCGGCGACCCGCGTGCCGGCACCTTGAGCTCCTCCCAGGAGGTCTATGGCCGGGGGCACATGGTCCGCCTGACCCAGTTGTGGGTTCAGCACCAGTTCCTCGACGGCAAGCTGGACGTCAAGGCCGGCTACTTCGGCGAAGGCGAAGACTTCAACACCTTCCCCTGCGACTTCCAGAACCTGGCGTTCTGCGGCTCCCAGGTGGGCAACTGGGCCACCGGCATCTGGTACAACTGGCCGGTCAGCCAGGCGGCGCTGCGCATCAAGTACAACATCACCCCCGAGCTGTATGCGCAAATCGGCGCCTACAACCAGAACCCGTCGCAACTGGAGCACGGCAACGGCTTCAAGCTCAGCGGCAGCGGCACCAAGGGCACCGTATTGCCGGTGGAACTGGTCTGGTCGCCCAAGCTCAACAGCCTGCCGGGCGAGTACCGCGTCGGTTACTACAAGAGCACGGCCGATGCCAATGATGTGCGCAAGGACGTCAATGGTCAGGATGCCGCGGACACCGGCGATGCCTATCGCGTGCACAACAGCAAGCACGGCTACTGGTTCGTCGGGCAGCAGCAACTCACCACCCACAACGGTGATGCTTCCCGGGGCCTGAACATCGCCGCCAATGCCACCTTCCACGACAAGGACACCAACGTCGTCGACAACTACCAGTCGCTGATGTTCGTGTACAAGGGGCCGTTCGATGCGCGTCCCAAAGATGACGTCGGCATCGGTTTTGCTCGGATCCACGTCAACGACGATGTGCGCAAGAACGCCCAGCTGATCAACGAGGACAACGGCATCAGCAACTACGACAACCCGCTGTACATGCCGCTGCGCGACACCGAATACAACTACGAGATCAACTATGGCTTCCACGTCACCAACTGGCTGACCGTGCGCCCCAACCTGCAATACATCACCCACCCGGGTGGTGTGGATGAAGTCGACAACGCGCTGGTGGCCGGCCTGAAAATTCAGTCGGTGTTCTAAGGCCGTTGCGATAAGCTCCTTCTCTCTGTGCGCATTTTGCGGATGGCCTGGGCCGTCCGCTTTTTTTTGTCGGGCCGGCGCCCCCCTCATGAGTAGCGAGACAGCATTGATTTTCAGGACTGCGGCCCATGCATGAGCATCCGCTACAACGCTTTTTCAGATCCTTGCGCGAGCGCCCGGTGTTTGCCTGGGAGCGTTATCAATTGCGTGACGTGCTGGTGATCGATCACCCGCTGTGCCAGGCCGTGTTCAGTCGTCAGGGTGCCCAGTTGCTGCACTTCCAGCCGGCCGGACAAAAGCCCTGGCTGTGGTGTGCGGCGAAGTGGCCGCAGGTGGGGGCGATCCGTGGCGGAGTGCCGGTGTGCTGGCCCTGGTATGGGCGCCATCCCAGCGAAAATGCCTGGCCTTCCCATGGCTGGGCGCGGCTGCTGGACTGGAAGCTGCTGGACAGCAGCAGTGATGAAGAGGGCGTGCGCCTGCACTGGCAATTGCAGTTGTGCGACTGGAAGGTCGACCTGCATGCGCACCTGGGCCAGAGCATGGACCTGCGCCTGAGCACCGAGCACCAGGACACCGAACCCTGCCAGTTGAGCCAGGCTCTGCACGCCTACTGGCGTATTGGTGATGTCGGCGAGATAGCGCTGTCTGGGCTCGATGGCGCCCAGGGTTATGACCAGTTGAACCGTCAGGTCTGCCAGCAGCAGGGCGAGTTGCGGGTCGAGGGCGGTTGCCAGCGGGTGTTCCAGCACGAGGGTGAGTTGCAGCTCAAGGATCACGCCTGGCAGCGCGAGTTGTGCATCGATACCGGTGACCATGCCGACACCGTGGTCTGGCACCCCGGCACCCGGCCGCTGCTGGGGGTGAGCTGGAATGAGGTGTCGCGGTTCGTCTGTGTCGAAGCGGCTGTGGGTGGCACCGACAGCCTGCGCCTGGCGCCCGGGGAGCAAGCGCACCTGAGCTTGCAGGCGCGCGCTGCGGGGTAGGGAGCCGGCCCGGCTTCAGTTGAACTCGTCGCCCACCGGGTAGCGGCTGGCGTTGAGGCTTTCCTTGATCTTGCGCAGGTGTGGCTGGAAATCCACGCCGCGGCGCAGGGTCATGCCGGTGGCCAGCACGTCGAGTACGGTGAGCTGGATGATCCGTGAGGTCATCGGCATGTAGATGTCGGTGTCTTCCGGTAGCGGGATGTTCAGGCTCAAGGTACTGGCCTTGGCCAGTGGCGAGTTTTCTGCGGTCAGCCCCAGCACCGAGGCGCCGTTTTCCCGTGCGATACGCGCCACTTCCACCAGTTCGCGGGTGCGGCCGGTGTAGGAAATGATCACGAACAATTCGCCGGTATGAGCCACCGACGCGATCATCCGTTGCATCAGCACATCGGCGTGGGCGGTGACGGCGAGGTTGAAGCGGAAGAACTTGTGCTGGGCGTCCAGGGCCACCGGGGCCGAGGCGCCGAGACCGAAGAAGTGGATCTGCCGGGCCTGGATCAACAAGTCCACGGCCTTGCTGATCAGGTTCGGGTCCAGGGCCTGGCAGGCGCTGTCCAGGGAGGCGATGGCGCTGCCGAAAATCTTTTGCGTGTAGGCTTCTGGGTTGTCGTCGGCCTCCACGGCACGGCTGACATAGGCCGCACCGCTGGCCAGGCTCTGGGCCAGTTGCAGCTTGAGTTCCGGGTAGCCGCTGACGCCAAAGGAGCGGCAGAAGCGATTGACCGTCGGTTCGCTGACCGAGGCAGCCTGGGCCAGGGCGGCGATGCTGAAGCGAGTCGCCTGCTGCGGGTTGAGCAGGATGACTTCGGCGACTTTACGTTCCGCCTTGTTCAGTTCTTCAAGACGGTTCTGGATCTGCTCCAGAAGGTTTCGCACTCGGTCCATTAAGGTTTCCTAGATCGGCTAGACAGGCGCTGCGGGCAGGGCCGGGAAGCGGTCAATCGAGCAAGGCGCGCCGACGGATTGTCGGTGCAGGCCTTTTGAGCTTGCTGCGATTGCGCTGCGCAGCGGGTCGCTGGCGCGCCTGCAATGCGAAGTTGAGAGGTGGCCTATCCTACTGATGGCCCGGATCGACCACCACCTGGAATCTGTATTTTGTAAAAATGTTGTGTTTATTACTACATTTTTCCTTGAGTGATGCCTTGAAAAAAGGTATTTGTAGCTTAACTTGATAAAAGAACAAACATCATGCCTTCGATAACGGTTGAACCCTGCACCTTTGCCTTGTTTGGCGCGCTGGGCGATCTGGCGCTGCGTAAGCTGTTTCCTGCCCTGTACCAACTCGATGCCGCCGGTTTGCTGCATGACGACACGCGCATCCTGGCCCTGGCCCGCGAGCCTGGCAGCGAGCAGGAGCACCTGGCGAATATCGAAACCGAGCTGCACAAGTATGTCGGCGACAAGGATATCGATAGCCAGGTCCTGCAGCGTTTTCTCGCCCGCCTGAGCTACCTGCATGTGGACTTCCTCAAGGCCGAGGACTACGTCGCCCTGGCCGAACGTGTCGGCAGCGAGCAGCGCCTGATTGCCTACTTCGCCACGCCGGCGGCGGTGTATGGCGCGATCTGCGAAAACCTCTCCCGGGTCGGGCTCAACCAGCACACCCGTGTGGTCCTGGAAAAACCCATCGGCTCGGACCTGGATTCATCACGCAAGGTCAACGACGCGGTGGCGCAGTTCTTCCCGGAAACCCGCATCTACCGGATCGACCACTACCTGGGCAAGGAAACGGTGCAGAACCTGATTGCCCTGCGTTTCGCCAACAGCCTGTTCGAAACCCAGTGGAACCAGAACTACATCTCCCACGTGGAAATCACCGTGGCCGAGAAGGTCGGCATCGAAGGTCGCTGGGGCTATTTCGACAAGGCCGGCCAACTGCGGGACATGATCCAGAACCACTTGCTGCAACTGCTCTGCCTGATCGCCATGGACCCGCCGGCCGACCTTTCGGCCGACAGCATCCGCGACGAGAAGGTCAAGGTGCTCAAGGCCCTGGCGCCCATCAGTCCGGAAGGCCTGACCACCCAGGTGGTGCGCGGCCAGTACATCGCCGGCCACAGCGAAGGCCAGTCGGTGCCGGGCTACCTGGAGGAAGAAAACTCCAACACCCAGAGCGACACCGAGACCTTCGTCGCCCTGCGCGCCGATATCCGCAACTGGCGCTGGGCCGGTGTGCCGTTCTACCTGCGCACCGGCAAGCGCATGCCGCAGAAGCTGTCGCAGATCGTCATCCACTTCAAGGAACCCTCGCACTATATCTTCGCCCCCGAGCAGCGCCTGCAGATCAGCAACAAGCTGATCATCCGCCTGCAGCCGGACGAAGGTATCTCGTTGCGGGTGATGACCAAGGAGCAGGGCCTGGACAAGGGCATGCAACTGCGCAGCGGTCCGTTGCAGCTGAATTTTTCCGATACCTATCGCAGTGCACGGATCCCCGATGCCTACGAGCGGTTGTTGCTGGAAGTGATGCGCGGCAATCAGAACCTGTTTGTGCGCAAAGATGAAATCGAAGCCGCGTGGAAGTGGTGTGACCAGTTGATTGCCGGGTGGAAGAAATCCGGCGATGCGCCCAAGCCGTACGCGGCCGGGTCCTGGGGGCCGATGAGCTCCATTGCACTGATCACGCGGGATGGGAGGTCTTGGTATGGCGATATCTGATTTGCAACTGCCGGCGGGCGTGCGCGCCCACGAATTCCGCAGCCCCACGCTGCTGGCTGAAGGCCAGGCGCTGAAGGTCGCCGAGCTGCTGCGCGAGGCCATTGCCGTGCGCGGCAACGCCACCCTGGTGGTGTCCGGTGGCCGTAGCCCGGTGGCGTTTTTCCAGGCCCTGGTGAAGCAGGAGCTGGATTGGTCCAAGGTGCTGATCACCCTGGCGGACGAGCGCTGGGTGCCTGTGGAGCATGCCGACAGCAATGCGGGCCTGCTCAAGCGCTACCTGCTCCAGGGGCCGGTGGCCAAGGCTCGCTTCCTCGGCCTCTACAGTGCGGCGGCCAATCTTGAAGAGGCTGCCCTACAAGCGGACAGTCTGCTGGCCGAACTGCCAGGCATCGATGTGCTGGTGCTGGGCATGGGGGATGACGGCCACACCGCGTCGCTGTTCCCCAACAGCCCGAACCTGGCTGAAGCGCTCAAGGCCGATGGCACTCGTCGCTGCTGGCCGATGCTGGCGCCCAGCGTGCCCCATCAGCGCCTGAGCATGAGCCGGGCATTGCTGGCTTCGGCCCGCAACAGCCTGTTGTCGATTTCCGGTCAGTCCAAGCTGACCACCCTGAGCGCCGCACTGGCTGGTGACGCTGTCGCCGAAATGCCGATTCGCGCCTTCCTGCAAACCCCGTTAGAGATTTACTGGTGCCCATGAGCCAAGGATCAGCCGCTATGACAAACCTCGCCCCGACCGTTTCCATGGCGGACAAAGTTGCCCTGATCGACAGCCTCTGCGCCAAGGCGCGGATCCTGCCGGTGATCACCATTGCCCGCGAGCAGGATGTCCTGCCGCTGGCCGATGCCCTGGCGGCCGGCGGCCTGACCGCCCTGGAAGTGACCCTGCGTTCGCAGTTCGGCCTCAAGGCGATCCAGATCCTGCGCGAACAGCGCCCGGAGCTGGTGACCGGTGCCGGCACTGTGCTCGACCCGCAGATGCTGGTGGCGGCGGAGGCGGCAGGTTCGCAGTTCATCGTCACCCCGGGCATCACCCGCGACCTGCTGCAAGCCAGCGTGGCCAGCCCGATTCCCCTGCTGCCGGGGATCAGCAATGCCTCCGGGATCATGGAGGGTTATGCCCTGGGCTATCGCCGCTTCAAGCTGTTCCCGGCGGAAGTCAGTGGTGGCGTGGCGGCGATCAAGGCCCTGGGCGGGCCGTTCGGCGAGGTCAAGTTCTGCCCTACCGGCGGCGTCGGCCCGGCCAATATCAAGAGCTACATGGCGCTCAAGAATGTGATGTGTGTCGGCGGTAGCTGGATGCTCGATCCCGAGTGGATCAAGAACGGCGACTGGGCACGGATCCAGGAGTGCACGGCCGAGGCCCTGGCCCTGCTGGACTGAAGGTTCTACCCGATTCGTTGGTGTGTTCTACGGCTTTACGGTGCGCTTGGTCGGCGCACCGTTTTTTTTTGCCTGGAGAATAGCGCTGCCCGGCGCGCGACAGGCGGGCAGGGCTTACCGGCCGGCCAGGTTGGTGAGGGCTTCGATCAACTGCTGCATATGCGCAAGGGGAGTGGTCAGCCCCGGAGTGATGCGGATGCAGGTGCCGAACCCTGCGCCATTGCGGGCCACGGTAAACAGGTTGTAGTCCCGTAGCAGGCGATCCGCCAGGGCTTGCTGGTCCTGGTGGCGGGTGAAGCGCACAGCGCTGATGGCGCAGCACAGGCGCGGGTCCTGCGGGGTCATGACTTCCAGCCCGTCCATTTCGCGCACCGCTTCGCTCCAGCTATGGCGCAGGTAGTTCAGGCGCGCGCCCTTGGCCGCCGCACCACCCATCGCCCGGTGTTCCTCGAACACCCGGGGCAGGGTCATCAGCGCCGGAATGTTTGGCGTGCTGTAGGGCGTACGGGCGCGCACGTCGTCACGGGGAAAATGGAACTCGTCCATGTCCGGGTCGATGTCTTCCAGGCGTTCGGGGTGGATATACACAAAGCCCAGGCTCAGCGGTGCGCCGATCCACTTGTGCAGGTTGAAACCGGCGAAGGCGATGCCCAGGTCGCGAAGGTCGAAGTCGATCTGGCCCAGGGCGTGGGCGCCGTCGAGGATGATGTCGACCCCGTGTTCCCGAGCGGCGGCGGCAATTGCCCGGACCGGCATCACCAGCCCGCTGCGATGGGTGACATAGGTCAGGGGCATCAGCTTGAGCCGTGGGTAGCGCTCGAAAGCGTCTTTGTAGGTGCTTACAAGGCTGTCAAAACTGGCAGGATGCCGGTGGATGATCTCTATCACTTCGACGCCGCGCTGGCGGGCCAGCCAGCGCATGGCGCTCTTGACCGTGTCGTACTCCAGGTCGCTGAGCAGTACCTGGTCGCCCGGTTGCAGGCGGTTGTAGTTGCGGATCAGCGATTGCAGGGCGTCGGAGGCACAGCGGGTCAGGGCCACGGCGTTTTCCGGCGTCTGCAGCAGCGCCGCCAGTTGGCGGCGGATGTCCAGCGCGTCGATCTGCTCGAAGCGCTGGCGCACCAGCAGCGAGTTGCTGCGGTTCACCCACTGGATGTTGTGCTGGTACTCCTGGGCCACGCTGCGGGTCATGCGCCCGAAGTAGCCGTTTTCCAGATTGATCGGCCCCGGCTCGATGTCGAACTGGCGAGCGATGCCCTGCCAATGATCTTCGTCGTGGGCAAGTGTGGCTGCAGTCCTTGGCATGGAGGGCTCTTTTTCAGTGACGGGGTTTGGGTTTGCCGTGTTTGGCCCGCAGGGGATCGAGCAGGTCGCTAAGGCCGTTGTGGTCGATTTCCTGCATCAGGGCCAGCAGGCCGCCGAGTTCGCCCTTGGGAAAACCTTCCCGGGCGAACCAGTTCAGGTAGGGGCCGGGCAGGTCGGCCAGGATTCGGCCCTTGTATTTGCCGAAGGGCATTTCCCGGGTGACCAGCAGTTCAAGAGTTTCAGGGGTCATGGCGGGGGCTGTCGTGTCATTCAAGAGCCTTGGAAAATACAGGCATTCTGCATGGAGGCCAAATGACAGATCATGCAAATAACTCGGATACAGATTTTTGTATATTTTCTAAGTAATTGAATAGTAAGGAATAAAAATATAATCCAAGTCTGGCATGGCGGGTGCAACAGTTAACTCAACTAACTCAAATCTCGAGTTAACCCAATTCTCGCAACCCACAAGGAACCAGAAAATGACTGACTTGAATAAAGAAGCTATTTCGGTACTCAACAGCCTGATCGAGACCAGCAAGGACGGTCAGGAAGGGTTCAAGACCTGTGCCGAAGACATCAAGCACCCCGAGCTCAAGGCGCTGTTCATCAAGCGCTCCACTGATTGCGCCACGGCCGCGGCAGAACTGCAGTCGGTAGTGCGCTCCATGGGCGGGGATCCGGAAACCTCCACCAGTGTCAGCGGCGACCTGCACCGTCGCTGGGTCGACCTCAAGTCCCTGGTGACCGGCAAGGACGAGGAGGCGGTGCTCAACGAAGCCGAGCGTGGTGAAGACCATGCACTGAAGGCCTACAAGGAGGCTCTGGAGAAGATCAACAAGCACAACCTGGTGGGCATTCGTGATGTGGTAGAGCGCCAGTACCACGGCGTGCAACGCAATCACGACCAGGTCAAGGCCCTGCGCAATCAGGCACGCGCCCGTTCGTAAGGGTCAAAACCTGTCAAAAACGCCAGCCAGTCTGGCGTTTTTTTATGCCGGTAATTTAATGCTGGACGGTATTTAGTTAGCTAGCTAATAATTAGCCCAGCTTCGCTGATGCCTATCGCGACTATCGTTGTGTTTGTCCTGCCAAGAGTTGCCAGCCGTGCCCATTACCCTGCAAGCCCTGCTTGCTCCCAACCTTCCTGCATTGCAGTTCGCGATCAAGACCCTGCTCGGTGGTGGGGTAGCGCTGTGGCTGGCATTGCGCTGGGGGCTGGAGCAACCGGCCTGGGCCCTGATGACCGCATTCATCGTGGCTCAGCCGCTGTCCGGCATGGTCCTGCAAAAAGGTCTGGCGCGGCTGTTGGGGACCCTGGTGGGGACCCTTATGTCGGTGCTGTTCATGGGGCTGTTCGCCCAGACCCCCTGGCTGTTCCTCCTGGCCCTGGCGCTGTGGCTGGGGTTGTGCACGGCCAGTTCGACCCTGTTGCGCAGTGCCTGGTCCTACTCCTTCGTGCTGGCCGGCTACACCGTGGCCATCATTGCCTTGCCGGCCATCAGCCATCCCCTGGGGATCTTCGACCAGGCGGTGGCCCGCTGTACGGAGATTTCCCTGGGCATCATCTGCGCCACCGCCAGCAGCGCGCTGCTCTGGCCGCTGCGCGTCGAGCGACAGTTGGCCGATCAGGCCCGCAGCGCCTGGCACAGCGGGATGCAGGCGGCCCGTGCCACCCTGGCCGGGGATGCCCAGGCCCGCAAGGGCCTGCTGGAGATCCTCGGGCGCATCGTCGCCGTCGATGCCCAGCGCGAACATGCCTGGTTCGAAGGCCCGCTGGGCCGCCAGCGGGCCCGGGCGATCGGTGGCCTGAGTCAGAAACTGTTGATGCTGCTGCGCATCTCCCGTTCGGTGCGGCGCCAGTGGAAGCAGTTGGATAGCGTCGAAGCCGCGCGGTTGCAGCCGTGGATGGATCAGGTCCTGGCGGCCCTGGACAGCGCTGATGGGGCCAGCCTGCAAGCCTTGTCGCCACGGGTGCTGGAGGCCTCCCGCGATGGGGCGATCAGCCCGGCGCAGAGTTACTGCCTGGCGCGTTTCAGCTTGTTGCTGGACACCGCCCTGGCTGCCACCCAGGCCCTTTCAGCGGTGCAGGAGGGGCGCGGGGCAATGGTGCAGCCGGCGACGCTGACACCTCACCGCGACTTGTCGCTGGCCCTGGTATTCGGCGCCCGCAGCGCCCTGGCTTTTCTGACGGTGGCCAGCTTCTGGCTGGCCACCGCCTGGCCCGCGGCCTCCGGGGCGATGCTGCTGACCTGTGTGGTCTGCAGCCTGTTCGCCAGCCGCGAGAACGGGGCGCAGATCGGCATGAGCTTCATGCGCGGGATCTTTCTGGCGGTTCCGGCAGCCTTCGTGGTGGGACAGATCCTGCTGCCTCAGTGGAGCGGTTTCCCGATGCTGGCGATGGCCATGGGCGTGCCGCTGTTCTTCGGCGCCCTGGGCATGGCCAAGCCGCAGATCGGCGCCACGGCCACTTCGTTCTGCCTGCACTTCATCGTGCTGATCTCGCCGATGAACCGCATGAGTTTCGATGTTGCCAGTTTCTTCAATAACGCCCAGGCCATGGTGCTGGGGGTGGGCGCTGCGGTGCTGGCCTTCCATCTGCTGATCCTGCGCAACCCGGCGTGGCACGGCCGGCGCCTGCTGGCTGCGACCCTGCACGACCTGGTGCGCCTGACCCGGCGCAACCTGCGGGGTGCGGAAAGCTGGTTTGGCGGGCGCATGGCCGACCGCCTGTTGCAACTGGCGCGGCATTATCCGGAACTGCCGGAGCCGGCCCGCAGCCGCTGGGACGATGGCCTGCTGGGCCTGGATATCGGCGACGAACTGATGCACCTGCGCCTGAGCCTGGCGGTGGCCCAGGTACCGGTCGGCGCCGCGCAGCGAGCTTATTTCGAGCACCTGCAGCGCACCCTGGAACAAGGCCCGGCGGGCAGTCGTCAGGATGCCCTGGAGCAGCCCAGCGTGGCCCTGCTGGAGGCGCTGGGGCAGCAGCCGCCCAGTGATGCGTTGAAACTGGCGCAGGGCGCCGTCGTGCAATTGCAAAGCAGCTGGCGCAGTTGGTGCCGGCAGCAGGAGGAAAGTCATGGGGCTGCGTGAGTGGTCGCTGGGCGGGGTGCTGCTCAGCCCGTTCCTGATTTATGTGGTGCTGGCGCTGGTGCTGACCGGTGCCCTGCGGATGCTGGTGCGGGTAACCGGGCTGGGCCGCTGGATCTGGCACGAAGCACTGTTCGATTGTGCCCTGTACGTCTGTGTCTTGACGGTCATTACGCTGGTCCTGGGGCCCTTATAAGGAGTTGATCATGCGTACACCCGTACGTGTCGTGTTTACCCTCTGCCTGGTGGCGGTGGCGATCTTTGCCGGTTATCACCTGTGGCAGTACTACATGCTTACGCCCTGGACCCGCGATGCGCGGATCCGCGCCGACGTGGTGATAGTCGCCCCGGATGTGTCCGGCTGGGTGCGCGAGCTCAAGGTGGCGGACAACCAGCCAGTCAAGGCCGGCGAGCTGTTGCTGAGTATCGACCGCGACCGTTTCGAGGCCGCCCTGGAAAAAGCCCAGGCGGTGGTGCAGACCCGCCAGCAGCAGTTGAGCCTGCGCGAACATGAAGCCAGCCGCCGCGCTGCTCTTGGCCCCCAGGCCATCAGCGCCGAGCTGCGCGAGAACGCCCAGATCAACGCCGGCATCGCCCGTGGCGAGCTGCGCCAGGCCCAGGCCGAGGCCAAGGTCGCCGAATTGAACCTGGCCCGTAGCCAGGTGCATGCGCCCCGTGACGGGCATATCACCAACTTGCGCCTGGCCGAGGGCAACTACGTCAATGCCGGGCAGCCGGTGATGGCGCTGATCGATGACTCGACCTTCTATGTCCAGGCCTATTTCGAGGAAACCAAGCTGCCGCGGATCCAGGTCGGCGACCCGGTGAAGGTCTGGCTGATGAGCGCCGGTGATGCCCTGCAAGGCCATGTGGAAAGCATCAGCCGGGGGATCACCGACCGTAATGCCACGCCTGACGGGCAACTGCTGGCGGAAGTGGAGCCGACCTTCAACTGGGTACGCCTGGCCCAACGGATTCCGGTGCGGATCAAGCTCGACAAGGTGCCCGAAGGCATCAACCTGAGCGCCGGCATGACAGCCAGTGTGCAGGTGGAGGAGGGCGGCAAACAGTAGGAGCCGGCTTGCCGGCGAAAGCGCCGGCATAGCCTTCGCCGGCAAGCCGGCTCCTGGGGAGCGAGACTCAGCCGATGGTGATGGCTGGCAGGGTGGTCAGGGTCACGGTCTGCTTTCTGCGCGGAGCGGCGATTTCGGCTTCGCCGTCCACAACCAGTTCATCGTGCTGGTTGAATACGCGAGTGGCGATGCGCACGCGGAACTTGGGCAGTTTTTCGAGGATCTCCAGGCGTACGGTCAGGGTGTCGCCAATCTTCACCGGCTTCTGGAAGGTCATCTGCTGGCCGATGTAGATGGTGCCCGGGCCAGGCAGCTCGCAGGCCACGGCGGCACTGATCAGCGCGCCGCTGAACATGCCGTGGGCGATGCGCTCCTTGAACGTGGTGGCGGCGGCGAACTCGGGGTCCAGGTGCACCGGGTTGTGGTCGCCGGACATGGCGGCGAACAGCTGGATGTCACGCTCCTCGACGGTCTTGCTGTACTGGGCGGTCTGGCCGACTTCCAGGGCTTCGTAAGGCGTGTTGGTTACCTGGGTCATGTTGCTGAAATCCTCTGACAGATAAATAAGCGCACTGGTTGCGCACCGGCTATTCCGACCGTGGTGGCCGGCGGTGCTGCAGGGCCTGGTCGAGCCAGGCCAGCACGTCGTGGGTCACTTGGTCACGGTTGCTTTCGTTGAACAGCTCATGACGTGCCTGGGGGTAGATATTGAGTTGCAGGCACTGGCTGCCGGCCTCGCGCAACGCGTTGGCCAGATCCTTGAGACGCTTGCCAGCGCTCACCGGATCACATTCACCACCCATTACCAGCAGCGGCAGGCCCGGATCGATCTGCTTGAGGTTGGCAATCTTGCTGATTTGCTGCAGCCCGCCCAGCAGATCGATCCACAACTGGTTGGTGCAACGAAAGCCGCACAATGGATCGGCCACGTACTTGTCGACTTCCTCCGGGTCGCGGCTGAGCCAGTCGAAGGCGGTGCGATTGGGTTTGAACGCCTTGTTGAACGAACCGAAGGACAGCCATTCGATCAGTGCGCTGCGCCCCTGGCCGCCCTGGCGCCAGCGTTCGATGCGGGCGATCAGGCTGGCGGCGCGGTACAGCGCCACTGGCTGGAAATTCGAGCCGCTGAGAATCGCCCCGTGCAGGCTGGCGCTGTGATGTTGCAGATAGGCCTGGGCGATGTAGCTGCCCATGCTGTGGCCCAGCAGCACGATGGGCGTGCCGGGGTGCTGCTGGCCGATGTGCTGGTTGAGGCTGGCCAGGTCGCCGACCACCTTGCTCCAGCCGTTCTGGTCTGCGTAGTGGCCCAGCACCCCCTGTTCCGCCGTCTTGCCGTGGCCACGCTGGTCGGGGGCGTAGACGGCATAGCCTTTGGCGCACAAGGCCTGGGCCAGGCGCGCGTAGCGCCCGCTGTGCTCGGCCATGCCGTGGGACAGCAGGACCACCGCCTTGAGTGGCGGCTCGGGCAGCCACTGGTTGACGAAGAGGCGGTGGTGGTCGCTCGTGGTCAACCAGAACGTGTCATGGGTCATGGCGATTCCTTTGCTCGAAGACGCTGCACTTTATAGCGCATCGGTACCTGGGCGTCTGATTCGCGCGCCCGTTGGAAGCAAGATTCACAAAATTAATGACACACTTGCGCATATTTGCCTGAATCGCCATAGCTGCTAACGTCCGAGGAGCCCCGCCCCTGAGAGCGTTACAGTGGCGGCCCGGATAGCTCAGGTACAAGAGAGGACAAGAATAATGCAACCTGATTTCTGGAATGATAAGCGCCCCGCTGGCGTCCCCAACGAGATCGACCTGGGGGCCTTCAAGTCGGTGATCGAGGTGTTTGAGCGTTCCTGCAAGAAATTCGCTGATCGCCCGGCCTTCAGCAACATGGGCGTGACCCTCACCTACGCCGAGCTGGAACGCTACAGCGCGGCCTTCGCCGGTTATCTGCAAAGCCATACCGATCTGGTTCCGGGAGACCGTATTGCGGTGCAGATGCCCAACGTTTTGCAGTACCCGATCGCGGTATTCGGAGCCTTGCGCGCAGGGCTGGTGGTGGTCAATACCAACCCGCTGTACACCGCGCGGGAGATGCGCCATCAGTTCAAGGATTGCGGGGCCCGGGCCCTGGTCTACCTGAACATCTTCGGCCAGAAGGTCCAGGAAGTGCTGGGGGATACCGATATCCAGTTCCTGATCGAGGCCCGGATGGGCGACATGATGCCCAGCGCCAAGGGTTGGCTGATCAATACCGTGGTGGACAAGGTCAAGAAGATGGTGCCGGCCTACCACCTGCCCCAGGCCATTTCCTTCAAGAGTGCCCTGCGCCTGGGGCGTGGCCAGAGCATCAAGCCGCTGCAGGTGGGCCACGACGATGTTGCGGTGCTGCAGTACACCGGGGGCACCACCGGCCTGGCCAAGGGCGCGATGCTGACCCACGGCAACCTGGTGGCCAACATGCAGCAGGCGCGGGCCTGCCTCGGCCAGCATGGGCCCGACGGCCACACCCAGTGGCGCGAAGGCCAGGAGGTGATGATCGCGCCGCTGCCGCTGTACCACATCTATGCCTTCACCGCGAACTGCATGTGCATGATGGTGACCGGCAACCACAACGTGCTGATCACCAACCCGCGGGACATTGGCGGCTTCATCAAGGAGCTGAAGAAGTGGCGTTTTTCTGCGCTACTGGGGCTCAACACGCTGTTTGTGGCACTGATGGATCACCCGGATTTCAAGAACCTGGATTTTTCCAATCTGAAGCTCACCAACTCTGGCGGCACGGCCCTGGTCAAGGCTACCGCCGAGCGCTGGCAGAAGCTGACCGGCTGCCGGATCACCGAAGGCTACGGGCTGACCGAAACCTCGCCGGTGGCCTGTACCAACCCCTATGGCGAGCGTTCGCGGCTGGGCACCGTCGGCCTGCCGGTACCGGGCACCACCTTGAAGATCATCGATGACCAGGGCGTCGAGCTGCCGCTGGGCGAGCGGGGCGAGCTGTGCATCAAGGGCCCGCAGATCATGAAGGGCTACTGGAACAAACCCGAGGCCACCGCCGAAGTGCTGGATGCCGAGGGCTGGTTCAAGTCCGGTGATATCGCGGTGATCGATCCGGACGGTTTCGTGCGCATTGTCGATCGCAAGAAGGACATGATCATCGTCTCGGGTTTCAACGTGTACCCGAACGAGATCGAGGATGTGGTCATGGCTCACCCGAAAGTCGCCAACTGTGCAGTCATCGGCATACCGGACGAGCGTTCCGGCGAGGCGGTGAAGCTGTTTGTGGTGCCGCGTGAGGCGGGGGTCAGCCTTGAAGAGCTCAAGGCCTACTGCAAAGAGAATTTCACCGGCTACAAGGTGCCCAAGCACATTGTGCTGCGTGACTCTTTGCCGATGACCCCGGTGGGCAAGATCCTGCGCCGCGAGTTGCGCGATATCGCTTGAGCCCAGGGCTTTTACCTGGCGGGCAAGCCGGTTGGCGCAACCGGCTTGCCCGCTCTGCATTCCGAGGGGCGCAAAGCCCCGGGCCAGAGCGGAATTCAGGCGGGTAGAATTTTTACTCTAAAAGTGACCATTAAATTGTCTTGAGTCATTTTTGTGACTATTCAGGCCTTCTTTGGCTCTAGTCGGCCTTTTCCAAAGCTGCTACTCTCGGCGCGCTTTGTGACTTCTCGGCCTAAGTAAAAGCCAGACTCACCAACAATAGACACCAATAAAAAACACAGACAAATAATAATCGCATCAAATGCGGTGATGAATTCGCGTTGCTGAGGAGTGGGCTTCCATGATCGAAGACTTTTGGAAGGATAAGTACCCAGCTGGGATTGCTGCCGATATCAATCCAGACGAGTATCCGAATATTCAGGCGGTGTTGAAGCAGTCCTGCCAACGTTTCGCTAACAAACCGGCCTTTAGCAACCTCGGCAAGACAATCACCTACGGTGAGCTGTACGAACTGTCCGGGGCCTTTGCCGCGTACCTGCAGCAGCATACCGATTTGCAGCCCGGCGATCGAATCGCCTTGCAACTGCCCAACCTGCTGCAATACCCGATCGCGGTATTCGGTGCGATCCGCGCCGGCCTGATCGTGGTCAATACCAACCCGTTGTACACCGCGCGGGAAATGGAACACCAATTCAACGACTCCGGCGCCAAGGCCCTGGTCTGCCTGGCCAACATGGCCCACCTGGCAGAGGCCGTGGTACCCAAGACCGGGGTCAGGCACGTGATCGTCACCGAAGTGGCGGACCTGCTGCCGCCGCTCAAGCGCCTGCTGATCAACAGCGTGGTCAAGTACGTGAAGAAGATGGTGCCGGCCTATCACCTGCCCCAGGCCGTCAAGTTCAATGACGTTCTGCGCAAGGGCCATGGCCAGCCAGTGCAGGAAGCCAACCCTGCCAGCAGCGACGTGGCAGTGCTGCAATACACCGGTGGCACCACCGGGGTCGCCAAGGGCGCCATGCTGACCCACCGCAACCTGGTGGCCAACATGCTGCAGTGCAAGGCGCTGATGGGCTCCAACCTCAATGAAGGCTGCGAGATCCTCATCACCCCGCTGCCGCTGTACCACATCTATGCGTTCACCTTCCATTGCATGGCCATCATGCTCATGGGCAACCACAACATCCTGATCAGCAACCCGCGGGACTTGCCGGCGATGGTCAAGGAGCTGTCGAAGTGGAAGTTCAGCGGCTTTGTCGGCCTCAACACCCTGTTTGTCGCCCTGTGCAACAGTGAAGCGTTCCGCAAGCTGGATTTCTCGGCGCTGAAAGTCACCTTGTCCGGTGGCATGGCCCTGCAACTGGCGGCGGCCGAGCGTTGGAAGGAAGTGACCAACTGCCCGATCTGCGAAGGCTACGGCATGACCGAGACCAGCCCGGTGGCCACGGTCAACCCGATCCAGAACATCCAGATCGGCACCATCGGCATTCCGGTGCCTTCGACCCTGTGCCGGGTGGTGGACGACGCCGGGGAAGAGCTGCCCCTGGGCGAAGTCGGCGAACTGTGCGTGAAGGGCCCCCAGGTGATGAAGGGCTACTGGCAGCGCCAGGATGCCACCGATGAAGTCCTCAACAGCGAAGGCTGGCTGAAGACCGGTGATATCGCGCTGATCCAGCCCAATGGCTACATCCGCATCGTCGACCGCAAGAAGGACATGATTCTGGTCTCCGGTTTCAACGTCTATCCCAATGAGCTGGAAGACGTACTGGCCTCGCTGCCGGGCGTGCTGCAGTGCGCGGCGATCGGCGTGCCGGACGAGAAATCCGGTGAGACCATCAAGATCTTCATCGTGGTCAAGCCGGGCGTGACCCTGACCAAGGAGCAGGTGATGGCGCACATGCGTGCCAATGTCACCGGCTACAAGGTGCCCAAGGCTGTTGAGTTCCGCGATGCGTTGCCAACCACCAACGTCGGCAAGATCCTGCGCCGCGAGCTGCGTGACGAAGAGCTGAAGAAGCTCGGCGTGAAGAAGTAAGCCGCAGCGCCCACAAAAAAGCCCCGCCAGTGCGGGGCTTTTTTATTGGGCGGCGCCCGCCTTACTGCTGGAACTGGGCGAAGCTCACGCCGGTGCCGGCCGGGCGCACGTCCTTGAGGAAGGAGTCCTTGTCGGCGCTCAACTCCAGGCTCAGGGCGGCCTTGCGCTTGCCTTCGTTGCGGATCACCAGGCCTTCGAGTTTTTCCCGCAGGAACACCGTAGGCACTTTCAGGTGCAGCAGTTGATCGGTGTCCGGGGTGTGCAGCAGCAGGTGCACCCATTCGTACTGACCGATGGCCAGGCGGGTGACCAGGATATCGAACCACCAGATATTGCGGTTGCGGTTCAGCTCCGCGAAGTGGCAGTTGTTGACGCCCAGCACCGCACCGCCCAGTTCCTGGTTCCTGCGGGCGATAGCCTGCTTTTTATCGAGTTTCATAACGTTCCTACGGGGATTGGATCTTCAGTGCTTGGCCTGAACAGGGGGAGCATTCTCCCGGGTTGCCCGGCAAACATAAAGCGCTACCTGGGCGGCGCGATGAAATGCCCGGAAAAAATAATTGAAACTCTGCGCGAAAGCCGCGGGTCAACCTTGGGTAACGACGCAATCCCCTTTGTTCGATCAATGAATGTTCTACGGAGAAATACCATGGGCAGCACAGCGGATAAGGCAAAAGGTCTGGCTAACGAAGCCATCGGTAACGTCAAGCAAGGTGTCGGCAAAGCCACCGACAACACCAAGCTGCAGGCTGAAGGCAAGCTGCAGGAGAAGAAAGGCGAAGCCCAGCAAGCGGTGGGCAAAGCCAAGGATGCAGTGAAAAAGACCATCGACAAGGCCTGAAAACGGCCTGTTCGATGACCCACTGCAGCGGCCATCCACGGATGGCCGTTTTCATGTGAGGTGTGGGTGAGAGAGGGGAATCGGCCACTGGAAATGGTTGCGGTTCGCCAACTAGGCTAATTTGTTGTAGAAAACGCCCCCTGAGTCGCTATCGACTTCAACCTTTTTGCGGCGAAAGGAGACGCTATGATTTTTCCGGACCTCAAAGGTTTGCCCCTGCACCGGGTACTGATCCGCACGGTGAATGAGTTCATCGCGGACGAGATGTCCACCTACGCCTCGGCACTGGCCTACCAGATGCTGTTCTCGCTGTTCCCCTTCATTCTGTTCCTGATCGCCCTGATCGGTTTCCTCCATCTGCCGGACTTCTTCACCTGGCTGCGCCTGCAGTCGGAGCTGGTGCTGCCCCACGAGGCCCTGGAGCAGGTCAACCCGGTCATCGATCAATTGCAGCAGTCCAAGGGTGGCCTGCTGTCCATCGGTATCGTCATCGCCCTGTGGACCGCTTCGGCGGGTGTACGCCTGATGATGAGCGCGATGAACGCCGCCTACGACGTGGTCGAGGGGCGGCCGATCTGGAAGCGCTTCCCGCTGTCGGTGTTCTACACCGTGGGCATTGCCGGCATGCTTCTGGCCGCCGCGGCGCTGATGGTGCTGGGGCCGCAGGTGATGGCCTGGCTGGCGGGGCAGGTGGGCCTGGAGGACTTCATCGTCACCCTGTGGACCATCCTGCGCTGGCCGGTGATCGTGCTGCTGATGATGGTGGCCGTGGCCCTGATGTACTACGTGATGCCCGATGTGCAGCAGAAATTCCGTTTCATCACCCCGGGCTCGGTGCTGGCGGTGGTGGTATGGATCGTCGCTTCCCTGGGTTTTGCCTACTACGTGAAGACGTTCGCTAACTACAACGCCATGTATGGCAGTATCGGTGCGATCATCGTGCTGTTGCTGTACTTCTATATCTCCGCCGCGGTGCTGTTGCTGGGAGCGGAGATGAACGCGGTGATCGAACACATGTCGGCCGAAGGCAAGGACCCTGGCGAAAAGGACTTTGACCAGCACGACGAAAAACAACACGTTTCGGGACTGGGCCGGGACCACTCGCTCAAGCCGACCACTGACGAAGCCTGATCATGATCCGTGAAATCCTCAAGATGGGCGATGAGCGCCTGCTGCGCATCGCCCCGCCGGTACCGCCGGAAATGTTCGACAGCCCCGAGATCTGGGAACTGATCGACGATATGTTCCAGACCATGGAAAGCGTGGGTGGCGTCGGCCTGGCGGCGCCGCAGATCGGTGTCGACCTGCAACTGGTGATCTTCGGCTTCGAGCACAGCGAACGTTATCCGGAAGCCGAAGCTGTGCCGCAAACCATCCTCATCAATCCGCTGATCACGCCCTTGAGCCCGGTGCTGGAAGAGGGCTGGGAAGGTTGTCTCTCGGTTCCCGGCCTGCGCGGCGCGGTGCAGCGCTACCAGCACATCCGCTACGAAGGCTTCGACCCCAGGGGCGAGCCCATTGTGCGCGTGGCCTCGGGTTTCCACGCCCGGGTGGTGCAGCATGAGTGCGATCACCTGATCGGCCGGCTGTATCCCTCGCGGATCAGCGATTTCAGCAAGTTCGGCTTCACCGAAGTGCTGTTTCCCGACCTCGACCCCAACGCCGACGAATAAGCCCCGGCCCGCCCGGTGTCAGGGCCTCGACCCAGGCCGGTCGATGGCCATGGCCAGCAACGGTTTGCTGCGCTGGTAGCGGGCCAGCCGTTCGTTCAAGGCGTGTGGCAGGCAGGTCGTGCTGCAGAAGCCCATCGACCGGTACAGGGCCTGCAGGTCCGGATGGCAGAACAGCCAGACCGGGCCTTCGACGCTTTGCACGGCCTGCCCCACCAGCTGGGTGGCCAGCCCCAGGCCGCGACTGGTCGGGGCGACGAACAGGCCTGTCAGCCAATAGCCTTCAGCTGCCGGGCTCAGGCTCATGCCAGCGATGATTTCACTGCTTCTGGCAACCCAGAGCTGCCCCTCGGAAGCGGCGCGCATGGATGACCGGTGCTGGCGATAGAACTTGTTCAGCAAGGGCCGTTCAACCTCGGCAAGCAGGTTGATCTGGAGGTCGGGCATGAGGTTTCCGGATTTGGCAACAGGGGCCGGCGGATTATAAAAGAACCCTGGCCGACTATAGGTGCTATACCTGAAGCCTTTCCCGCATCAGTGGAGTGAACGTCATGTCCAAAGGTATGAACGCCAAGAAAAATGCCAAGAAAAAGCCGGCAAAGAGCGCAGACGAGAAACGCGCCGAGAAAAAGGCCAAGAAGACCGAAGTGAATATCTTCGGCCACTGATCACTTTGACGAAGCCCGCCCCGCGGGCTTCGTGCTCTCTCCCCTCAGGCCAGTTCCAGCGCCAGGGCATCGCGTACCGCCGGTCGCTGTTCGACCCGAGCCTGGAACCGCGACAGCGCCGGCCAGTTCGCCAGGTCGATGGCGAACAATGCCGTCCAGCGCAGGACGGTGAACAGGTAGGCATCGGCGATCCCGAACTGCGCGCCTTGCAGGTAGTCCTGGTGTTCCAGCGTCTGCTCGAGCAAGGCCAGGCGCTTGAACAACTTCTGCTTGAACACCTCTTTCACCCCATCATCGAACCCCGGATTGAACAGCCAGCCCATGATCCCGTGCACTTCGCTGGTGATGAAGTTCAGGGTTTCCTGCAGGCGCACCCGCTCCCAGCTGCCATTGGCCGCGGCCAGGCCGGACTCGGGCTTGAGGTCGGCGAGGTATTGCAGGATGGCCGGGCCTTCAGTCAGGACCTGGCCATTGTCCAGTTGCAGCGCGGCTACGTAGCCCTTGGGGTTGATGGCGAGGAAGTCCCGGCCGTCGGCGGTGCGCTTGCTGCGGTTGTCGACGCGGATGGCCTCGAACGGCAATTGCAGCTCGCGCAGCACGATATGGGAGGCCAGGGAGCAGGCTTGTGGGGCGTAGTAGAGTTTCATCGGCAGGTCTCTGGTGAACGTGCGAGCCAGTGTCGTGCAAGGCGGCAACATGGGTAAAATTAATCTTTTAGAACACTGCCATAAGGACAGCTACTGCCATGATGAACCTGATGCACTGGCGCCTGCTGGTGGCGATTGCCGAGTGCGCCACCATCACCCGGGCCGCCGAGCAGGTGGGCATGACCCAGTCCGGGGCCAGCCAGGCCCTGGCCCAGATGGAGGACATGCTCGGGGTGCAGCTGTTTGTCCGCGAGAGCCGCCAGGCGCTGCCCACGGCGATCGGTTTGCAGGTGCTGGCCCAGGCGCGGGTGATGCTCGAGGCCCTGGCCGAGGTCCGCCGGCAGGTGGACGCGGCGCGGGGCATTCCTCAAGGCAGTGTGCGACTGGCGGGCTTTCCCATGGTCCTGGCGACTTTCCTGCCGCCGTTGCTGCGGCGTTTCAAGCAGCTGTATCCGGGCATCGAGGTGGTGCAGCTGGAGGTCAGTGATGATGAGGTCGAAACGCTGCTAGAGGCGCAACTGGTGGACCTTGGGGTCGTGCTCAACCCGGCTCCCGAGCGCCGATCTTGGTTGCTGGGGCGTGATTCGTGGGTCGCGGTGCTACCTGAAGATCACCCCTGGCAGGCCTCGACCATCGACCTTGAAACCTTGCTGGCGCAGCCCTTTGTCCTGGCCACCGGGGGCTGTTCGGTGAATGCCCGCAGCCTGGCCGCCGAGGCCGGGATCCCCCTGGCCGACGTCCGGGTGGAGGTGCGGGAATGGAACAGTGCCTTCAGCCTGGTGCGCGAGCGGCTGGGAGTGACTCTGGTGCCACAGAGTACGTTACCGGTGCAGCGCGAAGGGTTGCGGGTGCTGGAACTGAGCACAGGAGTGGAGCGGGAGTTCGCCCTGGTAGCGGCGCCGGGGCGGGAGTCGAGTGTTCTGGTCCAGGCGTTTCTGTCGACCCTCGAAGAGTTTTAGTGCGGGAGCTTCCCGGGCTTTGCCACAGGCTCTGTTTATGTCTTGTTTGTTACTTGTCGCGAATGCACTTCAATACCTCGAAAGTTGTGAAAACAGACTGACTAGTGGCCTTGCATAGAGACTGCGGCTGTCTATGCTCAATTGTGAAAATTCGTATCTGTTGGCCTATGAGTATCCGTCCCGCGCGGCCTGCGCCGTTGTAACCGGTATGCGTGCGACCTTCATCCAGGGCGCAGTATTGAATCCATGAATAAAGGCGAGAGTGCGCAGTTAGAGGCACCGCAGTATCAGGAGTGTCGATTTAGATGGAGTTTCTTAACTTTGTTAGGTCAGGCCCGGAAATGGGGCATCAAGTAAAGGATGGCTTGATAAGAGCGTTGCAACATGGACTCTCCGATTAAACATCATTTATCACCTGACACTTCCTCTCTCATATGGAGGGAGGCGCTTGCCCTGTTTTATAGATCGTTGTGGTGGATCAGTTGAAAGACTAGAAACTTCCGTCAATCAAAAGACAGCGTTGAAGGTGATACAACCATGTTTAACCTACATCACAAGGCTGACCTGCTGGAAATCGAACGATTCAACTGTGCGCTGAGCGAGGCCAACGCCAAGTTGGCGGCGATCAGTCGTTCCATGGCGATGATCGAGTTCTCGCCCGATGGCATCGTGCTGGATGCCAATGAAAACTTCTGCCAGGTCATGGGCTACTCCGCAGAAGACATACGTGGCAAGCATCACCGGATCTTCTGTGAGGAAGAGTTCTATCGCAGCGAGGAGTACAGCAAGCTGTGGCGCGACCTGGGGCGTGGCGAACCGGTCAGCGGGACTTTTCTGCGCCTGGACAAGCGTGGCCGGGAGATCTGGCTTGAAGCCAGCTATATGCCGGTGTTCGATGCCGATCGTCAGGTGCGCAGTGTGATCAAGGTGGCGTCGGACATCTCCGAACGCATCCATGTCGAACATGAGAACCAGAGCCTGCTGAACGCTATCGGCCGTTCCATGGCCATCATCGAGTTCAGCCCGGACGGCAGGATCATCACCGCCAACGACAACTTCCTGAAAACCATGCAGTACACCCTGAATGAAATCGTTGGCCAGCATCACAGCATGTTCTGCCACCGTTGCGAGGCTGAATCCCCGGAGTACAAGCAATTCTGGGCTTCGTTGAACCGTGGCGAGTTTCACTCCCATCGTTTCGAGCGGGAAAACAAGTATGGGCAGACGGTGTTTCTCGAAGCCTCCTACAACCCGCTGTTCGATACCAAGGGCCGCCTGTACAAGGTGGTGAAGATCGCCAGCGACATCACCGATCAGATGACCACCTTGCGCTCCGCCGCCGAGTCCGCCCACAGCACCTCGGTGCAGAACGACGCCTGTGCGCAGAAGGGCTCGGAGGTGGTGCAGCAGACCGTGGAAATCATTCAGCAGATTTCCCATGACCTCAATGAAGCGGCCCACAGCATCGATGCGGTGAGCAAGCAGTCGGACATCATCGGCAGCATCGTCCAGACCATCCGCGGGATCGCCGACCAGACCAACCTGCTGGCCCTCAACGCGGCCATCGAGGCCGCCCGTGCCGGTGAGCACGGGCGCGGTTTCGCCGTGGTCGCGGACGAGGTGCGCAGCCTGGCGGCGCGCACCAGCCAGGCGACGGTGGAAATCGTCGAGGTGGTGCGCAAGAACCACGACCTGTCGACGAGCGCGGTGACCAGCATGCAGTCGAGCCTGAGCCGCACCGGGCTCGGGGTCGAACTGGCGAATGAGGCGGGGGAGGTGATCCTGGAGATCCAGCAGGGCTCGCGGCACGTGGTGGATGCCATCAGCCAGTTCAACTCGACCCTGCACTTGCAGTAGCCGGTTTTCGCCGGGCACAAAAAAGGGTTCCCATGGGGAACCCTTGCGCGTCCAGCGGGGTTACAGCGCGGCGAGGAACTTCTCGTCCACCGGTTTGGCGCTGTCCTTGGCGTCTTTCTCTTCCTTGGCCAGTTGCATCTTGTCCTGCAGGCGCTGGGCAATTTCCTGGTTGATCGCCAGCTGGCGCTCTGGCGGCAGGTTCTTCAGGTCTTCCTCGGTCAGCCCCATGTCCTTGAGGATGCTGTCGCGCAGGCGCTGTTCCGGGGTCTTGCTCATGTAGTCCTTGAACTCGCTCAGCGCGCCGGTTTCCGTCGCGCTGGTAGCCTGCGCGGCGCTGGCGGTCGGTGGCGTGGCCTGGAGCAGCACGCGGGTCTTGGCGAAGGCGGCGTTGACGTTGTCGTCCACGCTGTTGGCCTGCTGGCTGGAGGACTGGGACGCCGGATAGGTCACGGAGTTCTGGGCCTGTTGCAGCATGCCGCTGTACAGCGCGCTGGCGGCTGCGGTAGTCGGGTCCATATCGGTGCGCGAGGTGGGCTGCACCGAAACGGATTTCTGGGCGTTGACCAACATGATCGGGAACCTGTGTAAGAGAACTAGGCTGAGGTTTTAGCAAGTTCCATGCCGATTGATACGCCCTTGTATATCAAGGGCTTGGCTCAAGACGCCGGTCGTGGCTGCCAGCAAGCGGACAAGTCTTGCCGCTTTCAGGCAACCGCTGCCGGCGCCGTCTTCAGGCGTGGGCAATGTCTTCCAGGGCCAGGTTGCGGGTGCGCGGCCCGAAGCGGCCGATGGTCAGGATCACGATCAGCATGCTGCTGACGATAAAGGCCAGGACCCCGGGCGTGCCGAAATGCTCGAGGAAAAAGCCCACCAGCAAACTGCTGAACACCGTCGACAAACGGCTGAACGAGTAACAGAAGCCCACCGCCCGGGCGCGAATGTTGGTGGGGAACAATTCGCTCTGGTAGGAGTGGTAGCTGAAGCTCAGCCAGGCATTGCAGAAGGTGATCATCACCCCGCAGACAATCAGCCCCAGGGCGCTGCTCTGCAGGGCGAACAAGGTGCCGAAGGTCATGGCGCCCAGGGCCGAGCCGACGATCTGCCACTTGTTCTCGAAGCGGTTGGCGAAACGCACGAACAGCAGCGGCCCCAGGGGATAGGCCAGGGTGATGATGAAGGCGTACAGCAGGCTGTGGGTGACGCTCACGCCCTGGCCCGACAGCAGCGCCGGCAGCCAGTTGCCGAAACCGAAGAAGCCGATGGCCTGGAACACGTGAAACACGATCAGCATCAGGGCCCGGCGGCGGTAGGGCGGTTGCCAGATATCGGCGAAGCGCCCACGGCCCTGGATATCCACGGCCTGGGGTTCGGGCTCATCCAGCGGCTTGGCGTAGTCCCGGGCGCAGCGGGTCTCGAGGCCTTGCAGGATCCGGTCGGCTTCGTCGAAGCGCCCGTGCTGGGCGAGCCAGCGTGGCGACTCCGGCAAGCGTGAGCGCAACCACCAGATGAACAGGGCGAACACCGCGCTGGCCAGCACCACCCAGCGCCAGCCGGAGATCCCCCAGGGCGCCTGGGGCACCAGCCACCAGGACATCAGCGCCACTGCCGGCACCGACAGGAACTGCACGAAAAAGGCAAAGGCGAAGGCCGAGCTGCGCATGCGCTTGGGCACCAGTTCGCTGAGGTAGGCGTCGATGGTCACCAGTTCGATGCCCAGGCCGATGCCCACCAGGAATCGCATGCAGATGATCCCCAGCGCCGTGCTCTGCAGCCCCATCAGCACCGTGGTCAGGGTGTACCAGATCAGGGCGAAGGTGAAGATCGCCCGGCGTCCGAAGCGGTCGGCTATCGGGCTCAGCAGGCTGGCGCCGAGGAACAGGCCGAGAAAGGTCGCCGAGGCGAAGGCCGCCTGGTCGGAAAAACCGAACACCCCCTGGTTGCCGTTGGCGAAGATCCCGTCGCGGATCAGCCCCGGGCTGATGTAGGCGGTCTGGAACAGGTCGTACAGCTCGAAAAAACCGCCAATGGACAGCAGCGCCACCAGGCGCCAGATCGTGGCCACGGCAGGCAGGCGGTCGATGCGCGCGCTGATGCCGGCGGCGCGTTGAGGGTCAAGGTCGCTGGTGAGCGGGGCAGAGGCGGGCATGCAGGGAATTCCACAGGACACAGAGCGGAAATCTTAGCCTGCTAACGGAAACCAAGGATTGTGAATCCACGTGCGTAAACCGGAGGATGCGCTGATTTATTGTCGTATTTCGTTACATCTGCCGGATTTATAGCGCAATGCTGGGCACCCGCGCGTGACGGCGGGTGCCCGGTGGTGGCTCAGTAGGTGATGGGAATGCCGAAATCTTCCTGGAAGGCATCGTCCACCGGTTCGTAGCCCAGCACCCGGGTGGTTTCGCTGAGGTCCAGGCGCTTGAAGCGATTGTTGGAAATGCCGTGGCCGATCAGCAGTTGCACCCCCGGGGTTTCCACTGCCCGTTGCAGCAGCTGCACTGCATCCCGTGGGCTGAGCCAGGCGCTCAGGTCGCGGGTGGTGGTCAGTTCGTGGTGTTTCGGGTCTTCGAACGCACCAATGCGCAGGGCAATGCAGGACAGCCCGCGCTTGGCGGCATAGAAGGCGCATAGCGCCTCGCCGTAGCACTTGCTCACGCCATACAGGTTGGCTGGCATCACCGGCATGCCCGGGGTGATCTGCCGGTCCACCGGGTAGCCCTCGATGGTCTGGGCGCTGCTGGCAAATACCAGGCGCCGGCAACCGGCCTGTACCGCGGCCTCGAACAGGTAGGTGGTGGCGAGGATGTTGTTCGGCAGCAACTCGTCGAAGCTGGCGCTGGCATGGGGAATGCCGGCCAGGTGCACGATGACGTCGATCCCCGGGAGCAGGCGGCCGATGGCTTGCGGGTCGTCGAGGTCCAGGCGCACGAAGCGGTGTGGCGCGGGGATTTCGAAGTCCGGCTCCACCCGGTCGGTGAGGGTGAAGCGGTGGCGCTCTTGGGAGCCCTGAAAAAACACCTTGCCGATCCTGCCGCAAGCGCCGGTCAGTAGTACGTTAAGTCCGTTCATTTCGAATCTCCGATGGGCCAGAGGAGGGATGGCCAGCTCAGGCGATGCCATTGCGCCCGTGCAGCATGAAGCCCGGGTGCAGGCTGAGGCGTTCGTAGTAGGCGGCCACGGCGGGGTAGGCCGGGTGCTCCATGGGGGTCATCTTCCAGCGATTCACCGAGAGGCCAAGAACGATATCCGCAAGGCTGAAATCCTCGCCCAGAACATAGGCGCCCGAGCGCTCGAGCTGGCGTTCGAGGATTTGCATCTTGGCATTCCAGGCCAGCAGGCTGGCGCCGATGCGCTGGCTGTCCTGGTAATCCGCATGCTGGCGCACCAGGCCCATGAAGGCATAGCTCCAGGACGGGTTCAGCTCGGTGGCCTGCCAGTCCATCCACTGTTCAACCAGGGCCCGGGCGCGCGGGGCCGTGGGCAGCAGGCCGCTGCCGGGGTGCAGGTTGGCCAGGTAGCGGCAGATGCTGTTGGATTCCCACAGGACCCCGGCGTCGTCGATCAGCACCGGTACCTGGGCATTGGGGTTGAGGGCGAGAAACTCGGGGGTATGGGTGGACTGAAAGCCACTACCCCAGTCTTCCTGCTGGTAGGAAAGTCCAAGCTCCTCACAGGTCCACAAGACTTTCCTGACATTGATGGACGAGGCTTTACCGAGAATTCTGCAGCGGGTTCCCATGACGCTTCCTTGTTCGTGGTACTGGATGGCCATGGGAATCTAACAGCGTGGCGTCGTCTCGGCGACGATCAATTTGCCGATACGGGTATCTCAGGCCGGATCGGGGAGGGCCGAGGCCGGCAAGCCGAAAACCCGGTCGAACAGCCAGTTGAAGGCAAAGGTGTAGCAGGGGATGAACAGGATCAGCGCCAGGTCCAGGAGAAAGGCCTGCACCAGGCTGATCGCCATCCACCAGGCGATCAGCGGGATCAGGAACACGATCAGGGTCAACTGGAAACCCACGGCATGGGCAATGCGCCGCTTGACTGTACGGGTGCGCGATGGCTGGCGGCTTTCCCAGCGCTCGAACAGGGTGGTGTAGATGAAGTTCCAGGTCACCGCGATGCTGGTGATGACCACCGCCAGCGGCCCGGTGCTGCTGGGCGAGGTGCCGGACAGCAGGGCCAGGCCCAGGGCCGAGAAGGTCATGCCGAACACTTCGAATAAAGAGACATAGACCAGTTTGCGTTTCACGCCTTGCATGCGGGTTCCTCGATTTTGAATGGGAATGGCCAGCCTGAGGGTGGCGCAGGGCGCGGAAGATAGCTTCAATCAAGGTGACAGAAAAAGTCGGAAGCTTTCAGTTTTCCTGATAGGTTGTTTCTCATGAACTTCTCCAGCGACAGCATCCAGTTGTTTCTCGCCGTGCTCGATCGCGGCTCCTTTTCTGCGGCGGCGCGTTCGTTGGGCAAGGTGCCTTCGGCCGTGAGCATGGGCATCGCCAACCTCGAGGCGGAGTTGGGGTATGCGCTGTTCGATCGCAGCCACCGCGAGCCGCTGCCCACGCCGCTGGCCTTGTCCCTGGCGCCCCATGCGCGGCTGATTGCCGACCAGCTCAAGCAATTGCAGGTGCATGCCGTCGAGCTGTCCCTGGGCCTGGAGAGCAAGCTGTCGATCGCGGTGGTGGATGACATCGACAAGCAACGGGTACTGGCCGCCATCAAGCTGATTGCCGAGCGTTATCCGCTGCTGGAAGTCGAGCTGCTCAGTGCTCCCCAGGATGACGTGCTGCACCTTTTGCACAGTGGCCGGGTCAGCGTCGGCGTGGCCTTTGCCGGGTTGAGCGTGAATGCCCTGGAGTATTTCCAGTACCTGGGCTGCGAGCGGATGATTGCCTGCATTTGCGCCGGGCACCCTGTGTTCCAGGCCAGTGACGGTTCGCTGTATCTGGAAGAGCTGATCAAGGTCCGTCAGGTGGTGGTGGCCAGCCGCGACCTGCCCCTGAGTGATACCCGGCCCCTGGTGGGCGAGTCGCTGTGGCGCACCGACAGCCTGGCGATGGCCCTGCACATGGTGGAGGCGGGGATCGGCTGGGGCAATTTCCCGCTGTCGGTGATCCAGCCGTTGCTGGCGGCGGGGCGCTTGCAACGGTTGCATTTCAAGAACATCGACAACGGCCTGGTGTTGCCGGTGCACGCGGTGTGGTTGAAGAACCAGCCTTTGCAGAAGGGGGCCCTGGCCCTGGTGCAATTGCTCAGCGGCGAGGACCCGGCGCTGGGGGCCGTGGCCCCGCCTGCCTGAGTGCCTACGCCAGGGCTTGCCGGCGCAACCAGTGCAGCAGTTTTCCGCTGGCCGAATCCGGGTCTATGGCCTGGGGGGAAAGCAGGTAATAAGCGCTGCCATCGGCGACAAAGCCGAAGGGCGCACACAGCAGCCCGCCCTCCAGGTCGTCACGCACCAGTTGCCAGGGGGCAATGGCCAGACCCAGCCCGGCCACGGCCGCTTGCAGGCTGAAGTAGAAGTGCTCGAAGACCTGCTCCGCTGGCGTCGGGGCAACCGGTTGTTGCTGCAATTGCAGCCACTGTTGCCAGGCGTGCGGCCGGGTGGCGCTGTGCAGGCGCGGTGCCTGCGCCGCCAGTTGCGCCAGCCCGGCCGTTGCCGGGGTCCAGTCGGCCTGGCGCTCGGGGCGGCATACCGGGCCTATGGCTTCGTCGAATAGCCAGTGGGCCTGGGTGTCGCGGCTCCAGGCAAAGTCGTTGCGGCGGATCGCCAGGTCGATACCGGCACCGAACGAGAAGGGCCCGCCGCCGGCCAGCAGTTGGATCGGCACTTGCGGGTACTCGGCATAGAACCCCGGCATGCGCGGAATCAGCCAGCGCATCAGCAGGGTCGGCTCGCAGGACAGCACCAGCGGTGCTGCGGGAGCCGGGGCTCGCAGGCGGCTGGCGGTGCTCTCGATCAGGTCCAGGGCCTGGGTCACGCTGTGCAGCAGTTCGGCTCCGGCGGCGGTGAGAAAGACCCGCTGGCTGCGGCGCTCAAAGAGAGGGGTGCCGAGGTCCTCTTCCAGGGCGCGCACCGCACGGCTGATGGCGCCGTGGGTCAGGTGCAGGGTGGCGCCGGCCTGGGTGAAGCTTTCCAGGCGTGCAGCGGCTTCGAAGCAGCGCAAGGCGCTCAGCGGGGGCAGGCGCCGTCGCGAGAGTTGTGAGTTTTTATCACCAGGAATGTCAGTTTTCATCGTTATCGGCCTGGGTCATGGTCCCAATACAGTAGCGCCTGATTCTATAGCCTAGGCGTATTCAACGTGACCGAACTGTTACTCGTAATCACCATTACCATTCTTGCTGTACTCAGCCCCGGGGCCGACTTTGCCCTGGTAGCCCGCAACAGCCTGCTGCTTTCGCGCCGCCACGGCGTGTTCACGGCCCTAGGCATCGGGCTCGGGGTCATGGTGCATATCGGCTACAGCTTGCTGGGGGTGGGGGTGCTGTTGCAGCAGTCGCTGCTGTGGTTTACCGGCTTGAAGATCGCGGGTGCACTGTACCTGATCTACCTGGGAATCAAGCTGTTGCGCAGCCCTGAGCAACGTCCGGGGGAAGAACCGGCAGAGGGGGCTCGGATGTCGACCTGGGGCGCCTTGCGCAGTGGCTTTCTGACCAATGCCCTGAACCCCAAGACGATGATTTTCGTTCTCAGTCTGTTCATGCAGGTGATTCAGCCGGGCACGGCCTTGCCGGTGCAGATCGGCTACGGCGCGATCATCGTCCTGGCCCACGTGCTGTGGTTCGTGCTGGTGGCGCTGTTTTTCTCGGCACCGGCGATTGCCGGCCGGCTACTGGCCTACAAACGCCGGATCGATCAGTTGTTCGGCGCGGTGCTGGTGGGCTTCGGCCTGTTGCTCAGTGTCCTGAGCGTCAGGCCCTGAGGCGTTTCAGGTGCTTTCCCGAACCCGCAGTTCAAAGCCCATGTCCACCACCGGCTCGGCCACGCTGTTGCCGGCCAGCAGGGTCAGCATCTGTTCGGCGGCGCGGCGGCCAATGGCTTCGCGCGGAGTGCTGATGCTGCTCAGGCGCGGCACCATGTGTTCGGAGGAGGGCAGGTCGTTGAAGCCCAGCACCGCCACCTGCTCGGGCACCTTGATCCCGCAGCGCATGGCTTCCAGCAGCGCGCCCTGGGCCAGGTCGTCGTTGCCGAAGAAGATCGCGTCCACCTGGGGCTGGCTCTGCATCAGCTGCAGGAACAGCTCGGCCCCCAGGCCGACGGACGAGGGCCGTGGGGTCAACAGTTCCAGGTCGGGGTTGTACAGCCCGGCCTGCTGCAGGGCACGGCGGAAACCTTCGCCGCGCAGCAGGGTGCGCTGGTCCAGTTGCGCACCGACGTAGGCCAGGTGCTTGCGCCCGCGGGAAATCAGGTGCTGGGCCGCCGTTTCGCCGGCGTTCAATTGCGAGAAGCCCACGCAGTTGAGCCCGGCGCCGGAGTCCAGGTCCATCATGTAGACGCAGGGAATGTTGTTCGCCTCGATCATCCGTCGGGCGCTTTCGGTGCGGTCGAAACCGGTCAGCAGCAGCCCCCGGGGCTGGTAGGTCATGTAGTTGCGCAGCAGGTTTTCTTCTTCGTCCCGAGAATAGTGGCAGTTGCCGATCAGCACTTCGAAGCCTTTGGGGCGCAGTACCTGGTGGATGGCTTCCAGGGTTTCGATGAACAGCAGGTTGGACAGCGACGGCACCAGCACCACCACCGACTGGCTCTGCGCCGAAGCCAGGGCGCGGGCGGCGGAGTTGACCACGTAGTTCAGTTCCTGCGCGGCCTTCTGCACCTTTTCCACCAGTTCGGTGGCCACGCTGCTGACGCCGCGCAGGGCCCGGGAGGCGGTAATCGGGCTGACTCCGGCCAGGCGGGCGACTTCATTGAGGGTGGGACGGCCCGTGGTACGGGTGTTTTTATCGTTTTTATGAGTGGTCATCAGACGGCTTGCCAAACAAAATTCAAGTCTCTAAGGTAGCGCTGTCCTGAAACAGCTGCAATGCGTGAGCGAGGTGTGCCTGACCCTCGCTCTTTGGTTTGGCGGACTATATACGCGGCAACCCACAAAAATGACAAGAAGGCGTCGGCAGACACTGTTTTTGTACTAGATTTTTTATTTGCGAAGGTAGCGCTGTCTGCGCGCTGAGGTGTTTCATGAGTCAACCCATCACCGCCCTGGTCATCATGGGTGTTGCCGGCTGCGGCAAGTCCAGTGTCAGTCAGGCCCTGTGCCAGCGCAGCGGCGCCATGGCCATTGAAGGCGATACCTTCCACCCGGCGGCGAACATCGCCAAGATGAGTGCCGGCATTCCCCTCGACGACGAAGACCGTGCCGGCTGGCTCGACAGCCTGTGCGATGAACTGCGTCGTGCCCTGGCCGCCGGCCAGCACCCGGTACTGACCTGCTCGGCGCTCAAGCGCAAGTACCGCGAGCGCCTGCGCGCCGCCACGCCCGGCCTGGGCTTTGTCTTTCTCGAACTGACTCCGGCAGTCGCCGCCGACCGTGTGGCGCACCGGCCAGGGCATTTCATGCCTTCGACCCTGATCGACAGTCAGTTCGCCACTCTCGAATCCCCGGTGGGGGAGCCGCTCACCCTGGCCCTGGATGCCAGCACCCTGAGCGTCCAGCGCCTGGCCGAACTGGCCAACCAATGGTGGCTGGAGCATGGCCTGGAACCTTCACATTAAGTGCTGGCTCGAAAAAGGTAGCGCTATCCCACTCGGCCCTTGTTTTTAACGCTTTAATAAAAACAACAAACCGGAGGCAATCCCATGTTTGGCATGTCCCAAGAGACCTATCTGCTGGTTGATGCAGTGGTCACTATCATCGGGCTGATCGTGTTGATCACCCGATTCAAGCTGCACCCCTTCATCGCTCTGATCATCGCCGCGGGTTTCCTCGGCCTGACGTCGGGCATGCCGGTGGACAAGATCATCAAGGCGTTCCAGGACGGCTTTGGTGGCGTGCTCGGTTTTGTCGGCATCATCCTGGCCCTGGGTACGATGCTCGGCAAGATGATGGCCGAGTCCGGTGGCGCCGATCAGATCGCCCAGACCCTGATCCGCTCGTTCGGCAAGGAGCGGGTGCAGTGGGCGATGATGTTCGCCGCCTTCCTGGTGGGCATCCCGCTGTTCTTCGAGATCGGCTTCGTGCTGCTGATTCCGCTGGTGTTCATCGTTGCCCGGCGTACCGGGGTGTCGCTGATCAAGATCGGCATTCCGCTGCTGGCCGGCCTGTCGGCGGTGCACGGTCTGGTGCCGCCGCACCCGGGGCCGCTGCTGGCCATCGGCGTGTTCGGCGCCGACATCGGCAAGACCATCCTGTATGGGCTGATCGTGGCGCTGCCCACGGCGATCATCGCCGGGCCGATCTACGGCACTTTCATTGCCAAGTACATTCCCGGCAATCCGTCCCAGGAACTGGTGGACCAACTGGCCCGCGAGCCCCAGGCCGCCCAGTTGCCCAGCTTCAGCGTGACCCTGGTGACCGTGCTGCTGCCGGTGTTCCTGATGCTGCTCAAGACCTTCGCCGACGTGGCGCTGCCGGACGGACACTTCTTCCGCATTTGGATGGACATGATCGGCCACCCGATCACCGCCTTGCTGCTGGCGCTGCTGCTGTCGCTGTACACCTTCGGCTACAAGCAGGGCATCGGTTCCAAGCAGATTCTCAAACTGTTGGATGCCAGCCTGGCGCCGACCGCGGCGATCATCCTGATCATCGGTGCCGGTGGCGGCTTCAAGCAGATGCTGGTGACCAGCGGCGTGGGTGACGTGATCGGCCATATGGCGGTCAATGCGCAGATCTCGCCGATCCTCCTGGCGTGGCTGGTGGCGGCGGTGATCCGTATCGCCACCGGTTCGGCCACCGTGGCCACCATCACCGGTGCCGGCATCGTGGTGCCGGTGGTGGGGATGATCCCCGGGGTCAACCGCGAGCTGCTGGTGCTGGCCACCGGCGCCGGCTCGCTGATCCTGTCCCACGTCAACGACGCCGGGTTCTGGCTGGTCAAGCAGTACTTCAACATGACCGTGGCCGAGACGTTCAAGACCTGGACGGCGATGGAAACCATCCTTTCGGTGGTGGGCCTGATCTTTATCCTGCTGCTGTCGTTGGTGGTTTAAGAGCTTCACCCGTAGGAGCGGGCTTGCCCGCGAAACACCGATAGCACGGCCACAAAAAAACCGCATCGCTGCGGTTTTTTTGTGGCTCAAGCCATCTCAGCTTTTCGGTGCCAGCCCGTCAGCGCGGAACATGCCGCGGATGCCGCGCACTGCCTGGCGAATCCGGTCCTGGTTTTCGATCAGGGCGAAGCGCACGTGATCGTCGCCGTACTCACCAAAACCCACCCCCGGCGAGACACAGACCTTGGCCTCGGCCAGCAGCTTCTTGGCGAACTCCAGGGAGCCCAGGTGCGCGTAGGCCTCGGGAATCTTGGCCCAGACATACATTGAGGCCTTGGGATTCTCCACCATCCAGCCCAGCTCATGCAGGCCCTTGACCAGCACGTTGCGCCGCTGCCGGTACTGTTCGGCAATGTCGCGCACGCATTGCTGGTCGCCTTCCAGGGCGGCAATCGCCGCCACCTGCAACGGGGTGAAGGTGCCGTAGTCGTGGTAGCTCTTGATCCGCGCCAGAGCGCTGACCAGTTCCGGGTTGCCCACCATGAAGCCGATGCGCCAGCCGGCCATGTTGTAGCTCTTGGACAGGGTGAAGAACTCCACCGCGATGTCCTTGGCGCCCGGCACCTGCATGATCGACGGGGCTTTCCAGCCGTCGTAGACGATGTCGGCGTAGGCCAGGTCATGGATCACCAGCACGTCGTACTGCTTGGCCAGGGCGATCACCCGTTCGAAGAAGTCCAGCTCCACGCACTGGGCGGTGGGGTTGGACGGGAAGCCGAGGATCATCATCTTCGGCTTGGGGATCGAACCGCGGATGGCCCGCTCCAGCTCGGCGAAGAAATCCACCCCGGGCACCAGCGGCACCGAGCGCACCTGGGCGCCGGCGATGACCGCGCCGTAGATGTGGATCGGGTAGCTGGGGTTGGGCACCAGCACCGTGTCGCCCTGGTCCAGGGTGGCCAGCATCAGGTGCGCCAGGCCTTCCTTGGATCCGATGGTGACGATGGCTTCGCTTTCCGGGTCGATATCGACCTCGTAGCGGTCCTTGTACCAGCGGGAAATCGCCCGGCGCAGCCGCGGAATGCCCTTGGAGGTGGAGTAGCCGTGGGTGTCTTCGCGCTGGGCGACGGTGACCAGTTTCTCGACGATATGCGGCGGGGTAGGGCCGTCGGGGTTACCCATGCTCAAGTCGATGATGTCTTCGCCGCGCCGACGCGCAGCCATCTTCAGCTCGGCAGTGATATTGAAAACATAGGGGGGAAGACGATCGATGCGCGCAAAGCGGCGCGGCGAACCTTGTTCGGCCATTGTTGCCTCGAAAAGACGTAAGCGCCCGGAACCGTCCGAGCGACGTTGGCCACTGCGGTGGCCTGCGGGGCAGACGATACGGGCGCCGCCGCCGGCTTGTCCAGAGGCGCGGAAAATTATTTTTGGTGCGCCGGGCGGATTTGCGAGGGTGCAGGATTTGCCGCTATAACGTGCACGCTTCTTGCCTGCAGGGGCTGTGAGCTGCCTCAGCCGGCCCGGCTTTTCCGGGCTCCTCGCACCTCGCCCCTCTTCGAACAACAGCAGCAAACGGGATGAATGATGGAGTTTACCAGCGGCTTCTTGTTGAGCCTTTCGCTGTGCCTGGACATCGGCGTGGCCAATATCGCGATGATTACCCTGGCCATGCAACGGGGTTATTTCCAGGGCTTCTGCCTGGGCCTGGGGACCTGTGTCGGTGACCTGATCTATGCGCTGCTGGCCCTGGCCGGGATGACCGTGCTGTTGCAATACCAAAGCGTGCGCTGGGTGCTGTGGATCGGCGGTTCGGCCCTGCTGGTGTACTTCGCGGCGAAGATGATCTACGCCGCCCTCCATCACAGCGCGGTGCTGGCCACCGCCGGGGAGGCGGACCAAGGCTCGCCGCGCCGGGAGTTTTTTCGCGGGATCTTCCTGGCCATGTCGTCTCCCAGTGCGATCCTCTGGTTCGCTGCCGTGGGCGGCACCCTGATTGCCCGATCCGGGGGCGGTGGGATTGCCGATTCGGGATTGTTCCTGGCCGGCTTTTTCTGTGCCGGGCTGGTCTGGACCCTGGGCCTGTGCCTGGCCGCGACCCAGGGCGGCAAGCTGCTGGGGGACAAGCTGTTGCGCTATTCCTACCTGGCATCTGCGGCGATCTTCTGCTATTTCGCGGTGTACGTGATTCTATCCGGCTACCAGGAGTTCATCCTTGGTACGGGCGCGGCAGACCTTCCGGCGCTCTGATCCTGGCCTTGGCTATTGGCTTCTATACTTCGTGCCGAACCCATCTTTTCTGCGGCAGGAGTGGCATTCATGGATGAGCAAGAACAGGGCAGAGGCCCAGAACCGCGCTTCGAAAGGGAGCGTTTTTTGCTGATCGCCGGCCTCGGCGAACGATTCACTCCTGCCACTCGCCAGGACATCGGCCTGCTGTGGCAGCGCTTTGTGCCGCACATTGGCAAGGTGCCGGGGCAGGTCGACCGCAAGACCTATGGCATCTGCTGCAACCCCGACGGCCAGGGCGGCTTCGAGTACATCGCCGGGGTCGAGATCAGCAAGCTCGACGATCTGCCCGAGCGCTATCGCTGGATCGAGGTGCAGCCGCAGCACTATGCGGTGTTCGAGCATGGCGGCGCCTTGCAGGACTTGCCCCGGACCTTCGACTACATCTGGAACACCTGGCTGCCCCAGTCGGGTCGAGAGGCCGCCGATGCCCCGGAATTCGAGCGCTACAGCGCCGACTTCAACCCCCAGGCCGGCACCGGGGTACTGGAAATCTGGCTGCCCCTGAAAAGTGAATGACCCCCTCGGGGGCGCTGTCCCGTCCCCGATTCTCCCGCCCCGCACCGCCGCAATCTTTACGCCGTCTTAATGCCGCCCCCGGCAATCAGTGCCCGACCTTGATGCGCCCTCACCTAACCTGCGTGGCGCAGAGGAGAGCGGTGGACGAGGCGTTCCCGACTCCCTGCCGGCGCCCGTCGCGGGTGCCCTGACCGGCCGTGCCCGGGTTGCGCTTTGCGCTCCCGGCACCGCCTTTGAGCATTAAGGGGAGAGCTGCCTTGCTGACACTGCCATTCATCTACGGCGCCAGTGGTTTGTGCGCCGTGCTGCTGTTTGCCTACCTGGGTTATGCGCTGATCCGTGCCGAGAAATTCTGATGACCGCACGCAGCAACTGCCACCCACTTTCATTCGCCCGTCCGGGCATCTACCAGAAAGGAAACCAGCCATGTTCGACCTGATCTTCGTGGGCCTGACCCTGGGGTTCTTTGTGTTGACGGCCCTGGTCATCGTCGCCATGGGCAAGATTTGAACGGAGCATCGACATGTTGAGTACTGTGCTGGAATACGCGGTGATCCTCGGCCTGATGACCGGGCTGGCCGCGCTGATGGGCCAATGGCTGGCCCGGGTCTTCAGCGGCCGTGGCCACGCCTTGGCGGAGCGTGCCACCTACCGCCTGCTGGGGATCGACCCGGCTGAAACCATGGGCTGGGCCCGCTATGGCTCGGCCCTGCTGCTGTCCAATGCGGCGATGATGCTGCTGGGCTACCTGCTGCTGCGCCTGCAAGGCAGCACGCCGCTCAACCCCCTGGGGCTGGCGGCGCAGACCCCGGACCTGGCGTTCAACACCGCGGCGTCCTTTATCACCAACACCAACTGGCAGGCGTACTCAGGTGAAAGCAGCCTGTCGAACTTCAGCCAGATGGCAGTGATCACCTTCCTGATGTTCGTCGGCGCCACCGCCGGCGTGGTGGCGGCAGCCGGTTTCATTCGTGGGCTGAGCCGTTCCAGCTCGGCGGACCTGGGCAACTACTGGGTGGATTTCACCCGAACCCTGTACCGAGTGATGCTGCCTTTGTGCCTGATCATGGCCCTGGTCTATGTCTGGCAGGGCATGCCTCAGACCCTCAACTCCCAGGCCCTGGCCACCACCTTGGAAGGCGCCCAGCAGCAACTGATCGTCGGCGCCGTGGCCAGTTTCGAGTCGATCAAGCACATCGGCACCAACGGTGGCGGCTTCTTCAGCATGAACGCGGCCCACCCGTTCGAGAACCCGACGCCGCTGACCAACGTCCTGCACATCCTTAGCATGCTGCTGATCCCTTCGGCCCTGACCTACGCCTTCGGCAGCATGCTGCTGCGTCGGCGTCAGGGCTGGGTGTTCTTCGGCACTTTCCTGGTGATGTTCGTCGGCTTCCTGGCGATTGTCTTCACCGCGGAGCAGGGCGGTAACCCGCTGCTGACCCAGGCCGGTGCCGACCAGCAGATGTCGGAGACCCAGAGCGGCGGCAACATGGAAGGCAAGGAGCTGCGCTTCGGCATTGCCGACACCGCGCTGTTCGTCACCACCACCACCGGCGCCACCACCGGTTCGGTGAATGCCATGCACGACTCGCTGACCCCCATGGGCGGCTTCGTACCCCTGGCGCAGATGATGCTCAACTGTGTGTTCGGCGGCGACGGCGTGGGCTTTATCAACCTGATCCAGTACGCCCTGCTGACGGTGTTCCTGGTGGGCATGATGATCGGTCGCAGCCCTGAGTTCCTCGGCAAGAAGATCGAGGCCCGGGAGATCAAGCTGGTGATGCTCTCGGTGCTCGCGCACCCGATCTGCATCCTCGGTTTCACCGCCCTGGCGGCACTGTGGCCGGGCACTCTCAATAGTCTCAACAATCTGGGCCCCCATGGCTTCAGCGAGGTGCTCTACGCCTACGCCTCGGGCACCGCCAACAACGGTTCGGCGTTTGCCGGCCTGAACGCCAATACACCGTTCTTCAACACCACCATTGGCCTGGCGATGCTCATGGGGCGCTTCTTCACCATGCTGCCGATGCTGGCCGTGGCCGGTTCCCTGGCGGCGAAAAAGAACATCCCGGCCGGTGCCGGCACCATTCCCACCGCCACGCCGCTGTTCATGTTGCTGGTGGTGTTCGTGGTGCTGGTGGTCGGTGGCCTGACTTTCCTGCCGGCCCTCGCGCTCGGCCCGCTGGTGGAGCAACTGCAGTTGCTCGCCGGCCAGACCTACAAGTAAGGGGTTGTGATGACTACGCAAATGCAAACCCAGGGCGCCACCGCGCTGTTGTTCAAGGGCCTGTTGCGCCCGGTGCTGGTGTCGGCGGTGTTCTTCATGCTGCTCACCGGGCTGGCTTATCCGCTGGTTACCACGGGGTTGGCCAACCTGCTGTTTCCGTTCCAGGCCCAGGGCAGCCTGGTGCAGCGTGATGGCCGGGTCGTGGGCTCGGCGCTGATCGGCCAGGCGTTCGACCGCCCGGAGTATTTCCAGGGCCGCCCGAGCATGACCCTGGGCAGCGATCCGCTGGACCCGAGCAAGAGTGTGCCCCAGCCCTACAACGCCGGGGCCAGCGGCGCCAGCAACCTGGGCCCCACCAGCCAGAAGCTGGTGGACAGCGTGGCCGCGCGGGTCAGCGCCTATCGCCAGCTCAATGGCCTGGCGGCAGACATGCCGGTGCCAGTGGACGCAGTGACCGCCTCGGCCTCCGGCCTGGACCCGCACATCTCCCTGGCCAACGCCCGGCTGCAACTGAACCGGGTGGCCCGCCAGCGGCAAATGGCCGCCGTGGACGTGCTGATGCTGCTGCAGGCGCACAGCGAAAGCCGCACCTTCGGCCTGCTGGGCGAGCCCCGGGTCAATGTGCTGCAACTCAACCTGGCGCTGGATGCCCAAGCGCCCCTGCATTCCTCGCCCGTTGCGGCCAGTGAGTAAGAGACGTCGATCATGAGTAGCAACCCTCGTATAGCGTTGTTCGACCGTGGGCTAGTGCTCACCGCGTGCCTGGATGCCGTGAAGAAACTGCTGCCCCAGGCGCAGTGGAAGAACCCGGTGATGTTCGTGGTCTACCTGGGCAGCCTTCTCACCACCCTGCTGTGGTTCCAGTCCCTGGGCGGCGAGGGGGAGGCCCCCAGCGGCTTTATCCTCAGCATCACCCTGTGGCTGTGGTTCACCGTGCTGTTTGCCAACTTTGCCGAAGCCCTGGCCGAGGGCCGCAGCCGGGCCCAGGCGGCGAGCCTCAAGGGCATGAAGCGCCAGACCCTGGCCAAGCTGCTGCAACAGCCCCGGCATGGCGCCGCCTGGTTGCCCATGGCCGCCAGCGAACTGCGCAAGGACATGGTGGTGCTGATCGAGGCCGGCGACCTGGTGCCCCTGGACGGCGAGGTCATCGAAGGCGTGGCCACGGTGGACGAAAGCGCCATCACCGGTGAATCGGCACCGGTGATCCGCGAGGCCGGGGGCGATTTCTCCTCGGTCACCGGCGGCACCCGGGTGCTGTCGGACTGGTTGGTGGTGCGCATCAGCGTCAACCCAGGCGAGTCGTTCCTGGACCGCATGATCTCCATGGTGGAGTCGGCCAAGCGCCAGAAGACTCCCAACGAGGTGGCCCTGACCATTCTCCTGGTGGGCCTGACCCTGCTGTTCCTGCTGGTGATCGTGACCCTGAGCCCGTACTCGATCTTTGCCGTGGCCATGAGCGGCACCGGCAGTGTGATCAGCGCCACGGTGATGGTGGCGCTGCTGGTGTGCCTGATCCCCACCACCATCGGTGGCCTGCTCTCGGCCATCGGCGTGGCGGGCATGAGCCGGATGATGTCGGCCAATGTCATTGCCACCTCCGGCCGCGCCGTGGAAGCGGCGGGGGACGTGGACGTGCTGCTGCTGGACAAGACCGGCACCATCACCCTGGGCAACCGCCAGGCCAGCGCCTTCCTGCCGGCGCCGGGGATCAAGGACAGCGAACTGGCGCAAGCCGCGCAACTGGCTTCCCTGGCGGACGAAACCCCGGAAGGCCGGAGCATTGTGGTGCTGGCCAAGCAACTGTTCGACATCCGTGGGCGTGACCTTCACGCCCTGGGCGCCAGCTTCGTGCAGTTCACCGCCCAGACCCGCATGAGCGGGGTCGACCTGCCCGAGGGCCGGAGCATCCGCAAGGGCGCGGCCGATGCCATCCGCCGGCATATCGAGGCCCAGGGCGGCAGCTTCCCGCCGGCCTTGCAGGCCAAGGTCGATGAAGTCTCGCGCCGTGGCAGTACGCCGCTGGTAGTCAGTGAAGGCGCCCAGGCCCTGGGCGTGGTGGAGCTCAAGGACGTGGTCAAGGGCGGGATCAAGGAGCGCTTCGCCGAGCTGCGGCGCATGGGCATCAAGACCGTGATGATCACCGGCGACAACCGCCTGACCGCGGCGGCCATCGCCGTGGAAGCCGGGGTCGACGATTTCCTCGCCGAAGCGCGGCCCGAGGACAAGCTGCAACTGATCCGCGACTACCAGGCCAAGGGCAAGCTGGTGGCCATGACCGGCGACGGTACCAACGACGCCCCGGCCCTGGCCCAGGCCGACGTGGCGGTGGCCATGAACAGCGGCACCCAGGCGGCCAAGGAAGCCGGCAACATGGTGGACCTGGACAGCAACCCGACCAAGCTGATCGAAGTGGTGGAAGTGGGCAAGCAGATGCTCATGACCCGCGGCGCCCTGACCACCTTCAGCGTGGCCAACGACGTGGCCAAGTATTTTGCTATCGTACCGGCCGCCTTCGTCGCCACTTACCCGCAACTGGCGGCGCTGAACGTGATGCACCTGAACAGCCCGAACTCGGCGATTCTCAGTGCGGTGATCTTCAACGCGCTGATCATCGTGTTCCTCATCCCCCTGGCGCTCAAGGGGGTGAAGTACCGGGCCATTGGCGCCGCGGCGCTGCTCAACCGCAACCTGCTGATCTACGGCCTGGGCGGGGTGCTGGTACCCTTCGCCGGGATCAAGCTGATCGACATGCTGCTGGCCGGCCTCGGCCTGGTCTGACAGGGACTTGCAAGGCGGCGCTCTTTCGAGTGCCGCCTTGTCCATTTAAGGATGCACATGGCTGTTCTCGATGCTGACATGCCGCCCCGCGACGGTCGCCCCGATCCCGATGCGCTGCTGGAAAAACTGCAGCAGGACGAGCAAGCGGCCCAACGGGGCAAACTGCGGATCTATTTCGGTTCCAACGCCGGAGTCGGCAAGACCTGCGCCATGCTCACCGCGGCGCGCAACGAAGTGGCCCAGGGCCGCGACGTGGTGGCCGGGGTGGTGGAAACCCATGGCCGGCGGGAAACCGCCGAGCTGCTGCAAGGGCTGCAAGTGCTGGAGCGCCACCGCCTGATGCACCGCGACTACGCGTTGCCGGAGTTCGACCTGGATGCCGCCCTGGCGCGCCACCCGGCGGTGCTGCTGGTGGACGAGCTGGCCCACAGCAACGTGCCCGGCTCGCGCCATCCCAAGCGCTGGCAGGACGTGGAGGAATTGCTGCGGGCCGGCATCGATGTCTGGACCACCCTCAACGTCCAGCACCTGGAAAGCCTCAACGACATCGTCAGCGGGATCATCGGCATCCGGGTGCGCGAGACGGTGCCCGACCACCTGTTCGACGAAGCCCACGAAGTGCTGGTGATCGACCTGCCGCCGGATGACCTGCTGCGCCGCCTCAAGGACGGCAAGGTCTACCTCGGGCCCCAGGCCGAACGCGCTTCACGGCATTTCTTTCGCAAGGGCAACCTGCTGGCCCTGCGTGAACTGACCCTGCGCCGCACCGCCGACCGGGTCGATGCACAGATGCGCGACTATCGCCGCGAGCGTTCGATCAATGCCTTGTGGCCGGCTCGCGAGCGCTTGCTGGTGGGGATCGCCGGCGACCCGGCGGACGAGCGCCTGGTGCGCGAAGCCGCGCGCCTGGCGCAAAAGCTCGAAGCCGACTGGATGGTGGTGCACGTGGCTTCGGCCCAGCGCCGTGGCGCCGGCGCCGCCCGTTATGCGGCGGCCATGAAGACCCTGGCCCTGGCCGCCGAGTTTGGCGCCGAGACCGCCACTTTGCCCGGCATGGATGTCGCCGAAGCCCTGGTGGCCTGCGCTCGCGAGCACAACGCCAATCGCCTGGTGCTGGGCCATTACCCGCGCAAGGTCTGGCAGTTCTGGCACCAGTCGGTGAGCGACCGCATCAGCCGCCAGCACCCGGAAATCGACCAGATCGTGATCGCCAACGGGCCCTTGAGCCGGCGCCCTGCGCCAGTGGACAAGCCCGAGGCCGGCCTGCCGCCCAGCCGCGCGCCGGCCTACCTGTGGGCGAGCCTGGCGTGCTTTGCCGCCACCGCGGTGGCGGCGCTGCTGCTCAAAGTGTTCGACCCGGCCAACGTGGTCATGCTGTTCCTGCTGACCGTGGTCCTGGTGGCGCTGCGCTACGGGCGGGGCCCCGGCGTCTGGGCGGCGATGCTGGCGGTGCTGTGCTTCGATTTCTTCTTCGTCCAGCCGGTGTGGTCGTTCACGGTCAACGACACCCAGTACTTCTTCACCTTCGCCCTGATGCTGGGGATTGCCCTGATCACCGGCCAGCTCACCGCGCGCCTGCGCCATGAAGCGCGTACCGCGGCCGCGGGCGAGCGCCGTGCCACCTCCCTGGCCGGGCTGGCCCGTGAGCTGTCGGCGGCGTTGACCGAGGAGCAGATCTGCGCCGTGGCCTTGCGTACCTTCAGTGGGGTGTTCGAGGCCCGGGTCGGGCTGGCGTTGCCGGATGCCGAGAACCGGGTGCGGGCGCTGAGCGCCAATACCCTGGCCATTGACGAGAGCATCGCCCAGTGGGCCTATGACCACGACCAACCGGCCGGGCGCGGCACCGATACCCTGGCGGCGGCCAAGGGCTGCTATCTGCCGCTCAAGGCGCCGATGCGGGTGCGTGGCGTGCTGGTGCTTGAAGCCGAGGATGCCGAGCGCCTCAAGGAGCCGGAAGAACAGCGCCTGCTGGAGGCCTGCATGAGCCAGCTGGCGATTGCCCTGGAGCGCGTGCATTACGTCGAGGTGGCCCAGAGCACTGTGCTGCAGATGGAGGGCGAGCGCATGCGCAACACCCTGCTGGCGGCGATTTCCCATGACCTGCGCACGCCCTTGACCACCATCATCGGCGCCGCCGACGCCGCCTTGCCCCACGCTGCGCAGGGCCCGCTCAAGCACCTGCTGGCAGGGATTCACGATCAGGCCTCGTCCATGCAGCGGCTGATCGAGAACCTGCTGGACATGGCGCGCATGCAGGAGCGCGGGGTACGCCTGAATCGCCAGTGGAACTCCCTGGAGGAGATTGTCGGCAGTGCCCTGCGCCAGCTGCGCGAGCCCCTGGCCGGGCATCAATTGCGAGTGGCCATGGCGCCGCAGCTGCCCTTGGTGGAAGTGGACGCGCTGTTGCTGGAGCGGGTGCTGGTGAACCTTTTGGACAACGCCGCCAAGTACACCCCGGCCGGGACCCTGGTGCAGATCAGCGCCCGCCAGGTCGACCAGCAGATCATCCTGCAGGTCAGCGACAGCGGCCCGGGCTGCCCGAAGGGCAGTTCCCCGGCCAGCCTGTTCGAAGCCTTCAGTCGCGGTCAGCAGGAATCCGCCGTGGCCGGCATCGGCCTGGGCCTGGCCCTGGCCAAACGTATCGTCGAGGCCCATGGCGGGCGCATCGAGGCCCAGCCTCATGCCGATGCCGGGCTGAGTTTTGTCATCACCTTGCCGGCGGGTCAGCCGCCTTCCATGGAAACCCTATGAGCAGCGCACGCATCCTGATCGTCGAGGACGAAGCCAATATCCGCCGTTTCGTCGGTATCGCCCTGGAGGACGAAGGTTTCCAGGTGTTCGAGGCCGACAGCGTCAAGCGCGCCCTGATCCATGCCGCCAGCCGCCAGCCGGACCTGGTGATCGTCGACCTGGGCCTGCCGGACGGCGACGGCAAGCAGTTGATCAGCGAGCTGCGCGGCTGGCTGGCGGTGCCGATCCTGGTGCTGTCGGCCCGGGATCGGGAGGACGAGAAAGTCGCCGCCCTGGATGCCGGCGCCGACGACTACCTGGTCAAGCCGTTCGGCGTGCCGGAACTGCTGGCGCGGATTCGCGCGCAACTGCGCCGTCATGGCCAGAGCGGTACGGCGGCCGCCACCAGCAAGGTGGCCTTTGGTGCCATCGAGGTCGACCTGGCCACCCATGAGGTGCGCCGCGAAGGGCTGCCTGTGCACCTCACGCCGATCGAGTACCGTCTGCTCTGCGCGCTGATCCGTGGCCAGAGCCGGGTGCTGACCCATCGCCAGTTGCTGCTGGAAGTCTGGGGCCTGGACTACGTCGACCGCGCCCATTACCTGCGGGTGCACATGGCCCATCTGCGGCAGAAGCTGGAGGCCGATCCGGCCCAGCCCCAGCATCTGATCACCGAGTTGCAGGTGGGTTACCGCCTGGTGGGGCTGTGATCCCGGCCCAGGGATTTTTCGCCGCGGCGCCGTTCGTGGACAAAGTCGATGTACAGGGTGATACAGCCGAAGGCGGCAATGCCGAACAGCAGTAGAAGGCCGATCTGGATATTGCTCATGGGAAAGCTCCTGGGGGCAGGACGGGGCGGTTCCGGCCCGCTCGGGCCGGCCACCCTGACGTCGGGGAGCTGATAGATAAGCCCTTGGCGCAGGCGTTGCCAGGGCTTATATGAAAGCTTTACGGCGGCCCCTTCGATCCCTATGCAATGCATACGCAGGCTGCACTGTTGATAGAATCGGCGGTCCTTCTCCGACCCCAGGTTGCCGCCCATGACCGCTTCGACTCCGCTGATCCGCACCGTCCTGCCCACCGACCTGGACCGCTGCTTTGCCATCGAGACCCTGGCCTACGAAGGCGACGAGGCCGCGACCCGGGACAAGATCGCCACCCGCATCGCCACCTGGCCCGAAGGTTTCATCGTTGCCGAAGTGCAGGGTGTGGTGGCCGGCTTCATCAACTCCGGCGCTACCTTCGATGTGCAGATGGCCGACGAGGCCTTCAAGGAACTGATCGGCCACGACCCGGCGGGCCCGGAAGTGGTGATCATGTCGGTGGTGGTGCACCCGGACTTCCAGGGCCTGGGCCTGTCCCGGCACCTGCTGCAAGCCTTCATCGCGCGCATGCGCGAACTGGGCAAGGCGCGCATCCACCTGATGTGCAAGGAACGCCATGTACCGCTGTACCAGCGCTTTGGTTTTGTCTACATCAAGGCGTCGGAGTCGGACCACGGCGGCATGGCCTGGCACGAGATGGTGCAGTCGCTGTAGAGCGGATATCGGGTTTGCAGCGGCGGGCCCGGGGTCAGAACGCCAGCGCCATCCGCCGTTCATAGCCGATCCGGCCCTTGCAGGCTTCGCCGTTTTCCACCCAGCCCAGTTTGCTGTACAGCCTGAGGGCCGGCTGGTTGTCGCTGTCCACCGCCAGGGTCAGGCCCTTGAGCTCGGGCCAGGCCTGGCGGGCGGCCTCAGGCACCGCTTGCAGGCAGGCCTGGCCGAAGCCCCGGCCCTGGTGCCGCCGGTCCACTTGCAGGGCGTGCAGGCTGGCGCTGTCGGCATCGGCCCAGGCCGGCAGGCAGGGCGGGCGCTTGAGCAGCAGGAAGGCCACCGGCCACTCCTCGCTGAGCAGGGCAAAGCCCCTGATTGCTCCCCGCGGCGCGTTGCCGAGGGTGTACAGCGCGCCATGAATGTCCCCGCTAAACGCCTTCTGTCCGGGCAGCACCTCAAGCTCCAGCAAGCGGGCATGCTGGTGGCTGTCGAGCTGTTCGTAAGGCACCAGGCGAGTGGTCACGGGCACGTAGATCCGGTGGGGGGAGGGGGCGGATTCTAGCGATTTTGCCCCGCGGGTAAATTTTTTTATGCGCAGTGTCGATTGCGCGAATGGCCAGACGACTAAGGGTGAACTGAACATTCAACGGCGTGGGTGCAGGGGGTGTTCAGCAGCGGTTCATTCCATTCATGAGGAGTTTGGCCATGCACAATCCATCCAACGAAGCGCAGATCCGCAGCCTGATCGACAGCTGGCAACAGGCTGTGATGGCCCGGGATATCCAGCGTATTGTCAGTTACTACGCCGACGACATCACCTCTTTCGACGCGGTCGGTGCCTTGCAATTCAAGGGCAAGGCCGCCTATCGCGAACACTGGGAAGCGTGCATGCAGGTCTGCCCCGGCCCGGGCATTTTCGAGTTCCATCAGTTGCAGGTGCTGGCCGACGAAGAGCTGGCCTTCGCCCACTGGCTGGCCCATTGCGGTGGCACCGATGCCGAGGGCGTGACCAAGGCCTGCTGGATGCGGGTGAGTGCCGCTTACCAGCGCCGTGCGGGCCAATGGCTGGTGGTGCACGAGCACTGGTCGGCGCCGTTCGACATGCTCACCGGGACCACCCAGTTCGACCTGCAACCCTGAGCAACCAGCGGTTCGCCAAAGCGGCGAACAGCGACCATAGTTGCTCAGCCCGAATCCGGAGGTGCCCATGAAATACCTATGCCTGGTCTACAGCGACGAACAGTTGCTGCACAGCCTGTCCGACAGCCCCGAGGATGCCGAGTGCCTGGCCTATGCCGAGTCGGTCCAGGGCAGCGGGCGGATGCTTGCCGCCGAGGCGCTGCAATCGGTGCACACCGCCACCACGGTGCGCATGCGTGGCGGCAAGCTGTCGATCACCGATGGCCCGTTCGCCGAAACCAAGGAACAGTTGGCCGGTTTCTACCTGATCCAGGCCAAGGACTTGAACGAGGCGCTCCAGGTGGCCGGGCAGATACCGGCGGCCCGGGTCGGCAGTGTCGAAGTGCGTCCGGTACGTGAATTGAATCCCTGAAAACAACGATAAACAGGAGTTTCGCGATGACTTTCCAGACCGCGGGCCGCAAGCCCGCTGAGCATGAACTGTCCATCAGCCGCCTGATCGACGCGCCGCGCAACAAGGTCTTTCGCGCCTGGACCGAGCCGGCCTTGCTGGCGCAATGGTGGGGGCCCCACGGCATGACCACTCCGGAGTGTGAAATGGACCTGTGGGTCGGCGGCCAGTTTCGTACCCTGATGCGCGCCCCGGACGGCAGCGAGTACCCGACCATGGGGGTGTTCCTGGAGATCGCCGCGCCGTCGCGGCTGGTGTTTACCGACGCCTACCTGCCGGGCTGGATCCCCTCGGGCAAGCCGTTCATGACCGCTGAAGTGACCTTCGAGGAGCAGGGCGACCAGACCCTCTACACTGCCCGCGCCATGCACTGGACCGAGGCCGATCGCAAGGCCCATGAGGCCATGGGCTTTCACGAGGGCTGGGGGCAGAGCCTGGAGCGCCTGGTGGCCCTGGTCACCCGGGACCTGCCGGACTGATGAGCGACCAGCCTCGGGAAGTCATCGCGGCAACGGTGGCGCAGGTCTACCGCGAGCAGTCGCGGCGGATCCTCGCCACCCTGATCCGCCTGCTGGGGGATTTCGACCTGGCCGAGGAGGCGCTGCATGAAGCCTTCTTCGTGGCGGTGGAGCGCTGGCGCAGCGATGGCGTGCCGGACAACCCGCGGGCCTGGCTGGTGTCCGTCGGCCGCTTCAAGGCCATCGACGCCCTGCGTCGCCGGGCGCGCTTCGCGGCGTCACAGGCGGCGCTGCTCAGCCAGCTCGAGCAACTGGAACAGGACGACTGGAGCGCCGAGGACGTGCAAGACGATCGCCTGCGCCTGATCTTCACCTGCTGCCACCCGGCGCTGGCGGCGGATGCCCAGGTACCCCTGACCCTGCGGGAGATCTGCGACCTGAGCACCGAGGAAATCGCCCGGGCCTTTCTGGCCACGCCGGCCACCATCGCCCAGCGCATCGTGCGTGCCAAGGCGAAGATCCGCGATGCGCGGATTCCCTACCAGGTGCCGGCGTTGAGCGAGCTGCCCGAGCGCCTGGAGAGCGTGCTGCGGGTGATCTACCTGGTGTTCAACGAAGGGTATTCGGCTTCCATGGGCGCCGAGCTGACCCGGGAGGACCTGACCCGCGAAGCCATCCGCCTGGGCTACCTGCTGCTGGAACTGTTGCCGGAAGCGGAGGTGATGGGCCTGCTGGCGCTGATGCTGTTGCACGAGTCACGGCGTGGCGCGCGCCTTTCCAGCGACGGCGAGCTGGTCCTGCTGGACGAGCAGGATCGCGGGTTGTGGCAGCAGGACTTGATCGAGCAGGGCTGTGCCCTGGTAGAGCGCGGCCTGCGCAGCGGCCAGGCCGGGCCCTATTGCCTGCAGGCGGCGATTGCCGCGGTGCATGCCGAAGCGCCGAGTGCAGCACAGACCGACTGGCCGCAGATCGTCGGTTTGTATGACGTGCTGCTGCGCCTGCAGCCTTCGCCGGTGATCGAGCTCAACCGTGCCGTGGCCCTGGCCCAGCGCGACGGGCCCGGTGCCGGGCTGGCGCAAGTGGAAGCGATCCTGCTGCGCGGCGACTTGCAGGATTACCACCTGGCCCATGCCGCTCGTGCCGACTTCTGCCGGCAACTGGGGCATATCGCCGCGGCGCGCCAGTCCTACCAGCGGGCCCTGGCCCTGGTCCGGCAAGCCCCCGAGCGGCGCTTCCTCGAACAGCGCCTGGCCCAGCTCCCCCAGTAGCCGCTGCCGAAGGCTGCGACCGAACCCGCCGGGGCGCCAACCTCGCCCCGGCTCAAGCCTGCTGCCGGGTCGCCGCCAGGACGATCTCGCGGATACACACTTGCTGCGGCTGCTGGTAGGCAAAGGCAATGGCCCCGGCCACGTCGTCTGCACTCAGCACCGTACCGCCCATGTCCTGTTTCCAGGCCTGGTAACCGGCCTTGATGGCCTCGTCGGTGGTGTGGCTCAGCAGTTCGGTTTCTACCGCACCGGGGGCGATGGTGATGACCCGCACATTGTGCGGCGCCAGCTCTTCGCGCAGGTTTTCCGAGAGCCCGTGGACCGCGAACTTGGTGCCGACATAGGCCACGTGGTTGGCAAAGGTCTTGCGCCCGGCCACCGAACTGACGTTGATCAGGGTGCCCTGGCGGCGCTCGATCATCCCGGACACCACGGCGTGCACGCCATTGAGCAGCCCCTTGACGTTGACGTCGAGCATGCGCTCCCACTGCTGCGGGTCCTGCCGGCTGATGTCCCCCAGGAGCATGACCCCGGCGTTGTTGATCAGGGCGTCCGCCGGGCCGAACCGCGCTTCGGCCTCCTCCACGGCGGCCAGCAGTGCGGCGCGGTCGGTGATGTCCACCGCGCGGCTCAGGCTGTCGGGCAGTTCCAGGGCGTGCAGGCGCTCGACGCGCCGGGCCAGCAGCAGGAGGGGATGGCCGGCCGCCGACAGCAGGCGGGCGGTGGCCTCGCCGATGCCCGAACTGGCGCCGGTGATGATGACGAGAGGCTTGCTCATGGGAGGACTCCAGGAATAAGAAAAATGCATGGCTTTACGGGGCGGGCAGTATATTTAGCCCTCTTGAGGCTGAAAAATGCCTTATTCCTCTGTCTGTCATCGGTATTTCCTATGGATATCCGCCATCTCAAAGCCTTCCTTGCGGTGTTCGAGGAGCGCAACATCACCGCTGCCGCCCAGCGCTTGTGCATCAGCCAGCCGACCTTGTCGGTGACCATCAAACAGCTTGAGGACGAGTTGGGGGCGCAGTTGTTCCTGCGCCAGCCACGGGGTGTTGAAGTCAGCGAGCAGGCGCGGGTGCTGTATCCCCAGGCCCGGCGCATGGTGGCCGAGGCCGAGAGCTTGAGCCGTCTGTTTCGCCAGGACGAAAGCCGTTTGGCGCTGGAGCTGGGAGTAGAAGGTGATATTGCCGACAGCCAGGTCTCCGCTTTCGTACGAATGGCCCAGCAGGCGTTGCCCAACCTGTTGCTGACCTTGCAGGAAGGCTGTGTCGGCGACGCGCGCCTGGCGGTGGAAGAGCTGTGCTGCGAGGACGAATTGTTCCTGCCGTTATGGGAGGAGCCTTATGTGCTGGCGGTGCCGGTGGGGCACAGGCTGCTGGAGCAAGAGCAGCCCCAGCCCCGGGTGGAGGACTGGGTCACTTGCCCGGAGCACGCCTCGCACCAGCGCCTGATGGCGCTCTATGGCGGTGCTGTGCAAGCCCAGGCCGGGCATGCCGGGAGCTTGAAGCAGGCGCTGAACATGGTGGCGGCGGGCCTGGGGGTGGCGATGCTGCCGCTGTCGCTGGTGCAGGGCCGCGAGGGAGTAGAAAGCCGGGCCTTACACCTGCCGGCGCCCAGCCGGCGGATCGGCTTGTGCTACGCCGTGCAGGCGCTGGAGTCGGCGACCTTGCGCACGCTGCATGACTACTTGCGCACCCTGCGGCCAATCGGCTAGCGGGCGGCGCTGACGAGCGCGGTCATTGCAGCATCTGCGCCAGCAACCAGCTGCCCGCCGGCCCTGGCGGGTGCAGGCGCGACCAGAGCGCGTCCACCGCCACGGTGCGCGGCCAGCCACGCACGTTCAGCTCCTGCAACTTGCCCGCGCCAAAACCTTCCACCAGCCAGCGCGGCAGGGGCGCCCAGCCAAAGCCGCCCTGGGCCATCTCCAGCAGCATCAGGTAGCTGGGGGCCGACCAGACCCGGCCCTGGCAGCGGCTGTCGTAGGGGTTGAGCACGGTGGCCAGACGCAATTCACGGTGCTGGCGCAGGCTTTCCTCATCGACCCGGGCCTGCTGCGCCAAGGGATGCTTGCAGGCCACGTAGAGGGAAATCTCACTGCGCTCTTGCATGGTCTTGTGCTCCAGGTCCGCCGGGTAGTCGGCCTGCATCTCGGCAAAGGCGATCTGCGCCCGGCCGCTCTGCACCAGGGCGATCAGGTCTTCGCACTCGGCAATCAGGCATTCCAGCTCGAGGTCCGGGTAACGCTGCTCGAAGGCGCTCAGGCTGCTTTCGAAGCGATCCGACTGGTAGGTGTCCGACAGCGCCACCGTGAGTTTCGCCTCAATGCCCTGGGACAGCTGGCTGGCGGCCATTTCCAGGCGGCTGGTGGCAGCCAGGATTGCTTCGGCACGCTGCAGCAGCACATGCCCGGCCGGGGTCAGGCCGGGCTTGCGGCTGGAACGGTCGAAAAGCTGCACGTCGAGGTCGATCTCCAGGCTGGCCACCGCCGCACTGATGGTGGACTGGCTCTTGCCCAGCTTGCGCGCGGCAGCGGAAAAGGAACCTTGGGTGGCTGCCTGGACAAACGCCAGCAGCACTTCATGTGAGGCCATGAACTATCGCCCTGCTCGATGGTTATTGATTATGAAGTATCGGCCTTGTCCTGGAAGATCGGCAACACATTCATTCAAGGAGCCGACCATGAGCCTTCAGAAATCCCTTAACGAACGCATCTTCCAGGCGGTAGGTTTTGAACTGCTGGCGGTGCTGATCTGCACCCCGCTGCTGTCCTGGATCATGGACAAGCCCATGGCCGACATGGGCCTGGTGACCATCGGCATCGGCCTGTTGGCTCTGGCCTGGAACGTGGTGTTCAACGGCCTGTTCGACCGGTTACTCAAGCGCTTGCAGTGGGTCCACAACGGCTGGACCCGGGTCCTGCATGCGTTGATGTTCGAAGGCGGGCTGGTGGCAGTGGGCGTACCGATGATTGCCTGGTGGCTGAATATCAGCCTGCTGCAGGCGTTCATCCTGGACATCGGCGTGCTGCTGTTCTTCCTGCCGTACACCTATGTCTATCACTGGGTCTACGACGTGCTGCGGGACAAGTGGCTGCAACAGCGCCTGGCTCACTGAGCCGGTTTCAGGGCGCCGGGTGCCGCCCTTCGATGGCAGCCAGATAGGCTTCCAGCGCCCGCGGCACTTCTTCGAGCAGCAGCTGGCTCTTGAACTCGGGGTGTTCCAGGGCCAGGTGGAACAGGCCGATGGGCAGGCCGAGCATGGCCATGGCGTAGGCCTCGCGCTCGGCGGCACTGGCCCGGGGAAGGCGCAGCGCCAGGACCTGGCGATAGACGCTCTTGATCTGCAGGCGCAGGTCCGGGGCCTGCAACTGGCCCATGGCAAACCCCGGGTTGATCATCAGCAGCAGGTCGGGGTGCTGCTCCAGGTATTCGAGGATCGGCAGCACCATGCGCTCTATCACTTGCCGGCCACTGGACCCCGTCCAGACCTGCGGAGCAACCGCCAGCAGGTCGCTGGTGATGGTGCTCAGGGCTTCGATGTGGCGCTGGCCCAGGGCTTCGAGCACTTGCTGCTTGTCACTGAAAAAATGATAGAGCGAGCCGATGGAGGTACCGGCCAGCCGGGCGATGCCGTGCATGGTCAGGTTCGCCGCCCCCTGGCTGGGCAGTAGCCGGGCACAAGCGTCGAGGATCGCCATCACCCGTTCGTGGCCACGGGACTGTTTGGGGGCTCGGTGGGGAGCGGCGGGGGAGGGAATGGATTCGGTCATGGTCAGCGAAATGTCCGGGGGCGCCTATTATGGCGTAGAGCGTGGGGTGCAGTCCTAGAGAAAACTAGACACCATCCTCTACTTTTGCAGAAAATACCCGGCTTCGGGTTCCGTTCAGTGAACCTGCTGTCCTCCTGACTATCTGAAGGCCATGACTATTTCCCGCAACTGGATCATCTGCGAACACTGCGATTCGTTGTACGAGTCCGTGCCGCTCGGCAAAGGCCAGACGGCCCAGTGCTCGCGCTGTGGCGCGGTACTGGCCCGTGCCCGTTGGCTGAGTGTGCAGCAGCTGTTGGCCCTGTCGATCACCGCCGGGTTGTTGTTCGTCTTCGCCAATCTGTTTCCGGTGATCAAGATCAGCCTCGAAGGCCTGAGCAACGAGGCGACCCTCTGGCAATCGGTGGAGGCCCTGGCCCAGGGCCGCATCAGCCTGATTGCCGCGATCACCGGCCTGACCATCATTCTCGCGCCGTGCCTGCAGATCATCCTGCTGTGCTGGGTGCTGGGGTTTGCCAATGTGGGGCGCGCCGCGCCCGGCTTCAAGGCCAGCATGCGCGCTCTGGAGCACCTGCGGCCCTGGAGCATGCTGGAGGTGTGCCTGCTGGGGATCCTGGTGGCCATCGTCAAGCTGGCGGGGATGCTCGATGTGCATCCGGGGCTGGGGCTGTGGGCCCTGGCGATGCTCACGGTGCTGATCATCCTGATTTCCGGCAAGGACATCCGCTACCTCTGGGATGACCTGGAGGGCCGCTACTGATGAGCGCTCCACCCTACGCCCGGGACCACCAATTGATGCTGTGCCACACCTGTGGCCAGGTCTGCCAGGCGTCCGAGCATCAATGCCCGCGCTGCGATGCGCCGGTGCATGCGCGCAAGCCCAACAGCCTGGCGCGCACCTGGGCCTTTCTCCTGGCCAGCCTGATCTTCTACATTCCGGCCAACCTGCTGCCGGTGATGCACACCAGCATCTTTGGCAGCGCCAGTGAAAACACCATCATGAGTGGCGTGGTGGAGTTCTGGAAACACGGTTCCTGGGACATCGCCCTGCTGATCTTCATCGCCAGCGTGGTGGTGCCCTGCAGCAAGTTCTTTGTCCTCGGCACCCTGCTGGTGACCTGCCAGCGCCGCAGCCTCTGGGCCCAGCGCGAGCGGGCCAAGCTCTATCGTTTCATCGAGCTGATCGGCTACTGGTCGATGCTCGACGTGCTGGTGGTGGCCCTGGTGGCGGCCCTGGTGCAGTTTCGTGCCCTGAGTTCGATCGACCCGCGCATGGGTATTCTGTTTTTTGGTTTGGTGGTGGTGCTGACGATGTTGGCGGCCATGAGTTTCGATCCCCGGCTTATCTGGGACGCAGAGGTTGAAGATGTCTGATCATCCAGGTTCCAACGCAGCAAATCCCCCGCCCGTTCCTGGCGCTCCGGCGCTGCGCACGCGGCGTTTCAATGTCTCGCTGGTGTGGCTGGTGCCGATTGTCGCGGCCCTGGTGGGGCTGTCGATGGTGGTGCACAACTCACTCTCGGCGGGGCCGGAAATCAGCATCAGCTTCCAGACCGCCGAAGGCCTGGAAGCCAACAAGACCCAGGTTAAGTACAAGAACGTGGTGATCGGCAAGGTGACCTCCATCGCCCTGAGCGACGACCGCAAGAAGGTGGTGGCCAAGGTCGAGCTGGACCAGTCCGCTGAACCCTTCACCGCTGACGATTCGCTGTTCTGGGTGGTGCGCCCGCGAATCGGCGCCAATGGCATTTCCGGGGTCGACACCCTGCTTTCCGGGGCCTTTATCGGCGCCGATGCCGGCAAGTCGGAAAAACGCAAGGACAGCTTCAAGGGCCTGGAAACCCCGCCGCCCATCACCTATGGGCAGAAGGGCAAACGCTTTACCCTGCACACCGATGACCTGGGCTCGCTGGACATCGGCTCGCCGGTTTATTACCGGCGCATCGAGGTGGGGCAGGTGGTGTCCTACCAGTTGGCCAACAGCGGCAAGGGCGTGGACGTGAAGATCTTCGTCAACTCGCCCAACGATAAGTACGTCACCACCGACACCCGTTTCTGGAACGCCAGCGGCGTCGACGTGACCCTCGGCGCCAACGGTTTGAAGGTCAACACCGAGTCGGTGTCGTCGATCCTCGCCGGCGGCATTGCCTTCGTCGAACCCAAGTACAGCCCCAACGCCAAGCCGGCTGACGAGAACGCCGAGTACACCCTGTTCGGCGACCAGGACACCGCCCTGGCGCCGCCCGACGGCGCGCCCTATTACATTCGCATGCGCTTCGACCAGGCCTTGCGCGGCCTGTCGGTGAATGCCCCGGTGGAGTTCCTCGGGGTGAACATCGGCAAGGTGGTGTCCATGGACCTGGACTACGACGAGCAGCGCAAGTATTTTCCGACCCTGGTCGGCGCGGTGATCTACCCCGAGCGGCTGGGCAAGGCCCACGAAAAGCTGGTGAAGCAGACCGGCGGCGAAGACGACGCCCGCTCGGCGAAACTGATCGGCGCCTTCGTCAAGAACGGCCTGCGCGCCCAGCCCCGCAGCGGCAACCTGCTGACCGGCCAGCTGTACATCTCCCTGGACTTTGTCACCAACGCCAAGCCGGTGGCCTATGACGCTACCGCACGGCCCCTGGAGATTCCCACTGTGCCTGGCAGCATGGACAAGTTGCAGGAGCAGTTGCAGGCCGTGGTGGACAAGATCAGCAAGCTGCCGATCGACTCCATTGCCGCCAACCTCAATGGCAGCCTGGCGGAGATGCAGAAGACCCTCAAACAGGTCAACGGCGAAGTGCTGCCACAGATGCGCGACACCCTGGAGCAATCCAAGAAGACCCTGGCCAGCGCCAACGAGAGTTTCTCCGAAGACTCGCCGCAGCGGCAGAAACTCGGCCAGGCCATGGAGGAAGTGCAGCGCACCGCGCGTTCGGTGCGGGTGCTCAGCGATTTCCTCGGGCGTCATCCTGAAGCGCTGATCCGCGGGCGCCTCAAAGACAATCAACCGGATGCCTACCAGTCGCCATCCTCCTCTGTTCGCGAATCCGTACCGGAAGCCCAGCCATGAAAACCCGTGCCCTGTTGCTCTGCCTGACCCTGGGACTTGCCGCCTGCAGCTCCGCGCCCACCCATTACTACACCCTGCTGCCACCGGTGGCCGAAGGCAGCAGCGCGGCCCGCACCGGGGGCCCGCAGTTCGAAATGTCCACGGTGCGGATTCCGGTCCAGGTGGACCAGCCGCAACTGGTGGTGCGCCAGGACAGCGGCACCCTGGCGATCCTCGAAACCCAGCGCTGGAGCGCGCCGCTGGTGGATGAGTTCCACGACGCCCTGGCCAGCCAGATGGAGCAGAAGCTGGGTACCCGTAACCTTGAAGGCCTGCCCAAGCAGCCCGGGCGCCCGGTGCTGTCGTTGCAGACCGATGTGCGGCGCTTCGAGTCCCTGCCCGGGCGCTATGCACTGATCGATGTGGTCTGGAGCCTGCGCCAGCGGGGTGAGGGCGGCCCGGCCCGCAGCCTGACCTGCAGCAGCCAGATCCGCCAGCCGGCGGGTGTGGAACTGAACAGCCTGGTCCAGGCCCATCAACAGGCCATCGCCCAGTTGGCCGGGCAGATCGCCGCCGCCGCGCAACGCTGGACCTGCCCCTGAATCACCCTGTAGCCGCTGGCGCAGGCTGCGAACGGCTCAGCAGGTGACGGGGCCACACGCTCAGCGCCGGGCGCTGAGTTGCTGGGGCGCCAGGAAGGCGTCGTGGAAATAATCGCGCAGGGCCTGCATGGCCGGGGTGAAGGTACGCTCGCGGTGCCAGGCCAGCCCCACGCTCATGGGCGTGACCGCATCGCTCAGGCTCAGGGTCTCGATACGCTTGCCTTCCAGTGACCAGGGCCGGTGCACCAGATCCGAGAGGATCGCCACGCCGCTGCCGTTGGCCACCATGCTGCGCACCGCTTCCACCGAGCTGGTGCGCACGCGCACCCGGGGCTGCTGGCCGGCCTGTTCCCAATAACGCATGGCGCTTTGCTCGGCTTCGTCGACGGTGAGCAGGATGAACGGCTCCTCGGCCACGTCCGCCAGGCTGATGCTGCTGCGCTCGCACAGCGGATGGTGGGCCGGCAGCCACAGCCGGCGCTCGGAGTTGAACAGGGTCTGCGAGACGATGTCCGGGTGCGTCAGGTTGGCGGTGAGTACCACTGCCATGTCGAAGCGGCCTTCCAGCAAGCCTTGCTCGATGGCCTGGCGTTCCTGTTCATGGAGCTCGATGGTGACGTCCGGGTGCCAGTGCTGCAGGCGCTGCAGGTGGTGCGGCAGGAAGTAGCCGATCACCGTGTAGCTGGCCGCCAGGTGCAATACGCCGCTGGCCCGATAGTCCGGCAACGGGCTGTTCAGGGCATCTTCGACGCTGCGCAGGATCACGTAGGCGCGGTTGAGAAAATGCCGCCCGGCATCGGTCAGGTTCATGCCCTGGGCCGAGCGCACGAACAGCTGCACGGCGAGCATCGCCTCCAGCTCCTTGATCGCCGTGGTCACCGCCGACTGGGAAATATTCAAGTGCAGTGCCGCCTGGGAAATCTGCCCGATCTCGGCGGTAGCAACGAAATAGCGCACCTGGCGCAAGGTCAACGACACGGCCCATTCCCCTCTAACGCTGCAGGAGCCGGCTTGCCGGCGAAGGCGATCTTGCAAGCGCCTGCGCCGTCACGCATCACGCTGCCTGTTAGCTTTATCTGTTTTTCAGAACAAGCTCTATCTGATAATAGATCTTCCCAAGGGGTCAAGGGCGCTCTAATTTTCGTCGCACGAAGTCACGAGAGTTGGAGCAACAGTGATGCAGGCAGTGGATTTCAATTCGGACATGGGCGAGAGCTTCGGCCCGTGGACCATCGGCGATGGCGTCGACAACGAGCTGATGGGCTTTATCAGCTCGGCCAATATCGCCACCGGCTTTCACGCCGGCGACCCCGGCACCATGCGCCGCACCATCGAACAGGCCAAGCGCCTGGGGGTGGCCATCGGCGCCCATCCGGGGTTTCGCGACCTGGTGGGTTTCGGCCGCCGGCACATCAATGCCCCGGCCCAGGAGCTGGTGGACGACATGCTCTATCAGCTTGGCGCCCTGCGGGAAATGGCCCGGGTACAAGGCGTGAAGCTGCAGCACATCAAGCCTCATGGTGCGCTCTACATGCACCTGGCCCGGGACGAGGAAGCGGCGCGGCTGCTGGTGCAAAACCTGCGCCGGCTGGAGCCCGAGTTGCTGCTGTATTGCATGCCCAATTCGGTGATCTGGCGTGTGGCCCAAGAGCTGGGGCAGCCGCTGATCCGCGAGTTCTACGCCGACCGCGACTACGACCTCAGCGGCTCCATCGTGTTTACCCGCAACGTCCGCGCCCTGGACCCGGCAGCCGTGGCGGCCAAGGTGCTGCGCGCCTGCCAGACCGGCCTGGTACGCACCGTCGAAGGCGAGGAGCTGTTTCTCGAATTCGATTCCATCTGCCTGCACAGCGACACCCCCGGCGCCCTGGATCTGGTGCAGGCCACCCGAACGGCGCTGGATCAGGCCGGCATCGAGGTCCGCGCACCGCGTTGAGGCGCATCGACACGAAGCACCGCGCACAGACGCGGGGTTCATCTGGTTTTGTTTTTTTTGCCTGCCTTTCTACAACTATTCCAAAAGGAACAGACATGGCCGAATACAGTGTTATCACCCCCTTGCCGGGCACCTTTTATCGCAAGGCCACCCCGGAGTCGGCGCCTTTCGTCGAGGTCGGCGACAGCGTCAGCGCCGATACCGTGATCGGCCTGATCGAAGTCATGAAGCAGTTTTCCGAACTGACCGCCGGGAGCGCGGGTCAAGTCAGCGCCTTTCTGGTGGAAGACGGTGATCCGGTGGAACCGGGTCAGGTCGTCGCGACGCTCGAACAGTGAGGGCCGGGGCATGACTGGATCAATCAACAAATTGCTGGTGGCCAACCGTGGCGAGATTGCCGTGCGCATCATTCGCGCGGCCAAGGCCCTGGGGATTCCCACCGTTGCCGCCTGCAGTGAGGCGGATGCCGATTCCATGGCCGCACGTATGGCCGATGAAGTGCAGATCATCGGCCCGGCGCGGGCCGACAAGAGCTACCTGAATGTCCAGGCCCTGCTCGGTGCCTTGCAGGCCAGCGGTGCCAACGCGGTACATCCGGGCTATGGCTTTCTTTCCGAGAATGCCGACTTCGCCGAGGCGGTGGTCGAGGCCGGGGCGATCTTCGTCGGTCCCAGTGCCGAAACCATCCGCCGCATGGGTGACAAGGCCGAAGCCCGGCGCACTGCGCAGGCGGCGGGAGTGCCGGTGGTACCGGGCTCCCCAGGAGAACTCTTCGACCTGGACAGTGCGCTGGCGGCCGCTGAAGTCGTGGGCTTTCCGCTATTGATCAAGGCCAGTGCCGGCGGTGGCGGGCGCGGGATCCGCCTGGCCCGGGACGCGGCGCAATTGGCCGAGGAATTCCCTCGGGCGCAACGCGAAGCCCAGACGGCTTTCGGCAACGGCGCAGTGTACCTGGAGCGTTTCATTGGCCGTGCGCGGCACATCGAAGTCCAGGTGTTGGGCGATGGCAAACACGCGGTGCACCTGTTCGAACGCGAGTGTTCGCTGCAACGGCGGCGGCAGAAGATCTTCGAGGAAGCGCCGTCGCCGGTACTCAGTGCCGAGCAGCGTGAGCAGTTGTGCAGCAGCGCCGTGCGCCTCACCCAAGCCTTGGGCTACCAGGGCGCGGGCACTCTGGAATACCTCTACGACGACAGCACCGGCGAGTTCTTCTTTATCGAGATGAACACGCGGATCCAGGTGGAGCACCCCATCAGCGAGCTGATCACCGGCATCGATCTGGTCCAGGCCATGCTGCGTATTGCCGGGGGCGAGCCCCTGGGTTTGCGCCAGAGTGATATCCGGCTTAACGGCGCGGCCTTGCAGATGCGCCTGAACGCCGAAGATCCGGCGCGGGATTTCTTCCCCAGCCCGGGCAAGGTCGAGCAGTTGATCTGGCCGCAAGGCGCCGGGGTGCGAGTCGATAGCCACCTGTACCCGGGCTATGCTGTGCCGCCTTACTACGACTCGCTGCTGGCCAAGCTGATCGTCCACGGCCGTGACCGCGGCGAGGCTCTGGCCCGGGCGCGGATTGCCGTGGAGCACACCACCCTGACCGGCATGGCCAGCACCTTGTCGCTGCACCGTGAACTGCTGGCCGAACCCTGGCTGGAGCAGGCCGACTTTCACACCGGAACCCTGGAAACCTGGCTGGCCGAGCGCCGCGCCGGAGGTGTCGCATGAACCTGCCTATCCGCTACAGCTTTGGTGCCGACGAGCACCTGTTCGCCGAAGTCAGCGACAGCATGTCCCTGGAAGCCTTCTTCAAGGGCATGGCGGTGACCCGCGCGGTGGAGCGCCTGGAATTGGATGGCGTGCTGGATGTGTGCCTGGCCAATGCTTCGTTCCAGATCCGCTTCGACCCGGACCGCATCGCCCCGCACACCCTGCTGGAGGCGGTGCAACAGGCCGAGGCCTGCGCGGTGGCCGAGCGCAGCCTGCATACCCGGATCATCGAGATCCCGGTGCTCTACAACGACCCCTGGACCCATGAAACCCTGATGCGTTTTCGCGACCGGCACCAGGACCCCAGCGCCACCGATCTTGAGTACGCGGCGCGGATCAACGGCCTGGCGGATGTCGAAGCCTTTATCGCCGCCCACAGCGGCGCGCCCTGGTTCGTCTCCATGGTGGGCTTTGTGGCGGGCCTGCCGTTCATGTTCCAGATGGTCGAACGTGAACGGCAACTGCAGGTGCCCAAGTACCTGCGGCCACGCACCGATACGCCAAAACTGACCCTGGGCCATGGCGGCTGTTTTGGCTGCATCTACTCGGTGCGCGGCGCCGGCGGCTACCAGATGTTCGGCGTCACCCCGGCGCCGATCTACGACCCGCAGCAACAGTTGGCCTACCTCAAGCAGCACATGGTGTTCTTCCGTCCGGGGGACATCGTGCAGTTCAAGCCCATTGACCGCCAGGCCTATGACCTTGCCGTGGCCGAGGTCGAGGCCGGGCGTTTCGACTTGCGCATCCGCGAGGTGGAGTTTTCCCTGGATGCCTTTCTCGCCGACCCGGTCGGCTATCCCACGTCGCTGCAGGAGGTGCTGGCATGATCAAGGTCATCAAACCGGGCCTGGCCACATCGGTACAGGACCTGGGTCGCGAAGGTTTCTATCACCTGGGGATTCCGCCGTCCGGGGCCCTGGACCAGTACGCCCTGAGCGCCGCCAACCAGCTGGTGGGCAACCCGGCGGGGGCAGCGGGGCTGGAGTGCACCTTGCTCGGCCCTGAGCTTGCATTCAGCACCGATGCCCTGGTGGCGGTCTGCGGTGCCCACATGACCCCCAAGCTCGATGGCGTGGACATGCACCTGGACACCGCCTTTGCGGTCAAGGCCGGGCAAGTGCTGCGCTTCGACTTTCCCAAGGCCGGGGCCCGGGCGTATCTGGCGGTGGCCGGTGGCATCGATGTGCCGCTGGTGCTGGGCAGCCGCTCGACTTACGCCCTGGGTACCCTGGGTGGTTTCCAGGGCCGGCGCCTGGTGGCGGGTGATGAGCTGCCGGTGGGCGTCGCCAGCGGCAAAAGCCGTCCCGGTGCCAGCTTGCCCATGGCGCTGCGCCAGTCCCTGGGGGGCGAAATCACCCTGCGGGTGGTGCCGGGCCTGTACTACGAGCGCTTGAGCGAGGCGGCCAAGGCCAGCTTCTTCGCCGAACCCTGGACCGTGGGCTCGGAGGCGGACCGCATCGGCTATCGCTTCAAGGGCGGCAGCGCCTTGAGTTTCCAGCCACGGGAGCAGCCGTTCGGTGCCGGTTCCGATCCGTCGAACATCGTCGACAGCTGCTATCCCATCGGTTCGATCCAGGTGCCGGCGGGGCTCGAACCCATCGTCCTGCACCGGGACGCGGTGTCCGGTGGTGGCTACGCGATGATCGGCACGGTGATCAGCGCCGACCTCGACCTGATCGGCCAGATGCAGCCCAACCAGAAGGCCCGTTTTGTCGCGGTGACCCTGGAAGAAGCGCTGGAGGCCCGGCGTTCCTACAAGAAAAAGCTCAGTTGCCTGAGCAAGTTGTTCCCTTCCTGACCTTCTTGCTCGTGTAGCCGCTGGGAGCCTGAGGCTGCTGCAGGTTTGGCGAGGGATCGCCAGGCAAGGCCCCGCGGGCCTTTTCGCAGCCTCGCAGGCTCGGCAGCGGTTACAGAGGGGGAGGCATGCCCCTCAGAACAGCTGAGTGAACAACCAGTACAGGCTGCCGGACAGCAGGATCGCCGCCGGCAGGGTCAGCACCCAGGCCATGGCCAGGTTGCGGATGGTGCGCATCTGTAAGCCGCCGCCATTGGCCACCATGGTCCCGGCCACCCCCGAGGACAGCACATGGGTGGTGGACACCGGCAGGCCGAACATGTCCGCCGCGCCGATGGTCAGCATCGCCACGGTTTCCGCCGAGGCACCCTGGGCGTAGGTCAGGTGGGTCTTGCCGATCTTTTCGCCAACGGTGACCACGATGCGCTTCCAGCCCACCATGGTGCCCAGGCCAAGGGCGATGGCCACGGCGATCTTCACCCACAGCGGAATGAAGCGCGTGGCGTTGTCGATCTGTTGCTTGAACAGTTGCAGTTTGTCCCGGGTGTCCTGGTCGAAGTGGCCTACCTGATTCTTGTCCATCAGGCGGATCGCCTCGCTGGTCAGGTACATGTCGTTGCGCACGTTGCCCATGGCTTCGGCGGGCACCTTGGCCAGCGAACCGTAGCCCTTCACTTCAGTGCCGATGGCGCCGGTCAGGGCGGCCAGCGCGGGGATCAGTTCCGGTGTCGCTTCCTTGCTGCGCATGTACTCGGAGAGCACCGCGCGGGAATCGGCCGGCGCCGGTTGCGGGGCACTCTTCACCAGGGCCTGCTGGGTGACTTCGGCCACCGCGGCGAATTGCAGCGACTGGTCGGCGGGCATGGTGCGGTTCAAGGCGTAGGCCATGGGCAGGGTGCCCACCAGGATCAGCATGATCAGGCCCATGCCTTTCTGGCCGTCGTTGGAACCGTGGGCGAAGGACACGCCGGTGCAGGTCAGGATCAGCAGCCCGCGAATCCACCAGGGCGGCGGTGCGTCGCCCTTGGGTGCCTTGTACAGGGCACGGTTCTTGACGAACAGGCGCAGGGCCAACAGCAGCAGGGCGGCGAACACGAAGCCGATCAGGGGCGAGAACAGCAGGGCGTAGCCGACCTTGGTGGCCTGGCCCCAGTCCACGCCGCTGGTGCCGTCGCGGCCATGCATCAGGGCATTGGCCACGCCGACACCGATGATCGAGCCGATCAGGGTGTGGGAAGACGAAGCCGGCAGGCCCAGCCACCAGGTGCCGAGGTTCCATAGGATGGCGGCGATCAGCAGGGCGAAGATCATCGCGAAACCGGCGGAGGAACCCACCTGCAGGATCAGTTCCACCGGCAGCAGGGCGATGATGCCGAAAGCCACCGCGCCGCTGGACAGCAGTACGCCGAGGAAGTTGAACAGGCCGGACCAGACCACCGCGAACTGCGGCGGTAGCGAGTGGGTGTAGATCACCGTGGCCACGGCGTTGGCGGTGTCATGGAAACCGTTGACGAACTCGAAGCCCAGGGCGATCAGCAACGCCACGCCCAGGAGCAGGAACGGGGTCCAGGTGGTGACCGTGGTGCCCAGCTCGTGCATGTCGTGCACCAGGCTGTAGGCGGTGAACAGCAAGCCCATGGCCAGCACCGCGAAGAAGGCGACGAGGGTGAAGGGGCCGGGCTTTTTATCCAGTTGCGGTTTGCTGTCGAGGTTGGACGAAGCGGCAGTCAGGGACGGGGTGGCCATTGCTGGACAATCCTGTGGCGAGAAGGAGTGCTGCCCATGATCGTTGCTGAATGTTACAGGGAGGCTGCCTCAGGTCATGGTTTACGCGATTGAGCCGTTCCGTTGATCAGATCGATCACGCACGACCATCCCTCCATCCCGCTCATCCCGTAGGAGCCGGCTTGCCGGCGAAGAGGCCCTCAAGCCAAGCACCTGCCTTGGCGGACGCCTTCGCCGGCAAGCCGGCTCCTACAAGGTGGAGTCAGTAGTCCTGGCGTTTGCGAAAGGCCCAGCGCCCGGCGATCACGGTGAAAGTGGCCACCAGCGCTACCAGGATCCAGAAGCCCTCCGGGTCGCCGGAGAACGGAATGCCACCGACGTTCATGCCAAAGAAACCGGCGATGATGTTGATCGGCAACGCCAGCACCGTGACCACCGTCAGGGTGAACAGGGTGCGGTTGGTCTGTTCGTTGAGATTGGCGGCGATCTCTTCCTGCAGCAGCTTGATCCGCTCCCCCAGGGCGGTGAGGTCGTTGATGATCAAGGCGAACTCTTCGGTGGACTTGCGCAGCTCCTTGACGTCTTCCTTTTGCAACCATTGCGGCGGGCGGTTGAGCAGGCGCAGCAGCGAGCCCGGCTCCAGGGCCAGCAGCCGTTGCAGGCGCACCAGCACCCGGCGCATGGCCCCCAGTTCGGCACGGTTGGTGGAGACCCGGGCTGCCAGCAACTGGTCCTCGATCTGATCCACGCTGAGGCTGGTCCGGCGCACGATCTGGGTCAGCACTTCGCCCTGGTCCCTTAGCAGGTGCACCAGCAGTTCCAGGGGCGAGCGAAAGCGTTCTCCGGCCTTGACCGAGGAGCGCAGCTTGTCCACCGAGTGCAGCGGCTGCAGGCGGGCGCTGACGATCAGGCGGCTGCGGGCGCAGACCCAGAGGGTGGAGATGTCCGAGGAAACCATGCTGCCGAAGTTGAACACCACGTCGTTGACCACCGCCAGCAGGGCCGAATCCACCTGTTCGATGCGGGTCGAGCGCGAGCCTTCGTGCAGGGCCTCGAAGAATTCGTCGGGCAATTGCAGGTGGGACTTCATCCAGCGCTCGCACGCGGCGTGAGCCAGGTTCAGGTGCAGCCAGAGGAACTCCTCGCTGTCCTCGGGGTGTTGCAGGGCTTGCAGGGCCTTGGCCGAGTCCAGTTCGCGGCCCCGTTCGCCGGGGCGAAAGCTGAAACCGTAGAGCAGGCCGAACAGATCGGAATCACGGTGACTCTGGTCGATGCTGTGGTTCATGGAGTCTCGCAGGAGGGACAGTGCCTGGCGCGGGTTTCTCAGGTTCACTTGAGCCCCATCATGGCAAGGCTTTTTGACATTTTTGTGACGTTTTGAAGTGCATGATGGAGCCCGTCATACCGATGGTCGGCGGCACTCAAGATTGTCTTGCGCAGGCCGATCACACTCCTACGCTGCACTCATTCGACCCCTCTCGAATGCGCCTTACAGGGATGTTCGGCACTACGCATGCCTTCATCGGGCCTGCTCTATCCCTGCCATGAGATCTCCTCGATGTTTTTGCAAAAATCCCTGAGAGCGCAAATCCTTGCCCTGCTGAGCGGTAGCCTGCTGGCGATGTTGTTGATCGCCCTGGCGAGTTTTCATTTGCTGTCCGGTGGCGTGCAGAGCTACCGCGAGCTGATTGAAGGTCCGCTGCGCAGTTCGCAGTTGATCGACGAGGCCAACCTGCAGTTCAAGAGCCAGGTGCAGGAGTGGAAGAACGTATTGTTGCGGGGCAAGCAGCCCCAGGAGTTGAACAAGTACTGGCAGCAGTTCGAAGACCGCCAGCGCGATGTGCAGAACATCCTCGGCCAGTTGGTGCAGACCCCCGGGCTGGACGCCTCCCTCAAGAGCCGGGTGCAGCGCCTGGCGGATGAGCACCGGCAGTTGGGTTCGGCCTACCAGAAGGGCCGCGATGCCTATGTGGCCGGCGGTGCCGATCCGAGTGCCGGCGATGCCGCGGTCAAGGGCGTGGACCGGGCCACCAGCGAGCAGATGAGCGAACTGGTGACCGAGCTGCGCCAGCACGGCGACCGGCAGTCCGCCGAGATCAGTGCAGCGGCCGACCGCACGGTGTGGCTGGGTATTCTGGTGATGCTGGCTTCCGGTTTGCTGATCGGCCTGCTCAGCCTGTGGCTGGTCAATCGCAGCCTGGTGCAGCCGATCCGTCAGTTGATCGACTATGTCGCCCAGCTCAGCCGCGGCCAACTGGCCCAGCGGGTGGCCAGCGAGCGTCAGGATGAACTGGGCAAGCTGGCGATGGCCGCCAACACCCTGCGGGATTTCCTGGCCCAGACCTTCGCCAGCTTGCAGCGCAGTGCCTCGGACCTGGACAGTTCCAGCGGCGAGCTCAACTCCATCGCCACCCTGATGTCCCAGGGCACCAACGAGCAGTTCAACCGCACGGACCAGGTGGCCACGGCGATGAACGAGATGTCCGCCACCGCCCAGGAAGTGGCGCGCCACGCCGCCGACGCCGCTCGTGCCGCAGACGATGCCGACCAGTCGGCGCAGCAGGGCGAACAGGTGATGCAGCAGACCATCCACAGCATCACCCAGATGCGTGGCGAGATTGCCAACACCGCCACCGTGATCCGCCGGCTGGAGGCCGACAGCGGGCGCATCGGCAAGGTCCTGGAAGTGATCCAGGGCATTGCCGAACAGACCAACCTGCTGGCCCTCAACGCGGCCATCGAAGCGGCCCGGGCCGGTGAGGCCGGGCGCGGTTTTGCCGTGGTCGCCGATGAAGTGCGCAGCCTGGCGCAGCGCACCGCGGCCTCGATCACCGAGATCAACCAGATCATCCAGAGCGTGCAGACCGGGGCCGTGGATGCGGCCCAGGCCATCGAGAGCGGCCAGTCCCGCAGCGAGCAGAGCGTGCAGCAGGTGACCGAGGCCGGGGCCATGCTCGAGCGCATCACCGAAGCGGTGGAAGCGATTCGCGACATGAACCGGCAGATCGCGACCGCCGCCGAGGAGCAGACGTCGGTGGCCGAGGACATTTCCCGCAACCTCACCGAGATCACGTCCATCGCCAGTACCAATCTGGACAACGTGCAGCGCACCGAGGCGGCGAGCCGCAATTTGCACGGCCTGTCGGGGCAGTTGAGCGAGGTCACGGCGCGCTTGAGCGCCTGAGGTCGGCCGGGGTGTATCGGCCTGCTTACCAGGCCGATACACGATCACTCTCAAGTGGCCGGGGCGGGTGTCGATGACCGGGTATCTTCACACCCGACAGGACTCACACCATGGTCAGCATCACTTCCATCGCGATCAACCAGACCCAGGTCAGCCCGAGCAAGACCCGCATCGCCGGCAGTTCGGACAGCGACACTTCAGCGACCTCCACCGCCAGTACCACTGCTGCCAGCGACGCGACCAAGGCGCCGGCCACGGGTGCTGGCGCGGCCGGCGGCAGTTCCAGCAGCGATGATTCCAGCAGCGACTCGGTCAAGCAGTTGCGCAAGCAGATCGCTGAACTGCAAAAGCAATTGCAGGAGCAACAGCAGCAGTTGCAGGCTGCGCAGAGCCAGCAGGAAAGTGCCGATGCCAAGGCCGCGCAAGTAGCGGCAGCCCAGGCTCAGGTGGCCAGCACCAGCGCTTCGTTGCAGACCGCCACCGCGGCCTTGTTCCAGGCCCTGCAGCAATCCCAGAGCAGTACTTCAGGCTCCCTGGTCAGCACCAGTGCCTGACTGATCCGCACGCCCCAACGCACAAGGCCGCGCTCCCGAAGCGGGGCGCGGCCTTGTAGGGGCGGGGGGTTACTTGTCTTGCTTGTTGCTCAGGACCTTGCCAGTCTTGGCATCCAGGTCCACGTCCCACTCGATGCCTTTGCTGTCGCGCAGTTCCACCTGGTAGACGTAGGCGCCAGTGGCGGTCTGCTCGAGCTCGGTGTCGGTGATGCTGGCGGCGGTGGTGCCCGGGTGCTGGGCGAGGGCGGCCTGGTTGAGTTTTTCCAGGTCCATGATGGCGCCGGACTTGAGCAGGCCGGGGATCAGGTCCGGGCGCACATCGGCCTGGGCCAGGCCAGCGGTCAGGGTCAGGGCGGCGGCTGCGAACAGGGCGGAGAACTTGGTCATGGGTTGATTCCTTGGGGTGATGGGTTTCGATGGGCACAGGTTAGCCAACGCAACTTAATTCACCCTTAATTCAGGTCACTCTTTGCGTCGTTTGTTCAAGCCGCGCCCCGGCATCGGGTCGCAAGCTGCGGTTTTCCCTACAGGAGCTGCAGCGAATGAAACGAATGCTTGCATGGTTGTACGCACCCTTGGTGTTTGCCGGGTTCATCGGCGCCGGGGTGTGGTGGATGAGTGCTGGGCCGGCGTCTGCCAGCGGGTTGTTGGGGGTGTTCGGGGCTGCGCTGGGGGTGTCGTTCCTGGCGGAATGGTGCTTGCCCTATGAGCCTGGCTGGAACCGTTCCCAAGGCGACCGGCTGCGCGACAGCCTGCATGCCCTGGTCAATGAAAGCCTCAATGCGCTGGGGCTGCTGGCGTTGCCCGGGCTGGTGGCGCTGCTGGCCCATGATGGGCTCTGGCCCCAGGGCTGGCCGCTCTGGGGGCAGTTGCTGCTGGCCATCGTGATCGCTGATTGCGGCATTACCCTGGCCCACTACGCCAGTCACCGCCTGGCCTGGCTCTGGCGTTTGCATGCGGTGCATCACAGTGTGCAGCGCATGTACGGTTTCAATGGCTTGCTCAAGCATCCCCTGCACCAGTTGATCGAAGCTTCGGCCGGGCTGCTGCCGCTGGTGTTGCTGGGCATCCCGCTGACGGTGGCGCAGTTGCTGGCCCTGGCCATTGCCGTCCAGCTGCTGTTGCAGCATTCCAATGTCGACATGCGCCTGGGGCCTTTGCGCTGGATCTTCGCCTGGGCGCCGGTGCATCGCTTTCACCACATGAAGTACGGACGCGCCGGGGATGTGAACTTCGGGCTGTTCTTCAATCTCTGGGACTGGCTGCTGGGCACCGCGTTTTATCGCGATGACTATTGCATGCGCCAGGGCGACCTGGGGATTGGCAGCCGTGCCGACTACCCGGTGGATTACTGGCCGCAGTTGCTGGAGCCGTTCAAGGCACAGCGCTATGGGGCAGAACCCGTGGTGCCCGAGCAGTTGCGCCGGCGCGTCAGACCAGCAAGCGAGGCTTGAGGTGCTTGAGGGCCTGGCTGGCGGTGACGCCGAACAGGCTCTTCAGGGTGCGGGAGAAGTGCGCGCTGTCGGCGAACCCGGCGCCGTGTGCCGCGCCAGTGTGAGTCTGGCCCTCCAGCACCAGGGCCATGGCCAGGCGCAGGCGGCGCCAGAGCACCAGGCGCCTTACCGGCAGGCCGACGTCACGGGCGAACAGACGCTCCAGCTGGCTCAGGGATACATGGGCCCGGGCCGCCAGTTGCGCGGCGGCGACCTTGCCCTCCAGGGTGGCATCCACGGCGTGCAGTGCCCGCGCTACACGTGGATCGGCAACGGGCTGGCGTGGGCAACGGCGCAGCGCCGCTTCCAGGCCGGGCAGTGAGGGTTCGGCGCCACTGACGCATGCTTGCAGGTCTTCGACGGCGATCAGCAGCGGCTCGGCGTACACCGTGAAGGCCTGCTCGGGAGCCTGAACGATGGCGTGGCGCTGCAAGGCCGGGATCAACAGGGAATGAGCACTCTGCAGCCCGCCCGCGAGCGCCACCGTGACCGGTTGCCCGGGGGCGATGATCAGCTGATGGGCATAGTGGGCATGGGGCTCGGTTGGCCCCATCGCCCCGTGGATCAGGCCGAAATCCCGGCCCAGCCAGAGCTCGCCGTGCCAGTGCGAAACCGCCATTCAGTAACCGCTGGCGTCCAGCAATTGCGCCACGCTGGCACTGGCCGGCCGCTTGAAGTACTTGAGCAGTTCGGCACTGCGGTTGGTGAAGATGCCATCGACCCCGGCATCCATGACCTTCTTGAAGTCCACCGGCTCGTCGATGGTGTAGACGTGCACCAGCAGGCCCCGGTCGTGGGTGTACTGGTTCATCCAGGGTTGCACCAGGTCCGAGTAGCTCTGCTCGCCACCGCCGGTCAGGGCCGCGGAAGGGCCGGTGCCGATGGCACCCTGGGCCTTGGCGAAATCCACCCAGCGTTTGAACTCGGCCTGGTCCTTGGGCTGCTGCCGGGCATAGAACGCGGCCTTGTCGGTTTCGCCGCTGCTGGCGAAGCTCTGGCCGGACGCGGGTTCGATACTGCCGGGCGCGACCCACAGCAACAGTACTTTCGGCACGTTGGGCATTGCCTGGTGCAGCAGTTCCAGGCTGTGCTTGTCGAAGGTCTGCAGCACCACCTTGCCCTTGCCCTGGCCCACCGCCAGTTCGCTTTTCGCCAGCTTGGAACCGGCCGGGCTCAGCCAGCCACGGTCCTGGAGTTTTTCCTTGAGGTCGTGCTCGATACCGGGGAACAGCTGGGGTTCCTTGGTCTCGATATACAGCCCGGGCTTGTGCTGCGCATTGCCCTGGGCGATGTCGATGATTTCATCCAGGGTGAGGATCTTCAGCCCGGCAAAGCCCGGCCGCGCCCGCTCCGGGTGGGCCTGGTTGAACCAGCTGCCGGCGTCGAGGGTTTTCAGTTCCGCCATGGTGAAGGCGTTGGCCGGGCTGTCCTTGCGTTCGGGGAATTTCTGCGCCACGTCGGTGGTGCGTTGCAGGTTGTTGTCGTGCAGGGCGAAGAGCACGCCATCCTTGCTGCGTTGCAGGTCCATTTCCAGGTAGTCGGCGCCCAGTTCCCGGGCCAGCGTGTAGGAAGCCGCGGTGGATTCGGGGGCATCGAAAGAGGCGCCGCGGTGGGCGATCACCGCTGGCTGTGGAATCCCCTGGCGAGCGGCCAGGGCGTCCGGGTCAGGCTGTTCAGAGGCCTGGGCCAGTCCGCAAGCGAGCATCAGGCCCAGCATCAGGGCACAAGGGGTGAAGGTCGCGGGCATGCTCGAAATCCTTTCGTGGGGGCGTGTGCAAGGGGATATCTTTTAACAACTCGATGACGCTTGTGCTATCTCCAGAGCGACATAAATCCCTCTCATTTGCATTTTTCAGCGCTTTTTTCCGGCGCTTTGCAGTACTCTTGGGCGCTGCAGTTTCCCCATCAGAGGGAGGCCCTGAAAACTCCGCTGTACCTTGCCTCGCGTGTAGACCATTGATCACCTGTCCTGCGGGACTCTAGTGAGGTTTACCATGAGCATCACCTCCGAACTCATCTGTCAGGCTGCCGACCAGCTCAAGGGCTTTGTCGGCTTCAATCGCAAGACCGGTCGCTATATCGTGCGCTTCAGCGAAGACTCCTTTGGCATGGACGTGGCCGACGACGCCATCGTGCCGGCCCACGAGTTTGTCTGGGCGCCGGTGTCGGACCAGGCCATGAGCCTCAAGCGCGAGCAGATCCAGCTGCTGCTGGATCAGAACATCGACGACCGGATCAATATCAGCGAGCCGCTGCGGGTATACATGCGCCGCAGCGACTTGCCGGAAATCCAGGCGGTGCGCAGCCTGCTGTCGACCACGCAGGGCTGATGCGTGCCCCCGAGCCGTCACCCGGGCGGCTCGGGAATCCGTGCCTGAAGCGGGCTCAGCCTGGAAAACCGTAAGCCCGTTGGACCTTGCTCACCCGGGTGCTGAACTGGCGATACCACTGTGCCCGACCACGCTCGCGGATCGCGCTGTGTTCGGGGTGCTGCTTCCAGGCCAGGATCGCCGCTTCGCTGCTCCAGTACGACACGGTGATGCCGAAGCCGTCCTCACCTCGTGCCGATTCGACCCCGAGAAACCCCGGCTGCTGGCGCGCCAGTTCGAGCATGCGTTCGGCTGCCTGTTCATAGGCGGGGTCGGCCTCACCGCGCTGGGAACTGAAAATCACGGCGTAGTAGGGCGGTGCGGGAGTTCGGTCAGTCATGCTTGGCACTCCCGGCAGGCCGTGAGCAAGGCCCTGACCAGAGGCGGTGTGCGGTCTTGGAGGGCCGCGCGCTCGGGTTGGAACAGGGTGGCGACGAAGAACGGATGCTCGTCCAGTTCCAGGCTGCGCAAGTCGCCGGCACTGTCATGTCCAGTGGGGAGCAAGGTGCCGCTGAGCAGGGCGCCAGCGAAGTCCGGATTGACGCCATAGCGGCAGCGATAACCTTCCTCGATGCAGGTTGTGCCGTAGGCCCTGGCGATGCGGCTGTTGGCGCGCAACTGAATCGAGTCCCGGGCTTCCACCAGGGCGCAACTCAAGGGAGTGAGCAGCACGCGCTCGGCGTCGGGCGCGGTTTCGCCGTGTTCAGCATCGGCCCAGCCCAGCACATTGCGGGCGTATTCCAGGACCGCGTGCTGAAAGCCGCCACAGGTACCGAGAAATGGCCGCTGCTGTTCACGCGCCACGCGGATCGCCAGCAGGGCACCCTCGATGTTGCGGTAGGGGCTGCCGGGGACACACCAGATACCGTGGAAGCCCTCCAGGTCTTTCTCCTGGTGCAGATCGGCGGTTGCCAGCCACTGGTATTCCATTGGGCCGGCACCCTCCTGCGCTGCCCGCTCCAGGGCCAGGGGGATGGCCTGGTGTGCGGTGATCTGTGGGTCGTAATCCCCCACCAGGGCGATACGAATGGTCGGTGCTGGTACCTGTGGATGCATGGAACTCTCCGGTTGTGACCCTGACTTGTTGATGGCCTGGGCCCACTATAAATTGGCGCCTACGCAATCAATATTGGCGTTTACCCAAATGATCATTGCACCAGCGCACTATCAGTTGGACTACCCCGATCTCTCATTGATCCTGGCCCTGGTTCGCGGCGGCTCCCTGGCGCGTGCTGCGGCCCTGCTCAAGGTCGACGTCTCGACGGTGTTTCGCGCCGTGCGCCGGCTGGAGGCCGGGCTGGGCCAGCAGTTGTTCGACAAGAGCCGCGCCGGCTACTTGCCCACCAGCCTGGCCCAGGCCCTGGCGCAGCAGGCAGAACATGCTGAACAGGCCCTGGAAGCGGCGCGTATCGGCGTGGCCCGGGGCGGCGAAGTGGTCAGCGGCACGGTACGCCTGACTTGTACCGATTCGGTGTTGCAAGGCCTGTTGCTGCCGGCCCTGGCGCAGTTCATGGCGAACTACCCGGCACTGGTCATCGAGCTGTGCACGTCCAATGATTTCGCCAATCTCAACCGGCGTGATGCGGATATTGCCGTGCGCCTGACCGCCAGGCCTCCAGAGCACCTGGTGGGGCGCTGCCTGGGGGCGGTGTCCTACAGGGTATGCGCCAGCCCGGCCTATCGGCAACGGGTCGACTGCACTGATCTGTCGCGGCTGGCCTGGATCGCCCCGGACGATTTCCTGCCCGATCACCCCACCGTGGTCTGGCGTCGCCAGCAATGGCCCGGCGTACAGCCCAGTTACCGCTGCAACAGCATGCTTTCGGTTACCGAGCTGGTGCGCGCAGGCCTGGGCGTGGCCGCGCTGCCGGATTTCCTGGTGGGCAGCGCCGGGCTGGAGGCGTTGAGTGAACCCCTGGGCCAGGAAACCGCCCTGTGGCTGCTGACCCGCCCGGACTGTCGGGCCTTGCGTTCGGTGGTGACACTGTTCGACGAGTTGGCGCGGCACCTGCGCTGGCCCTGAGGCCTTCAGGCCTTGGGTTGATCCTTGCGCACGAAATGCTCATGCATCTCACTGGTGAGATTCTCGATGCGCTCGGTCAGTTGCTTGGTCATTTCGGTCAGGCGGGTGTTCTGTTCCAGCAGCTCCATCAGTTGCGTGGTGGTCTGTGCGGCCTGGGCCTGGCGCTCGCTGTTGGCAACGGCCAGGGCTTCGCGGTGCTGCGCATCGGCATCCGCCTGGGCCTTGTCCCGCGCGGCCTGGCGGGTCTGTGCGAGGAGAATCAGCGGGGCGGCATAGGCCGATTGCAGGCTGAAGGCCAGGTTCAGCAGGATGAAGGGATAGACGTCGAAATGGGTGACGCCGGTCAGGTTTAGGGCCACCCAGACCAGCACCACCAGGGTTTGTGCGCCGAGGAAGGTCGGGGTGCCGAAGAACCGGGCGAAGGCTTCTGCCTTCAGGGCGAAGTTATCGGTGCCGAAGGTCGGCGCCAGGTGGGCATGGGCGCGATGAAAGCGCAGGTGGTCGATGACCAGAGTGGGTTTCTTCGGGGTGTCGCTGGAACTCATGATGGCCTCCGCCAGGCACTGGGACGTCAGGCCACTATAGCCTCCCGGGCCAGGCCCGACGTCGCTCTCGACGCCGGGAAAGCCTGCCCTCAGGGGGCGCCGCGTTCGTTGGCGAACATGCTCACGGCCTCTACCGCCTCGCTGGCACCGTCGCGAATCTGCAGGATCACCGTGCCCGCCTGATCCGCCAGTTGCACGCCCTTGGCCGCCCGCTCCCGGGTACCGTCCATGCTCTTGATGGCTTGCTGCGTTTCGTTCTGGATCATGTCGATCATGCTGGAGATTTCCGCCGTCGAGCCGCTGGTGCGCGCCGCCAATTGCCGGACTTCATCGGCCACCACGGCAAAACCACGGCCCTGGTCCCCGGCCCTGGCCGCTTCGATGGCGGCGTTCAGAGCCAGCAGGTTGGTCTGGTCGGCAATGGCGCGGATGGTGTTGACGATGGCGGTGATCTGCTCGGAGCGTTCGCCCAGGCGCGCGATCAGCGATGAAGATCCCTCGATGTTCTCGGCGATCTGGCGCATTTCGCTGGCGGCTTGCTGGATCACTCCGGTGCCTTGTTCGGCGACTTTTCGGGTCTGCACCGAGATGTGATAAGCCTGGCTCGCGCTCTGGGCATCCTGTTCGTGTTTTTCCACCTGCTGGGTGACGTCGGCGGCGTACTTGACCACTTTGCACAGGCGCCCGCTGGCGTCGTAGACCGGGTTGTAGTTGGCTTCCAGCCACAGCGTACGTCCGTGCCTGTCGATCCGCTCGAACTGACCGTTGAAGAACTCACCCCGGTTCAGGCGGTTCCAGAAGTCCTGGTAGGCGCTGCTGTTGATCAGCTCGGGTTTGCAGAACATGCGGTGATGCTTGCCCTTGATCTCGGCCAGGCTGTAGCCCATGCGGCTGAGGAAATTGCTGTTGGCACCGATGATGCTGCCGTCGAGGTTGAACTCGATCACCGCCATGGCCCGGTCGATGGCGTCCAGCTTGTTTCGCGCCTCCACCTCTTCCTGCACTCGGGCGGTGACATCCAGGGCGTACTTGACCACTTTGTACACTGCACCGGATGCGTCGCGGATGGGGTTGTAGCTGGCTTCCAGCCACAGGCTCTGGCCGTTGCTGGCCACCCGTTCGAAGGTTCCGGATTCGAACTGGCCGCTTCTGAGGCGGTTCCACAATTGCTGGTAGTCGCTGCTGCGAACGTACTCCGGGGTGCAGAAGAGGCGGTGCGGCTGGCCTGTCACCTGGTCTTCGCGATAGCCCAGGGTCTGGAGAAAGTTGGCGTTGGCTCGCAGGACGTTGCCCTGCAGGTCGAATTCGATCACCGCCATGGAGCGATCGATGGCTTCCAGCAGTCGGGATTGTTCGGCAATGGTTTGCTGCAGGGAATCGATGGTCTTGTTGTGGCGGTTGAATAGCATGGTAGCTGGTGCTCTGTGGGAGAAACGTCGCGTCGATCCCTATTGAGTTCGCCGGTATGCCGAATGCTCCCCAGCGTTCGGCATTATCTGCTCAATGCCAGCGTTCCATGACTGACAGATAAATTCGCAGCGATGACGCGGGCGACGTTGCTGGCGTGCATCGTTGGCCGCATCAAGAGGAGACGTAGTGGCTGCGAATCGATTTAGTTGGATTGATGGGCTACGGCATTTGTCCCCGAATCGAGGTCCTGTGCGGTAGCGAAGTGGCGGCATTATGATGGCAATTGCCGGGATAAATCCAAATAAAGTTGTACAAAAATGTTTTTTACTTCTTTTTTGTATAAGTTTTTTGGGTTTTTATGCCATTTGTGTTTGCCGGGAATGAGCCTCGTCGTCATTGCTGGCAATTCGATTGCGGCCACTGTTTTTCGCCAGGTACAGGGCCTTGTCGGCGGCGTTGAGCCAACTTGAAGGGTCCTGGAATTCGCGGTCGAAGGCGGCCAGGCCGATGCTCAGGCTGACTTTCAGTTCAGCCACTTGCGGATGCCGGTACTGGCTGAAGACCTGGCGCAGGCGTTCCATGACCTCCAGTGCCTGCTGGCGGTCCATGCGCGGCAGGATCACGCAGAACTCGTCACCGCCGTAGCGGCCGGCGAGGTCGTCGTGACGCAGGTTGCGCCGCAGTTCGTTGCTCAGATGGCGCAGCACCGTATCGCCGATGATGTGTCCGTAGGTGTCGTTGATCGCCTTGAAGTGGTCGATGTCGATCAGGGCGATGCTGGCATCGATCTGTTGCTGCTGGCATTTGTGGAACTTGATATGCAGCAGGTCTTTCCAGGAGCCGTGATTGAGCAGACCGGTGAGGCTGTCGGTGCGGCTCAGGGCGCTCAGGGCGCGTTTGTGCTCGGACAGCTTGATCGCCAGCCGGTAGCAGACCATGCCCACGGCCAGCGGATAGAGCGTGAGCATCGGCAGGCAGGCATAGATCTGCAGCGGGCTGATCCGGGTATTGAAGCTGGCGCCGAACAGCGACCAGGACAACAGGACCCCGATGCCCTGGGCCAGAGCGCCACGGATGAACAGACGCACCCCCCCGGCGGCCACATTGTTCATGGCCATCATCGACAGGATGGTGACGGCGGGCAGGGGATTGAACTGCATGGTGGCAGCCCAGAAACCGCCCAGCATCGAGTCGTACAGCAGGTTGCGACGTTCTGCCTGGTAGGGAAAGGCAGAACGGGTGGAGAGTTGATAGGCCAGGTGAGGCCAGAGCAGGCCGTGGAACAGGAGCAGGGCCCAGATCCAACCGGGCAGTGCAAGGGGGTAGAGGGTGGCGAATACACTGATACCGCCGATACCCAGGCCGATGATCCTTGGCCGATAGATGCGCCGGGCAAATGACAGCCCCTTGCCGCGTTGGTTTTCCATAAATTCCTGCACCAGGTTCTGTACTGAAACACCTTGTGGTGTTTTTTCGGCTTAGCCGTTTATCGGATCAGTCTGGTGAATATTGTCATTTATTCCAGTGAGAATAATCAGTGTCCTTCCAAGCCATTTCACAGTGGTGGCGACCGCCGGCTGCGGTTCGGTGAGCATAAGTGCCCCGGGAGCTCAGGCCTGGTAGTGGCCCAGGAACATGTCCAGCGCCGACTCGACGACCTGATTTTGCATGCCTGTTGCCAGTGGCGCCTGGCCCATGGTGATCTGCGGCCAGAAGGCGAAGCTCTTGAGCAGGCCGTGCATCTGGGTCGCGGCGAATTCCGGATCTACCGGCTTGAGGCGACCGTCGGCCAGGGCGCCGCGAATCCACAGGGTCAGGCCTTCTTCCCGTTCGCCAAGCCGCGCCACCATGTTCTGCGCCCGTTCCGGCGAGTGAATGGCTGCGGCGATGGCCACCCGGGCCAGATCGAGAAAGTTGTCGTCCGCCAGCAGTTGCAGCTTGGCCCGCACGACCTTTTCCAACTGCTCGCGCAGGGGCAGGTCGCTGCGGTAGATGATTTCCGATTGCGCGCTGATGCTGGCCCAGAGCTGGTGCAGGATCTCGGCGAACAGTTCCTCCTTGCTGGGGAAGTGGTTGTACACCGTGCGCTTGGACACCCCAGCCGTAGCGGCAATCTTGTCCATGCTGGTGATCTCGAAACCGCTGGTGCGAAATTCACTGATCGCCGCCTGGACGATGGCACTGCGTTTGAGGTCGGTGAGGCGCTTCGGGGCTGTCATAAGTTGGGTTCGGTCAGGGTGGTCGGTAAAAACACTCGGCAGTCTACTTCGTCTGTTTCCTGTTGCAATGTAGAAACTACACTGTGTAGTGTAGTTCGTCTTTAAAACGATGATTGGCGGCTGATGCTTGCGTGCCTTGGCCAGTAGATCGTCCCGCAATACCACGTCGCAACCTTGCTGCGTTCCATGGAGTCATTTCAATCATGGCCACTGTCTCGTCAAGCATCACCCGTGCTCCCCGCGAGGAAACCTCGCGCCAGGAGCAGGGGGCTTTTCGCAACCTTGCGCCGGTGCGTCGTGCCGGCTTTGGCAAGACCCTGCAGATCTTCTGGAACATGTTGTTCCACAAGCCGCGCAATACCCGCCCGGCCGGAGCCATTCCGGTGCAGCCGCTGACCCGCGAGCAGTTGCTGGCGGCGCCCGATCACAGCGTCTACCGCCTGGGGCATTCCACCGTGCTGCTGAAGATGCGCGGCAAGTTCTGGATCACCGATCCGGTGTTTGCCGAGCGCGCGTCACCCGTGCAATGGGCCGGGCCGAAGCGCTTTCACCAGCCGCCGATCAGCCTGGAGCAATTGCCCGATATCGAGGCGGTGATCCTGTCTCATGATCATTACGATCACCTTGATCACAAGACCGTGCTGGTCCTGGCGGACAAGACTCGGCATTTCCTCACCCCGCTGGGGGTGGGCGATACCTTGATCAAGTGGGGCGTGCCGGCGGCCAAGGTCCGGCAACTGGACTGGTGGCAGGGCTGTGAGGTCGCTGGCGTCCGTTTCGTTGCCACCCCATCGCAGCACTTTTCCGGGCGTGGTCTGTTCGATGGCAACCGGACCTTGTGGGCCTCCTGGGTGATGATCGATGGCCCCACGCGGATCTTCTTCAGCGGCGATACCGGTTATTTCGACGGTTTCAAGCGTATCGGCCAGCAGTACGGCCCATTCGACCTGACACTGATGGAAACCGGGGCCTACAACGTCGAATGGCCCCATGTGCACATGCAGCCCGAGCAGACTCTGCAGGCCCACATCGACCTGCAAGGTCGTTGGCTGCTACCGATCCACAACGGCACCTTCGACCTGGCGATGCACGCCTGGCACGAACCCTTCGACCGCATCCTGGCCCTGGCCTGGGAGCGCAGTACCAACATCACCACGCCGCAAATGGGCGAAGCCTTCAACCTGGCGCAGCCGCAGCGGGGAGCCGCCTGGTGGCTGGAGGTGGAAGGTGCACTGGAGCAGGCGGGCGTCGAATCCGCCTGACCCAGGCCTTCTTCGCCCGGGCGGCGGGTTATGAGGATGGTGACCATGGCATCCGCCGTTTGCGGCGCCATGAGGATGGTGACCATGGCATCCGCCGTTTGCGGCGCCATGAGGCTCGGATCAAAACCCTGGGCTGCCCGCCGGTTCGTCCGGGCTCGACCCCTCTGCCAGTACCGGCCTTGTGCGAGCACTTGCCCAGGCGGCTGGATCATTCGATCAGGGCGTAGTCGGGCCGCTCCATCGGGTTGGGAGTGGCTCCCTTGATGTTCATACCGCGGCCAGGGGTGAAGCCCGGGAAGAACACCAGGCCCTGGGCCTCAAGGCAGAACGCCAGGGCCAGGCGGGTTACGTCACGGACCTCGTAGCCCGCTTCGAAGCGCTGGATGGCTTGCACCGAGACCGCGGACTCGCGGGACAGCTGATCCATGTCCCAGCCCAGCATGTCCCGGGCCTGGGCACAGTGTTGCGGGGTGAATTGATAGAGAGCGATACGTTCCAGGGTGATTTTCATCGCGAGAGAGGCCATGGTTTTCTCCGGGAGGTTAGGCAGTGCGTTGGCTTTGTGCTGGATATTTGTACAGTTGTTTTGCGTCCGGATCAAACTCAATTTCTGCCACTGCGCCAGCCTTTGGTCACAAGGCTTTTCCAGGGGCTGGATGCTCTTGATTCAGGTAGGTGCTGGGGGATTGCCCCAGCACCCGACGGAACATGGTGGAGAACGCGCCAGGGCTGTCATAACCCAGGTCCAGGGCGATTCGGGTTACCGGCTCCGCGGCCGCCAGCCGGGCCAGGGCCTGGATCACGCAGGCCCGTTGCCGCCACTGCACGAAGCTCATATCGGTCTCCTGGCGAAACCAGCGATTGAAGGTACGCAGGCTGACATGCAGTCGGTCTGCCCAGTGCAGGGGGGATTGATGGACATCGGGCCGGGCGAGAAAAGCCCGGCACAGCTCCAGCAGTGGGCCGCCGGCCGGCAAGGGAATGTGCAGCGGCAGGCCAGGGCAACGCTGGATTTCGTGCAGCAGCAGGTTGATCAGCAGCCCGTCGCGCCCGTCCAGGTCGTATTCCAGGGGCATGTCCACTGCTTCCAGCAGTAGCTGGCGCAGCAGTGGCGAGATGCCGATGACCCGGCAGCCGCTGCTGTCCAGTGGCGCCGCGGCCGGCTCGATATACAGGCTGCGAGTGCTGACCCCAAGCATCAGCACCTCATGTTCCACCCCCGGTGGAATCCACACCGCCCGCTGCGGTGGCACCACCCAGTTGCCCTGATCGGTACTGACCTGCATCACTCCGGTGGCGCCATAGAGCAGTTGCGCCCGCCGATGCCGATGGCGCGGCAGGCGTTGCCCGTCTGGGTAGTCGGTGCCAATGGCGAGCACGGGGCGCGGGGTCTGATCCAGTTGGTCGATGGAGATATTGCGCATGCCGACACAGTCCCGTATTTGGCGTAAACGCAAACATTATTGGCCAATTTGCTGAAGCCGGCCAAGCGCTGGGGTTCTATCTTCCAGGGCGTCTACCTGAATGGAAACGCCTTGATGTTCTATCTACTGTTGGCACTTTTTGGTTGCATGACTGGCATCAGCGCCGTGCTGTTCGGCTTTGGTGGCGGGTTTGTGGTGGTGCCGCTGCTGTACTGGATGTTGCTCGGCAGCCAGGGCGCCGATTCGGCGGTGGGGCAGGCGGCGATGCATGTCGCGGTAGCCACTTCGACCTGCGTGATGATCGTCAACGCCCTGGTTGCCACCGGCAGGCACCAGCGCGCAGGCAATCTTGTCCGCCGCTATCTGTGGCCCCTGGGTGGCTATATCGGGCTGGGGGCGATAGTTGGCGCGGCGGGGGCCATGTGGGTGAGTGGCGAGGTGATCCGCTATGCCTTTATTGCCTACCTGGGCCTGACCATTGCCGACTGCCTGCTGCGCCGGGGGTTTCTTGAACAGTCGGTAGGGCAGAAAACCCGTGACCTGGGATCAGGCGAAACGCTCTTTGGCGGTGTAGGAATAGGCGTCATTGCTACCTTCCTCGGAGTGGGCGGCAGTGTCATGACAGTTCCCCTGCTACGTCGCTGCGGCCTGAGCATGACCCAGGCCACCTCCATGGCCAATCCGCTGAGTGTCCCCGTGGCGCTGGCGGGTACTGCGACCTATATAGCGCTGGCAGGCTATAGCCGCTTCGATCTGGGCCCCTGGTTTGTCGGTTACGTCGACCTGCTGGCGTTTTTTGTCCTCACCATCGGTTCGTTGCTGGGTATTCGTCTGGCCGCGCCCTGGATCGGCAGGATCCCTGACCGGGTACATGCGAGGGTTTACATCGGTCTGTTGTTTCTGGTGCTGCTGAGCATGTGCCTGAAGTGATAGAAGCGTCACGCTTGGCCGCTCGATTGTCCTGGGGCGCCGGTCCATAATTGCTTGTCGCTTACCCCAGGCCCAGGCGCTGCTGACGACGCTGGCGGCCTTTTCATGCAAGGGAGTTTCCATGTTCAACGGATTGATGCGCCAGATCCTCGGTGCCCTGTTGCTGTGTATCTACCTTCAGGGCCTGCAGGCCTCGCCCTCTCGACAGGTTCTCAGCGGCACTCTGGGCAAGATGCCGATTGTGCTGGAAATCAATACCGGCGATCCCAAGGACGTCACAGGACGATATTTCTATCAGAAGTATCACCATGATCTGGCACTCAACGGCACGCTTGTCGGGCAGGCGCTGGAGCTGCGGGAGGGAGGAGGCCGCCCTGACGATGAGCAGGCGGCCCTGCCCACCTTCAAGTTGCAGCAAACTGCCGATGGCTGGCAGGGGCAGTGGCAGGACTCCAAGGGCAAGACTCTCGATGTGCAGTTGTCCACGGCCAAGGCTGAGGCGCCCAAGCCGGATGCGTTGCCCTATCTGGCGCAGCTTTATCCGAATGATCTGTACGAATACCTGCGCCTGCAGGGCCTGGCCCTCAAGCAGGGCAAGCAGCAGAGCTTTATGGGTTACACCCTGCAATGGTGGAGCGAGCCAGGGTCGAAGCTGTCGATGTTCAAGGTGGTCGGCGGTTACCCGGAAGCTCAGCAACAGCGTCTCAATCAGTTGTTGATGGAGCGTCTGTGGCGCGAGGTGAGCGCCTACCACGAGTGCCTGCTGGGAGCCGGCTCCCAGGAGGGCGAATTCATGCAGACGGTAAAACCACAGTTCTTCTCACCGGCGGTACTGAGCGTGAATATCTCCACCAGCTATTCCTGCGGCGGTGCTCACCCGGACTTTGGCGACTCCCCCATGAATATCGACGTGAACAGTGGCCACCCGTTGTCACTGTCCGATGTGCTCTGGGTGGGGCAAGGCAAACCGCTATTGCACAGCGACCGCAATGGCAAAGGGGACACTCGTCTCACCGAAGCTGAGCGCACAGGCCTCTACGAATACACCCAGGAAAAACTGGCACCCTGGCTGGTCCAGCAGTTTCGCGCCTTGTACCCCGCCAAGATGCGCGAGCCGACCGACCCCGACGAGGGCTGCAACTACAGCGATGAGAGCGTCTGGGGCGATAACAGTTGGTACTTCACTCCCAAGGGGCTGTTCCTCAAGGCCTACTTTCCTCGGGTAGCGCGGGCCTGTGACGGGCCTGAGTGGGCGGTGTTGCCGTATGCGTTGGTCAGGAAGCACCCCGGGGCCGTCGCTCTGGAGCTGCCCAAGCATTGAAACCGAAGGAGGTTATTTTGCTTCCAGCCCCGGCGCCTCACGGATCACGAAGTGATCCAGGTTCTCGATATTGGCGCTGAAGACCCCGAAGGTCGACTCGGGGTCTTTCTTGCTCGGCACCTGCTTGAGTGCCGGCGTCACGCCATAGAAGAAACAGTACAGCTCCCGCTGGCTGTCGGCGGCGCCCTTGATCTCCTCGAGGAAGGCTTTGCGCTTGCGGTAGCTGTCGATCAGCTTCTTGCTCAGGTAGACATTGACCGAGTAGGGCTTCTTCTTGGTTTCGCCCTCGGCCTTGAACCAGACTTTCTGCTCGAAATCGATGCGAAAGCTTTGGGTGTAGTCCTTGATCTCCTTGATCTTGCCCCAGTAGATAAGCCCCTTGTTGTCCAGCAGGTACTCGATCTTCTTGAAGAATGAGGCGTAGCTGGCCGTGTGTTCGCCGACCTTCAGCGGCATGCGCTTGAGCAGTTCCTTGTCGTCGATGTTCGACACAAAGCACTCCACTGGGTGGGCGAAGACGCTGGTCTTGTCCGGGGTAGTGTCGCGCCCGGGATGGGGCTTGTGCGAACTGGCCTTAGCGGCTGGCGGAGTGTCCTGTGGGGCATCCACTGCCGCTTGGGGGCTGGCCGGCTTGCGCACGTATTCACGGCGGCTTAAGAGCAACTCCGAGGGGAAATGCTCCTCGCGTTCCTCTTCGGTCGCGGTGCCTTCCACGCTACCGGCGCTTTTGCTGACCCCATAAGGGCATCCTTCCATATGAAGCGTGGCGGGCAGGTTCTTGAAATGCGGCGTGCGGATGTAGTTGACGTTCTTGGCGTTGAAAGTGCCTAGTTGATTAGTGCTATCGAACGCTGCGCGGCATGCATCGTTGGGGCACTGGAAACTTTCCCTGGCCGAATCGAAGACCAGGGTTTCATCGAAATTCAGATCACGCACGTCATAGATCGACAACTTGTCGTCGAGGCTGATGCAGTACGCGGTATCGAATTTCATGGGCGCTTTGATCCTTAAGCGGAAGAGGGTTCTTTATAGCGGCAGGTCATGCAGCCTGCACGTACTTTGATGAACCAGTCCCTGTGTACATTGGTGCGGCCAATAAAAAAGCCCTGACCAGGTCAGGGCTTCTTGTTTGTGTCATTGATCCGGGAATCAATCCCAGCTCAAGGCGCCGCCAGTCTGATACTCGATCACGCGGGTCTCGAAGAAGTTCTTCTCTTTCTTCAAGTCCATGATCTCGCTCATCCATGGGAACGGGTTGGTGGTACCCGGGTACTCTTCCTTCAGGCCGATCTGCGACAGGCGACGGTTGGCGATGAACTTGAGGTAGTCCTCCATCATCGCGGCGTTCATGCCCAGTACACCGCGCGGCATGGTGTCGCGAGCGTATTCGATTTCCAGTTGGGTGCCCTGGAGGATCATCTGGGTCGCTTCTTCCTTCATCTCGGCATCCCACAGGTGCGGGTTTTCGATCTTGATCTGGTTGATCACGTCGATGCCGAAGTTCAGGTGCATGGATTCGTCGCGCAGGATGTACTGGAACTGCTCGGCGACACCGGTCATTTTGTTGCGACGGCCCATGGACAGGATCTGGGTGAAGCCGCAATAGAAGAAGATGCCTTCCAGAACGCAGTAGTAGGCGATCAGGTTGCGCAGCAGTTCCTTGTCGGTGTCGACGGTGCCGGTTTCGAACTTCGGATCGGAGATCGAACGGGTGTACTTCAGGCCCCAGGCGGCTTTCTTCGCGACCGATGGAATCTCGTGGTACATGTTGAAGATCTCGCCTTCATCCATGGCCAGCGATTCGATGCAGTACTGGTAGGCGTGGGTGTGGATCGCCTCTTCGAACGCCTGGCGCAGGATGTACTGGCGGCATTCCGGGTTGGTGATCAGGCGGTACACGGCCAGTACCAGGTTGTTGGCAACCAGGGAGTCGGCGGTGGAGAAGAAGCCCAGGTTGCGCATGACGATGCGACGCTCGTCGTCGGTCAGGCCTTCCGGGTTTTTCCACAGGGCGATGTCGGCGGTCATGTTGACCTCTTGCGGCATCCAGTGGTTGGCGCAGCCGTCGAGGTACTTCTGCCAGGCCCAGTCATACTTGAACGGCACCAGCTGGTTGAGGTCGGCGCGGCAGTTGATCATGCGCTTCTCGTCAACCGCGACACGGGCGGAAGAGCCTTCCAGCTCGGCCAGGCCTTCGGCGATGTCGAGCTGATCCAGAGACGCCTTGGCGCGGGCTACGGCAGCGGAGTCGCTGGCAGTCACGGCACGGGCTTCGAGAGCGGCGGCGCCACCGGCGCTGTCGAGGCGGTCCATGTTGGCTTCAGTAGCGTGGCCGGCGTTGGCGCCTTTGACCGCAACTTCACCTTCTTCTTTGTCGAATTCGTCCCAGCTCAGCATGACGTGTCGTCTCCTGCTCGAGGGCCAGATGCCCGTGTGAAAACAAAAGGGGTGGTTTTTCACACGGCACGCTGGCCGCGTTAAATCATTGGAAATCGTTTGTTGCAGCAGTGAACGCAGGCAATAAACAGAAATACGTGTCCGGGTGCCTGGTGACCGCTGTCGGGCGGAGCTTGGCGTGCCAGCTCCTGCGCAGGATTCAGCAGGTCGTTTTCATCCGGTAAGGGAATGTTGCAGGCCCGTTTTGAGGACGCATTATAAGGATATTTTCGGGGGCGTGGGGCGACCGATGGGCGCAGGCGAGCCCGAGAAGGGGGGGGACTTGGAGCAGAGCGCGGGTTTACAAGGCTTTGGCGGTTGAAGATTTTTTTTCACGCTTGAAAAAAACAGCCGGAAATGGCCAAAAAATAGCCAATTTTACTAGATGTTGTGTTTTTGCAAGCCTTTTTGAGGTTTTGAACACAACTCGAATCGCTCGGTCTTGCCTTGGGAAATCTCCTGGAGCAGGTCTTCAGGGGGTGGCCGGATTTCCTCCGTCGAAGCCGTCGCTGGAGTTGCTCGCAAGGTCGTGGGCGGTGCCATGAGGAGGCCATCAACCTCAGGAGGAAAGGTGCGTGCGATTGCCGGGCTCGCACGTCGTCAGGCTGAGGCCTTTTGCTGCCCATGGGTGGGTAGTCACCAGGCATCTGTGCCGCAAGAGGGATTTCTTGCGGCCGGCAGTCATCAAGGTATGTGCAATGAACTTTGCTATTAGCCGTTAGAGCAACCGTTGCCCATTACGCGATATTGAAGAATATGCCGCTGGCCGTGGGAGTCTTCATATTCCATGCGCGCTGGTACAACTTCGCATACTTCTGGAACTTCGCTCATGGAGATAACTTTGGCGATATCCAGATCAGTCGAGTAAGTGTATTCCTCTACCGGTACTTGCTGGTTGGCGACATCAGTCGGGATCTCATCAGCCATCGCGGTTACGCACAGACTGCTGAGGGCCAGAACTAATAAAGCTTTCATTTGCGTTTTACCTTTCTAAGGTCGTGTGAGGTCACGCAGCCTTTATGGGGCTGCGTGTGGAACTTGAGTAGAAGTTTGATTAACTGCCTTCGTGGGGGCTGCAACTTGGTTAATCAGATTGCCTGTTGGGCGAGGCAGATTTTAGGCGCGGGGGCCGCAGTCATATAGGCGTACTTTTGATAAACACCTTTGACAGTTTTTGTAACAATCGCCGAAAAAGGGCTGTTTGGCAGCTGGCTGGAACTTTTTTGGGTAGGGTGGATATCGCTGTAAGGCGCATTCTTGAAGGGGTTTGGCAAATGAAGCGGTATTTCGCAGGGGGTTGTTACTACCATCGTCGAATGGTTCTATAGACGCCCCCCGGCTACAACGGGGTCATACAAAAACAACTATGTCACCGAGGTAAGAAAGATGAGTGCGGCTTCTCTGTATCCCGTTCGTCCCGAGGTTTTGGCCAATACGCTGACTGACGAGGCGACCTACAAGGCCATGTACCAGCAGTCGGTCGTGAACCCGGACGGTTTCTGGCGCGAACAGGCCAAGCGTCTCGACTGGATCAAGCCTTTTACCACGGTGAAGCAGACCTCCTTCGACGATCACCATGTCGATATCAAGTGGTTCGCCGACGGCACCCTGAACGTCTCCTACAACTGCCTGGATCGCCATCTCGCCGAGCGCGGTGATCAGATCGCGATCATCTGGGAAGGCGACGATCCTTCCGAAAGCCGCAACATCACCTACCGCGAACTGCATGAGGAAGTCTGCAAGTTCGCCAACGCCCTGCGTGGCCAGGACGTGCACCGCGGCGACGTGGTGACTATCTATATGCCGATGATTCCCGAGGCGGTGGTGGCCATGCTGGCCTGTACCCGCATTGGCGCGATCCACTCGGTGGTGTTCGGCGGCTTCTCCCCTGAAGCCTTGGCCGGGCGCATCATCGACTGCCGCTCCAAGGTGGTGATCACTGCCGACGAAGGTATCCGTGCCGGCAAGAAAGTGCCGCTCAAGGCCAATGTCGACGATGCCCTGACCAACCCGGAAACCAGCAGCATTCAGAAGGTCATCGTGTGCAAGCGCACCGGTGGCAACATCAAGTGGAACCAGCACCGCGACATCTGGTACGAAGACTTGATGAAAGTCGCCGGCAGCGTCTGCGCGCCGAAAGAGATGGGCGCCGAAGAAGCGCTGTTCATCCTCTATACCTCCGGTTCCACCGGCAAGCCCAAGGGCGTGCAGCACACCACCGGCGGCTACCTGCTGTATGCGTCGCTGACCCATGAGCGGGTGTTCGACTACCGCCCGGGCGAAGTCTACTGGTGCACCGCCGACGTCGGCTGGGTCACCGGCCACACCTATATTGTCTACGGCCCGCTGGCCAACGGCGCCACCACCGTGCTGTTCGAGGGGGTGCCGAACTACCCGGATGTCACTCGGGTGGCGAAGATCGTCGACAAGCACAAGGTCAACATCCTCTACACCGCACCGACCGCAATCCGCGCCATGATGGCTTCGGGCACCGCTGCCTGCGAAGGGGCCGATGGCAGCAGCCTGCGCCTGCTGGGCTCGGTGGGCGAGCCGATCAACCCGGAAGCCTGGGACTGGTACTACAAGAACGTCGGTCAGTCCCGCTGCCCGATCGTCGACACCTGGTGGCAGACCGAAACCGGCGCCACCCTCATGAGCCCGCTGCCGGGGGCGCATGCCTTGAAGCCGGGTTCCGCAGCGCGTCCGTTCTTCGGCGTGGTGCCGGCCCTGGTGGATAACCTGGGCAACATCATCGAGGGCGCGGCCGAGGGCAACCTGGTGATTCTCGACTCGTGGCCAGGCCAGGCACGGACCCTGTACCGCGACCACGATCGTTTCGTCGATACCTACTTCAAGACGTTCCGTGGCATGTACTTCACCGGTGACGGCGCCCGTCGCGACGAAGATGGCTACTACTGGATCACCGGTCGGGTGGACGATGTGCTCAACGTCTCCGGGCACCGCATGGGTACCGCCGAAATCGAAAGCGCCATGGTTGCGCACCCGAAGGTCGCCGAAGCGGCGGTGGTGGGCGTGCCTCACGACATCAAGGGGCAGGGCATCTACGTCTATGTGACCCTCAATGGTGGCGAAGAGCCGAACGAAGCCCTGCGCCTGGAATTGAAGAACTGGGTGCGCAAGGAAATCGGGCCGATCGCCTCGCCGGACGTCATCCAATGGGCGCCGGGCCTGCCGAAAACTCGTTCCGGGAAGATCATGCGGCGGATTCTGCGCAAGATCGCCACGGCGGAGTACGACGGTCTGGGCGATATCTCGACCCTGGCTGACCCGAGTGTGGTGCAGCACCTGATCGATACCCACAAGACCATGAACGTCGCCTGAGGCGGTTTTCGAGTCACCCAGCCCCGCCCGGCCCTGTGCTGGGCGGGGCTTTTTTGTGCGGTGGCGATGGGCCGCAAAGCCCTCTGCGTGGCTGTTGCAGGTGCCGGCTTGCCCGCGAGGAAGGGGCGAATAAATATCGGATTTATCCCTTCGGTGTATCCGAATGTTACCGGTACGGCCGAAGATGTAACCTCGCGCCTACTTTCGGGGCAATGGGAAACGCCGGGCCCCATTTCAGGGCCTTTTATACCCTTATAAAAAATAAGTCATCACGCTGCGCTTGCCGGAATAGAAGGCTTTGCCAATAATAGGCCCGCAATTTGCAGCATAGATCGGTTCCCCGTCTTTCGCTCTTGCATAGAATTGAAGAGCTGTCAATGCGCTGGCCAGGCATTCTCGATGCTTCTGTAATTTGTTGTCGCATTGAGGAAATATCGGCTTCCAGCCTGTCGTTAGAATGCCGGTCACTCGCTCGTCGTTGCCTGTGTGTGAGCCCCTTGCGGGCTGCCCGGGCCGCAGCGCCGCTATTTGCTGTTTCACCCATTCGCATATTGGGCTGTCGCTCACTCTGCCGTTTTCGCCCTTTACCGATGGAGTTCTAAGATGAAGAAACTCGTGCTTCTTGGCGCCCTGGCACTGTCCGTGCTGTCCCTGCCGACTTTCGCCGATGAAAAGCCGCTGAAAATTGGTATCGAAGCGGCTTACCCTCCGTTTGCCTCCAAGGCGCCGGACGGCAGCATCGTCGGTTTCGACTACGACATCGGCAACGCCCTGTGCGAAGAGATGAAGGTCAAGTGTGTCTGGGTCGAGCAAGAGTTCGACGGCCTGATCCCGGCACTGAAGGTTCGCAAGATCGACGCCATCCTCTCGTCCATGTCGATCACTGACGATCGCAAGAAATCCGTGGACTTCACCAACAAGTACTACAACACCCCGGCGCGTCTGGTGATGAAGGCCGGTACCCAGATCAGCGACGGCCTGGCCGAGCTCAAGGGCAAGAACATCGGCGTGCAGCGCGGTTCGATCCACGAGCGTTTCGCCCGTGAAGTGCTGGCTCCCCTGGGTGCGCAGATCAAGCCTTACGGCTCGCAGAACGAAATCTACCTGGATGTGGCCGCCGGTCGCCTCGACGGTACCGTGGCGGACGCTACCCTGTTGAATGACGGCTTCCTGAAGACCGACGCTGGCAAGGGCTTCGCCTTCGTCGGTCCGGCCTTCACCGACGTCAAATACTTCGGCGACGGCGTAGGGATCGCCGTGCGCAAGGGCGACAAGGCCGATCTGGACAAGATCAACGCCGCCATCGCTGCCATTCGTGAGAACGGCAAGTACAAGCAAATCCAGGACAAGTACTTCGACTTCGACATCTACGGCAAGTAAGACCGTCGAATCAGTCAGTCCGAGATGGCGCAAGCAGCAGAGTCTCTGAAGTTTGCGCCATTTTTTCATCCCAATTTTCGAGGACCTGAATCATGTTGAAAGGCTACGGGGCTGTCATCCTCGATGGCGCTTGGCTGACGCTTCAGCTCGCCTTGTCGTCCATGGCCCTGGCCATTGTTCTGGGTCTGATCGGGGTTGCGCTGCGCCTCTCGCCGGTGCGCTGGCTGGCCTGGCTGGGCGACCTGTACTCCACGGTAATCCGCGGTATTCCCGACCTGGTGCTGATCCTGCTGATCTTCTACGGCGGCCAGGATCTGCTCAACCGGGTGGCGCCGCTGCTGGGTTATGACGATTACATCGACCTCAATCCGCTGGCGGCCGGTATCGGCACCCTGGGCTTCATCTTCGGTGCCTACCTCTCCGAAACCTTCCGTGGCGCCTTCATGGCGATCCCCAAGGGGCAGGCGGAAGCCGGCATGGCCTACGGCATGAGCAGCTTCCAGGTGTTCTTCCGGGTGATGGTGCCGCAGATGATTCGCCTGGCGATTCCCGGCTTCACCAACAACTGGCTGGTACTGACCAAGGCGACCGCGCTGATTTCCGTGGTGGGCCTGCAAGACATGATGTTCAAGGCCAAGCAGGCGGCGGATGCCACTCGCGAGCCATTCACCTTCTTCCTTGCAGTGGCGGCGATGTACCTGGTGATCACCAGTGTCTCGTTGCTGGCACTGCGTTACCTTGAGAAGCGCTACTCGGTAGGCGTAAGGGCGGCTGATCTATGATCTTCGACTACAACGTCATCTATGAGGCCCTGCCGCTGTACTTCGGCGGCCTGCTGACCACCCTGAAACTGCTGGCGCTGTCGCTGTTCTTCGGTTTGCTGGTGGCGCTGCCCCTGGGGCTGATGCGGGTGTCCAAGCAGCCGCTGGTGAACATGACAGCCTGGCTCTACACCTATGTGATCCGCGGCACGCCGATGCTGGTGCAGCTGTTCCTGATCTACTACGGCCTGGCTCAGTTCGAAGCGGTGCGCGAGAGTTTCCTCTGGCCCTGGCTGTCCAGCGCGACCTTCTGCGCCTGCCTGGCCTTTGCCATCAACACCAGCGCCTACACCGCGGAAATCATCGCCGGCAGCCTCAAGGCCACGCCCAATGGCGAGATCGAGGCGGCCAAGGCCATGGGCATGTCGCGCTACAAGATGTACCGCCGCATTCTCTTGCCGTCGGCTCTGCGCCGAGCGCTGCCGCAGTACAGCAACGAAGTGATCATGATGCTGCAGACCACCAGTCTGGCATCCATCGTGACCCTGATCGACATCACCGGCGCGGCGCGCACGGTCAACGCGCAGTACTACCTGCCGTTCGAGGCCTACATCACCGCCGGCGTGTTCTACCTGTGCCTGACCTTTATCCTGGTGCGCCTGTTCAAGCTGGCCGAAGGCCGCTGGCTGCGCTACCTGGCGCCGCGGAAGCACTGATATGGAACGCATCGATCATCCATTGCCCTGGAATCACCTGGGTAGCGAGCGGCATATCTCGGTGTTCCGTTTCGGCAGCGGCGAGCGCAAGGCCTATATCCAGGCCAGCCTGCATGCTGACGAGTTGCCGGGCATGCGTACTGCCTGGGAGCTGAAGAAGCGCCTCGGCGAACTGGAAGCCCAGGGGGCTCTCAACGGCGTCATCGAGCTGGTGCCGGTGGCCAACCCGCTGGGCCTGGGCCAGTTGCTGCAAGGCAATCACCAGGGGCGTTTCGAGGCCGGCAGCGGCAAGAACTTCAACCGTGATTTCGTCGAGTTGAGCGAGCCGGTCGGCCAGCGCCTGCAAGGGCGCCTGGGGGATGATCCGCACGCCAATGTGCGCCTGATTCGCCAGGCCATGGCCGAGGTGCTGGCTGAGCTACCGCCGGCGTCCAGCCAGTTGCAGGGCATGCAGCGGGTGCTCCTGAGCCATGCCTGCAGCGCTGATGTGGTGCTGGACCTGCATTGCGATGCCGAGGCGGCGCTGCACATGTATGCATTGCCGCAGCATTGGCCGCAGTGGCGCTCCCTGGCCGCGCACCTGGATGTGAAGGTCGGTCTGCTGGCGGAAGATTCCGGTGGCAGCTCGTTCGACGAAGCCTGCTCGTTGCCCTGGTTGCGCCTGTCGCGGCAGTTCCCTGAAGCGCAGATCCCCTTGGCTTGCCTGGCAACCACCCTCGAGCTGGGCGGCCAGGCCGACACCGGGCGGCCTCAGGCCCAAGCGCACGCCGAAGGCATCCTGGCGTTTCTTGCCGAGCAGGGGTTGATTGCCGGTGATTGGCCGGCCCCCGGGCGTGAAGCCTGCGAGGCCATGCCTTTCGAAGGCACCCAGCTGCTGTATGCGCCGCACCCCGGCGTGGTGAGCTTTCTGCGTCCGGCCGGTAGCTGGGTGGAGGCGGGCGAGCCGGTTTTTGAAGTGATTGATCCCCTATCCGATCGGGTCAGCACGGTGTGTGCTGGCACCAGCGGCGTGCTGTTCGCCGTTGAGCGGCTGCGTTATGCCCAACCCGGTTTCTGGCTGGCCAAGGTGGCGGGGCGCGAAGCGCTGCGTCGCGGGCGCTTGCTCAACGACTGACTGTTTTTGTGAGAACCGACCGCATGTACAAACTTGAAGTCCAAGACCTGCATAAGCGCTATGGCAGTCACGAAGTGCTCAAGGGCGTGTCCCTGAAGGCCGCAGCTGGCGATGTAATCAGCATCATCGGCTCCAGTGGCTCGGGCAAGAGTACATTCCTGCGCTGCATCAACCTGCTGGAGCAGCCCCATGCGGGCAAGATCCTGCTGAACAACGAAGAGCTGAAGCTGGTAGCCAACAAGGACGGCGCCTTGAAGGCCGCCGATCCCAAGCAGTTGCAGCGCATGCGCTCGCGCCTGTCGATGGTGTTCCAGCATTTCAACCTGTGGTCGCACATGACCGCGATTGAAAACATCATGGAAGCGCCGGTGCATGTGCTGGGTGTGTCCAAGGCCGAGGCTCGCGAGAAGGCCGAGCACTACCTGGCCAAGGTCGGTGTGGCGCACCGCAAGGATGCCTATCCGGGGCACATGTCCGGTGGCGAGCAGCAACGGGTGGCGATTGCCCGGGCTCTGGCGATGGAACCGGAAGTCATGCTGTTCGACGAGCCGACCTCGGCCCTGGACCCGGAACTGGTGGGCGACGTCCTGAAGGTCATGCAGGCCCTGGCCCAGGAAGGCCGGACCATGGTGGTGGTGACCCACGAAATGGGCTTTGCCCGTGAGGTGTCCAACCAGCTGGTGTTCCTGCACAAGGGTGTGGTGGAAGAGAGCGGCAACCCGCGTGAAGTGCTGGTGAACCCGCAATCAGAACGTTTGCAACAATTCCTCTCGGGCAGCCTCAAGTAATAGCTGCCGTTGTGCACCAAATTAGGTCATGCTGCGCACCGCGCGCCAGATGGTCTAACTTGGTGCTGCCGCCCTTGGCTTCTCACCTTGTTTTCGTTTCGGATTGCCCGCCATGACTGCCCATCGAATTGGTTTCCTGATTTGGCCCAGCACTAAAGCCTTGACGCTGGCGCTGGCTGAGGAGGCCTTGCGTGTTGCCCAGCGGGTGCACCCGGAAGTGGTCTATGAGCTGGCTTTCCTGCAGGCTGAGGCCCCGGCCGAAGGCGCCTGGCAACTGCCGGGCGAGCCTTGGGCGGGCAAGCTGGAAGGTTGTCAGAAACTGTTCCTGCTGGCGGACGAGCCGCCGGCGCCGATGAGTTCCGGCTTGAGCAGTGCCCTCAAGCAGCTGGTGCGTGCCGGCTGTGTGATTGGTGGGTTGTCAGCCGGGGTTTACCCCTTGGCACAACTGGGGTTGCTCGATGGTTATCGGGCAGCGGTGCACTGGCGCTGGCAGGATGATTTCGCCGAGCGTTTTCCCAAGGTCATCGCCACCAGCCATCTGTTCGACTGGGACCGTGATCGCCTGACCGCGTGCGGTGGCATGTCGGTACTGGACTTGCTGCTGGCGGTGCTGGCCCGGGATCATGGCGCCGAGCTGGCCGGTGCGGTGTCCGAGGAACTGGTGGTGGAGCGCATTCGTGAAGGCGGCGAGCGCCAGCGTATCCCGCTGCAAAATCGCCTGGGCTCCAGCCATCCGAAGCTGACCCAGGCAGTGCTGCTGATGGAGGCCAATATCGAGGAGCCGCTGACCACCGACGAGATTGCCCAGCACGTCTGTGTTTCCCGTCGTCAGTTGGAGCGGATCTTCAAGCAGTACCTGAACCGCGTGCCCAGCCAGTATTACCTGGAGCTGCGCCTGAACAAGGCCCGGCAGATGCTGATGCAGACCAGCAAGTCAATCATTCAGATCGGCCTGTCCTGTGGTTTTTCTTCCGGCCCGCACTTCTCCAGCGCTTATCGCAACTTCTTTGGCGCCACCCCGCGTGAAGATCGCAATCAGCGGCGCAGCAGCAGCCCGTTCGAACTCTCCTCCGTGCCTTCCGAGCGCGGCTGACCCCGTATTGTAGGAGCCGGCTTGCCGGCGAATCCCACAGGCCACCCGCTCGCCCGCAAAATCCCGTTCGACGCCCTCTTGTCGTAACGTCGATAACCTTTTCGAGATTTGGGGCCGCCCGCCACGTAACTACCTGGGTAATTACCTTGGGCAAATTGCCCGGCAAATCTGCCGCTGAGGCTGTGCGCAGTTTAAACTGCGCCTTTGCGACGCTATTTGTCGCATTGCCATAAACCCGCTTAAAACCTGGGTTGGCGCTATAAGAAGTTGTCGCTTGGCGACAAGGCCGGGCACAAAACTGTCCTTACAATCCCTCCATCGCTCGCCAGTTTCAGGCGGGTGTTCCTCTTCAGGAGACTCCGATGTCCGTTGAGCAAGCTCCGGTGCAACGCGCCGATTTCGACCAGGTGATGGTTCCCAACTACGCACCTGCGGCCTTCATTCCTGTGCGTGGCGCGGGGTCCCGAGTATGGGATCAGTCGGGTCGGGAACTGATCGACTTCGCCGGCGGCATCGCGGTCAACGTACTGGGCCACGCCCATCCGGCCCTGGTAGGCGCACTGACCGAGCAAGCGGGCAAACTGTGGCATGTGTCCAACGTCTTCACCAACGAGCCGGCCCTGCGCCTGGCCCACAAGCTGATCGACGCCACCTTCGCCGAGCGCGTGTTCTTCTGCAACTCCGGCGCAGAAGCCAACGAGGCCGCCTTCAAGCTGGCCCGTCGCGTGGCTCACGATCGTTTCGGCGCCGAGAAGTACGAAATCATCGCCGCCCTGAACAGCTTCCACGGTCGTACCCTGTTCACCGTGAACGTGGGTGGCCAGTCCAAGTACTCCGATGGCTTCGGTCCGAAGATCACCGGCATCACCCATGTGCCGTACAACGATCTGGCCGCCCTGAAAGCCGCGGTTTCCGACAAGACCTGCGCCGTGGTGCTGGAGCCGATCCAGGGCGAGGGCGGCGTGCTGCCGGCCGAGCTGGCCTACCTGCAAGGCGCCCGCGAGCTGTGCGACCAGCACAACGCGCTGCTGGTGTTCGACGAAGTGCAGACCGGCATGGGCCGCAGCGGCGAGCTGTTCGCCTATCAGCATTACGGCGTGACCCCGGACATCCTCACCAGCGCCAAGAGCCTGGGCGGCGGTTTCCCGATCGCGGCGATGCTGACCACCGAAGCGCTGGCCAAGCACCTGGTAGTCGGCACCCACGGCACCACCTACGGCGGCAATCCGCTGGCGTGTGCGGTGGCCGAGGCGGTGATCGACGTGATCAACACCCCACAGGTGCTCAATGGTGTGAAAGCCAAGCACGACCGCTTCAAGACCCGTCTGTTGCAGATCGGTGAGAAGTACGGCCTGTTCACGCAAGTCCGCGGCCTGGGCCTGTTGCTCGGCTGCGTGCTCAGCGAGGCTTGGAAGGGCAAGGCCAAGGACGTGTTCAACGCGGCCGAGAAAGAAGGCCTGATGATCCTGCAAGCCGGCCCTGACGTGGTGCGCTTCGCGCCGAGCCTGGTGGTCGAGGATGCCGATATCGACCAGGGCCTGGACCGCTTCGAGCGCGCCGTGGCGAAATTGACTCAAGCCTGATCCAGGGCGGCGGTGCTTCTCGGCGCCGGCCTTTGCGGCCGGCGTCGAGCCTAATTCCTGTGCCGGGCTATCCCGGCATTTTTTTCCCTGAGTCGGACGGTTTCCGACCTGTTTTAGAGTAAGGAGTGACACCATGCTGGTGATGCGCCCCGCGCAAATGGCTGATCTGGGCGAGGTACAGCGTCTGGCTGCAGACAGCCCGATTGGTGTCACCTCCTTGCCGGATGATGTGGATCGCCTGAGCGACAAGATCGCCGCAAGCGAGGCTTCGTTCGCCGCTGAAGTGAGCTTCAACGGTGAAGAGAGCTACTTTTTCGTCCTGGAAGACACCGACAGCGGCAAGCTGGTGGGCTGCTCGGCGATTGTCGCCTCGGCCGGCTACTCCGAACCGTTCTACAGCTTTCGCAACGAAACCTTCGTCCACGCCTCCCGCGAGCTGAAGATCCACAACAAGATCCACGTCCTGTCCCAGTGCCACGACCTCACCGGCAACAGCCTGCTGACCAGTTTCTACGTGGTCCCGGAGCTGGTGGGCTCGGCCTGGTCGGAGCTCAACTCCCGCGGCCGCCTGTTGTTCGTCGCCAGCCACCCGGAGCGCTTCGCCGATTCGGTGGTGACCGAGATCGTCGGCTACAGCGATGAGCATGGCGACTCGCCGTTCTGGGATGCCATCGGGCGCAACTTCTTCGACCTCAACTACGCCGAGGCCGAGCGCCTGTGCGGCCTGAAAAGCCGGACCTTCCTCGCCGAGCTGATGCCCCATTACCCGATCTACGTGCCGCTGCTGCCGGATGCGGCCCAGGAAGCCATGGGCCAGGTGCACCCGCGGGCACAGATCACCTTCGACATCCTGATGCGCGAAGGTTTTGAAACCGATCACTACATCGACATCTTCGACGGTGGCCCGACCTTGCATGCGCGGGTTTCGGGCATCCGCTCGATTGCCCAGAGCCGCGTGGTGCCGGTGAAGATCGGTGAGGCAGCCAAGGGCGGCGGCCGCCAGTACCTGGTCTCCAACGGCCAGTTGCAGGATTACCGCGCGGTGTTGCTGGAGCTGGATTACGCCCCGGGCAAACCGGTGACCCTGGACCTGCAAGCCGCCGAAGCCCTGGGCGTCGGCGAAGGCGCCAGCGTGCGCCTGGTGGCGGTTTAACGCCTGCTTTCACTACCTGGAAAGCAAGCCTAGAAGCAGCGAGTTTCGCGCAGGCCGCCAGCGGCCTGCGTCTGAGGAGATAGCATGATCGTTCGTCCCGTACGCAGCAGCGATTTACCCGCGCTGATCGACCTGGCCCGCAGCACCGGCACTGGCCTCACCACCTTGCCGGCCAACGAAGAGCGCCTGACCCACCGGGTCGGCTGGGCGGAAAAGACCTTTCGCGGTGAAGCCGAGCGCGGCGATGCGGACTACCTGTTCGTGCTGGAAGACGACAACGGCCGGGTGGTGGGCATTTCCGCCATCGCCGGCGCCGTCGGCCTGCGCGAGCCCTGGTACAACTTCCGGGTCGGCCTGACGGTCAGCGCCTCCCAGGAGCTGAACATCTACCGCGAGATCCCCACGCTGTTCCTGGCCAATGACCTGACCGGCAACTCCGAGCTGTGCTCGCTGTTCCTGCATGCCGACTACCGCACCGGCCTCAACGGCCGCATGCTGGCCAAGGCGCGGATGCTGTTCATCGCCGAGTTCCCGCAGCTGTTCGGCAACAAGATCATTGCCGAGATGAGGGGCATGTCCGACCAGAATGGCCGCTCGCCGTTCTGGGAAAGCCTGGGCCGGCACTTCTTCAAGATGGAGTTCAGCCAGGCCGACTACCTGACCGGTGTCGGCAACAAGGCCTTCATCGCCGAGCTGATGCCCAAGTTCCCGCTCTATACCTGTTTCCTGTCCGAAGATGCGCGCAACGTCATCGGCAAGGTTCACACCGACACCGAGCCGGCGCTGGCCATGCTCAAGAGCGAAGGCTTCAGCTACCAGGGCTATGTCGACATCTTCGACGCCGGCCCGGCGGTGGAGTGCGAGACCAGCAAGATCCGCGCAGTGCGTGACAGCCAGGCGCTGGTGCTGGCCATCGGCACCCCGGGCGACGACGCCACGCCGTTCCTGATCCACAACCGCAAGCGCGAGGACTGCCGCATCACCGCGGCTCCGGCGCGCTTTGCCGCCGGCACCCTGGTGGTCGATCCCCTGACCGCCAAGCGCCTGCAACTCAACGCCGGCGACCAGGTCCGCGCGGTTCCGCTGTCTGCTTCTCGGGAGTCGAAACAATGAGCACGCTGTACATTGCCGGCCAATGGCTGGCCGGCCAGGGCGAGGCCTTCACCTCGGTCAATCCGGTGACCCAGGCGGTCATCTGGTCGGGTAACGGTGCCACTGCCGCACAAGTGGAGAGCGCCGTGCAGGCTGCCCGCCAGGCGTTTCCGGCCTGGGCCAAGCGTTCCCTGGAAGAGCGCATCAGCGTGCTCGAAGCCTTTGCCGCCAGCCTGAAGAGCCGTGCCGACGAACTGGCCCGCTGCATTGGCGAGGAAACCGGCAAGCCGCTGTGGGAAGCTGCCACCGAAGTCACCAGCATGGTCAACAAGATCGCCATCTCGGTGCAGAGCTACCGCGAGCGTACCGGCGAGAAGAGCGGCCCGCTGGGCGACGCCACCGCCGTGCTGCGGCACAAGCCCCACGGTGTGGTAGCGGTGTTCGGCCCCTACAACTTCCCTGGCCACCTGCCTAACGGGCACATCGTTCCCGCTTTGCTGGCCGGTAACAGCGTGCTGTTCAAACCCAGCGAGCTGACGCCGAAAGTCGCCGAGCTGACGGTGCAGTGCTGGATCGAAGCCGGCCTGCCGGCCGGTGTGCTGAACCTGCTGCAAGGCGCTCGGGAAACCGGCATCGCCCTGGCGGCCAATCCGGGTATCGATGGGTTGTTCTTCACTGGTTCCAGCCGCACCGGCAATCATCTGCACCAGCAGTTCGCCGGGCGCCCGGACAAGATCCTGGCCCTGGAAATGGGCGGCAACAACCCCCTGGTGGTGGAGCAGGTCGCCGACCTGGACGCCGCGGTGTACACCATCATCCAGTCCGCCTTCATTTCTGCCGGTCAGCGTTGTACTTGCGCGCGGCGCTTGCTGGTGCCGCAAGGCGCCTGGGGTGACACGTTGCTGGCGCGCCTGGTGGCGGTCAGCGCGAGCATCGAAGTCGGCGCGTTTGACCAGCAGCCCGCGCCGTTCATGGGCTCGGTGATTTCCCTGGGCGCCGCTCGCGCGCTGATGGATGCGCAGCAGCAGTTGTTGGCCAACGGCGCCGTAGCCTTGCTGGAAATGACCCAGCCCCAGGCCCAGGCCGCCTTGCTGACCCCGGGCATCCTGGACGTTAGCGCCGTGGCCGAGCGCCCTGATGAGGAGCTGTTCGGGCCGTTGCTGCAAGTGATCCGCTACGCTGATTTCGATGACGCGATTGCCGAGGCCAACAACACTCAGTACGGCCTGGCGGCCGGCCTGTTGTCGGACTCTGCCGAGCGCTACCAGCAGTTCTGGCTGGAAAGTCGAGCAGGTATCGTCAACTGGAACAAGCAGTTGACCGGCGCCGCCAGCAGCGCGCCATTCGGTGGCGTGGGGGCCTCGGGCAACCATCGGGCCAGTGCCTATTACGCGGCGGACTACTGCGCGTACCCGGTGGCTTCCCTGGAAACCCCGAGCCTGGTGCTGCCGAGCGCGTTGACGCCGGGTGTGCGCCTGTCCTGATTGGCGTGGCCTTTTCGCCGGCAAGCCGGCTCCTGCAGATCTGTGCAGGAGCCGACTTGCCGGCGAACGAGCGCACCGCGTTCGCCATGTGTAGATATCGATTGCCTATAACAAACAGATTCGTGGAGCCTCGCTGATGAAATCCTATGAAGTCAATTTTGACGGGCTAGTGGGGCCGACCCATAACTACGGCGGCCTGTCCTACGGCAACGTTGCCTCCCAGAGCAACAGCCAGCAGGGCTCCAATCCCAGGGAAGCGGCGCTGCAAGGCCTGGCGAAAATGAAAGCGCTGATGGAAATGGGCTTTCAGCAAGGCGTGCTCGCCCCGCAAGAGCGCCCGGACGTGGCCGCCCTGCGCAACCTGGGTTTTGCCGGAACAGACGCCCAAGTCATCCAGCAGGCCGCCAAGCAGGCGATGCCATTGCTGGTCGCCAGTTGCTCGGCATCGAGCATGTGGGTGGCCAACGCCGCCACGGTCAGCCCCAGTGCCGACACCGCCGATGGCCGTGTGCACTTCACTGCCGCCAACCTCAACTGCAAATACCACCGCAGCATCGAGCACCCCACCACCAGTCGCGTGCTGGGGGCCATGTTCGCTGACCAGAAGCACTTCGCCCATCACGCGGCCCTGCCGGCGGTAGCGCAGTTCGGCGACGAAGGCGCCGCCAACCACACGCGCTTCTGCCGTGACTATGGGCAGGCCGGCGTGGAGTTCTTCGTCTTCGGTCGCAGTGCTTTCGATACTCGCTACCCGGCACCGCAGAAGTACCCGGCGCGCCAGACCCTGGAAGCTTCCCAGGCCGTCGCCAGGTTGCATGGTCTGAGCGAGGAAGGGGTGGTCTATGCCCAGCAGAACCCTTCGGTGATCGACCAGGGCGTGTTCCACAACGACGTGATCGCGGTGGGCAATGGCGAGGTGTTGTTCTATCACGAGGACGCCTTCCTCGAGACCGATAAGATGCTCGCCGAGTTGCAGGGCAAGCTGGGCAAGCGCGGCGGCAACTTCCAGTCGATCTGCGTGCCGCGTTCGCAGGTGACGGTGGAAGATGCCGTGCGCTCCTACCTGTTCAACAGCCAGTTGCTGTCACGCGCCGACGGCTCGATGCTGCTGATCGTGCCCGAGGAATGCCGCGGCAACGAGCGGGTCTGGCAGTACCTGCAAAGCCTCACCAGCTCTGGCGGGCTGATTCGTGAAGTGAAGGTCTTCGACCTCAAGCAGAGCATGCAGAACGGCGGTGGCCCGGCGTGCCTGCGCTTGCGCGTAGCGCTCAAGGAAACCGAGCTGGCGGCGGTCAATCCTGGGGTTATCATGACCGCGCCGTTGTACGACACCCTGACCCAATGGGTCGGCAAGCACTATCGCGACCGCCTGAGCGAAAGCGACCTGGCGGACCCGCAACTGCTGCTTGAGTGCCGGACGGCACTGGATGAACTGACGCAAATCCTTAAACTGGGCGCGGTTTATCCCTTCCAGATCAATTGAAAGCCAGCGCCCGGCGATCCCGGGCGCGCAGCTTTACCCCAGATGAGAACTGACCCATGAGCGATACCCTGCAGCTGATCCTTGAAGACACCGACGGCACTCAGCTGGAAACGTCCTGCACCCGTTTCGCCGTGCTGTGGCAGGGCAAGGAAGTGTGGATCCAGCAGGACGGCCGCGGCCAGCTGCTGATCGGCGTGGATGTGGAAGAAGGTGATGCGGAATACGCCAGCCTGCTGCTGCGCCCGCTGGCGACCAACCTGGTCAGCCTGCAACTGGAAATGGAGCCGGCCGACGCCGGTGACGATGATCACGTGCACGGCCCTGACTGCGGCCACGCTCACTAAGGAAGTCCGCTCTATGCTCGCCCTCGGCAAACTGCTTGAACTGACCCTCGCCGGCCGTGAACCGGCGGAGAAGACTCAACTGACTGTCGACGGCGTGCGCATGCGCTGGCTGAGCGAGGGGGCGCTGGAAGTGCGGCCGCCCGAGGCTCGCGATAACGGCCTGGACCTGCTGCTGTCAGCGGGAATCCATGGCAACGAGACGGCTCCCATCGAGCTGCTCGACCGCTTGTTGCATGACATCGCCCGGGGCGATCTGAAGCCCCGCGCACGTATCCTGTTCCTGTTCGGCAACCCCGAGGCCATGCGCCGCGGCGAGCGTTTTGTCGAACAGGACGTCAACCGGCTATTCAATGGCCGGCATGAATCGAGCAGTGGTTTCGAAGCCCTGCGCGCTTGTGAACTGGAGCGATTGGCGGCGAGCTTCTTCAGCCAGCCCGATCGCCAGCGCCTGCACTACGACCTGCACACGGCAATCCGCGGCTCGAAGATCGAGCAGTTTGCCCTGTACCCATGGAAGGACGGACGTCAGCATTCACGCCGTGAGCTGGCCCGCCTGCGGGCTGCCGGTATGGAAGCGGTGCTGTTGCAGAACAAGCCCTCCATCGTCTTCAGTGCCTACACCTACGATCAGCTGGGGGCCGAGTCCTTCACCCTGGAGTTGGGCAAGGCACGGCCATTCGGGCAGAACCAGGGGGTCAATGTCGAACGCCTGGAAACCCGGCTCAAGCAGATCATCGACGGTAGCGAACCACCTGCGGAGCAGGACAGCCTCGACGGGTTGCAGTTGTTCAGCGTGGCTCGGGAAGTCATCAAGCACAGCGACAGCTTCCACCTGCATCTGCCGGCAGACATCGAGAACTTTTCCGAGCTGGAAGTGGGTTACCTGCTGGCCGAGGATATCGCCCAGACCCGCTGGGTCATCGAGGAGACGGGGGCACGGATCATTTTCCCCAATCCCAAGGTGAAGAACGGTTTGCGCGCAGGGATTCTGATTGTGCCGGCCACGGCCGACGGCCTGGCCTGAGGTTCGCCGGCAAGCCGGGCCCCCGCAGGAGCCGGCTTGCCGGCGATACCGCTAACGCTTAAACCGCTACCGCACGCTGCTCGTTACGGCGCAGGGCGCGGACCTTCTGCAGGGTGTCGGCACAGGTTCTCGCCGCTTCCTGGCCTTTGTGCACGAAGTGCTCGAAGAAGAACTTCTGATGCTCTTCACCCGCATGGAAATGATGCGGGGTCAGCACCACCGAGAAGACCGGTACTTCGGTTTCCAGTTGCACTTGCATCAGGCCGCTGATGACCGACTGGGCGACGAACTCGTGACGGTAGATGCCACCGTCCACCACCAGGCCGGCAGCAACGATCCCGGTATAACGACCGGATTTGGCCAGCAGTTTGGCGTGCAGCGGGATTTCGAAGGCGCCGCCGACTTCGAAGAAGTCAATATCGGATTCCTGATAGCCCTGGGCGAGCATTTCAGTGACGAAGCCCTGACGGCTCTGATCGACGATTTCCTTGTGCCAGCAGGCCTGGATAAAGGCGACGCGCTCGTTGGGGTGGTGTTTGCTTTTGCTATCGATTGCAGTGGGTTGCATCTGTTCTGACTCCTGTTTGTGTGAAAAACAGGGCATATATGAATCGAATGGGATTTAAGGGTGCGCGCAGAACGGTCGTGGATTTCCCACGAACTGCCCGGCAACGGCCCTTTGGCGCCAATCCCGTTCTCTCTTCATCCGGACTATGACCGTCGGCCCCGGAATCACACCGGGTCTGCTGACCTTGTCGTCACCTGTGGCCAAGCCACCGGTCTCGCCAAGCGCTCGCGGGCTATGCGCATTGCACGCAATTACCGCCGGTGGGGAATTGCACCCCGCCCTGAGAACGTTTGCCCGCGAATTTTTCGCGGGCGGTGAGTTTTTAACACAGATCCTCTCGAGACGCATCGCACCTTTTGGATAATTCTCATCGGATTTTTCAACGCCAGACTCAGGCTTTTCTACAGTTGTTGCTTGATTATTGCCGGCCATGGCCGCAGTTTCGTTTCGAAAGGGAGTTCCCCCTGTTCAAGAGCGGACCTTGCAGGTCCCACAGCCGAGGCCAGATGTGATGAGCGTGATCGATCTTCGTAGTGACACCGTGACCCAGCCGACCCCTGGCATGCTCGATGCCATGGCCAGTGCGCCCACCGGGGATGATGTGTACGGCGAAGATCCGACAGTCAATCGGTTGGAAGGTGAATTGGCGCGGCGCCTGGGTTTTGCTGCGGCGCTGTTCGTGCCCTCGGGCACCATGAGCAACCTGCTGGCCTTGATGGCTCACTGTGAGCGGGGCGACGAGTACATCGTCGGGCAACAGGCCCATACCTATAAATATGAAGGCGGGGGCGCGGCGGTACTCGGCTCTATCCAGCCCCAGCCACTGGAATTGCAGGCTGACGGTTCGCTGGACCTTGTCCAGGTGGCTGCGGCTATCAAGCCCGATGACTTTCATTTTGCCCGCACCCGCCTGCTGGCCCTGGAAAACACCATGCAGGGCAAGGTGCTGCCCTTGACCTACCTGGCCCAGGCGCGGGCCTTTACCCGGGAACACGGGCTGGCCCTGCATCTGGATGGCGCGCGGCTGTACAACGCAGCGGTCAAGCTGGGGGTGGATGCACGGGTGATTGCCGAGCATTTCGATTCGGTGTCGGTGTGCCTGTCCAAAGGTCTAGGTGCGCCGGTGGGCTCGGTGCTGTGTGGCTCGGTGGAACTGATCACCAAGGCCCGGCGCCTGCGCAAGATGGTCGGTGGCGGCATGCGCCAGGCAGGCGGTTTGGCGGCAGCGGGGCTGTATGCCCTGGACCATCAGGTACAGCGTCTGGCCGACGACCACGCCCATGCACAATTGCTGGCCGATGGCTTGCGGCGGGTGGGCTACAGTGTCGAGCCGGTGCAGACCAACATGGTGTATGTAGAGATGGGGGATCGGGCTGAGGCGCTCAAGGCGTTCGCCGCCGAGCGCGGGATCAAGCTCAGCGCCGCATCACGGTTGCGTCTGGTCACTCATCTGGACGTCAGCGCCGGGCAAATCGAGCACGTGCTGAGCACTTTTGCCGAGTTTTCCCGTAACTGACAGTGTTCTCCGTCCAATTGACTGTTTGTATCGTACAAACACGCTGTACCTAGTGATTAACGCCGATATAATGCGGCCCTTTGCCGTCGTTTCGTCTGTTGACGTTGCGCACAGGCCTTTGGCCGCAGTCTCCGTGGAAGAACCTAATGAAAAGCGCAGAAATCCGTGAAGCCTTCCTCCGCTTCTTCGAAGAGCAAGGCCACACCCGTGTAGCCTCCAGCTCCTTGATCCCAGGCAACGACCCCACCCTGCTGTTCACCAACGCGGGGATGAACCAGTTCAAGGATTGCTTCCTGGGGCAGGAAAAGCGCGCCTATACCCGCGCTGTCAGCAGCCAGAAGTGCGTCCGCGCCGGCGGCAAGCACAACGACCTGGAAAACGTCGGTTACACCGCTCGTCACCACACCTTCTTCGAAATGCTGGGCAACTTCAGCTTCGGTGACTACTTCAAGCGTGATGCGATCACCTTCGCCTGGACCTTCCTGACCTCCGACAAGTGGCTCAACCTGCCCAAGGAAAAGCTCTGGGTCACGGTGTATGCCACCGACGACGAGGCCTACGACATCTGGACCAAGGAAGTCGGTGTACCCGCCGAGCGCATGGTGCGTATCGGCGACAACAAGGGCGCGCCTTACGCGTCCGACAACTTCTGGACCATGGGCGATACTGGCCCGTGCGGCCCTTGCACCGAGATTTTCTACGATCACGGCGCCGATATCTGGGGCGGCCCACCCGGCTCGCCTGAAGAGGACGGCGACCGTTACATCGAAATCTGGAACAACGTGTTCATGCAGTTCAACCGCACCGCCGATGGCGTGTTGCACCCGCTGCCCGCGCCGTCGGTGGACACCGGCATGGGCCTGGAGCGGATCAGCGCGGTGCTGCAGCACGTGCACTCGAACTATGAGATCGACCTGTTCCAGAGCTTGCTGGATGCGGCAGCCAAGGCCATCGGCTGCACCAACGATGCCCAGGCTTCGCTGAAAGTGGTGGCGGACCATATTCGTTCCTGCGGCTTCCTGATTGCCGACGGCGTACTGCCCTCCAACGAAGGCCGTGGCTATGTGCTACGCCGGATCATTCGCCGCGCTTGCCGTCACGGCAACAAACTGGGCGCCAAGGGCAGCTTCTTCTATCAGATCGTTGCCGCCCTGGTTGCCGAGATGGGCGAAGCCTTCCCGGAGCTGAAGTCCCAGCAGGCGCACATCGAGCGTGTGCTCAAAGCCGAAGAAGAGCAGTTCGCCAAGACCCTGGAGCAGGGCTTGAAGATCCTCGAGCAGGACCTGGCCGAGCTCAAGGGCTCGGTGGTGCCGGGCGACGTGGTGTTCAAGCTGTACGACACCTACGGTTTCCCGATGGACCTGACTGGCGATATCGCCCGCGAGCGCAACCTGACTCTCGACGAGGAAGGCTTCGAGCGCGAAATGGAAGCCCAGCGTGTGCGTGCCCGCTCCGCCAGTTCTTTCGGCATGGACTACAACAGCCTGGTCAAGGTCGACGTGGCCACCGAGTTCACCGGTTACCACGCCACCAGCGGTTCGGCGAAAGTGGTTGCTCTTTATAAGGAAGGGCAATCGGTCGACGTGCTGAGCGAAGGCGAAGAGGGTGTGGTGGTTCTTGACCAGACCCCGTTCTATGCCGAATCCGGCGGCCAGATCGGTGACTGCGGTTATCTTCAGGCTGGCAACGCGCGTTTCGACGTGCGCGACACCACCAAGACCGGCGGTGCCTTCCTGCACCATGGCGTGCTGGCCAAGGGTAGCCTGACTGTTGGTGCGCCGGTTGAAACCCAGGTCGACGCGCAAGTGCGCCACGCGACCTCGCTGAACCACTCGGCCACCCACTTGCTGCACGCTGCGCTGCGCCAGGTATTGGGCGAACACGTACAGCAGAAGGGCTCGCTGGTGGACAGCCAGCGCCTGCGTTTCGACTTCAGCCACTTCGAGGCGATCAAGCCCGAGCAGATCAAGGCGCTGGAAGACATCGTCAACGCCGAGATTCGCAAGAACACCCCGGTGGAAACCGAAGAAACTGATATCGATACCGCCAAGAAGAAGGGCGCCATGGCGCTGTTCGGCGAGAAGTACGGCGACAGCGTGCGCGTACTGAGCATGGGCGGCGACTTCTCGGTAGAGCTGTGTGGCGGTATCCACGCCAACCGTACCGGCGATATCGGCTTGCTGAAAATCACCAGCGAAGGCGGTGTGGCTTCCGGCGTGCGTCGTATCGAGGCAGTGACTGGTGCTGCGGCCCTGGCGTACCTGAATGCGGCGGAAGAACAACTCAAGGAAGCGGCGACCCTGGTCAAGGGTAGCCGCGACAACCTGATCGACAAGCTGTCGGCAGTGCTGGAACGCAACCGCTTGCTGGAGAAGCAACTCGAGCAGTTGCAGGCCAAGGCTGCAAGCGCCGCGGGCGATGATCTGTCCGCTCAGGCGGCAGACGTCAAGGGCGTGAAAGTGCTGGCTGCGCGTCTTGACGGCCAGGACGGCAAGGCGCTGCTGGCGCTGGTGGATCAGTTGAAAAACAAACTCGGCCGCGCAGTGATCCTGCTCGGCAGTGTCCATGAGGAAAAGGTCGTACTGGTTGCCGGTGTAACCAAGGACCTGACTGGCCAACTCAAAGCCGGTGATTTGATGAAGCAAGCCGCTGCGGCAGTGGGCGGGAAGGGCGGTGGTCGTCCAGACATGGCGCAGGGCGGCGGTGTTGATGCCGCTGCACTGGATGCCGCGCTGGCCCTGACCGTGCCATTTGTCGAGCAGGGTATTTAAGGCGCCGAGCCGGGCCCGTCGTCTAGTGGCGGGTCCTTGCGCTGTGCAGTTTGATTGTTTAACGGGCGCCCCTTTACGGGCTGAGGCGGCTTAGAAAATGGCTTTGATCGTACAGAAATTTGGAGGCACCTCGGTCGGCTCTGTCGAGCGGATCGAGCAGGTCGCCGACAAGGTGAAGAAGTTCCGCGAAGCCGGCGATGACCTGGTGATCGTGCTGTCGGCGATGAGTGGCGAAACCAACCGCCTGATCGATCTGGCCAAGCAGATCAGTGGCGAAGCCAAACCGGTTCCCCGTGAGCTGGATGTGATCGTCTCCACCGGCGAGCAAGTGACTATCGCGTTGCTGGCCATGGCGTTGATCAAGCGCGGTGTTCCGGCGGTGTCCTATACCGGTAACCAGGTGCGCATCCTCACCGACAGCGCTCACAATAAAGCGCGAATCCTGCAGATTGATGATCAGAAGATTCGTGGCGATCTGAAAGCCGGTCGTGTGGTAGTGGTTGCCGGTTTCCAGGGCGTTGACGAGCACGGCAACATCACCACCCTGGGTCGTGGTGGTTCCGACACCACCGGTGTGGCGCTGGCGGCGGCTCTGAAGGCCGATGAGTGCCAGATCTATACCGATGTGGACGGCGTCTACACCACCGATCCGCGGGTTGTGCCCAAGGCTCAGCGCCTGGACAAGATCACCTTCGAAGAGATGCTGGAAATGGCCAGTCTCGGTTCCAAGGTGCTGCAGATCCGTGCGGTCGAGTTTGCTGGCAAGTACAACGTTCCGCTGCGCGTTCTGCACAGCTTTCAGGAGGGTCCGGGCACCCTCATTACTATTGATGAAGAGGAATCCATGGAACAGCCGATCATTTCCGGCATCGCTTTCAACCGCGATGAAGCCAAGCTGACTATCCGTGGCGTGCCAGACAATCCTGGCGTGGCCTTCAAGATCCTTGGCCCGATCAGCGCGGCGAACATTGAAGTCGACATGATCGTGCAGAACGTTTCGCACGATAACACCACCGACTTCACCTTCACCGTGCACCGCAATGACTACCTGGCGGCCCAGACCGTGCTGGAAAACACCGCACGTGAAATCGGTGCCCGCGAAGTGGTAGGCGACACAGACATTGCCAAGGTATCGATCGTTGGTGTTGGCATGCGCTCCCACGCGGGCGTTGCCAGCCGCATGTTCGAGGCCCTGGCTAAAGAGAGCATCAACATCCAGATGATCTCCACTTCTGAAATCAAGGTTTCGGTGGTGATCGAGGAGAAGTACCTGGAGTTGGCGGTACGTGCGCTGCACACCGCTTTCGAGCTCGACGCTCCGGCCCGACAGGGCGAGTGATGCGTGTTTGAAAGGGCGCGGTCTGACCGCGCCCTTTGTGTTTTTGATCGGCACGGGAGAAAACTGTTCTTTTGCCCGTGCTAGTCAATACTTAGGCGTGTAGGACTGCAGCCGACCCGGTTGTAGGCCAACACCCTTTTTTTTGCAGACTGTAGTCCCTGAAAATGTAATGCGTGAGGAGAAAGGTATGCTGATTCTGACTCGTCGGTGCGCAGAAAGCCTGATCATTGGTGATGGCGAGATCACTGTGACCGTGCTCGGCGTCAAAGGTAATCAAGTGCGTATTGGTGTCAACGCCCCCAAAGAAGTGGCGGTTCACCGTGAGGAAATTTACCTGCGGATTAAGAAAGAGAAGGACGAAGAACCAAGCCATTAATTTTTATCGTTTTTTTTGTTTGCAAACGGGGAGAAAGCTGGTTAATATACGCCCCGTGTTGCGGAGAGCTGGCCGAGTGGCCGAAGGCGCTCCCCTGCTAAGGGAGTACACCTCAAAAGGGTGTCGGGGGTTCGAATCCCCCGTTCTCCGCCATTATTTGCTTAGTACGTTGTAATCTGGCTTCTTCTGTAAGTTGTTGAAATTACTAGAAAAAGTGCTTTACAAAAAGATTTAACGGCCTATAATGCGCGGCAACAAATGCACTCGTAGCTCAGCTGGATAGAGTACTCGGCTACGAACCGAGCGGTCACAGGTTCGAATCCTGTCGAGTGCACCATTTAAGAGTTAGTTACAGTTATGTAGTTAACTTGGCTTCAACCAGTTGTGGTCTGGTCTAAAAACACAAAATGCACTCGTAGCTCAGCTGGATAGAGTACTCGGCTACGAACCGAGCGGTCACAGGTTCGAATCCTGTCGAGTGCACCATACATCAGGAAGCCCGCATCGAAAGATGCGGGCTTTTTGCTTTCTGCCTTTTTATCCTCCTTTATCTCTTTTGCCCTCCTGGGCTGGAACGGCTTTGCCCGGCGGAAGTCGAATGCAATGCCTGTGAGTCTGTCTCTCCGACTTTTTTCCTGTGCTGTGTGTTTTCTTTTTCTGTCGAGGCGTCGCAGTCTCATAGATTCGGACGTTGCTCAGCTTTATGCCGCAAGCGCTTGTTCTTGCCGCGATTTTTTAACGTTTAAAACCGTCAAGCGGTGTATGATTGCGCCCGTCAGCCCCGCCGGGGCTTGTGGAATACCTCCATGGACTTACCCAGTAGTTACTCAGTATCCCGTTTTAACAATCATGAACTGACTGATTGATCCTTCCGGCGTGCTCCTCTGCTGGGAGTGGAGTTCGCCTATGACCGAAGTAGAAGTAAAGAAAACGCAGGAAAGCCTGCAAGACCGCCTGGCTCAAGTCGTCGAGCTGCTGCAGCGCCAGCGGGTAGTTGAAGACCTGACGCACCGTCAGGAAGGCCATCATCATGACCGGGTCGAGAACCTGGTCCATCGGCAGAACCTCGTCGAGTTGCAACGCAAGCTCGATGATCTGCACTCTGCTGACGTTGCCTACATCCTTGAAGCCTTGCCTCTGGAAGAGCGTCTGACCGTCTGGCAGTTGGTCAAGGCCGAGCGTGACGGCGACATCCTCCTCGAAGTATCCGATTCCGTACGTGAAACCCTGATCGCCGACATGGACGATCACGAGCTCCTGGCTGCCGCCAAGGAGATGGACGCTGACGAACTTGCTGACCTGGCCCCCGAGCTGCCGCGAGACGTCGTCCATGAGCTGATGGAGGCTCTCGACGGCCAGCAGCGTGAGCGCGTTCGCTCCGCGCTGTCCTATGATGAGGAGCAGGTCGGTGCGCTGATGGACTTCGAGATGGTGACCATCCGCGAGGATGTCAGCCTGGAAGTGGTCCTGCGTTATCTGCGTCGTCTGAAAGAATTGCCAAGCCACACCGACAAACTGTTCGTGGTGGACTACGACGGCGTGCTCAAAGGGGTGCTGCCGATCAAGCGTCTGCTGGTCAATGACCCGGACAAGCAGGTCGCCGAGGTCATGGCCAGTGATCCGGTGAGTTTTCATCCGGATGAAGATGCCTACGACGCGGCTCAGGCGTTTGAGCGTTATGACCTGATTTCGGCCCCTGTGGTCGACAAGAACGACAAGTTGATCGGTCGTTTGACCATCGACGAAATGGTCGACCTGATTCGTGAGGAAAGTGAGACCGAAGTCCTCAACATGGCCGGTCTGCGGGAAGAGGAAGACATCTTCGCCTCGGTCTGGAAATCCCTGCGCAACCGTTGGGCCTGGCTGGCGATCAATCTGATTACCGCGTTTGTCGCGTCCCGGGTGATTGGGCTGTTCGAGGGCTCGATTGAAAAGCTGGTGGCGTTGGCGGCCCTGATGCCCATCGTTGCGGGTATCGGTGGCAACTCGGGTAATCAGACTATCACCATGATTGTCCGGGCAATGGCCCTGGACCAGGTGAGCACTGGCAACACCTCGCGCTTGATGCGTAAAGAGCTGGCCGTAGCCCTGATCAATGGCCTGGTCTGGGGTGGGGTGATCGGTGTCGTGGCGTACATGCTCTACGGGAGCTGGTCGCTGGGGGTGGTCATGACTGCTGCCATGACCTTGAACCTGCTGCTGGCGGCGCTGATGGGAGTTCTGATCCCCATGACCCTGGCGCGCCTGGGGCGTGATCCGGCGATGGGCGCTAGCGTGATGATCACCGCCATGACTGACAGTGGCGGCTTTTTCATCTTTCTCGGCCTGGCGACCATTTTCCTGCTTTGAGCCGTTCTTCCCTGTTGGTTACCGACGAAGCGCCTAAATGGCGCTTCGCTGCTTTTGGCGGGGCAAAAAAAAGCCAGCGACTAGGCTGGCTTGAGCTTGCGAGATGCAATCAGGTGGCGTCTGCGGCCATTTCAGCGTCATGGGCGATCAGCGAAACCAAAGCGTTTTGCTGGCGATGTGAGAGTTGGCGGAAACGTTGAAGCAGTTCGCGCTCATGCAAGGACAGTTCGGGGCTGTCCAGGCGCATGCTCAGCTCTTCACCCAAGGCGCCTTCCTGAATAAGACTCTGTTCCAGGCGCGCGATGATTTCGGAGTTCATGCTGCGGTGATGATTGCGAGCCACCTCGGCAATGCGTTCACGCATCCCGTCGGGTAGACGTACGACGAACTTGTCAGCCGTACGGCTGGAATAAATTGCCTGTTTCAATGGGCGCATATATTTAACCGGTTAGTTCAGGGGGAGCGGTTCTCGGAATTGGCCGCGGGCTGTCTTTTAGGACAAGCCTGAATGCCAAATGTTCAACCTGAATTGTTAAGAGGCCCGCATCATGCCTCAAAATTGCCAGATCCTTGGCGTCAATTCTGTGACAAATATTGAACTGGATAAAGGCGTTATGCCAGCACCAATTATCAGAAATGCGGACTGGTTTGAAAAGTTCGTCGGGTCCGCGTTGCTGGCCGCATTCTCCCATCCTGCGGGAGTGTCAGTGCACCGACGAAGGTGCATGCTATGCGGGTGAAAGTGTAATCCCTACCTGTCAGAGGATAGTGGCAAATGGCCGATTTACTAGTTGTGCTCTGCGGAGCAGCCACCCATGCCGGGTAGGTTGATCTACTTGATGGGGCCTTCAGGGGCCGGCAAGGATAGCCTGATTGATGCGGCCCGGCAGCCTTTAAGTGCGTTGGGCTGTGAAGTGGCAAGAAGGGTGATCACGCGCTCTGCCGAGTCGGTGGGAGAGGAGGCGATTGAGGTCACCGCCGAGGAGTTCGCGGGACGAGTAGGCCGGGGGGATTTCGCTTTGTTCTGGCAGGCCAATGGCCTGGGTTATGGGATTCCTGTGGTGATCGATAGCTGGTTGGCGCAGGGGCGCAATGTCCTAGTCAACGGGTCCAGAGGCTATCTGTCCAGGGCGCGAGCTCGGTATCCCGATCTGATTCCGATAGTTCTGACGGTTGATAACGAAGTATTACGCCGTCGCTTGCTGCGTCGGGCCAGGGAAAGCCTGCCGGAGATAGAAGAGCGCCTGCAGCGTAATGAACAGTTTGCCCATGCCGGCTGGCTGGATGAGGAGGGAGTGGTTCGCCTGGATAATTCTGCCGAATTACAGGTTACCTTGAGGCGCCTCTTAGGCATATTGCAAGAGCACGGTATCAGCGCAATACAGGGTCGAACTTGATCTTGCGGCCAGCCAGCAGTGCCAGCAGGAACAGGCCGAACAGTGAGCCGCTGATGATCAGTGGCGCGCTGCCCAGAGGTTCTTCAGGCAGGAACACAGCGGCAATGGCGCTGAGTAGCGTCAGAACAAGCAGGCTTTTGGCAGCGGTGGACATAAATGGCTCCTGTAGTCTCGGTCTCAAAATACCCAGCGTTCAGTGGGTGCGGCGCCTGGCTGTTGCGAGGCTTTTCCCTGGGTAACCCGGGTCACTGAGCCAGGCTCAATCTGGGTGTTCATGACTGCCAGCTGGGGTGCCAGGCGTTGCTGGTAATGGGCGAAGGATGACCCGCCAGGGGCAGCGTCATCTGCAGGTTGAAAGTGAAAGGCCGCCAATACGGCAATGGCAATCGCATTCAAGAGCAACAGAGCGCTATTCATGGGCGGCATCTCCTCAGTGTTTATCCACTAATTAAGCAGCCTGCGTGCCAAGAGTTTACCTGGCGATAAAGTCTTTAAAAACAATATGTTGAGCTGATTTTTAAAGTCTCTTGAATTGCATTTTGCAATGATGGCTTTTTGCAGTGATGCAATTTGCACGACGCGGCATCGAAGCTGCGGTGCGAGCTTGATGCTTCCTGCAAAAAGCCCTATGGATCACATGACAAATGCAGCCTTGGCCGTTAACATGCACGCCGTCCTCCGCGCCGTGCCGCAATGGCGCTCGCTGTTTTGTCTCAGTAGCTCAATTGGATAGAGCATCCCCCTCCTAAGGGGAAGGTTGGCAGTTCGAACCTGCCCTGGGACACCATACAAATCAATACTTTCAGCGACTTTCCTCTCTACTCAAAAGTCACCATGGGTGCAGGGTGGGTGCAATGGCACTCAGTCCTTTGCGAAATTACGAGCAACGCCAGCCTCGGAAATTGCAAGGTGATCTGACGCAGGAAGCCCGTGTAGCTCTCCCACATAACGCATAAACTCCCGAAACTGCTCTTTTGCTTTGTATGCCCAAGCCTTGTTCAGCTGGGCATACTCAAAAAAGCCGTTTAGCCCCGGACATTTTCGATATAGTGGCTCATAGCTACCAATTGGCTTGGGGGCTCAGGTTTTATTGAGGTTTAGGATTTGTTAAAGCGCAATTTGTTAGTTCCAGCCGTCTCCTTGATCGTTACTGCCTTTCTCGCTGGATGCTCTTCACATCAGGGTGCGACTCCAGCAAAGCCGGTTAAAAAGCCTGTTGTTCTGATTGCGGACGAACACAATTCAAAGGTCATTTTCAAAGCGGTCAGTATTGAATCGCCTGTGACGTTTCAGATTGGGAAGCCGGGAAGTCTGAGCAGCGTAGGTGCTGTATACAACGATGCTCAAGAACGGCAGATGCCGGCGTTTGCTAGGGGGCTATATAAAGGGCTCGCTCGGGGGATGCATGGTGCTAGGCCGAGCCGAGAGATTTTGGTGCCAGCAGGTCAGGTGACGGAGGTTGAAGGTGAAGCAACTTGGCGAAACAACATTGGAACGACTTATCGGATAGAAAAATGCGGCCCTTTGTCTCGCACCTTTCTCGCGCAGCCGAATAAGACATATCTGGTTGAGTTCGATTTGCAGAATTTCTCGGTCTGCACCCAGAAGATTTTCGATATCTCCCAGAAAGGGCAGAAAGATCTGATCTCACCTGCCGCTCATTAGTCGCTGGAGTTGCTTTACCGCGTACCGGTGTTAGTGCTTGGTAGGTGTTTTCATCTTGCGTCTCTCACATTGCTGCTACATCTGATCTTCGGCGTAGATTCAACGGCTCTGCTGAAGACGCCACTGATGGAGCCCATTTTGCGATTGACCGTCGACGGCTTGTTGCCTGACTGCATCCATCCTGTACGGATCTGGTCCAGGTCACGGCCGGTGATTGCGTCGAGGCGCTGTGACATGATCGTGTCGAAGTTGCAGCTCAGGGTGTGCTGGGTCTTCTCGTGGCCTTTGTGGTGAGTCTTGAACCACGGCATATAGGTGTCTTCGATGAACTCCCGTAGAGAGGGTAGGGCGGTTCCTCTGCGCTTTTGGGTAACGGCAAGTGGTTCGCCAAGCGCTCGAGCTTCTGCGAGATACTGAGTTGCCTCGGTCCTGGCTTGGTCTAGGGTGAGAATGCCTACTCGCCCCAGTGTCTTCTTGCGGCCGCGGGCCCAGGACACAACGTACGATTTCGCGCCGGCCGCAGTCACCCGAACGAATAGGCCCGTGACGGTGGTGTCGTGAACCTCATATTCGCTGCCAGTGACCTGCAGCGAGGTAAGCAGTTTTGCCGTTAGCTTCTCTTTCAATTTGTTCCCATGGGTGCATGGTGGGTGCAAAAAGAACTATACGGCGTCGTTTTTACGGACACAACCGGACGCGAAGCCCAATAAACACTGGGTTTGGCCAAGCGGGCTGGCAGCTCTAATGACCCTCCTAAGGGGAAGGTTGGCAGTTCGAACCTGCCCTGGGACACCATATAATTCGTATCTTTCTGGGCTGATCCCTGCGCGGTTGATCTGTTCTTGGACCCCGGAGCGAAAGAATAAAGAAAAGCCCCACCGGGCGATCCTCGGGCGGGGCTTTTTTGATTTCGTCTATCCGAGGGGCACGTTAAACAACGGGCTCTTTTTCTTGTATTGGTGACAGCCTGACCAGCGTGGGGCTACGTGCTTGTGCACAGGGCCACAGTGAGTGTTTTTGATGGCCTGCAAGGATTCACGTTGTTTTGCTGATCTGGCTGCTTGTCACCAGGGCCAGAAATGTCAATCCGCTACCGGACAGAGCGCCGGCAATCCCTTCCAGTCAACGCTTGCCCACACTCCGCTGCCGGGTGCAAGCAACTGGCTCAGCTTCGCTTCATTGAATGAAGTTCCCAGCGAATCGGCCCTGAATGCGGCTATCCATTGCTGGCGGCCCAGCATGAAGGCCTTGCCGAAGTCTTCCCAATCGTTGAAGCAGTCCTGGGCCCGCTGGGCGTTGAGCAGCATGATGCGCCACCCTGTTTCAGGTTCGAGCCAGCTCATCAACATGGCGCAACGGACAAAAAATGCGCTGCGCACGCAGGCGAAGGCCATGGCTGCTCGCGGGTCGTCGCTGGGATTCAGGCCATGCAGGTCAATACGAAACCACTGGCGCTCCAGGGTGCCATTGAGGTGGGCGCAGACTTCGTCGTCGGTGGCGTTGCTGCGAAAACCGATCTGGTGCAGCAACGAGGCCCGCAGGGTGCTTTTCGCCTGATCCATGAAGTGGGTGGTATCGGGGTCGTAGAAACCGGTCATTCCGGTGGCATCGACCATGGGTTGTGCCAGTGTTAGTGCCCAACGCTTACGTGGTGTGAATACCACTAGGGATGTTCCCGACGGGCGGCGAAAGTGACGCCAGCCCAGCCAGGCGCCGAATAGCACGACAATTACCGTCATCATCTGCGTATTACCTGCTTCTGTTTTGCCATGTGCTGATTTCTTCGGCCAGGGATGGGGACATATCTGACCAGGGCACGCCTTCGGTCCGATACTGCGGGTCCTCGGCCTGACGTGGTGGCAAGGGGGTTTTCTTGAAGATGTGACGGGTGGCGTACTTGACGGTCGGCGCCTGGGGCGCGACCTCCAGCAGCAGGTCGGACTGGCGTGCCGCGACCAGCCACTCGACCATGGCCGAAGGGGCTTCCAGCCGTCGGAACAACTGTGGGTAACGGGCCACCAGACGGGTCTGGGTTTGAGGATCACTGACTTCTTCGATACGCAGCCAACCCGCCTCGGTACGCACTATGCCGATGGCAATGCAGTCGGCCGGGGTCTGTTGGTCGGTACCCAGGGTGTTGAGAAAGCGCAGCAGGTCGTGGAAATAACGTTCGACGGGCGGGCGGTTCTGCTTGCCTTTGACCTGCTCCACCGTCAGTGCACCGTCGTCCTGGATGATCAGGCTGACGGTGATGTGGGGTTGGCCTTGAGCATCGCGCAGGCTGACCACGCGCATGCTCTGCTGTTCCACCGCTTCGGCGTAACGCTCTCCGTAGCCGCCGGTCAGGGCCCGACGGTCGGCGAACTGCCCGAGGCAATGGCGCATCACGTAGCTTTCAAAAGCCATCTCGGCCCGCAACAGCGGGCTTTGCGGGCGCAGTTCGACCCAGGTGTGCTCGGCACAGGTAAGGGTCACGGTCAGGGCTTGGGCAGAGCTCTGGCGCCATCCCTGATCGACCCGGGCCGCCATTTGTGCATGCTCCCTTTCCCACAATGCCAGCGCTTGCGGGCAAGTGATGCGATCCAGCTTGCCCTCAAGAGCCGTGCCTTTGCGTGAGGTCAGGAACTCCACCAGTTGGGCTTCCTGGTGCAGCAGCTGCGGCTCCTGCGGGTCGATCCAGACCAGGGGCGCCAGGGCTTTGGCGGGGTCTTCGGATTGCGCCTTGGCAGCGCGCTCGAAATAGCCGTTCACCCAGGCCGGCACCGAGTCGCTACCCAGGGCCGTACAGGCGTCATCCAGGGACTGGATGCGTCGTGCCGGTTCGAAGTTGCCTACCAGATGGCGATAGAAGTGGTTCAACAGCCAACCCTGCACTGCTTGCTCGTCCCTGCGCTGCTGGCTGCGCTGGGTGATACCGCGTTTCTGTTCATCGGCATTGAGCAGGTTGCGCGGGGCGTAGCTGGGGCTGCGCTTGTCGGCGCTTACTTCCATATCTGCCACCAGTTTTTCTTGCCAGCCGGTTGAGCCGGGGCTTGCAGCTCGCTCAGAATTTGCTCGATCCGGGCACGGCACCGGATGTCGTAGTCATCGTCCGGGGCACACAGGGCCAGGGTGCGTGCGCAGTAGTCAATGGCTTCGGCGGCGCGCCCCCGGGCCTTGAGGAAGTCCACCGAGGCGGACATGACCGAGACCTCGTTCAGGGACAGTACCGCCGGCTGGTAACGCTGCCAGAGGCTGTCGGCGTTGTCCGGATGGGCATGGGCCAGGTAGCGTGCGACCTGGATCCGGGCAAACAGCGCCGAGCTGTCCAGTTGCTGATCGCTGACGCCTTGCTCTTCCTGCCACTTGAGCAGGCGTTCGAGCCAGATGAGGATCTCATTGTCGCGATCGAGCTTGTACAGGGCGTACGCCACCGAGGCTACGTATTCATCCGGGTTGTGGCGGCTGTAGCCGAACTCGGCCGAATAATGCCAAAGCTGTTCCGCAGCATCGATAATGCCGGGCAGATCCTCCAGGCTGATACGCGCACTGAGCAGCCCATTGTAGTGTTCGGCGAACGGGCTGGCGGCGATGCCCCGTGTATGCAGTTCGATGGCGTCTTCGTAGCGAATCGGGTTGTAGTAGCGGTAGTTGATCGCCAGGTTGTTGCAGAGCATGGAATACAGGTGCGCGCAGGCATCGTACGGGTGGCCGCTGCCGCTGGCGAAATAGCGCTCCATATGGGCCTGGCCCTGCTCGTAGGCATCTCTCTGGGCTTCGCGCAGCAACGAATAGGCCTGGTCCCGGGCGTCCGGGGGCAGTTTGTCGGCTTCTGCTTCGGCCAGGTCTTCAATGCCCAGTGCGTAGTTGTAGGCGTGCTTGCCGCAGGACAGGACGGGCTTGGGCGCTTTGAGTGCCTCGATAATCCCTTGGCTGTTGATCCGAGCGGCAAACAGCGAAAACGCACTGCGGTTGTCTTGCATGCGGCCTGCCTGGATGGCGTTTTGCAGCAGGCTGGCTTCAGTGGCCGCATCGATCAGGCCGTGCTCAGCGTCGTGCACGGCTGCCAGGCGGGTGATCCAGGGGTGATCGGGCGCCCGACGCACCGCTTCTGCACGAGCTTCGGTATACAGCGCGTCGCCAGCTTGCAGGTCCTCCATGGCCAGGGAGAGGGCGGCCAGCAGTGGCGTGGCAGGCTTGCTGGTTTCGAGGCTGGGCAGCGCTTGCAGGAAGCTCTGCAGCACTTCCTCGGTGATACAGGCACGCATCACGCAAATCGGCCACCAGGCACTGTGCTCATCAGGGTCTTGCAGGCGATCGAGTACCAGGCGGGCGGTGGCAGGCCATAGCTCGGTTTGCCGGTCATAGACATCGATGAATGCGCGAAATCCGGCTTCGTCGATGCGGCCAGCTTCCATCAGCCAGGGCAATTCGTATTCGATGAAGTTGTTGCCTCCGTCGGAATCCAGGCTCAGGGCCGCGGCATTGCAGATCTTCAGGGCGCCGGCCAGGTCGCCCTGGGCGTGCAGGGCGCGGGCCGCCAAGCGTGCAGTGCGCACTTCCCATTCGCGGCGCTGGGGCTGGGAGCGGCCAGCGGTCAGTTGCGCGATGGGTTGCTCGAACAGTGCCAGGCGCAGCGGAATGATCTCGATCAGCGAGTTGCCCAACCACAGCCAGTCGCCTTCATCGATATCCTGGTCCGGGCCGGCGGTACGTACGGCGTTGACCGCCTCCAGGGCTGCACTGCGGGCCTCTTCATTGCGGTCGTGGTAGGCCAGGACTCGGGCGCGGCGCTGATACTGATCGGCGGCATCCCAGGCACGCAGGGCCGCGCGGGCAGGGTTGCCCAAGGTCAGGGCGTAGCGCACTTCGATGGTTTTCAGTGCTATTTCACAACTAGCGCGTTCCAGATCGTCGAAGATCCGATAGCGGCGGTAATGCTCGACATTGAAATCCAGGGTTTGCGTGGCCATCTGTTCGAGCTGTCCGAGCACTTCGATCAGGGTTGGCTCGTCATCGAGGTAGTTGGCGACCCGCAGGCGCAGGATAGCCAGGTTCATCATCAGCTCGGCGCGGGCCGGCTCTGGGGCGGCTTGTACAAGAGCGTCGCCATCCTGATCGATGACGGCCCGGGCTGCCGCTGAATTACCGGCCTGCATCCACAGGGTGTGCAGGCGATCGATGGACGCCAGGGAGTCGGCCTGCAGCGGTTGTGCCTGCAACTGAGCCAGCAGGGCATCGGTTTCCTGTTCTTGCTGTTGCGCCTCCAGGCGGTCCATGAACTGTTCCAGTTCAATGCCGGTTATCGCACTGCTGTTATGCGCCATCGTTAACTCCATTTGATAATGACCTGCGCATCACGTGATGCACTGCCTGGCAGACCGGCATTTCCTCGTCGTTGGTGCCGCCGTGGGGTGTCATGCCGATCCTTCGACACCCGGGTCGCAAGCCTGCGACGCTTGCGACTGATGGACCCTTTATTGCGCGGCAGACCCTCTGCAATGCAGGGGCATTTCCGGCCAGAAACGATCGAGGCTGTGAGGCGCAGCACGCTATCAGGTGATGTTTCAGAATCCAAGGTTTGAGCGTGCAAACAGGCCTCTTTTACGGCTGAGTACACGGGCTGGTCGAGACTTGTGTAATCCGCGGTGAAATGCCGCCCGTCGGCTATAAGGGAATGCGTAATCCGGCCGATAACCTCAGTGGACAATTGTGTTCCCAAGTGGCGGCCTGGATCACAGGCCGACCGGAAAGTGCTTGATAGCCCGTGGCCAGCAGCTATTATCTGCGCGCCAAAAACAGGCTGCGAAGCCGGGTGGGTCCTGCTGTCTTTGGATTGATCTTCTTACTTGCCTGGAATCTTCGATGCTGGCGTACCACCAAAAGAGCTTTTTGATCGTCGATGATTTCTCGGACTTCCGCAGTTCGGTGCGTTCGATGCTGCGTGAGCTGGGCGTCAAGGATGTAGACACCGCCGACACTGGCGAGCAGGCCCTGCGCATGTGCGCGCAGAAGCGCTACGACTTCATCCTCCAGGACTATCACCTGGGCGACGGCAAGAAAAACGGCCAGCAGGTGCTCGAAGACCTGATGCTGGAAAAGCTCATCAGCCATGAGAGCGTGTTCCTCATGGTCACCGCCGAGAGCAGCCAGGCCATGGTGCTCAGTGCCCTGGAGCATGAGCCCGATGCCTACCTGACCAAGCCTTTCAACCGCTCCGGTCTGGCCCAGCGCCTGGAGCGCCTGCAGCAGCGCAAGACGTTGCTCAAACCCATTCTCCAGGCCCTTGACCGGGGCAAGCCGGTGGAGGTGCTCAACGCCTGCATCGCCCTGTGCAAGCAGGACCCGCGTTACGCGCCGTTATGCTTGCGCTACCGCGCCGATGCCCTGCGCGACATGCATCAGAACGAGGCCCTGGAGCGCCTGTACAACAGCATCCTGGCGGACCGGCCGCTGCCCTGGGCTTACGTCGGGCTGGGGCGCCTGCTGTTCAAGCGCGGGCAGGTTGGCGAGGCCAAGGCGGTTTATGAAAAGGCCTTGAAGGCCTTTCCGATGATGCCGGGCCTCTACGACGGGCTGGCAGAGGTGCTGGTAGCCGAAGGCGATACCCAGCGGGCCCAGAACGTGCTGGAAGAGGCGGTGCGCCTTTCTCCCCTGGCCGTGCGGCGCCAGGCATTGCTGGGCAAGCTGGCCATGGCCAACGAAGACTTTGACAGCGCCTCCCGGGCTTATCGCCAGGCGGTGTCCCAGGGCGCGCAGTCGCGTTTCAAGGACCCGGAAAGCAACCTCGGGCTGGCCCATGCCCTGATCAGCAAGGGCAGCGAGAGGGGCCTGGACACGCGCACCCGGCTGGAAATCAACCAGACCCTGAGTGCCGTGGCCAAGGAGAATCCCACTGACCCGGGCCTGCAGATTCGCGCGCGGCTGATGAAGGCCACGAGTCTGTTGCTCAATGATGCCGAGACCGCGGAAAAACTCACCGAGCAGGCGCTGCTGCGCCTGGACGGCATGGAGCAGTTCATGAGCCCTGAAGCGGCGCTGCTGGTGGCCAAGCAACTGCAGATGCTGGGGCAGGCCAGTGCCGGTGCTTCGATGCTCAAGAACTGTGCGGAGATCTATGGTGACGATCCGAAGGTCATGCAGAACATCGCCAAGCTGACCGACGACCCGACTATCCTCAGTTCTTCCAATGCCGCCGCCGATATCAACCGTCAGGGCGTGCGCAGCTACAAGGGCGGCAACCTCGCGGAAGCGCGGGAGTTGTTCCGCAAGGCCCTGGCCATGCAACCGAAGAACATCAGTATTGCCCTGAACATGGCCCAGTCGCTGCTGCACGGCGCCGACGCCAATCCGGACGCGGCACTCCTGGAAGAATGCCGGGCGTGCCTTAAATTGGTGGGCATGATGCCCGATACCGACGCGCGTTATCCGCGCTATCAGAAGCTGCGAAGCAAGGCGTTTGGCCAATGATCGAAAAGCAACAGGCGCTCGACTTTTCCACGGTGATCGCCTCCACCGTACATGACATGAAGAACTCCCTGGCCATGCTGATGCAGGCTCACGCCCAGTGGCTGGCGCGCTTGCCCGAGCAGCAGAATGCGCCAGAGCAGGGGGTGATCGACTATCAGTTCGCCCACCTCAACGGCATGCTGGTGCAACTGCTGGGGCTGTACAAGCTGGGGATCAACCAGCTGCCGTTGCAGCCGGCCTACCACGAACTGGATGACTTCATCGAAGCGCAACTGGTGAGCCACCAGGACGTGTTCAAGAGCCGTGGCATTTCCGCCGCCTATGAAGTCGATCCGCTGAGCCCCCTGGGGTTCTTCGATCGTGAGCTGATCGCCTCGGTATTGGCCAATTGCATCAACAATTCCATTCGCCATGCACGTCATGCCCTGCTGATCAGCGTCAGTGATGAGGAAGGGCAGGTGGTGCTGTCCATCAACGACGATGGCGAAGGCTATCCCCAAGGGATGATCGAGCGTCAGGCCGACTATGTGCAGGGCATCAATCAAAGCAGCGGCAGCACCGGGCTGGGCCTGTACTTTGCCGGGCGCATTGCCGAATTGCATCAGCGCAATGGCGTGTGCGGCCACACTCGGATCAGCAACGGCGGCCCATTGGGCGGCGGGTTGTTCAAGCTCTACTTGCCCTGAGCCGCGAGTGGTTGAAGGTGTGCCTCGCCCAGTTGCCGCCCGGCCAGGGCCAGGCATTCCAGAAAGGTTGCCAGTGCGACCTTGGGTTCCTGGCCCTGGCGGGTGATGCAGTGAAAGTGCGAGCGGTAGGCCAGGCGCTCGGGTAGCAAGGCGCGCAGTTGGCCCTTGGCCACCCAGGCCGCCGCATAGTGGCTGGGCAGGTAACCCAGGTAGGTGCCGGAGAAAATCAGCGTGGCGATGGCCTCCATGGCGTAGGCGCTGACGCTCTGGTTGAAGTGCAGGTCATGGGGGCGCTGGTGCTCCGCCATGTAGCCCCGGCTCACATAATCGGCGGCGCAGATCTCTTCCAGGGTCAGTGTTTCGTCGGTGCGCGGGAACAGTGGATGGCCATTGGCGCAGTAGAGGTTCTGTTCCTCCTCGAACAGGTGCTGATAGTGCAACCCCGACAGTTGATGGTGGAAAGCGCCGATGGCCAGGTGCAGGCGTTCGTCGAGCACGGCCTGTTCCAGTTCGTCGGGGCGCATCAGGTGCAGGTTCGGCCGTACCTGGGGCAGGCGCCGGCGCAGATGGCCCAGGGCCAGGGACAGGGGGGCATAGGGCAGGCTGATCAGGCTGTCGACACTGCCGATCTGCAACTGCTCGCGGGTGATGGGGCCGAGGCGGTTGGCGTGCTGGCGAAAGCGCTCGATGTCGGCGAACAGCAACTGTGCTGCCTCGAACAGCTCCTGGCCCTGATCGGTCAGCTGAAATCCGCTGCTGCCGCGCCTGCACAGGGAGTAGCCCAGGCGCTCCTCAAGGTCCCGGACCACCACGCTCAGTCGCGACAGGCTGGTGTTGAGCCGTGCCTGGGCTGCGGTGAACCCGCCGGCATCAACGATGGCGCAGAACACCCGCAGCATCCGCAAATCAATATCGGCAAGGCTTCCCAGCATGGGCGCTCCCTCAAGTTGGCGTAGGCGACGTGCCGAGCCTACTCCCTTGTCCTGATTGATGGACACCATGGACCTGTAACAAGGCTGGCGGCCTGCTTGCCCCGCCAGTGGGGGCAGGGCCGGGGATTTTACTCGCGCCTGCTTGAAATCCTGAACGGGTGGTGCGTATTTTGTACGGGTCGCCGTTCGCGGCTCGTATAACAACAAGGATTGAGTCATGACAACCGATGGCCACAGTTCACTCGCCGAGCGATTGACGGGCATTGATGAGATCGAATGTGTCACCGCGGATCTGAATGGCGTGCCGCGGGGCAAGGTAATGACCGCCGAGGGGTTCCTCGAAGGGCGGCGCTTGCAGATGGCGCGGGGGGTGCTGCTGCAATGCATCATGGGCGGTTATCCGCCAGCACGTTTCTACGGCAGCGACGACGGCGACCTGGCGCTCAATGCCGACCCCCGGCAGATCCACCGCCTGCCCTGGAGCGAAACGCCCAGAGCGCTGGCTATCTGTGACGCCGATGAGCTCAGCGGCGAGAGTTCGCGGCTCTCCACTCGTGGGCAGCTCAAGCAGGTAATCGCCCGTTATGCCGCCCTGGGCCTGGCGCCGGTGGTGGCCACCGAGCTCGAGTTCTTCGTGTTCGCGGCCAATGACGATCCAGCGCAGCCCTTCCGGCCGCCGGTCGGCCTGGATGGGCGCCGGGAGGAAGGCTATTCGGCGTTCAGCGTGAGTTCCAACAATGGTCTGCGGCCATTCTTCAAGGAGGTCTACGAAGGCATGGCCGCCCTGGGCCTGCCCCGCGATACCTTCATGCACGAGATGGGCGTCAGCCAGTTCGAAATCAACCTGTTGCACGGTGACCCGCTGTTGTTGGCGGACCAGACCTTCCTGTTCAAGCACCTGCTCAAGGAGGTGGCGCTCAAGCACGGCCTGATCGTGGTCTGCATGGCCAAGCCCTTGGCTCACACGCCGGGCAGCTCGATGCATATACACCAGAGCCTGGTGGAGATGGGTAACGGCCGTAACGTTTTCAGTGACGACGCCGGGCAACCTACGGCGATGTTCCGGCATTTCATTGGCGGCCTGCAGGCCGGCCTCGCCGACTTCACCGCCTTGTTCGCCCCCAATGTGAACTCCTATCAGCGCTTGTGTCATCCTTACGCTTCGCCGAACAATGCGTGCTGGTCCCACGACAACCGGGCCGCTGGCCTGCGGATTCCGGCCAGTTCACCGGTGGCGCGACGGGTGGAAAACCGTCTGCCGGGGGCGGACGCCAATCCTTATCTGGCGATCGCCGCGAGCCTGGCAGCAGGTTTGCATGGCATCGAGAATGAGTTGGAGCCAACCGCTGCCATCCAGGGTGAGTTCGAAGTGCCGGACAATCTTTCGTTGCCCTGTACCTTGCATGCGGCCTTGGAGCGTCTGAAACGTAGCCAGTTGGCCAGGGAACTGTTCGGCAACGAGTTCATCGAAGGCTACATCGCTTCGAAGACCATGGAGTTGACCAGTTTCTTTGATGAAATTACTCCCTGGGAACGGCGTGTGTTAGCGGCCCAGGCATAACCGAACCGTCGCTGGTCGGGCCCTGGTTTGCCGGGGCTCGGTACCTCATTCAAGGAGCCGCTCGGAACGCCGATGCGCCAAATCTGGAAATCCTTTCGAGCGCTTTATTTCGCGTCGCTGATGATGCTGATCGGCTCTGGCCTGCTCAGCACTTATCTGGCCCTGCGCCTGGCCGCCGATCATGTCGACGGGCTGTGGGTGGGGGCCTTGATGGCGGCCAACTATTTCGGCCTGGTTTTGGGGGGCAAGCTGGGGCACCGACTGATTGCCCGGGTCGGGCATATCCGTGCCTACGCCACCTGTGCCGGGATTGTCGGCGCGGCGGTGCTGGGCCACGGCCTGGTGGACTGGTTGCCGGCCTGGCTGGTGCTGCGGATGATCGTGGGCCTGGGGATGATGTGCCAGTACATGGTCATCGAAAGCTGGCTCAATGAGCAGGCCGACGCCAAACAGCGCGGGCTGGTGTTCAGCGGCTACATGATTGCCTCTTACCTGGGCCTGGTGCTGGGGCAGTTGATACTGGTCATGCACCCGGCCCTGGGCCTGGAGCTGCTGATGCTGGTGGCGCTGTGCTTTGCCCTGTGCCTGGTGCCGGTGGCCATGACCCGGCGCATTCACCCGGCACCCTTGCGCCCTGCACCCATGGAGCCGCGCTTCTTTATCAAGCGTGTACCGCAATCGCTGAGCACGGTACTGGGTTCGGGGCTGATCGTCGGTTCGTTCTACGGCCTGGCGCCGCTCTATGCCTCGCAACAGGGCTTGAGCACCGAGCAGGTGGGTCTGTTCATGGGTAGCTGCATTTTTGCCGGGCTGGTGGTGCAGTGGCCGCTGGGCTGGCTGTCCGACCGCTATGACCGGGCGCTGCTGATCCGCTGTTTTGCCTTGTTCTTGGCGGTGGTGGCCTTGCCCCTGGCGATCCTGCCTTCGGTGCCGCTGGAGGTCCTGTTTGTTCTGGGCTTCCTGTGCTCCCTGGTGCAGTTCTGTCTCTATCCACTGGCGGTGGCGTTCTCCAATGACCATGTGGAAGGGGATCGACGGGTCTCGCTGACGGCGATGCTGCTGGTGACCTATGGCGTGGGTGCGAGTATTGGTCCTTTGGCGGCAGGGGTGCTGATGAAGTTGTTCGGTAGCCAAATGCTCTACGCCTTCTTCAGTTTCTTTGCCCTGGTGCTGGTCTGGCGGATTCGGCCGAAGGCCGTGACCAATCTGCATCAGGTCGACGATGCGCCACTGCATCACGTGGCGATGCCGGACAGCATGTCCAGTTCACCGTTGGTGGCGGCTCTGGACCCGCGGGTTGACGAACAGGTGGTTCAGGACCAGATGCAGAGCGCGCCCGCGCCGGAAGCTGCGCCTGATGAACCTGCAGCGGATACCCCGCAGGCTGCGGATGAACCGCCTGCCGAGGAATGCGCCCGGGAACACCTCAGCGGGGCCAGGCCTTAGGCGCAAAAAAAACGGGCAGTTGCCGCAAGGCACTGCCCGTTTTCATTGATGCCTTTGAATCAGAGGTCGTCTTTATCGAAGCGCCGCGCTTCACGCTGCAGTTGATAGACGAAGCGTTCGACCTGGCGCTGTACCAGGCCGCTCATGTTGTGGAAGCGTACGCCGGCAAAGGTGGTGTCGATACGTTCTTCGTGGTGCAGGTAACGCAGTTCCACCGGGGCCGTCATGCTGCCGAAGGGCAGGGCGGCGATAAAGCGCTCGTAAACCTGGCCCAGTTGCAGGCGTGAGGAAATATCGCCGTCGAAACGTAATTTGCAGCCGGTGGCGGAAATGTCCAGCAGCTTGCCGCTGAGGGGTGATTTGAGTTTTTCGCCGCTCAGTTCGATGTCTACCAGTTGTGCCAGCTTCAGGGCGGCACGAAAGGCGTTGCGGCGCTGGTGGTAGACCACTTCGTCCGGCAGGGTGGTGCGGTAGCAGCGGCCGCCGTTGGATTCGTCGAGGGTGGGCAAGCCGTTGCTTTCCCAGGCGATACGTACGCCTTCATGAAAGCCTTCAACGCGAAACGGTTCGCCTGCGAGCAGGAAGCGTTCACCGTCGCGGGGGATCATTTCGTCGAGGGCGATCATGTTGCTATCGCGGTCCACTTCCACCAGATAGCTTTGGAAGCGCTGGCTACGCTCGTGGAAAGTGATGATCAGCGGGTCATGGCTCTCTTGCAGCAACCGCAGGTTGGAAGAGATCTCCAACGCAGTGGTGAGCACCTTGGGTGGCTGCGGAGTATCTTCCGCATTTGAGGCGTTGAACACGGTTCATCAATCTCCAGACAAAATACAACTACACGCAGGAGCCAGCATTTTGCCAGCATGTTTCACGGCTTGGTAGCGCGCGCTCATTTTTTGGGTTTAAGCCTGACTGAGTGGGCGTGGCTTCGCAAGCATTGAGGTAGAGCCGCGGGCGTCGTATAGGGCAGGAGGTTCGCCACCATTGAGGATTTTCAGCTGGTTGGCGGTGGTGGCCTGTTGGATCTGGATCGAGCGACCATTGAGCTCGTTGGCAGCTTGGCACTCGGCAAGCAATTGGGTCAGGACATTGCTCTGTTCGAGCAATTGCGCGCCCAGGCTGGAGTGGCTGGCCAGTTGCTCGAGCCCCTCGCGGTTGGTCGGCAGGTTCAGGCTGGCAAGAATTTGCGTGCGCTTACGGCCATGCTGTTCCAGCAAGATGACCAAGGCTTGCTTCTGCGCCAGGATATCTTCCAGCAGCGGCATGTCGCGGCCGTGGAGGGCGATAGACTCGGCGCGTAGCAGCTCCAGCAAGTGTTGCGCTGGAGCAAGGTCATCGTTGATCAATTGCAGTAGGTTGGTGTCGTGCATGGCTGGCCTTGGGGATTAAGCGTCCAAAAGCCTGGCGCAAGCCTGGGGCTAGCGCTGGGCTTCGAAGTTAAGCAGTTTGCTGGCTACGCGGTTGCTGTCGACCTTATAGCTGCCATCGGCAATCGCTTGCTTCAACTCGGCCACCCGGGCTTTGTCGACGGCAGGCTGATCACGCAGCTTGTCAGTGACTTTCTGCAACTGTTGAGCCTCATTGCTCAGGTGTACCGATTCCCCGCTTTTGCTGGTCTCGGCGGCGGTTGTCAGCGGCGTGGATTTGCCGGCATCACCGGTTTCCTTGCTGGTGCTGGTACGCGTACTGCCTGTCAGTGAAGGGGAGCTGTTTAAACGGCTGAAGTCGATGACCATGATGAAGTAAACCTCTGGGTATTTGGACGCTTGCCATGTTTTCGGCCATACCCTGAAAAACTTTAGGCTTGATTGTCGACAAACCAGGTCAGGTATCTGCGACCCTTTATCGGCCACAGTTTAGGGAACGCACGGCTTGAGCGCCAGCTATCTACATGGCCACTTCCACTTGCCCTGGCGCCGTGATGCGGGCCTTGATCACTCGTTGCGAATTGAGATTCTTGACCCGGATCTGTTCGCTCATGCCGCCGTTGGACAGCGCCTCGCCCGGCATCCGTACATTCAACGTGCCGCTGCGTGCCGATATCACCACTTGATCGCCCTTGCGCACGACTTCCGCCTGCTCCAGATGGGCCAGGGTAACGAGCTGGTCGGCGACCATTGGTCGGACAAGTTTCTGACCAATGGCTTGGTCCACTGAGGTGAGGTAGCCCTGATTGTTCTGGCTGATGTCCCGTTCGCGCAGCACCACGTCTTCCGGTTCGATGATGCCGGCGCGCTTGAGCGGGCGTGCAGTGGTGACCACCTCACGAAACAGCTTGACCTGCGCCGGCACGAATACCGTCCATGGCGAGGCGCCTTCGCAGCGCACTTTGACGGTGACCCGCCCCAGCGGTTGGGCCGGGCTTTCCAGGTTGGCTGTCAATTCCTTGTCGCAATTGGGCATGCGCATGCGCGGGTCCAGCTGGTTGACCTGGATTTCATAGCGACCTTCCGTTTGACTGGTGGCCAGGTAGTCTTCTACCGTGAATTCAAGAAACCCTTGAGTGACGCCGATAAGAAGATCAGGCAGGGTGACCGAATCAGCAACGGCAGGGTTGCCGGGGTTTAAAATGCACAAAGCCGACAGCCCGCACAGCAAAGTGCGGTAGCGGGATGTCAGGCGTCGGAAAAATGTCGTTTTGGCGTTCATAACAGTTAAAAAGCAAGCGCCGTGCCGTTTAGCAATGAGCGTGCGTCGGATCTTAAAGCTTTGGGGAGTCTGGGCATGGCTGGTGTAATGGATTCGGTGAACCAGCGCACGCAATTGGTTGGGCAGAATCGACTAGAGTTGTTGCTGTTCCGTCTGGACGGTGGGCAGCTCTACGGGATCAACGTATTCAAGGTTCGCGAGGTGCTGCAATGCCCTAAGCTGACCCTGATGCCCAAATCCAGTCCTGTGGTGTGCGGTGTCGCGAATATACGAGGGGCAACCATTCCGATCCTGGATCTGGCAATGGCTACGGGTTCTGGTGGCCTGCAGGACCAGAGCAATCCGTTCGTCATCATCACTGAGTACAACACCAAGACCCAGGGTTTCCTGGTGCGCTCGGTGGAGCGCATCGTCAACATGAACTGGGAAGAGATCCATCCGCCGCCCAAGGGGACCGGACGCGATCACTACCTGACGGCGGTCACTCGGGTGGACAACCAGTTGGTGGAAATCATCGACGTGGAGAAGATCCTGGCGGAAGTCGCGCCGACCTCGGAGGCGATCTCGGCAGGAGTGGTGGATGTCGAAACCCAGCACAAGGCTGTTTCCCTGCGGGTGCTGACCGTCGATGACTCGTCGGTGGCACGCAAGCAGGTCACCCGTTGCCTGCAAACCGTAGGTGTCGAGGTAGTGGCATTGAATGATGGCCGGCAAGCGCTGGATTACTTGCGCAAACTGGTGGACGAGGGCAAGAAGCCGGAAGAGGAATTCCTCATGATGATTTCCGACATCGAGATGCCCGAAATGGACGGTTACACCCTCACGGCCGAGATACGTAATGATCCACGCATGCAAAAGCTGCATATCATCCTGCATACTTCGTTGTCAGGGGTGTTCAATCAGGCGATGGTGAAGAAGGTCGGTGCCGATGACTTCCTTGCCAAGTTCCGCCCTGATGACCTGGCATCCCGGGTAGTCGACCGGATCAAAGCAGCAGATCACAGCTAAGGGCACTCGCCCTGGCGGACATAAGATTTAAGAGGCGGCAGCATTGTCTACGGGTAATTTGGATTTTGAACAGTTCCGGGTCTTCCTGGAAAAAGCCTGTGGTATTTTGCTCGGGGAAAATAAGCAATATCTAGTCTCGAGCCGTCTCAACAAACTGATGGAGCAGCAAGGGATAAAAACCTTGGGTGAGCTGGTCCAGCGGATTCAGACCCAGCCCCGCAGTGGTTTGCGCGAGATGGTCGTGGATGCCATGACGACCAACGAAACCTTGTGGTTTCGCGACACCTACCCATTCGAGGTGTTGAAGAACAAGGTGCTTCCCGAAGCCATCAAGGCCAGTCCCAACCAGCGCTTGCGCATCTGGTCTGCGGCCTGTTCGTCGGGGCAGGAGCCCTACTCGCTGTCGATGTCCATCGATGAGTTCGAGCGTAGCAACATGGGGCAGTTGAAGATGGGGGTGCAGATCGTTGCCACTGATCTGTCCGGGACCATGCTCAACAACTGCAAGACCGGTGAATATGACAGCCTGGCAATTGGGCGTGGCCTGTCGGCCGAGCGCCTGCAGCGTTACTTCGACCCCAAGGGGTCGGGGCGCTGGGTGGTCAAGGCGCCGATCAAGAGCCGCGTGGAGTTCCGCTCGTTCAACCTGCTGGACAGCTACGCCAGTCTCGGCAAGTTCGACATCGTGTTTTGTCGCAATGTGTTGATCTACTTCTCGGCGGAGGTCAAGAAGGACATCCTGATGCGCATTCACAGCACCCTGAAGCCTGGCGGCTACCTGTTCCTGGGGGCTTCCGAAGCCCTCAATGGGCTGCCGGATCATTACCAGATGGTGCAATGCAGTCCGGGCATCATCTACCAGGCCAAGTAGCCAGCAGATCGTCGTACCGAAAAAGGAGGCCATTGGGCCTCCTTTTTTGTGCCTGCAATTATCTGGCGCGCCGGCTGAAAGCGGCAGGGTGGTTGCCGCTTTGCCGGTGTTTCGCGGAAATCCGTTGCCGCTTTTCTGGCATTGCCGCCTTGCCGTCGCCGGCAAACCCTTGAAATACGGGGTTTGATGACTTGGCACGCAGCTTGCTATATCCGAGTTACGAAAAATCAGGTCACCCAAAGGTTTCCGCCATGAGCATCAGCTTCGATAAAGCGCTCGGTATCCACGAACAGGCCCTTGGCTTTCGCGCCAAGCGTGCCGAAGTTCTGGCCAACAACATCGCCAACGCCGATACCCCGAACTACAAGGCTCGGGACCTGGACTTCTCTGCCGTGCTTGCCGAGCAGAATCAGAAGGCCCAGAACGGTACCTTCGCGTTGAACATGACCAACAACCGGCATATCGAAGCCCAGGGCTTGAGCAGTGGTGATGAATCGCTGCTGTATCGCACCCCGATGCAACCTTCGATCGACCAGAACACCGTGGACGCCCAGCTGGAGCAATCGAGCTACGCGCAGAACTCGGTGGATTTCCAGGCCAGCTTCACGCTGCTCAACAGCAAATTCAAAGGGCTGGTAGCAGCCCTGCGCGGAGAGTAATCCATGTCCCTCGCCAGTGTTTTCAATATTGCCGGTAGTGGCATGAGCGCCCAGACCACCCGTCTGAACACCGTCGCCAGTAACATCGCCAACGCCGAGAGCGTCTCGTCGAGCATCGACCAGACCTACCGCGCTCGTCACCCGGTGTTTGCCACCATGTTCCAGGGTGCGCAAAGCGGCGGCAGCGACTCGCTGTTCCAGAACCAGGACGCTGCCGGCCAGGGCGTGCAGGTACTGGGTGTGGTCGAAGACCAGAGCAACCTCGAAGCTCGTTACGAGCCGAACCATCCCGCCGCTGATGCCAAGGGTTATGTCTACTACCCCAACGTCAACGTGGTGGAAGAAATGGCCGACATGATTTCTGCCAGTCGTTCGTTCCAGACCAACGCTGAAATGATGAACACCGCCAAAACCATGATGCAGAAGGTCCTGACCCTGGGTCAGTGATAAGGGGCGAAGACCATGAGCGTTACTGATACCACCAACGCCCCATCCCTCAAGGATATCCTGGCGAATTCGTCGAAAACGACGAGCAATACCAGCGCCGACGGCCTGGCCGCGGCGACCAACAGCGCCACCGGCAAACAGAGCCTGGGCAAGGACGCATTCCTCAAGCTGCTGGTAACCCAGCTGAACAACCAGAACCCGCTGGATCCGCAGGACAACAGTGCTTTCGTTGCCCAGTTGGCGCAGTTCTCCACCCTGGAAGGCATCACCACCCTCAACTCCTCGGTGAATGCGATCACGGGTAACTACAAGTCTTCCCAGGCCTTGCAGGCTTCGTCCCTGGTGGGGCGCTCGGTCATCGTGCAGACCGGCACTACCCAGGTCGACACCAGCAAGAGCATGACCGGCTCGGTCACCGTGCCATCCAGCGTGAACTCGGTCACCGTGACCGTCACCGACAAGGACGGCAATACCGTCAAGACCATCGACATGGGCAGCCAGAAGGCCGGCAACGCCAGCTTTGTCTGGGATGGCACCAAGACTGACGGCACCAAGGCGGATCCGGGCAACTACACCTTCAAGGCCAGCACCACCATCGATGGCAAGGGCACTGATCTGATCACCTACCTGCCGGCCACGGTCAATAGCGTGACCATCAGCCAGACCGGCGGCGAGTTGATGTTGAACCTCGCCGGCATGAGCAGCCCGATTGCCCTGTCCAAAGTACAAACCATTGGTATCTAGAGCCGACTAACCGGCACAAGGAGTGGAATATGTCTTTCAATATCGGCCTTAGCGGTCTCTACGCTGCCAACAAACAGCTGGACGTTACCGGCAACAACATCGCCAACGTCGCTACCACCGGCTTCAAATCCTCCCGTGCGGAGTTCGCCGACGTCTATTCGGCCACCAAGCTGGGCAGCGGCACCCAGGTGATTGGTAACGGTGTGCGCCTGGCCAACGTTTCCCAGCAGTTCACCAACGGTGATATCAACAACACCGGTAATGTGCTGGACATGGGCATCCAGGGCCAGGGCTTCTTCGTGCTGAGCACCAACGGCTCCCTGACCTACACCCGTGCCGGTACCTTCAAGACCGACAAGGAAGGCTACATCACCAACAGTGACGGCACTGCCCGCCTGCAAGGTTATGCGGTCGATGCCAACGGCAAGATCATCAACGGTGTGCTGACCGACCTGCGGATCGATACTTCGAACCTGGCGCCAAAGCCAACCGACTCGATCTCCTCGACGATCAACCTGAACTCCGATTCGACGCCGATCGATGTGGGTGCGACCACTCCGGCCTATGTGTTCAATCCGACCGACAACACCACCTACACCAAGCAGTTCAGCACGCCTGTGTATGACACCCAGGGCAACAAGCACGTCATGGATCAGTACATGATCAAGACGCCGAACGCCAATGAGTGGCAAACCTACACGCTGATTGATGGTCGCAACCCGGACGGTACTGCATTCACCATGGCCAACCAGTCGCCGATCACCATGAAGTTCGACTCGTCGGGCAAGCTCAGCAGCATGACCCCGCCAACTGCGCCTGGGACCACGCCGTATACCATTACCGGTAACAGCATTGTCATGTCGGCTGCGGCCTGGACCCCGGGTACCGTCACTAACGGCGTGTTCACTCCCAATGGCGCCAAGCCTGCACCTAACGGTGTCAGCATCGACATGACCAAAACCGGTTCGGTGTTTGGCGAAAGCACCCGCTCGGTGATCGCGCAGAACGGCTACTCCACTGGCCAGATCAGCAGCCTGACCATCGATGGCACCGGTGTGATGCTGGCCAACTTCAGCAACGAGCAGACCAAGCCGATCGGTCAGATCTCCCTGGCCAGCTTCACCAACGAGCAGGGCCTGCAGCCGGTAGGCGGCACTCAGTGGAAAGAGACCTACTCGTCCGGTATTCCAGGTTATGACGCGCCGAAGACTGGCACCCTGGGGGCGATTCAGTCCAACTCCCTGGAAGAGTCCAACGTCAACCTGACCAACGAACTGGTAAACCTGATCAAGGCCCAGAGCAACTATCAGGCGAACGCCAAGACCATCTCCACCCAGAGCACCATCATGCAGACCATCATCCAGATGACCTGATGCTGGTTGGCTGAAACGCTTTACGAAAAGCCCCTCCTCGAGGGGCTTTTTTGTGCCTGTTCGATAGTGTTGTTCGCTCTGCAAGAACCGCTGCCGCAGGGGCTGGCTTGCCAGCGAAGGCGCTCTCGGTGCAGTGCAAGGCTTCGGGCCTCTTCGCTGGCAAGCAGGCTCCTGCAGCTTTGTTGCGGGCAAAAGAAAACCCCCGATAAACCGGAGGTCTATCGGGGGTTGGGGCAGGTGCCCGCAGGCACCTGTCGGCTCAGCTTATTGGCAAGCTTCGCAATCCGGCTCGTCGATGGCGCAAGCCTTAGGTACAGGAGCTGGGCCGGCTGGAGCCGCGAGGACCGAGTCGTCACCGTGGTTGCCGCCGCTGGAAACAGCGTTCAGCTTGCCGGTGTTGATGGTGGACTTCTCGGTGCTGGTGGCGGCCAGGGCGCGGAGGTAGTAGGTGGTTTTCAGGCCACGGTACCAAGCCATGCGGTAGGTCACGTCCAGCTTCTTGCCCGAAGCGCCGGCGATGTACAGGTTCAGCGACTGAGCCTGGTCGATCCACTTCTGGCGACGGCTGGCGGCGTCGACGATCCACTTGGTTTCCACTTCGAAGGCAGTCGCGTAGAGCTCCTTGAGCTCCTGCGGGATGCGCTCGATCTGCTGTACCGAACCGTCGTAGTACTTCAGGTCGTTGATCATGACCGAGTCCCACAGACCGCGAGCCTTCAGGTCGCGAACCAGGTACGGGTTGATCACGGTGAATTCGCCCGACAGGTTGGATTTCACATAGAGGTTCTGATAGGTCGGTTCGATCGACTGCGACACGCCGGTGATGTTGGCGATAGTGGCGGTCGGTGCGATGGCCATGATGTTGGAGTTACGAATGCCTTTCTGTACACGGGCGCGAACCGGTGCCCAGTCCAGGGATTCGTTGAGGTCCACATCGATGTACTTCTGGCCACGGGCTTCGATCAGGATCTGTTGCGAATCCAGCGGCAGGATGCCCTTGGACCACAGCGAACCCTGGAAGGTCTCGTAGGCGCCGCGCTCGTCGGCCAGGTCGCAGGAAGCCTGGATTGCGTAGTAGCTGACCGCTTCCATGGACTTGTCGGCGAACTCGACGGCTGCGTCGGAACCGTAGGCGATGTGCTGCAGGTACAGCGCATCCTGGAAGCCCATGATGCCCAGGCCGACCGGACGGTGCTTGAAGTTGGAGTTCTTCGCTTGCGGCACCGAGTAGTAGTTGATGTCGATCACGTTGTCGAGCATGCGCACGGCAGTGTTCACGGTGCGTTGCAGCTTGGCGGTATCCAGCTTGCCGTCGACGATGTGGTTCGGCAGGTTGATCGAGCCCAGGTTGCAGACTGCGATCTCGTCCTTGTTGGTGTTCAGGGTGATCTCGGTGCACAGGTTCGAGCTGTGGACCACGCCCACGTGCTGCTGCGGGCTGCGCAGGTTGCACGGGTCCTTGAAGGTCAGCCATGGGTGGCCGGTCTCGAAGAGCATGGACAGCATCTTGCGCCACAGGTCTTTGGCCTGGACGGTCTTGAACAGCTTGATCTTGTTGTACTCGGTCAGGGCTTCGTAGTACTCGTAGCGCTCTTCGAAGGCCTTGCCGGTCAGGTCGTGCAGATCAGGCACTTCCGATGGCGAGAACAGGGTCCACTTGCCGTCGTCGAAGACGCGCTTCATGAACAGGTCGGGGATCCAGTTGGCGGTGTTCATGTCGTGGGTACGACGGCGGTCATCACCGGTGTTCTTGCGCAGCTCGATGAACTCTTCGATGTCCATGTGCCAGGTTTCCAGGTAGGCACAGACAGCGCCCTTGCGCTTGCCACCCTGGTTCACGGCTACCGCGGTGTCATTGACCACTTTCAGGAAAGGCACGACGCCCTGGGATTTGCCATTGGTGCCCTTGATATAGGAGCCCAGTGCGCGTACCGGAGTCCAGTCGTTGCCCAGGCCGCCGGCGAATTTCGACAGCATGGCGTTGTCGTGGATGGCGCCGTAGATGCCCGACAGGTCGTCCGGAACGGTGGTCAGGTAGCAGCTCGACAGCTGTGGACGCAGGGTGCCGGCGTTGAACAGGGTCGGGGTCGAAGCCATGTAGTCGAAGGACGACAACAGGTTGTAGAACTCGATGGCGCGGTCTTCACGCTGTTTCTCTTCGATTGCAAGGCCCATGGCCACGCGCATGAAGAAGATCTGTGGCAGTTCGAAACGCACGCCATCCTTGTGGATGAAGTAGCGGTCGTACAGGGTCTGCAGGCCCAGGTAGGTGAACTGCTGGTCGCGCTCGTGGTTGATCGCCTTACCGAGTTTTTCCAGATCGAACTCGGCCAGTACCGGGTTCAGCAATTCGAACTCGATACCCTTGGCGACGTAAGCCGGCAGCGCCTTGGCGTACAGCTCGGCCATTTCGTGGTGGGTGGCGCTTTCGGCTACTTCGAGGAAGCCCAGGCCTTCGGCACGCAGGGTGTCCATCAGCAGGCGGGCAGTCACGAACGAGTAGTTCGGCTCGCGCTCGACCAGGGTGCGGGCAGTCATCACCAGGGCGGTGTTGACGTCTTTGAGTGCCACGCCGTCGTAGAGGTTCTTCAGGGTTTCGCGCTGGATCAGGTCGCCGTCGACTTCTTCCAGGCCTTCGCAGGCTTCGCTGACGATGGTGTTCAGGCGGCCCATGTCCAGGGGCGCGAAGCTGCCATCGGTGCGGGTGATGCGGATCGAAGGGTGGGCTTGTACCGGCTCTTCGCTGGTGGAGCGGGTGGCCCGTTCCTTGGCTCGGGAGTCACGGTAGATCACGTAGTCGCGGGCGACTTTCTGCTCGCCGGCGCGCATCAGGGCCAGTTCGACCTGGTCCTGGATCTCTTCGATGTGGATGGTGCCGCCCGAAGGCATGCGACGCTTGAAGGTTGCGGTGACCTGTTCGGTCAGGCGCGCCACGGTGTCGTGGATTCGCGACGAGGCAGCGGCGGTGCCGCCTTCAACTGCGAGGAACGCTTTGGTGATCGCGACGGTGATCTTGTCATCGGTATAAGGAACGACAGTGCCGTTACGCTTGATCACGCGCAATTGGCCAGGTGCGGTAGCAGACAGATCCTGAGTGGAATCGGCGGCCTGCGGCGCATTGGCCTGCGAGTTCTCGCGAGTTGTGTCGGTTTGCATGGGTGTCTCCACGTTCTCTATGTTTGTTTGGGCACCGTTTGGGTGCCCACCGTTCCGTCCTGAAGCACTACAGCCGGCAGAGGCCGGGCATAACGACTTCGGGACAGTTCAGGAAGGGGGCTATAGGCGCCGCTTCCATGCCGAAGTCATGGGTGCCGAGCCGGGGCTCGGCACCTTATTCCTGGTGGGTGACAGTCTTGTTGCTGCAACACCCGTACCGCTTTCTCCTGGACAGGGTGGAAAACGATGCCATCCGCACGCGCGGTCTTGGTCTTCTGAAACAGCGATTGGTTCCACCAAACGGGGCAAGAAAAGGGCTTGAGTTTCTTGGCTGAATTGTGTTTGGTTTTTTGCGCAAAACCCTAGATATAGGGATTTTTAGCCGCCGGGCTACAAGATAATGCGTTTGGGGGGCTGATTGCAACGTACTGCCTGTGGATAAGGTTGTGCGTAAATTGTGTATGGACTGGGTAAAACTCACGCAGCCCGCAGTCCCAGTGGATGGAACCGTTTGTCACTGTTTTTTACCGTCGAAAATTGCCTTGGGCGGATTTTTGCGGGCGCGAACCCTATCACAAAAAAACGCCCTGACCGAGTCGTTTTAGCCGCTTGTGTCGGCGCCTGTGCCGGTTGCTACAATCGGCAGCGATCGGCTGGGGTTTCCCGGCCTTTCCCATGGCAAACCAGCCACCTTTCCCAGAGCGTGTTATCCGCCTTTTTCATGACAGAAAGACGGGGGCTTTCCTGCTCAAGGTGGACTGGCAATAGAACAAGAAGAGGTCGTGCGTGGAACAGGAAGCCTGGCAGGTACTGATTGTCGAGGATGACCAGCGTCTGGCTGAGTTGACCCGTGAATATCTCGAAAGCAATGGCCTGCAGGTGGCGATCGAGGGCAACGGTGCCCGGGCCGCGGCCAGGATCATTGCCGAGCAGCCGGATCTGGTGATCCTCGACCTGATGCTGCCCGGTGAAGACGGCCTGAGCATCTGCCGCAAGGTTCGGGATCGTTATGACGGAGTGATCCTCATGCTCACCGCCCGTACCGATGACATGGACCAGATCATGGGCCTGGACCTGGGTGCCGACGACTATGTCTGCAAGCCGGTGCGCCCGCGGTTGCTGCTGGCGCGCATCCAGGCCCTGCTGCGCCGTAGCGAAGCGCCGGAGCCGGCGGTGGAGAAAACCCGCCGCCTGCAGTTCGGCCCGCTGGTGGTGGACAATGCCCTGCGCGAGGCCTGGCTGAGCGATGCCGGGATCGAATTGACCAGTGCCGAGTTCGACCTGCTGTGGCTGCTGGTGGCCAATGCCGGGCGGATCCTGTCCCGGGAAGAAATCTTCACCGCCCTGCGCGGCATCGGCTATGACGGCCAGGACCGCTCCATCGATGTTCGGATCTCGCGCATCCGCCCGAAGATCGGTGACGATCCGGAGCACCCGCGGCTGATCAAGACCATTCGCAGCAAGGGTTACCTGTTCGTCCCCGAAGCCGCCGCCGACATGCGCTCGTGAACTCGATCTTCCTGCGGATCTACGGCGGTATGTGCGCCGCGCTGATCCTCGTGGCGTTGCTTGGGGTCCTGGCCCTGCATCTGTTGAACCAGGTGCGCAGCGAGCAGTACCGCGAGCGGCTGGCCCACGGCACTTTTTCGCTGATGGCGGACAACCTGCAGCCGATGAGCGAGATCGAGCGTCGCCGGGCGCTGGCGGTGTGGGAGCGCTTGCTGGGCATTCCCCTGAGTCTCAAGACCTTCAGCCAGACCGACCTGGACAGTAGCCAGCGCGGTCGGGTGCTGCGCGGCCAGGCGCTGGTGGAGCAGACCGGCCCCTTCGCCGCCCGGGTCTATCGCCTGGTCAGCGAGAAGGAACAGCTGCTGCTCAGTGCCGAGGTCCAGCAGATCAGCGAGCAGTTGGCCCGGGCCACTATCTACCTGCTGGCGGATGAGCTGGTGCGTTATCCGGTGGCAGAGCAACCCCAGCGCCTGGCTGCACTCAAGGAAGCCAAGGGGTTTGGCTTCGATATGCAGTTGTCGACTCTGGACGCCGCAGACATGGACGAGGATCAGCGGCGCCGGGTGGCGGAGGGCGACACGGTGATGGCCCTGGGCAAGGGTGGCGATTCGATCCGGGTCTTCGCCGGCCTGGTGGGCACGCCCTGGGTGCTGGAGATCGGTCCGCTGTATCAGATGAATCCCTATCCGCCGCAATGGCTGGTGCTGATTGCCGTGCTGGGCCTGAGCCTGATCGGCCTGATCGTCTATCTATTGGTGCGCCAGCTGGAGCGGCGCCTCAGCGGCCTGGAGTCGGCGGCCACGCGGATCGCCAAGGGCAGCCTGGAAACCCGCGTGCCGGCCCGTGGCGCGGACTCGGTGGGGCGCCTGGCGGCGGCCTTCAATGGCATGGCCGAGCACTTGCAGCGCCTGCTGGCGATTCAGCGCGAGCTGGTACGTGCGGTGTCCCATGAGTTGCGCACACCCGTGGCGCGGCTGCGTTTCGGCCTGGAGATGATTGCTTCGGCGAGCACCGATCAGGCCCGGCAGAAGTACCTGGACGGCATGGACAACGACATTCAGGACCTCGACCGGCTGGTGGACGAAATGCTGACCTACGCCCGTCTGGAGCAGGGCTCGCCGGCCCTGAATTTCCAGCGTATCGACCTGGATGCGCTGATCAACCAGGTGATCAGCGAACTGGCGCCGTTGCGGGCCAATCTCAAGGTCCGGCGTGGCCTGTGCCTGTCTGCCGCCGAGTGTGACGGTGCGTGGGTCGAGGCCGAGCCGCGCTACCTGCACCGGGCCTTGCAGAACCTGGTGGGCAACGCCATGCGTCATGCCGAGTCCCAGGTGACGGTCAGCTATCAGGTAGGGCAGTTGCGCTGCCGGGTGGATGTGGAAGATGACGGTCCCGGCGTGCCGGAGCATGCCTGGGAAAAGATCTTCACCCCATTCCTGCGCCTGGATGACAGCCGCACCCGGGCTTCCGGCGGGCATGGGCTGGGGCTGTCGATTGTGCGGCGGATCATCCATTGGCACGAGGGCCGCGCCCTGATCAGCAAGAGCAAGAACCTGGGCGGTGCCTGCTTCAGCCTGAGCTGGCCACGGCATCAGGAACCCCGCTGAGGGCGGCCCCGGTTCAGGCCTTGATGGCCACCAGGCTCAGCAGGTGATCGTCTTGCACGGCGAACTGCCCTTGCAGTTCGCGGCCGTGCTGCCATTCCCCGGACAGATCGGTCAGCAGGCGCATCCGCACCGGCCCTTCGGCAGACCATTCCAGGACTTCGGCGTGTTCGAAATAGAAGCGTTTGTGCACCAGCGGGTACAGGGCCTTGAACAGGCTTTCCTTGATCGAGAAGGTCAGGGTTACCGCCAGTGCATGCAGCTCGGCCGGCAACTGGTCGCGGCGCTGCAGTTCGGCCGGGGTCAGGATCTGCTCCGCCAGTTTGGCCGCACGTTCTGCACTGAGCAGGTGTTCCAGGTCCATTCCCAGGCCACGCCAGTGTCGTTTGTCGGCGACGATGGCCGCGGCGCGTCCGCTGCTGTGGGTGATCGAACCGCAGATGTGTTCGGGCCAGATTGGCGCTCGGTCATCGCCAATGGGCGGTACCCAGTCCAGTCGTTGCAGTTGCTGCAAGGCGGCTCGGGCACACAGGCGTCCAGCGAGAAATTCGGCCTGACGCTTGGCCACCGAACGCTGGATGCTCGGTGGTGCCTCAATGCCGCTGCGCTGAAAATCATCCGCGGCAAGTTGCCCGGGATCGAACCGGGTACTCAGCCAGAGGGCTTGGGGCAGGACGTTCGGCAGCGGCCAGGCAGCGTCCAGAGGGGTGCAGCAAGCGGGGAGGGAGGGGAGAGCATTCATGGCCGCTAGTGTGCCGGGTTGCTGCGTTTGAGGGTAGTCGGGTGAAGCGCAAAGGGTTGCCGCAGCGCACTGACGGCAACCCAGGTACGGCGGCTAGCCAAACAGTTTTTTGAAGAATGCCTGCATGTCAGCCCAGGAACGCTCATCGGCGGCCTTGTTGTAGCCGATGTCCGGCCCGCCGTGTTCGCCATGGCTCAGGCGGTCGGCATCGGGGTTGCTGAAGCCGTGCTTGGCTCCCTCCAGGCTGACGAAGCGGTAGTCGGCGCCGGCCTTGTCCATTTCCGCTTTGAAGGTGGTGACGTTGTCCGCCGTCACCATGCTGTCCTGGGCCCCATGTTCCACCAGGATCTTGGCCTTGACGCTGCCGGGGGTAGCCGGTGTGGCGGTGGCCAGGGCACCGTGGAAACTCACCACGCCGGCCAGGGGCAGGCCCTGGCGCGCGGCGTCGAGGACAATCTTGCCGCCAAAGCAGTAGCCGATGGCAGCGAGTTTCTGCGGATCGGTCTGCGGTTGCTGTTTCAACAGCTCAAGGCCGGCGTTGAAACGTGCACTGGCAGCGGCACTGTCCTTCAGCGCGGCCTGCATGAAGGCCATGGCGTCCGCCGGGTGTTCGGTGTGCTTGCCCTGGCCGTACATGTCGATGGCCAGGGCACTGTAGCCAAGGGCGGCAAGGTCCCGGGCCCGGCGCTTGGCGTAGTCGTTGAGGCCCCACCATTCATGCACCACCACGATGCCCGGGCGCGGGCCCTGTAGGGCGTCGTCGTAGGCGTAGTAGCCGATCAACTGAGTGCCGTCGGTACTGCGATAGGGAATTTCCTGAGTCTTGATGGCGGCCTGGCTGAGGCCGCCGAGGGTTAACAGGACCAATGCGACGAGCATGCGCATGAGGGGAACTCCGGTTGAAAAGATGTCAGCACAGCCTAGTCGATCTGGTTCAGGCGAGGTTAAGGGTGTGTTCAGGGGGAGTTCAGGGCGGGCTGTTTACTCTAGCCCCGTACCCAAAAAGCCAATAGCGCAAAGGAAACTTCCTATGACTTCATTGAAAAAGCTGTTCCTGGCCTTTACCGTCTTCGGCGCCAGCGCCGCCGCCCAAGCCGCTGACAGCAACTTTGTTGGGTTGTCCTTCGGCCAGACCAGCGACAAGATCAACAAGTCCAGCCAGCTCAACAGCAACCTGGGCCATCCGAACGCCGATGGCGTGATCGGCAAGGACAACACCTGGGGTGTACGCGCCGGTCAACAGAATGACCAGGGTCGCTACTACGCTACCTACGATTATGTGTCTGGCTCCCACAACGGCATTAAACTGCGCCAGCAGAATCTGCTGGGCAGCTACGATATGTTCCTGCCGGTGACCAGCAGCACCAAACTCTTTGGCGGCGGCACGGCCGGCCTGACCAAGCTGACTCAGGAGTCTCCGGGCTTCAGCCGTGACAGCGACATTGGTTACGCGGTGGGCGTACAGGCCGGCGTCCTGCAACAGGTTTCACAGAACACCTCGGTGGAGCTCGGCTACCGTTACCTGCGCAGCAATGCCGGGACCGAGATGAGCGAGCGCGGTGGCAGCAAGCAGGGTTCGCTGAGCCTTACCAGCAGCGCCCAGACCTATCTGTCGGCCAACTACGCTTTCTGATAAGCGGCCTGGCCTGGACCGCGCCGGATCGTGCCTTGGGCACGGTCCGGCGTTGGCGCATTAATCATCAGGGCGCAGGGGCGCCCCTGGAGATGTCGAATTTTGCCTGGGAGAGCGTTATGAAGTTGCTGGTCGTCGAAGATGAGGCGCTGTTGCGTCATCATTTGCAAACCCGGCTCACCGACAGCGGTCATGTCGTCGAGTCCGTGGCCAACGCCGAGGAGGCGCTGTATCAGACCGAGCAGTTCAACCACGATCTGGCGGTGATCGACCTGGGCCTGCCCGGCATGGGCGGGCTGGACCTGATCCGCCAGTTGCGCAACCGTGGCAAGACGTTCCCGATCCTCATCCTCACGGCCCGTGGCAACTGGCAGGACAAGGTCGAGGGCCTGGCGGCCGGTGCGGACGACTATGTGGTCAAGCCATTCCAGTTCGAAGAGCTGGATGCGCGCCTGAATGCGCTGCTGCGGCGCTCCAGTGGCTTCACCCAGTCCACCATCATTGCCGGGCCGCTGCTGCTGGACCTGAACCGTAAGCAGGCCTCCCTGGATGAGCAGCCCCTGGCCCTGACGGCCTATGAGTACCGGATTCTCGAATACCTGATGCGTCATCATCAGCAAGTGGTGGCCAAGGACCGGCTCATGGAGCAGTTGTACCCGGACGACGACGAGCGCGATCCGAATGTCATCGAAGTGCTGGTGGGCCGCTTGCGGCGCAAGCTTGAGGGGCCGTCGGGCTTCAAGCCGATCGATACGGTGCGTGGCCTGGGCTACCTGTTCAACGAGCGTTGCCGATGATTCGATCGCTGCGCCTGCGCCTGATGCTGGCCGCCACGACTCTGGCGGTGCTGTTCATGCTGGCCCTGCTGCCAGCCATGCAGGGGGCGTTCAGCCTGGCGTTGCAGGACTCTATCGAGCAGCGCCTGGCTTCCGATGTCACCACCCTGATCAGTGCGGCGCGGATCGAGAACAACCGCCTGCAGATGCCGGCGCAATTGCCCGACGAGCGCTTCAACCTCGCCGACAGCCGCCTGCTGGGCTATATCTACGACCGCGAAGGGCACCTGGTCTGGCGCTCGCGGGCGACCCAGGAAGAGAACATCAACTACCGGCCGCGGTACGACGGGCGTGGCAATGAGTTCGCCAGGATCCGCGAAGCCAACGGCCAGGAGTTCTTCGTCTACGACGTCGAGATCAAGCTGCTGGGGGGCAAGAGCGCGGCCTTCAGTATTGTCGCGCTGCAGCCGGTGCGTGAGTACCAGCAAACCCTGGAAGGCGTTCGGGAAAACCTCTACCTGGGGTTCGGCGCGGCCTTGCTGGTGCTCCTGGCACTGCTCTGGCTCGGCCTGACCTGGGGGTTGCAAGCCTTGCGACGCTTGAGCCAGGAGCTGGACCAGATCGAAAGCGGCACCCGCCAGAGCCTCAGTGAGGAGCACCCGCGCGAGCTGTTGCGCCTGACGGGCTCGTTGAACCGCCTGCTGCAAAGCGAGCGTGAGCAGCGCAGCCGCTATCGTGACTCCCTGGATGACCTGGCCCACAGCCTGAAAACCCCGTTGACGGTGTTGCAGGGCGTGAGCGAGGACATGGCGCAACGGCCCCAGGATCGTGAGCAGGCCTGGGTGCTGCAGGCGCAGATCGAGCGCATGAGCCAGCAGATCAGTTACCAGTTGCAGCGCGCCAGCCTGCGCAAGAGCGGCCTGGTGCGCCACCAGGTGCGGCTGCGGCCGGTGCTGCAAAGCCTCTGCGACACCCTGGACAAGGTCTATCGCGACAAGCAGGTACGGGTGTCCTTCGACTTGCCGGAACGCTGCTACCTGCCGATCGAGCACGGCGCGTTGCTGGAGTTGCTCGGCAACCTGCTGGAGAACGCTTATCGCCTGTGCTTGAGCTCAGTGCGCATCAGCGTGCGCGAGACCCTGGAAGGCTCCGAGTTGTGTGTGGAAGACGACGGCCCCGGCGTGCCACCCGATCAGCGGGCGCGGATTCTGCAGCGCGGTGAGCGACTGGATCGCCAGCACCCGGGGCAGGGCATCGGCCTGGCGGTGGTCAAGGACATCATCGAGAGCTACGGCGCGCAACTGACCCTGGGGGATTCGGCCCTGGGGGGGGCGGCCTTCCGGATTCACTTTCCGGCCCTGTAGGGGGCTACTGTTCCCGGGCGCGGTAGGCGCCCGGGGTCAGGCCGGTCCATTTCTTGAACGCCCGGTGAAAGGCCGAGGGCTCGGAAAAACCCAGTTGTTCGGCGATCTGTTGCAATGACAGGTCGGCCCGGCCGAGGTGGTAGATGGCAATGTCGCGGCGCAGCTCATCCTTCAGCTCCTGAAAGCTCGAACCTTCTTCGCGTAGATGCCGGCGCAGGGTCTGCGGGCTGACGTGCAGGTGCTGGGCGACGCTTTCCAGGTCGGGCCAGTGCTCGCGGTCGCGACTGAGCAGGCGGCGCAGCTGGCTGCTGAGGCTGTCGCCTTCATCCGGGCGCGACAACAGGTCGGCGGGAGAGCGTTCGAGGAAGTGCTTGAGGGTGCGTTCGTCCTGCAGCAGCGGCATGCCCAGGTAGCGACTGTGGAACAGCAGGCTGCTGCGCTCCTGGGTGAATTGCAGCGGGCAAGGGAAAAGCAGGTCGTATTCCGCGCCGTGATCGGGCTTGGGGTAGCTGAAGCAGGCCTGCTCCAGGCGGATGCGCTGGCCGATCAACCAACTGCCGAGGCGATGCCAGATCACCAGCAGGCTCTCGCTGAGAAAGTGCTCGGGATCCCATAGCTCGGAATCATCCAGGCTCAGCCGGGCCATTTCTCCTTCACGCGTCAGACTCAGACGCGGGGCTTCCGGAAACAGGCTATAAAATAATAAGCCGCGATTGAGTGCTTTTTCCAAGGTACGGCAGTGGATCAGCGCGTGGCACATCATGGCGAAGGTCCCGCGCTTGCTGGGGCCATGGCCGAACCCGAGGTACTCGTCATCCAGCTCCAGCCACAGTTGCTGCAATAGACGGGTGAATTGCTCGGGGGCGATACGGGCCTTGGGTTGGTTCAGCAGTTCGGGGCTGATGCCCAACTGATGCAGCAGGGGCGCGTAGTCATAGCCGTGCCGGCGTGCTCCGCCCAGGGCGGCACGGGCAAAGTGGCTGGCGATGGTGCGTTCGCGCATGCAGGCAGGTCCGTCCATTGAGTGGCGGATCTTAGCCAGCCCCCAGGAAGGGAACAAGGCGGATATCCGCCAAATTGTAGGACGAGAGAGGGTGAGTGGGCGGAAATCCGCCAGCTTCAGCCTGCGCAACGGATGCAAGGATCAGCCCGCACCCCTGATGTCTAAAGGCCTGCAAGGCTTTTTCACAAGGTGGCACGGGCTTTGCGATAGAGCCGGAAGATCTGCCAGCACGCAGCTCGACACAACAAATCCCTCCAGCGCAGGAGGGTTCGCACTTTAGGCACCGCATGCATCGACGGAAAGTGCATGCCGGGGCTCTTGAGGAAACTTGCAATGACGACTCGTCAGCCACTGTACAAATCCCTGTATTTCCAGGTGATCGTTGCCATCGCCATCGGCATCCTGCTCGGCCACTTCTACCCTCAGACCGGCGTGGCTCTCAAGCCCCTGGGTGACGGCTTCATCAAACTGATCAAGATGGTCATCGCTCCGATCATTTTCTGTACCGTGGTGAGTGGTATCGCCGGCATGCAGAACATGAAGTCGGTGGGCAAGACCGGCGGCTATGCGCTGCTGTACTTCGAAATCGTCTCCACCATCGCCCTGCTGATCGGCCTGATCGTGGTCAACGTGGTGCAGCCGGGGGCCGGCATGCACATCGACGCTTCGACCCTGGACGCCTCGAAAGTTGCAGCCTACGTGACTGCCGGTAATGACCAGAGCATCGTCGGCTTCATCCTCAACATCATCCCGGCCACCATCGTCGGCGCCTTCGCCAATGGCGATATCCTGCAGGTGCTGATGTTCTCCGTGGTGTTCGGTTTCGCCCTGCATCGCCTGGGTGCCTACGGCAAGCCGGTGCTGGATTTCATCGACCGTTTCGCCCATGTGATGTTCAACATCATCAACATGATCATGAAGCTCGCGCCCCTGGGTGCGCTGGGCGCCATGGCGTTCACCATTGGTGCCTACGGTGTGGGTTCCCTGGTGCAACTGGGTCAACTGATGATCTGCTTCTACATCACCTGCGTGGTGTTCGTGCTGGTGGTCCTGGGGGCAATCTGCCGCGCCCACGGCTTCAGCGTGATCAAGCTGATCCGCTACATCCGTGAAGAACTGCTGATCGTGCTGGGGACTTCCTCCTCGGAATCGGCCCTGCCGCGCATGCTGATCAAGATGGAACGCCTGGGCGCCAAGAAGTCGGTGGTCGGCCTGGTGATCCCTACCGGTTATTCGTTCAACCTCGACGGTACTTCGATCTACCTGACCATGGCTGCGGTGTTCATCGCCCAGGCCACTGATACCCACATGGACATCACTCACCAGATCACCCTGCTGCTGGTGCTGCTGCTGTCTTCCAAAGGCGCTGCCGGTGTGACGGGCAGTGGCTTCATCGTCCTGGCCGCGACCCTGTCGGCCGTGGGTCACCTGCCGGTGGCCGGCCTGGCGCTGATCCTGGGTATCGACCGCTTCATGTCCGAAGCTCGCGCCCTGACCAACCTGGTGGGCAACGCCGTGGCTACCGTAGTGGTTGCCAAGTGGGTCAAGGAGCTGGACGAAGACAAGCTGCAATCCGAGCTGGCTTCCGGTGGCCGGCCGATTACCGACACCCGTGAAACCGATGACCTGGGTGTGGCCGAAGGCCCGGCACCGAGCATCAAGTAAGCCTTGAGCTATATAAGGAACCCGCTTCGGCGGGTTTTTTATTGCCTGGCGATTGAGCGCAACGGTCAGCCGGGCTGACTGTTGCGGTGATTGTTGCGGGCGTCGCGGCTGCCTACTCTGTGGGCTGCCGATCAAGAGGAGAGGGCTATGCAAGGGCCGTTGGCGTCACTCAAGGTACTGGATTTCTCCACCCTGCTGCCGGGGCCCTTCGCCTCGTTGCTGCTGGCGGACATGGGCGCCGAGGTCCTGCGCATCGAGTCGCCGACCCGCATGGATCTGTTGCGGGTGTTGCCGCCCCACGATGCCGGGGTTTCCGCCAGCCACGCTTATCTCAACCGCAACAAGCGCAGCCTGGCCCTGGACCTCAAGCGTCCCGAAGCGCTGGAGGTGGTGCGGCAACTGGTGCAGGACTACGACATTGTTCTCGAACAGTTCCGCCCGGGCGTGATGGAGCGCCTGGGGCTGGGTTACCAGGCCTTGAAGGCGATCAACCCGCGGCTGATCTACGTCTCCATTACCGGCTATGGCCAGACCGGCCCCTACCGGGACCGCGCCGGGCATGACATCAACTACCTGGCCCTGGCCGGGCTGGCCAGCCAGACCGGCCGCCGCGATCAGGGACCATTACCCCTGGGCATCCAGGCCGCGGATATCGCCGGGGGCTCGCTGCATGGGGTGATCGGCCTGTTGGCAGCGGTGATCGCGCGCCAGCACAGCGGCCAGGGACAGTACCTGGACGTGAGCATGACCGACTGCGTGTTCAGCCTGAACGCCATGGCCGGTGCCGGCTACCTGGCCTGTGGGGTCGAGCCCGGAATGGAGCAGCAGGTGCTCAATGGTGGCAGCTTTTATGACTACTACCGCAGCCGGGACGGGCGCTGGCTGTCGGTGGGCAGTCTGGAACCGGTGTTCATGCAGCAGTTGTGTCAGGCCCTGGGCCGCCCGGAACTGGCGGCCCAGGGCCTGTCTCCCTTGCCCGAACAGCAACAGGCACTGAAGCAGGCCTTGCAGGTCGAATTCGAGAAACACGATTTCGCCGAGTTGTGCCAGCTGTTCGCTGGTTTCGATGCCTGCGTCGAGCCGGTGCTGAGCCTGGGCGAGGCCCTGGAGCATCCGCAGTTGCAGGCCAGGCAACTGGTCAGCCAGGTGCCCCGTGAAGACGGCAGCCGGCAGGCGCAGATGGCCTGCCCGTTGAAGTTTTCCGAGGGGCTGCCAGAGCCGCGGCATATTGGCGCCAGGTTGGGGGCGCATTCCGATCAGGTGCTGGAGGAACTGGGCTACAGCGCCGAGCGCATCGAGGCACTGCGGCGCGAGCGGGTCATCGCGTAGCTGCGGGTTTGCCGAGGCAGTGCCTTAAAACTGTCACTCGACCCTGGTTTCCCCGCTGTAGACCAGGGTTTGCCGACAACGCCGGCACAGATAGCGACGCCCCTGGGCCACCAGTTTGTGGCGTTGGGCGGAGAACGGGAAATCGCTCTCGGCGCAGGGGCAGCGGTAGATATAGCGGGTCACGCTGCGACGCTTGACGTCGTAGGTATGACAACGATTGGGCGGCAGTTCGTACACCCCGCGCATGATCAGTTGCCACTCTTCACCGTGGGGCTGGATACGTTCGCCAAACAGTTGGTGGGCGATCAGGTGTGCCACTTCGTGGGCCACGGTCTGCTTGAGGAAGTCCTCGGTGTTTTCCCGGTACAGCTGCGGGTTGAAGCGCAGCAGGTTCTCGTGCAAATGGGCGACACCGGCTTTCTGGCCACGCAACTTGAGGCTGACCACCGGGCGTTTGAAAGGACGTTTGAAAAAGGATTCAGCGAGTTGGAAACAATCTTCGACGCGGGTATTGAGTTGCTCGGGCATGCTTAACGGCTCTCCAGAGGGAGTGAGTATGCCGCAAACAGGGGGGATTCCGAATCGCCCAGGCGCCGAATGGTCATCCACCCCGCGCCCATAAGAAGGCCGCCTTGCGGCGGCCTGTGCTGGCAGACAGAGGATTATTATTGGTGCGGCGTCAGTTGGTGTACACGGGGCCGACGCCCAGGCCCCAGACAATCACGGTGAAGGCCATGATCGCGACCAGTACCACCAGGCCTACTGCCAGCACTGAGCTGGAAAACAGGAACCCCTCGTCAGACGGGATATTCATGAAGGTCGGCAGCCCGACATACAGCAGGTAGACCGTGTAGCAGATGGCGGCAGTGCCGACGATCATGCCCAGCCACATGTGCGGGTACAGCGCCGCCAGGCCACCGACGAACAGCGGTGTGGCGGTGTAGGTGGCAAAGGCCACGCAGCGTGCCAGGCTTGGGCTGGCATCATAGGTCCGGGCCATCCAGTGGATGAACGCGCCCATCACCGCCACGCCGCCGAGCATGGCCAGGTACGACATGATGGTCATCCACAGGGCGCTTTCCATGGTCAACATCACCGGCGCGCGATTGCCGATGACCCAGCCGACCTGGGTGGTGCCGATAAAAGCCGAAATGGCGGGGATTGCCGCGAGGATCAGCGTATGGGTGAGGTACATGTGGCTGATGCTTTCCTCGGCATCGCCACGGATGTCTCGCCATTCCTGATCGGGGTGGGTGAAGAGTCCTACGACATGATGAATCATGGTCAGTCACTCCTTTATTGTTGCCATCGCCCCCCAACGGAGCGCTTACAGCCAAGTGGCACAGTCAGTATAGGTCTATATGTGCATGCGACCTTATGTCGCAGTATAGGGAGGAGTTTTCCGCAGATGTGCGCACCTTTAGAGCAAATTGCGCTGTAAACCCCCGGGCTAATCGCTGCTGCATCTGTCATTGCGGCCCCGGCATCGCTGCTCTGCGGCGCTTTCACGGGGCTGGGGTTTTTGCGTAAAATGTCCGGCTTTTCGTCACATACCTCGCGGATTTCAAGAGCCATGGGCACTCTTACGGTCAACCAGAACAAACTGCAGAAACGTCTTCGCCGCCAGGCGGGCGAGGCGGTCGCCGATTTCAACATGATCGAAGAGGGCGACAAGGTCATGGTCTGCCTGTCCGGCGGCAAGGACAGCTACACCATGCTCGACGTGCTGCTGCACCTGCAGAAGGTGGCGCCGATCAAGTTCGAGATCGTCGCGGTGAACATGGACCAGAAACAGCCAGGCTTTCCCGAGCACGTGCTGCCGGCCTACCTCAAGGAACTGGGGATCGAGTACCACATTGTCGAGAAGGACACCTATTCGGTGGTCAAGGAGCTGATCCCGGAAGGCAAGACCACCTGCTCGCTGTGCTCGCGCCTGCGTCGCGGCACCCTGTACACCTTCGCCGACGAAATCGGCGCCACCAAGATGGCCTTGGGTCACCACCGCGACGATATCGTCGAGACCTTCTTCCTCAACATGTTCTACAACGGTTCGCTCAAGGCCATGCCGCCCAAGCTGCTGGCCGATGACGGGCGCAACGTGGTAATCCGCCCGCTGGCCTATTGCAGCGAGAAGGACATCCAGGCCTATTCCGACCTCAAGCAGTTCCCGATCATCCCGTGCAACCTCTGCGGTTCCCAGGAGAACCTGCAACGCCAGGTGGTCAAGGAGATGCTTCAGGAATGGGAGCGCAAGACTCCAGGGCGTACCGAAAGCATCTTCCGCGGCCTGCAGAACGTGATCCCCTCGCAACTGGCGGACCGCAATCTGTTCGACTTCACCAGCCTGCGCATCGACGACAGCGCCACGCCGCGTTTCGTCAATGTGGTGAACCTCTGATCCGATCCTGGTGAATCCGTGCTGCGCTTGCGCAGCACGGTCATTCAGCTCCCCGGCATGCGGGGAATGAAGGCCACGCTGCCTTGTGCCGGTTTCTTGGCCAGGCGCTCACCGTTGGTCGGGATGGTGCGGACCAGTTGATGATCTTCGCCCAGATACCCCAGCATCAGCGGTTCATCGTGCTTCTGCTGGACGAAGATCAGGGTGCGCTGCGGGTCCCAGTGCTGGCCACTGGTCTTGTCCAGCCAGGCCATGAAGTCCGCGCTGCTGCCGTTACGCGGGAAATCCGCGGTTTCTGCCACGTAGTAGAAGGGTGCGCCCTGGTTCTGCAGGTACATCGGCAGTTTGTTATCGATTTCCACCATGACCATCCGCCATTGATTCCAGGGAGCGATCCGGCTCGCGGCGGCCCGGGTATCGGCGCTGAACTGCATCACCCCCCCGCCGCTGTTGCTCCAGGGGTAGGCAACCCCCAGCACCAGCAGCATGACCAGGGCCGCATAGGAGAAGCCGAGGGGCCAGCCACGGGAAATGGGTTTGCCGGCGGCCTGGCGTAGCTGCAGCCGACGGTTGAGCCACCAGGCACCGAGCAACTGAGCGAAGGGTACCAGGGGCAGAACGTAATAGCTGCGCCGGCTGCCACTGGCGGTGAAGAACAGGAACAGCAGCCCCAGGGCCCACACCAGCCAGCGTTCATTGGGTTGCAACTGGCGCCAGTGCCGGGCCGCCAGCCATAGGCCGAGGATCCAGCAGGGCGCCCAGGGCAAGGTATAGGCCGGCAGGTAGATCAGGTAGGTGTAGATCGGCCCGACATGGTCGAAGGGGTTGAAGAAACGCACCACATTCTCGCGAAACACCAGGCTCAGGCCGCTTTCCCCGTAGCTGGGAGCGCCGTACAGGTGCGAGAGAACGAAGGGCACCATGTAGAACAGCGCGGCGATGCTCAAGGCCAGTAACAGGCGCAGGTTCAGGTGGCGTTTCCAGCGCCCCTGGCTCAGCAGGTGTGGCAACAGGATCAGCCCCGGCAGGACGAAGCCGATCAGCCCCTTGAGCAGCGAGGTCGCCGCCAGTATCAGGAAGAACACCGTATAGCGGCCCAGGCGGGTATCTTCCGGGCCGCGCCAGTACCACCACACTGCAGCCAATACGCCACAGACGGTCAGGACGTCGGCCGTGGCCACCCGCGCCCAGAAGGCGAAATAGAAGGTGGTGGCCAGCATCCAGCCGGCGATCAGCCCAGTGCCTTTGTGGAACAGCCGTTCGCCGATCAGGTAAACCAGCCAGATGCTCAGCCATGCGGCGATCACCGAGGACAGGCGCAGCGACCAGTGCCCCAGGCCCCCCATCAGCCAGGCGCTGGCGGTAATCAGCCAGTAGGAGGGCAGGGGCTTGTCGTAGTAGGGAGCGCCCTTGAGGTAAGGGTCGAAATAGTCGCCACTCTGCAACATCTGCAAGGCGATGTTGGCCCAGCGGGTCTCCGGCCCCCAGAGTTCACGGGAGCCCAGGCCCAGCAGCAGGATCAAGGCAGACACGCCGAGCAGCAGGGCCAGGGCCCCGCGTTCGCTGCGAAACAGATTCATAGATGGATTTCCAGAGCAGCGGTGGGAAAAGTCGCAGCCATCCAGGGCATCGAAGCGTGAAGAAAAGCCAGCGCCAACCGTGGTCGGCGCTGTCGTTACAAGGGTACCCAGGGTCAGGGTTGGCTTTGTGGCAGGATCAGGACCAGCATATTGCCTTCCTCATAGCGCTTGCCTCCGGGCGGCAGCAGCGCCACTTCCTCGCTTTCCACCACGTCCTTGACCCGCATCACCACACCCACCGAACCCTGTTTGCGGGCCTCGCTGACCCACTGCCCGACCTCGGCCATGCTTACCTTGCGCTGCGCCGAATCAGCATAAGCCAGGCCATATTTCAATTCGCCCTCGGTGTTGTACAGCGTCACCTCCGGGCGTTGCAGGCGCCAGGCCAGGGCCGAGGCGGCGCCCAGGTCATTGCTCAGCAGCGTCTTGGTCTGCCTGAGCTCCTCGATATGTTCCTTGATGAACTGGTCCGGCATCTGGTTATGCACGATGAACCCCGGCATGCCCGCCGGCAGCAGGGCCACCAGCAACCAGATGCCCAGGGCCGGGGCCGCCCAGTACTGCAGCGGCCGGGCGGCCGGCAGCAGGTTGGCGATGATCCAGCCCATCAGCATGATGAACACCAGGGACAGGCCGAGCATCTCGTTGTGGCCGTAGACCGGCCGGGTGAGCTGGATGTACAGCAGCGCCACCATGGCCGCCACGCCGATCAGCAGGTTGAGCAGGCTGTTGATGCGGATGCTCCGGCCCTGGCTGGCGTTGATACGGTCGATCAGGGCGCTGCCCATGAGCACGGCCAGCGGCAGCAGGCACGGCATGATGTAGGTTGGCAGCTTGCCGCGGCTCAGGCTGAAGAACGCCAGGGGCAGCAGGAACCACAGCAGCAGGAAACCGGTCGGGGCCTGACGCTTGTCTTTCCAGGCTTGCATGAATGTGCCCGGCAACAGGGCTGCCCAGGGCAGGCTGGAGGCCACCAGCAGCGGCAGGTAGAACCACCAGGGGCGGGTATGTTGGGCGTTGTCGGCGGCGAAGCGGCGAATGTGCTCGTGCCAGAAGAAGAAGCGCCAGAAGTCGGGCTCGTGGGCGTGAATGCTCAGTACCCAGGGCAGGCTGATGCCGATCGCTACCAGCACGGCCACCAGCCCGTAGCGCAGCAGTTCGCCCAGACGGCGTTGCCAGATCATGTAGGGCAGGGCGATGAGTACGGGCAACAGCCAGGCCAGGAAACCCTTGGTCATGAAGCCCATGCCACAGGCGACGCCCAGCCCGGCCCATGCCAGCAGGCGTTCGCGAGTGCTCCGGCCGTCCAGGGCGAACCACAGGGCTACCAGGCTCAGGTTGACCCACAAGGTGAACTGCGGATCAAGGTTGGAGTACCCAGCTTGCCCGGCAATCAGGCCGAAGCTCATATAAAGCAGGGCGGCGGCGAAGCTCTTGCGCGGGTCGTTCCACATGCGGCGGGTGATCAGGTAGGCCAGCAGTACGCTCAGGCCGGTACTCAGGGCCGAGGCAATGCGCACGCCGAACAGGTTGTCGCCAAAGACCGCCTGGCCGATGGCGATCAACCAATAGCCGGCGATGGGCTTCTCGAAGTAGCGGATGCCCATGAAGTGTGGCGCCACCCAGTCGCCACTGAGCAGCATTTCCTGGCTGATCTGGGCGTAGCGGGTCTCGTCGGGAATCCACAGGCCGTGGCTGGTCAGAGGTAGCAGGTAGAACAGGCCGAAGGCCACGAGCAACAGAGGAAGTGCCCAGCGCTGGAGAGTGCTGGTTGTACTTGCGCCGAGGGTAAAGCCGGACGGCGGGGCGCTTGTTCCATAAGCGGGAGGCGGCGAAGTGCGGTGCATTTGTATCCTCGAAGTCATTGGCCGATAGCGATTTCGTTATTTGCTGGGGGGTGCTGACAAAGCGTCAATTTTGTGGAACTGCTGGCTTTCCCAAGTTCGCGAAGTTTCAGCGGGCAGCCTTCATTTGTTTGAGAAGTTTTTTCATAAATGCGGCTGTCCGTTTCTTATTAGTACAGAAACTTGTTAAGTCAATTAATTAGCCGGCAAGTGTGTCGCTTCCCCTAATAAAGTCTGTTGGCATGTTGTTAAAAATAGTTACAAGTTACTCAAGAGGTTGATCAAGTACGTGCTTCCAGCTGCCCGCATCCAGGGTTCCCAGTACTTGCATGTGGCCTTGCAGATCCAGGGTGATAAACAGCGAGCTGGTGTATTCGCTGGCCAGGGCGTGCGGGTAGCCCAGCTGGCGTTCCAGGCTGCTGATGCAGTCGCTGTGGGTTATCAGGATCAGATTGCGCTTGAGTGATTTATGCGCCTTGATCGTCTGCTGGAAATGCTCGTCACAGGTGGCCAGCCAGTCCTGGGTCTGCGCCGCACCGTTGAACATGAATTCCGTCGTTTGCCGGGTACGGGTTGCGGGGCTGCTGATGACATCAGTGGCGGCCATGCCCAGGGTGCGAAAGGCTCGTCCCAGGTCGCTGGCGCTGTGGCTTCCGAGCTGGGTAATGCCATCGGCGGGCCCCAGGCAGGGGTTGGCGGAGCGGTCACAACGCTCGGCATGGCGGACCAGGACTATCACTTCGCCCCCTTGCCAGTGACGGTAGATGTTGGCCTGCTGCATCTGGTTGCCGACCCCCAGGTCGCGAGGCGTGACGGGCCACAGGACAAAGCCGCTGACCAGGATTGCCAGGGCCGCCGCACAGACGCCGCCGACGATTCGCCAGGTTCGGGGGGGCTTGTTGCCAGTGCCGGATTCAGCGGTGTTGAGCACGTGGTGTACCTGAGTAGGTTTTTGCCGAGTGTTGGTTGTTCGGGTTGGAACTGGTGCGCTGAAGACGAACGACATGCAGCCACTGGAGCCCGCACTGCAACTGGGGGCCAATTTAGGTCGGGCCAGGTGGGCGAAGAGTGAAAGCAATGTGAAAAAAACGAATGGGCGACGGCAGTTCTTTTAAAGCCGGACAGCCTTTGTTCAGGTTGTTGGCCCGAACGCTGCTTTGTTATCCGGTTATGCACGTCAGATGGCTTCGGGAGGTTATTCCCGGAGTTTCGTTTTTATCGTTGAGGCAAGTGCGAGGCTAACTTTAGCCGATAAAAAACAGCGGATGAAAAATCCTCGCGTTTAGTTCAGCTTATTGTCAGCTTGGGCTGGAGGGCGGGCATGAGAAGGGAGGTTTTCCTGCCCGTTGTTTCGGGCAGGAAGTGATGCCGGGGAGCGGGCGGCTCAGTGATTGACGGTGTAGGCCAGCATTGCCGACAGCTGGCACAGTGGTCGGCCGCTCTCCTGCTGCCATTGGTTGAATACTTCCTGCACCAGGGCCTGGTCGCGTTTGCTGCTGGGCACCTTGTCGATGATGTTCTGGGCATTGAGGGCCGCGACCACGTCCCAGGTGGGGATAAAGGTGTCCTTGCCCACCATGCGCAGGAAGCGCGGGGCAGACAGCCCGCCCATCTGGTTGCCATGTTTGGCCAGGTACTGCCAGAGCCCGGTGATGTCCTGCACCGGCCAGTCGGCGATGAAGGCGCCAAAGCTGCCGTGCTGCTTTTGCACATCGAGGATCATCTGCGCGTTGCGCGGCACGCTCTTGAGCTTGCCCAAGTGGCGGATGATCCGCGTGTCCTGCATCAGCCGCTCCAGGTGCTCGGCGCCCATCAGCACCACCTTGTCCGGATCGAAGCCGAAAAACACCTGCTCGAACGCCGGCCATTTGGCGTCCACCAGGCTGTGTTTGAGCCCGGCGCGGAAAACCCGCAGGGCCAGGGTCGAGAGGTAGCGGTCGGCGCTCAATGCGCGCAGGTAGTCGTCGCTGGCCGGGGTGGGCAACTGGGCTTCCAGGGCCGCAGCGGAACCGAAGCGGTTGAGACAGTATTCATTCAGCCATTTGTAATCGTGCATGCCTGCTCCGGGACGATCGGGAGGGTCGGAAAGTCTGTTGACCAAGGTTGGGGCCTTTGGCGGCATTACAAGTTCCCCGGGGGCCGGGGAACCTGGAGCGGACTCAGGCCGGGCTGGCGCCTTCGCCCGCGAGCCGGCGATTAAGCTGGAAGCGCCAGCGCACGTAGAGCAGCGCCGAAGTGAACACGGCCAGGCTGGCGAACATCTCCAGCAGGCCGAACATTTGGCGGTTCGGATCGTAGGCCGCCAGGGCGCCCTTGATGAAGTACAGGTTGACCACGAAGCACATCCACGAATGGCCACGGGCACTGCCGCTGAGCATGCCGGGGGCCATCAGCAGCAGCGGCACCAGCTCGATCAGCAGGATGACCCAGGGGCGGGCACCGTGCAGATCGGCCACCAGCAGGTAATACCCGCAAAGCAGCCCCACCAGGCCGAAGAAGCAGACCAGGCTGAGGATTCGCATCAGGCGGACCCGGGGCTCCAGCCATTCCACCGGGGGCAGGATCTTCGGCTTCTTAGCCACGGCCGTTCTCCAGTCGCAGGGCGGTTTTCGCCAGACGCAGGCCCAGGGCTCGGCACAGGGCAATCTCGTGTTCGTCCAGTGGGCTCTTGCCATCTGCTCCGGCATGGTGGCTGGCGCCATACGGGGTGCCGCCACCGCGGGTTTCCAGCAGGGCCGACTCGCTGTAGGGCAGGCCGGTGATCAGCATGCCGTGATGCAGCAATGGCAGCATCATCGATAGCAGGGTGGCTTCCTGGCCGCCATGCAGGCTGGCGGTCGAGGTGAACACGCCGGCAGGCTTGCCCACCAAGGCACCGGTCAGCCAGAGGTTGCTGGTACCGTCGAGAAAATACTTCAGCGGCGCTGCCATGTTGCCGAAGCGGGTCGGGCTGCCCAGGGCCAGGCCTGAGCAGTGCTTCAGATCGTCGAGGCTGGCGTACAGGGCGCCGCTGTCGGGGATGTCCGGGGTGACCGCCTCGCATTCTGCGGAGATCGCCGGGACAGTGCGCAGACGAGCCTCCAGGCCGGCCTGCTCGACGCCGCGGGCGATCTGCCGGGCCATCTCGTTGGTCGAGCCGTTGCGGCTGTAGTACAGGACCAGGATATAGGGCGCGCTCAAGGCAGGATCTCCAGCACGTTCTCCGGCGGCCGGCCAATGATGGCCTTGTCGCCGGCTTCGAGAATCGGCCGCTCCATGAGTTTCGGGTGCTGGGCAATGGCGGCGACCAGTTGCTCTTCGCTGAGGCTCGGGTCGGCCAGGTTGAGGGTCTTGTACTCGTCCTCGCCGGTGCGCAATAGCTGGCGCGCGCTGAGGCCGAGCTTGGCCAGAAGGCTGCGCAACTGGGCGGCATCCAGTGGGGTTTCCAGGTAGCGGACCACGGTCGGGGCCAGGCCGCGTTGTTCCAGAAGTTCCAGCGCACCGCGGGATTTCGAGCAGCGCGGGTTGTGATAAAGCGTCAGATCGTTCATGTGCGGGTCGCATCTTGCGTAAGGTGGCGGCTATTCTACCCGCGCGATGGGCACTCCTGAACCTTGGGAGTCGTTAGGTCGCAGCGACCCTGGGTCGACGGCTATTTTTCAAGACATCTTTCAAGACAGGAAACAGCGCATGGCAAGGCAATTGGCGGCGGTATTGGCGATCATCACAACCCTGCTGCTGGGCGGTTGTGGCAATGACTACGGGGTCGACCAGTATGGCCAGAAAGTCGCCGCCGAGCGTATCGACAAGCAGTGGCTGGTGCTCAACTACTGGGCCGAGTGGTGCGGGCCTTGCCGTACCGAGATCCCGGAACTCAATGCCCTGAACGAGCAGCTCAAGGGGCAGTCGGCATCGGTGATGGGGGTCAACTTCGACAATGTGCAGGGTGAAGAGCTAAAGAGCGCCAGCGAGAAGCTGGGGATCAAGTTCACCGTGCTGGCACGGAACCCCGCGGAGCTCTTCGATCTGCCACGCAGCGAGGCGCTGCCGGTGACCTACATCATCGACGACAAGGGCAAGGTACGTGAGCAGATGATGGGCGAGCAGACTGCAGCCGGCGTGCTGGCGAAACTGCAGGCCTTGCGCGGGCATTGAGGGCGCGAGGATCTGGAGCCGCTGCCGCGCAGTGCGAGCGCCCTCAAGTGACGCGGGGGGGCTGAAACTCGCCAGAGATTCATCCAGGAACATCCTGGAGTCCCGTTCGCAGCCTCGCGGGCTCGGCAGCGGCTAGCGCACTATCAGCCTTCTTCCAGCCACCAGCGCAACGGCTTGCCCTCGGCAGGCCAGAACCGCACCTGTTCGATCGGCGAGATGTCCCAGCGCTCAACGGTTTCCAGCGCCTGAAGGAAGCGCCGCTCCTGCTCCATTAACGCCGGTGCACAGAGTTTGCGGGTGCTGCCGACCTTGCCGAAGCTGAGTTTTTCGCCGTCCAGGGTGTAGGGCGCGAACCAGTGGTTGCAGCCGCCATTGCCATAGGCCCGACCGTCCTCGCCGAGGGTGATGGTCAGGTGGCTGTAATCGATCAGCGGACGCTCGCCAATCCATTCCAGGACGTAACTGCGGTCCTGCTGCAGCTTCAGCGGCTCGGCGGCGCAGCCCAGCAGGCCGGCCCCCAGCGCCGCAGCCAGCATCAGGCGTTTCATTGGCCGGCCTGCTGGCATTTCGGGCAGCGGTGATGCTCACCCTCGCTACGCCAGCCGAGCTCAGCAATGCGCGCGCTGGCGGCAGGCTTCTGGGCCTTGCTGCCCAGCTTGGCATCCACTGCGAACTCGAAGTCCAGGGTGGCGTCGCAGCTGTCGCAATTGACCTGCCACTGGTGGATCGCCAGTTCGCCGAATATCGGGCCACGCGCCACGGCGACCCACTGGCCGACGGGGTTGATCAAGTGGCGCACGGTGTCCACGGTCAGGCGCATGGAGAGATCCTTGCTGCCCTTGAGGGTGACCAGAAGCACGTCGTCGGTACGGATCGAGCCACCGTTGCCGGTGACTTGATAGCGGCCGGGCACCAGGGCACGGCATTCGATCAGGGTGTGTTGCGGGTTCATCAGGTTGTAGCGGAAATCGTGTTCGACCATGGGTCCTCCAAATCTGCCGCGTATGCTAGCACGGGCCCCTGCGGCGCAGGTTGCGGGCAGGTGACCTTCGATCAGCCCGTGGCGTGGATTTCAGCCGTGGACCCGGTTCTGCGGCTGGCCAGTTGCCCAGCTGGCGATGTTGTGCAAGGTGGTCTCGGCGATGGCCGCCAGGGCTTCGCGGGTCAGGAACGCCTGGTGCGCAGTGACTATCACGTTGGGAAAGGTCAGCAGCCGCGCCAGCACGTCATCCTGCAGGGGTAGATCGGAGCGGTCCTCGAAGAACAGTTGCGCCTCTTCTTCATAGACATCCAGCCCCAGGTAGCCCAGTTGGCCACTCTTGAGCGCCTCGATCAGCGCCGGGGTGTCCACCAGGCCGCCACGCCCGGTGTTGATCAGCATTGCTCCCGGTTGCATGTGGGCCAGGCTCTGCTGGTTGATCAGGTAACGACTGTCCTCGGTCAGCGGGCAGTGCAGGCTGATGATCTGCGACTGGGCCAGCAGCTCAGGCAGGTCCAGGTAACGGGCACCGAGGGCTTCTACAGCGGGATTGGGGAAGGGGTCGTACGCCAGCAACTGGCAGCCGAAGCCGGCCATGATCCGGGCGAAGGTCGCGCCGATCTGGCCGGTGCCGACAATGCCCACGGTCTTGCCCACCAGGTCGAAGCCGGTCAGGCCGTGCAGGGTGAAGTCGCCTTCGCGAGTGCGGTTGTAGGCCCGGTGCAGGCGGCGGTTGAGCGCCAGGATCAGGGCCACGGCATGTTCGGCGACCGCATGGGGGGAATAGGCCGGGACCCGTACCACATCCAGCCCCAGGCGCTGGGCCGCGCTCAGGTCGACGTGGTTGTAACCGGCCGAGCGCAGAGCGATCAGGCGGGTGCCACCGGCAGCCAGCTGTTCCAGTACCGGGGCACTGAGGTCGTCGTTGATAAAGGCACAGACCACTTCATGGCGTTCAGCCAGGGCGGCGGTATCCAGGCTCAGGCGGGCGGCCTGGAATTGCAGTTCGATGCCTGCTGGCAGTTGAGCGCCGAGGAAACTCTCGCGGTCGTAGTTCTGGCTGCTGAAAAGAATCGTACGCATGGCTGCATCCTTGTTCGGGGCGCCCAGCATGGCGGCTGGGCGCCGGGCAGGTCTTGCCCTGGGTCAGGCGTTGGTCCGCGCTTCGGCAGCCAGGCGGCCGATGGCGTGGTCCAGTTCATCCAGGGCGGCAAAGGCTTTGGCATCTTCCTGCTTGAGCAGGGTCTCGCTGCGCTGGCAGGCGGCGCGCAATTGCGGCACACCGCAGTAGCGGGTGGCACCGTGCAGTCGGTGGACCCGTTCGATCAGGGCGTTCTGGTCATTGGCGGCCCGCGCTGCCTTGATGGCTTCGCGGTCGGCGTCCAGGGACGCCAGCAACATGGCCAACATGTCCGCCGCCAGATCGGCCTTGCCGGCGGCCAGGCGCAGGCCTTCGTCCTGATCCAGTACCTGCAGTTCCAGCCCCAGTTCCGGGCGCTCGCTGGCCCGCTCCGGCCCCTGGTTGCGCAGGGCCAGGCCGGTCCATTTCAGCACCACCTGGGCCAGTTGGCGCTCACTGATGGGCTTGGTCAGGTAGTCGTCCATGCCGCTTTGCAGCAGGGCGCGCTTCTCGTTGGCCATGGCGTGGGCGGTAAGGGCGACGATGGGCAGCGGCGTACCGTGTCGCTCGCTTTCCCACTGGCGGATCGCCTCGGTACTCTGCCGGCCGTCCATGCCGGGCATCTGCACGTCCATCATTACCAGGTCGAAGGGTTCGGTCTGGATCGCGTTCAGCGCGGCGTAACCGTTGTCCACCGCCAGCACCTTGGCGCCCATGTCCTCCAGCAGGGTCTGGATCAGCAGCAGGTTGGCCGGGTTGTCATCGACACACAGCACTCGCGGCGCGCGGCTGGAAAGGGTTTCCTCCGGTTCGCTGCGAGCCCGGCGCGGGGTCACCAGGTCGGACAGGGCCCGGCGCAGCTTGCGGGTGCACGCGGGCTTGGCCTGCAACTGGCTGTGAGGGTTGGGCACCGACAGATGGAACAATGTCTGTTCGGTGGTCGGGCACAGTACCAGGACCTTGCAGCCCAGGTGTTCGAGGTCCCAGATATGCTGGCTCAGGCGTTCCGGCGACATGTCGTTGGTGGTGATGCCCAATACCGCCAGGTCGATGGCCTGTTCGCTCTGGTGCACGCCGGTAATGCCGTTGGTCAGGGCCTCCAGGGTATTGAACGGGGTCACCTCCAGGCCGCAGTCCTCCAACTGGTGTTGCAAGGCCTGGCGCGCCAGCTCGTGGTTTTCCAGTACCGCCACGCGCCGCCCCAGCAGCGGCGGGCCGGGCAGGTCCTCGGCGTCGTCGCGGGTTTTCGGCAGGTTGAGGCTGATCCAGAACTCCGAACCTTCGCCCGGGGTGCTGTCGACACCGATCTCGCCGCCCATCTGTTCGATCAGGCGCTTGGAAATCACCAGCCCAAGCCCCGTGCCGCCGGGTTGCCGCGACAGCGAGTTGTCAGCCTGGCTGAAGGCCTGGAACAGGGCGCGCACATCCTGGTTCGACAGGCCGATACCGGTGTCCTGGATGCTGATGCGCAGTTGCACGCTGTCTTCGTGTTCTTCTTCCAGCATGGCCCGGGCGACGATAGTGCCTTCGCGGGTGAACTTGATGGCGTTGCTCACCAGGTTGGTAAGAATCTGCTTGAGCCGCAGCGGGTCGCCCACCAGCGACAGCGGCGTATCGCGATAGACCAGGCTCACCAGTTCCAGCTGCTTGGCGTGGGCGGCCGGGGCGAGGATGGTCAGGGTGTCTTGCAGCAAGTCCCGCAGGTTGAACGGGATGCTGTCGAGCACCAGTTTGCCGGCTTCGATTTTCGAGAAGTCGAGGATCTCGTTGATGATGCCCAACAGGCTGTCGGCGGATTTCTCGATGGTGCCCAGATAGTCCAGCTGGCGTGGTGTCAGCTCGCTTTTCTGCAACAGGTGGGTGAAGCCGAGAATGCCGTTGAGCGGTGTACGGATTTCATGGCTCATGTTGGCCAGGAATTCCGACTTGATCCGACTGGCCTCCAGGGCCTCCTTGCGCGCCAGGTCCAGCTCGATGTTCTGGATCTCGATGGTTTCCAGGTTCTGGCGCACGTCTTCGGTGGCCTGGTCGATGCTGTGCTGCAATTCTTCCTGGGCATTCTGCAGGGTGCTGGCCATGCGGTTGATGCCCGAGGCCAGCTCATCCAGCTCCTGGCTGCCCAGGGGTGGCAGGCGGGTTTCCAGGTTGCCGTCCTTGAGTTGCGCCACGGCCTGCTTGATCTGGGTCAGCGGGTTGTTGATGGTGCGGCCCATGCGCACTGCCAGTAGGGCGGTGCCGGCCAGCCCGGCGGCAATCAACAGCAGGCTGGCGAACAGGCTGCGGTAGCCGCGCAGCAGCATGCCACTGTGGGACAGCTCCAGTTCCACCCAGCCCAGCAGGCGGTCGGACTCATCGGGAATCAGGTCGCCGGCCAGGTTACGGTGCCGGCCGAAGACCGGCAGTTGATAGCGGGTCGCGTCGCTGCCGGAGCGTTGCATCATGTGGCTGCTGTTACCGGCGGGAGGCGGGTTGAGCATGCTGGGGCCGGCGTGGGCTAGCAGGCTGCGATCCGGGGCAAGGAGCGATACGGCGCGCACGTCTTGCTGTTCCAGCGCCTGGGTGGCAATGCGCTCGAGCATCTGGGTGTTGTGGTTGCCCATGGCCGGGGCCACCAGGGAGGCCAGTTGTTCCGCGATCATCTCGCCACGCTGCAGGAGCTGGGTCTGCAGGTCCGAGAGCTGCATCCAGGTGAAGTAGCCGCCCAGCACCAAAGCCATCAGGCTGGTTGGCAACAAGGTCAGCAACAGTACGCGGCCTTTGATTCCCAGTTTCTTGAGCACGCAACTCTCCTGCTTCCACGCTGTTTTGAAAGGTCTACGGGCACGTCCGTGATGCGCCACCTGCGCAGTGTAACGATTTGCCGGGGGCTGATCTTGGCAAATTGCGCCAGGGCGGCCGTCGCCTGAAATGCCTGAAGCCGGGCTGCGACCAAGGCACTGGTTGCCGCGATCCGGGCAATCTTGAATAATCGCCCAACTGAGAATCACTTGCAGAAGTCAATGACTCCCGTATCTGTTGAGCCACCACGTATTCTGACCATTGAAGATGACCCGGTGCTGGGTGCCTATGTGCGCGAGCAACTGGAGCATTGTGGCTTTGCCGTGACCTGGTGCCAGAACGGCCCGGAAGGGCTGGGCATTGCCCGGCGCCGACCTTTCGATGTGGTGCTGCTGGATATCCTGTTGCCCGGAATGGATGGCCTGGAAGTGCTCACGCACTTTCGCCAGAGCCATTCCACGCCGGTGCTGCTGATGTCCGCCCTGGGAGCGGAAGCCGACCGAATCAGCGGTTTCCGCCTGGGGGCCGACGATTACCTGCCCAAGCCATTCAGCATGGCCGAGCTGCGTGTGCGCATCGAGGCCATCCTGCGCCGGGTCGCCCTGGACCGGCGACCGATGCCGCCGGTACCCGTCAGCCTGGCCCAGAGCCTGCGCTTCGACGATGAGCGCAGCGACGTGTTCTTTGCCGAGCAATGGGCCGGCCTGACCCGCAGTGAATACCGCCTGCTGGATACCTTGCACCGCAATGGCGACGAGGTGTTGAGCAAGGCCTTCCTTTATCAGCATGTACTGCAACGCGGTTATGCGGCCCACGACCGCAGCCTGGACATGCATGTCAGCCAGATCCGCCGCAAGCTCAAGGCGCTGGGCTACAGCGAGCGTGAGCTGCGAACCGTGTGGGGCAAGGGTTATGTGCTGAGCGCCTTAGATGAACTGGTCTGATCTGCCGGGGCGGCATTCGCTGTTCTGGAAGCTGGCGTGCCTGTTGGTAGCTTTCTGCCTGTTGATGATCTGGCTGAGCTGGTCCTGGGGGCGTTATGTGGAGCAGAAGAACCTCTACCTCTCCGATGAGGCCAGAGCCACCTTGGGCAGCTACGCCCGCGAGGCCGAGCAGGCCTGGAAGGGCGGCCAGAGTGCCGGTGTCGATGCCTGGATCCAGCAGATCGCCAGCCGCGAGAAAACCTGGATCGGCGTGATTGGCAGTGACCTGCAATCCCTGAGCAGCTACCCGTTGACGCCGGCGGAGGCCCAGCGTCTGACCTTCCTGCGCGGTGCCGACTGGCCGGTGAGCCGGCACGCCCGGGGCCTGCCGTGGCTGAAAGTACCCTTTCCCGAGGATCCGTCCCTGGGCAGCCTGGTGATCGAGTTGCCGCAACGTTTCATGCCGGGGCGCTACCGGGTGTTCTGGCAGGTGATCACCAATGGGGTGATTCCCGGGCTATTCACCTTGTTGCTGTGTGTCGGCCTGTATCGCTTGCTAGTGGTGCCGCTGAACCAGTTGCGCGAGCAGGCCAACGCCTGGCGGGCGGAGCAGTTGAACGTGCGGCTGTCCAGTGAAACCACCCAGCGTCGGGACGAGCTGGGCGAACTGGGACGGGCGTTCGATCAGATGTCCGAACGTCTGCAGAGTACCGTGGCGGTGCAGCAGCAGTTGTTGCGGGACCTGTCCCACGAGTTGCGCACCCCCCTGAGCCGCCTGCGCGTGGCCTGCGATGGCGAGCGTGATCTTGCCGCGCTGCGCGAGCGCTTGGCGCGGGAGGTCGACGGCATGCAGCGCCTGGTGGAGGACAGCCTGCAACTGGCCTGGCTGGACACCGAGCGTGCGCCACTGCCGCAAGAGCAGATCCAGGTCCAGGCGTTGTGGGAGATGCTCAGCGAAAATGCCTGCTTCGAGAGTGGCTGGTCCGCGCAGCAGCTGCGTTGCGAGCTGGAGGCCGATTGCTGGGTTCGCGGGCACCTCAATACCCTGGCCCAGGCCCTGGAAAACATCCTGCGCAACGCTATTCGGCATTCTCCGGCCGGAGCACGGGTCAGCCTCGGAGGCCAGCGCGACGGCAAGTACTGGCACCTGTGGCTGGATGACGAAGGGCCGGGGGTGGCTGAAGAGGATCTGGAAAGGATCTTCGCCCCCTTCACTCGTCTGGATGGGTCGCGACCGGGGGATGGCGGTTTCGGCCTGGGCCTGAGCATCGCCCGCAATGCCGTAGGGCGTCAGGGTGGGCAGTTGTGGGCGCAGAACCTGGCCCAGGGCTTGCGCATCCACGTGCGCCTGCTGGCGGCCTGAGGCTTGCCCTGGGCTGCCTTATTCCAATAAGCCATAAGGCTCGCACTTTGCGTGATATGGCGCTCGGTCGTTTGCCGGTATGATAGGCGCCCCCGCAGTCTGGATTGCGAATACGCCATGACCTTGCAGTACCCAACCATCGCCGATTGCGTCGGCAACACCCCCCTGGTCCGCCTGCAGCGCCTGCCCGGCGCCACCAGCAATACCCTGCTGCTAAAGCTCGAGGGCAACAACCCGGCGGGTTCGGTCAAGGACCGTCCGGCACTGTCGATGATCACCCGCGCCGAGTTGCGCGGGCAGATCCAGGCCGGCGATACCCTGATCGAAGCGACCTCGGGCAATACCGGCATCGCCCTGGCCATGGCTGCGGCGATCAAGGGCTACAAGATGATCCTGATCATGCCCGACAACTCCAGCGCCGAGCGCAAGGCGGCCATGACCGCCTACGGCGCCGAGCTGATTCTGGTCAGCCAGGAAGAAGGCATGGAAGGCGCCCGTGACCTGGCCGAGCGGATGCAGGCCGAAGGCCGCGGCAAGGTGCTCGACCAGTTCGCCAACGGCGACAACCCTGAGGCCCACTACAGCGGCACGGGCCCGGAAATCTGGCGCCAGACCCAGGGCAGCATTACTCACTTCATCAGCTCGATGGGCACCACCGGCACCATCATGGGCACCTCGCGTTACCTGAAGGAGCAGAACCCGGCGGTGCAGATCGTCGGTCTGCAGCCGATGGAAGGCTCGGCCATTCCCGGCATTCGCCGCTGGCCCGAGCAATACCTGCCGAAGATCTACCAGGCCAGTCGGGTCGACCGGATCGTCGACATGGCCCAGAGCGAGGCCGAAGACGTGACTCGGCGCCTGGCCCGTGAAGAAGGGATCTTCTGTGGCGTCTCTTCCGGCGGTGCGGTGGCAGCGATGCTGCGCCTGTCCCGGGAAGTGGAAAACGCGGTCATGGTCGCGATCATCTGCGACCGTGGCGATCGTTACCTGTCGACCGGCATTTTCGATGCGCCCAATTGATGGCTAAGCACGATAGAGGCCTGCGCTTCCAGCCGGCGGGCGGTAGCCGGGCGCCGCAGATTCCAGTGGGCAAGAAACAGCGTTTGACGATTCAGCGTCTGGCCAACGACGGCCGTGGCATTGCCTTTGTCGAAGGGCGTACCTGGTTTGTCAGCGGTGCCCTGGCCGGTGAAGAAGTCGAAGCTCGGGTGTTGGGCAGCCACGGCAAAGTGGTGGAGGCCCGTGCCGAGCGCATCTTCAACGCCAGTGATCTGCGTCGCCCGGCGGCCTGTGCCCATGCCGGGCGTTGCGGCGGTTGCAGTGTCCAGCATTTGCCCCATGACGAACAGCTTGCCCTGAAACAGCGCATGCTCGCCGAGCAGTTGTCCAAGGTCGCGGGTGTCGAGCCCGAGGCCTGGGCCGCCCCCTTGAGCGGTCCCGAGTTCGGCTATCGGCGCCGCGCCCGGGTGGCGGTGCGCTGGGACGCCAAGGGCAAGCAACTTGAGGTGGGTTTTCGCGCTGCCGGTAGCCAGGACATTGTCGCCATCGACGATTGCCCGGTGCTGGTACAGGCCTTGCAACCTGTCATGAACCGTTTGCCCGCCATGCTGCGACGCTTGAGCAAGCCTCAGGCATTGGGGCATGTGGAGTTGTTCAGCGGTTCGGCCCTGGCGGTGCTTTTGCGCCACATGGCGCCGTTGTCCGACAGCGACCTGACGATCCTCAAGGACTTCTGCGATTTCCATCAGGCGCAATTGTGGCTGCACGGTGAAGGCGAGCCGCAACCCTTTGATCCATCGCAGGCTCTGGGCTACCGCCTGGAGACCTGGGACCTGCACCTGGCGTATCGGCCGGGTGACTTCGTCCAGGTCAATGCGGGAGTCAATGAAGCGATGGTCGCCCAGGCCCTGGAGTGGCTGGCGCCGCAATCTGATGAGCGGGTGCTGGACCTGTTTTGCGGCCTGGGCAACTTCGCGTTGCCGCTGGCCCGGCAAGTGCGGGAAGTGGTGGCAGTGGAAGGCGTGGCGACCATGGTGGCGCGCGCCGCGGAGAATGCCGCCAGCAACAATTTGCATAACACGCGCTTTTTTCAAGCCGATTTATCCCAACCTCTGAGCGCTGCCGAGTGGGCTGATGAAGGCTTTTCTGCGGTACTCTTGGACCCACCCCGCGACGGTGCTTTCGAGGTGGTCCGCCAGTTGGCGACCCTGGGTGCCAAGCGGTTGGTGTACGTGTCATGCAATCCGGCAACTTTGGCTCGTGACACGGTCGAACTGATCAAGCAGGGCTATAGATTAAAACGTGCCGGGATCCTCGATATGTTTCCTCAGACGGCGCATGTCGAGGCCATGGCGTTATTTGAAGCGAGCTAGGATGGCTTGTCTAATCCGACTGGTCTTTCGGGAGTGGCGCGCTGGCCCTGCGAGCCGCACCCGAGCGTTGAAGGTCAGCGATTTGACGCATTGAATGTGCGTCGTAGGGAAGGTAAAGCAAGATGGTACAGGTGAGAGCGCACCAGCCGATCAACACCGACGGCAGTATCAATCTCGAGGCATGGCTCGATCATACGGTCAGCGTCGACATGGCACTGGACCGTGAAGCCTTGAAAGAAGCCTGCGAGTTCGCCCGCGAGGCGGAACTGCAGCACATAGCAACGAAGAATCTCAGCCCCGAGGACGTGTCGAGTTTCAGCACGGGCCTGGAGATCGCCGAGATCCTCGCCGATCTCAAGCTGGATCAGGACTCCCTGGTTGCCGCGGTGCTCTACCGGGGTGTCCGCGAGGGCCAGATCCAGTTGCCGGCGGTCAGCCAGCGGTTTGGTCCGGTGGTCACCAAGCTGATCGATGGCGTGCTGCGCATGGCGGCCATTACCGCCAGCCTCAGCCCCCGCCAGTCCCTGGTGTTGGGCACCCAGGCCCAGGTGGAAAACCTGCGCAAGATGCTGGTGGCCATGGTGGATGACGTGCGGGTTGCACTGATCAAGCTGGCCGAGCGTACCTGTGCGATTCGAGCGGTAAAAGGCGCCGACGAAGAGAAGCGCAACCGGGTTGCCCGGGAAGTCTTCGACATCTACGCACCCCTGGCTCACCGCCTGGGTATCGGGCATATCAAGTGGGAGCTGGAAGACCTGTCCTTCCGTTACCTGGAGCCCGAGCAGTACAAGCAGATCGCCAAGCTGCTGCATGAGCGGCGCCTGGATCGCGAGCGTTTCATCAGCGACGTGATGAACCAGCTGCAGAACGAACTGAAGGCCACCGGGGTCAACGCCGACATCAGTGGGCGGGCCAAGCACATCTATTCCATCTGGCGCAAAATGCAGCGCAAGGGCCTGGAGTTCAGCCAGATCTACGACGTGCGCGCGGTGCGGGTGCTGGTGCCGGAAATGCGTGATTGCTACACCGCGCTGGGCATCGTGCATACCCTGTGGCGGCACATCCCCAAAGAGTTCGACGACTACATCGCCAACCCCAAGGAGAACGGCTACCGCTCGTTGCACACGGCGGTGATCGGCCCTGAGGGCAAGGTGCTGGAAGTGCAGATCCGTACCCACGCCATGCACGAAGAGGCGGAGCTGGGGGTTTGCGCGCACTGGAAGTACAAGGGCACCGACGTCAAGTCCGGCTCCAACCATTACGAAGAGAAAATCTCCTGGTTGCGCCAGGTGCTCGAATGGCACGAGGAACTGGGGGATATCGGCGGTCTGGCCGAACAGCTGCGGGTGGATATCGAACCGGACCGGGTGTACATCTTCACCCCCGACGGTCACGCCATCGACCTGCCCAAGGGCGCCACGCCGCTGGATTTCGCCTACCGGGTGCACACCGAGATCGGCCACAACTGCCGGGGCGCGAAGATCAACGGGCGCATCGTGCCGCTCAACTACAGCCTGCAGACCGGCGAGCAGGTGGAGATCATCACCAGCAAGCACGGCACGCCGAGTCGCGACTGGCTGAACCCGAACCTGGGCTATGTCACCACGTCCCGGGCGCGGGCGAAGATCGTCCACTGGTTCAAGCTCCAGGCCCGCGATCAGAACGTCGCCGCCGGCAAGACCCTGCTGGAACGCGAACTGAGCCGACTCGGCCTGCCACAGGTGGATTTCGACAAGCTGGCCGAGAAGGCCAACATGAAGATCGCCGAGGACATGTTCGCCGCCCTGGGCGCGGGGGACCTGCGCCTGGCGCAACTGGTCAACCTGGCCCAGCAATTGGTGGAGCCGGAGCGGGGCAACGAGCAACTGGAGTTGATTCCGCGCAAGGCTGCCGGCTACAAGCCGGGCAAGCGTGGCGACATCCAGATCCAGGGCGTGGGCAACCTGATGACCCAGATGGCCGGCTGCTGCCAGCCATTGCCGGGGGATGCGATCGTCGGCTACATCACCCAGGGCCGCGGCGTGAGCATTCACCGCCAGGACTGCGCCTCGGTGCTGCAACTGGCAGGGCGCGAGCCGGAGCGGATCATCCAGGTCAGCTGGGGGCCGGTGCCGGTGCTGACCTATCCGGTGGATATCATCATCCGTGCCTACGACCGTTCCGGCCTGCTGCGTGATGTGTCCCAGGTGCTGCTCAACGAGCGGATCAACGTACTAGCGGTCAACACCCGCTCGAACAAGGAGGACAACACCGCGTTGATGTCCCTGACTATCGAGATCCCGGGGCTGGACGCGTTGGGTCGCCTGTTGGGGCGGATTTCCCAGTTGCCTAACATCATCGAGACCCGGCGCAACCGGACCCCCTGATGCCTGTATGAAATGGATGAACTGATGTACAGCCTTGAAGACCTGCTCCACCTCATGGCGCGCCTGCGTGACCCGCAGTACGGCTGCCCGTGGGACATCAAGCAGAACTACGCCAGCATCGTCCCCCATACCCTGGAAGAGGCCTATGAAGTGGTCGACGCCATCGAGCGCGGCGACTTCGACCACTTGCAGGGCGAACTGGGGGACCTGCTGTTCCAGGTGGTGTACTACAGCCAGCTGGCCCGGGAGGAGGGGCGTTTCGAGTTCGACGCGGTGGTGGACGGCATCACGCGCAAGCTGATCCGCCGGCATCCCCATGTATTTCCCACCGGGGACCTGTACGCGCCGCTGGACATCCCGCGGCTCGATGAAGACCAGGTCAAGGAGCGTTGGGAGCAGATCAAGGCCGAGGAGCGCGCGGAGAAGTCCGAGGCTCCCCAGCAGTTGTCCCTGCTCGATGATGTGCCGGTGGCCTTGCCGGCCTTGTCCCGCGCCGCCAAGTTGCAAAAGCGTGCGGCCCAGGTCGGTTTCGACTGGCCCGAAGCCCTGCCGGTGGTGGACAAGGTTCGTGAAGAACTGGATGAAGTGCTGGAAGCCATGGCCGACAACGATGCGGCGGCGATCACCGATGAAATCGGCGATTTGCTGTTTGTCGTGGTCAACCTGGCCCGGCACCTCAAGGTCGACCCGGAAACCGCCCTGCGCGGTGCCAACGCCAAGTTCGACCGACGCTTCCGATTTATCGAGCAGGCATTGCGCGACACTGCCCGTCCCATGGAAGATTGCACCCTCGAAGAGTTGGATGCCCTGTGGGGCGAAGCCAAACGTCAGGAAAAGAATTTGCCCAGCTGCGGCTGAGGCCGTTGCCTAAGTGAGTAAGCACCATGAGCCTTTCCCTTCGCGACCAGTTGCTCAAAGCAGGGCTGGTCAACCAAAAGCAGGCCAAGCAGGTCAGCAAAGACAAGCAGAAGCAGCAGCGCCTGGCCCACAAAGGCCAGATCGAACTCGATGACTCCCAGCAGCGTGCGGCCCAGGAAGCCATGGCCGAGAAGGTCAAGCGCGACCAGGAGCTCAACCGTCAGCAACAGGAAAAGGCCGAGCAGAAAGCCCGTGCGGCGCAGGTCAAGCAGCTGATCGAAGTGTCGCGGCTGCCCAAGCTGAACACCGAGGACTACTACAACTTCGTCGACGACAAGAAGGTCAAGCGCCTGTCGGTGAATACCCTCATGCGCAACAAGCTGAGCAGCGGCTCCCTGGCCATCGTCCACCATGGCGGCGGCTACGAGGTGATTCCGCGGGAAGCCGCGCTGAAGATCCAGGAGCGCGACCCGCGCCGAATCGTGCAGCTCAATACGCCCACCGAGGCGCCGGATGAAGATGATCCGTACGCGGCCTACCAGATCCCCGACGATCTGATGTGGTAAGCCTTGAATAACGACAAACCCCGCTCATGGCGGGGTTTGTCGTTTGTGGGGGAGGCCGTTGATCCGCGTGGAGATCCCGGCACTCCGGCACTGAGGTCGAGTCAGGAGCTCTGGGGCGCGCGGTTCTGCTCGAGTTTTTCCAATTCAGCCTTGTAGCTGTGGGCGTCGCTCTCGGAGTGGAACATGCCCACCAGCATGTCTTGTTGATGTACATCCCAGATCCGTACACCCGCGGCTACGCCTTCATGGGACATATGTGAATCGTCGCGTTCAGTTACTTTTACAGTCATCTGCTAGCTCCAATCTCTGTTGATCTGCAGCAAGGCGTGTGCAGGACTCTGTTATATATTTTGTTAGCTTGCTAAGTAAATTGCCTGGCGCTGCAACAAACCTTTGCAGAATCGAAGAAAATCCTGCAGCCCGCGTAAACCGTGACATTTCGCCGCAGGGCGTACCGCTTCATGACAAAAGTTTCATCTTCGAGGGCTTGTGCCGGGGCTTGCTGTGCGGGCGAGGAACCAAATCCCGGGCAAAAAAAAGCCCCGCTTTCGCGAGGCTTCGTGACTGCTGCGGCTCAGCTGCCTTTGACCGTCTTGCCGTCAACGGTGCCGTTGAGGAGCATGATGTTGTACTCCTTGCCGTCGGTTTCCACCTGTTGCAGACGCACCAGCAGGTAATCCCAGTCCTTGGCGAACCACATCACGGTGATGCGTTTGCTCTGTGTCGGGTCGCGAACGCGCTCGACCTTGATCGCATCGATCTGGCCAGCCTTGGTGTCAACCTTCTCCGAGCCCAGGACACGGAAGTCATAGGTGTCGACTTCACCGCCGTCGACCACTTGATAGCTCATGGTCTTCTTGCCGGCTGCCACATCGTGCTGCAGGGCCAGCTGGTAGGTGGATTTATCCACCATGCCGGTGTTCAGCGGCAGCTTGACCGCATCACCACGGTCGGTGCCGGTGACCATCTTGGCTTTCCAGTCGAAATCCAGGTCGGCTTTCTTGGCTTTGCCCAGACCGCCACGCTCGAAGCGATAGGACTGGGGCACCAGGGTGTCCTTGTCCAGGGTCAGGGTGCTTTCCTCGCTCAGGCTGGCAATCATCATCGATGCCTTGAAGCTGAGTTTCCACGCACCATTGGCGGTTTTTTCCAGGCTGCGTTCAGCAGTGCCGCTCATGGGCAGTTGCTTCCAGTCGGCGGTGTAGCTGGCGGAGAACGGATGAAGGTCTGCCGCCTGCACAGCCGGCAGGGCGAACAGAGCGCAAGCGAAGAGCAGGGCGCGACGCATAAAATCTCCTAGGTTCGAATCAAATAGCCGCTGGCGGCCAGTAATTGACCATCCAGTAAAGCACCCTGATCGCCGAGCGTCAGCCGACCTTCGGCAAACCAGCGTACGGCCATGGGGTAAATCCGGTGTTCCTGGACGTGCACTCGCTGCGCCAGGCTCTGCGGCGAGTCGTGCAACTCTACCGGGATCACAGCCTGTACGACCAGAGGGCCGCCATCGAGTTCCTCGGTGACGAAGTGCACGCTGCAGCCATGCTCCGTATCTCCGGCCTCCAGCGCACGCTGATGAGTGTGTAACCCTTTGTATTTCGGGAGCAGCGAGGGGTGGATATTCAGCAGCCGGCCCTGGTAGTGGCGGACGAACCCGGCGCTGAGAATACGCATGAATCCGGCCAGGACCACCAGTTTGGGTTGGAAGGTATCGATCAGCTCGATCAGCCCCTGATCGAAGGCCTCCCGGCCTTCGAAGGCGGTGTGATCGAGGAAGCGGGTAGCGATACCCGCTTCCTTGGCGCGCTGCAGGCCATAGGCGTCAGCGCGGTTGGAGATCACGGCGGCGATGCGCACCGGGCTGTCGCCGGTGTGCACGCTGTCGATCAAGGCTTGCAGGTTACTGCCGGTGCCGGACAACAGCACCACAACATCACAGGTCGGCGACATCCGCTCTTGCATCAGTGAGCCTTGAGGTTCTTCAGCTCGACCTGGGCCGCGCCTTCGGCTGCGGTGGCGATCTGGCCGATGACCCATGGCTGCTCGCCCGCCTCGCGCAGGACCTTCAGGGCGTTCTCGACCTGATCCTGGGCCACGCAGATGACCATGCCCACGCCGCAGTTCAGCACGCGGTGCATTTCGTGCTCGTCGACGTTGCCTTTTTCCTGCAGCCAGTCGAAGACCGCCGGGCGCTGCCAGCTCGCCACGTCGACCACGGCCTGGGCGCCTTTAGGCAGCACACGCGGGATGTTGTCCAGCAGGCCGCCACCGGTGATGTGGGCCATGGCCTTGACCGCGCCGGTGTCCTTGATCAGCTTCAGCAGTGGCTTGACGTAGATGCGGGTCGGCGCCATCAGCAGGTCGGTCAGTGGTTTGCCGTCCAGCTGGATGCTTTCGATGTCGGCGCCGGAGACTTCGATGATCTTGCGGATCAGCGAGTAGCCATTGGAGTGCGGGCCGGAGGAGGGCAGGGCCAGCAGGGCATCGCCGGCGGCAACTTTCGAGCCGTCGATGATCTCGGCCTTTTCCACCACGCCTACGCAGAAGCCGGCCAGGTCGTAGTCTTCGCCTTCGTACATGCCGGGCATTTCAGCGGTTTCGCCGCCCACCAGGGAGCAGCCGGACAGCTCGCAGCCAGCGCCGATGCCGGTTACCACTTGGGCTGCGGTATCGACGTTGAGCTTGCCGGTGGCGTAGTAGTCGAGGAAGAACAGCGGTTCGGCGCCGCAGACCACCAGGTCGTTGACGCACATGGCCACCAGGTCGATGCCGATGCTGTCGTGCTTGTTCAGGTTCAGGGCCAGGCGCAGCTTGGTGCCGACGCCGTCAGTGCCGGAGACCAGCACCGGTTGCTTGTAGCCGGCCGGGATTTCGCAGAGGGCGCCGAAACCGCCCAGGCCGCCCATGACTTCCGGGCGCGCAGTGCGCTTGGCGACGCTCTTGATGCGTTCGACCAATGCTTCACCGGCGTCGATGTCTACACCGGCGTCTTTGTAGCTCAGGGAGGGTTGCTTGCTCATGATCCAGGCCTTTAGGGGGGATTCAGGGGTATCGACCGAACCAGTGAGACTGCCGGAAACACAGGAAAAGCGTTTCAGGGTGCCCAGCTGATGCCGGTCTGCGAAGGCGCGCGATTTTATCAGGCTTGAGGGGCAGCGGCCATCCTCGGGCCGACGGGGAGAGGCATATCCTGTTAAAAAAACCGCGATTGGTCGTGTTGGTGCTCCTGCCCATGCCTGTATAAGGTATAGCGCTCAAGTGGCTATCGTTATGACAGCGCGAAAACTATCGGGCGCCGGGTGAATGTTTTGCCCAGGCTTGTGGTCACAGCCTTGCTCGCCGCGGTTCAAGTGCGCTGTTTCAATCGTTTTCTGTCGTCGGGAATCTTCCATGCGTCTGGGTAAATTTCTGTTTGTGGGCTGTTTGTCATTGGTCAGCCTGGCGAGTCATGCCGAAACCCTCAATGGCCTGTATCAAGTGCGTGAGCCTGTGAGCAGCCAGTCGCCCGAAGAGCGCGACCAGGCCACGCAACGGGCCCTGGAAACCCTGGTGCTGCGCCTCACTGGCGACGCCAAGGCCGCCCAGGGGCCAGGGCTGGCGGCGATCCGCAAGGACCCGCAGCAGATCATCAGTCAGTACGGCTACGACGCCGGCCCGCCGGAAAGCCTGCAGGTGGATTTCGATCCGGTCACCACCGATCGCGCCCTGCGTCAGGCCGGGCTATCGCTCTGGGGCAACAACCGGCCGTCGATCATCGGCTGGTGGCTGAGTGATTCCACCGAAGGCTCGAGCCTGGTGGGTGATGGCCAGGCCAGCGCGGCGCCCTTGCGGCGTGCGGCTCAACATCGTGGCTTGCCCCTGCGCCTGCCGCTGGGGGATCTGAACGAGCAGATCGTCGCCACGGCGCCGAATCTTGAAGGTTCCGATCCGGCGCCGCTGCGTGAAGCCTCCGAGCGTTACGGTGCTGATGCGTTGCTGGCGGTACATGCCCGGGAAGAAGGTGGCCAATGGCAAGCCAAGTGGCGGCTGTGGCTGGGCGATCAGAAGGAGCAGGGCACTGTCCAGGGCGCCGATACCGCGGCCCTGGCCGATGGGGTGTTGCTGGCGGTGAGCCAGCGTCTGGCGCCCCGTTTCGTCACTCGTCCTGGTGCTTCCAGCGAGCAGTTGCTGGAAGTGCAGGGCATGACTCTGGAGCATTACGCGGCCCTTGGGCACTTGCTGGAGCCTTTTGGTGCGCAGTTGCAGAGCGTTGACGGTGATCGGATCGTCTATCGCGTCAACGGCAGTGCGGAGCAGCTGCGGGCGCAACTGTCGCTGGCCAAGCTGCAAGAGATTCCGGCGGGTGAAGCGCCTGCGCCGCAAGCTCCTGTACAAGGCGCTGAAGGGGCCGCCCCGGTGGCGCCGCAGGCCCAACTGCGTTTTCGTTGGTAGCAGATTGTTTCCTTCTATATAGAAGCTGGAGAGGTATATGGCTGATACGCGTCGTTGGGTCTGGTTGGGTGTCGTGCTCCTGGCCTGCGGGTTCGTCTACCTGCTGCACCCGATCCTCAGTCCGTTCCTGGTGGCGCTGTTGCTGGCCTACCTGTTCGATCCGCTGGTGGACCGGCTGGAGCAATGGGGGTTGTCGCGGACCTGGGGCGTGGTGGCGGTATTCGCCCTGTTCACCCTGATCGTCATGACCCTGCTGCTGGTGCTGGTGCCCATGCTGGCCAAGCAGTTGGTGCGGCTCTATGAACTGGCGCCGCAGATGCTCGATTGGGTCCAGCACAGCGCCATGCCCTGGGTGCAGTCCAAGCTCGGTCTGGCGGACGGCTTCTGGAAGTTCGACAAGGTCAAGGCGGCCATCAGCGAGCACATGGGCCAGACCACCGATATCGTCGGCGTGGTGCTGAGCCAGGCAACGGCTTCGGGCCTGGCGCTGATTGGCTGGCTGGCCAATCTGGTGCTGATCCCGGTGGTCAGCTTCTATCTGCTGCGGGACTGGGACTTGATGATGGCCAAGATCCGCAGCCTGTTGCCACGCAGCCGCGAAGAGCAGGTGGTGTCTCTGGCCGGGGAGTGCCATGAAGTGCTGGGGGCTTTTGTTCGCGGGCAATTGCTGGTGATGCTGGCTCTCGGGGTGATCTACGCCGCGGGCCTGATGCTGGTGGGGCTGGAGCTGGGGCTGTTGATCGGTCTGATTGCCGGTCTGGCGGCAATCGTGCCGTATATGGGCTTTGTCATCGGCATTGGCGCGGCGCTGATTGCCGGGCTGTTCCAGTTCGGTGGCGACCTCTATCCGATGATCGGCATTGTCGCGGTATTCATGGTGGGGCAAGCCCTTGAGGGCATGGTGCTGACGCCGTTGCTGGTGGGCGATCGCATCGGCCTGCACCCGGTGGCGGTGATCTTTGCCATTCTTGCCGGCGGCGAACTGTTCGGTTTTACCGGGGTGCTGCTGGCGCTGCCGGTGGCAGCGGTGATCATGGTGCTGGTGCGCCATGTGCATGATCTGTACAAGGATTCGGATCTCTACAGCGGTGCTGAAGACCCCGAGTTGTAAAGGGGCGCGCGGGCCTTCGTGACGGTTGGCGGCGCTTGGCCGGCCGTCACGGTAGCTGTCAAGGAGCGCCCTTCGATTGCGTTTGGCTGTCGCAAACCTTTGATTTTGCTTGTGGTCTGCTGCATTGTGCGCTCGGCGTCACGGGTATAAACTTTGCAAACTTTACACAGAGGCCACTAACGGTTCCTTTGGAACTGTTCAGTCAGCATGAAACCGATTCAGCTGCCCCTAGGTGTGCGTCTGCGTGATGACGCCACCTTCATCAACTACTACCCAGGCGCCAATGCCGCAGCACTCGGCTACGTCGAGCGCCTCTGCGAAGCCGACGCCGGCTGGACCGAAAGCCTGATCTACCTCTGGGGCAAGGATGGCGTGGGCCGCACGCACTTGCTGCAGGCCGCGTGCCTGCGTTTCGAGCAGTTGGGGGAGCCGGCGGTGTATCTGCCGCTGGCGGAGCTTCTGGATCGCGGTATCGAGATTCTCGACAACCTGGAACAGTATGAGCTGGTCTGCCTGGATGACCTGCAGGCTGTGGCTGGCAAGGCGGATTGGGAAGAAGCGCTGTTTCATCTGTTCAACCGCTTGCGCGACAGTGGTCGGCGCCTGTTGATCGCGGCCTCGACCTCGCCTCGCGAGTTGCCGGTGAAGCTGGCGGATTTGAAGTCTCGCCTGACCCTGGCACTGATCTTTCAGATGCGCCCGCTCTCCGACGAAGACAAATTGCGTGCCTTGCAGCTAAGGGCATCCCGCCGGGGGCTGCATCTGACCGACGAGGTCGGGCATTTCATCCTGACCCGCGGTACCCGCAGCATGAGTGCCCTGTTCGAGCTTCTCGAGCGCCTCGACCAGGCTTCGTTGCAGGCCCAGCGCAAGCTGACCATCCCTTTTCTGAAAGAGACTCTGGGCTGGTAAAGACAAGGCTTCCAGGGCTTTCGGGGGCGACCTTCGGCATATTCCAGGCGCCAGAAAACGCACCTTTGGAAGGGTTTCCAGAGGTGGGCGGACTTAAAATGGGCTTAAAGCCTTAGATGTACGGAAGAAACTCATAAGTCACATTCTGATCGATTGAATTTGCAAATGAGGGCGATAGAAGGCATAGTCGCGTCTTCTTTTATTTCAAGCCACGGTCGTGCCCATGCTAAATCGCTTCGCACCCCTCGTGCCTCTCGCACTCGTCACCCTGTTGTTTGGTTGCGCCTCCCACACTCCGGTGTCCCAGCAGCAACCTGTCCAGCAGGCTCAAGTCTCCGTCAAAAACCAGTCTTCCGCTGTTTATCAGGAAGAGCTGGCAACTGAAAAGGAACTGGCAGAGTTCTCTGACAGCAAGCCTTACCAGTTGCCAGTTCTGGCTGACAGCATCCTCGAGCGCGGCATGTCCCTGATCGGTACCCGTTACCGTTTCGGCGGTACCTCGGAAGCCGGCTTCGATTGCAGCGGTTTCATCGGTTATCTGTTTCGTGAAGAGGCGGGCATGAACCTGCCGCGTTCCACTCGCGAAATGATCAACGTGAAAGCGCCTCTGGTAGCGCGCAACAATCTCAAACCGGGTGATCTGCTGTTCTTCAGCACCAACGGCCGTGGGCGCGTCAGCCACGCAGGTATCTACCTGGGCGATGACCAGTTCATCCACTCCAGCAGCCGTCGCAGTGGCGGTGTGCGGGTCGACAGCCTGGGCGATAGCTACTGGAGCAAGACCTTCATCGAAGCCAAGCGCGCACTTGCCATGGCTCCAACCGTGGTCACTGCACGCAAATAAGCGGACTATTTGTAGGGCGAAGTTAAAGTCTTACTTGAAGTTTGGCGTGTAGGCGCTAGAATCCTGATCTATTGTTGAAACTAACCGCGTAAGCCTTGCTTACGCGGTTTTGTTTTCAGTGCCACGGCAGAGAAAGCCGCATCCCGATCAGGATTGTCCAGCTTATGTCGACCTCAGCCCGTTTTGCTCTTATTGCCCTCGCAGCGCTGCTCAGCGCCTGTGCCAGCCGTACCCCGCCGCCTGCGCCTGTGGTGCGTGCTCCGGTGTTCAACTCCTCCCAAACCTTCTCTCCGGTTGCCGAAGACGTGCTGTTCCGCGCCCTTGGGCTGGTGGGCACGCCTTATCGCTGGGGCGGCAACACCCCGGATTCCGGTTTCGACTGCAGTGGCCTGATCGGTTACGTCTACCGCGATGCGGCGGGTATTTCCCTGCCGCGTTCAACCCGGGAAATGATCGGCATGCAGGCGCCGGACGTGGGCAAGAACGCGCTGCAGACCGGCGATCTGATCTTCTTCGCCACCAATGGCGGCTCCCAGGTCAGCCATGCGGGCATCTACGTGGGGGAAGGGCGCTTCGTGCATGCGCCGGCTACCGGCGGCACGGTGAAGCTCGACAGCCTGTCCAAGGCCTATTGGCAGAAGGCCTACCTGAGCGCGAAGCGCGTCCTGCAGCCAGAACACCTGGCGCGCAATCCCTAATCTTCTCTGGTCGAGGTGCCTGTGACCGCTCGGACGCTGAACCTCGACGATGCCCTCTACCATTACCTGCTGGACGTTTCCCTGCGTGAAACGCCCCTGCTGCGTCGTCTGCGGGATGAAACCCAGGCAATGCCCACCGCCCGTTGGCAGGTGGCGCCCGAGCAGGGCCAGTTCCTCGCGTTGCTGGTGAAGTTGACCGGCGCCCGTCGCGTGCTGGAGGTCGGCACCTTCACCGGCTACAGCGCCCTGTGCATAGCCCAGGCGCTGCCTGAAGACGGTTCTCTGATCTGCTGCGACATTCCCGGCGACTACAACGCTACGGCCCTGCGCTACTGGCAGGAGGCGGGGGTGGGCCAGCGCATCGAACTGCGCCTGGCCCCGGCCCTGGATACCCTGGCCAGCCTGGAGCGAGCGGGGCAGCTTGGCTGTTTCGACCTGATCTTCATCGATGCCGACAAGGCCAACTACCCGGCCTACCTGGAGGTCGCGCTGGGCCTGCTGCGCGTTGGCGGGCTGCTGGTGTTCGATAACACCCTGTGGAGCGGGCGCGTGCTGGAGACCGATTCCCTGAGCGAGGATACCCGAGCCATCCAGGCGCTCAATCGCGCCTTGAAGGATGACTCGCGTATCGATCTGTCGCTGCTGCCGCTGGGAGATGGTCTGACGCTGTGCCGCAAGCGTTGAGCCTAGGGGGCTTTGGCGGCGGAGACTCGCCAGATCTTGTTGCCGACATCGTCGGCCACCAATAACCCGCCTTGCTGGTCGATCACCACTCCGACCGGGCGTCCCATGGCCTTCTCGTCGGCATTGAGAAAGCCGCTAAGCACATCGATCGGCGCTCCATTGGGCTTGCCGGCGCTGAATGGCACGAAAATCACCTTGTAGCCGCTATGGGGTTTGCGGTTCCAGGAACCGTGCTGGCCGATGAAGGCGCCTTCGGTGAAGGGGGCGGGGAGCTTGCTGCCGTCGGCGAAGGTCAGCCCCAGCGACGCGGTGTGCGGGCCTACCGCGTAGTCCGGGGCGATGGCCTTGGCCACCAGGTCGAGATTCTGCGGCTCGACCCGTACATCCACATGTTGCCCGTAGTAGCTGAAGGGCCAGCCATAGAACGCGCCATCCTTGACCGAGGTGATGTAGTCCGGCACCAGGTCGCTGCCGATTTCGTCCCGCTCGTTGACTGCGGTCCAGAGTGCGCCGCTGGCCGGCTCCCAGGCCAGGCCATTGGGGTTGCGCAGGCCGGTGGCGAACAGGCGGTGCTGGCCGCTTTCACGGTCCACCTCCCAGATCGCCGCTCGGCCTTGCTCCTTGTCCAGGCCGTTTTCGCCGACGTTGCTGTTGGAGCCCACGGTGACGTAGAGCTTGCTGCCGTCCTTGCTGGCGCTAACGTTCTTGGTCCAGTGATGGTTGAGGGTGCCGCCGGGCAGGTCGACCACCTTGGTGGCGGCTGCGCTGATCTGGGTGTCGCCGCTCTGATAGGGAAAGCGCAGTAGCTTGTCGGTATCGGCCACATACAGGTCATTGCCCACCAGGGTCATGCCAAAGGGCGAATTGAGGTTCTCCAGAAACACTGTGCGGGTCTCCGCCACACCATCGTGATCCTGGTCCCTTAGCAGGGTGATGCGGTTGGCGCTGGGCACGGCCGCCCCGGCACGGCCCATGATCTTGCCGGCGATCCAGCCGCGAATGCCCTGGCTGTCATCCGGTTTGGGCGGGGCGTTGGTTTCCGCCACCAGCACATCGCCATTGGGCAGGACGTAGAGCCAGCGTGGATGGTCGAGGTTCTCGGCGAAAGCCTTGACCTGGGTGCCGGCCGCGGCCTGGGGTTTTGCACCTTGCGGCCAGCCGATGGCGGGGGCGATGTTGACCGTGGGGATCAGCGTCGGGTTAGGTTCTGGCAGCTTGGGGTTGGGGCCGGTGCCGTCGGATACCTGCAGGCTGGAAGTTTCGCCGCAGGCGGCGAGGCCGGCGGCGATGGCGATCAGTAGGCTGTGCTGAAGCTTGAGCATGCGAATTTCCCTATGAGTGCACGGACGTCGTAGTCATAGAGAAGCATAGCCAGTCGATGGTTCCGCCCGATCAGCGGGCCTCCTTGAAGAGCACGGCGACGCCCGGGTGGTAGTGGCCGGCCTCGTTGTGCAGCTTGCGATAGGCATAGGGGAAGTACCAGGCCACGGCGCAGCAGTGCTCCTTCTGCAGTTCGTCGAGCATGTCCTGGAGCTCTTCCGGCGTAGCGCTGTGCTGGGATTTTTGTGGGGCAACGAACAGGCAACCCAGTCTCAGGTCGCTGGCGTAGCTGATCTTTCTTGCATCCTGGGCAACGTCCAGCAGTGTCTGGGTCAGGTTCAGGCTGTTGACCCTTGGCCAGCGCTGGGTGGCGTGTATGTAGGCGCGCTCTTCCTTGGTGGCCAGGTACAGGTCGGTGCGGGCGTTGCGCGCACCTTCTTCCTGCTGTTTCCTGCTGGGGCTGTGTTCCAGGCTGACCATCTCGGCCATCCAGGCCGCCGCGCTGAGCAGCCCGAGATTGGCCTGCTCGTCGAACCAGTAGGGCGTTTCGTTATCGCCGCGAACCGCGTTGTAGCGATCGATGCAATCGAACCAGCGTTCCAGCATCGGGCGCAGGAATTCCAGCTTCGGATTGCTGATGATCATGCCTTGCATCGAACTTACCCCTTATTGTTGTGTGGTTGGCGCCGGGGGCGCTGAAAAGTGGCTATTTGATATCATTGCTCTGAGTGTGGCACAAGATTGGCGTCAGTTTATTGATGCAGTGCAGTTTTGTGCCGGGGGCGACGGCCGGCTTTAATTGACGCTCCACCCCCAACCCTCTAACCTTCGCGACTTGTTTCAGGTGCTCTGTGGCCGGTGGCCGACAGAGTGAAACAGGGAAGCCGGTCAGGGTCTGTTCCAATGATGGAGCCGACGACGATTCCGGCGCTGCCCCCGCAACGGTAGATGAGTCAAGACTGCGCCTGACGCCACTGTGTCAATGACACGGGAAGGCGCGCAGTCCGGCAGCCATGCCGCTCATGAGCCCGGAGACCGGCCTGATCCATCCAACGGCATCACGGTGGGCGATGCCAGGCTAGCGCCGTCTGTTCCTTTTCCCTGCCCCCCGTTCCCCAGCCCCAACGGAGAGCTGCCCCATGAGTGAATCCCCCGATCGTGACGAGCGCCATCTGGCGCGCATGTTGCGCAAAAAAGCCGTGATCGATGAACGCATTGCCAACTCGCCCAACGAATGCGGCCTGCTGCTGGTATTGACCGGCAACGGCAAGGGCAAGAGCAGCTCGGCCTTCGGCATGCTCGCGCGGTCCATGGGCCACGGTATTCAGTGTGGCGTGGTGCAGTTCATCAAGGGGCGTAACAGCACCGGCGAAGAACTGTTCTTCAGGCGTTTCCCCGAGCAGGTGCGCTTTCACGTGATGGGCGAAGGCTTTACCTGGGAAACCCAGGATCGCCAGCGCGATATCGCTGCGGCTGAAGCCGCCTGGGCGGTTTCCAGGGAGTTGCTGAGCAACGCGGATATTGGCCTGGTGGTGCTCGACGAGCTGAACATTGCCCTCAAGCACGGCTACCTGGACCTGGATCAGGTGCTCAGTGACCTGCAGGCCCGTCCGCCCATGCAGCATGTGGTAGTGACCGGTCGCGGCGCCAAGCCGGAGATGATCGAGCTGGCCGATACTGTGACCGAGATGGGCATGGTCAAGCACGCCTTCCAGGCCGGGATCAAGGCGCAGAAAGGTGTCGAGCTGTGAGCGTGAATTCATGACTGATGTTCGTCATTGCCCGGCAGTGCTGATCGCCGCACCGGCTTCCGGCCAGGGCAAGACCACGGTGACCGCGGCCCTGGCCCGCTTGCACCGCAACCGGGGGCGCAAGGTCCGGGTCTTCAAGTGCGGCCCGGATTTCCTCGACCCGATGATTCTTGAGCGCGCCAGTGGTGCCGCGGTGTACCAGTTGGACATGTGGATGGTGGGCGAGCAGGAAAGCCGCCGTCTGCTCTGGGAGGCGGCGGGAGAGGCCGACCTGATTCTGATCGAGGGGGTCATGGGCCTGTTCGATGGCACCCCTTCCAGCGCCGATCTGGCGCGGCATTTCGGCGTGCCGGTGCTGGGGGTGATCGATGGCACCGCCATGGCCCAGACCTTCGGCGCCCTGGCTCTGGGCCTGGCGCGCTACCAGCCGGACCTGCCGTTTGCCGGGGTGTTGGCCAACCGGGTTGGTACCCTGCGCCATGCGCAGTTGCTGGAAGGCAGCCTGACGGAAGGCTTGCGCTGGTATGGCGCCTTGTCCCGGGAAACCGATATCGAGCTGCCCAGCCGCCATCTGGGGCTGGTGCAGGCCAGCGAGCTGAATGATCTGGACCTGCGCCTGGATGCCGCCGCCGAGGCCCTGGCCAGCAGTTGCCAGGTGGAACTGCCGCCAGCGGTGAGTTTTGCTGCACCCACGCCGGTGGCTTGCGCGCCACTGCTCAAGGGCGTGCGGATTGCCGTGGCGCGGGACGAGGCGTTTGCCTTCACCTATGGCGCCAGCCTCGATCTGTTGCGAGCCATGGGGGCGCAGTTGAGCTTCTTCTCGCCGATCCACGATACCCAGCTGCCCGACGCGGACAGCCTGTACCTGCCCGGCGGCTATCCCGAATTGCACCATCAGGCCCTGGCCCGCAACAGCAGCATGCTGCAGGCCATTCGTGCCCATCACGCGGCCGGCAAGCCGCTGCTCGCCGAGTGCGGCGGCATGCTCTACCTGCTGGACTCCCTGACCGATGTCGAAGGCCAGCGTGCCGAGCTCCTGGGCCTGCTGCCCGGAGATGCGGTAATGCAGAAGCGCCTGGCGGCACTGGCCTTGCAAGCGGTGGATTTGCCCGAAGGCAGTCTGCGCGGCCACACCTATCACCATTCCCTGACCAGCACCGAGCTGCTGCCCATCGCTCGTGGGCTCAGCCCCAACGGCGGGCGCGGCGCGGAAGCGGTGTATCGCCAGGGGCGGATGACGGCCTCTTACGTGCACTTCTATTTCCCGTCCAATCCGGCGGCGGTGGCGGCGTTGTTTGCGCCGGGCGCGCCTGTTGAGCCGGTTTTAGCCGAGGGCGTGGCGGGTGAGTGAGCAGGGGTTCTCTGAGGCGCAGCGCGAGGGGGTCTATCGGGCCATCGCTGAGCGCCGCGACATGCGTCATTTCGCGGGTGGCAGTGTCGAGCCGGCAGTGCTGCGGCGCTTGCTGGAAGCAGCGCATCAGGCGCCCAGTGTCGGGTTGATGCAGCCCTGGCGTTTTATTCGCATCAGCGACCGCCTGTTGCGCAAGCACATCCAGCAGTTGGTGGAGGCGGAGCGGGTGCGCACCGCCCAAGCCCTGGGTGAGCGTTCCGACGAGTTCATGAAGCTCAAGGTCGAAGGCATCAGCGATTGTGCCGAGGTGCTGGTGGCCGCCTTGATGGATGACCGCGAACGACACATCTTCGGCCGTCGGACCCTGCCGGAGATGGACCTGGCGTCCCTGTCCTGCGCCATCCAGAACCTGTGGCTGGCGGCCCGCAGCGAAGGCCTGGGAATGGGGTGGGTGTCTTTGTTCGATCCTCAGGCCCTGGCCGATCTGCTGGGGCTGCCGGCAGGTGCCAAGCCCGTGGCCGTGCTGTGCCTGGGCCCGGTCACCGAATTCTACCCGGCGCCGATGCTGGCACTGGAAGGCTGGGCGCAACCGCGGCCGCTGAGTGAGTTGTTGTATGAGAATTACTGGGGAGTGAGTCAATGAGTGTGGCCTTGCTGAGTGTCGCCGGGGTCGCGCTGGATGCGCTGCTGGGCGAACCCAGGCGCTGGCATCCGCTGGTGGCGTTCGGCCGTGTGGCCGATCGTATCGAGCAACGTTTCAACTCCGCCGGCCGTGGCTGGCGCAGCCATGGCGTCACCGCCTGGGTGCTGGCGGTGGTGCCCCTGACCCTGGTGGCCACAGCGCTGTCCTGGTTGCCCTACGTCGGCTGGCTGGTGGAAATCCTGGCGTTGTACTGCGCCTTGGGCCTGCGCAGCCTCGGCGAGCATGTGGAGCCGGTGGCCCAGGCGTTGCGCAGTGACGATCTGGAAGAAGCGCGCCGCCGGGTGGGGTTTCTGGTGAGTCGCCAGACCAGCGAGCTGGACGCCACCGAAGTGGCCCGCGCGGCCACCGAATCGGTGCTGGAAAACGGCAGCGACGCGGTGTTCGCCGCGCTGTTCTGGTTTGCCGTGGCCGGCGCGCCCGGGGTGGTGCTCTACCGTCTGAGCAATACCCTGGATGCGATGTGGGGCTACCGCAACGAGCGCTTCGAACGTTTTGGCTGGGCTGCGGCGAAGATTGACGACCTGCTCAATTACATTCCCGCGCGCCTGGTGGCCCTGACTTACGCCTTGCTGGGCAAGACCCGGCTGGCACTCAAGTGCTGGCACCGCCAGGGCCCGACCTGGGACAGCCCGAATGCTGGCCCGGTGATGGCGGCCGGGGCGGGCGCCCTGGGAGTGGAACTGGGTGGCGCAGCGATTTATCACGGTGAGCTGCATCAGCGCCCGCAACTGGGTGAAGGCGAGCCGGCCAGTGCCGGTTCCATTGATCGTGGCTGGCAGCTGGTGCAGCGGGGTGTCTGGCTGTGGCTGCTGATTCTTTGCCTGGGGGCTGAATTCTATGCTTGAGCACGGCGGACGACTGCGCAAGGCGGCCGAGCAATACGGGATTGCCGAAGATGCCTGGCTGGACTTGTCCAGCGGGTTGGCGCCCTGGCCGTTTCCCCTGCCGCCCATTGCGCTGCGTGCCTGGGCGCGCCTGCCGGAAACCGATGACGGACTGGAACAGGCGGCCCGCGAATACTATGGCGCCAGTGAAGTGCTGCCGGTGGCCGGCTCCCAGGCAGCAATCCAGTTGCTTCCGCGCTTGCGTCGAGCGGGCAAGGTCGGTGTGCTGTCGCCCTGTTATGCCGAGCATGCCGAAGCCTGGCGCCGCAGCGGCTACCGGGTACGCGAAGTGCTGGAGCAGGAAGTGGATTTCTTCCTCGACAGCCTCGATGTGCTGGTGGTGGTCAACCCGAACAACCCTACCGGACTGAGCCTGACCCCGGAGCGCCTGCTGGACTGGCACGCGCGCCTGGCTCAGCGTGGTGGCTGGCTGGTGGTGGATGAAGCCTTCATGGACAACACCCCGCACCTGAGCCTGGCCCGCCACGCCCATCAGGTGGGGCTGATTGTGTTGCGTTCGTTCGGCAAGTTCTTTGGCCTGGCCGGAGTACGCCTGGGTTTTGTCCTGGCCGAGCGCCGGCTGCTCAAACTGCTGGCGGAGCAGGTCGGACCCTGGGCAGTCAGCGGGCCGACCCGGGTGGTGGGGCAGGCCTGCCTGCGCGATACCCAGGGGCACGCCCGGCAAAGGTTGCGCAGCGAAGCGGCGAGCGAGCGTCTGGTTGAAGTCCTCGAGCGCCATGGTCTCAAGCCCCAGGGCGGTTGCGCGCTGTTTCAGTGGCTGATCAGTGCCGAGGCCGAATCGCTTTATCACTTCATGGCGCGCCGCGGCATTCTCCTGCGGCTGTTCACTCATAACAGCAGCCTGCGCTTCGGCCTGCCCGCCGAGGAGGCCGATTGGGATCGCCTGGAACAGGCGCTGCAGGCCTATCGCAAGGAATATCCATGAGCACTCTGATGGTTCAAGGCACCACCTCGGATGCCGGCAAGAGCACCCTGGTGACGGCCCTGTGCCGTTGGCTGCGGCGCCAGGGTGTCAGCGTGGTGCCGTTCAAGCCCCAGAACATGGCCCTCAACAGTGCGGTGACTGCCGATGGCGGCGAGATCGGCAGGGCCCAGGCCGTCCAGGCCCAGGCGGCCAATCTGGCGCCCCACACCGACATGAACCCGGTGCTGCTCAAGCCCAACAGCGATACCGGCTCTCAGGTAATCATTCACGGCCGCGCCGTGACCAGCATGAACGCCGTGGCCTATCACGACTACAAGGCCATCGCCATGCAGGCCGTACTGGCTTCCCATGAGCGCCTGAAAAGCGCTTATCAGGTGGTGATGGTGGAAGGCGCCGGCTCGCCGGCGGAGATCAACCTGCGGGCCGGCGATATTGCCAACATGGGCTTTGCCGAGGCGGTGGACTGCCCGGTGCTGCTGATCGCCGACATCAACCGCGGTGGGGTCTTCGCCCATTTGGTGGGCACCCTGGAACTGCTGTCTCCCAGTGAGCAGGCTCGGGTAAAGGGCTTCATCATCAACCGCTTTCGTGGCGACCTGGCGTTGCTGCAACCGGGCCTGGACTGGCTGGAGGCCCGCACCGGCAAGCCGGTGATCGGCGTGCTGCCCTATGTCCTGGACCTGCACCTGGAAGCCGAGGACGGTATCGACCAACGCCAGGTGGGCAAGGTCGAACAGTTGCTCAAGGTGGTGGTGCCGGTGCTGCCGCGCATCAGCAATCACACGGATTTCGATCCGTTGCGCCTGCATCCTCAGGTCGACTTGCAATTCATCGGCCCCGGCCAGGCGATTCCTGCTGCCGATCTGATCATCCTCCCCGGCTCGAAAAGCGTACGGGGCGATCTGGCCTACCTGCGCAGCAACGGCTGGGATCGGGCGATTGCCCGCCACCTGCGCTACGGCGGCAAAGTGCTGGGCATCTGCGGTGGCCTGCAAATGCTTGGCGAGCAGGTGCATGACCCGCTCGGGCTCGAAGGCGCTGCGGGCTCCAGCCCCGGCCTGGGCCTGCTGGCATTTGAAACCGTGCTCGAAGAAGAGAAACAGCTGCGTAACGTCAGCGGTCGCCTGAGCCTGGAGAATGCCGCGGTCAGTGGTTATGAAATTCACGCCGGGGTCACTCGCGGGCCGGCCCTGGAGCTGGCCGCCGTGCAACTGGACGACGGTCGCAGCGATGGCGCCTGCAGCGCCGACGGGCAGATCCTCGGCACCTACCTGCACGGTCTGTTCGAAACCCCTGCGGCCTGCAGTGCGCTGTTGCGCTGGGCCGGGCTCGAAGCGGTGCAGGAGGTGGATTACCACGCCTTGCGTGAACGCGATATCGAGCGTCTGGCAGACCTGGTGGAGCATCACCTGGACACCGCTGCACTGCGTCGGCTCTGTGGCCTTTGAGCGCTCAACCCAGGCCGTCTTCCCTATCAGAGGTGCCCAAGCATGTTGCAACTGATCCTCGGCGGTGCCCGGTCCGGCAAGAGCCGCCTCGCTGAAAAGCTCGCCGGTGACAGCGCCCTGGCGGTGACCTACATCGCCACCAGCCAGCCCCTCGATGGCGAAATGAATCAACGCATTGCCCATCATCGCGAGCGGCGTCCGGCCCATTGGGGCTTGATCGAGGAGCCGCTGGAGCTGGCCCGGGTGCTGCAGGAATCTGCCGGCGAAGGGCGCTGCCTGCTGGTGGACTGCCTGACCCTGTGGTTGACCAACCTGCTGATGCTCGAGGACCCCGAGCGCCTGGCCGCCGAACGCGAGGCCTTGTTGCATTGCGTGGCGAGCTTGCCGGGGGAGATCATTTTTGTCAGCAACGAAACCGGAATGGGTGTCGTGCCGCTGGGCGAATTGACTCGCCGCTATGTGGATGAAGCCGGTTGGCTGCATCAAGCCCTGGCCGAGCGTTGTCAGCGAGTGGTGCTGACGGTCGCCGGCCTGCCCCTGACTTTGAAAGGAACTGCGTTATGAGTAACTCTTGGTGGCTGGAACCCTGCAAGGCAATCGACACCCAGATGGTCGAGCAGGCCCTGGCGCGTCAGCAGCAACTGACCAAGCCGGCCGGCTCTCTCGGGCGCCTGGAGCCACTGGCGGTACGCCTGGCGGGCCTGCAAGGACGGCTCAAGCCCGGCATCGAGCGGCTATGGATCGCCATCTTCGCCGGTGACCATGGGGTGGTGGCCGAGGGCGTTTCCGCCTACCCGCAGGAAGTCACCGGGCAGATGTTGTTGAGCTTCGTCAGCGGCGGAGCGGCCATCAGCGTGCTGGCCCGGCAACTGCAGGCGCAACTGGAGGTGGTGGATCTGGGAACAGTGACGCCAGGCTTGAACCTGCCGGGGGTGCGCCACCTGAACCTGGGGGCTGGCACGCAGAATTTTGTCCAGGGGCCGGCCATGACCCGTGCACAAGGCGAGCAGGCCCTGCAAGCCGGCCGCGACAGCGCGCTGCGGGCTCATGCCGACGGCGCCCAGCTGTTTATCGGCGGTGAAATGGGCATCGGCAATACCACCGCAGCCAGTGCCATTGCCTGTGCCCTGCTGGGGATTCCAGTGGCACAACTGGCCGGGCCGGGCACCGGCCTGAATGCCGAGGGGGTCAATCACAAGGCGCAGGTTATCGAGCGTGCCCTGGCGCTGCACGATGCCTCTCGCGGCGATGCCTTGCAGACCCTGTTCAACCTGGGGGGCTTTGAAGTGGCGGCGCTGGTGGGGGCTTACTTGGCGTGTGCCCAGGAGGGTATTGCGGTGCTGGTGGACGGTTTCATCTGCAGCGTCGCCGCGTTGGTGGCGGTACGTCTGAATCCGGCCTGCGCGCCCTGGTTGCTGTTCGCCCACCAGGGCGCCGAGCCCGGGCACCGGCATGTGCTGCAGACCCTGCAAGCCGAACCCTTGCTGGACCTGGGCCTGCGCTTGGGTGAAGGCAGCGGCGCCGCCCTGGCAGTGCCGTTGCTGCGGCTGGCCTGTGACCTGCACGGGCAGATGGCGACTTTCGCCGAAGCAGCGGTGGCGGATCGTCCGGCATGACCTTGTACCTGGACCTGTTGCGCCACGGTGAAACCGAACTGGGTGGTGGCCTGCGCGGCAGCCTGGACGATGCGTTGACTGCAACGGGCTGGCAACAGATGCGCGAAGCCGTCCAGGGGCGGGGCCCCTGGGACCGGGTACTGAGTTCGCCATTGCAGCGCTGTGCGCGTTTCGCCCAAGAGCTGGCGGAGCGGTTGCAGTTGCCGCTGAGCCTCGAGCCTGATCTTCAGGAACTGCACTTTGGTGCCTGGGAAGGGCAGAGCGCGGCGGCGCTGATGGAAACCGACGCCGATGATCTGGGGCGTTTCTGGGCCGATCCCTATGCATTCACCCCGCCTGGGGGCGAGCCGGTAGAGCTGTTCTCCCTGCGGGTGCTGGGGGCGATAGAGCGCTTGTACCAGGCCTGCGCCGGGCAGCGTGTGCTGCTGGTCAGCCATGGCGGGGTCATGCGCCTGCTGCTGGCCCGGGCTCGAGGGCTGCCGCGCCAGCAGTTGTTGAACGTTGAAGTGGGTCATGGCGCGCTGTTTCGTCTGCAGGTCGCCAGCGAAGGCCGGATGAGCGAGGAGGGCTGAGATGTTGCCGTTCTGGATTGCCTTGCAGTTTCTCAGCAGCCTGCCGGTCCGCCTGCCGGGCATGCCTCGGCCTGAAGAGCTGGGCCGCTCGCTGTTGTTCTATCCGTTGGTGGGGCTGCTGTTCGGCGTGCTGTTGTGGGTGCTGAATGCCATGCTGGGCGGTGTTCCCCTGTTGCTGCATGCGGCCTTGCTGTTGACCGCCTGGGTCCTGCTCAGCGGTGGTCTGCACCTGGATGGCCTGGCGGACAGTGCCGATGCCTGGCTGGGAGGCTTTGGCGATCGAGAGCGGACCCTGAGCATCATGAAGGACCCCCGTAGTGGTCCGATCGCCGTGGTGACCCTGGTGCTGGTGCTGCTGCTCAAGTTCACCGCCCTGGTGGCGCTGATCGAACAGCAGCAGGGCTTTGCCTTGTTGCTGGCGCCGCTGATCGGCCGCGGGGCATTGCTGGGCCTGTTTCTCTGCACGCCTTATGTGCGTGCCGGTGGGCTGGGGCAGGCGCTGGCTGACCACCTGCCACGTGTGGCCGGGCGGCAAGTGCTGGGCTTGAGCGTGCTGGCCTGTTTGCTGCTGGGGGGCTACAGCGGGTTATGGGCAGTGCTGCTGGCCACTGTGCTGTTCTTCTGGCTGCGGCAAGTGATGATGCGGCGCCTGGGTGGTACCACTGGAGACACTGCCGGGGCTGTGCTTGAACTGTTGGAAACTGCCGTATTGCTCGGGGTGGCGCTGCTTTGAGTGGAGCACGGGATTGACGATTTTCATGAAAAATCTTGCCTTGGAATAATCACGGGTATATACACGCATCATGCTTCCCTCTCAGTGTTTGTGCACCAACCTGCGTCGCGCCGCCCGTGGCGTCAGCAGGTACTACGACGGCGCCCTTGATGGCTTCGGGATCAACGTTGCCCAGTATTCTCTGCTGAACAACCTGTTGCGCCTTGATCAGCCAAGCATTTCCAGCCTGGCGGAAGCCATGGGGCTGGATCGCAGCACGCTCGGGCGCAATGTGCGGGTCCTGGAAGCAGCAGGGCTGGTGCGCCTGCAGGAAGGCGACGATCAGCGAAACCGGCTGGTGCTGTTGACCGAGGCCGGGCATGAGCGGCTGGTGGCGGCCTTGCCTGCGTGGGAAGCGGCTCAGCAGCGGTTGATCGATCGCCTGGGTGTGGAAAAGCGTGAAACCTTGTTGGCCTTGCTGAACGAACTGTCTTGAGCGCCTTTCGTTCGACTATAAGCGGGTATATACCCGTAACTGGAGAATAAAAATGTCATCGATGTGGCGTACCAGCGGCTGGGTGCTTCTCGGCAGCGCATTGATCCTGGCCTTGTCGCTGGGGATCAGGCATGGCTTCGGCCTGTTCCTGCCGCCCATGAGCGCGCAGTTTGGCTGGGGGCGCGAAGTCTTCGCCTTCGCCATTGCCCTGCAGAACCTGATCTGGGGGCTGGCCCAGCCTTTTACCGGAGCCTTGGCCGATCGTTTTGGTGCGGCGAAAGTGGTGCTGGTGGGTGGCGTGCTGTACGCGGTCGGGCTGGTGTTCATGGGGCTGTCGGATTCGGCCCTGACCCTGTCCCTGAGTGCCGGGCTGCTGATCGGCATAGGCCTGTCGGGTACGTCCTTCTCGGTAATTCTCGGTGTTGTCGGCCGCGCCTTGCCGCCGGAAAAACGCAGCATGGGCATGGGGATTGCCAGTGCGGCAGGTTCCTTCGGCCAATTTGCCATGCTCCCCGGAACCCTGGGGCTGATCGGCTGGCTGGGCTGGTCTACGGCGCTGCTGGTGCTGGGCTTGCTGGTGGCCTTGATCGTGCCATTGGTGAGCATGCTCAAGGACAAACCGCTGCCGGCGCTGGGGCATGAGCAGAGCCTCATGGAGGCCTTGCGTGAAGCCTGTTCCCATTCAGGGTTCTGGCTGTTGGCATTCGGCTTTTTCGTCTGTGGCTTCCAGGTGGTGTTCATCGGCGTGCACCTGCCGGCGTATCTGGTGGACCAGCACTTGCCGGCGACCGTGGGCACGACGGTGCTGGCCCTGATTGGCCTGTTCAATATCTTTGGTACCTATACCGCCGGCTGGCTGGGTGGGCGGATGTCCAAGCCGCGCCTGCTGACGGGCCTGTATCTGCTACGGGCGGTGGTGATCGGGCTGTTCCTGTGGTTGCCGGTGACTCAGACCAGCGCCTATCTGTTCGGCATGGCCATGGGCTTTCTCTGGCTGTCCACCGTGCCTTTGACCAACGGCACCGTGGCCACCTTGTTTGGCGTGCGCAACCTGTCCATGCTCGGCGGCATTGTGTTCCTGTTCCACCAATTGGGGTCTTTCCTTGGTGGTTGGCTGGGGGGCGTGGTGTATGACCGTACCGGGAGCTACGACTTGATCTGGCAGGTGGCGATTCTCCTTAGTCTGTTGGCTGCGGCACTGAACTGGCCGGTGCGCGAGCGGCCGGTGGCGCGTTTGCAGGCCAGCGCGGCATGAACCGCTGGCTGCTGCGCGGTGCCGGCCTGGGCCTCGGCATTCTATTGTTGCTGCTGGCCTGGTGGGGCTGGCACCGGGGCGGCCTGGCGCTGATGCAGCTGGGCATGGGCGCTTGCTAGGGGAGCGAGGGGGCGAGTAACGTCGTAGCCCGACACTTTGACAAGGATTCTGGACATGGCTATGCGCTGGTTTGCGGTTCCAGCTTTACTCGCGACCTTGGCCGGCTCGGCATGGGCGGCGGACTGTCCGCCCCTGTTGCAGGGTTCCTTGCCCAAATTGCACGCCAAGGAATCCATCGACTTGTGCCAGCGCTTTGCCGGCAAGCCGCTGGTGGTGGTCAATACGGCGAGCTTCTGCGGGTTTGCTCCGCAATTCAAAGGCCTTGAGGCGCTGTACCAGCGTTACAAGGATCAAGGGCTGGAAGTGGTGGGCGTGCCCTCCAATGACTTCAAGCAAGAGTCCAAGGATGGCGCGGAGACTGCCAAGGTCTGCTACGTCAATTACGGCGTGACCTTCACCATGACCGAGCCACAGAAGGTTCGGGGGGCGGATGCGGTGCACCTGTTCAAGGTGCTGGCGCAGCAGAGTAGCGCGCCGAAGTGGAATTTCTATAAATACGTGGTGGATCGCCAGGGCAATGTGATTGCCAACTTTTCCAGCCTGACCAAGCCGGACAATCCGGAATTCATCGAAGCGGTGGAGAAGGCATTGGCGTCGAAATCCTGACAAAGCCTATTCATTAGCCAATAAAAAACCCGCATCTGCGGGTTTTTTATTGGTTTGAAACTGCGCGGCCTAGAGCTCGTTAGAACTTGTAGGTGGCGCCCAGGCCGTAGCCCCATGCGCTGTTCTGGTAAGTAGCGCTGTAGGCATTGCCTTTGCCGGTTCTGTTGACGTTGACGTCCTCTTCCTTCAGGTAGGAAACCGCCAGGTCCAGAGTCAGGTCTTCAGTCGGGCTGTAGCCGGCACCGAAGCTGATGGCCTTACGGTCACCGGTAGGGATACGTACAGAACGGTCGGTGTTGTTGGTTGGCGCCTGGTCAACCGAGAGGCCGCTGCGCAGAACCCACTCTTTGTTGACCTTGTAGGAAACACCAACAGCCGAGGCCCAGGTGTCGTGCCAGTTCTGTGGCTCGGTGATGGTGCCGATCGGGCCCCTGGAACCGCCAAGCAGGGCAGGAACACCTTCGTTGTTGACGGTGATGTCTTTCAGGCGGCTCCAGCGAGTCCAGGTGCTACCTGCGTAGACGGTCCACTGGTCATCCAGTTTCTGGGTGACAGAGAAGTCGACGACTTCCGGAGTGGTGATGTCCAGCGAGGCATCGTAACGGCCGCCATTGAACGGACCGAAGCCCGGGCCGGCGATGTTGGTGTGGCCTTCCAGCTTGTACTTGACCTTCGAGTGGTAGGTCAGGCCCAGGCGAGTAGTGTCGGTAGGCTGGACGATGATGCCGACGTTGTAGCCGATGGCGGTATCGTCACCCTTGATCTTCACGCTGCCATCATTGCGGCCGAAGAGCGCAGGGTTTGGAAACGGAGTCGCGGAAGTCAGTTCACCGCTCAGGCGGTTGATGGTCGGGCCGAAGCCGATCGACACCATGTCATTGAAGGCATAGCTGACGGTCGGTTGCAGGGTGACGACCTTGACTACGCTCTTGTCGCCGTAATAGCGGCTGGCAGAAGTGGACTCATAGTTGGTAACCAGGCCGAAGGGTGCATAGGCGCCCAGACCCAATGCCCAGCCGTTGCCCAGTTGTTTGACGAAGAACCCCATAGGAACGCTGGTGAACGGAACCATGTCGCCGTCGCTGGTGCCGCCGGGTGGGCCGCCCTTGACGTTTTTCAGGTTGGTCTTGGCATCGATTGCCGCTACGCCGACAGTTACCTGGTCACGTTGCAGCAGGGACATGCCGGCAGGGTTACCGTAGACGGTGCTGGCATCTTCGGCAGAAGAGGAGCGACCCGCGAAGCCGGTACCCATGCCGCTGATGCTTTGTTCGTTAAGAGCAAAACCGCTGGCGAAAAGTTGGGTAGAGGCAAGTGCAACCGCGAGACTTATGGTGGATTTGAGCATTACTTTTTTCATTATTAGAACTCCTGGTGATCACCGAGGCGAAAATTACCAACATTTCGATCTCGGCGCTATAGGCTGCAACAGTTGATTTAGAGCGTTTTTGTAGGACAATCCGACCAAAATCGGCTTCTTTCTCCGATTTTGCAAAAGTCGTTGTCAGCAGGCGACCTGGTTTAACGGTGCAATGCAGGTCTGCCAGGCGCAGGCGAAATCTCTTAAACGTCCTTGTGGTTGAAAGGTCTTCCTCCAGATGCGGGCCATGCCGAGCAGGTCGTCGGCAGCGGGGAGCGGCGTGTGTTGTTCTTCCACCAGCAACCAGGCAATGGCGGTGGCGTAACGCAGGTTGACGGTCAGTTCCAGGTGCGGCCCGCTGAGGAACGCATGCTGGCTGGCGAGCCCGCGAACCAGGCTGGCCCGTTCCGGATCCAGTGCCAGGTACTGGTCCCAGAGGGCTTGATGGCGCAATTCGGTGATGCGGTAGAGGCCGTGGCCACGACGATCGTGCAGGGCTGAGCCCAGCGCCGATTGGCTGGCGGCAATGCCCAGCAGCAGGACTTCAGCGGTTTTGCTATGGCTGCCCAGGTACATCAGCGTCGGGCGGATCACATAGCGGCACAACTCGCTGGCGGCGATACCCATAAAGCCCTCGAAGCGTGAAATGGCCGGCGAAACCTGAAGGGCGCTTGGCAGCAAAAAAGGATCAGGTTTGCCGGAAGCGGTTCAGGCCGCTTGAGTTGAAGTGTAGTGTCATATCTGTGCTGTAAAGGACTGTTTTTAAAATATTTCCGTCCTCTTGTTATAAGCCTTATATCGATTGGTACTTTTCTCTGTAGGGTAAATGGGCGAATTGCAGGCAATAAAAAGCCCCGCGATCAGGCGAGGCTTTTCAGGGTTTTCAGCAGTTCGGCGTATCAGGCAACCAGGGCCTGGCGCGCACGTTCGATCACTGCCTGCAGCGGTTCGGCGCTGGAATACTGGTCGGGATACAGGCGTTCGCTGTGACGGGCGATCCCATGTTCGTTGACCAGGGTGAAGCTGAAGCAACCTTTGCGAGCGGCCATGATCAGGCAGTTCAACGGTGCAAAGGCGTGGGTTAGGGTGCGAATAGCATCCTGAGTCTGGATTTGAGTAGACATAATTATTAGGTGTTCCTACAAATGACACGGTTAAGAACCGTGCAACGTTAAAACGTTCCAGTAAACGTCGACCAGCATTGGTCAAACGAAGAACCTGACTGGAACAAAGCAGCCAGTTGCAGCGCGTTGATTGGTTGCGCTAGGGCTGGCAGGTAGGTACTTAGGAGGGCAGGCAACACAGCAAGGGCAAAGGTTCGGGGCCCAGGGTGGAGATCCTGATCAATTTGCAGGTTGGTTCGGTCAGAGTAAATGGCTCGAGCACTGCCGTTGAATTCGTATCAAGGGCGATAGGGTGAGCTTTACCTGGAAACCATCGAGGTGGTCGGTCCTTGGTGTTCGACGTTGTGCTCGGTTGGAGACGCTGTCGATGGGACTTGTTCGACCAGAATTGACTTTCAGCTTGGTACTAACGGCGAGGATTCTATTGGGTTGAACGACATAATGCAAGTGTGCTAGGAAAAAACTTTCAGAAGAGGCCAGAGGCTCAAGCATCAGCTGTGTAACCGTTGCTGTTGTGGCGTGTACGAAAACAGTGCGTTACCGGCGTTAATCTGCGCAAGGTTGTGCACACTTGTTGCGCAGCGTGTCACCCCGTTGTCACCTTCCCCAACGCCCGCCCCTTAGCCTGTCTCGAGAATTTAAGTCAATGATAAACATCGCTTTTTTTTACTGGTGAAAAAATCGTCAGTTTGACTGCAAGGCCCGTCTCATGGGGCTTTGGGAGGGTTGTGGAGGGGTTGTCCACTGAGTTATCCACAGCTTCTGTGGATTGTCCCAAGCGCTTGCTCTAGGACGGGCGTGCTGGCTCTTTTAGGCTTTACCCGGGCGAAAAAAGGAGTAGAGTGGCGCGCCTTTCGATCTGCCCCACAGTGCTTTATGAAGTTTCGCTCCGTATCACCTTCTGTTACCGCGACCCCTGCCAGTGTTACCGAACCCAAGCGGTTTTCCCTGCGCGTTGCTCTCTGGCTGTTGGACAGCCCACGCCTTGGTCACAACCCCAACGTCAAGCATTTTGCTGGACGCCTGCTCAAGCAGCCGGCCCGGGAAGGCGTGGTCGCGGCGCAGAGTCGCCTGGGCCAGTTGATGTGCCGCGAATGCGGCAACGCCCGTGATCGTCGCATCGGCCATGACCTGTTGCGCCAGGCTGCCCGTGCCGGCGACCGCCGTGCGCAATTGGAGCTGGGCCGGATCGAAGACTGAGCTGTCCAACACTCGGACGCTTGGTTAACCTTCATTTCTTCTTTCTACGGCAGGAATCGCTATGGCTATGGACTTGACCAGCTTGCTGCTTGGCCTGGCGGGAGCGGCGCTGCCGCTACTGGTTCTGGCCTGGCAACTGCAACGCCGGGCCAGTTCCAGCCAGACTGAGCTGAGCCTGCTGGAGGAGCGCCTGGCCACGGCCCAATTGGCCCAGGAGGGGTTGGCAGCACAGTTGGATGCCAGCCGCGATGAAGTCAGCGACCTGAGCCAGGCCAATGCTCTGAAGCAGGCGGACCTGGCAGCCCTGCGCCGCGAGGTCGAATTGCTGCAGATCGAGCGCGATAACGCCCGTGATGCCGCCCACGCCTGGAACCTGGAACGGGCCGCCAAAGAAAACGAATTGCGCCGGCTGGATGCCCTGGCGGCGTCCTTGAATGCCGAGCTTCGTGAGCAGCAGGACAGCCACCAGCAGCGCCTGACCGATCTGCAAGGCTCGCGGGATGAGTTGCGCGCCCAGTTCGCCGAGCTGGCGGGGAAGATCTTCGATGAGCGCGAACAGCGTTTCGCCGAGACCAGCCAGCAGCGCCTTGGGCAGTTGCTGGACCCGCTCAAGGAGCGCATCCAGTCCTTCGAGAAGCGGGTCGAGGAAAGCTATCAGGCCGAGGCCCGGGAGCGCTTCTCCCTGGCCAAGGAGCTGGAGCGCCTGCAACAGCTGAACCTGCGCCTGAGCGATGAGGCCACCAACCTGACCCGTGCCCTCAAGGGCCAGAAGACTCAGGGCAACTGGGGCGAGCTGATTCTGGAGCGAGTGCTGGAGCACGCCGGCCTGGAAAAGGGCCGCGAGTATCAGACTCAGGTCAGCCTCAAGGGCCCGGATGGCGAGCGCTTCCAGCCTGACGTGCTGATCATGTTGCCGGGTGACAAGCAGGTAGTAGTGGATTCCAAGGTCAGCCTCACGGCTTACCAGCAATACGTCGGTAGCGACGATCCGCAGGTCGCCCAGGCGGCTCTGAAACAGCACGTGCTGTCCTTGCGCAATCACGTCAAAGGTCTGGCCGGCAAGGATTACAAGCGCCTTGAAGGCTTGCACAGCCTCGATTTCGTGCTGCTGTTCGTGCCCATCGAGGCAGCGTTTTCCGCGGCTCTGCAGGCCGAGCCGAATCTGTTCCAGGAAGCCTTTGACCGGCATATCGTGATCGTCAGCCCAACCACGTTGCTGGCCACCTTGCGGGTGATCGACAGCCTGTGGAAGCAGGAACGCCAGAGCCAGAATGCCCGGGAGATCGCTGAGCGCGCGGGCTGGCTGTACGACAAGTTCGTGCTGTTTATCCAGGACCTGGATGAAGTGGGCAATCGCCTGCAACAACTGGACAAGGCCTACGCCGCTGCGCGTAACAAGCTGACTGAAGGGCGTGGCAACCTGGTCAGCCGTAGCGAGCAGCTCAAGCTGCTCGGCGCCCGGGCCAGCAAGAGCTTGCCGGCGGACTTGCTGGAGCGGGCCATGACCGACGCCGAAGGACGCGAGCTGGAATTGCCGGAGTAATCCGCCAAAGGCCCGTCAGCCCAGGGGCAGGTGCCGGCTCAGCAGGGCGCGCAAGGCCGCCGGTTTCACCGGCTTGGCCAGATAGTCCAGGCCCGCTGCATGGACCTGGGCGACCATTTCAGGGCGCCCATCGGCACTGATCACGACCCCCGGTACCGGCTCGCCCAGTTGCGTGCGCAGCCAGGCCATGACCTCGGTTCCGGTCTCGCCGTTATCCAGGTGGTAGTCCACCAGGGCCAGTTGCGGGCGGATGCCTTCTTTGAGCAGCGCCGCGCATTCCTCGCGGTTGCGGGCGGTCCAGACCTGGCAGCCCCAGCGGGTGAGCAGGCTGTTCATGCCGATCAGAATGCTGTCTTCATTATCGACGCAGAGCACTTGCCCGCCATTGAGGGACTGGCCGTTGAGCTCGGCCGCCTTGCCTGGAGCCACCACGCTGCTGCGGGCCAGGGGCACGCTGACGCTGAATACGCTGCCTTTGCCGGGCCAGGAACGTACCTGCAGCGGATGGCCGAGCACCCGGCACAGGCCATCGGCAATCGCCAGGCCCAGGCCCAGGCCTTTCTCGGCGCGGGTCTGGTGGCTGTCCAGGCGCTTGAATTCCTCGAAGATCACCTGCTGTTTGTCCTGGGGAATACCCGGCCCCCGGTCCCAGACTTCCAGGCTCAACGTTTCACCACGGCGGCGCACTCCCAGCAAAACGGGGCCCTTGGCGTAACGGAAGGCATTGGTCAGAAAGTTCTGCAGCACCCGACGTAGCAGCTTGCTGTCGCTGTCGATGCGCAGATGGCTGCCGCGCACCCGGAACTGCAAGCCCTGTTCCTGGGCCAGCGCCTTGAATTCGGCTCCCAGGGTGTCGAACAGTTCGTTGAGGGCAAAGGGCTTGCGATCAGGGGTGATCTTGCCGTTTTCCAGGCGCGAGATGTCCAGCAGGTCGCTGATCAGGTCCTCGGCGGAGCGCAACGAACTGTCCAGATGCTGCACCAGTTGCTGGGCTTCGGCGGACAGGCCGTCGTCCTGGTGGGACAGGGCCGCGGAGAACAGGCGCGCGGCGTTCAGCGGTTGCATCAGATCGTGGCTGACCGCGGCCAGAAAACGCGTCTTCGACTGGTTGGCCGCTTCCGCCGTGCCCTTGGCCTCAGTCAGTGCTGCGTTGAGTTGCGACAGTTCGTGGGTACGCTCAGCCACTCTTTGTTCCAGCCCTTCGTTGGCCTCGGTGAGGGCCTGCTCGGCTTCGCGGAACGGGGTGATGTCGGTGAAGCTCATGACAAAGCCGCCGCCGGGCATGGGGTTGCCGATCAGTTCGATGACCCGGCCATTGGGGAACAGCCGCTCGGAAGTATGAGCTCGACCCTGGCGCATCCAGTGCAGGCGCCGGGCCACATGGACTTCCGCCTCGCCAGGTCCGCACAGGCCGCGCTCGGCATTGTGACGAATGATGTCGGCAATTGGCCGGCCCACGCTGATCAGCCCATCGGGGTAGTTGAACAGCTCCAGATAGCGGCGGTTCCAGGCCACCAGCTTCAGCGACTGATCGACCACGCTGATGCCCTGGGTAATGTTTTCAATCGCCCCTTGCAGCAGGGCCCGGTTGAACTGCAGCACCTCGGAGGCTTCGTCGGCGATGCGCACCACGTCTTCGAGCTGCATCTCCCGGCCTTCAATGGCGGCCTTGACCACCGCGCGGGTGGAAGAGGCGCCGAGCACACCGGCCAGCAGGCGCTCGGTATGGGCGATCCACTCGCCGTCGGCATTCTGGTTCGGGTTGAAGCCTTTGCCCTGACGATAGGCGAAGCGGATGAAGCTCTGGCGCGCACGTTCCTCACCGACAAAACGCGCGGCCAGTTTCAGCAGATCGTCGATCTGTACCGCCAGCATCGAGCGGGAGCTGAGGCGGCCGCTGATTTCCTGGCCGATGAAGCGTCCGGCCTGCCAGTGCTCGGAGACTCGGGTGCGCGAGAGCACCGAAACCCAGGCGAACAGGGTGAAGTTACCCGCCAGGGACAGCACTACGCCTTGGGTCAGCGGGGTGATCGGCAGGTTCAGTGGATTGCCGTGCAGCCAGGCCAGGCCGGGGAAACTGCTCAGGGACCAGCCCAGGCTGTGTGCGGCGATGGGCAGGATCAGGGTGTAGAACCAGATGAAGGTGCCGGCAGCCAGGCCCGCGAATACACCGCGGCGGTTGGCCTGTTTCCAGTACAGCGCGCCGAGCATGGCCGGTGCCAGTTGGGTCACGGCGGCGAAGGCGATCTGGCCGATGGTGGCCAGGCTGGCGGTGGAGCCCAGCAGGCGATAGCTGACGTAGGCCAGCAACAGGATGACCACGATGCTCACCCGGCGCACCGAGAGCATCCAGTGGCGGAAGACTTCGAACGGCCGCTCGGCATTCTTGTGGCGCAACAGCCAGGGCAGCAGCATGTCGTTGGAGACCATGGTGGACAGCGCCACGCTGGCGACGATCACCATGCCGGTGGCCGCCGAGGCACCGCCGATGAATGCCAGCAGAGCCAGGGCGGGGTGGGCCTGGGCCAGGGGCAGGCTGATGACGAAGGAGTCCGGCAATACGCTGCTGGGCAGGAGCATCTGCCCGGCGAGGGCGATGGGCACCACGAACAGCGCGGCGAGGGCCAGGTACGCCGGGAACACCCATTTGGCCAGGCGCAGATCCTGGGGTTCGATGTTTTCCACCACGGTGACGTGGAACTGCCGCGGCAGGCAGATGATCGCCATCATCGCCACCCCGGTCTGCACCACCATCGACGGCCAGTTGATGGTTTCCTTCCAGTACTGCTCCAGGCGCGGAGCCAGCATGGCCTGGTTGAACAGGTCGTCGAAGCCGTCATAGAGGCCGAAGGTGACGAAGGCGCCGACGGCGAGAAAGGCAAACAGCTTGACCAGGGATTCGAAGGCAATCGCCAGTACCATGCCGCGGTGGTGCTCGGTGGCATCGAGGTTGCGGGTCCCGAAGACGATGGTGAACAGGGCCAGGATCAGCGACACGATCAGCGCCGTGTCCTGGGCGCGGGTGCCCATGGCGTCTGCACCGGCACCGATCAGCAGGTTGACCCCAAGCACGATGCCCTTGAGCTGCAGGGCGATGTAGGGCAGTACCCCCACCAGGCAGATCAGTGCCACCACCACCGCCAGCGACTGGGATTTGCCATAGCGGGCAGCAATGAAGTCGGCGATCGAGGTGATGTTCTCCTGCTTGCTGATCATCACCATCTTCTGCAGCACCCAGGGGGCAAACACCAGCAGCAGGATGGGGCCGAGGTAGATCGGCAGGAAGGCCCAGAGCTGCTCGGCCGCCTGGCCCACCGCGCCAAAGAAGGTCCAGCTGGTGCAGTAGACCGCCAGCGACAGGCTGTATACCCAGGCCCGCACCCGCGGCGGAAGTGGCGCGCTGCGGCGGTCACCGTAGAAGGCGATGGCGAACATGATGGCCATATAGGCCAGGGCAACGGCGGCGATCAGCCCGCTGGACAACGACATGGAAACTCCGGAACAAAGACACCGGGCACCTCAGCCCGGCCAGACAGTCTGGCACGATGTTGGATTGGCGTCAGTGTCGACCAAGGTATCAGCGCGGCCTGATGTCGCAGGGCTGAGCCGAGGCGGGGAAGGGCTACGGCTGCAGAGCGATCTCGATCAGTTCATGGAGTTCCTGAACCGGCAGTGGCGTGGCGGAGAACAGGATGCGAAACACTGTCGGTGCTACCAGCAGGTTCAGCAGGCGGTCGATGTCCGGCAGGTGTTCCGTGTGGCCCTGATAGCGCTCGAGGATGCACTGCAACTGCCCGCTGAGGATGGTCACGCAATAGCCCGGGGTCGCGCTGCATTGCACATCGCGCATCATGTTGCGCCCGGGCTCCGAGCTCATTTCGTCCAGATACTGTTCGGCCCAGGCCCGCAGGTCGCCGCGCAGGCTGCCGGTATTGGCCGGTTCGCTGTCCGGGCGCATTCGTTCCAGGGCGACATCGGCCAGCAGGGCCGACAGGTCGCCCCAGCGCCGGTAGATGGTCGACGGAGTGACGCCTGCTCGGGCGGCGATCTGCGGCACGGTGAGGGACGAGCGATCCTGCTCTTCAAGGAGCTCGCGGACCGCGGTGTGAATGGATTCCTGGACCCGGGCGCTACGGCCGCCTGGGCGCAAACCTTCTTTGATAGCCATGGGGCGGCACCTTAACACAAAGAATTTGCTTTAAGCATTGGCGGGTAGCACACTGCACAAAAGCAAAATATTAGCTTTAGTGGAGCGAGCTTATGTCTGGTGCTATCGACACTTGCGTGTCCAACCGTCGCAGTCTGGTGTTTCTGGCTATTACCCTGTTGAGTTTTCTGGCTGCCTCCAGCGTACCGACCCCGCTGTACCACCTGTATCAGGAAAACCTGCACTTTTCCCCGGCGGTGCTGACCCTGATATTCGGGGTCTACGCGATGAGCCTGCTGGCGGCTCTGCTGACCGTAGGGTCGCTGTCGGATCACCTGGGGCGGCGACCGGTGATTTTTGTCGCCTTACTGCTCAATATCCTGGCGATGTTGCTGTTCATCAATGAAAGCGGAGTGCAGTGGCTGATTGCCGCGCGGGTGATGCAAGGCTTTGCCACCGGCATGGCCACCAGTGTGCTGGGGGCGGCCCTGCTGGATACCGATCGCCAGCAGGGGCCGTTGGTCAATAGCGTTGCGCCGCTATTGGGCATGGCCTGTGGAGCCATGGGGGCCAGCCTGTTGGTGGAGTTTGCGCCCTGGCCGCTGCAATTGAGCTACTGGCTGCTGCTCGGGGTGTTCGTGCTCCAGGCCGGGTATGTCTGGCGCTTGCCGGAAAGTGTCAGCCCGCAACCCGGTGCCTGGGCGTCGCTGAAACCCACGCTGCATGTGCCGATGCAAGCGCGGCGCGCGTTATGGCTGGCCTTGCCGGTGGACGTGGCGGTGTGGGCGGTGGGCGGCTTTTATCTGTCGCTGGCGCCTTCGCTGGTCCGTGCGGCGACCGGCTCTACCTCGAACCTGATCGGCGGTGGCCTGGTGGCGGTGCTGACACTCAGCGGCGCGCTGATGATCTATTCCCTGCGTCAGCATCCTGCAGACAGGGTGCTGCGCCTGGGCGCCGGGATGCTGGCGGCGGGAGTGATGCTGATCCTTGCTGCGGTGCATAGCGCCAGCCTGCTGTTGTTCTTCTTTGGCACCTTGGTGCTGGGCAGCGGCTTTGGCGCCGGTTTTCTCGGTGCGCTGCGCAGTGTGGTACCACTGGCCCTGCCTCATGAGCGTGCGGGCCTGATGTCAGCGTTTTATGTGCTGAGCTACCTGGCCTTTTGCCTGCCGGCGTTGTTGGCTGGCAACCTGACCCGCAGCTTCGGCCTGATCGCTACTACTGACGGCTATGGTGCGGTACTGGTTCTCTTGTCCCTCGGGGCGCTGCTGGCCCTGATGCGCCAGCGCCCGGTGGCGGCGTGTGGGGCGTCGGGGCTTTGAGCCCCAGGCGTCAAGGGCTGCGGGATTGTGCCTGGGAAGCCGCAGGGGAGAGGTGCTGTACGCCAATCAGATACGGGCGTGTCGCCGGGCGCGGTCCGATTGTGGTGATCGCTCCTGGGGCCGTGGCATAGATGTTTATCTGAAAAATAGATAACAGATAGAGAAATTACCCGTTATATAGATATTCGATTAGGTTCTACCATGTTTCCTACCTCATCGGAGGACAGGAGACACAACCATGACATGCCCCAATAGCGTTAAAAGCGGCCACCGGCCATTGAGCCATCTGCCGCATCCCCTCGAAGCCATTCGCCAATTCACCCCCAACTGGTTCGCCGCCACTATGGGCACCGGGGTTCTGGCCTTGGCGCTGGCCCAGTGGCCGGCCGAGGTTCCCGGCTTGCACCAGGTGGCAGAGGGTTTCTGGTGGCTGACCATCGCCCTGTTCCTGTTGTTTACCGCGATGTATACCGCGCGCTGGGTACTGTTCTTCGACGAGGCGCGGCGGATTTTCGGGCACTCCACGGTCTCGATGTTCTTCGGCACCATCCCCATGGGCCTGGCGACCATCATCAATGGCTTGCTGGTGTTCGGCATGCCTCGCTGGGGCGATGGTGTGGTGGAGGTGGCGCAACTGCTGTGGTGGCTGGATGTGGCCATGTCCCTGGCCTGCGGGATCCTGATTCCCTACATGATGTTCACCCGCCAGGAACACAGCATCGACCAGATGACCGCGGTCTGGCTGCTGCCGGTGGTGGCGGCCGAAGTGGCGGCGGCCAGTGGCGGCCTGCTTGCGCCTCATCTGCTGGATGCCCACGGACAGTTGGTAATGCTCAGCACCAGCTACGTGCTGTGGGCCTTTTCGCTGCCGGTGGCGTTCAGCATCCTGACCATCTTGCTGTTGCGCATGGCGCTGCACAAACTGCCCCATGAAAGCATGGCAGCGTCGAGCTGGCTGGCCCTGGGGCCAATCGGCACCGGTGCCCTGGGCATGCTAGTGCTGGGCGCCGATGCACCGGCGATCTTCGCCGCCAATGGCTTGCCCGGCGTCGGTGAGATTGCCGCCGGCCTGGGCCTGGTGGCGGGGCTCACACTGTGGGGGTTCGGTCTGTGGTGGATGTTGATGGCGGTGCTCATCACCCGCCGTTACCTGCGCGAAGGCATACCCTTCAATCTTGGCTGGTGGGGCTTTACCTTTCCTCTGGGCGTGTATTCGCTGGCCACCCTTAAACTGGGCAGCACCTTGCACCTGGGGTTTTTCAGTGTGTTTGGCGCGGTACTGGTGGCGGCGCTGGCGGTAATGTGGCTGATCGTGGCCAAGCGCACGGTTCAGGGGGCTTATAAAGGAGAGCTGTTTGTCTCGCCGTGCATTGCGGGGTTACGGAAATAATCGGCAAAGATAGGTAAGGTTGTGGCCTGGATCGATATTCGACATTCCAATAACAGTATCCACGCCACTCAGGGACATGGAAGATGAGTCACCCTTCGCAGTTCACCTTGCTTCGCAAGCGGCGGTTCCTGCCGTTTTTCATCACGCAATCCCTCGGTGCCTTCAACGACAACATCTTCAAGCAGTCGCTGATCCTGGCCATTCTCTACAAGCTGAGCATCGAGGGTGACCGGTCGATCTGGGTCAACCTCTGTGCCTTGCTGTTCATCCTGCCGTTCTTCCTGTTTTCCGCCCTGGCCGGGCAGTTTGGCGAGAAGTTCGCCAAGGACTCGCTGATCCGCCTGATCAAACTGGGGGAGATCGCGATCATGGTGGTGGGGGCGGTGGGCTTCGCCTTCGATCACCTGTCGCTGATGTTGGTGGCACTGTTCGCCATGGGCACCCACTCGGCGCTGTTTGGCCCGGTGAAATATTCGATCCTGCCCCAGGCCTTGCGTGAAGAGGAATTGGTGGGAGGCAACGGCCTGGTGGAAATGGGCACGTTCCTGGCGATCCTGGCCGGCACTATCGGCGCTGGGGTCATGATGTCCTCGGAGCATTACGCACCGATAGTCTCCAGCGCCATGATCGGTGTGGCGGTACTGGGCTACCTGGCCAGCCGCGCCATTCCCCGGGCTGCCGCGGCGACCCCGGAGATGCGCCTGAACTGGAATATCTTCAGCCAGTCCTGGGCCACCTTGCGCCTGGGGCTGGGGCAGACCCCGGCGGTGTCGCGCTCGATTGTCGGCAACTCCTGGTTCTGGTTCGTCGGCGCCATCTACCTGACCCAGATTCCGGCCTATGCCAAGGAATGGATGCACGGCGACGAGACCGTGGTAACCCTGATCCTGACGGTGTTCTCGGTGGGGATTGCCGTAGGCTCGATGCTGTGCGAAAAGCTGTCGGGGCGCAAAGTTGAGATCGGCCTGGTACCGTTCGGCTCCTTTGGCCTGACGGTGTTCGGCCTGCTGCTGTGGTGGCATTCCGGTGGTATCCCGGAAAGCGCCACGGGTCATGGCTGGATTGAAGTGCTGGGTTTTGCCCATGCCTGGTGGGTGCTGTTCGATGTCCTTGGCCTGGGGATCTTCGGCGGCTTCTATATAGTGCCGCTGTATGCCCTGATCCAGTCCCGTACCCCGGAAAACGAGCGGGCCCGGGTGATAGCCGCCAACAACATTCTCAATGCGCTGTTCATGGTGGTGTCGGCGATTGTCTCTATCGTGATGCTGAGCATGGTCCAGCTGACCATTCCCCACCTGTTCCTGGTGGTGTCGCTGCTCAACATTGCGGTCAACGTCTACATCTTCAAGGTGGTGCCCGAGTTCAGCATGCGTTTCATGATCTGGCTGCTCAGCCATTCCATGTACCGCGTCGAGCATCGCAACCTGGAGTTGATCCCTGATGAAGGCGCTGCCCTGCTGGTGTGCAACCACGTGTCTTTCGTCGATGCCTTGCTGATTGGCGGTGCGGTGCGTCGGCCGATTCGCTTCGTCATGTACTACAAGATCTACAACCTGCCGGTGTTGAACTTCATCTTCCGTACCGCCGGAACCATTCCCATCGCCGGTCGGCATGAAGACCTGCAGATCTATGAAAAAGCCTTCCAGCGCATTGCCCAGTACCTGCGCGATGGCGAACTGGTGTGCATTTTCCCCGAGGGCAAGCTGACTGCCGATGGCCAGATCAACGAGTTCAAGGGAGGGCTGACACGGATTCTCGAGGAAACCCCGGTGCCGGTGATTCCCATGGCTCTGCAAGGCTTGTGGGGCAGCTTCTTCAGTCGCGATCCGAGCAAGGGTTTCTTCCACCGCTTCTGGTCGCGAGTGACCCTGGTGGCCGGGCCATCGGTGGCGGTGGACGCAGCCGAACCGGCGCAGTTGCAGGCCATGGTGGCGCAGTTGCGGGGCCCACGGCGCTAGCTGCCGGATACGAAAACGCCCGCACATTTGCGGGCGTTTTCATTTCTGCCTGGGCTTTTCAGCTGGCGCTGACTTTCAGGCCCACCAGGCCGGCGATGATCAGCGCCACGCTGACCAGGCGCACCAGAGCCATGGATTCGCCAAACAGGATGATGCCGGCGATCACCGTGCCGACGGCGCCGACTCCGGTCCAGATGGCATAGGCCGTGCCCAGGGGCAGTTCCTTCATCGCCAGGCCCAGCAGGCCGAGGCTGATGGCCATGGCAATGATGGTCAGGGCGGTGGGCAGCGGGCGGCTGAAGCCATCGGTGTATTTCAGGCCGACGGCCCAGCCCACTTCAAACAAACCGGCAAAAAACAGAATGATCCAGGACATGCCTACCTCATCGGTTGATGGGGTCGTCCCCGGAATTGATCGCTCGAATGAGTCGCGAGGTCGTCCTCGCGATGCGCAGTATACTGCCCACTCTCACGTGGGCGAGTATTTTTTTCCTCAGTCATGGCCTCGCTGTATTTCCAGCTTTTGTTCGGCTGGATCTTCCATTCGCCGGAAATAGGTCGAGAGCAGGGCCCCGGAAATGTTGTGCCAGACGCTGAACAAGGCGCTGGGTACCGCCGCCAGTGGCGAGAAATGAGCGCTGGCCAGGGCCGCGCCCAGGCCGGAGTTCTGCATGCCGACTTCCAGGGCCAGGGATTTTCGCTGCGCCAGTGGCAGCTTGAACAGACGCCCCGTGAAGTAGCCCAGCAGGTAGCCGAAGCTGTTGTGCAGCATCACCACGGCCATGATCAGCAGGCCCGACTCGGCGATTTTCGCCTGGCTGGCGGCCACCACCGCGGTGACGATGATGACGATGCTCACCACGGAAACCAGCGGCAGTACTTCCACCGCGTGCTGCACCCGCTGGCCCAGCAGGCGCTGGGCCAGCACTCCCAGCACGATCGGTAGCAGCACCACTTGCAGGATCGACCAGAACAGCTCCATGAACGAGACCGGTAGCCAGGCCGAGGCCAGCAACCAGATCAGCGCCGGGGTCAGCAGTGGGGCCAGTAGAGTGGTAACCGCTGCAATGGCCACCGACAGCGCCAGGTCGCCGCGGGCCAGCCAGGTCATCACGTTGGAAGAGGTGCCGCTTGGGCAGCAGCCGACCAGGATCACCCCGACGGCGATTTCCGGCGGCAGGTGAAATGCCTGGCAGAGCACCCAGGCTACCCCGGGCATGATCACGAAATGGGCCACCACTCCCAGGGCCACGCGCCATGGGTGGCGGGCCACTTCGGCGAAATCTTCGAGTTTCAGGGTCAGGCCCATGCCGAACATCACCAGGCCCAGCAGCGGCACGATGGCGCCCTTGAGACCGACGAACCAGCCAGGCTGGAAGAATGCCAGGATGGCGAAGATCAGTACCCAGTAAGCGAAGGTGTTGCCGACAAAGCGGCTCAGTGCAGCCAGTGCGCGCATGACCTGTTCCTTATTATGTGAAAACGCCACCGAAGGCGGTGGCGTCTAGTGCATGCCGGTTATCCGGGCAAGGCGTCAGATGCCCTGCGGAATCTCCTCGCCGCCCAGGGCTTCGAACAGCGCCGGCAGGAAGTCGCCGAAGGTCAGCATCATCAGGGTGAAGCTGGCATCCTGCTGGCCGAGGGCTTCATCACCGCCGTCCTGTTCCGCCTGATCCTGCAGCAGGTCTTCGAACTTCAGGCGCTTGACCACCATTTTGTCGTCGAGCATGAAGGACAGTTTGTCCTGCCAGGCCAGGGACAGTTGGGTGACCACCTTGCCGGTGCTCAGGTGCAGCTGGATTTCCTCGCCGGTCAGGTCCTGGCGCTTGCAACGCACGATGCCGCCGTCCTCGTGGGTGTCGCGTAGTTCGCACTCGTCGAGTACGAAGAAGTCGTCGGCGGCTTTCTGGGTCTTGACCCAGTCGGTCATGATCGCGGTGGGGGCGATCTTCACGGTCAGCGGGCGAACCGGCAGGGTGCCGAGGACTTCGCGCAGGGTGGAGAGCAGGTCTTCGGCGCGCTTCGGGCTGGCCGAGTTGACCAGGATCAGGCCCTGTTTCGGGGCAATGGCGGCGAAGGTCGAGGAGCGACGGATAAACGCACGGGGCAGGAAGGCCTGGATGATTTCATCCTTGATCTGGTCGCGTTCCTTCTTATAGACCTTGCGCATCTGTTCGGCTTCGATCTCTTCGACCTTTTCCTTCACCGCATCGCGCACCACGCTGCCAGGCAGGATGCGTTCCTCCTTGCGCGCGGCTACCAGCATGAAGTCCTGGCTGACGTGAACCAGCGGGGCGTCTTCACCTTTGCCGAAAGGGGCGACGAAACCGTAAGTGGTCAACTCCTGGCTTGCACAGGGGCGCGCCAGTTTGGTCGCCAGTGCAGTTTCCAGCGCCTCAGCATCAAAAGGCAGATCTTGGGTCAGGCGATAGATCAGCAGGTTTTTGAACCACATGGGGTGAATCTCTCCTTTATACAAAGGAGGGCATTATTCTCTTCGCTGCTGCTCAGGCCAACCCTTCGCTAAGCCTTTGGAAGGCCTGAAAAAATTATTATAAAAAGTGCTTGCCAGAGTGGGGGCTGCTCCGTAGAATGCGCGCCACACCGAACGTGAAGGGTGATTAGCTCAGCTGGGAGAGCGTCTGCCTTACAAGCAGAATGTCGGCGGTTCGATCCCGTCATCACCCACCATTCGCATTCAGTGTTACGCGCAGCGGTAGTTCAGTCGGTTAGAATACCGGCCTGTCACGCCGGGGGTCGCGGGTTCGAGTCCCGTCCGCTGCGCCATATTCGGTAACCTGGAACACTGAACGCCAGGTCACCACAGAAAGCCCGCTAACGCGGGCTTTTTGCTGTAAAGAGTTACGTGGGTTGTGTTGCTGTACATGGAAATTTGGTTTTTTTAATAAAATTATTAATTAAATCAACACTTTAAGAATTTCTGTGGCATAATGCGCCCCGCAACGAAGGTAAAGGGTGATTAGCTCAGCTGGGAGAGCGTCTGCCTTACAAGCAGAATGTCGGCGGTTCGATCCCGTCATCACCCACCACTTACTTTCAACGCTACGCGCAGCGGTAGTTCAGTCGGTTAGAATACCGGCCTGTCACGCCGGGGGTCGCGGGTTCGAGTCCCGTCCGCTGCGCCATATTCGGTAACCTGGAACACTGAACGCCAGGTCGCCACACAAAGCCCGCTCAATGCGGGCTTTTTGCTGTCTGGGATTTGTATCGGTTCGAATCCTGCGCATGAAAAAAGCGGCCCTCGGGCCGCTTTTTGCGTTTTTGCCTACTGCTCGGCGTTACGGCTATGCCGGTAGTCGCTGACGGCTTCATACACCGCCTTGCGTAGACGGTTGATGCCGCCGATGGGGCGATGGGCTTCCAGACCGAACCAGGGGTTGAAGGACTGGTTGTCGCAAGCCAGGTTCTGCGCCGGGGTATCGAATTCCTGGGCGGGAAGGGTCACCCGCGCCACCGTTTCAAAGGGGGCGTCACTTTCTTTCCATTCAATGCTGGTGTCTTCGATCGGCATGAAACGGTTCGGGTCCTGGCGCTGGACTTGCAGTACGAAACAGGCGCCAACCCGGTCGGTGGAGAGTTGCTGGGTCAGGGCGCTGCGCAGGAAGTTGGGCAGATCCTGGTTCTGTGCTGGCAGGCTGTAGGCCGGGCAACTCTCGGGGTCCGGCATGACCCGGAATTTGGCGTTGGCATTGCCGAACTTGTAGGGCGAGACCGAGTAGTAGGTGGTCTGGGTCGGGCTGGCCGGGGCCGGTGACAGGGTCGCCAGGGCGATGAACAGATGCCGTACCTGCCAGGTGCGCGGATCCCACCCGGGGAAGAATGCGCCGACTTTCTTGCCGTCCGCCTGGGCGGCGATGTTCTGCTGATATTCGGCTACGTCGCTGACGAAGAAATTCGGATGATTGAACATCACGAAGTCCTGTTCACGGCGTTGTGATTCCGACGCCATCAGTTGTTGCCCGGGAACATCCAGTAGCTTGATCGCCATGCCGCGGGCGTCGCGAATACTGTCGAACTGCGGGTAGGCGTTGCCGTTGGACAGGCGTACGACGGCCTGCCAGGTCTGGCCAGGGGTGGCAAATACTCCCTGGCGCAGTGGCGGGCTCAAATCGTTGAGGACCTGGACCTGTGCCTTCACGCAACCGTGGGCCTTGGCATGGGCATCGCGCAGGTAGCGGGTGCCTTCGCGGTGCTGGTCAACGATGCGTACCGCGGTCTGGATGATGTCCTGGGTGCGGGCTGCCTCATCGGCAGGAACCTGCTCCTGCACCGCTACCGGGCCTCGGTGGTGCCAGGCGAACCAGGCACTGGACAGTGCCCAGCCCAGCAGGCCGATGACCAATAGCAATAACAGGGTCCTGCCCAGCAAGGCGCCGAGGCGCAGCCACAGTCGGGCCAGCAGGGACGGTCGTTTTCTGGCGAGATCGAGTTTCATGGCAATTGCGACTCCAATGGTCCGCCCAGCACTTTCAGGTATTCCAGCAAGGCCCAGCGTTCTTCTGGCTGCAGCAGTGGGCCGATAACGCCATTGCCACGCTGGCCGGCGCGGAATTCGTGGCCGCTGTTGTGGTTGCCGCTGATGCGGGTATCGAATTCAAAACCGTTCTTGAAGGCTTCCGGGCGATAGCCCAGGTGCTTGGGATCGTACTCGAAGGTGCCGCGGTAGAAGGTTGTCGAGCGCTCCGATTGCGGAGACAGCAGTTGATAGAGGTTGGGTACCGAGCCGTTGTGCAGGTACGGCGGTGTGGCCCAGACCCCGGCCAGCGGGCGGGCCTTGTAGGCGCGCAACTCGCGTACGCCGATCGGCAGCCCGTAGCCGTCCAGCCGCGGGCGCTCCTCGGGGGTGACCTTGGCGTCGCGATAGGCGCGCTCTTCGACAAAGGCCGTGATGTAGGCCAGGCCCTTGGCAGCCGAGAGTTGACGCAGGTCCAGCGGTTCGCTGGGTGTCGGGTGCAGCTCGACGTTGGACCTGGCCAGTTCGGCGGTATCCCACTGCAAGGAGCTCAGGTCATAGCGCAGGTCGGCGATATTGCTCGCCGAATTCGGGTCGGTGCCAATCACCGCTACCGGAAGCATTTTCAACTGCTGCACGGGGCGGCCGTTGTTGTCGCTGACCGAGGGTACATGGCAGCCGGCACAGTTGCTGGCGAACAGCTCGCGGCCCTTGGCGGCCAGCGGCTTGTCGATCGTACCCAGCAAGGCTTCCGGCCAGGCCGGTGGCTTGAGGCGCTGCAAGGTTTCCTCGATCAGGTTGAGATCGCGGACACGTACGCTGGAAGGGTAACGGGCCTCGCCGGAGAGGGGGTGGCCGTTGGCGTCGAACAGGTTCAGGGTGGCGCCAACCCCCAGGGCTTCGCCGATATTGCGCGCCATGGGTTGCTGCGCCGAGCCGTTCCACTGGACCCAGTCGAAGGTCCAGATATCCCAGAGTTGCGGGTAGTCCACCGGGGCATTGGCAATCCGATAGTTCTCAGGGGAAATGGCGTCGCCGAAGCTGGCATTGGCGATGCGGCCAAAGGCGTCGGTACGGCCCGGACCCTCTTCGGTTGGATAGAGGCCGCGATGGGTATCGTTCCAGGCCACCCGCAGGAAGTTATCCAGTGAGACCTTGAAGTCCTTGCGCAGCTGTTCGTGCCTGGCTTCGTAGTCGGCACCCAGCACCTTGCGGGCGAAGCGCTCGAATTTCCAGGGGTTGTAGTAGGTGCTGGTGAGGCTGGCCACGAGGGCCTGGCCGAAGCTGCCACCACGCAGGGTCGGTACGCTGGACGGCAGTACGTGCTGCGCCGAGCCGCCATCAATGCGCAGGGCTTGATGGTTGAAACGCAGCTCGCCGGTGTGGCAGGCAGCACAGGTGATGTCCAGGTATTGTTCCGCGCTGCCCGGATTCTGATGGCGGGCGAAGCCCACGGGCAGGTTGCCGGGATTCTGCGCTGTGGCTTTCTGTCCCGGCTCCACCAGGAAGCCGAAGCGGGCCAGGTACTCGGGAGCGGCAAAGGACTGCTCGGAGAACGGTAGCTCCAGAGCGCTGAACCATTCATAGCGCAGGCCTTTGACCTGGGTGCCCTGGGGAGTGAAATAGTAGGTCTGGCGATCCTTGGCATCCCATTGGTCCAGGTAGTGCACCTGTTCAACGGGTACATAGTCGGGGAGTTTCGGATTGGCCACGTAGTATAGGACCACTGCCAGGACAATGCCGATCAGCACGGCAATCAACAGCAACACACGATAGATGAGGCGCAAGATGTACTTCCTTGTCGAATTTCGTTTCCTTATGCCTGAGCTCATCTGACGCGGCAAGTAGCCATTACTTGAGCTATGGTTATTCGCGCCCGTTCAAGCGCCTCGGTAAGCGGCCTGGGCAGGGTGTACCCCAGAGCATGAAAACGCGTTTAAAGACGTGAACTTATCGGCCATTTACTACTCTTACGCCGGTAGCCATTGGTCGTGGTCGCCTGATAAGCTCGCGGCTTTATTCGATTGCCCTTTAGGCGCATGAACAAGGAAATAGCATGAAACAGCATCGGTTGGCGGCGGCGGTGGCCCTGGTTAGCCTGGTACTTGCGGGTTGTGATTCGCAGACCAGCGTAGAGCTGAAAACCCCGGCGCAAAAAGCTTCCTACGGTATCGGCCTGAACATGGGCAAGAGTCTGGCTCAGGAAGGCATGGATGACCTGGATTCCAAAGCGGTCGCCCAGGGCATCGAAGATGCCGTCGGCAAGAAAGAACAGAAGCTGAAGGATGAAGAGTTGGTCGAAGCCTTCGCCGCGCTGCAAAAGCGTGCCGAAGAGCGCATGGCCAAGATGAGCGAAGAGTCGGCGGCTGCCGGCAAGAAATTCCTCGAAGAGAACGGCAAGAAAACCGGTGTGACCACCACCGCTTCCGGTCTGCAGTACGAAGTATTGAAAAAGGCTGACGGTCCTCAGCCCAAGCCGACTGATGTCGTGACTGTTCACTACACCGGCACCCTGACCAACGGCACTGTGTTCGACAGCTCGGTAGAGCGTGGCAGCCCGATCGATCTGCCGGTCAGCGGCGTGATCCCGGGTTGGGTCGAAGGCCTGCAACTGATGCACGTGGGCGAGAAGTACAAGCTGTACATCCCGAGCGACCTGGCCTACGGCGCCCAGAGCCCGAGCCCGGCGATTCCAGCCAACTCGGTGCTGGTCTTCGAACTGGAGCTGCTGGGTATCAAGGATCCAGCCAAGCAGGACGCCGCCAAGTAACCTGCGTCAGCGCCTGAAGCAACGCCCCGTTCTTACGGGGCGTTGTCGTTTCTGCAGGTTGCTGCTGGCAACTTATCCGAACCGACGGCAGTGCGGGTGGTCTGAACAGGGTATGAGCGGTAGGTAGTCGCTGGAGGCTGCCAAGTCAATGAAATTATGGGTTTTTTTATGTGAGTAAAAAACGCCCGATCTGAGCTCAGCCCTTATGAAACGGGGCTTTCAGCCGTGAAAAATAGCTCTGTTCACAAGGTTATCCACAATTTGTGTGGATAACATTTCAGTGGGAGTGATGATGAAAGCACCCTGGAATTTTGCTCGTTTCCTGCCGCTGGCGGGGCGCTTGCTGAGCCGCGGCCGTTTGCCCACGCTGCTGTTCGCCGTGGCGAGCAAAGGCGCCAGCCAGGGCGGACGCCTGGGCAAGGTCAAACAGGACCTGCGCTTGTTGCAGGCACTGTGCCTGGCGTACTGGCGTGGCGAGTACCGGGCCATCAGCCCCAAGGCGCTGCTGTCGGTGGTGGCAGGCTTGATGTATTTCCTCAGCCCTGTGGATGCCATTCCCGACTTTATTCCGGTGTTCGGCATGCTTGACGATATCGCCGTTCTGGCTTGGCTGATGAAAACCCTGGATGACGAACTCAACGCCTTCCGAACCTGGCGCAATCGGCAAATGCCGGAAAAACTCGCGGTTGTCGAGCGCTTGCCGGACACTGCGGAGCAATTGCTGCTGGAAGGACCGCAGAAAAACTAAGGGTATTCACCGCCTCCCACAACAATCATGCTCCCCGCGACCATTGCCGCTGTTAGGATTACACTTCAAGGGAAAAGTCCGACTCGCTAAGTGTCGTTGTCCTACGGGGTAGTAATGGATATTCAGATTATTGAACGCGATGGCGAGCCCGAATATGCGGTTCTGCCGTGGACTCAGTATCAAGCTTTATTGTCAGCCGCAGGTCTTACCGAACAACCACCGCACGCTGCCGCAACTTCTCAGGCAGCGCCACCAGCCCAGAATCTTCCGGGCCTGGATCAATTACGCAGTCTGCGCGAAGGGAAGGGCATCGCCATCGAGGCGCTGGCCCGCAAAGTTGGTATCAGTCCGTCTTACCTGGCCCTGATTGAAAGTGGCGAGCGTCAACCCGACGCTGCGATTCGCCGCAGCCTGGCCTGGGAGTTGACGGTGCCGGGGTGGAGGGAGCAATCGTGAGTGTAAGGATCAGTCGTCAGCACTGGGATGGGCTGTTGGGTGAGCTGGATCAGGCCCGTCGTCAGCGGCATCTTTTAACCTATCGAGCCTTGTTGGAGCGCTTGCAACTGCCCAGCCCGGCCATGCAGACCCTGACAGCGGCGCTGGAGCATCTGGCAGCGCTGGATGCACGGGCCGAACAGCCTTTGCGCAGTTCCCTGGTGATCAGCCAGGGGGCCAGCCGCTTGCCGCGTACCGGCTTCTTCGAGTGCGTGGAGCGTCTGGGGCGTTTTTCCGGCCCTTCCGACGGTGTTGCCGCGGCTTCATGGCATGCCTCGGAAGTGGTGCGGGTCTTCGAGTACGAGTATCCCGAATCAGCGGAGGTTTGAATGTTCCTGGCACTCAAGGCGCGACTCGGCTATTGGCTGGCGCGCCGTTTGTTTCATTGGCCGTGGTTTGTCCGCCAACCCCGTGTCTGGCGTTGGATGGAAGGTCAGTTCGCGCGCATGGCCAATCTTGGCAATGTCGGTGCGCTGAGCTTTTATGGGCACATCCTGACTTTTCGTGGGCAGGGGCTTGGCGCCCGTCAAGAAGGTCAACGCCTGCTGCGTCTGGCTGCACTGGCGGGGGATGGCAAGGCAGCCTATCAGTTGGGCGTGATCAGCCTGGCCGGCTCGCCCAGCAAGGCTCCCGACGCTGTCGAAGCGGCGCGCTGGTGGACGCTTTCGGCTCAGGCCGGGCATCCTCTTGCGGCGCTCAAACTGACGCAGCTCGATCAGCCGACTGATCCCGCAGCGGCTCACTGAGGTTTTGCGCTCCCAGGCTGGCTGCCGCTTCCAGGCTGTCGATCACATGGATGCTGTAGCCCTGGATATTCTTGGCGTGATGCTTGGCCTGGGAGGCCAGCTCCGCCAGTTGGCTGGAGTCCAGTTGGCCACAGGCCTGTGGATACAGGTGCACTACGCCGATGGACAGTGACAGCAAGGGAAATTCCTGACGGATACCTTGCCGATTGGGGGCGACAAAGCAGCCAGCCTCCAGGTGTTCGCTGCGGTAGAAGCGCCGGCACTGGCTGTGGAAGTCATCCAGCAACTGGTTGAGCCGTCGGCGCCAGTCTTCCGGCCCCAGCACCAGCAGAAAGTCATCCCCACCGATATGTCCGACGAAGTCGCGGCTCGGGTCTACCCGGTCGTTCAGGCATTGGGCCAGGCACAGCAGCACCTCATCGCCGCGGCCATAGCCATAGATATCGTTGAAGGGTTTGAAACTGTCGATGTCGACGTAGCAGATCACCGATTCCCGAGCTTGCTGCAGCAGGCGGCTCAGGCACTGCTGGATCGGCACATTGCCGGGCAGCAGAGTCAGCGGGTTGGCGTAGCGGGCTTGCTGGATCTTCAGCTCCGTAATCAGCTTGAGCACATCGATGACCCGCCCCAGCCCCAGATAATGGCCATTCAAGGTGATGATGAAATCTTCCTCGATGCGTTGGCGGGCGCGGCTGGTGATCAGGCGGCTGACCTGCTGCAGGGACTGGCTGAGTTCGACCGCGAGAAAGTCATCGTTCATCAGGCGGCTGATGGGCTTGCGGGCGAACAGGTCGGTGGCAAAGGGCTTGAGCAGGGCGTCGGAGAGCGAGTGCCGATGGACGATGCCGCAAGGCTGCCCCTGTTCGTCCAGCACCGCGAGGGAGTTGAGGTTGGCTTGCCGGCGAAAGGCTTCCAGGACGTTGGCGGTGGGCGTATTGCGGGCCACGGCCGGTTGCTCGTTGAGCAGCGCACTGAGGTCGCTGCCATCATCGTTGAGGGCCGCGCTGGTGTGATCATGCTTGGGCATCATTGCCCGAGCGTCCCTCGGCGGCTGTTCCTGGGGGCGACACAACAGGTAGCCCTGGACCAGGTCGACGCCCATCTCGGTCAGCACTGCCAGTTCTTCGGTCAGTTCGATCCCTTCGGCGATCACCTGGGCGCGGGAGGCTTTTGCGATTTGCAGAATCGAGCCGACGAACTCGCGCTTGAGGGCATCCTGGTGAATGCCGTCGATAAAGTGCCGGTCGATTTTCACGTAGTCCGGGCGCAGCTCCGACCACAGGCGCAGGCTCGAATAACCGGCGCCCAGGTCGTCCAGGGCGATGGAAAAACCCATGTCGCGGTAATGGTGCAGGGCGTTCTGCAGCAACTGGAAATCGTCGATCGGGGTCTGTTCGGTAAGCTCGATCACCACCTGGCTGGGGGGGATGCCGAAGTCCTCAAGCAGCTGCAAGGTACGCCCTGGTTGGTGGGCGGCCTCCAGCAGGGATTCCGGCGAGACGTTGAGGAACAGCTTGCCGGGCAGTTGCTGTTCGCTGAAGCGTTTGCAGGCGCTTTGCCGACAGGCAATCTCCAGCTCGCTCAGGCGCCCGGCCTGGCGCGCGACGGCGAACAGCGCGACAGGGGAGTGCAGAGGGCTGTTTGAGGGGCCGCGACTCAGGGCCTCATAACCCAGGATGCGCCGTTCGGACAGGGAAATGATCGGTTGGAACAGACTGTGCAAACCGCTTTGAGCCAGGATTGAACTCAATGCACTGAGCTGTTCGGTCGTGGTCATGGCGATCTCTGTCGATAAAAAAAGGACCGGGCGCGGCTCTGGCTAGAGAGCGGCGCCCGGTCCTTTATTTCACGACAGAATGATGACTGTTTAATGACGATCCGAGGAGCGATCGAATTAAATTGCCATCATCCTCAGTGCTTGGCCACCGAGGTGTTGAGCTTCAGATAGTCCAGCAGGATGCGCCCGGTTTCACTCAGGTAGGCGTCGTCTTCCGGCTTGGTCTTGTCCGGCTCGGCAGCAGCCAGTGCATCTTCGTCTTCTTTCTTCAGCTCTTTGAGCGGCTCCTCGCCCTTGGCTTTGCGACGGGCGTTTTCCAGGGCCAGTTGCTTGGCTTCGATATCGGCATGTTGCGCCCGACGATCGGCTTCATTGAGGCTGACGGTTTTTTCCGCCATCAGTTTCTGTGCCAGGGCCAGCTTGTCGCGGATGAACACGAACTCCGGATCTTTCGCCGAGCGGCTTTCGTGTTCGGCCTTGAGCTGAGCCAGGAACGGTTTGAACGGGTCTACCGCAGGCTTGATGGCCGGGCGGATGGTGTCCCATGGCATGGCTTCAGGCAGGGCGCTTTCGCCGATTTCCTTGGTGTCGATGATCGACGGATAGCCGATATCCGGCAGCACGCCCTGGTGCTGGGTGCTCTGCCCGGAAACCCGGTAGAACTTGGCCAGGGTCAGCTTCAGCTCGCCGTGGTTCAGCGGCTGGATGGTCTGCACGGTGCCTTTGCCGAAGGTCTGGCCGCCGATGATCAAGGCGCGGTGGTAGTCCTGCATGGCGCCGGCGAAGATCTCCGAAGCCGAAGCCGAGAGACGGTTGACCAGCAGTGCCATCGGGCCTTTGTAGAAGGCACCGGGGTTTTCATCTTCCAGTACATCCACCCGGCCGTCGGCGTTGCGCACCAGCACGGTAGGACCCTTGTCGATGAACAGGCTGGTCAGCTCGGTGGCTTCCTGGAGGGAGCCGCCGCCGTTGTTGCGCAGGTCGATGACCACACCGTCGACCTTGTCTTTCTGCAACTCGGTCAGCAGTTTCTTCACGTCGCGGGTAGTGCTCTTGTAATCCGGATCACCAGCGCGGAAGGCCTTGAAGTCCAGGTAGAAGGCCGGGATCTCGATCACCCCGAGCTTGTAGTCCTTGCCGTCCTGCTTGAGGTTGAGGACCGACTTCTTCACCGCCTGGTCTTCGAGCTTCACCGCTTCGCGGGTGATCGGCACGATCTTGCTGGTCTGGTCGTTTGGCGCATTGCTGGCCGGGATCACCTCCAGGCGTACCAGGGTGCCTTTCGGACCACGGATCAGCTTGACCACTTCGTCCAGGCGCCAGCCCACCACGTCGACCATTTCCTTGTCGCCCTGGGCCACACCGATGATCTTGTCCGCAGGGGCTACCTGCTTGGTCTTGTCGGCAGGACCTGCCGGCACCAGGCGCACGACCTTGACCTGATCATTGTCGCTCTGCAACACGGCGCCGATGCCTTCCAGCGACAGGCTCATGTTGATGTCGAAGTTTTCCGCGTTATCCGGCGACAGATAGTTGGTGTGCGGGTCGTAGGACATGGCGAAGGTGTTGATGTAGGCCTGGAAGATATCTTCGGCACGGGTCTGGTCCAGGCGCGCCAGCTGGTTCTTGTAGCGCTTGGTCAGGGTTTCCTGGATCTGCTTGGGATCCTTGCCGGCGATCTTCATCCGCAGCACTTCGTCCTTGACGCGCTTGCGCCACAGGTCGTCGAGTTCGGCGGTGGTCTTGAGCCAAGGAGCATCCTTGCGATCGATCAGCAAGGTTTCCTTGGTGGTGAAGTCGATCTTGTCGACGCCCTTGTTAAGCTCGGCCAGAGCGAAGTCCAGGCGGGATTTGACCCGGTCCAGATAGCGCTTGTAGATGGTGAAACCGGCGTTCAGGTCGCCGCTCTTGAGGAAGTCGTCAAACTGGGTTTTCCATTTGTCGAACTCCGCGATGTCGCTGGCCATGAAGTAGCTGCGCGACGGATCCAGCAGCTTCAGGTAGCTGTCGTAGATGATCACCGAGCGCGCATCATCCAGCGGCGGTTTGCTGTAGTGATGACGTTTGAGCAGTTCAACGACATTGAGGCTGGCAATTACCTCATCGCGATCGGGCTGAAGATTGTCCCAGCTATTGGCTGCGAACGTATTGGTCGACATCGGCAGCAGGCCGAAACCAATGAAAAGAGCGAGGGCGGTGCTGGGGAACAAATGCTTCATGCTGATTCGACGCGGGGGCAATTGATAACGCATATTAGGCCGTCTTTGAAGTCGCCGGTTCCATAAGGACCGGTCGCATAATGCAAAAAGCCCGGTGCTACCGCTCCGGGCTCAGTCCAGACTCACTATGGAGGCACTGTGAAAGCATTGCAAGGCGTTGAAGGTCATGTGGAGTGGGTGGAAGAGCCAAGTCCGGCCTGTGATGTGGGGCAAGTTCGCATTCGGGTGGCGGCTGCTGGCCTCAATCGGGCCGACCTGTTGCAGCGTGCGGGGCTCTATCCCCCACCTCCCGGAGCCAGCAAGGCCCTTGGCCTGGAATGCTCCGGGGTAGTCAGTGAAGTGGGCCCGGGTTCGTCCTGGCAAGTGGGTGATCGGGTCTGTGCCCTGCTGGCGGGCGGAGGCATGGCTGAAGAAGTGGTGGTAGATGCCCGCCATGTACTGCCAGTACCCGAAGGGTTGTCCCTGGCCGAGGCCGCGGCGCTGCCCGAGGTCTACAGCACAGCCTGGCTGAATCTGTTCCAGCTGGCAGCGCTCAAGCCGGGCGAGAAGGTCCTGCTGCACGCTGGCGCCAGTGGCGTCGGCTCGGCGGCTATCCAGCTGTGCAAGGCGTTCGGCAACCCGTGCTGGGTGAGTGTTGGTTCAGCCGATCGCCTGGCCTACTGCGAGAGCCTCGGTGCCCAGGGCGGTGTGGTGCGTACCGATGGCATTGAGGCGCTGCGGGACTTTGGGCCTTTTGATGTGATTCTCGACCCGGTGGGCGCCAATTATGTGGCCAACAACCTCAAGCTGCTGGCCCTGGATGGACGTTGGGTGCTGATCGGCTTGATGGGCGGGCGCGAAGCGCAGTTGGACCTGGCCCAGGTGCTGGCCAAGCGGATCCAGTTTCTGGGGTCGACCCTGCGCAGCCGCAATGACCAGTTCAAGGCCGACCTGTTGAGCGACCTTGGACAGAATGTCTGGCCGTTGTTCAGCGAAGGGCGTCTGAGCCCGCAATTGGCCAGGACCTTTGCGATCCAGGATGCAGAAGCCGCTTTTGCGGAGCTGGCGACCAATCAGGTCTCGGGCAAGCTGGTGCTGGTGATCGACCCCAGCCTGACCTGAGCCCTGCAGGAGCCGGCTTGCCGGCGAAGGGGGCGAAGGGGGCGTCAGGCCTGGCGGTCTGTTCGCTGGCAAGCCAGCTCCTACACAAGCCAGCTCCGGGGATCTCCGGGGCGGGTCACTTCCAGTGGTGGATCGGCCAGCCGGCTTTCTGCGCATGTTCACGCAGCACCGGATCCGGGTTCACCACCTGCGGGTGGTCCACGCGCAGCAGCAACGGCAGGTCATTGCGCGAGTCGGAGTAGAAGGTCGCGCCTTCCAGGTTTTCTTCCTCGGCATCCAGCCATTGCAGCAGGCGGGTGATCTTGCCCTCGCGGTAGGTCAGGGTGCCAACGGTGCGGCCGCTGTAGACCCCATGCTGCACCTCCAGCTCGATTCCCAGGACTTCGTCGATACCCAGGCGCGCGGCAATCGGCTTCACCAGGTGAGTGCCCGAGGCCGAGATCACCAGGATCCGGTCGCCGGCCTGGCGGTGGGCGGCAATGGCCTTGCAGGCGTCGCTGAAGATGATCGGCTCGATCACCTCTTCGACCCAGGGCTCGACCAGGTGCGCGACCTCTTCCGGGGTGCGTCCGCTCATGGGTTCCAGGCTGAAGTCCATGAACTCCTCCATGGCCAGCTTGCCATGGCTGTAGGCGTCCATCAGCTCATGGTTGCGACGCATGAACGACTCGCTGTCGACCCAGCCCAGGCGGCCCATCTGTTCGCTCCAGAGGGTGGCGCAGTCGCCGTGAATCAGGGTTTCGTCCAGATCAAAAATTGCCAAGGCCATCAGTGCCGCTCTCTCTTCAGGATCAATTGCGTGAATGCCATCAGGCTACCTCACACAGGGCTGTCGGATCGATGCTCAATGCCAGACGCTGGCCGTCGGCGTGCAGATCATCGGCCGAGCGGTTGAGTACATCCACCACCAGCTCCACGCCTCGGGCCTCGACCCGATAGCGGATCACGTTGCCCAGCAGGCTGTGGCTGCGTACCAGCGCATCCAGTGGGCCTTCCTTGCGCAGTTCGATGGCTTCCGGGCGGATGGCGATGCGGCCGCTGACCGGCCGCTGCAGCAGCTTGCTGGCGCTGTCGGCATCCAGCAGGTTGTAGTTGCCGATAAAGCCCGCGGCGAAGGCGTCCACCGGGGCGGTGTAGAGGGTTTCGGCATCGCCGCTCTGGACGATCTTGCCCTGGTTCATCAGGAAGATCCGGTCGGACATGGTCAGGGCTTCTTCCTGGTCGTGGGTGACGAAGATGGTCGTCAGGCCCAGTTCCCGCTGGATATTGCGGATCTGTTCGCGCAGGTGCTTGCGGATCCGCGCATCCAGGGCCGACAGCGGTTCGTCCAGCAACAGCAAGCGTGGGCGGGTCACCAGGGAGCGGGCCAGGGCCACGCGCTGGCACTGGCCACCGGACAGCTGGTGCGGGTAGCGGCTGGCGTAGTCGTTGAGCTCCACCAATTGCAGGGCCTCCTGCACGCGCTTGTGGCTGTCGTCGGCGTTGACCTTCTGCATGCGCAGGCCAAAGGCGACGTTCTGTTCCACGGTCATGTTGGGAAACAGCGCGTAGCTCTGGAACACCATGCCGATCCCGCGTTTCTGCGGGCTCAGGGGCACGATGTCCTGGCCGTCGAGGAGGATCTTGCCGCCGTCCACCGGGGTCAGGCCGGCGATGCAGCGCAGCAGGGTCGACTTGCCGCAGCCGGAAGGGCCGAGCAGGGTGACGAACTCGCCCTTGCGGATTTCGCAATTGATGTCGCTGAACACTGTGGTGCCCGCATAGTTCTTTTGCAGGTGTTGGACGCTGACGAAGCTCATTGGCTTTTGTCCTTGTTCAAGATGTTGGCGGCCCAGGTCAGAAGCAGCACGAAGAAGAAGTAGGAAATCACCAGGGCGCTGGTGAAGTGGCCGCTGCTGTTACGCATGTTGTTCAGGTAGACCTGCAGGGTTTCATAGCGGGTGCCCACCAGGATGTTGGCGAACACGAACTCGCCGAACAGGAACGAGAAGGACAGCAGCAGCGCCACCATCAGGCCCTTGCGCAGGTTCGGCAGGACCACCAGGAAGGCCGCCTGCCAGGTACTGGCGCCCAGCAGTTGGGCCGCGTCCATCAGGTCCCGCAGGTTGATCGCCTGCAAGTTGTTGGTGATGGCCCGGTACATGAACGGCAATGCCACGGTGAAGTAGCAGCCGATGAGGATCCAGGGCGTGCCGACCATGGCGAAGGGCCCCGAACCATAGAGTTGCAGCAGGCCCACCGAGGACACCACCGGCGGCACCGCGAAGGGCAGCAGGATCAGGATGTTCATCAGCGCATCGAGCCTGGGGAAGTGGTAGTGCACCACGAACAGCAGCGGCAGGATCAGCACCACTGAAAGCACCAGCGCACCCACGCAGACCAGCAATGACTGGCCGAAGGCATTGAGAAAACGTGGGTCGCTCCACAGCTGCAGGTACCACTTGAAGGTGAAGCCGCTGGGCAGGATGGTCGCCGACCAGCTGCTGGCAATCGAGTAGACGAAGGTCCCCAGCAGCGGCAGCAGAAGGATGGCAAACAGCAGGTAGACCATCACTCGGTGGTAGAGCGCGGCGGAGCCGGGTTCAGCGCGAGACATGGTAGCTCCTCTTCAACAGCAGTTGATGGACGATGGTCACCAGGGTCATCAGCGCCACCAGCACCACGGCCAGGGCGCTGGCCATGTTCGGATCCAGGGAGATGTCCCCGGAGACCATGGCTGCGATGCGGATCGGCAGGACGTTGAAGTTGCCGGTGGTCAGCGCGTAGACCGTGGCGTAGGCGCCCAGGGCGTTGGCCAGCAGGATGACGAAGGTGCCCAGCAGCGCCGGGGTCAGCACCGGCAGGCCGATATGCCGCCAGAACTGCCAGCCGTTGGCCCCCAGCAAGGCGGCGGATTCACGCCAGTCCTCGCGCAGGGCGTCGAAGGCCGGGTAGAGCAGCAGCACGCCAAGGGGGATCTGGAAGTAGGTGTAGAGAATGATCAACCCGGTCTTGGAGTACAGGTTGAAGTCCTGAATGATCCCCGACTGCTTGAGCATGATGGTGATGGTGCCGTTGAAGCCCAGCAGGATGATGAAGGCGAAAGCCAGGGGCACCCCGGCGAAGTTGCTGGTCATGTTGGCGAAGGCATTGACGAAGTTGCGCAGGCGCGAATCCACCCGGCGCAGCGAGTAGCTGCCCAGCACCGCGATGATGATGCCGAACACGCTGGACCAGAAACTGATCTCCAGGCTGTACTGGATGGCCTGCAGGTAGAACTTCGAGCTGAAGATCCTGGTGAAGTTGGCCAGGCCCCAGCCGAACTCTTCCGATTGCAGGCTGTTGATCAGCACCCACACCAGGGGGGCAATCTGGAACACGATGAAGAACAGGGCGAAGGGCACCAGGCACAGGGCCGCCAGCCATTTGCCACGGGTGACTGAATTCACTTCAACAGCTCCCGGCAGAAAGGTTTGTCATGGGGCGCGCCCAGCAATTGGCAGACGGTGCCGCACAGTTCGGTCTGTTTCGGCGCGGCAGCGGGGTCGAGGCTGAAAGCGTCGCCGAGAACGAACAGCGGGACCTCTCGCTCCTCGGCCAGCAGGCCATTGTGCGAGCGGTCGTTGTTCATGCCGTGGTCGGCCGTCACCAGCACCTGGTAGCCGGCGTCGAGCCAGCCTTGCAGGTAGTCGGCGAGAATGATGTCCGCCGAGCGCGCGCTGTTGCGGTACTGCGAACTGTCCAGGCCGTGCTTGTGTCCGGCGTCGTCGATGTTCATCGGATGCACCAGCAGCAGGTTGGGCTGATGGCGCAGGCGCAGGTCCTCGGCGTCGGCGAACAGATGGGAATCGGGGTAATGATCGCTCCAGTAGAAGTGGCCGTACTGGATCGGTAGTTCAGGGTTTGCGGTGTGCCGGTCTTGCGGGGCGTTGAAGGGCGAACGGTTGTACAGCTCGCTGACCCAGTGATAGGCCGCGGCGGCAGTGCTCAGGCCGGCCTCGCGGGCGTAGTGGAACAGGCTGCGCTGGTTGGACAGGCGCGAGACCTGGTTGTGCACGATACCGCTGTCGATCGGCCGCACGCCGGTGAGGATGCATTCGTACAGCGGGCGGGAGAGGGCAGGTAGTTCGCATTGCAGTTTGTACAGGGCGGCGCGGCCAGCACCGACGTAGGCTTGCAGGTGCCCCATGGCGTGTCGGGCAACTTCGTGGTTGAGGCCGTCGAGCACCACAAGGATGACGTTGTGCTTCATGAGGTGGAGGACTCCGGGATCGGGTGTGCAGGCGCCAGCTTGTCGGCGAGTGGCCTGTGTGCGCTTGTCTGTGCAGCGCCTTTGAGCCATTCGCCGGCAAGCCGGCTCCTACAGGGATGCAGCCTTACTGCATGTTGATGATCACTTCTTCCTGCCACTTCTGCGGCAGGCCCTTGGAGGTTTTCTCCCAGGCATCGGCGTCCTTGATCGGTGTTACGTGCTTGTACTGCTCGTTGGGCAGCAGGTTGGCCTGTACGTCCGCCGGCAGGGTCAGGTGCTCGGCACGGATCGGCCGCGCATTGCCGCGGGCCAGGTTGGTCTGGCCGGCGTCGCTGAAGATGTACTCGCGGGTCAGCTTGGCGGCGTTGGGATGCTTGGCGTACTTGTTGATGATGGTGGTGTAGCCGGAGATCACCGAGCCGTCCGACGGGATCAGCACGATGTAGTCGTCCTTGTTGACCATCTTGTTGCGGTAGCTCAGGCCGTTGAAGTCCCAGACCACGCCCACTTCCACTTCACCCTTTTCCATGGTGGCGATGGTCGGGTTGGCCAGGGACAGGCGCCCCTGCTTGGCGATCTCGGCGAACATCAGCAGCGCCGGCTGGATGTTCTTCTCGTCACCACCCTTGGCAATGGCGGCGGCCAGTACGCCGTTGGCGGCCTGGGCGGCGGTGCTCACGTCACCGATGGAAACCTTGTACTTGCCCTTTTCCAGGTCGGCCCAGCTCTTAGGCGCTTCGGAGCCGTGCAGCAGCTTCTTGTTGATGATGAAGGCGATGGTGCCGGTGTAGGCCAGCGCCCAGTTGCCGTCCTTGTCCTTGGCCCAGTCCGGGACCTGGGCCCAGGTGCTCGGCTTGTAAGGCTGGGCCACGCCCTGCTTGACCGCGATCGGGCCGAAGGCCGCGCCAACGTCGCCGATATCGGCGCTGGCATTGTCTTTCTCGGCGGCGAACTTGGCGATCTCCTGGGCCGAGCTCATGTCGGTGTCGATGTGCTTGAGGCCATAGGTCTTGGCCAGGTCTTCCCAGGTGCCTTTCCAGTTGGCCCAGTCATCGGGCATGCCGACGCTGTTGACCGCGCCTTCTGCTTTCGCAGCGGCTTCCAGGGTTTTCAAATCGTTATCAGCAGCCATGGCGGCGGTGCACAGGGCAATGGTCGAGCCTAACAGTGATGCCAGGAAAAGCTGTTTCATCCGAAGCTCCTTTGGGCGTGTTCAACGCTGCGTTTTATCGACAGTCTTGCAGTGGGTTGGTCTAGGTCAGCAATACCTGAGCCAATTTAGGCGGGTTGGATGACACTTTGATGTCGGTGCCAACGATCGACGCATGGATTGAGGCGCAGGTCCGAGGCTGCGAAATAAGCGTAGACCATGGCCAAACGCCCGCAGAACAAGGATCTGGCGGGTAATTTGCAAGTTGGTGACAGGCCCGCTGAGCGCCTTTGTCATCTGTCAGTCATATGCATTGCCTAGGCTTTGGACACGGATGCAGAGCAATGCCCCGGCCACTGCGCTGCCCTGAAACAGTGCTGGTCTAGTCCAGATAGGTAACGTTGATGCGTATTGATGCAACCAAAGCGGTGACAGCCATCGGCCAGGTCCTGCAGGAGCAGATCGCCCACGGGCTGTTGACGCCCGGTAGCAAACTGCCGGCCGAACGCAAGCTCAGCGAGCTGTTCGCCACCACCCGAATCACTGTGCGTGAGGCCCTGCTGCAACTGGAGGCCCAGGGCCAGATCTACCGTGAAGAGCGTCGTGGCTGGTTTGTTTCGCCGCCGCGCCTGGCCTACAACCTGATGCAGCGCAGCCACTTCCACGCCATGGTCAGCGCCCAGGGGCGGGTGCCCTCCACCGAGGTGATTTCCGCGCGCCTGCAACCGGCATCGGCGGCGGTCTGCGCCTGGCTGCAATTGCCGGCACTGTCCAGCGTGATCCAGATCTGCCGCGCACGACGTATCGATGAGCGGCTGGTGCTGTATGTCGAGCACTACCTGAACCCCAAGTATTTTCCGAAGATTCTCGATCTGGACCTGAACCAGTCGATCACCGAACTCTATGCCCGGCATTACGACCTGCACTACGGACGGGTGCGCTTTGAAATCGTGCCCACCTCACTGCAGCTGGAAGCGGCGGCGGCCTTGAAGGTTTCGGTGGGCAGCCCGGGGCTGCGGATTGCCCGGGTGAACTATGACCAGCACGAGCGGCTGATCGATTGCGACCTGGAGTTCTGGCGCCATGACGCGATTCATGTCGGTGTTGACGTTCTTTAGGCACCAGTGTCGTTAGCCGGCAAGCCGGCTCCTACAGGATCACTCCTTTTCCGCGCCGCCGCCTGCGGTGATCACTTGGATGCTCATGCGCGGCGTAGCCAGGTCCAGCCCGGCTTCGTCGAGGTGACGCTTGAGGGACAGGTTGAACGCCCGGGATACTTCCCACTGCTTGATCGGTGCGGTCTTGAAACGGGCCCGGAGGATGGCGCTGCCGGACTCGAAACTCTCCACCCCCTGGATTTCCAGCGGCGACCAGATATTGCGGCGCTGCAGGGGGTCGGTGCGCATCTTCTGGCCGACATCGCGCATCAGCTTGATTGCGTCGTCGATTTCCATGTTGTACGGGATCGCCACGCGGAAGATCGCGTAGCCGAACTCCCGGGAGTAGTTTTTGATGCTCTTGATTTCGCTGAACGGGATGGTGTGCACGATGCCGTCGATGTCCCGCAGGCGCACGGTACGGATAGTCAGGCCCTCGACGGTGCCCAGGTGGCCGCCGACATCGACGTAGTCGTCGATGGCCAGGGAGTCCTCGATGATGATGAACAGGCCGGTGATCAAGTCCGCTACCAGGGACTGGGCGCCGAAACCGATGGCCAGGCCGATGACACCAGCACCGGCCAGCAGCGGCGTGACGTTCATGCCCATGTTCGCCAGGGCAACGATGGTGGCAATGATGAAGATCGCCACGAACAGCACGTTGCGGATCAGCGGCATCATGGTTTGCGCGCGCGCGTTGGCCAGGCCCTTGCGCGAGCGGGTCAGGGCGTGATGCACCGCGGTGTCGCTGAGAATCCAGATCAGCCAGGCAAAGATCAGGGTGCCGCCGAGGCTGAACAGCTTGACGCTGACTTCATGGCCATCGCCTTCGGTGAAGCGGATCAGCGACATGCCCCAGACCCGTAGGCCGAGCTCGATGAATGCCAGCCAGACCGCCAGGTGAGCCAGGGTGTAGAAGAAGCTTTTCAGCCGCTCGGAGTACAGCGCATGGCGTTTGTGCCCGCGCTGGGGCTTGAGGGCATGGCGGCGTACCAGGCCGTTGATCACCATGCACAGCACCAGCAGTACCGTGCACAGCAACGACTGGCGCAGGGCGGTGCTGGTGTCGCCGGCGGAAACGAAGGTGGCGAACAGCGAGATACCTACCAGCACCAGGGCCGGCAGGTACCAGAAGGTGCCGATGATCTCGATGGTGTCGCTCAGGGCCCGGCGGGTCAGGCGCCGTGACAGTGGCTGGTTGCGGATCAGGTGGGCGATGGGGCGGCGGAAACGCAGGATGAACACGCCGGTGGACAGCGCCGCCATGACATTGGCGAAGGTCGCCGCGGTATGGGCCAGGTGCTGGCCCAGGCTGGCCACCATGCGTGGGTCGCTCAGGGCCTCGCCAAAGGCGGCGAAGCTGCCGATCCACCACAGCGGGCGGAAGGCCTGGCGCCGCAGGATGTACAGGGCGCGATGGCGGTGCGGGCCATCGAGTACGGAGAACGCCACCACGCAGATCGCCGAGAAACAGGTGCCGACCACCAGGGCGTAGGCCAGGACCATGGCCAGGTCCTTGCCCAGGGAAGAGGGCAGGGAGTAGGTCATGTAGACCGTGATCAACAGGGCGATCAGCCAGGGGCCGAGCTTGCGCAGGGCAAAGCGCAGCAGGTCCCAGGTCTTGGGATGCTGGGGCAGGTCTTCGGTCAGGCCGAAGCGCAGGCGCACCCGGTGGCTGAGCCAGATCAGCGCTGCTGCCAGTAGGCTCCAGACCATGAGGATCAGGGCAAAGGCAAAGATGATCGGCAGCCACTGGCTGGCTGGCAGCATCAGTGCCGAGAGTTCTTCCTTGGCCAGGTCGAACTCGTCGGACCAGCGGGTAACCGGGCTGTCGGCCCCGGAGAATTGCTTTTCCAGGTTCGACAGGGTGCCGCCGATCAGGCCCAGTACGCCTTCTTCTGGCGTGGGCTGGGCTTTTTTCGTGGCATCTCGCAGTTTCTTCAGGTCCGCCAGCAGCTTGGTCCGTTGCTGGTCGTTCTCCAGGGACTTGATCACCTCGTCCAGGGATTGCCCCAGGGGTTCCTCAGCCTGGGGCTGCGCCTTGGTCTGGTTGCCCAGCAAGCCAGGCAAGCCCACCGCCTGGGCGCTCCCCAGGGGCAGCAGGGTCAGCAGGCAGACGAGCACATAGCAGGGCAGGGCAAAAAGACGAGCGAACACTGGGCGGTCAACCTCGGGGAAAATGGATCGACCGAGTGTACGAGGCCGCCAAATTCAATGCGAGGGTGAGTGCTGCATTTATTCCGCGAGCTTGGCCAGGATCTTGTAGACCACGGTGCCGAGAATCAGCAGCATGCCGATCCACATGCTGAACACACCGAGGTTCTTGTCCCGGAAGTTGAAGCCGATGGCCAGCAGGATCATGCCCGTGAGAATGGGGATGAGCATGGAGTGGAACGAAGACATCGAGATCATGGCGACAGCCTTGTCAGGAGGAGTAACTGTAAGTCTAGGTCGCTTTGTCGCGGCCCGGGTTGATGTGCATCAGAAACAGGCGGGCGTGTGTCCACGCGCCCGCCCTCTGCCTTATGGCAGTTCGTGGCTAGCGTAGAAGGCGCTCAGCACTTTCACCAGATGAGCCAGGTCATGGCTGCCACAGAGCTCACGGATCGAGTGCATGGCGAAGGTCGGCAGGCCGATGTCCACAGTGCGTACCCCCAGATGGCTGGCGGTGATCGGGCCGATGGTCGAGCCGCAACCCATGTCGCTGCGCACCACGAAGCTCTGTACCGGCACTTCTTCGGCCATGCACAGGTGGCGGAAGAAGCCGGCGGTTTCGCTGTTGGTGGCGTAGCGCTGGTTGCTGTTGACCTTGATCACCGGGCCGGCATTGAGCTTCGGCCCGTGGTTGGCGTCGTGCTTGTCGGCATAGTTGGGGTGCACGCCGTGGGCGTTGTCTGCGGAGATCAACAGCGACTTCTGAATGGTACGGACGAATTCGTCACCTTCGGGCAACAGGCGGCGCAGGGTCTGTTCGAGCATCGGGCCGTCGGCGCCGCAGGCCGAGCAGGAGCCGACTTCTTCGTGGTCGTTGCACACCAGCACGCAGGTTTCATCGCTGTCGGCGGTGAGCAGGGCCTGCAGCCCGGCGTAGCAGGACAGCAGGTTGTCCAGGCGTGCGCCGGCGATGAAGTCACCGTGCAGGCCTATCACCGCGGCGCTCTGGGTGTCGTAGAAGCTCAGTTCGTAGTCCAGCACCACGTCGGCGTTCAGACCATGCTCGCGGGCCAGTTGGTCGGTCAGCACCGCGCGGAAATCCACCCGCTCGTCACCGGCGAACTGGGCCAGGATCGGTGGTAGTTCGTTCTGCGCGTTGATTGCCCAGCCCTGGTTGGCTTCACGGTTGAGGTGAATGGCCAGGTTGGGAATGATCGCGATCGGTGCCTTGAAGTCGATCAGCTGGCTTTCCACCTTGCCGTCGCGGCGGAAGGTCACGCGGCCGGCCAGGGACAGGTCGCGGTCGAACCACGGAGCCAGCAATGCGCCGCCATAGACTTCGACGCCCAGTTGCCAGAAGCCCTGGCGTTGCAGTTCCGGCTGGGGCTTGACCCGCAGGCAGGGGCTGTCGGTGTGGGCGCCTACCAGGCGGATGCCGCCTTGCAGGGGCGAATGCCGGCCCAGTTTGAAGGCGACGATGGAGGAGTCGTTACGGGTGACGTAGTAGCGGCCGTTGGCTTCGGTGGTCCATGGCTCGCGCTCGTCGAGGCGCTGGTAACCCGCCGCTTCCAGGCGTTGAACGAGGCTGGCAGTGGCATGGAAAGGGGTAGGGGAGGCCTTGAGGAAGTCGATCAGGCCTTGGTTCAACTCTTCGCGCATAAGTAGCTCCAGACAGCAGTGGCGCGAGTTTAACGTATAGGCGGGCCTTGTAGGAGCCGGCTTGCCGGCGAACAAGGGCCGCTGGGGCGGCCTTTGCCCGCAAGCCGGCTTGGGCGGCGTGCGCTCAGAACGGCGCGGGGCAGTCGAAGCGCAGGCGCTCGCCGGTCTGGGGGTGGGTGAAGCTGAGCATGCTGGCGTGCAGGCACAGGCGTGGCCAGGCCGCCAGCGCCTGGGGATGGGCGTACAGGCCATCGCCCAGCAGCGGGTGTCCGATGGACAGCATGTGTACCCGCAACTGATGGGAGCGGCCGGTGATGGGGGTCAATTCGACCCGGCACCAGTCGCCGCAGCGCTCCAGCACTCGCCAGAAGGTCAGGGCGTGCTTGCCGAATTCGTGGTCCACCACATGCCGGGGTTTGGTTGGCGGATCATAACGCAAGGGCAGATCGATGCTGCCGCTGTCCAGTTCCGGCTGGCCCCAGCACAGGGCGGTGTAGGCCTTTTCGGTTTCGCGGTCATGAAACTGTCGGGACAGTTCGCGATGAGTGTCTGCGTCCCGAGCCAGCAGAATGATCCCCGAGGTTTCCCAGTCCAGGCGGTGGACGATACGGGCTTCGGGGTAGCCGTTTTCCTGCAGGCGGGTAATCAGGCAATCCTTGTTGTCGTCGGCGCGGCCGGGGACGGAGAGCAGCAGGGTGGGTTTGTTCACCACCAGGACGGCGGCGTCCTGATGCAGGATGTGGATATTCGACAACGGCATTGAAACAGCCTCGTAACAAACGCCAACGGCGGCTCGCCGACCTCGATGCAATGCATGAGGCCCGCGAGCCGCCGTGGCTCCCGTCGGATCAATCAGCGATCAGGCAGGGTGATATTGAGTTCCAGGATCGAGCAGCTGCCCTGGTTTTCCAGAGCGACGTGCACGTCGTCGGACCCGATATTGACGTACTTGCGGATCACTTCCACCAGTTCCTTCTGCAAGGCGGGCAAGTAATCAGGGGTGCTGCGCTGGCCGCGTTCATGCGCCACGATGATCTGTAGACGCTCTTTCGCTACCGACGCGGTGCTGACCTTTTTGCTGGCACGAAAGAAGTCAAAAAGATTCATTATCTACCTCCAAACAGGCGCTCGAAGAATCCCTTCTTCTCGACATCAAGGAACCGGTGCTCCACGGTTTTGCCCAGCAGGCGGTCAACCGCATCGCTGTAGGCCTGGCCAGCATCACTCTGGTCGTCGAGAATCACCGGCACGCCCTGGTTGGAAGCCTTGAGCACTGCCTGGGACTCCGGAATGACGCCGAGCAGGGTCACTGCCAGAATTTCTTTGACGTCTTCAACACCGAGCATTTCGCCATTGCTGACACGCTCCGGGTTGTAGCGGGTCAACAGCAGGTGTTCCTTGATCGCGTCCTCGCCCTTTTCGGCGCGACGGGATTTGCTGGCCAGCAGGCCGAGCATACGGTCGGAGTCACGCACCGAAGACACTTCAGGGTTGGTCACGACAATCGCTTCGTCGGCGAAGTACATGGCCAGGTGCGCGCCTTTCTCGATACCGGCCGGGGAGTCGCAGACCACGAACTCGAAGGTTTCCTTGAGTTCCATCAGGACCTTTTCCACGCCTTCCAGGGTCAGCGCGTCTTTGTCGCGGGTCTGGCTGGCGGCCAGTACGTAGAGGTTTTCCAGGCGCTTGTCTTTGATCAGGGCTTGCTGCAGGTTGGCTTCGCCGTTGACCACGTTGACGAAGTCATACACCACGCGACGCTCGCAGCCCATGATCAGGTCGAGGTTACGCAGGCCGACGTCGAAGTCGACGATCACTGTTTTGTGGCCGCGCAGAGCGAGGCCGGTACCGATAGCGGCGCTGGTGGTGGTTTTACCCACACCACCCTTGCCGGATGTAACCACGAGAATCTTGGCCAAGGTGTTTCACCCCTAAGGAAAAAGGACTTTTAGCCCCTGAAAAACATCTCTTGAAAACTACTGCAGTCGGACAGCCTTGGCTGGAGCTCGGTCAGCGGCAGGGTTTATCGTCGATAAACACTGCTGATTGCCAATTTCCTACTTCGTTTGAGCCGTTTTCGCTACGTTTTAGAGATGCTTGGAAAATGCGGCAGTATCCGTTAAAGACGTGTGATGTTCAACACGTCACCCGACAGGCTGACCTGGACTCCGGAGCCCCACAGAGGGTCGCGTCGCAGGTCCTCGGAAACCTTGTACTGGCCTGCAATGGAGATCAGTTCAGCGCTCAATTGCTGACAGAAAATCCGCGCCTTGGTGTCACCCTTGACTCCGGCCAGGGCGCGGCCGCGCATGGGGCCGTATACATGGATATTGCCATCGGCGAGAAGTTCCGCACCGGGGCTGACCGAGGACACCACTACCAGATCGCCACCCTGGGCATAGATCTGCTGCCCGCCGCGTACGGGCGAGGTGATGATGCGAGTCGGTTTGATGGTGGGTTCCGGCGGTTTTTCCGGCTTCTTGATTTCACTTTCCGGTGGCTCCAGCGGCCGCTCCCGGGCGCCGGAAGGCGGCAGCACCGGCAGGTCGACGGCAATCGCCGCGGCAATGTCTTCGATGCGGCTGGCGCGGATCGCCAGGGTCCGCAGGCCGTGCTGGCGGCAGACGCGCATCAGCCCGGGCAGATCCACCGAGCCTTCGCCAGCAGGCAGCTTGTCCAGGGCCAGTACCAGCGGGGCGTTGCTGAAGAAGTTCGGCGCCTGGGCGACTTTCGCGGCCAGTTGGCGATCGAGGCCTTCGAGGTCGTTGCGGGCCAGTTCCAGCACGGTGATGGCGAGCATGCTGCCCTTTAACTGGAACACAGGATCTTGGTCTAGCGATTCGGTTTGGCTCATGGTCTGCAGAAGGCGGCTTGTCACTAAAAGTGCCGAGACTTATAACGAGATCGCCCGCGCCCCGCAAGCCAGGTCGAACCGATGTAGAATGCGCGACCTTGTTGTCTGTCCCGGAATCTGTAATGGATCGCCCGCGTTTTCGAGCTGCATTCTTGTCTCCACGTTTCTGGCCGCTGTGGCTGGGGCTTGGTGTGTTATGGCTGATCGTCCAGTTGCCCTATGCCGCACTGCTGCACATCGGTCGCGCCCTCGGGGCGCTGATGTACCGGGTGGCCGGTGAGCGCCGGCGGATTGCCAAGCGCAACCTGGAACTGTGTTTCCCGGAAAAGTCCGCCGCGGAACGCAAACGCCTGCTCAAGGAGAACTTCGCCTCCACCGGGATCGCCTTCTTCGAGATGGCCATGAGCTGGTGGTGGTCCAAGCCGCGGCTGGCTCGGCTGGCCCATGTCGAAGGGCTGGACTACCTCAAGCAGGCCCAGCGCGACGGTCATGGGGTGATTCTCATGGCCCTGCACTTCACCACCCTGGAGATCGGCGCGGCGCTGCTGGGCCAGCAACACACCATCGATGGCATGTACCGCGAACACAAGAACCCACTGTTCGACTTCATCCAGCGCCGCGGGCGCGAGCGCCACAACCTCGATTCCCTAGCGGTGGAGCGCGACGACGTGCGCGGCATGCTCAAGCTGCTGCGGTCCGGACGGGCGATCTGGTATGCGCCGGACCAGGACTATGGCGCCAAGCAGAGCGTTTTCGTGCCGCTGTTCGGTATCCAGGCCGCGACGGTCACCGCTACCAGCAAGTTCGCCCGCCTGGGCAAGGCGCTGGTGGTGCCTTTCACCCAGGAACGCCTGGCCGATGGCAGTGGGTACCGTCTGGTGATCCATGCCCCCCTGGCGGATTTTCCCGGCGCCACCGAAGAGGAGGATTGCCTGCGGATCAATCAGTGGGTGGAAACTGCCTTGCGCGCCTGCCCCGAGCAGTACCTCTGGGCTCACCGTCGCTTCAAGAGCCGGCCGCCAGGCGAGCCCAAGCTCTATAAGAAGCGCGGTTGACCCTCTGGCCTTGATGAGCGGCCCTGGTACGCCATGGATGGAGTGAAGCAATGAGTGCTGGACCGGTAACAGGTTTGATTCTTTCCGGCGGTGGTGCCCGGGCCGCTTATCAAGTCGGCGTGCTGGCGGCGATTGCCGAGTTGCTGGGCCCGGGGGCGCGCAACCCGTTTCCGGTGATCGTCGGCACTTCAGCGGGGGCCATCAATGCCGTCAGCCTGGCCAGTGGCGCCGCGGACTTTTCTGCGGCGATCCAGCGCCTCACGGCGTTCTGGCGCAACTTTCGCAGTGATCAGGTAATGCGCAGCGACTGGCCCGGGGTCATTCGCCAGGCCAGCCGCTTTGTCGGCCACAGCCTGCTGGGGCTGGGTGCCCAGGTGCCGGTGGCGCTGATCAACAACTCGCCGCTGCGCGAGCTGCTCAACGAACACATGCACCTGTCGGGCATCAACGACGCGATTGCCCAGGGCCAATTGCACGCTGTGGCGGTAACCGCGTTCGGCTACGAATCCGGCCAGGCAGTGACCTTCTATCAAGGGGGCGGGGTGATCGATCCCTGGCTGCGGCATCGACGGATCGGCATTCCCACCCATCTGACGGTGGACCACTTGCTGGCCAGTTCGGCGATCCCCTTGCTGTTCGCGCCGGTGAAGCTCGACCAGGAGTATTTCGGCGATGGGGCGGTGCGCCAGTCGGCGCCCATCAGCCCGGCCCTGCACCTGGGGGCCAGCCGTGTGCTGGTGGTGGGCGTCAGCGGCAACCCGCGGGGCAACGATCCGGAGAGTGCCGGGCAGCGGACCTATACCGGTCAGGAGCCGACCCTGGCGCAGATTGGCGGGCACATGCTCAACAGCACCTTCATTGACAGCCTGGAAAGCGATATCGAATTGCTGGAGCGGCTCAATCACTTCAGCCGGTTGCTGCCCGGCAGTGCGGCCGACCGTGCCCTGGGCATTGCTCCAGTGGAAGTACTGGTGATTGCCCCGAGCCAGCCTATCGACGAGATAGCGGCACGCCACCGGCATGAGTTGCCAGCGGCGCTGCGAGTGTTTCTGCGCGGCCCCGGGGCGACCCGCACCAGCGGCGCAGGGGTCTTGAGCTATCTGCTGTTCGAAGCGCCCTACTGCAACGAGCTGATCGAGCTGGGCCGCAGTGACGCCCTGGCCAAGCGCGAGGAGCTGGCGCGCTTCCTTGGGCTGGCGCGCGCGCCACGGGCCTGAATCCGCTTGGGAGCATGCACGCGCCTGCGTGCGGAACAATGCGCGCAGCCCTTCCTGCTCTCTATTGCCGGCGCTGCCGAGGGCCGGTGCAGTCTTTTGAGAACAATCTGATTACAAAGGTTCGGGATCGCTTGGATGATGGTTTCGATCAATGTCGATCATCATCGCGGTTCCTCCTGCTTTCTACGGCCATTTGCTGTCAATTGTGGACATTGTCTTGAGGAGCCTGCGACGCAAATGTGGTAGGTAGTCTCATGCAACGATTGGTCCGCTCGACGCTGTCGGGCCTTTTTACGATGTCCCTCGTGGCTGTGTCGATCCAGGCGCGAGCTGCTGAGTACGGCCAGATTGATCTCTCCAATCCGGCTGGCGGTGATTCGATGAACCTGCATCCGGGCGACTCCGTGATCTATGACGGCCCGGGGGCGGCGATCAACATTTCGGCCAAGGGCAATAACCTGAATGCCGAAGGGGTTGATATCCAGGCCGGTTCCCCGGTCGGCAGTTTCACGGTCGGGGTCAGCGCCAGCGATGGTGGGCACGTGACTCTGGTGGATAGCCAGGTACTGAGCCACCGCACTTACGCGCTCGAGGCCCGTGGTCCTGGCAGTGAAATCGTCGCCACCGGCACCTCGCTCACTTCCCGGCAGTCATTTGGTGCCTACGCGCACGGTGGTGGCCGTATCACGCTTGACGGTGGCAGCATTACCACCCTCGGCACCTATGGCCATGGTGTGGTCGCCTCGGGTGCGGGAACGGTTCTGGACGCTCATAATCTGAGCATCTCTACCAGTAATGCCAACGGATATGGCGCCGAGGTGTCCCAGCGCGCCTCAATGACGCTGGAGGCGGTCACCATCAATACGGCGGGCGAGAACGCTTCGGTTCTGTATGTCAGGGGGGCCGGGTCAAGCCTGGCCTTCATCGACAGCCATGGCACTTCTGCCAGTTACTCCGGCGCCCGACTTTATGGTGGCAAATTCTCGATGCTTGGCGGCAGCCTCACCGCCCACGAGGACGCAGTATTTCTGGGGTACGACTTCGACGGCGTTGGCTCGTCAGCCGATATTCGCGATGCAACGCTGAGCTCCAGCAATGGCTATGGGCTCAACCTCAATGGCGACGCCGCCAGCGCCACGTTGAATAACGTCCGCATCAGCTCCTCTGGAGCTCAAGCAGGCGGAATATGGATGTTCATGCCCGAGACGAAGCTGGTGGCCGATCGCTTCAGCATCGACACCTACGGCGCCCAGTTTGCCCACGGGCTGGATAACCGAGCCGGCCAGGCGACGCTGAGCAACGGCAGCATCACCACTCATGGTGCGAATTCGCTGGGTTTGTACCTGTACAACCAGTTCGACAGCGATGCCAGCATTGAGGCGAGCAATATCAGGATTGAAACCTTTGGCGCCGGATCCTTCGGCGCCCTGGCACAAACTACGGGAGCCGACCTGCGCCTGGCACAGTCTGAGGTCGTCACCCATGGGCAAGCGGCCCATGGTCTGTTCGTGCGGGCGGACGATGCGCGTCTGGCCGTCAGTAGCACCGAGGTCATCACCAACGGCAACGGTGCGTCCGCCCTGGCACTGGGCAATGGTGCGGTGGCAACTTTGGAGAACTCCCGGCTGGCCACTCACGGGGACCTGGCGTCTGGCGTCTGGAGTTATGTCAACAGCGGGACGGCGAGCAATAGCCTTTCGCTGACCGGCAGTCAGATCAGTACCCAGGATGGCGCAGGCTTGCTGGCCAGTGGCGGCGATCATCAGTTCACCCTGATGAACTCGAGCATTGTTGCGCGTGCCGATGGGCAGGAGGCCCAGGGCATCTTTCTGCAGACCCGCCAGGCAGTGTTGAACAATGTTCCCGTCGATACCGGCCAGGTCAGTGTCGAGGCCAGCGGCTCGACGCTGGTGGGCGATGTCCTTGCCCAGAACGGCAGTGTGGACCTGAGCCTCAGCGCCGGCTCGGAATTGACGGGGGCTCTGCGGGCCGAGAGCGGGGGGCGGATCAACAGCTTGCTGCTCGATGACAGCAGCCGCTGGAACATACGCAGTGACTCGACACTGGGCACCTTGACCAACAACGGTACGCTGGTGTTCGGCGCAGCCGGTTTCCAGACCCTGACCGTTAACGACTACATCGGTAATGGCACGATGGTATTCAGCACCCACCTGGGCGGCGACACGTCCCCCAGCGACCGGCTGGTCATCGATGGTGGAACGGCCAGTGGCCGAACCGCAGTGCGAGTGCTCAACGCTGGCGGTAAGGGGGGGCTGACGCAGGAGGGGATCCCCCTGGTGCAGGCGATCAATGGCGGAACCATCGCAGCCGACGCCTTCTACCTGGACACGGGCTCCAGCGGTTATCGTTGGAGCGTCGGCAGCCTTTCGATCAATGGCTATGAGTACAGCCTGGTGCAAGGTGGCATCTCGGGCAACACGAATGACTGGTACCTGACCTCAGAAGCCAGCCAGGTGGCACCGGAAGGCGGGGCATATATCGGCACCCAGCAGGCCACCAGGACAATGTTCGACCATGGCCTGCAGGACCGTGCAAGCAAGCGCAGCCTGGGGGCCGACCGCCAGGATTCGGGACTCTGGATGCGGGCCCAGGGGCGGCATGACAAGGGCATGCGCATGGCCGAAGGCAAGGTCGATATCGATTCCAGCAGCGATGTGGTGCAGATGGGCGGGGCGTTGCTGCGCCGGCCGGTGGGCGCGCAAGGTGCGCTCTATGCCGGGCTCATGGCGGGCTATGGCGACGCGCGCATCGACTCGACCTCCACATTGATGCGCCGCGACACCAATACTGCTGTTCGCGCGAAGGCCCATGGCAAGGTCTCGGGTTATTCGGCGGGCGTGTATGGCACTTTCTATGCGGATGACGTGAACCGGCTGGGCGCCTATGTCGACACCTGGTTGCAGTATGGTCGCTATACCAACCGGCTGAGCAGTGAACTGGGGTCCGCCGATTATGATTCGAACCTATGGTCGGCCTCCCTGGAGTCCGGGTATGCATTGGCGCCATTTGCCGCTGATTCTCCCTTCCGGGCCTGGGTGGTGGAGCCTCGCGGGCAGCTGATCTATAGCCGTTATACCGCCAGGGCCGCAGACTTGCGGGATACGCGGTTGCGCAATGGCACTGCCGATGCCTGGCGCTCCAGTATTGGCGTGCGGCTCTACCAGCAGCCTGGTCAGGCAGCCGATGAATCGGTGCTGCGACCCTTTGTCGAAACCAACTGGCTGCATAGCGAGGCGGTGCCGTCGGTACGGATGGGGAGTAACAGCTTCGATGCCAGGCCATCGCGGGATGCTCTGGAGTTGAAGGTAGGAGCCCAGTTGCGGGTCGCTCGGGATGTGGAGCTATCCAGTCATCTATTCGGCCATTCGGGAAGCGCCAGCGAGTACGGTTACGGCGGGCAGTTGAACCTGAGCTACAGCTGGTAGTGCTTGCAGGTCTTGTGGCAAACCCAGCGAGGACGGCCTCCAGCTCAAGGAGGCCATCCTGGGGGCGGTCCGTTGTTCAACGATGCAGATAATCCCTGATGAACTGTCGGATCACGCTGGCAAAGTCCGGGTCCGCGGTGAAGCCCAGTTGGTTTGCATAAGGTGTGCTGAACGCTCCCGGCCAAGAGCCGACGATGCGCTCGATGGCTGCATCCGGCCGCAATTGAACCTGCCGGGCCACCGCGTCACCGGCCACCTCGCGCAGCGCATCGATCATCTGCTCCACTGTCTGTGACAAACCGGGCATGTTGATCACCCGGCCCTGGCTCAAGCGCTCGGCGGCCAGCTCATGACCGTGAACCAGGTTGGCAATGGCCTGTGCCGGTGACATCAGCCATAGCCGGGTGTTCAAGGGCACCGGGCAGACACTGGCCTGACCGTTGAGGGGCTCACGGATGATGCCGCTGGCAAAGCTTGATGCCGCCAGATTCGGCTTGCCGGGGCGCACGACGATGGTGGGCATGCGCAGGCTGCGGCCATCGACGAAGCCGCGACGGCTATAGTCGGCCAGCAGCAGGTCGTTCATGGCTTTCTGGGTGCCATAGGAACTCTGGGGTGACCAGACTTGATCATCGCCGACGGTGTCCGGCAGTTGCCCACCGAAGACGGCCACCGAGCTGGTCATCACCCACTTCGGGCAAGTACCCAACTGTCGCGCGCGTTCCAGCAGTCCCTGGGTGGCGCTGAAGTTGACGCGCATGCCCAGATCGAAATCGCTTTCTGCCTGGCTGGAGACCACTGCGGCCAGGTGAAAGATGCCCTGGGTGTCGGCGTCGATCAGGTTCGCCAGGACCTGGGGATCGGTGATATCCCCACCCTTGACCTGGACCCGAGGGTCGTCGAGGCCTTGCACGGGGTCGCGGTCGAACGCGGTAATCCGCTGAATGGGGCGCAACTGGCCGTGACGGTCGGTGAGTGAGCCGCGCTCGAGCAGGGCCTGGATCAGGCGGCGTCCGAGAAACCCGGCGGCGCCGGTGACAAGAATATTCATGAGTGACTCCAACTATCAGCGATTGACCAGTTTTCCGGGGATCTTGAAGACCAGCAGGGCTCCGACGAACAGCGCACTGGCCATCACGTACATGCCGATGGTGGTGCTCTGGGTCAGGTCCTTGAGAAAGCCCATCAGGTAGGGTGAAACGAACCCGGCGAGGTTGCCCCAGGAGTTGATCAGGGCAATCCCGGCTGCCGCTGCGGTGCCGCCGAGAAAGGCAGTGGGCAGGCTCCAGAACAGTGGCAGGGTGCTGAAGGCGCCCATGGCCCCCAGGGTCAGGCCGATCATCGACACTGTGAAGTTGTCGCTCCAGGTGGCGGAAATCATCAGCCCCACCCCACCCAGCACCGCGGTCAGCGCCAGGTGCCAGCGACGTTCGCGCAGGCGGTCGGCACTGCGGGATATCAGCACCATGGTCAGCGCCGCTGCGGCATAGGGAATCGCGGTGAGCATGCCGACCTGGAAGACGTCGCTGACGCCTGCCTGGCGAATCAAGGAGGGCAGCCAGAAACCGACGGTGTAGAAGCCGGCGATCATGCAGAAGTAGATGGCGGTCAGCAGCCAGATCCGCGGCTGACCGAACACTTGGCGCACGCTGTGTACCTGGTGGCCGTCGGTTTCGGCTTCGATCCTGCTCTGCAGCAGGGTCTTCTGTTCCCGGGTCAGCCAGCCGGCGTCGGCGATCCGGTCGCTGAGGCAGTAGATCACCAGGCCGCCCACCAGAATCGAGGGCAGGCCTTCGAGAAAGAACATCCACTGCCAGCCGGCGAAACCGTGATGGCCATTGAGGGCGCTCATGATCCACCCGGATAGCGGTGCGCCGATCAGCCCCGAAAGCGGCACGGCGGTAGCGAACAGTGCGTACATCTTGCCGCGGCGGTTGGAGGGGAACCAGTACGACAGGTAGAGGATCACCCCCGGGTAGAACCCGGCCTCGGCGATGCCCAGCAGAAAGCGCATGACATAGAAGGAAGTGGGGGTGCTGACGAAGGCCATGCACGAGGAAATGAGGCCCCAACTGATCATGATGCGCGCGATCCACAGCCGCGCGCCGACTCGATGCAGGATCAGGTTGCTGGGGATCTCCACCAGAAAGTAGGCAATGAAGAAGATCCCGGCGCCCAGGCCATAGACCGCTTCGGAAAACTGCAGGTCTTCGGACATCTGCAGCTTGGCGAAGCCGACGTTGACCCGGTCCAGATAGGCCACCAGGTAGCACAGCAACAGTAGCGGCAGGATGCGCCAGGCGACTTTACGGTAGGCCAGGTCCTCGAAGGAGGCGGTGACCGGGGCCGAGGTGGTTTGCGACAGTGATTCAGGCATGTCTTTACCCATCCTTGTTTCTTGTATTTGGGTGATTTTGTTTTTATCGGACTTGCTGACATGGCTTAGATAACATAATACATCATACGAATTCAATGGCGGGCTTCGGGCAGGACGGCGTGCCTGAAATGCAGTACCGTTAGCCAATTTGACTACCGAGATGCCCATGTCCAAGCCTGATAACGCTTTCCCCGCCGCCGATTCCCTGGCGACGCTCAAGGATTCGGCCAAGGGCACGCTGGCGGACCAGGTGACTGCGGCGCTCAAGGCACACATCGCCAATGGCGAAGTCCTGCCGGGAGCGCGCCTGCCCACCGAACCGGTTCTGTGCGAGCGTTTCGGCGTCAGCCGCACCGTCATCCGCGAGGCCATATCGCGCTTGAAGTCGGCGGGCCTGGTGGAGGTGCGCCAAGGCAGCGGCACCGTGGTGTGCGAGGGCGCCCATATCAAGGCGTTCACTATCGACCTGGACGTACGTGGCTCGATCGAGGCGGTGCTCAGGGTCACCGAACTGCGTCGTGGTATCGAAGGCGAGGCGGCGGCCCTGGCGGCCCAGCGCCATACCCCTTCGCAGTTAGAGGCGATTCATCAGGCGTTGCTGGCTATCGATAGCGCCGAGCAGGCGGGCCAGGATGGGGTGGAGCAGGACCTGGCGTTCCATCTGTCGATTTCCCAGGCCACCGGTAATCCGCTGTACCCCTCCCTGCATGAATTCATTGCGCAATTCATCAAGGAAGCGATTCGTATCACCCGCTCCAATGAGGAACGGCGCAAGGATCTGGCGCGCACGGTGCGTGCCGAGCATCTGGCGGTCTATCGGGCGATTGCGGCGCGGGATGTCGAAGGGGCGAGGCAAGCGGCGCTGAGCCACATCCATAACGCGGTGGAGCGGCTTAAGAGTGCCGATCCGGCATTCTGGCGTGATTCCGGTTCACGCATTGCCTGATGGCAAATACCGCCTGCGCCCCTCCATGGAGGGGCGCAGGCGGCATCAGCCAAGCATCAGAAGTGGTACTTGACCAGCAGGCTGGCGGTGTCCTGGTTGGTCTCGAAGTTGCGCGAGTCCTCGATACCGTACTTGTTCTTCCAGTAGTCGTACTCGAAGCCGACGTACAGCTGCTTGGCGCCCCAATTCAGCGCCTTGCCCAGGTCGTACTTGATCTGCGGGTTGAAGTGCAGGTTGGCGTGGTAGGTACCCTTGGCGTTCTGGTCGTTGTCCACCACCCAGTCCATGTAGCCGTCGATCAGGATGTCCGAACGGCCCACGGGAATGGTGTAGGACCACACTGGCGTGATCTGCCAGACGTTGTCGCCCGGGCGGCTGCCCTCGGTGTGGCGCTGGTAGAAGTTCAGCTGGAAATAGTCGAAGCCAGGGACTGCCAGGTCGAAGCCCGGGCCGATCAGGTAGGACTCGTTGTCACCTTCGCCAAACTCGTAGGTGAACGCCAGGAGCACGTCCTTGATCGGGCCGAATTCAAGTTTCTGGTCGAAGATCTTGCCGAACGACAGGCGTGGCGTGAACTCGCCGTAGTAAGTGTCGGGGCCGACGTTGCCGTCTTTCTTGCCGTTATAGAAGATGCGGTCGAGGAAGAAAAAGTTATCCCCGTACTTCCAGGCATCGGCATGTTCGAAAGTGACCGTCTGTTGAATCTGCGGGTTAACTTCGAAGTTCTTGCCATACAAGTAAGTCAGGCTGTTGTTCTGCCATTGCAACAGGTCGCCAGCCACGGCCTGCCCCCCGGCCAGCAAGCTGGCGGCCAACATCAGGCTCTTGCACATCGGTTTCATTCGGTTGCTCCCAAGTAGGTAGTTCCACGTTTTTTTGGCTTGGCGCTCTGGTTTGGCGCCTTTTTTCGGTGCTGCAAAAAACCATCCGATCGGTCAGCTTTGTTGCTGTTAGCAAGAGCTGAGCCAAGGCCGAAAAAAAGCAAAAAACTCCCGTCCGGCTGTAGCGATACCGCCGGGCGAGAGTGTTTTTCGCGATGTTTTCTTGCGCCTTGTTACCTGTCCAGGCCGGGATAAGTTGGCTCTTGGGTCAGGTTTTTCATCCGGGCTTTTTTTTAGACCAGACTTGCGCGGCCGCGGAGAATACTGGCTCTCACGGCAGGGCTCAAGTGCTCCGCAACGGCGCACTTGCAACCACTTTGGGGCGGGTATGCGGGTCATCTCAGGCAAGCATCCGCATTGAAGGGCAATAGAGTGCCAATGACTGGCGGCCGTCAGGGGGATTGCATGGCGCTAATGGCCGTCCAGCGGCCACCGCCAGGAAAGCCTGGGCAGGCTGCATAGGTGTTGCTCCCTGTTTGTTCTTATTTTCAAGGCGCAGCGTCTAATGGGTAGCGCTCGATCCTGAGTGGGCGAGCGCTGCGGTCAAGCATGAACGGTGAAGCAAGGTCAGGGCGCCGAACCGGCACCCTGCTGGTGACTCAGTGCTGATGGGCGTGATCCGCATTGCTGGCCGCGCGCTCGCTCCCCCCGAGAATGTTGAACAGCAGGTTCAGCACCAGCGCACTCAAGGTCGCCATGGCGATGCCACTGTGGGTGATGGGGCTCATCCACAGGGGCAGGTGGGCGAAGAACTCGGGGCGCACCACGGGAATCAGGCCCATGCCGATGCTCACGGCCACCAGCAACTGATTGCGCCGGTCGGCGATGTCGGCTTCCTGGAGGATCTTGATCCCGGTCGCAGCCACCATGCCGAACATGGCGATGGCCGCGCCCCCCAGCACCGCCGGTGGAATCGACGCCACCAGGAACGCCGCCTTGGGCAGCAGGCTGAGGACGATCAGCAGGCCGCCGGCGACCATGGTCACGGAACGGCAGCGCACGCCGGTCATCTGCACCAGGCCGATGTTCTGGGCAAAGGAGGAGTGGGTGAAGGTGTTGAGGAAGCCAGCGAAGAACGATGCCCCGGCATCACACAGCAAGCCGCGACGCAGCATGCGTGGGGTGACCTCCTGGCCGGTGATCTTGCCCAGGGCCAGGAACATCCCGGTGGACTCGACGAAGATGATCACCACCACCAGGCACATGGAGAGGATCGGGGCCAGGTGGAACTGCGGCATGCCGAAGTGCAGCGGTGTGACTACCTGCAGCCAGGGCGCCTGGGCCATGCCGCTGAGGTCGACCATACCGATCAGGCCGCAGAGGATGTAGCCCAGGCCCATGCCGATCAGTACCGAGATGTTCACCCAGAAGCCGCGCATGAAGCGGTGGATCAGCAGGATGGTACCCAGCACCAGGGCGGCGATGGTCAGGTAGATGGGCGAGCCGAACTGGGCTGCGCTGCTGCCTCCGCCTGCCCAGTTCACCGCCACGGGAAACAGCGAGAGACCGATCGAGGTGATGACCGTGCCAGTGACCAGCGGCGGGAAGAAGCGCACCACCTTGGACATGAACGGCGCGATCAGCATGCCGAAGAAACCGGCGGCGATGGTTGCGCCGAAAATTCCCTGCATGCCGATGCCGGGCATGCCGGCCATGGCCACCATGCTGCCCACCGCGGCGAAGCTGGCCCCCATCATCACCGGCATGCGAATGCCCATGGGGCCGATGCCCATTGACTGGACGATGGTGGCGATCCCGGCAACCAGCAGGTCGGCATTGATCAGGAAGGCGATTTCTTCACGACTCAGGCCAGCGGCCTGTCCGATGATCAGCGGTACCGCGATTGCACCGCCATACATCAGCAGGACGTGCTGCAGGCCGACCAGGATCAGTTGCAGGAAGGGCAAGCGCTGAATGGCGGGCGCATCGGGGACGCACTGTTCGGATGAATCGGACATGCAACACCTCGGATCTTTTTATTCTTGTGATTTAACCGCTGCGTCTTTACGCGCAACGTGTTTGCAACAGGCGAATCTTCTGACTGATGGCAAGAAAGCCCGCTCCTACAGACAATTGCGGTTCTGTAGGAGCGAGCTTGCTCGCGAATCAGCCGGGTACCCGGCTGATCAGTTGGTCTGGGCTCCCTGGGTAATCCAGGCACCGACCAGCTCGCGTTCCTGCTGGGTCATCTGGGTGATGTTGCCCAGCGGCATGATCTGGCTGGCGACGGCCTGGGCCTGGATCCGCGCGGCTTGCAGGCGGATCTGCTCAGGAGTGTCGAACATCACCCCTGCAGGTGCTGCGCTGAACAGGGGGCTGGTGGGCTTGGCCGAATGGCAGACCGCGCAACGCTCCTGGATCACGCTATGCACCTTGTCGAAGGACGGGCCGGCATTGGCCGCCTGCGCCGGGGCGCTGGCCGGAGCCGTTGCCGCAGCGGCTGGAGCGGCCGGTGCCGGTGCCTCTGTCGCAGCCGAGGTTGCCGGCTTGCCGCCCAGGGCGGTTTCCGGCAATGGCTGGTACTGGGTCTGGGCCTTGGCCACTTCCGGAGCGCTTGGCGCTGGGGTCGGGCCGGTCACGTAGGCCAGGCAGATCATGCCCAGTGCCGCGACGGGCAGGGTCCAGGCGAACTTGTGGCTGTCATGACGGGTGTTGAAGTAATGACGCACCAATACCGCCAGGACCGCGATCCCGGCCAGGATCAACCAGTTGTACTGGCTGCCGTAGGTGCTCGGGAAGTGGTTGCTGATCATGATGAACAGCACGGGCAGGGTGAAGTAGTTGTTGTGACGCGAGCGCAGCAGGCCCTTGGCCGGCAGGGCCGGGTCGGGGGTGCGGTTTTCCGCGATCGCTGCCACCAGCGCGCGCTGGGCCGGCATGATGATGCGGAACACGTTGCCCACCATGATGGTGCCGATGATGGCGCCCACATGCAGGTACGCGCCACGGCCACTGAACACCTTGCTGAAGCCATAGGCAGCGCCGATCAGCAGGAGGAACAGGATGAAGCCGAGCAGGGCGGGTTTCTTGCCCAGTGGCGAATCGCAGAGGAAGTCATAGACGAACCAGCCGGCGATCAACGCACCGATACCGATGGCCACGCCTTCAGGGCCGGTCAGGCCGCTGCCGGGGGCAACCAGGTAGAGCATCGGGTTGAAGTAGAACACCAGGCACAGCAGGGCAATCCCGGACATCCAGGTGAAGTAGGCTTCCCATTTGAACCAGTGCAGGTTCTCCGGCATCGAGGGCGGTGCCAGCTTGTATTTTTCCAGGTGATAGATACCACCGCCGTGAATCGCCCAGAGGTCGCCGGACAGGCCGTCCTTGGGGTTGACGCGGTTGAGGTTGTTCTCCAGCCAGACGAAATAGAACGATGCGCCGATCCAGGCCACACCAGTGATCATATGTACCCAACGCACGCTCAGGTTGAGCCATTCCAACAGATGTGCTTCCACAGTCTTTACCTCTTGCCTGCCACCCTTGTTGTCGGGTGATCAGACCTTCTCTTATTGGTGGGGGGCGAGGATCAAACGCTCATCCTCTTTGAAGAAATGCTCATCGCAGTTATTGCCAGTGCCACTGCGATCAACCACCAGGAAGTCATCCCGCTTTTCGATCGTCAGCACCGGGTGGTGCCAGACGCCGCGATGGTAATTAATGCCCTGCCTGCCATTACTGACAAAGGCACGGACCAAGCCCGATACAGGTTCATCGCCAAGTGGCGCGACCACGATCAGAAAGGGATTGCCGAGCAGCGGGATGAAAGCCTGGCTGCCCAGCGGATGGCGTTCCAGCATGCGGATGGTCAGCGGCATGTCCAGCGCGTCGGCGCGGAAGATGCTGATGATGGCCTGGTCTTCCGGCTGAGCGGTCTCGACCGTTGCCAGGCGGTGGAAGCGCATGGTCGAACCGTTGTTGATCATGAAGTGATCGCTGCCGTCGGTCTCGATTACGTCACCGAAAGGGGCGAAGGCTTCTTTGCTCAGGGGCTCAATCACTAATGTGCGCATGCTGTTCTTCTTATCTCGAGTTCGTTGTTGTCTGGTCCGTGGCTACTGCGGGCAAACCGGTCGCCCGCGCGCTGCGCGACCCTTTATTTTTTGACCTTGCCCAGCAGTCGCAGGCGGCTGACGCCACCGTCCGGGAATACATTCAGGCGCACGTGGGTAATAGCCCCCAGTGCCCTGATCTGTTCGACGAAACTGTGTTCGGCGTGCATTTCCAACTTCTGGCTGGGTAGCAGTTCACGCCAGAACAGGCTCTGGGTTTCGATCTGGCTGTCGGTGCCACCCTTGACGAAGGCGCCCTGGATCGAACAGCTGTCCGGGTAGTTGCCCTTGAAGTGCAGGGTGTCGACGATGATCTTTTCGATTTCACCGGCATGGCCCAGGGCGATGATCACCCAGTCGTTGCCGGGAGTACGGCGCCGGGCGGTTTCCCAGCCGTCACCCATGTTGATGCCGCGGCCGGGGTTGAGGAGGTTGCCCATGCGCCCGAAGTGCTCGTCGGAGCAGGCCAGGGCGCGGCCGCCGTTGAGGGCGGCAGCCAGGTCGACCTGTTCGTCGTCGCCGATGGCCGACCAGTCGCGGTAGGGAATGCCGTAGACCCGCAGCCGTGCTACGCCGCCATCGGGGTAGATGTTGAAGCGCAGGTGGCTGAACGGCTGGTGGTTGTGGATCTCGTGGTAGTGGTGGCTGTTGCCCTGCAATTCCACCGCCGACAGCACTTCGGTCCACTGGGTGTTTTCATCCGGTTCGCCTGCGGCCAGGAAGCAGGCTTCCAGGGAGGCCGAGGGCGGGAAGTTGCCGGTGAAGAATGAAGTGTCGATGTCCACGCCCTTGATCGAGCCGGCCACGCCGAGGCGAATGACCGCACTGTCGTAGCCTTCGAAGCGCTTGCGGCGTGATTCCCAGCCATCCATCCACTTGCCGTTGTCATCGAATACGCCTTCCTTCCACACCGCCGGAGTCGGTTGGAACAGGCGGTTGGCGTCGGCGAACCAGTCATCGGTGACCGAGATGATCTTGGTCCCCAGCCGGGCATCGGCCAGGTTGACGAACTTCTCGAAAGCTACGGCGTTGGTTTTCATTCTTCTTGTCTGCCTTGAATTCAGTGGCCGGGGTGCTCGCGAGGCCCTGGGAAATGCATCGATGCAGATGCTTTCTCGGGCCAGGCGGGCAATCGCTACAGGGTCAGCAAGCGGAACAGGGCGATCTTGTTGATTTCAGCCAGTGCGCATTTGAACTCGGTGTCCACCGAGTTGTGGATGCGGGTTTCGAATGCGGCGAGGATCTGGTGCCGATTGCTGCCCTTCACCGCCATGATGAAGGGAAACTTGAACTTGGCCTTGTAGGCGTCGTTGAGCTCGGTGAAGCGCTGGAACTCTTCGGCGGTGCATTGGTGAATACCAGCGCCGGCCTGCTCATTGGTACTGGCTTCGGTCAACTGGCCCTGGACGGCGGCTTTGCCGGCCAGGTCCGGGTGAGCGTTGATCAGTGCCAGCTGGCTGGCGTGATCGGCGCTCAACAGGATGTCGCTCATGCGCTGGTGCAGGGTCTCGATCTGGTCGACGGAGGCGTCGAGCCCCAGTTCGTAGGCCTTTTCGGCAACCCACGGCGAGTGTTCGTAGATGTCGGCGAAGGCCTTGACGAAATCTTCGCGGCTCAGGGTCGAGGGCTTGAGGCTCTGGAAGGCAGTCATTTCGCCGCTCCCTGGTAAGGGTGGGTCTGTTGCCAGTGACGGGCGATGTCCACCCGGCGGCTGAACCACACCTGCTCGTGACCCTTGACGTATTCGAGGAAGCGCTTGAGCGAGGCCAGGCGCGCCGGGCGGCCGATCAGGCGGCAGTGCAGGCCTATGGAAAGCATCTTCGGCGCTTCGGCACCTTCGGCGTAGAGCACATCGAAGGCGTCCTTCAGGTACTGGAAGAAGTCGTCGCCCTTGTTGAAGCCCTGCACCTGGGTAAAGCGCATGTCGTTGGTGTCCAGGGTGTAGGGGATCACCAGGTGCGGCTTGCCGGTGGGGTTGTTGGGTTCCCAATAGGGCAGGTCGTCGTCGTAGGTGTCGCAGTCATAGAGGAAGCCGCCTTCCTCCATCACCAGGCGCCGGGTGTTCGGGCCGGTGCGGCCGGTGTACCAGCCCAGTGGGCGTTCGCCGGTGATTTCGGTGAGGATGCGGATCGCTTCGAGCATGTGCTCGCGTTCCTGGGCCTCGTCCATGTACTGGTAGTCGATCCAGCGGTAGCCGTGGCTGCAGATCTCGTGGCCGGCTTCGACCATGGCGCGGATCACGTCCGGGTGACGCTGGGCGGCCATGGCCACGGCGAAGATGGTCAGTGGAATGTCGAATTCCTTGAACAGCTTGAGGATCCGCCAGACGCCGGCACGGCTGCCATACTCGTACAGCGATTCCATGCTCATGTTGCGCTCGCCCTGCAGGGGTTGCGCCGAGACCATTTCCGAGAGGAAGGCTTCCGATTCCTTGTCGCCATGAAGGATGTTGCGCTCGCCGCCCTCTTCGTAATTGAGCACGAAGGACAGGGCGACGCGGGCATTGCCCGGCCAGTGAGGGTGAGGAGGGTTGGAGCCGTAACCGATCAGGTCGCGAGGGTAGTCAGCGCTCACTGCAGTCTTCCTTCTTATTCGTGATAACGGTGGCGTGGCGGAACCTGAAGCCGGAAAGCCAGGTGGGCGTCACTGCGATGGAATGATTGTATACAAGTTTGTCTTCACTTTGTAAGCCTGATTTTTTGCATTTTTCCGCTTTCATCGCTATGGCTGTCACCTGCAAGAAACTTGCCTGGATGGTCAGCTAATGGATGACAAGTCGTCTGTCGCTATGGCGTTCAGGCAAATCCGCTGATGCATTCGAAGGGTCGCGGGGCCGGGAATATTTGCGATTATTATTGTGTACAATTTTTTTGAAAAATGTCTTAATCTTGCTCTCGCCGCAGCTTTTCACCGGTCGAAACGCTGCGGTCTCCTTCAATTACTGACTCCGGGAGGCGCGAGGCCTGAACGCTTGAAGGCGCCAGGCACGCAGAATCAATGGGACGTTTGACTACACACGTTTTGGATGCCGCACATGGCTGCCCTGGCAGCGCTATCGAGGTCGAGCTGTATCGAGTGGAAGGGGCCCAGCTGGAATTGGTCGCCAGCACCCTGACCAACAGCGATGGCCGTTGCGATGCGCCGCTGCTGCAGGGTGATGACTACCGTTCCGGGGTGTACCAGCTGCACTTCCATGCCGGTGACTACTACCGTGCCCGTGGTGTGCAACTGCCGCAGCCGGCGTTCCTGGATGTGGTGGTACTGCGGTTCGGCATCAGCGCCGAGCAGGACCACTATCACGTACCGCTACTGATCTCGCCTTACAGCTATTCGACCTACAGAGGAAGCTAGGACTTTCCCCCCAAGAATCCTGCGCAAATAGCTTCTTTGGTCCTTGCCCGCCCACACTGCGGGCTTTTTTTCGTCTGGCATAAAGCCTTCACTGGTCATCGGCTCCACTAGATCCCGCAGGAGCCGGCTCGCCGCCGAAAGGGCCCTGTGACCGCCCCGGACCTGCTGGCCACAGCCGATCATCGGCAACGAAAAAGCCCCATCCAGCGGGATGGGGCCTGGGTGGAGCAGGGCGTCCTAGAGGAAAATGAACTTGGCGATGAAAATCGCGCACAGCACATACAGGCTGATGGAGATTTCCTTGTACTTGCCGGTGCCGGCCTTCAGCACCACATAGGTGATGAAGCCCAGGGCAATGCCATCGGCGACGGAAAAGGTCAGGGGCATCATGATCGCGGTGACGATGGCCGGAATGCTGTCGGTGGCCTCGTCCCAGTTGATGTGGGCCATGCCGCCCATCATCAGCATCGCCACATAGATCAGCGCGCCGGCGGTGGCATAGGCGGGGATCATGCCTGCCAGGGGAGCGAAGAACATTGCGGCAATGAACAGCACGCCCACGGTGACCGCGGTCAGCCCGGTGCGGCCACCAGCGGCGACCCCGGCGGCACTTTCCACATAGCTGGTGACTGGTGGTACACCGACCACGGCACCGAACACGCTGGAGGCACTGTCCGCCTTGAGTGCGCGGGAAAGGTTCTCGATCTTGCCATCGGCGTTCACCAGGCCGGCGCGCTGGGCCACGCCCATCAGGGTGCCGGCGGTGTCGAACATGTGCACGAAGAGGAACGCCAGGACCACGCTGATCATGCTGACGTTGAACACGCCGGCGATGTCCATGGCCATCCAGGTCGGCGCCAGGCTCGGCGGAGTGGACATGATCCCGTTGTAGTGCACCAGGTCCAGGCCCCAGCCGGCCAGGGTCACGGCGATGATACTGATGAGAATCGCGCCGAAGACCCGGTGATAGCTGAGCACTGCGATCATCAAGAAGCAGACGGCCGCCAGCAGTGGGCCGGGGTCTCGCAGGTTGCCGAGCTTGATCAGGGTGGCCGGGCTGTCGACGATGATGTTGGCCGTCTTCAGGCCGATCAGGCCGAGAAACAGCCCGACCCCGGCACCCATGGCGAACCGCAGGCTCACCGGAATGCTGTTGAGCAGCCATTCACGTACCCGCGACAGGGTCAGGATCATGAACAGCACACCGGAAATGAACACCGCGCCAAGGGCGGTTTCCCAGTGGTAGCCCATGGTGCCGACCACGGTGTAGGTGAAGAAGGCGTTGAGCCCCATGCCCGGTGCGAGGCCCACCGGCCAGTTGGCGTACAGGCCCATCAACAGGCAGCCCAGGGCGGCGGCGATGCAGGTGGCGACGAAGGCTGCGCCGTGATCGATGCCGGCGTCGGCCATGATGTTGGGGTTGACGAAGATGATGTAGGCCATGGTGATGAAGGTTGTCAGACCGGCAATCAACTCGGTCTTCACCGTGGTGCCATGCAACCTGAGTTTGAAGATGCGCTCCAGCCAGCCGCTGTTCAGCGACGGCGAGAGATCGAGCGTAGAGGCTTCGGATTTGCGGCTTTCCACAGCGAGTACTCCTCAAGAGTTTTATTGTTTTTTCCAGAGCCGGACACGCAAGGGTGGGCAGCGGCTCTTTGAGGCAGGTAAGGCGTGCGGGTTTTGTTGACCTGTGGGTCAAGAACTCGTCGGGCGAATTATGCGTTTGTATACAAAGAAAGCAAATAATGTTTTTGGGGTTGTGTGCGAAAAATCCGCGAACATGGCTATATCGCGGCCCCGACGTTGCGCCGGGGTGTGCAAGGGTTTGGGGCAAGGCCGGGGCCGGCGCACCAATGAATGGCGCCCGCAGGGGCTCAGTCTTCGACGGGTTTGCCGGCCAGCGCCTGGTTCACCGCCAGCCAGCCATTGACCGCACTCTCGCCAGCTTCGCTGAAGGCCCGTTGCAGGAGTTTGACCTGCTCGCGGCGCAGGGATTGCTCAAAGCCTGTGCCATCGGCGGTCAACTGCAACAGGCGCTTACGCTTGTCGCTGTCCGGTGCGACGCTGTCCACCAGGTGCATTTCCATCAATTGGCGCAACGGTGTGTTCAATGCCTGCTTGCTCACCCCCAGCAGATTGAGCAGTTCCTTGACGCTGAGCCCGGGATAGCGGGCGATGAAAAACACGATGCGCTGGTGCACCCGGCTCAGGCCCCGGCGTTCGAGCATTTCGTCGGCCTTGGCGGTAAACGCCTGATAGCCGAAGAAGAAAGCTTCCATGGCCGCTTGCTGCGAAGCCTGGTTTTTAAGGTCAAGCATATTGACGTATCTGCAAAGGTCGGCGTAATTTCGGTCAAGCAGTTTGACGTATTTTCCTCAGCCTTCGCTAGCGGTGATCTCCATGGCCTTCTCCGAACGTGTATCGCGTCTCAAAAGCTCTCTGATCCGTGAAATCCTTGCTGCGGCCCAGCGCCCGGAAGTGATGTCGTTCGCCGGGGGCCTGCCGGCCGAAGTGATGCTGCCCAAGGTGCAATGGCAGGACATGCCGTTGGCCATGGGCCAATACGGCATGAGCGAAGGCGAGCCGCAATTGCGTGAAGCCCTGGCGGCCCAGGCGCGCCAGCTCGGGGTGCCTTGCGAGGCGAGCCAGGTGCTGGTGGTCAGTGGTTCCCAGCAGACCCTCGATCTGGCAGCCAAGCTGTACATCGACAAGGGCACCCAGATCATGCTGGAAGCGCCGACCTACCTGGCCGCCCTGCAGATTTTCCAGCTGTTCGGCGCCGATTGCCTGACCGTACCGCTGCAGGCCGATGGCCCGGACCTGGTGCAGATGCGCGCGCGCCTGGAGCAGCACCGGCCGGCGTTCATCTACCTGATCCCGACGTTCCAGAACCCCTCGGCGGTGCGCTACAGCGAAGCCAAGCGTGATGCCGTGGCGGATTTGCTGGACGAGTTCGGCGTGACCCTGATCGAGGACGAGCCCTACCGTGAGCTGACGTTCGATGGTGGCAGTGCCACGCCTATTGTCGGCCGCCTGGAAAAAGCCAGTTGGATCTACACCGGCACCGTGTCTAAAACCCTGTTGCCGGGCCTGCGGGTGGGTTACCTGATTGCCAGCCCGGACCTGTTTCCGCACCTGCTGCGGCTGAAGCAGTCGGCGGACCTGCACACCAATCGGGTTGGCCAGTGGCAGGCCATGCAGTGGATCGGCAGCGAGCAGTATCAGACGCACCTGGATCAGTTGCGCAGTTTCTATCGCCAGCGCCGGGATGAATTCCAGGGCGCCTTGCTCACCCATTTCGCCGATCTGGCGGATTGGCAGGTGCCCCAGGGCGGATTGTTTTTCTGGCTAAGCTTGAAACAGCCCCTGGATACCCGCACTTTGCTCAAGTCGGCGTTGGAGCACGACGTCACATTCATGCCCGGTGAGCCGTTCTTTGCCGATCCGGAACGCAACCCTGGGCATCTGCGGTTGAATTTCAGCCATATCGATCCGGCGCGGCTGGACGAAGGCCTCAAGCGGCTGGCCACCGTGATACGTCAAGCACAGGCTGCACAGGCAGCCTAAGGGGAGGGCCATGTACAAGGTTTATGGCGATTACCGTTCGGGCAACTGCTACAAGATCAAGTTGATGCTCAATCTGCTGGGGCTGCCTTATGAATGGCAGGCGGTGGATATTCTCGGGGGCGATACCCAGACCGAGGCCTTCCTGGCAAAGAACCCCAACGGCAAGATTCCGGTTCTGGAACTGGAAGACGGCACCTGCCTGTGGGAGTCCAACGCGATTCTCAACTTCCTCGCCGACGGCAGTCAGTTCCTGCCCAGCGAACCGCGCTTGCGCACCCAGGTTCTGCAATGGCAGTTCTTCGAGCAGTACAGCCATGAGCCCTACATCGCGGTGGCGCGTTTCATCCAGCTTTACGAAGGGCTGCCCGAGGAGCGCCGCGAGGAATACCTGAAGTTGCACAAGCGTGGCTACAAGGCGCTGGACGTGATGGAGAAACAATTGAGCCGCACCCCGTACCTGGTGGGCGAGCACTATTCGATCGCCGACATTGCGCTCTATGCCTACACCCACGTGGCCGATGAGGGCGGTTTCGACCTGAGCCGCTACCCGGGCATCCAGGCCTGGATGCAGCGAGTGCAAAGCCATCCGCGACACGTGCCGATGCTCGACTGAGCGGGTGCTTTTATCCCCACTGGACCGGCCTTGTGCCGGTTCAGTGCGTTGTGGGGCCCGCTAACGATGTTTGCCGGCCAGGTTCTGGCGTAGCAACTCATAACAGCGCTGCGCCGCTGGGCTCAGTTGCTGGCCACTGCGGCGGATCAGGCCGATCTCGCGGCTGACCCCCGGGTGTTTGATGGCAATCCGGCTCAGGCCCTCACGGCCGTCATCGGCGGATTCCGGCAGCAAGGTAATGCCCAGCCCCTGGCGTACCAGCGCCAGCACCGTGCTCATGTAGTTGGCTTCCATGGCTGGAAGCAGGGACAGTCGGCTGTCGTCGAACAGCGCTTCGACCTGCTCGCGCACGCTGCTGTCGCGGCCGGTGAGAATGATCGGCTGGCAGGCCAGGTCCTTCAGCGTCACTGACTGGCGCTGGGCCAGGGGATGATCGGTGGCCACGAACAGGCACAGGCGATCCTCCAGCAGAGGTTGGAAATCCAGCCCGTGGCTGAGCCGGGCGCGCCCGCCGATACCGAAATCCACCTCGCCGGCACGGACCTGGGCATGAATGCGGTGAGCCACCAGGTCCTGCAGGCGTACCTCGATTCCGGCAAATTGCTCGCGAAACTGGCGCAAGGCCGGCGGCAGCACCCCGGCGCAGACCGACGGCAGCGCGGCGAGGGTGACCACGCCCCGACGCAGGGCGGCCAGGTCCCGGGAGCCACTGACGATGTTGTCCAGGTCCAGCAGCAGTTTCTCCATCGGTCCCCGGGCCTGCAGCCCAGCAGCGGTCAGGCTGACATGGCGCGGGCTGCGATCGAGCAGGGCGACCCCCAGCCATTCCTCCAGTTGCTGGACCTGCACGGTAAGAGCTGATGGCGACAGGTGCAGCTCGGCGGCGGCTTTGCTGAAGTTGCCGCTGCGGGCCACGGCGAGGAAGGCCTGGATATGCTGGATCGAGTTCTTCATTTTGTTTTTCCGAATGCAAGGCGCCGAATATTCCAATTTACAAAGACTAGCGCGATTTCAATACTCCAGAAAAACAATAACCGTCCGCCTTCCGGCCCCGGCTTGAAGAGGCGGCACACTGGAGTTGCTCCATGCTCGCCACCCTGGGTGTCATCACCATTCTCTGCCTGCTCGCGGCCGTCATGAGCAAGCGCCTGTCGCCTCTGGTCGCGCTGATTGCGCTGCCGATCATCGCCGCGCTGATCGGCGGCTTCGGTCTGCAGACCAGCGCCTTCATCGTCACCGGCATCAAGAACGTCGCCCCCGTGGTAGGCATGTTCGTGTTCGCTATCCTGTTCTTCGGCATCATGACCGACGCCGGCATGCTCGACCCGATCATCGACCGCATCCTGCGCACCGTCGGCACCCGGCCGACGCGGATCGTGGTCGGCACGGCGCTTCTGGCGCTGCTGGTGCACCTGGACGGTTCCGGCGCGGTGACCTTCCTGGTGACGGTGCCGGCAATGCTGCCGCTGTATACCCGGCTGGGCATCGATCGACGGATTCTGGCCTGTGTCGCGGCGATGGCCGCGGGGGTCAATTTCCTGCCCTGGACCGGCCCGGTACTGCGCTCATCAGCGGCCCTGCATGTGCCGGTGGCGGATCTGTTCCAGCCGCTGATCCCGGTGCAGATCGTCGGCCTGCTGTTCGTCTTCGCCAGCGCCTGGTGGCTCGGCCGCCGGGAGGAGCGCCGCCTGGGGCTCGGTGCCGATGCCACGGCCGGTGCAGGCATCCCGACCCGGGTATTGAGCCCCGCCGAAGAGGCGCTACGCCGTCCCGGGCGCTTCTGGATCAACCTGCTGCTCACGGTGCTGGTGATGCTGGTGATGATTGCCGGCTGGGTCGATCCGGTGGTGATGTTCATGGTCGGCACGGTGCTGGCGCTGTGCATCAACTATCCGGATGTCGAGGCCCAGCGGGCACGCATCGATGCTCATGCCAAGACGGCCCTGACCATGGCCAGCATTCTCCTGGCGGCCGGTGTGTTCACCGGCATCATGCAGGGCAGCGGCATGCTCAAGGCGATTGCCGAAGTGGCGGTGGCGCAGATTCCTGCCGGTCACGGCAAGCTGATTCCGACTGTGGTGGGGTTCCTGTCCATGCCCCTGAGCATGCTGTTCGATCCTGACTCCTACTACTTCGGGGTGATGCCGGTGATTGCCGAAGTGGGCAAGGCCCTGGGTGTCGACCCGCTGCAAGTGGCCCAGGCTTCGTTGCTCGGCGTGCACACCACCGGTTTCCCGGTAAGCCCGCTGACCTCGGCGACCTTCCTGCTGGTGGGCCTGTGCAAGATCGAACTGGCCGACCACCAGCGTTTCACCATCCCCTTTCTATTCGCTGCGTCAGTGTTGATGACCCTGACCGCGCTGCTGCTGGGAGTTTTTTAAGATGAAAAGCCTACGTATCGGCTCCGGCGCCGGTTACTCCGGTGACCGTATCGAGCCCGCCATCGAGTTGGCGCAACAGGGTGACCTGGATTACCTGGTGTTCGAATGCCTGGCCGAGCGCACCATCGCCCTGGCGCAGCAGGCGCGCCTGGTCGACCCGCACAGCGGCTACGACCCGTTGCTGGGGGCACGGATGCGCGGGGTGCTGCCCTTTGTGGGTGCCACGGCCTCGGGGCGGCGTTTGCGCATCATCAGCAACATGGGGGCGGCCAATCCGTTGGCGGCGGTGGCCGAGGTGCAACGGATCGCCGCCGAGCTGGGCTTGCCAGGGCTCAAGGTGATCGCGGTGCTGGGGGACGATGTGCTCGAGACTCTGCGGGCCCGGCCGGAGTGGGTGCTGGACAACGGGCAGACCCTGGGCTCGCTGGGGCAGCGGCTGATTTCCGCCAATGCTTATCTGGGCGCCCAGGGCATCGTCGACGCGCTGCGGGCTGATGCCGACGTAGTGATCACTGGGCGGGTGGCCGACCCCTCGTTGTTCCTGGCGCCGCAGATCTTCGAGTTCGGCTGGGCCGAGGATGACTGGCTGCGTCTGGGGCGCGGGACCCTGGTGGGGCATCTGCTGGAGTGCGCAGGGCAGGTCAGCGGCGGCTACTTTGCCGATCCGGGGGTCAAGAATGTGGCCGGTCTGGCGCGCCTGGGGTTCCCCCTGGCCGAAGTGGATGCACAGGGCGCGGCGCTGATCACCAAGGTCAAGGGCTCCGGGGGGCAGGTCAGCAGCGCTACCTGTACCGAGCAGTTGATCTACGAAGTGCATGACCCGGCGGCCTACCTGACGCCGGATGTCTGTGCCGATTTTTCCGCGGTGGGCTTTGTCGAGGAGGCACCGGACCGGGTGCGGCTGCAAGGGGCGGCAGGCAGCCCACGGCCTGAGCGGCTCAAGGTCAGCGTCGGCTACCTGGATGGCTGGATCGGCGAAGGGCAGATTTCCTATGGCGGCCCTGGGGCTGTGGCCAGGGCGCGGCTGGCCCGGGATATCGTGCTCGAACGCCTGGCCCTGACCGGGGTACAGATGCAGGAAGTGCGCGCGGAGCTGATCGGCATCGATGCCTTGCACGGTGTTGAACTGGGCCAGCGAGCGCCTGCCGAACCCTGGGAAGTGCGCCTGCGGGTGGCGGCTCGCTGCACGGACAAGGCCGAAGCGGTGCGCGTCGGCAATGAGGTGGAAACCCTCTATACCAATGGGCCCGCTGGTGGCGGCGGGGCCAGTAAAAGCCTGCGGCAGGTGGTGGCGGTGGCTTCGCTGTTACTGCCCCGGGAGGCCGTCAGGGTCACCTTGCATCAGGAGGTACGGGCATGAATGAGGTCAAATTGCGTGACTTGGCGCACTCGCGTACGGGGGACAAGGGCGACACTTCGAATATTTCGGTGATTGCCTACCACGCCGAGGACTTTGCCTTTCTTTGCGAGCAGCTTACCGCCGAGCGCGTGGCGCAATATTTCGCCGGCTTGCTGGGGAGCGATGCGGCGCCGGTACAGCGCTATGTCCTGGAGAATGTGCGGGCCTTGAACTTTGTCTTGCCGGGCATCCTGCGCGGCGGAGTGACCCGCTCCCTGGCGCTGGATGCCCACGGCAAGTGCCTGGGCGCGGCCTTGCTTGACTTGCAGTTGGCCCGGGGCTGAAGAGCCCCGGGGAGGGCGTCAGACGGTCGCGAAGCGCTGGTTCAGGTAACCGATGATCACCTTGGATTCATACATCCAGGTGGTCTGGCCGTTCTCTTCGATGCGCAGGCACGGCACCTTGATCTTGCCGCCCTGCTCCAACAGGGCCTGGCGGTCCTGCTCGTTGTTTTTTGCGTCGCGCAGGGCCACCGGCACATTCAGGCGATGCAGGGTACGGCGGGTCTTCACGCAGAACGGGCAGGCGTGAAACTGGTACAGGGTCAGGCCCTTGGCGGCTTCCACGACTTGCGCCTGAGCGGCGGCGTCCCGCTGCTGCTTGCGTGGGCGGGTGATGAAGTCGATGAAAATGATGAGTTGGCCCAGGCCGACTCGCAGCGCTTTGACGATCACGGTTATTGCCTCTTGCCCATGAATGAAGGGGCGGCAGCTTACCTGATTTTTCCCGGGCGAAAAAAAACCGGCGATCAACGCCGGTTTTTTCGCCTGCAGCCTGTTACTTGATCAGGCTGAGGAATTCGCTGCGGGTCGCGGCATTCTCGCGGAACTCGCCCAGCATCACCGAGGTGATCATCGACGAATTCTGTTTCTCCACACCGCGCATCATCATGCACATGTGCTTGGCCTCGATCACCACGGCCACCCCGAGGGCGCCGGTCACTTGTTGGACGGCGTCGGCGATCTGCCGGCTGAGGTTTTCCTGGATCTGCAGGCGGCGGGCATACATATCGACGATGCGCGCGACTTTCGACAGCCCCAGGACCTTGCCGCTGGGAATGTAGGCGACATGGGCCTTGCCGATGAACGGCAGCAGGTGGTGTTCGCACAACGAGTAGAGCTCGATGTCCTTGACCAGGACCATTTCGCTGTTGTCGGAGCTGAACAAGGCACCGTTGGTGACCTCTTCCAGGGTTTGGGCATAACCGCGGCAGAGGTACTGCATGGCTTTGGCGGCACGCTTGGGCGTGTCGAGCAGGCCCTCGCGGGAGACGTCCTCGCCCAGTTGGCCGAGGATCGCGGTGTAATTCTGTTCCAGGGACATGAAACTACCTGTGGGATTTTACGCAAAGGGCAAGGGTACGGTGGCGGACACGACGCTGCAAGCGTGATGCAGCGGCTTTATTCGTCACGGCCTTCCATCATGGTGCGCTTGAGCATGACGTACAGCGCCCCGGTACCGCCATGCCTGGCCTGGCAGGAAGTGAAGCCCAGCACCTGCGGATGCTGGCGCAGCCAGGTGTTGACGTGGCTCTTGATCATCGGTCGCTTGCCGTCCAGGCGCACGGCCTTGCCGTGGGTGACGCGCACGCAGCGGATTTCGAACTGGGTGGCTTCAGCGAGAAAGGCCCAGAGGGTTTCCCGGGCCTTTTCCACGGTCATGCCATGCAGGTCGAGGCTGCCTTCAAAGGGGATCTGGCCGATCTTCAGCTTGCGCATCTGGCTTTCCTGGACCCCGTCGCGGGCCCACATCAGCTCATCTTCCGGCCCCACGTCGATGACGAACTGGTCGGACAGCCCGTCCACCGTGGTGGTCTCGCTGCGTACGGTGGCCGCCTGGCGCAACTTGGCGATCTGCGCCCGGTCGCTCTTGGGTTTGCCTGTATCGGCACGATCGTGCTTGATCGGCTTGACGCCGCGGATCTCGTTTTTGAACAGGGAAAAATCGTCGTCTTGCATGTCAGCCTCCGCGAAGGGCGGCTAGTTTACCCAACTCGGAACACCTTAAGGCGCGCAAATCGCGCCTCGGGAATGTCAGTCGTGTTTTTTCATCAGGTGCGGCGCCATGTTCAGCGCCAGGGGCTGGCGCATGCGCCGCCGGCAGCGCCGCCACAAGCGCACGCCGACATACAGCAGCAACAGGCCGACCACCAGGATCACCGCCGAGCCCGCCGGGCTGGCATTCATTTCCCCCAGCGCCGGGGCACGGCCCAGCAGGCTCGCAGTACCGGCCATCGCCAGCAGCACGCCAAATGTCGCCAGTAGCGCGGAGAATCCCGCACCCAGGCGCAACCGCCAGTTTCGCGGGCTTTTGGGCCGCAATCGGCGTGCGTCAAAACCATCGGATATCTTCATTCCGACCTTCCTCAATGGGTATCGGCCCTTCGACCGGAAGTTGACCGGGTGGTTCCTGAGGCTAAGGCAATTGCTGCAAAGGCGAGGGGTTTATGGATGAGCGGCCCGCCAGCCGCTCACCAGGGCTGATCAGATCAGGCTTGCGGTCTGGGCGAGGGTGGCGAAGTTGTCGGCCATGATTGCCATTTCGGTTTGCTGAACGTGCTCGGCGCTGAGGATGCCACCCTTGTAGGGCAGGTCGCGGGTGGCGCAGGCGTCTTCTACCAGGGTGCAGCGAAAGCCCAGGTTCTTGGCCGCGCGCACGGTGGTGCTGACGCTGGAGTGGCTCATGAAACCGGCGACGATCAGGTCCAGGGAACCTAGGTCCTGCAGGCGCTTTTCCAGTTCGGTGCCGTGGAACGCGCTGGGCAGCAGTTTGCCGATGATGGTTTCGTCGCCTTGGGGTTCAAGGCCGGGAATGAATTCGCCGCGCTCGCCTTGTGGGTCGAACAGGCCGCCGACGGTACCGAGGTGGCGTACGTGCACCACTGGGCGACCGGCAGCCCGGGCCGCGGCCAGCAGTTGGCGGATGTTGGCCACTGCCGCGTCCATGCCGGACAGGGCCAGCGGGCCGCTGAGGTATTCTTTCTGGGCGTCGATGATCACAAGGGTCGCGTGGCTCAAATTGGCCGCTGCATAACCACGACCGCTGAGTTGAAACATCGTCTTTGGAACGGACATTCTGGGGCTCCTGTGAGTGGGGCTTTTGCGCCATTGTCCTCTGGCGGAGCGCTTCTGTGAATCGCTACTAACGTAAGGTGCGCCGTTGCTGGCCTGCAGCCTTGTCAAGTGGGGCAAGGTATGCAGCCTTCCCGAGCAAAAAAACGCTTGAACACTCTTGCCCGTCGCTGGTTTTTCATTCGTCGTCGGCAAGCGTTTTGGCTGTTAGAATCGCCGGTCGTTTTGTCAGGAGTCTGTCCCGTGATCACTTCCCGCCTGCGCACCTTGCGCGACCATATCCGCTGGGCCGTCAGCCGCTTTCATGGGGAGGATCTGTTCTTCGGCCATGGTACCGACAATGCCTGGGACGAGGCCCGTCAACTGGTGCTCGGCGCCTTGCACCTGCCTTGGGAAATTGCCGACAGCTACCTTGATTGCGCGTTGGAAGACGACGAGCTGGTCCATGTGCAGCACCTGCTCAAGCGTCGTATCCAGGAGCGCGTGCCTACCGCCTACCTGCTGGGCGAGGCCTGGTTCTGCGGCATGTCGTTCATTGTCGATGAGCGCGTGCTGATTCCCCGTTCGCCGATTGGCGAGCTGATCGAAAAACGTTTCGAGCCCTGGCTGGGCAGCGAGCCGGCACGGATTCTCGACCTGTGTACCGGTTCCGGCTGCATCGGTATCGCTTGTGCCTATGAATTCCGTGATGCCGAGGTGGTGTTGGCGGACCTGTCCTTCGAAGCCCTCGAAGTGGCCAACCAGAACATCGAGCGCCATGGCGTCGATGAGCGGGTGTTCACGGTCCAGGGCGACGGTTTCGATGGCCTGCCGGGGCAGCGCTTCGACCTGATCGTGTCCAACCCGCCCTATGTCGATGCCGAAGACTTCGCCGACATGCCGGATGAATACCAGCACGAGCCCGAGCTGGGCCTGGCCTGTGGCGAGGATGGCCTGAACCTGGTGCGGCGGATGCTGGCCGAGGCGGCGGACCACCTGACCGAGAAGGGCTTGCTGATTGTCGAGGTGGGCAACAGCCAAGTGCATGTCGAGGCGCTGTACCCGGAGGTCGACTTCGCCTGGCTGGACTTCGAGCGCGGTGGCCACGGTGTGTTCATGCTGACCGCGGAGCAGTGCCGCGAACATCAGGCGTTGTTCGCGTCCCGGGTCTGAGCCGATTGCCGGCCCGCGCAACGCGGGCCTGTGGCGGTCAGGCGTTGCGGCTCAGCGATGAGTCGCAATCCAGATCAGCAGCCCGGCCTGGAACACCGCAAAGGCCACCAGGCAGGTGATGGTGAAGCGCAGACCGGTGTCCTCGCGCTTGTACTTGGTGACTTTCTCTTCCTGCTTGCGCAGCTTCACTTCCAGTTCTTCAAGATTCTGTTCGGCCTGCTGGAGCATCTGCGCCGCTTCCAGAATCTCCACGAACTGCAGCTTTTCGCTATTCCACTGGCCCAGCAGTTCACCCACCTGGACATCCTTGACGCTGCCCTTGAGGTGCTGGGCATCGGCATACACCACATCGAAACCCTGGGTGCGCAGCACGTGGTCACGACGCAGGCGCGTGTCTTCGTTGAGGGCATCCTTGTTCGCCAGGTCGAAGCCGTCGACCCGGTAGTGCGGCCACTTCTTCTGGGCCCACTGCGCTGCCTGGGCCAGCAGGAAACGGCCGATTCCGCGGTTCAGCGGTTCGACCTGCAGGCCGCCTTCGGGCTCGAAGTGCACCCGGCGAGTGTCGTGCTCGACCCACACATCCAGGTGATTCTGTTCCTTGCGCACCCGTTGGCCGGGGAGGCTGATGGTCATGCGCAGCAGGCTGTGCTCCTTGTTGTTGCGTTCGGCATAACCGAACTCGACAAAGCGCAGAGGCCGTCCGCCCGTGGCGCGATCGGTCTGCAAGGGTGCCAGGCGCAGCATCTTGTGGTGCTCGGCCTGCACATCGGCCCACGGCAGCGGCGGCGCTTCCGGGGCGGCGGCTTCCTGCTCGGTGGCGGGTGAATTCGGGGTATCAGTCATAACGGCGAGATCCTGTCCAATCGCTGCGCGCCGACAGCAATTGAACGGCCGGCAAAGGCTTATCGGCCGTTTTTTTCAGGACTGGAGGGCAAAAACAGCCTAACGGGTGTGAAGTCCGTCAATAAAATCGATGATCGCGCTGCCCAGTTCCGCTGCCAGGGGCAATTGCGGGTCCTTGTAGGAGGCCAGCTGGCGCTTGAGGTCATTGGGCACGATGCGCATCACATGGTTCATGCCTTCGATCAGGGCCAGTTGCGCATCCGGTTTGGCGGCCTTGAGGACCCTGGCGTCATCGACGCTGACCTGGATGTCGTTGCTGCCCTGGATGATCAGCGCCGGCATCTTCAGGCGGGCGAAGGCCGCCGCCGGGTCTTCGCGAAACAGGGTGATCAGGTAAGGCTGCACGCTGGGGCGAAAGATGACTTGCAGGGCAGGGGGCACATCCGGGTCGACCTTGCCGGCCTTGAGGCTGTCCAGCAGCTCATTGCTGCGCAGCATCAGCGCCGGTGGCAGGCGGTAGCTCAACTGCTGGCGCAGGATCTGGTCCACCGGGCGGGCGGTTCCGGAGATCGAGATAACGCCAGCGGCATTCAGTTGCGGTGCCGCCAGCGTGGCGATCAGTGCGCCTTCGCTATGCCCCAGGACTATCAGTTGGCCCAGGCGTGGATCGGCCTTGAGCTTGTTGCCCCAGGCCACGGCATCCGCGACATAGGCGTCCAGGGTAAGGTTGCGTTCGTCCGGGGTCGCGGCGAGGCTGGCGGCCACGCCGCGCTTGTCATAACGCACGCTGGCGATGTTGTGCTTGGCCAGTACCCAGGCCAGGCGCTTGAGGCTGTCGTTGCGCCCGCCATCGGGGTTGTTGCCGTCGCGGTCAGTGGGGCCGGAGCCGGAAATGATCAGCACCACCGGCACCGGCTGCTCGGACTTGGGTAGCAGCAGCGAGCCGTACAGCTCACCGTGCCCGGTGTCCAGGCTCACGGGGCGTTGCAGGACGGCCGCATGAACCAGGCCGGTGAACAGGGAAAGGCTCAAGAGAAGAACTCGCAGCATCATCGCGCCATCATGGATAAGGTGCCGGTTTGACTCGGTAACAGGCAGAAGGTTCGAGGATGAACTAGTTGGGTAGCCTGCGTATACTGGCGCACGCGCTAATCCAGATTGAGTTATTTCGGCTGATTTCACGGAGCTCCCTGCATGTCCGGCAATACCTACGGCAAGCTGTTCACTGTCACCACCGCGGGCGAAAGCCATGGTCCGGCGTTGGTCGCCATTGTCGACGGCTGCCCGCCGGGCCTGGAACTGACGCTGGAGGACTTGCAGCGTGACCTGGACCGGCGCAAGCCTGGCACCAGCCGCCACACCACCCAGCGCCAGGAACCCGACGAGGTCGAGATCCTCTCCGGGGTGTTCGAAGGCAAGACCACCGGCTGTTCCATCGGCTTGTTGATCCGCAACACCGATCAGAAGTCCAAGGACTATTCGGCGATCAAGGACCTGTTCCGCCCGGCTCACGCCGACTACAGCTACCACCACAAGTACGGCATCCGCGACTACCGTGGTGGCGGCCGCAGCTCGGCCCGGGAAACCGCCATGCGCGTGGCGGCCGGGGCCATTGCCAAGAAGTACCTGGCCAGCCAGGGCATCGTGATTCGCGGCTACATGAGCCAGCTGGGCCCGATCGAGATTCCCTTCAAGACCTGGGATTCGGTAGAGAACAACGCCTTCTTCAGCCCTGATCCGGACAAGGTTGCGGAACTGGAAGCCTATATGGACCAGTTGCGTCGAGACCAGGATTCGGTCGGAGCGAAGATCACCGTGGTGGCCGAAGGGGTGATGCCGGGCCTGGGCGAGCCGATTTTCGATCGCCTGGACGCCGAGCTGGCCCATGCGCTGATGAGCATCAACGCGGTCAAGGGCGTGGAGATCGGCGCCGGTTTCGCCTGCGTTGCCCAGCGCGGCACCGAGCACCGTGACGAACTGACCCCGCAAGGTTTCCTCAGCAATAACGCCGGCGGCATTCTGGGCGGCATCTCCTCGGGGCAGCCGATCGTCGCTCACCTGGCGCTCAAGCCGACCTCCAGCATTACCACCCCCGGGCGCTCCATCGATATCGACGGCAACCCGGTGGACGTGATCACCAAGGGGCGCCACGACCCGTGCGTGGGCATTCGCGCCACGCCGATCGCCGAGGCGATGATGGCCATCGTGCTGATGGATCACCTGCTGCGCCACCGCGGCCAGAATGCCGACGTGCGCGTCAGCACGCCGGTGCTGGGCCAGCTGTAATGCCGGTCCTGCCAGTCGCCACGGTCTGAAGGCCGTGGCGGCACTTCCCTACTGGCGGCTTTCCAGTTTCTACCTGTTCTATTTCGCGCTGCTGGGCTCGACCGCGCCATTCCTGGCGCTGTATTTCGATCACCTGGGGTTCTCCAGTGCGCGCATCGGCGAACTGGTGGCCATTCCCATGCTCATGCGCTGCGTGGCGCCCAACCTTTGGGGCTGGCTGGGGGACTACACCGGGCGGCGCCTGGCGATCGTGCGTTTTGGTGCGTTCTGCACCCTGGTCTGTTTCTCCCTGATCTTCGTCGACAAGAGCTATGCCTGGCTGGCCATGGTCATGGCCCTGCATGCTTTTTTCTGGCACGCGGTGCTGCCGCAGTTCGAAGTGATCACCCTGGCGCACCTGCAAGGCCAGGCCTCGCGCTACAGCCAGATCCGCCTCTGGGGCTCCATCGGCTTCATTCTTACCGTGGTGGCCCTGGGGCGTTTGTTCGAGTGGTTGAGCCTGGACATCTACCCGGTAGCGCTGGTGGTGATCATGGCGGGCATCGTCCTCAGCAGCCTGTGGGTGCCTAACGCCCAGCCTCGGGTGCAGGGGCCGCGGCACGCCGGGGAGGGCTTTGTCAGGCAACTGCGCAGCCCCGGTGTGCTGGCCTTCTACCTGTGCGTGGCACTGATGCAGATGAGCCACGGCCCCTATTACACCTTCCTGACTCTGCACCTGGAGCGCCTGGGCTATACCCGCGGGGTGATCGGCATGCTCTGGGCCCTGGGTGTGGTGGCCGAAGTGTTGATGTTTCTGGCGATGAGCTGGCTCCTGGCGCGCTTTTCCGTGCGGCGAGTGCTGCTTGCGAGCTTCCTGCTGGCGGCTCTGCGCTGGTTGCTGCTGGGCAGCCTGGCGGAACACCTCGGGGTGCTGTTGTTGGCTCAGGTGCTGCACGCGGCGACCTTCGGCAGTTTCCACGCCGCCGCCATTCATTTTGTGCAGCGCAGTTTCGGTGCCCACCAGCAAGGCCAGGGCCAGGCGTTGTACGCGGCCCTGGCGGGAACCGGGGGCGCCCTGGGGGCCCTGTATTCGGGTTATAGCTGGAATGCCCTGGGCCCCACATTGACCTTTAGTATTGCCAGCGTCGCAGCCTTGGCCGCAGCCGTTATCATTGCCACCCGCATGCAAGAGGAGTTGCCGTAATGAGCAGCCTGTCCGTCTACCACGTATCCAGTCCGGACCTGCCGAACAAGGTCCTGACCCACTTCGACGATATCGCTGCAACCCTGGCCGAGCAGGGGATTCGTTTCGACCGCTGGCCTGCCACCACGCGTGTTGCGCCGGGCACCAGCCAGCAAGAAGTGATAAGCGCCTATCAGGAGCAGGTCGATCGCCTGATGACCGAGGGTGGCTACGCCAGCGTGGATGTCATCAGCCTCGATGAAGACCATCCGCAGAAGGCCGAGCTGCGCGCCAGCTTTCTCGATGAGCACCGCCACAGTGAGGATGAAGTACGTTTCTTCGTTGCGGGCCGGGGCCTGTTCAACCTGCACATCGATGACTATGTGTACGCCGTACTGTGCGAAAGGAATGACCTGATCTCGGTGCCGGCGGGCACCGCCCATTGGTTCGACATGGGCGAGCGGCCGAACCTGGTGGCCATCCGCATGTTCAACAACCCCCAGGGCTGGAACGCCAGCCTGACCGGCGACGCGATCGCCAGCCAGTTCCCGCGCCTGGACGATTGAGCGGGGAGCACAACGTCAACGGGCCGGACCCACGCAAGGTGGGGCCGGCCGGGACAGGTGCAGCGCAAGCGGCTTACGCGCAGTGGTAAGTCGGCAGGGCAAAGCGGTTCTGGCTTTGCAGCATGGAGATCTGTGGCAACTCACTGGCCTGTTCGGCCAAGTCCCGACGAATTGCGCTGATGACCCACGACAGTTGGTCGGCGGCGTGCAACTGTGCGTAGGAGATCGAACGCTTGAACTGTTTGCCTTCGCTGTTGCGCAGGGTCAACAGGATGCCACCGTCAGGGCGTGGCTGGGTGGTCACTTCGAAGTTGGAGAACAGGGAAGAAAATTTTTCTTGGATCAGGCTCATGTCTATCAGCTCCGTTAGCTCTTGAAGGGCAAGCGTGGAGTGATAGGTGCAGCGATTGTGCCAGTATTGTTTTTTTAAAATATCCTTTAAAAACAACAACTTATAAAAATCAAAAAAGCGCCTGTTCGTGCAAATTGCATGAATGGCCATCGTGCATCCTGCATTTTGCAGGTCCGCAGGGGTTGTTGGCGTGTGCCGTGGCAGTGTTGTGACCGCGGGCCAGGGTGGAAAATTCAATCGTTGAAGCGGGGACAAGTACGCTGCGTGGGGAGACCGAGGGTAGATACAAAAGTTTGCAAAAACCCCGTGTACAGCGTCGCGAGAGCTGACGTATTTTCCAGCCAGTCACGTTGGTTCAACCTGGCCTCGACGGCCCCGCGAAAGTGGCTTGAACGGCGTTTCTGCGACATGGAATGTGTTGTGGCGCGATCTTGCGATCCCGCCCGACCAATAATAAGAACATAGGACGCTCTCCATGAACCTTTCCTGCGCCTCATCGCCGGTGCTCTTTGCAGCCCTGCGCTTGTCCTGCCTTCATCCCTTGGCGAGAGATATCCACAGCTCCCGCGTGCCGCTCGCCGCACCTTGGATCGCTACCCCCGGTTGAGCCTTGCGCCGCTGTTGCCAACGCCCGGCCGGCCAGGCCCGGGCCCAGATCCTTGCTGTGCAACCGGAGCAACCATGAACAAGCACAAGAGCGACATGATCACCTGGGGCATGATGCTGCGTAAGGTGCCCTCCATTGCCAGGGCACTGCCGCGGGTGGTGCGGGGCATGAAGGCGGGCAATATCGACAACCCGGACCAGCCCTGTGGCCTGGGCTGGAGCTTTGAGCAGGCGACCCTGCGCAACCCCGAGGGGCCGGCCTTGCTGTACGGTGATCGGGTGCTCAGTTATGCACAGGTCAATCAATGGGCCAACCGCATTGCTGCCTACCTGCAGGAGCAGGGCATCGGCAAGGGTGATGTGCTGGCGATCTTCATCGAGAACCGTCCGGAATTGCTGGTCACGGTGCTGGCGGTGGCCAAGCTCGGCGGCATTTGCGCGATGCTCAACACCGCGCAGACCCAGGGCGTGCTGGCGCACAGCCTGGCGTTGGTGAAACCGGCGGCGATCATCCTCGGCGGCGAGCTGCAGGCCGCTTACTCGGCGGTACGCGAGCAGGTGGGCATCGATCCGCAGCGCACCTGGTTCGTGGCCGATCAGGACACCTTTGCCGACCCCGGGCCGACCCCCGAGGGAATGCGCAACCTGATGGCCGAGAGCGCCGGTTACCCATCGGACAACCTGGCGCAGACCCAGCGCATCTTCCTCAACGACCCCTGCTTCTACATCTATACCTCCGGCACCACGGGGTTGCCCAAGGCCGGGATCTTCAAGCATGGTCGCTGGATGCGCACCTCTGCCGGCTTCGGCACCATCGCCCTGGATATGCAGCCCGGCGACGTGGTGTATTGCACCTTGCCGCTGTACCACGCCACCGGTCTGTGCGTGTGCTGGGGTTCGGCGATTACCGGCGCCTCGGGCTTTGCCATCCGCCGCAAATTCAGCGCCAGCCAGTTCTGGGATGACGTGCGCCGCTACAAGGCCACGACCGTGGGTTATGTCGGGGAGTTGTGCCGCTACCTGATCGACCAGCCGGCTTGCGCACGGGATACCGAGCACGGGGTCTCGAAGATGATTGGCAACGGGCTGCGCCCGGGCGTCTGGAGCGAGTTCAAGCAACGCTTCGGCGTCGGTCATATCTGTGAGTTGTATGCCGCCAGCGACGGCAATATCGGTTTCAGCAACATCCTCAACTTCGACAATACCGTGGGCTTTTCCCTGATCCCCTGGGCGCTGGTGGAATACGCCCACGACACCGGTGCGCCACTGCGCAACAGCCAGGGCTTCATGCAGAAGGTGGCCAAGGGCGGCCAGGGGCTGCTGTTGGCGAAGATCGACGACAAGGCGCCCCTGGATGGCTACACCGACCCGGAAAAGAACCTCAAGGTGATTCTCAAGGACGTATTCGAGAAGGGCGACTGCTACTTCAACACCGGCGATCTGCTGCGCGATATCGGCTTTGGCCATGTGCAGTTCGTCGACCGGCTGGGAGATACCTATCGCTGGAAGGGCGAGAACGTTTCCACCACCGAGGTGGAGAACGTCCTCCTGGGGCACCCGCAGGTTGCCGAGGTGGTGGCCTATGGGGTCGAGATCCACAACACCAACGGTCGGGCCGGGATGGTGGCGATCACTCCGGCAGAATCCCTGGCGACCCTGGATTTCAGCGAGTTGCTGCAGTTCGCCCGGCAGCAGTTGCCGGCCTACGCAGTGCCGCTGTTCCTGCGGATCAAAGTGAAGATGGACACCACAGGCACCTTCAAGTACCAGAAGAGTCGCCTCAAGGAGCAGGCATTCGATCTGCAGCAAATCGGTGACGAGCCGGTGTATGCCTGGTTGCCGGGCTCGGATACCTACGTGCGGCTGACCCCGCAGATTCTCGCGGACATTCAGGGCGGGCGCCTGCGTTATTGATTCTGCCTATGGTGGCTCTCGGGAAAAAAGGGATGACAGGCTGGCGCCGGCTTGGGGAAACTAGCGCCTTTCCGAATTGCCGAACCTGGAGTTTCCGATGACCGACAAAAGCCGCCAGATGACTGAAGAAGAGGCCGCCCAGTTTGTCGAACAGGTGTTCAACGTGGCCCGCCAGGGCGACGCACAGATGCTCGACAAACTGGCTGCCAGTGGCCTGCCGGTCAACCTGCGCAATCACAAGGGCGACACGCTGCTGATGCTCGCCGCCTATCACGGCCATGTGGACGCGGTGCAGGTGCTGCTCAAGCACCAGGCCGACCCCGAGATCCGCAACGACAACGGCCAGAGCCCGATTGCCGGGGCTGCCTTCAAGGGCGACCTGGCGGTGGTCAAGGCGCTGGTGGAGGGGGGCGCCCAGGTGGAAGGCTCGTCCTTCGACGGACGTACCGCGCTGATGATGGCGGCGATGTTCAACCGCACGGAAATCGTCACCTACCTGATCAGCCAGGGCGCCGACCCCAAGGCCCGCGACAGCAATGGCGTGAGTGCCCTGGAAGCGGCCAAGACCATGGGCGCCATGGATACCACGGCGCAGCTGGAAAAACTCCTGGCCTGAGCCGGCGATGATCGGGGCGCGCGGGCGTCAGGTACTGCCTGGCGTGATAGCTCGGGCACTTTAGGCTATCCTTCGCGCCCCTTGATTTCCTCGCTTCCAGGATGTGCCCATGAAAACCGCCCTTATCGAACTCATTAGCAAGATCAGCTCCGGGTGCATGGGCGATGCCGAGATCCAGCAGATCGCCGAGGAGGCGAGCCAGGCCTACGCCGACCCTCAGGGATTCCTGGCAGCCAACCCGGATATCAACTACGACGACAGCTTCCCCATTCCCCTGGGGGAATGGGTGGTGGTCGGCAGCCTGCCGGAAACCGTGTTGTTTCAGGCCGATACCTATGTCGACCTGTTCGCCCAGATCGTCGCCTCGTTCGGCAAGGACGTGGCTTTCAACATCAAGCCCAAGCAGTTGGCCAAGATCGAAGCCCTGACGGCCTTGAACCGCATCCAGATCCAGATGGGCAGCATGAACCCGGAAAACGGCGGCTATGTGTTGATGAACTTCAGCCAGTTGCTGGATGACGAGTTGCAGATGGTACTGGTCTACGGCAACGACGTGCCGCGGGTGCTGGAGCTGTGCGCCGAGGTCGGGATCGCCGCAGCGCCGGCCCTGGAGGCCTTGAAGATCGCCGTTCATGTCTGAAGCCCGAGCGGCTGTGGAATAAAACGGAACCCTGATCCAGCACGGCTATCCTAAAGAGGCACGCCATCATTTAGGGAGCGACACCATGGGTTCCACCTTCAATGGCCTGGTTGGCCTGATCATTCTGGCCCTGGATATCTGGGCCATCATCAACGTACTCAAAAGCGGCGCCGAAACCGGGATGAAGGTCCTCTGGGTGCTCTTGATCATTCTCCTGCCGGTGCTGGGGCTGATCATCTGGGCGATCGCCGGGCCGCGAGGCAATGTGCGGCTCTGAAGCTGGAGACGCAGGTTGCACAGGGAAAAGGGCCGTCAGGCCCTTTTTTGTGTGACTAAACATGCGTTGAACGAAATTTTCACAAACGCTCTAAGACAATTCGCCGGCGCTTTTTCCCCGGTATAACTCTCTGCAATCTCTTGTCCCAGAGCCGTTGGCAGTGGGTTTTTCGGTGCTGCCCACTAATCAATGGCAATGCCTTGAGTGATCGTGCAACATTTGCGCACCGCGAATTCCCCCGTCGCCCTGGCGGCAACAAGAGGGCAGAACGCAGCTTTATCTTTGCAACTTAAACTTCCAATGGGTCCTAAAACCACATGGCAAACTCGGATGCCCTGAGTCAGCAGCGATCCTCGAATCGCCTGCTGCAACCGACCGTTAAATCCCATCTGGCCTACACGCTGTTGTGCGCCCTGGTCATGATGGTGATGCTTTCCCTGTTGCGCGTCGCGCTGCTGATCTACAACCGCGAGATGATTCTCGACACTCCGGCCTCGACCTTCCTCGAAGCGTTTGCCAACGGGCTGCGTTTTGACCTGCGGCTGGTGGTCTACCTCAGCGTACCGCTGCTGCTGGCGCTGTTCAGCGCCCGGGCCATGGCGGCTCGCGGGGTGTTGCGCTTCTGGCTGACAGTCACCTCCAGCATCGCGCTGTTCCTCGGCCTGATGGAGATGGACTTCTACCGAGAGTTCCACCAGCGCCTCAACGGCCTGGTCTTCCAGTATGTGAAGGAAGATCCGAAAACCGTGATGAGCATGCTCTGGTACGGCTTCCCGGTGGTCCGCTACCTGCTGGCCTGGGCCGTGGGCACCTGGATCCTGAGCCTGGCATTCAAGGGGGCCGACCGCGCCACCCGGCCCCGCGGCCCGTTCAGCGGCGGCAATGTCGGCACCCGGCAGATTGCCCCCTGGTATGCGCGCATTGCGGTGTTCGTGGTGTGTCTGCTGATCTGCGTGGTTGCAGCTCGTGGCACTCTGCGCCAGGGCCCGCCGATGCGTTGGGGTGACGTCTACACCACCGAATCCAACTTCGCCAACCAGTTGGGCCTCAATGGCACGCTGCAACTGATGGCGGCGGCCAAGGATCGTCTGTCCGAGGACCGCACCAATATCTGGAAGGCCACCTTGCCTCAGCCTCTGGCGCAGCAGACCGTGCGCGACATGCTGCTGGTGCCGAGTGACAAGCTGGTGGATGCCGATATCGCCGCCGTACGCCGCACCTACACGCCGGATGGGGAAAAGACCCTGCCGATCAAGAACGTCGTGGTGATCCTGATGGAAAGCTTCGCCGGGCATTCGGTGGGCGCCCTGGGACGTCCGGGGGAGATCACTCCGTACTTCGACAAACTGTCCAAGGAAGGCCTGCTGTTCGACCGCTTCTTCTCCAACGGCACCCACACCCACCAGGGCATGTTCGCCACCATGGCGTGCTTCCCCAACCTGCCTGGCTTCGAATACCTGATGCAGACCCCGGAAGGCAGCCACAAGCTGTCCGGCCTGCCGCAATTGCTCAGTGCTCGCAACTACGATGACGTGTATGTCTACAACGGCGATTTCGCCTGGGACAACCAGTCGGGGTTCTTCAGCAACCAGGGCATGACCAACTTCATCGGCCGTAACGACTTCGTCAATCCGGTGTTCTCCGACCCGACCTGGGGCGTGTCCGACCAGGACATGTTCAACCGCGGCCTGGAAGAGTTGAAGGCCCGGGAAGGCAAGGGGCCGTTCTATGCCCTGCTGCAGACCCTGTCCAACCACACGCCGTATGCCCTGCCCACGCCTTTGCCGGTGGACAAGGTGACCGACCGCGGCAGCCTCAACGAACACCTGACGGCCATGCGCTACTCCGACTGGGCCCTGGGCCAGTTCTTCGAGAAAGCGCGCAAGGAGCCTTACTTCAAGGAAACCCTGTTCGTGGTAGTGGGCGACCATGGCTTCGGCAACGAGCAGCAGATCACCGAAATGGACCTGGGGCGCTTCAACGTGCCCATGCTGATGATCGCTCCGGGCATCCAGGAAAAGTTCGGCCAGCGTGACCACACCGTGGGCACCCAGATCGACATCGTGCCCACCATCATGGGCCGCCTGGGTGGCGACGTACTGCACCAGTGCTGGGGGCGCGACCTGCTCAACCTGCCGGAAGGCGACAAGGGCTTCGGCGTGATCAAGCCTTCGGGCAGTGACCAGACCGTAGCGCTGCTGACGGCGGACCGGGTGCTGGTACTGCCCAAGGAAATGCCGCCACGGCTGTACAAGTACGAACTGGGTTCGGCACCGGGGGGCGAACTGATCCCGGATTCTGCCGATGAGGCGCAGCTCAAGCAGAAGCTGGAATCCTTCCTGCAGACGGCGACCAAGAGCTTGCTCGACAACACCGCAGGCGTGGTCAACGGGAAACCGGACTAAACGCTGTAGCGCCGGCCCTGTCATGCGGGGTTGGCGCAAGTTGCCCGCGTGAATAAAACACCCCACAAGTGGGGTGTTTTTTATTCGGGCTAATAAAAAGGCGCCGGTGAAGACCGGCGCCTTTTTACGTTCAAACATGCTCTGGGGCGAGCAATAAGGGCGTTATATCCTGCCCAGCAGCAAGAGTACCAACAGCACCACCAGCACGACGCCAATGATTCCTGAAGGCCCATAACCCCAGCTTCTGGAGTGCGGGAATACTGGCAGGCCGCCAATCAGCAGCAGAATCAGAATAACGATCAGAATGGTGCCCATGGCTGTTTCCTTATTGGAATAGAGTTGAACAACGCAGTTATTCAAGGACAAGTTCGATTTAGGGATAAAGCGAACCGCTTAATAAATCCGACTCTGCGCCCTTCCAGAAAATTCCAAGTATTTTTAAAGCTTTCCGCTTTCGGTCTAATTTCCTTTGCGCCTGCCCGGAGCAGGGGGGCGGATGACAGGTCGGGGGCACCGGGCCGGCGGTTTGCCCGGGGCATTCAGCACCCTGATGGTGCGTGGGTGGCGCAGGGGCCTTCGCTACACTGCGGCTCATCTTCCCCGGAACAACAAGGCAACTCTTATGCAAAATCGCATGATGATCACTGGCGCCGGCTCCGGCCTGGGTCGCGAAATCGCTTTGCGCTGGGCCCGCGAGGGCTGGCGGCTGGCCTTGTCCGATGTCAGCGAGGCGGGCCTGCAGGAAACCCTGAAACTGGTGCGTGCAGCCGGTGGTGACGGTTTTGTGCAGCGTTGCGATGTGCGTGACTACAGCCAGTTGACCGCCTTCGCTCAGGCCTGCGAGGTGAAGTTCGGCGGCATCGACATCATCGTCAACAACGCCGGCGTGGCCTCTGGCGGGTTCTTCAGCGAACTGTCGCTGGAGGATTGGGACTGGCAGATCGCGATCAACCTGATGGGGGTGGTCAAGGGCTGCAAGGCCTTCCTGCCGCTGCTGGAGCAGAGCAAGGGCAAGATCATCAATATCGCTTCCATGGCGGCCTTGATGCAGGGCCCGGCCATGAGCAACTACAACGTGGCCAAGGCCGGAGTGGTGGCGCTTTCCGAGAGCCTGTTGATCGAGCTCGCGCAGCAGGAAATCGGCGTGCATGTGGTCTGCCCGTCGTTCTTCCAGACCAACCTGCTGGACTCCTTCCGGGGGCCGACCCCGGCCATGAAGGCCCAGGTGGGCAAGTTGCTGGAAAACTCGCCGATCACCGCCGCCGAGATCGCCGACTACATCCATGCCCAGGTCGATGCCGGCCAGTTCATGATCCTGCCCCACGAGCAGGGCCGCATGGCCTGGGCCCTGAAGCAGAAAAATCCCCAGGCGCTGTACGACGAAATGACCCTGATGGCCGACAAGATGCGCGCCAAGGCCAAGCAAAGCGCCAGTTGAGCTTGCCCAATCCCCCTGGGCGTCGTTAGGGTTGCCGGCATCCGACAATCCTGACGAGTTCCTGCATGCTCAATTACCTGTGGTTCTTCCTCGCCGCGCTGTTTGAAATCGCCGGCTGCTATGCGTTCTGGATGTGGCTGCGTCAGGGCAAGAGTGCCTTGTGGGTGATTCCCGCGCTGGTCAGCCTGACCCTGTTCGCCCTGTTGCTGACCAAGGTCGAGGCCACCTACGCCGGGCGCGCCTATGCCGCCTACGGAGGCATCTATATCGTCGCTTCGATTGGCTGGCTGGCAGTGGTGGAGCGGGTACGGCCCCTGGGTTCGGATTGGCTGGGGCTGGCGCTGTGCGTGATCGGGGCCAGTGTGATTCTGTTCGGCCCGCGCTTTTCCAATGGCTGAATAACCCGGCCCAGAGAAGCTGGGCCGGGGGTAGGGTCAGTCGAACAGCTCCTTGGGCACATCGTGCTTGAGCATCAGTTGGCACTGTTCGCTGTCCGGATCGAAGACGATTACCGCCTGGCCCTTGGTCAAGGCCTGGCGCACCCGCAGCACACGGGTCTCCAGGGGCGTTTCATCACCGTTGTCGGTGCCCTCGCGGGTCACGAAGTCCTCGATCAGGCGGGTCAGGGTGTCGACTTCAAGTTGGTCGTGGGGAATCAGCATGGGGGCCTCCGGCAAACAATCCGGGATCCTACTGCGCCCGGGGCCGTGCCGCCAGCCAGGGCGTGCACAAACGCCGGGGCGGGTTCAGGATTTCTGCCCCACCAGGCTATCCACCGAGGGCACCCGGGTATCGCTTTCCATTTGTGCATCGTGCTCCAGTTGATGGCTGAAGCGGTCCAGTGAGCCCTGGGCCGGTTGCGCGTCGCTGGCAAATACCGGCGGGCTGAGGATGTAGGCCCCCAGCAGGCGGCTGAGTGCCGCCAGGCTGTCGATATGGGTGCGCTCATAGCCGTGGGTGGCGTCGCAACCGAAGGCCAGCAGCGCAGTGCGGATGTCGTGGCCGGCGGTGACCGCCGAATGGGCGTCGCTGAAGTAGTAGCGGAACAGGTCGCGACGCACCGGCAACTCGTGTTCGCCGGCCAGGCGCAGCAGGTGGCGGGACAAGTGATAGTCGTAGGGGCCACCGGAGTCCTGCATGGCCACGCTCACCGCATGTTCGCTGGAGTGCTGGCCCGGGGCGACCGGGGCAATGTCGATGCCGACGAACTCGCTGACGTCCCAGGGCAGGGCCGCTGCCGCACCACTGCCGGTTTCTTCGGTGATGGTGAATAGCGGATGGCAGTCGATCATCAGCGGCTCGCCGCTGTCGACTATGGCCTTGAGCGCGGCCAGCAGCGCGGCGACACCGGCCTTGTCGTCCAGGTGCCGGGCGCTGATATGGCCGCTTTCGGTGAACTCGGGCAAGGGGTCGAAGGCAACAAAGTCACCCACGCCTATCCCCAGGGATTCGCAGTCGGCGCGGGTGGTGCAGTAGGCATCCAGGCGCAGCTCGATGTGGTCCCAACTGATGGGCAGTTCGTCCACCGCGGTGTTGAAGGCGTGCCCAGAGGCCATCAGCGGCAGGACGCTGCCGCGCAACACGCCGTTGTCGGTGAACAGGCTGACCCGGCTGCCCTCGGCAAAGCGGCTGGACCAGCAGCCCACCGGGGCCAGGGTCAGGCGGCCGTTGTCCTTCACCGCGCGCACGCTGGCGCCAATGGTGTCCAGGTGCGCCGAGACGGCCCGGTCCGGGCTGTTCTTCTGGCCCTTGAGGGTGGCGCGAATGGTGCCGCGACGGGTCAGCTCGAAGGGGATGCCCAGTTCTTCAAGGCGTTCGGCGACATAACGCACGATGGTGTCGGTAAAGCCGGTGGGGCTGGGAATGGCGAGCATTTCCAGGAGGACTTTCTGCAGGTAGGCGAGGTCGGGTTCGGGAATCTTGCGGGTCATGGAAACTCCTGATGAGAAACGGCCATCGATGGTTTCGATGAGGGCATGGATGCAGGGCCAGGGGGCGCCTTCGCTGCCAAGCCGGCTCCTACCAGTGAGGGTAGGAGCCGGCTTGCCGGCGAAGGATCACGGCGCCGGTTGGCTGTGGGGAAACAGCAGGTCGACAAAACGTTCGGCGGTGGGTTGCGGTTCGTGATTGGCCAACCCGGCGCGTTCGTTGGCTTCGATGAACACGTACTCGGGCTGATCCGCCGCCGGCACCATCAGGTCCAGGCCCACCACGGGAATGTCCAGGGCACGGGCTGCGCGGATGGCGGCGTCGGCCAGGGTCGGATGAAGGATGCCGGTGACGTCTTCCAGAGTGCCGCCGGTGTGCAGGTTGGCGGTGCGCCGTACAAACAGCCGCTCCCCGGCGGCCAGTACGCTGTTGTAGTCGTAGCCGGCGGCGTGCAGGGTGCGCTGGGTCTCCTGGTCCAGGGGGATTTTGCTCTCGCCGCCGGTGGCCGCCTGGCGGCGACGGCTGCGGGCTTCGATCAGCGCGCCGATGGAGTGCTGACCATCACCGATGATTTCCGCGGGACGGCGGATAGCCGCTGCCACCACTTCAAAGCCGATCACCAAGATGCGCAGGTCCAGGCCTTCGTGGAAGCTTTCCAGCAATACCCGGCTGTCAAAGCGGCGGGCGTGGTCGATGGCCTTTTGCACCTCTTCGATGGTCCGCAGGTCCACCGCCACGCCTTGTCCCTGCTCGCCATCCAGGGGCTTGACCACCACCCGCTGGTGCTCGTCGAGAAAGCCCAGGTTGTCATCGGCGTTGCCCGCCAGTTGCTGCGCCGGCAGGTTCAAGCCAGCACCCTTGAGCACCTTGTGGGTCAGGCTCTTGTCCTGGCACAGGCTCATGCTGATGGCGCTGGTGAGATCGCTCAGCGATTCCCGGCAGCGTACCCGCCGCCCGCCGTGGCTGAGGGTGAACAGCCCGGCGTCGGCGTCATCCACCTGCACATCGATGCCCCGGCGATGTGCTTCCTCGACGATGATCCGCGCATAGGGGTTGAACTCCGCCTGGGGCCCGGGGCCGAGGAACAGCGGCTGGTTGATGCCGTTCTTGCGCTTGATGGCGAAGGTCGACAGGGTGCGAAACCCGAGTTTGGCGTAGAGGTTCTTGGCCTGGCGGTTGTCGTGCAGCACCGACAGGTCGAGGTAGCTCAGGCCGCGGCTCATGAAGTGTTCGATCAGGTGGCGCACCAGCACTTCGCCGACGCCCGGGCGACTGCAGTCGGGGTCCACTGCCAGGCACCAGAGGCTGCTGCCGTGTTCCGGGTCCTGGTAGGCCTTGTGGTGATTGAGGCCCATGACGCTGCCGATCACCGCGCCGCTGTCTTCGTCCTCGGCCAGCCAGTACACCGGCCCGCCCTGATGGCGCGGGGTCAGCAGTTGCGGGTCGATGGGCAGCATGCTGCGGGCCTGGTACAGCTGGTTGATGGCTTGCCAGTCGGCTTCGCTCTGGGCGCGACGGATGCGGAAACCGCGAAATACCCGAGTGGCCTGGCGGTAATCGCTGAACCACAGGCGCAGGGTATCGGAAGGGTCGAGGAACAGTTGCGCCGGTTCCAGCCCCAGCACTTGTTGTGGCGCCGCCACATACAGAGCGATGTCGCGTTCGCCAGGTCGCTCGTTGAGCAACTCCCCGGCCAGGCTGGTGGGGTCGGGAAAGGTATGGCCGATCAGCAGGCGGCCCCAACCGCAATGTACCGCGATCGGTTCGCACCCGGGTTCGCTGCCGTCTTCGGCGAAGCGCGCCTGCAGGCGTTCATAGGACGGCGCCTGGCCGCGCAGCAGGCGTTGGCTGTAAGCCGTGGCGTGAGCTTTCATCGGTCAGATTCCTTGTTCGCTGAGCCACAGGTTCAATGCCGCCAGTTGCCACAGCTTGGAGCCGCGCAAGGGCGTCAACTGGCCCTGGGGATCGGTCAGCAGGCGGTCGAGCATGGCCGGCTTGAACAGGCCGCGATCCTGGCTCGGGTCCAGCAGCAGTTCGCGTACCCAGTCCAGGGTCGCGCCCTGCAAGTGCTTGAGGCCCGGCACCGGGAAGTAGCCTTTCTTGCGGTCGATCACCTCGCTGGGGATCACCAGCCGCGCAGCTTCCTTGAGCACCTGCTTGCCGCCGTCCGGCAACTTGAAGCGCGCCGGCACCCGGGCCGAAAGCTCCACCAGGCGGTAGTCGAGGAACGGCGTGCGCGCCTCCAGGCCCCAGGCCATGGTCATGTTATCCACACGCTTGACCGGGTCATCCACCAGCATCACCGTGCTGTCCAGGCGCAGGGCCTTATCCACCGCGGCGTCGGCGCCGGGCTGGGCGAAATGCTCGCGGACAAAATCCCCGGCGGCATCGTTGGCGGTCAGCCACTGCGGTTGTACGGTGGCCGCGTAGTCGTCGTAGCTGCGGTCGAAGAAGGCCGCACGGTAGGCCGCGTAGGGGTCGCTGGCGCCGTCCACCTGCGGGTACCAGTGGTAGCCGGCAAAGAGTTCGTCGGCGCCCTGGCCGCTTTGCACTACCTTGCAGTGCTTGGCCACTTCCCGGGACAGCAGGTAGAAAGCGATGCAGTCGTGGCTGACCATCGGCTCGCTCATGGCCCGAAAGGCCGCGGGCAACTGTTCGATGATTTCACGTTCATCGATGCGCAACTGGTGATGCCGGGTGCCGTAGTGCCGGGCAATCAGGTCGGAGTACTGGAACTCGTCGCCCCGCTCGCCACCGGCGTCCTCGAAGCCGATGGAGAAGGTCGACAGGTTGTCCACCCCGACCTCTCGCAGCAGGCCCACCAGCAAGCTGGAGTCGACACCGCCAGACAGCAGCACGCCCACATCCACCGCTGCCCGTTGGCGGATGGCCACCGCTTCACGGGTGCTGTCCAGCACCCGGTCACGCCAGTCTTCCAGAGTCAGGTTGGTTTCGTCGGCACGGGGGCCGTAGGGCAGGGTCCACCAGGTCTGCTGCTCGGTGCGGCCGTCGGCCTCGATACGCATCCAGGTGGCCGGCGGCAGTTTTTCGATGCCTGCCAGCAGGGTTCGCGGTGCTGGCACCACGGCATGGAAGTTCAGGTAGTGGTTGAGCGCCACGGGGTCGAGCAACGGGTTGATGTCGCCACCTTTGAGCAACGCCGGCAGGGCCGAGGCGAAGCGCAGGCGCTGGCCGGTGCGCGACAGGTACAGCGGCTTGACCCCGAGGCGGTCGCGGGCGATGAACAGGCGCTGGGCATCGCGCTCCCAGATGGCGAAGGCGAACATGCCGTTGAGCTTGGGCAGCAGGTCCGCGCCCCAGGCGTGGTAGCCCTTGAGCAACACCTCAGTGTCGCCGCCGGAATAGAAGGCATAACCCTTGGCTTCCAGTTCGGCGCGCAGTTCGGGGAAGTTGTAGATCGCGCCATTGAAGGCCAGGGACAGGCCCAGTTGGTTGTCGACCATGGGCTGCGCCGAGCCGTCCGAAAGGTCCATGATTTTCAACCGTCGATGGCCGAGGGCAATCGGGCCCTGGCTGTGAAAGCCCCAGGCGTCCGGGCCGCGAGGGGCCAGGTGGTGGGTGATTCGTTCAACCGCTGCCAGGTCGGCAGGTTGATGATCAAAGCGTAATTCGCCAGCTAGTCCGCACATAAGTCCTTACCGGTTTTTCCGTTGGGGAGAGTCAATCTGCCGCCGTCAAAAGGGCGGCTACCTGGAAACTGACCTGTGCGTAACTCGGGAGTTTTAGATCGATCGGTTATAAGCAGTTGAGTGGGGCCGGACGGTTGGATGTAGCGCTTGGTGCTGGCCAGCGGCCATTGGCGGCGCTGGAAAGTCAGCGCCGCCGCTCTGCTTCAGGCCTTGCCGCGAATCAGGCGACGCAGGGCAAAACGGTTCGGATGGCAGGCTTCGGCCACGCTTCTGGGCAGGGGCAGGGGCTCGTTTTCCAGCCAGGCGGCCAGCAGCTCGCCGGACAGCGGCGCGGTGATCAGCCCACGGGAACCGTGGCCACTGTTGATGTACAGGCCGTCGAGCCAGGGGCAGGGCAGGTCCGGCACTTGGCGCGCATCCTTGCCCAGGGCGGCGTAGGTTTCGGCAAAGGCAAGCGGGTCCGCCAGGGGGCCGACGATGGGCAGGTAGTCCGGGCTGGTGCAGCGGAAGGCCGCGCGGCCTTGCAGGCTGTCCAGGGGCAGTTGCTCGGCACCCAGGCGGTGCAGCAGGTCGCCGGAGATTTCCCGCAGCATCTCCAGGTTGCCGGCATGCTCGGCGCTGGTGGGGGTCAGGTCCTGGCTCTTGAAGTCGAAACTGGCGCCCAGGGTGTGTTCCCCCAGGCGCGCGGGGGCGACGTAGCCTTCGGCGCAGACCACCGTGGCCAGGCTCTGGCTTTGTGCGGTCTGGGGCAGGCGGGTGATCTGCCCGCGAATGCGCTTGAGGGGCAGATCGGCGCTGGCCGGGAAGCGCTTGATCTCGGCCGCACCGGCGAGGATCACCACCGCGGCGCTGGCCAGCATCCGGTCGCCGTCCCAGGCTTGCCATTGCTCATCGACCCGGCGCAGTTCCAGGACTTCCCGGTGTGCCAGGACCTGGATCCGCGGGTGGCTGGCCTGCCATTGGCACAGGGCCGGCGGATGCACCCAGCCACCTTCGGGGTAGAACAGGCCTCCGTGCTCAAGGCCGATACCGGCCCGGGCCTGGGCTTGGGGTTGGTCCAGCAGGTGCAGCAGGTCGGCGGGAAAAGCCGCGGCCAGTTGGGCCTGGCGCTCGGCTTCCTTGGCGTTGAAGGCCAGTTGCAGCACGCCGCAGCCATCCCAGTCCTGGCCGCGCTGCAGGTGCTCCAGTTGGCGCCGGGTATAGCCGAAGCCGCTGAGGATCATCTGCGACAGGGCGGTGCCGTGGGCCGAGAGCTTGAGGTAGAGCACGCCCTGGGGATTGCCCGAGGCCTCCCGGGCCAGCTCTGCATGACGCTCCAGCAATTGCACCTGCCAGCCGCGGGCGGCCAGGCTGGCGGCGCTGGCACAACCGGCCAGCCCGCCGCCGATCACCAGGGCGGTCTTCTCTTGCCGCGGGGGGCGGGCGAACCAGGGCCTGGCCCTGGCCGGCGCCGGCGCATCCTCTGGCCAGCCGAGGAACTCGCCTCGCAGTACCTCCCATTTGTGGCCGATGCCCGGGGTGCGTTTCATCTTGAAGCCGGCACTGTTCAGCAGCCGGCGCACCCAGCCGGTGCTGGTGAAGGTACTGATAGTGGAACCTGGGGCGGCCAGGCGCGCCAGTTCGGCGAAGAGCTCGGCGGTCCACATGTCGGGGTTCTTGGCCGGTGCGAAACCGTCGAGAAACCAGGCATCGACCTGGGCGTCCAGTTGCGGCAGTTGCTCCAGGGCATCGCCGATCAGCAGGGTCAGGGTCACTCGCCCGCCCTCCAGCACGATGCGCTGGAAGCCGCCATGCACTGCCACGTACTGCTGCAGCAGCGGTGCACAGAGGCTCGCCAGTTCCGGCCACAGGGCCAGGGCCCGTTGCAGGTCGGCAGGGCTCAAGGGGTACTTTTCCACACTGACGAAATGCAGCCGGGCACCGGTCGGGGCCTGTTGCTGGAACAACTGCCAGGCGCAGAGAAAGTTCAGCCCGGTGCCGAAGCCGGTTTCACCGATAACGAAGCGTTCGCCATCGGGCAGGGCGGCAAAGCGCTGGCCCAGGCGGTTCTGTTCGATGAACACGTGGCGGGTTTCATCCAGGCCCGATTCGCTGGAGAAGTACACATCGTCGAAGACCCGCGAGCGCGGGCGTCCTTGGTCGTCCCAGTCGAGCTGGGCGTGGGGCAGTTCAGGGATCATGTTCGGCTCATGTTGCGCAAGGCGGCCATTCTAGCCCATCGCGCCGGCGGCGCTTGATCCATGGCAAGGCGCTACAGGTTCGGGGATTTGTTTTCCCTGGCCGAGGTCGATCCGCTAGTCTTGGAAAATTCTTGGAAGGGAGCCACCCATGTTCGAATCCGCTGAAATCGGTCACGCCATCGACAAAGAAACCTACGATGCCGAGGTGCCGGCGTTGCGCGAGGCCTTGCTCGAAGCCCAGTTCGAACTGCGCCAGAAGGCGAACTTTCCGGTGATCGTGCTGATCAACGGGATCGAGGGCGCGGGCAAGGGCGAGACGGTCAAGCTGCTCAACGAATGGATGGACCCGCGGCTGATCGAGGTGCGCACCTTCGACCAGCAGACCGACGAGGAACTGTCGCGGCCACCGGCCTGGCGCTACTGGCGGATGCTTCCGGCCAAGGGGCGCATGGGGGTGTTCTTCGGCAACTGGTACAGCCAGATGCTGCAGAGCCGGGTCCATGGCGAGATCAAGGACCCACGCCTGGACCAGGCGATCAACGGCGCCGAGCGCCTGGAGAAGATGCTCTGCGATGAAGGCGCACTGATCTTCAAGTTCTGGTTCCACCTGTCCAAGAAACAGATGAAGGCCCGCCTCAAGGCGTTGCAGGACGACCCGCTGCACAGCTGGCGCATCAGCCCGCTGGACTGGCAGCAGTCAGAAACCTACGACAAGTTCGTCAAGTACGGCGAGCGCGTGCTGCGCCGCACCAGCCGCGACTATGCGCCCTGGCACGTGATCGAGGGCGTCGATCCGCATTACCGCAGCCTTACCGTGGGGCGGATTCTCCTGGAAGGGCTGCAAAGTGCGCTGAACCGCCAGCCGCTGCGAGCCACCCAGGTCAACGCGGCGCCGTTGCCTCCGGCGGTGGATCAGCTCAGCCTGCTGGACAGCCTGGACATGACCCAGCACCTGGACAAGGACGACTACGAAGAACAACTGATTACCGAACAGGCGCGCCTGGCCGGCCTGCTGCGGGACAAGCGCATGCGCAAGCACGCCCTGGTGGCGGTGTTCGAAGGCAACGACGCGGCGGGCAAGGGCGGGGCCATCCGGCGGGTCGCGGCGGCCCTGGACCCGCGCCAGTACAGCATCGTGCCGATTGCCGCGCCCACGGAAGAGGAGCGCGCCCAGCCCTATCTCTGGCGTTTCTGGCGGCATATCCCGGCCCGGGGCAAGTTCACCATCTTCGATCGTTCCTGGTACGGCCGGGTGCTGGTGGAGCGCATCGAGGGCTTCTGCAGCCCCGCCGACTGGTTGCGAGCCTACAGCGAGATCAACGACTTCGAGGAGCAGTTGGCCGATGCCCGGGTGATCGTGGTCAAGTTCTGGCTGGCCATCGACAAGGATACCCAGCTGGAGCGCTTCCAGGCCCGGGAGGAGATTCCCTTCAAGCGTTTCAAGATCACCGAGGACGACTGGCGCAACCGCGACAAGTGGGACGATTACCGCGCAGCCGTCGGCGACATGGTCGACCGCACCAGCACCGAGGTGTCGCCCTGGACTCTGGTGGAGGCCAACGACAAGCGCTGGGCCCGGGTCAAGGTTCTGCGCACCATCAACCGCGCCCTGGAAGCCGCGTTCGAGCGCTCGGACAAGCACGACAAGAAAGACAAGAAGTAGGTCGATGGTCGCGCATACGCCCAGTGAATGATTGTCGCGGCGGGACAGGAGGGGGATCTATGCTCGATGCTCTTCCTGCCGCCAACAACAATGAGGTGCGTCATGCGTGAAGTGGTGATCGTCGACAGCGTACGGACTGGCCTGGCCAAGTCCTTTAGGGGCAAGTTCAACCAGACCCGTCCGGATGACATGGCTGCCCACTGCGTCAATGCGCTGCTCGCCCGCAACGGCATCGACCCGGCCAGTGTCGAGGACTGCATCGTCGGCGCCGGCTCCAATGAAGGGGCCCAGGGTTTCAACATAGGGCGCAACGTCGCGGTGCTCTCGGCCCTGGGCACCGGCACCGCGGGGATGACCCTCAACCGCTTCTGTTCCTCGGGCCTGCAGGCGATCGCCATCGCCGCCAACCAGATCGCCTCCGGCTGCAGCGACATCATCGTGGCCGGTGGCGTCGAATCCATCAGCCTGACCATGAAGAGCGTCAACACCGAAAACCTGGTCAACCCGCTTCTCAAGGAGCAGGTACCGGGCATCTACTTCCCCATGGGCCAGACCGCCGAAGTGGTGGCCCGGCGCTACGGTGTCAGCCGCGAAGCCCAGGACCGTTACTCCCTGCAAAGCCAGCAGCGTACCGCCCAGGCCCAGGCCGCCGGCCTTTTCAGCGACGAGATCGTGCCGATGACGGTCAAGTACAAGGTCGAGGACAAGAACACCGGTGAGGTGCAGATCCTTGATGGCGTGGTGGACCGCGACGATTGCAACCGCCCCGACACCACCCTGGAAAACCTAGCGGCGTTGAAGCCGGTGTTTGCCGACGACGGTTCGGTGACGGCGGGCAATTCCTCGCAGCTGTCCGACGGTGCTTCGATGACCCTGGTGATGAGCCTGGAGCGGGCCCTGGCCCTGGGGCTCAAGCCCAAGGCATTCTTCCGCGGCTTTACCGTGGCCGGCTGCGAGCCGGACGAGATGGGTATCGGCCCGGTGTTCTCGGTGCCCAAGTTGCTCAAGGCCAAGGGCCTGAGCGTGGCTGACATCGATCTTTGGGAGCTCAATGAAGCGTTCGCTTCCCAGTGCCTGTATGCCCGCGACCGCCTGGAGATCGACAACGCCCGTTACAACGTCAATGGCGGCTCGATCTCCATCGGCCACCCGTTCGGCATGACCGGTTCGCGTCAGGTCGGGCATCTGGTGCGCGAGCTGCAGCGGCGCAACCTGCGCTATGGCATCGTCACCATGTGCGTGGGTGGCGGCATGGGGGCCACGGGGTTGTTCGAGGCGGTACGCTAGGTTTCGCTTCGTCGGCAAGCCGGCTCCCGTGGGGCCGGTTTGCGACCTGCACAATCCTGTTTGCGCTTTGTCGCCAACTGTCTCTGTGTCGGCTGCCGGCGCGGGCCTAGTATGTGAGCCTTGCTCGTAAGGCCTTGTGGGGTTCGCATGCACGTCTCGTCCGGTCGCTGGGTCTATGGTCTGTTCCTGGCCTTATTGACCGCGCTGTTGTGGGGCATCCTGCCCATCAAGCTCAAGCAGGTACTGCAAGTGATGGACCCGGTCACCGTGACCTGGTTTCGCCTGACGGTGTCCGGTGGCTGCCTGCTGGCCTACCTGGCGGCGGTGGGGCGCCTGCCGCGCTGGCGAGTGCTGGGGCCCAAGGGTATCTGGCTGGTGCCGATCTCGGTCTGTGGCCTGGTGGGCAATTACGTGCTGTACCTCATGGGCCTCAATCTGTTGAGCCCGGGCACCGCGCAACTGGTGGTGCAGATGGGGCCTATCCTGCTGTTGATCGCCAGCCTGTTCGTATTCAAGGAGCGGTTCAGCCTCGGCCAGGGCCTGGGGCTTCTGGTGCTGCTGATCGGCTTTGGGCTGTTCTTCAATCAGCGCCTGAGCGAACTGCTGACTTCCCTGAGCGACTACACCGCGGGGGTCCTGACCATTCTTGCCGCTTCCGCGGTCTGGACCTTCTACGCCCTGGGCCAGAAGCAACTGCTGAGCGTGTGGAATTCCCTGCAGGTAATGATGGTGATCTACCTGTTCTGCGCCTTGTTGCTCACCCCTTGGGCTCATCCGCTGGAGGCGCTGGAATTGAACCCGTTGCAGGGTTGGCTGTTGCTGGCGTGCTGCCTCAATACCCTGATTGCCTATGGCGCCTTTGCCGAGGCTCTGGCCCATTGGGAAGCGTCGCGGGTCAGCGCGACCCTGGCCATTACGCCGCTGGTGACCTTTGTCGCGGTGGCTTGGGCAGCCTGGCTCTGGCCCGAGTATGTGCAGGCCGAGCAGATCAATGGCCTGGGCTATGGCGGGGCGCTGCTGGTGGTGCTGGGGTCGGCGCTGACGGCACTGGGTCCGTCGCTGATGGCGGGGTTGCGAGCGCGGCGGCAGCGGATCGCGGCGGGCTGAGCTTCGCTTGCGAGCCAGCTCCTGCAGTCGGGTTGTGGCAGGAGCTGGCTCGCTAGCGAAGGCGACTGCGGTCTTACCCCTGCTTCCCGGCCTCCAGCATGTTTTCCGGGCGGACCCAGGCATCGAACTGTTCATCGGTCAGGTACCCGAGTTCCAGCGCCGCCTCGCGCAGGGTCAGGTTCTCGGCATAGGCCTTCTTGGCGATCTCGGCGGCCTTGTCGTAGCCGATATGGGTATTGAGCGCGGTCACCAGCATCAGCCCGCGCTCCAGGTGCGCGGCCATCTGTTGCGGGTCAGGCTCCAGCCCGGCGATGCAATGGTGCTGGAAGTTGCTGCAGCCATCGGCCAGCAGGCGGATCGATTGCAGCAGGTTGTGGATGATCACCGGCTTGAACACGTTCAGTTGCAAGTGGCCCTGGCTGGCGGCAAAGCCGATGGTCACATCGTTGCCCATGACCTGGCAGGCCAGCATCGACAGGGCTTCGCACTGGGTCGGGTTGACCTTGCCGGGCATGATCGAGCTGCCGGGCTCGTTGGCGGGGAGCTTGACCTCGGCCAGGCCTGCCCGTGGCCCCGAGCCCAGCAGGCGCAGGTCGTTGGCAATTTTCATCAGGCACACGGCGAGGGTCTTCAGGGCGCCGGAAAGGCTGGTCAGCGGTTCATGGCCGGCCAGGGCGGCGAACTTGTTCGATGCCGTGACGAAGGGCAGGCCCGAGAGCGCCGCCAACTCGGCGGCGATGGCCTCGCCGAAACCGTGGGGTGAGTTGAGCCCGGTGCCTACCGCGGTGCCGCCCTGGGCCAGTTCGCAGACGGCCGGCAAAGCGCTGCGGATGGCGCGTTCGGCGTACCCCAGTTGGGCGATGAAGGCCGAGATTTCCTGGCCGAAGGTAATGGGGGTGGCGTCCATCATGTGGGTGCGACCGGTCTTCACCAGCTTCATGTGCCGCGCCGACAGCTCGGCCAGGCCGCCGGAGAGCTCGGTGATCGCTGGCAGCAACTGGAACTGCACCGCCTGGGCCGCCGCAATGTGCATGGCAGTGGGGAAGCAGTCGTTGGAGCTCTGCGAGCGATTGACGTGGTCATTGGGGTGCACCGGCGTCTTGCCGCCCCGAGGGTTGCCCGCCAGCTCGTTGGCCCGTCCAGCCAGCACTTCGTTGACGTTCATGTTGCTTTGGGTACCGCTGCCGGTCTGCCACACCACCAGAGGGAACTGGTCGTCATGCTCGCCCGCGAGCACTTCGTCGGCGGCCTGTTCGATCAGGCGGGCGATATCGGCAGGGATGTCGCCGTTGCGGTCGTTGACCCGCGCCGCGGCTTTCTTGATCAGGGCCAGGGCATGCAGCACCGCCAAGGGCATGCGTTCGTTACCGATGGCGAAGTTGACCAGCGAACGTTGGGTCTGCGCGCCCCAGTAGGCTTCTTGCGGGACTTCAACCTGGCCCAGGCTGTCGGTTTCGATTCGGTTCATCGTGGCAATCCTCCTAGTCTGACAGGCCAGTTTAGGCCGTGATCCGCGGCTCGGGTTCCATGCCGGGGGTTTTTCCCCGCCATGGCCGAGCAAAACCGGGGGCCGGTCGGCGTGGGGTTGAGGGACGCGGATTAATAGGCGCAGAATGGGCGCCCTTGGGGTTCTACCTCGCCTGCTAGATAAAGGAAACTCGATGACCCGTTTTCGTGCCATCTGTACCGCGGTTGTTCTGGTGTGTGCCAGCGGCCAGGTTCTTGCCGATACCGCCAGCCACAACGCCAGTGCCGAGGCCTTCCTGACCCTGGCCCATGCGGACAAGCTCGGTACCCCGGTGTACATGCAAGTTCAGCAAATGTTCGCCCAGCGCTTCGAGCAGACCAAAGCCCCGGAATCCAAGCGTGCCCTGCTGGAAACCTACCAGGCCAAGGCCAATGCCGCCCTGGACCAGGCCATTGGCTGGAACAAGCTGAAGCCGGACATGGTCAAGCTCTACACCAGCAATTTCAGCGAATCGGAGCTCAAGGAACTGGTGGCTTTCTATCAGTCGCCACTGGGCAAGAAAGTCCTGGAAAAAATGCCCCAGCTGACCCAGCAATCGGCGCAGATGACCCAGGCCAAGCTGGAAAGCGCGGTACCGGTGGTGAACAAGCTGCTGGCTGACATGACCGCCGAGCTCGAGCCCAAGGCTGCCCCGGCGAAGAAGAAGTAAGCGGAGCCCGCAATGACCATGCAACAACGTATCGAAGCGGCGCTCAGGGCATTGCAGCCCGAGCACCTGCAAGTGCTGGATGAAAGCCACATGCACAGCCGTGGCCTGGAAACCCACTTCAAGGCGGTACTGGTCAGCGAGCAGTTCGCCGGCCTCAACAGCGTCAAGCGCCATCAGAAGGTCTACGCCACCCTGGGTGAGCTGATGGGCCAGTTCCATGCGTTGGCGCTGCACACTTATACGCCTGAGGAATGGTCGAAGATCGGTGTGGCTCCGGCTTCGCCGACCTGTGCCGGTGGCAGTCAGCATTAACCGCGGTTTTTTTGTTAGAATCCGCAACGCGCCGCTTATGCCGGCGCGTTTTTTTTTGCATCCGGTTCACCCTTTACGAGGGTAGCCACCTGGAGATTACCCATGGCACAACCTATTGTCGTGGCGGCACTGTACAAGTTCGTCACCCTCGAAGATTACGTCAACCTGCGTGAGCCCCTGTTGCAGGCAATGCTCGACAACGGCATCAAGGGCACCTTGCTGATTGCCGAAGAAGGCATCAACGGCACGGTTTCCGGCAGCCGCGAAGGCATCGACGGGCTGCTGGCCTGGCTGAAGAACGACCCGCGCATGGTGGATATCGATCACAAGGAATCCTACTGCGACGAGCAGCCGTTCTACCGCACCAAGGTCAAGCTCAAGAAAGAGATCGTTACCCTGGGCGTGCCCGGCGTCGATCCCAACAAGAAGGTCGGGACCTACGTCGAGCCACAGGACTGGAACGCCCTGATCAGCGATCCGGAAGTGCTGCTGATCGATACCCGCAACGACTATGAAGTGTCCATTGGCACCTTCGAAGGCGCCATCGACCCCAAGACCACCAGCTTCCGCGAATTCCCGGACTACATCAAAGCCCACTTCGACCCGAGCAAGCACAAGAAGGTGGCGATGTTCTGCACCGGCGGCATCCGTTGCGAGAAGGCCTCGAGCTACATGCTCAGTGAAGGCTTCGACGAGGTGTTCCACCTCAAGGGCGGGATCCTCAAGTACCTCGAAGAGGTGCCGCAGCAAGAGAGCAAATGGCAGGGCGACTGCTTCGTGTTCGATAACCGGGTCACCGTGCGCCACGACCTGAGCGAAGGCGACTACGATCAATGTCATGCCTGCCGTACTCCAGTGAGCGTCGAGGATCGTGCATCCGAGCACTATGTGCCTGGTATCAGCTGCCCGCACTGCTGGGACAAGCTGAGCGAGAAGACCCGCCGCAGTGCCATCGACCGGCAGAAGCAGATCGAATTGGCCAAGGCTCGCAACATGCCGCACCCGATTGGTTACAACTACAAGCAATCTTCTTCCGAGGCTTGAGCCATGTCTGCCCGCCTGCTCTATGTGATGGACCCGATGTGTTCATGGTGCTGGGGCTTTGCGCCCGTGGCCCAGGCCCTGGCGGAGCAGGCCCGGGCCGCCGGGGTCGAGGTGCACCTGGTGGTGGGGGGCTTGCGTACCGGTAGCGGTGCGGCCCTGGAACCCAATACCCGGCGCTACATCCTCGAGCACTGGCAGGCGGTGCACCAGGCCACCGGCCAACCGTTCGGCTTCGAGGGCGCCTTGCCCGATGGCTTTGTCTATGACACCGAACCGGCCTGTCGCGCCATCGTCACCGCACGTGGCCTGGCGGCGGACTGCGCCTGGACCCTGCTGGGGCTGATCCAGCAGGCGTTCTATGTCGAAGGCCGGGATGTCACCCTGGCCAGTGTGCTGGTGGAGCTGGCGGAGCGGGCAGGGGTGCCGCGCATCGAATTCGCCGAGGCCTTCGACCGGGCCGAGCAGCATGTGGCTACCGCGGCGGACTTCACCTGGGTCCAGGACCTGGGAATCGCCGGCTTTCCTACCTTGCTGGCCGAGCGTAATGGCCAGTTGGCGTTGCTGACCAACGGCTATCAGCCGCTGAGCGAGCTGTCTCCTCTGTTGGGGCGCTGGCTGGAGCGCGCTGCCTGTGCCTGAACCGGTGGATTCAAGCGTCAGCGGTAAGCCGATCGATCGCCTGAGCTGGGCGCATATCCGTCGCCTGGCTCTTGAGCACAAGAAATCTCTGTGGATCGCCAACGGCGTCGCCGTGCTGGCGACCCTGTGCAGTGTGCCGATCCCGCTGCTGCTGCCCTTGCTGGTGGATGAGGTGCTGTTGGGGCACGGCGATGCCGCTCTGCAGGTGATGAACCGCTTCCTGCCCCAGGGATGGCAGAGTGCCGCTGGCTATATCGGCCTGATGCTCATGGTGACGCTGATCCTGCGCTGCTCGGCGCTGGTGTTCAACGTGATTCAGGCGCGGCTGTTTGCCGGGCTGGCCAAGGACATCGTCTACCGCATCCGCGTGCGGCTGATCGAGCGGCTCAAGCGCATTTCCCTGGGGGAATACGAAAGCCTGGGGGGCGGTACGGTCACCACTCACCTGGTCACCGACCTGGACACTGTGGACAAGTTCGTCGGCGAGACCCTCAGCCGCTTCCTGGTGGCCATGCTGACCCTGGTGGGCACGGCGGGCATCCTGATGTGGATGCACTGGAAACTGGCCTTGCTGATCCTGCTGTTCAACCCGCTGGTGATCTTCGCCACGGTGCAGTTGGGCAAGCGGGTCAAGCACCTGAAGAAGCTGGAAAACGACAGCACCTCGCGCTTTACCCAGGCCCTGACCGAGACCCTGGAGGCTATCCAGGAAATTCGCGCGAGCAATCGCCAGGGCTACTTTCTCGGGCGCCTGGGGCGGCGTGCCGAGGAGGTGCGGGACTACGCTGTGGCCTCGCAATGGAAAAGCGATGCATCGGGCCGCGCCAGCGGGCTGCTGTTCCAGTTCGGCATCGATATCTTCCGCGCGGCGGCGATGCTGACCGTGTTGTTCTCCGACCTGTCCATCGGCCAGATGCTGGCGGTATTCAGTTACCTGTGGTTCATGATCGGGCCGGTGGAACAGTTGCTGAACCTGCAATACGCCTACTACGCCGCGGGCGGCGCCCTGACCCGGATCAACGAGCTGCTGGCGCGGGCCGACGAACCGCAGTACGGCCCGGGTGCGGACCCGTTCGTGGGGCGCGAGACCGTCGGCATCGAGGTCCGCGGCTTGAGCTTCGGCTACGGTGACGAGCGGGTGCTGGACAATATGGACCTGTCCATCGCTCCCGGTGAAAAGGTAGCCATTGTCGGTGCCAGCGGTGGCGGCAAGAGCACCCTGGTGCAGTTGCTGCTGGGGCTGTACACACCGCAGACCGGGGTGATCCGCTTTGGTGGTTCGACCCAGCAGGAAATCGGCCTGGAGACGGTGCGGGAGAACGTGGCGGTGGTGTTGCAGCATCCCGCGCTGTTCAACGACACGATCCGCGCCAACCTGGCCATGGGGCGCGAGCGCAGTGACGAAGCCTGCTGGCAGGCCCTGGAAATTGCCCAGTTGGACGCTACCGTCAGGGCCTTGCCGCAGGGGCTGGACAGCGTGGTGGGGCGTTCCGGCGTGCGTTTGTCCGGGGGCCAGCGCCAGCGCCTGGCGATTGCGCGGATGGTTCTGGCCGAGCCCAAGGTGGTGATTCTCGATGAGGCCACTTCCGCCCTGGATGCCGCCACCGAGTACAACCTGCACCAGGCCTTGACGCGTTTTCTGCGTGGGCGGACTACGCTGATCATTGCCCATCGCTTGTCAGCGGTAAAACAGGCGGACCGGGTTTTGGTGTTCGATGGCGGGCAGATTGCCGAAGATGGCGACCATCAGCAGCTGATTGCCGATGGCGGCCTTTACGCCAAGCTGTACGGGCATTTGCAGCAGGTTCGATAGCCTTGAGTTTTATCCGTCTTTCTGTGCTTAGTGCTTGAATTTCCTGGTGGAACAACCGTTTCAGCTTTAGCGCGGCGGCCCGTTTCCCCAGCCAGTCTGCGTCAGCGGCAGCCTGCCCTGCGCCGGTTCTGTGGAAATTGGCCTAACCTGTGCTGTCTGAGGCGCAACTACTGGGTGTTCATTTGGCTGTGCGCAAGCAAGGACCCTCATGAAGCAAAAGCGGACTTTCGCAACGCCGCGCTTGTTGGGCATCGTCTGGCCCTTCATCGCCGTGGTGTTATTTCAAGCGCTGTTGGGCGGCCTCAGCCTGTACGTACTGTCGGCGGTACGGGGCTATGTGGCTGGTGAAAGCCTGTGGTCCAAGGGCCAGAAAGACGCCATCTACTACCTCAATCTGTATGCCGACAGCCGCGACGAAGGCACTTTCCTCAAGTACCAGAATGCAATTGCCGTGCCCCAGGGCGGGCATGAGTTGCGGGTTGCCCTGGATCACCAGCCACCGGATCTGGAGGCCGCACGCCTGGGCATCCTCAAGGGCGGCAATCACCCGGACGATGTCTCCAGCCTGATCTGGCTGTACCTCAACTTCCGTCATTTCAGCTACCTGGAAAAGGCCATCGATCTGTGGACCGTGGGTGACGGATACCTGTTGCAACTGGACACCGTGGCCCGGGAGATGCACCAGAGGATCGGCAGCAACAGCGCCAGCGAAGGCGATGTGCAGCGCTGGAAGAGTCAGATTTTCGCCATCAATGACGGCGTCACTCCCGCTGCCAAGGCCTTCAGCGATGCTTTGGGCGAGGGTTCGCGGGTGATCTTGCGGCTGTTGCTGGTGACCAACCTGGCAACCGCGCTGGTGCTGATTGCCCTGGCCCTGCTGCGCACGCACAAACTGCTGGCCCAGCGCCATGCCTTTGCCGACGCCCTGCAACTGGAAAAGGAGCGGGCGCAGATCACCCTGCAGTCCATCGGCGACGGGGTGATCACCACCGACGTCGAAGGTGCCATCGCCTACATGAACCCGGCGGCAGAGGACCTGACTCGCTGGAAGGCCGAGCAGGCAGTGGGGTTGCCCCTGGCAGCCTTGTTCAACCTGCTGGATGAAAATGCCCAGGCTGACGGTTTTACCCTGATCGAGCACATCCTCAGCGGTCAGCTCAGCGGCGGCAGCGAGCATTCCAAACTGATCCAGCGCCTGGACGGCAGCACGGTCTCGGTGACCCTGGTGGGGGCGCCGATCCGCAATGCCGGCAAGGTCAGCGGCACGGTGCTGGTGCTGCACGACATGACCCAGGAGCGGCAATACATCGCCAACCTCTCCTGGCAGGCGACCCATGACGCCCTGACCGGCCTGGCCAATCGCCGGGAGTTCGAGTTCCGCCTGGAGCAGGCCCTGCACAGCCTGATTCGCCAGCCGGCACGGCATGCGCTGATGTTCCTCGATCTGGATCAGTTCAAGCTGGTCAATGACACCTGTGGCCATGCTGCCGGGGACGAGCTGCTGCGGCATATCTGCGCGCTGCTGCAGTCGGGCCTGCGCGAAGGCGACACCCTGGCACGGCTGGGTGGGGACGAGTTCGGCATCCTCCTGGAGAATTGCTCGCCAGAGGCCGCGGAGAAGATTGCCGAGGGGCTGCGCCAGACTGTGCAGAATCTGCATTTCGTCTGGAAAGGCCGGCCCTTCGTGACCACCGTGAGTATCGGCCTGGTGCACATCGTCCAGACCCCGACCACCCTCGAAGCCTCGCTGAGAGCGGCGGACATGGCCTGCTACATGGCCAAGGAAAAGGGGCGTAACCGGGTGCAGGTCTACCATGCCGACGATTCCGAGCTGTCGCTGCGCTTTGGCGAGATGGCCTGGGTCCAGCGTCTGCACATGGCGCTGGAGGAAAACCGCTTCTGCCTCTATTCGCAGGAGATCACCGCCCTGGGGCATGTCGAACGTGGCGGCGGGCATGTGGAGATTCTGTTGCGCCTGCATGACGAGGCGGGCCGGATGATTCTGCCGGACAGTTTCATTCCGGCGGCGGAGCGCTACGGCCTGATGACCTCTCTGGACCGTTGGGTGGTACAGAACGTATTCAAGATCATTGCCCAATGCATTGCCGAAGGCCGTGAAGGGCCAATGGCAATGTGCGCCATCAACCTGTCGGGTATCACCATCGGTGATGATGCGTTTCTCGACTTCTTGCGCGAGCAGTTTGTCGTCTATGGCGTACCGCCAAAGTTGATCTGTTTTGAAATTACTGAAACCAGTGCGATTGCCAATTTGGGCAGTGCCATTCGTTTCATAAATGAACTCAAGGGCTTAGGCTGCCATTTTTCCCTGGATGACTTTTGTGCGGGAATGTCGTCGTTCGCTTATCTCAAACATTTGCCTGTAGACTTCCTCAAGATCGATGGAAGTTTCGTAAAGGATATGCTGGACGACCCGATTAACCGCGCCATGGTCGAAGTGATCAACCACATCGGGCATGTCATGGGTAAGCGCACGATTGCCGAGTTTGTTGAAACACCGCAGATCGAGCAGGCATTGCTTGAGATCGGCGTGGATTATGCTCAAGGCTACATTATTGAACGCCCGCAATTGTTCACCTGTGACAGCCTGCAGTGTCGACCCGTGAGACCACAGCCACTGTTGTTCAAGGCGCCCGGTACGTTCCGTTGAAACCTCTTTTGGATCCGTACATCACAATCAAAAGGAGCCCGACAGTGATCGACACATTCAGCCGAACCGGCCCGCTCATGGAAGCTGCCAGTTACCCCGCCTGGACCCAGCAATTGATCCAGGACTGCAGCGAGAGCAAGCGCCGCGTCGTGGAGCATGAGCTGTACCAGCGCATGCGCGATAACAAACTCAGTGCCAAAGTCATGCGTCAGTATCTGATTGGCGGCTGGCCGGTGGTTGAACAGTTCGCCCTGTACATGGCGCAAAACCTGACCAAGACCCGTTTTGCCCGCCATCCCGGCGAAGACATGGCGCGTCGCTGGCTAATGCGCAATATCCGGGTCGAGCTCAATCATGCCGATTACTGGGTGCACTGGAGCCGGGCCCATGGCGTGACCCTGGAAGACCTGCAGGCCCAGCAAGTACCGCCAGAGCTGCATGCCTTGAGCCATTGGTGCTGGCATACCAGTTCTGCCGATTCCCTGATCGTGGCCATTGCCGCCACCAACTACGCCATTGAAGGGGCTACGGGCGAGTGGTCGGCGCTGGTGTGTTCCAACGGCATCTATGCCGCGGCGTTCCCGGAAGAGGATCGCAAACGTGCCATGAAGTGGCTGAAGATGCATGCCCAGTACGACGACGCCCATCCCTGGGAAGCGCTGGAAATCATCGTCACCCTGGCAGGGCTGAACCCGAGCAAGGCCCTGCAGGTCGAGCTGCGTCAGGCCATCTGCAAGAGCTATGACTATATGTACCTGTTCCTGGAACGCTGCATGCAGCAGGAAAAGACTGCGGTGACCCGCGAGCGCCTGGCACTGGCCGAAGGCTGAGTCAGGGAATGTCGGGCGCTTCGATTGCCGCGCACGCTGGACGTGTGGGGTGATGAAGTTGCCCGTGCATCAACGGGGCAGGGCGCTACCTTGTGCTCAGCCCGCCATTGCCAGGCGGTTGCGCCCTTCGCGCTTGGCCACGTACAGCGCGCTGTCGGCGCGTCGCAACAGGCTTTCTGCGGATTCTCCCGGTAGCAGAGTCGAACACCCCAGGCTTACGGTAAGTTCGATCGGCTGACCATCGGCCCGGTAGTCTTGGGCCTGGGCGGCATGGCGCAGACGCTCGCCCACCATCGCCGCGGCTTCGCGCCCAGTGTTGGACAGCAGGATCAAGAACTCTTCCCCGCCAAAGCGAAACACCATGTCGACATTGCGCAATTGCCCCTTGATTGCCGCGGCAACGGCCTTGAGCACTTGATCGCCGGCGCTGTGGCCGTGGTTGTCGTTGATGCGCTTGAAGTGATCGATGTCCAGCATCAGCAGCGACAGTGGAAGCAGGTGACGACGGGCCATTTCGATTTCCCGTTGCAGGGTCTGGTCCATGGCGATGCGATTGCCGGTATCGGTCAGCGGATCCCGCAGGGCACTGCGAGTGGCGGCGCGATACAGCAGGGCATTGCGCATCGGGTACAGCAGGGTCGAGAGCAGCGATTCCAGGGAGCCCTGTTCTGATTCGCTGAAGCGCTGGTTGCGGCGAAAGACCAGCTCGCCCATCGGTTCGCCTTCGTGGCTCAGGCTGTAGCTGATGGAGTGATGGCCGCGCTGGCCGAACTCCAGGCGCAGGTCGCTCGGAGTGTGCTGGTACTGCAGGGCATCCAGGGGGACCAGGCGTTGAACCTCACGAAAGAACAGGCCCAGGATGCGTTGCGGTTCAAGGCTGGTCTGCAGCTGCAGGCCCAGTTGCTGGCGCAACTGGGCGAGGCTGATGGGCTGCTTGATCAGTGGCGACTGCTGGCCAAAGCCCAGGCGTTGCAATTTGGCGCTATCGAAGTCAATTGCGTTGGTCTGGGTCGGTGTTTTCATCTGAGCTTGAGCCCCCTGAGCACTGTGTACGGTCTAACTGCCTGGGTGAGAGCGGCTCAGAGCTGCGCGTCATACTGTTCCATCAGTCCCGTAGGACAACGCGCATATTTTAGGCCGTCTCGCCTGTGGCTATAAAGCCCTCAGCGCAAGCCGTTTTCCACAGCGTCAATGCACTGTGTATTGAGTGTCGTTAGAGCGAAACTCGTGCCATTCGGTTCATATTGGGAAAACTTGTTTGGATTCATCAGGTTGGGTTTCGGCGTAAAAAGGCTGTCGTCAAAAATGACATTTGTTTGGCTTGAAACCTACGCGGGGTAGGCATTGCCGAGGCGTCGCGACGGTATTCCGTCGCGACGAACGGGAGGGGGTATTACTGCGCGTCGAAGGCTTGACCGTTGATCCCGGTGCTGTCCGGCCCCATCAGGTACAGATAGACCGGCATGATTTCTTCCGGGGTCGGATTGTTGCTGGGGTTTTCTCCCGGGTAGGCCTGGGCCCGCATGCTGGTGCGAGTGGCGCCTGGGTTGATGCTGTTGGCACGCACCGGGGCCACGGTGTCCAGCTCGTCGGCCAGGGTCTGCATCAAGCCTTCGGTGGCGAACTTCGACACGCCGTAGGCGCCCCAGTAAGCCCGGCCCTTGCGGCCAACGCTGCTGGAGGTGAAGACCACCGATGCATCCTGGGACAGCTTGAGCAGGGGCAGCAGGGTGCTGGTAAGCATGAACATGGCGTTGACGTTGACCTGCATCACACGCATGAAATTCTCCCCGGAGAGCTGCTCCAGAGGCGTGCGCGGGCCGATGATCGAGGCGTTGTGCAACAGGCCGTCGAGGTGGCCGAACTCGGTTTCGATCATGGCCGCCAGTTCGTCGTACTGGTGCGGCAGGGCGGTTTCCAGGTTGAACGGGATTACCGCCGGCTGCGGATGGCCGGCCGCCTCGATGGCGTCGTAGACCTCGGTCAGGTTGGCTTCGGTCTTGCCCAGCAGCAGCACGGTGGCGCCATGAGCGGCAAAGGTCTTGGCGGCGGCGGCGCCGATGCCACGACCGGCGCCGGTGACCAGAATGACCCGGTCCTTGAGCAGTTCTGGGCGAGCGGAATAATCAAACATAAAAGGCCTCAACAGAAATTGGATCGTCCCCGGCGCTTAGCCGGGCATGCCGCTGCTCAGCAGCTGCACAGCGCGTTGTCCAGAACCTGGCGCAGTTCCAGCGGGTGACTGACCACCACGTCGGCGCCCCAGTGCCGTGGGTTGTCGTCCGGATGGATATAGCCATAGGTCACCGCAGCGGTCCTGGTGCCCGCATCGCGGCCGGATTCGATATCGCGCAGGTCGTCGCCGACAAACAGCACGCTGGACGGGGCCAGGTCGAGCATCTTGCACGCCAGGATCAGCGGTTCGGGGTCGGGCTTGCTGTTTTTCACGTGGTCAGGGCAGATCAGCAGTGCCGAGCGCTCGGCCAGCCCCAGTTGCTGCATGATCGGCTCGGCGAAGCGCAGCGGCTTGTTGGTGACCACGCCCCAGACCAGGTGGGCCTTTTCGATATCTGCCAGCAGCTCGGCCATGCCGTCGAAGAGCTTGCTGTGCACGGCGCAATGCTTGAGGTAGCGCTCGAGAAACTCCAGGCGCAGTTCCTCGAAGCCCGGGGATTCGGGGTCCATGGAGAAGGTCACCGCCACCATGGCGCGGGCGCCGCCGGAGATTTCGTCGCGAATGTGCTGGTCGGCGATGGGCGGCAGGCCGCGATCACGGCGCATGCCCTGGCACACCGCGATGAAGTCCGGAGCGGTATCGAGCAGGGTGCCATCCATGTCGAAGAGAACGGCTCTGATAGCCATGTCTTACTCCTCTCGCAGGGTCTGGATCATGTAGTTGACGTCCACGTCCGGGGCCAGCTTGTAGTGCTTGGTCAGCGGGTTGTAGGTCAGGCCGATGATGTCCTTGACGGTCAGGCCGGCAGAGCGGCTCCAGGCACCGAGCTCGGATGGGCGGATGAACTTCTTGAAGTCGTGGGTGCCGCGCGGCAGCAGCTTCATGATGTATTCAGCGCCGATGATGGCGAACAGGTAGGCCTTGGGGTTGCGGTTGATGGTGGAGAAGAACACCTGGCCACCGGGCTTGACCATGCGGAAGCAGGCGCGAATCACCGACGAAGGGTCCGGCACGTGCTCGAGCATTTCCAGGCAGGTGACCACGTCGAATTGCTCGGGCATTTCCTCGGCCAGGGCCTCGGCAGTGATCTGCCGGTACTCGACGTTGACGCCGGATTCCAGCTGGTGCAATTGCGCCACGGCCAGCGGGGCCTCGCCCATGTCGATGCCGGTCACGGTAGCGCCGCGCTGGGCCATGGCTTCGCTGAGGATGCCGCCGCCGCAACCGACGTCGAGGACTTTCTTGCCCGCCAGGCCGACCCGTTCGTCGATCCAGTTTACCCGCAGGGGGTTGATGTCGTGCAGGGGCTTGAACTCGCTTTCACGGTCCCACCAGCGATGGGCCAGGGCTTCGAATTTGGCGATTTCAGCGTGGTCGACGTTGCTCATGGGTAGTGCTCCAAAGCTAGAAAATTCTCTGTCGGGCCTCGAGCCTGTGCTCAAGGCCCGGGTTATGGGTGGTGGCCGCTGATGCGCCGGGCCCAGTCGCGGGCGGTAGCGCCCAGCTGATGCTCGTCCAGGCGGGTCAGGCGTCGGTCATCCAGCAGTTGCTTGCCGGCGACCCATACATGTTTCACGCAGTCTCGGCCGGTGGCGTAGATCAGTTGCGACACCGGGTCGTAGATCGGCTGCTGGGCCAGGCCGGACAGGTCGAAGGCTGTCAGGTCTGCGGCCTTGCCGATTTCCAGGGAGCCCACTTGGCTTTCCAGGCCCATGGCCCTGGCGCCGTTGAGGGTAGCCATGCGCAGTGCGCGATGGGCATCCAGGGCGGTAGCCGACCCGGCCACGGCCTTGGCCAGCAGCGCGGCGGTACGGGTTTCCCCCAGCAGGTCCAGGTCGTTGTTGCTGGCGGCGCCATCGGTGCCTACCGCCACGTTGACTCCGGCCTGCCACAGACGTTCTACAGGGCAGAAGCCGCTGGCCAGTTTCAGGTTGGATTCCGGGCAGTGAATGACGCTGGTGTTGGTTTCTACCAGTAAAGCCAGGTCGTCATCGCTGATTTGGGTCATATGAACGGCCTGGAAGCGTGGTCCCAGCAGCCCCAGGCGGGCCAGGCGCGCCAGCGGTCGCTCACCGTGCTGTTCCACGGATTGCTGCACCTCATGGGCGGTCTCATGCACATGCATGTGGATCGCAGCGTCGAGTTCTTCGGCAATGATCCGGATTTTTTCCAGGTTCTCGTCGCCAACGGTGTAGGGTGCATGAGGGCCGAAGGTGATGTTGATCCGCGGATGATGCTTGAGATCGCCGAACAGCTCTACGCCCTGGCGGATGGCTTCGTCGGCATTCTGGGCACCGGGAATCGGGAAGTCGAGAATGGGGATGGCGACCTGTGCTCGCATGCCGCTGTTGTGCACCCGCTCACTGGCAACCTTCGGGAAGAAGTACATGTCCGAGAAACAGGTGATCCCACCCTTGATCTGCTCGGCGATGGCCAGGTCGGTGCCGTCGCGGACGAAGGCTTCATCCACCCACTTGGCTTCGGCGGGCCAGATGTGCTTTTCCAGCCAGGTCATCAGCGGCAGGTCATCGGCCAGGCCGCGAAACAGGGTCATGGCGGCGTGCCCGTGGGCGTTGATCAGGCCCGGGGTGAGCAGCGTGTCGGGCAGTTCGCGGATTTCCGTGGCGCGATACTTCAACGCCTCGGCGCGTGGGCCGATGAACACGATGTGCCCGTCGCGGATGCCCAGGCCGTGTTCCCTGAGGACGACGCCGGCCGGCTCCACCGGCACCAGCCAGGTCGGGAGCAGCAGCAGGTCGAGCGCAATGTCGCGGTTCGGCATCGAGTATCGGTCCAGGGCTTTATATAAAAGGATGGCGAAGTATACCCGAGCGTCCTGGCAGGGGGATCGCTATAATCGGCGGCTTTTGTTCATGAGTGCGGGGTGAGGGATGCGCGATCGTCTGTTGGCTGCGGAGAAAGTCAGGGCCATTGAATGGCGGGATAGCACTCTGTACCTGCTCGATCAGCGGGCCTTGCCTTTCGAGGAGTCCTGGATTGCCTATGACAGCGCCGCTGGAGTGGCCGAGGCGATTCGCTCGATGGTGGTCTGTGGGGCGCCGGCCATTGGCATCAGTGCTGCCTACGGCCTGGTTCTGGCAGCACGTGGACGATTTGTCGCAGGTGGCGACTGGTTTACGGCGCTGGAAGAGGATTTCACCTTGCTGGCGGATGCCGCTCCTGCGGCGGTGAATCTGTCCTGGGCGCTCAATCGCATGCGCGAGCGCCTGGAGCGGGTCAGGGAGCATGCTGCCCCGTTGGCAGCGCTGGAAGCTGAAGCCCTGGCCATTCATGAGAGCGATCGCGAAGCCAACCTGACCATGGCTCAGCTGGGTGTGGACCTGATCCGGCGGCATCAGGGCAACCCCCAGGCCCTGTTGACTCACAGCAATACCGGCGCCCTGGCCACCGGTGGTTTCGGCACGGCCCTGGGGGTGATTCGCGCGGCCTGGCTGGAAGGTATGGTGGAGCGGGTCTACGCCGATGAAACCCGGCCCTGGTTGCAGGGTTCGCGCCTGACGGCCTGGGAGCTCGCCAGCGAAGGCATTCCGGTAACGGTAAATGTCGATGCAGCCGCCGCGCACATCATGAAGACCAAGGGCGTGACCTGGGTCGTGGTGGGGGCGGACCGCATCACTGCCAATGGCGATGTAGCGAACCAGATTGGCACTTACCAGCTGGCGGTCAATGCCATGCACCACGGTGTTCGCTTCATGGTGGTGGCGCCCAGTTCGAGCATCGACATGAGCCTTGCCAGCGGTGATGACATTCCCTTGGCAGAGCGGGCGGGCGAGGAGTTGCTGGAGATCGCGGGCAAGCGCATGGGGGAGGGGGTAGAAGGCTTCAATCCGCTGTTCGATGTCACGCCAGCGGACCTGATCGATGCCATCGTCACCGAGAAGGGCGTTGTCGAGCGGCCGGACACGGCCAAGATGGCGCAATTGATGTGCCGCAAGCGCTTGCACTGACGAGTGTCCGGGCAAGTCGTTGGTGGGGGCTTCCCGGGAAAGCTGTCAGCTCAGTAAAAAGCGCTTAATTATGTGCGAATTTGGCCTCTGAGCCCCTCTCGTCTCTTATCAGGCTGTCACCGGTCAACTAACTATGCTCCATGCGCGTCAGGGGGATAGGTGCGTGGCGGCGATTGTGATAACATCCGGCGGTTTCCAAGGTGGTCCGACGCGGCTGCCTTCACTGCGCAAATCCATGGCATAACTTGTTGATTTGTCGTAAGTCGGTGCATGGCACTAGGCCTGCAGCGGCGAGCTTCGTTCGTCCCATATGGATGTGACGAAGTTTCACCAGAAAAAGGAATCAGGCTTCTCATGGGCGAACTGGCCAAAGAAATCCTCCCGGTCAATATCGAAGACGAGCTGAAACAGTCCTACCTCGACTACGCGATGAGCGTAATCGTCGGGCGGGCACTGCCTGATGCGCGCGATGGCTTGAAGCCCGTGCACCGGCGTGTGCTGTACGCGATGAGCGAGCTCGGTAACGACTGGAACAAGCCGTACAAGAAATCTGCCCGTGTTGTCGGTGACGTGATCGGTAAGTATCACCCGCACGGTGATACCGCGGTGTACGACACCATCGTTCGTATGGCCCAGCCATTCTCCCTGCGCTACCTGCTGGTAGACGGCCAGGGTAACTTCGGTTCGGTCGACGGCGACAACGCGGCGGCCATGCGATACACCGAAGTTCGCATGACCAAGCTGGCGCATGAGCTGCTGGCCGACCTGCACAAGGAAACCGTGGACTGGGTGCCGAACTACGACGGCACCGAGATGATCCCGGCGGTCATGCCGACCAAGATCCCCAACCTGCTGGTCAACGGTTCCAGCGGTATCGCCGTGGGCATGGCGACCAACATTCCGCCGCACAACCTCGGTGAAGTCATCGATGGTTGCCTGGCGCTGATCGACAATCCCGAGCTGACTGTCGACGAACTGATGCAGTACATCCCCGGCCCGGATTTCCCGACCGCGGCGATCATCAACGGTCGCGAAGGCATCATCGAGGCCTATCGCACCGGCCGTGGCCGCATTTATATGCGTGCCCGCTCGATCATCGAAGACATCGACAAGGTTGGCGGCCGCCAACAGATCGTCATCACCGAGCTGCCTTACCAACTGAACAAGGCGCGGTTGATCGAGAAGATCGCCGAGCTGGTGAAAGAGAAGAAACTCGAAGGCATCACTGAACTGCGCGATGAGTCCGACAAGGACGGTATGCGCGTCGTGATCGAGCTGCGTCGTGGCGAAGTGCCTGAGGTGATCCTCAATAACCTCTACGCCCAGACCCAGCTGCAAGCAGTGTTCGGCATCAACATCGTGGCGCTGATCGACGGCCGTCCGCGGATTCTCAATCTCAAGGATCTGCTGGAAGCCTTCGTTCGTCACCGTCGTGAAGTCGTTACCCGGCGTACCGTGTTCGAGCTGCGCAAGGCTCGTGAGCGTGGCCACATCCTTGAAGGCCAGGCCGTTGCCCTGTCCAACATCGATCCGGTGATCGCCCTGATCAAGGCCTCGCCGACGCCGTCGGAAGCCAAGGAAGCGCTGATCAGCACCCCTTGGGAGTCCAGCGCGGTCATGACCATGGTCGAGCGTGCCGGTGCGGATTCCTGCCGTCCGGAAAACCTTGATCCGCAATACGGTCTGCGCGACGGCAAGTACTTCCTGTCCCCGGAACAGGCACAAGCCATTCTGGAGTTGCGCCTGCACCGCCTGACTGGCCTGGAGCACGAAAAGCTGCTGGCCGAGTACCAGGAGATCCTCAACCAGATCGGCGAGCTGATCCGCATCCTCAATAGCGCCACGCGCCTGATGGAAGTGATCCGCGAAGAGCTGGAAGTGATCCGCGCTGAATACGGCGACGTGCGCCGCACCGAGATTCTCGATGCCCGCCTCGACCTGACCCTGGGTGACATGATCCCGGAAGAAGAGCGTGTGGTGACCATTTCCCACGGCGGCTACGCCAAGACCCAGCCGCTGGCAGCCTACCAGGCCCAGCGTCGTGGCGGTAAAGGCAAGTCGGCCACAGGCGTCAAGGATGAGGACTACATCGCTCACCTGCTGGTTGCCAACAGCCACACCACGCTGCTGCTGTTCTCCAGCAAGGGCAAGGTGTACTGGCTGAAGACTTATGAAATTCCTGAAGCATCCCGTGCCGCACGCGGTCGTCCGCTGGTCAACCTGCTACCGCTGGATGAGGGTGAATACATCACCACCATGCTGCCGGTAGAGGAGTACACCGAAGGTCACTACATCTTCATGGCGACCGCCAACGGCACCGTGAAGAAGACCCCGCTGGAGTCCTTCAGCCGCCAGCGCAGCGTGGGCCTGATCGCCCTGGAGCTGGACGAAGGCGACGTGCTGATCAGTGCCGCCATCACCGATGGCGAGCGTGAAGTCATGCTGTTCTCCGACGGAGGCAAGGTCACTCGCTTCAAGGAGTCCGACGTGCGCGCCATGGGCCGTACCGCTCGCGGTGTGCGCGGCATGCGCCTGGCGGAAGGTCAGAAGCTGATTTCCATGCTGATTCCGGAAGAAGGCAGCCAGATCCTCACCGCCTCCGAGCGTGGTTTCGGCAAGCGTACCGCCATTGGCGAGTTCCCCGAGTACAAGCGTGGCGGCCAGGGCGTTATCGCCATGGTCAGCAACGAGCGTAACGGTCGCCTGGTTGGCGCGGTGCAGGTGCTGGATGGTGAGGAGATCATGCTGATTTCCGATCAGGGCACCCTGGTGCGTACCCGTGTCGACGAAGTGTCGAGCCTGGGCCGTAACACTCAAGGCGTGACTCTGATCAAGCTGGCCAGCGATGAAACCCTGGTGGGCCTGGAGCGGGTGCAGGAGCCATCGGAAATCGAGGGCGAAGAGTTCGAAGGTGAAGAGGGTGCTGAATTCGAGGGAGCCGTGCTGGATGCGGTTGCCGATACCGATGAGGCAGCCGAAGGCCAACAGGCAGACGCCGCAGGCGAAGAAGAGTCGCAAGACTAAATAAATCGTAGCAGGGCAGAGTGTTTGCTCTGTCCGCTACCGTGAATGCATAGCGAGAGTGGATGTGAGCAAACGAGCCTATAACTTCTGCGCAGGTCCCGCTGCGCTACCTGAAGCTGTCCTGTTGCGTGCCCAGGCCGAATTGCTGGATTGGCATGGCAAGGGCCTGTCGGTCATGGAAATGAGCCATCGCAGCGATGAGTTCGTTTCCATTGCCACCAAGGCCGAGCAGGATCTGCGTGATCTGCTGAATATCCCCTCGAACTATAAAGTGCTGTTTCTGCAAGGCGGCGCCAGCCAGCAATTTGCCCAGATCCCACTGAACCTGCTGCCCGAGGGTGGCAAGGCCGACTATGTCGACACCGGTATCTGGTCGCAGAAAGCCATTGAAGAAGCCTCCCGCTACGGGCAGGTGAATGTGGCGGCCACTGCCAAGCCTTACGACTATTTCGCAATTCCCGGCCAGAACGAATGGCAGCTGTCGCCAGATGCGGCCTACGTGCACTACGCGCCGAACGAAACCATTGGCGGCCTGGAATTCAACTGGATCCCGGAAACCGGCGACGTTCCCCTGGTGGCCGACATGTCGTCCGACATCCTCTCGCGCCCTGTGGATATCTCCCGTTTCGGCATGATCTACGCTGGCGCGCAGAAGAATATCGGCCCCAGCGGCATCCTGGTGAACATCATTCGCGAAGACCTGCTGGGGCGTGCCCGTTCGCTGTGCCCGACCATGCTCGACTACAAGGTTGCGGCGGACAACGGCTCGATGTACAACACGCCGCCGACCCTGGCCTGGTATCTGTCCGGCCTGGTGTTCGAATGGCTCAAGGAGCAGGGCGGGGTTGAAGCCATCGCCAATCTCAATGAGGCCAAGCAGCGCACCCTGTACGATTTCATCGACGCCAGCGGCCTGTACAGCAACCCGATCAACAAGACCGACCGCTCCTGGATGAACGTGCCGTTCCGTCTGGCCGACGATCGCCTGGACAAACCGTTCCTGGTGGGCGCCGAGGCTCGCGGCCTGTTGAACCTCAAGGGCCACCGCTCGGTGGGTGGCATGCGCGCTTCCATCTACAACGCCGTGGACATCAACGCAGTCAATGCGCTGGTGGCCTACATGGCGGAGTTCGAGAAGGAACACGGCTGATGTCTGAGCAAGAACTCAAGGCCCTGCGCCTGCGTATTGACGCCCTGGACGAGAAGGTCCTGGAGCTGATCAGTGAGCGCGCGCGCTGTGCCCAGGAAGTGGCGCGGGTCAAGATGGGCTCTCTCGCCGAAGGCGAAGTGCCGGTATTCTATCGTCCCGAGCGTGAAGCCCAGGTGCTCAAGCGGGTGATGGAGCGCAACCAGGGGCCGCTGGGCAATGAAGAGATGGCGCGCTTGTTCCGCGAAATCATGTCTTCGTGCCTGGCCCTGGAGCAGCCATTGAAAGTGGCCTACCTCGGTCCTGAAGGTACCTTCACCCAAGCTGCGGCCATGAAGCACTTCGGTCATGCGGTGATCAGCAAGCCGATGGCGGCGATCGACGAGGTGTTCCGTGAAGTGGCGGCCGGCGCCGTGAACTTCGGCGTGGTGCCGGTGGAAAACTCCACCGAGGGTGCGGTGAACCACACTCTCGACAGCTTCCTCGAGCACGACATGGTGATCTGCGGTGAAGTCGAACTGCGTATTCACCATCATCTGCTGGTGGGCGAGAACACCAAGACCGACAGCATCAGTCGCATCTATTCCCATGCCCAGTCGCTGGCCCAGTGCCGCAAGTGGCTGGACGCCCATTACCCGAATGTCGAGCGCGTGGCGGTGTCCAGCAACGCCGAGGCGGCCAAGCGGGTCAAGGGCGAGTGGAATTCGGCGGCGATCGCCGGCGACATGGCGGCAGGCCTGTATGGCCTGACGCGCCTGGCAGAGAAAATCGAGGATCGTCCGGACAACTCCACGCGCTTTTTGATGATCGGTAATCAGGAAGTGCCGCCGACCGGCGACGACAAGACCTCGATCATCGTGTCCATGAGCAACAAGCCCGGTGCCTTGCACGAGCTGTTGGTGCCATTCCACGACAATGGCATCGACCTGACGCGAATCGAGACCCGACCTTCGCGCAGTGGTAAATGGACCTATGTGTTCTTCATCGACTTCGTCGGCCACCACCGTGATCCGTTGGTCAAGGGTGTGCTGGAAAAGATCAGTCAGGAAGCAGTAGCACTCAAGGTGCTGGGTTCCTACCCGAAAGCGGTTCTCTGAGGCTTTAACAATGAGTGGCGACTTCCTCGCACTGGCACAACCAGGCGTGCAACAACTTTCGCCTTACGTTCCGGGCAAGCCCGTGGACGAACTGGCCCGTGAGCTGGACATCGATCCGGCCACCATCGTCAAGCTGGCGAGCAATGAAAACCCGCTGGGCGCCAGCCCCAAGGCCCTGGCGGCGATTCGTGACGAGCTTGCCGAGCTGACCCGTTATCCGGATGGCAATGGTTTTGCCCTCAAGTCCCTGCTGGCCGAGCGCTGCGGCGTGGAAATCGACCAGGTGACCCTGGGCAACGGTTCCAACGACATTCTGGAGCTGGTGGCTCGTGCCTACCTGGCGCCTGGCTTGAGTGCGGTGTTCAGCGAGCACGCATTTGCCGTCTACCCCATCGTTACCCAGGCTGTCGGAGCCCAGGCTCGCGTGGTTCCGGCCAAGAACTGGGGGCATGACCTGCCAGCCATGCTCAAGGCGATCGATGATCGGACCCGCGTGGTGTTCATCGCCAACCCGAACAACCCGACCGGTACCTGGTTCGGTGCCGAGGAGCTGGACGAGTTTTTGCAAGATGTACCGGCCCACGTACTGGTGGTGCTGGACGAGGCCTATATCGAGTACGCCGAAGGCAGCGACCTGCCGGATGGCCTGGACTTCCTGGCGGCCTACCCCAACCTGCTGGTTTCGCGAACCTTCTCCAAGGCCTATGGCCTGGCAGCCCTGCGGGTCGGTTATGGGCTGTCGACCCCGGTGGTGGCGGATGTGCTGAACCGTGTGCGCCAGCCTTTCAACGTCAACAGCCTGGCCTTGGCTGCGGCTTGCGCCGCACTTGAGGATGTGGACTACCTGGCCGAGAGTCGTCGTCTGAACGAGGCCGGCATGCAGCAGTTGGAGGCGGGGTTCGGTGATCTGGGCCTGAGCTGGATTCCTTCCAAGGGCAATTTCATTGCCGTGGACCTGGGGCGTGAGGCTGCGCCGATCTTCCAGGGGTTGTTGCGCGAGGGGGTGATCGTGCGTCCGGTGGCCAACTACGGCATGCCAAATCATTTGCGCATCACCATCGGCCTGCCGGCGGAAAATACTCGTTTCCTTGAGGCCTTGGCCAAGGTTCTGGCCCGTGCTTGATGTCATTCCAATGCAATCTGCTGTGCCTATGATCGGTCGCCTGGTGGTGATCGGCCTGGGGTTGATTGGCGGTTCCTTTGCCAAGGGTTTGCGTGAAAGTGGCCTGTGTCGTGAGGTAGTCGGTGTCGATCTGGATCCGCAGTCCCGCCAGTTGGCGGTCGAACTGGGGGTGGTGGATCGCTGTGAAGAAGATCTGGTCCTGGCTTGCCAGGGCGCCGATGTGATTCAACTGGCGGTGCCGATCCTGGCTATGGAAAAGCTGCTGGCTCTGCTTGCCGGCATGGATCTGGGCCAAGCGGTGCTGACCGATGTCGGCAGCGCCAAAGGCAATGTGGTGCGCGCTGCACAAGAAGCTTTTGGCGGCATGCCTGCACGCTTTGTCCCGGGGCACCCCATTGCGGGCTCCGAGCAGAGTGGTGTGGAAGCCTCCAACGCGCAGCTGTTTCGTCGGCACAAGGTGATCCTGACGCCTCTGGAGCAGACTGATGCCGCGGCGCTGGACCTGGTCGACAGGCTTTGGCGTGAGCTGGGGGCGGATGTCGAGCACATGCAGGTCGAGCGTCACGATGAAGTCCTGGCGGCGACCAGCCATTTGCCGCACCTGCTGGCGTTCGGTCTGGTCGATTCCCTGGCCAAGCGCAGTGAAAATCTCGATATCTTCCGTTACGCTGCGGGCGGGTTCCGCGATTTCACGAGAATCGCCGGCAGCGACCCGGTCATGTGGCACGACATCTTCCTTGCCAATCGCGAGGCGGTACTGCGCACACTCGATACATTTCGCAACGACCTCGACGCTCTGCGTGATGCGGTCGATGCAGGGGACGGGCATCAATTGTTGGGCGTATTCACTCGCGCCCGGGTTGCCCGCGAGCATTTCGGTAAAATCCTGGCCCGCCGGGCCTATGTGGACGCTATGAACTCCAACGATCTGATTTTCCTGGCAAATCCTGGTGGCCGCCTGTCTGGGCGGATTCGTGTACCGGGCGACAAGTCGATTTCTCACCGCTCGATCATGCTTGGCTCGCTGGCTGAGGGCACCACTGAAGTGGAAGGTTTCCTCGAGGGCGAAGATGCTCTGGCAACCTTGCAGGCTTTCCGCGACATGGGCGTGGTCATCGAAGGGCCGCATCATGGTCGTGTGACCATTCATGGTGTTGGCTTGCACGGCTTGAAGCCGGCTCCAGGGCCGATCTACCTGGGGAACTCCGGTACCTCGATGCGCCTGTTGTCGGGCTTGCTGGCTGCACAAAGCTTCGACAGCACGTTGACTGGCGATCCGTCCCTGTCCAAGCGTCCGATGAATCGTGTGGCGAACCCGCTGCGGGAAATGGGCGCGGTCATTGAGACGGCTGCCGAGGGTCGCCCGCCGATGGTGATTCGTGGCGGTCACAAGCTCAAGGGGCTGACCTACACCTTGCCGATGGCCAGTGCGCAGGTTAAGTCCTGCCTGTTGTTGGCAGGTTTATATGCCGAAGGGAAAACCACGGTCACCGAGCCGGCTCCGACCCGTGACCATACCGAGCGCATGCTGCGTGGCTTCGGCTACTCCGTGAGTGTCGATGGCGCCACGGCTTCGGTCGAGTCCGGCGGCAAGCTCAAGGCAACCCATATTGAGGTGCCTGCGGACATTTCTTCCGCGGCGTTCTTCCTGGTGGCTGCATCCATTGCCGAAGGTTCCGAACTGGTGCTGGAGCACGTGGGGATCAACCCGACCCGTACAGGTGTGATCGATATCCTGCGGTTGATGGGCGCTGACATTCGTCTGGAAAACCAGCGCGAAGTGGGTGGCGAGCCGGTTGCCGATCTGCATGTGCGCGCCGCCAAGCTCAAGGGGATCGAGATTCCCGAAGAGTTGGTACCGCTGGCAATCGATGAGTTCCCTGTGTTGTTCGTCGCGGCCGCTTGCGCCGAAGGGCGCACGGTGCTGCGTGGCGCTGAAGAACTGCGGGTCAAGGAGTCTGACCGTATCCAGGTGATGGCTGATGGCCTGCTGACCCTGGGGGTCAAGTGCGAACCGACCCCGGACGGCATCATCATCGAGGGTGGCCAGATCGGTGGCGGGGAGGTTCATGGGCATGGTGACCACCGTATCGCCATGGCGTTCAGTGTTGCCTCGCTGCGCGCCAACGCGCCGATCCGCATTCATGACTGCGCCAACGTCGCGACCTCGTTCCCGAACTTCCTTGCGCTGTGCGCGCAGGTGGGGATCCGTGTCACGCAAGAGGCTCAGTCGTGAATATCAAGGCGCCGGTGATCACCATCGATGGGCCGAGTGGTTCGGGTAAGGGCACCATTGCTGGCAAGCTGGCCAAGCATCTGGGCTGGTGTCTGCTGGACTCCGGAGCGCTGTACCGGCTGCTGGCGTTCGCTGCGCGCAATCATGGCGTCGATCTGACCAATGAAGAGTCGCTGAAATTGTTGGCGGCTCACTTGGATGTGCAGTTTCTCGGGGCTACTGAGAACCATCCGCAGCGGATCATTCTTGAGGGTGATGACGTGACGGATGATCTACGCAACGAGCAGGTCGGGGCCTGGGCTTCTCAGGTTGCGGCGTTGCCTGCTGTGCGAGACGCCCTGCTGCAGCGTCAGCGTGCCTTTCAGGAGCCGCCGGGGTTGGTTGCCGATGGCCGCGACATGGGAACCGTGGTGTTTCCCGACGCTCCGTTGAAGATTTTCCTGACTGCCAGTGCCGAGGAGCGTGCTCGTCGCCGTTACTTGCAGTTGAAGGGAAAGGTCGATGGTGTTAGTCTGTCGAGTCTGCTAGATGAGATCCGTGCGCGTGATGAGCGCGATACCCAGCGAGCGGTGGCCCCGCTCAAGCCGGCGGCTGACGCCATACAGCTGGATTCCACGGAGTTGTCCATCGATCAGGTGTTGCAACGCATCTTGAGTGAAATCGCCATTCGCGATATCGCCGGGTGAACAAGAAGGATTGCAGGGGACCAGTCATAGTCCTGCGATCGTTCTTTTATATGAACGTAACCCACATCGTCTGGGATGTGGCAGATGGGCGGATTCTTCGCCCTTATCAACAGGAATTAAAATGAGCGAAAGCTTTGCGGAACTCTTTGAAGAAAGCCTAAAAACCCTGAACCTTCAGGCAGGCTCCATCATCACCGGTGTTATCGTCGACATCGACTACCAAGCGCGTTGGGTAACCGTTCACGCTGGTCTGAAGTCTGAAGCGCTGATCCCGCTTGAGCAGTTCTACAACGATGCTGGCGAACTGTCCATCAATGTTGGTGATGAAGTTCACGTTGCTCTGGATTCGGTTGAAGACGGCTTTGGTGAAACCAAGCTCTCCCGTGAAAAAGCCAAGCGCGCTGAATGCTGGATCGTTCTGGAAGCAGCCTTCGCAGCCGAAGAAGTGGTCAAGGGCGTTATCAACGGTAAGGTTAAAGGCGGCTTCACTGTCGACGTTAACGGCATCCGTGCGTTCCTGCCAGGTTCTCTGGTTGACGTCCGTCCAGTGCGCGACACCACGCACCTGGAAGGCAAAGAGCTCGAGTTTAAAGTCATCAAACTCGACCAGAAGCGCAACAACGTTGTCGTTTCCCGCCGCAGCGTCCTCGAAGCCGAGAACTCCGCTGAGCGTGAAGCTCTGCTGGAATCCCTGCAGGAAGGTCAGCAAGTCAAAGGTATCGTCAAGAACCTCACCGATTACGGCGCATTCGTCGATCTGGGTGGCGTTGATGGCCTGCTGCACATCACCGACATGGCTTGGAAGCGTATCAAGCATCCTTCCGAAATCGTCAACGTTGGCGACGAGATCGATGTCAAGGTTCTGAAGTACGATCGCGAGCGCAATCGTGTTTCCCTGGGCCTGAAGCAACTGGGCGAAGATCCATGGGTTGCTATCAAGGCTCGTTACCCAGAAAGCACCCGCGTTACCGCTCGTGTAACCAACCTGACCGACTACGGCTGCTTCGCTGAGCTGGAAGAAGGCGTGGAAGGCCTGGTACACGTTTCGGAAATGGACTGGACCAACAAGAACATCCATCCTTCGAAAGTCGTACAAGTCGGCGACGAAGTGGAAGTTATGGTTCTGGACATCGACGAAGAGCGTCGTCGTATCTCCCTCGGCATCAAGCAGTGCAAGTCCAACCCATGGGAAGACTTCTCTGGCCAGTTCAACAAGGGCGATAAGATCTCCGGCACCATCAAGTCGATCACCGATTTCGGTATCTTCATTGGTCTGGACGGCGGCATCGACGGTCTGGTTCACCTGTCCGACATCTCCTGGAACGAAGTGGGCGAAGAAGCCGTACGCCGTTTCAAGAAGGGCGACGAGCTGGACACCGTTATCCTGTCGGTTGACCCAGAGCGCGAGCGTATCTCCCTGGGTATCAAGCAACTGGAAAGCGATCCGTTCTCCGAGTACGTCCAAGAGAACGACAAAGGCGCAATCGTTAAGGGTGTTGTAAAAGAAGTTGACGCCAAAGGCGCCATCATCACCCTGGCTAACGATATCGAAGCTACTCTGAAAGCCTCCGAAATCAGCCGTGACCGCATCGAAGATGCGCGTAACGTTCTGAAAGAAGGCGAAGAAGTTGAAGCCAAGATCATCAGCGTTGACCGTAAGAGCCGTGTAATCCAGCTCTCGATCAAGTCGAAAGACGTTGAAGACGAGAAAGAAGCTATCCAGAGCCTGCGCGACAAGCCAGCTGCTTCGGATATCGCTGCTGGTCCTACCACTCTGGGTGACCTGCTGCGTGCACAAATGGAAAAGCAGAACTAAGTTCTGTCAGACCATAAAAAGGGCGACTTCGGTCGCCCTTTTTTATGCCTGAAATTCGAGAAGCTCAGCGGAGTGCTGGGGAAACCAATCTGTGCAATGAGTTGTCTCTTTCTTAGGTGGGTTGGCTGCCGTGTCAGGGTCTAGGTACCCAATGGGTGCATTATTCAAGCAGCATAAGCTGCCTTAAGGAAGAGTATGAGCAGGTTGGGTGTAGTGGTTTTGATTCTTCTTTTGGCAGGGTGTACGACCGGTGTAAAGACCCACGCGGTGCGCGGGGTCAGTGGCATAGAGATCGACTGTTCGGGGCTGGGGTCGGATTGGGACAAATGCTACAAGCGTGCTGCACGTGAGTGTAAGGCCAATGGCTACAAGGTCATTACAAAATCCAGTGATGCCAAGGATGAGGAGGGGGATTATCCTTTCGGTTGGAATCCGGCGGGTTATCTGACTCGAACGATGTTGGTCATGTGTCGATAGGGCCGCTTTGTGTTTTTGTCACTGCATCTTCTGCAAAAAAAGGAGTTTGTATCAGTGTGGTAGATGGGCTGTTCAAAACCCTCAGAGCATGCTAAAACCTTTGAAGCACTGACCTAGCTGCTTGAAAAAGAAGGGAAAAATATGACGAAGTCGGAGTTGATCGAACGAATTGTCACCCATCAAGGGCTGCTCTCATCCAAGGATGTCGAGTTGGCGATAAAGACCATGCTTGAACAGATGTCACAGTGTCTGGCTACCGGTGATCGAATTGAGATTCGAGGATTTGGTAGTTTCTCTCTTCACTATCGTGCTCCTCGCGTAGGCAGAAATCCAAAAACTGGTCAATCAGTCAGTCTGGATGGCAAGTTTGTACCTCATTTCAAACCGGGTAAAGAGTTGAGAGATCGTGTCAATGAAGAAGAAATTTAAATAATGGAAGTTGCACTTAAAGTTGTATGTCGCTCATTTTGAATTCTGTTTTTTGAAGTTGCGGATATATATTTTAAAATCCTAAGATAAATATTAAAGTTATCTCTGCTTGAATGTTGGTTAAGGGGGAGTATTTTTTATATTCTATATATCTATAAGTGAATCTTGGTCCGGGAATGGCTAGTTATTATCAATGTGCTGCTCAGAGTCTTTAAATGGCTATAGAAACAGATCATTCTGAGGTTTTCTCCCCTATTCGAATAAAGCTCTTCACCTTGCTAAGGATTTTATGGTTTGAACGGTTGCTGTTTTTATTCAGTATATTAGTTGTGACGTTTATTTTTACTGTTTTCGCTTTTATTATCAAGCCCGCTTACGAAGCTCGAATTTTATTGTACCCACCAGGGGTTAGGGACGTTTCGATTATCGGTTATAGCTTTCTGAAAGATGAAGATACTATACGTGAAGCGATCGCTAAAATTTACTCTACATTTATTCGTAACGCTCGATCTGATAACTATCTTAGAGAGTTTTCTGGGAGCATATTCTGAGGTCGTCTAAAGTGAGCAAAAATATAAAATTAACTCAAGCATAAATAGGTATGAGGAGTTCTCAGAGAGAATCTCGTTTAATGAACTATTTATAAAACGAGCTGCAGGAAATGATTCTAAAGATAATGAGACTCCTAAACCGGTTCTTGTGACTTCTAGAGGCCCTGAGGGAGAAGACTTGGTGTTTTTGCTGGGGGGTCATATGATCTTGTTATGAGGAAGACTGCAAGTGAGGTTGCGTCTAATATAAATGCAGATGCTGCTATGCGAGCTGGTTATTAGGCAAAACAAATTGATATTCGGCGAGAGGTTGAAGGGGAGGAAGCTGTAGATGATCTTAGGAGGGCGCTAGATGTCTCAAGTATATTTGCGTTGGGCTCTACACTAAATGGTACAGGGACTTCGGTTTCGCTTAAGAAGAAAACTAATGAAGCAGGAAATGAAGAAAATAGAGACGAGGGTTTATTTGCTGACGAGCTTCGATATCTACTAGTTCAAAAAATATTTTATAGTTCAGTGGTTGTTGAGTCTGATGAATTATCAGTTTGTTTGAAAGACGGACCTATGGCCAGCATAGGTAATCCCATACACCCATAAAAAATGTTCATCATCCTGATTGAGGTTCTCGTAGGGGCGGGGTTAGGGGGGGGGCTCTGTCTGTTACTCTTTATCATTATAAGAAGTCGCTTTCGTGTGCATGATGAAGGGGCATCTCTCGCGCGATGAGCTTTTGCAGAGAGGAAGGGAGCGTGGAATTTTGACCATCCAAGGCTAAAAATAGTCCGTAAAGGTTAAGATTTTCCGATAGTTGTGTATAATTTAAATGTTATTGAGTGCAAGCCACATATTGTGAAACTGGCGTAAGCTAGCTAACAGTTGCAGGATGCTGAAAAACTATTCGTATATGCTACGGAATCAAGATGATTTTATACTTTATGTGAAATATCTTTATTGTTGGGTGGTAACTTTTAAGTTATATGCTTGTAATGAGTTATAGATTGGTTAACTATTTTAAATAAATGTAAAAGTATTTTGGCTAAAGGATGTAAACGAAAAATGAATATCCCATTCAACAAGCCACCATATACTGGAAGTGAAGATCAGTATGTGATATCAGCTATGCGCAGTGATAAGATGTCCGGTGATGGAAAATTCACCATCCTTTGCCAAAAATGGTTTGAAGAAAGTTTGGGCTGCAAAAAAGCTCTATTAACCCCTTCCTGCACTCAAGCTTTAGAAATGTCTGCTTTGTTAATCGATATTCAGCCGGGTGATGAAGTAATTATGCCTAGCTATACTTTCGTAAGTACGGCGAATGCGTTTGCTCTAAGGGGGGCAAAAATTATTTTTGTAGATATTCGTCCAGATACGATGAATATTGATGAGACGCTTATTGAAGCGGCTATCTCAAAGAATACCAAAGCCATAGTTCCAGTTCATTATGCCGGTGTTGCTTGTGAAATGGATACAATAATGGGTATAGCAAATCATTATGGATTGTATGTGATTGAAGATGCCGCACAGGGAATGACATCTTTCTATAAAGGAAGACCCTTAGGGACAATAGGGCATATGGCAGCTTATAGTTTTCATGAAACAAAAAACTATACAAGTGGTGGCGAAGGCGGCTTATTAATTATAAATGATGAAAGTTTTATACTCAGGGCTGAAGTCATTCGAGAGAAAGGGACGAATAGAAATCTATTTTTTCGAGGAATGATTGATAAGTATACTTGGGTGGATTTGGGCAGTAGTTACCTTCCTGGGGAACTTCAAGCAGCTTATCTGTATGGCCAGCTTGAAAAAGTTGAAGAAATAAAAGAGTCTAGGATTAAAACATGGAGATTTTTTTATGAAAATCTCAGTGAGCTTTCAGCTAATGGGAAGCTAGAGCTGCCTATAATTCCCGCAGAATGTATAAGTAATGCTCATATGTTTTACGTTAAGCTTCCTGATATTGGTATTAGGACAAAGGTCTTAGAGTATTTAAAGAATAATGGGATTGGTGCGGTATTCCACTATATTCCATTGCACTCTGCTCCAGCGGGTATTCGACTTGGTGCTTTTGTTGGTAAGGATAAATTTACAACATCTGAGAGCGAGCGTTTAATCAGACTTCCAATTTGGTATGGAATGACTGATCTCGAGAGAACTACTGTAGTGGATGCTGTCGTCGAGGCTGTCAATGCATGTTGCTAGTAATGCAAGTCGAATTTTAGTTAGTCGAAAACATGCATTACAGAGTGCTGCTTTAACTGTCGCCTCTCAAACATCTAAAATCGCAGTTGGTTTTATTTTGATAAAACTGATTGCGGTTTATTTAGGTGCTGGTGGTATGGGGTTGCTGGGTAACTTTATGAGTCTCGTTGCTATGCTATCTCTGATGGCCGGTGGCGGCATATCTAATGGAGTGATCAAATATGTAGCAGAGTATAAAAAACAACCTCGACGGTTGGCTGAGTTTATTGGTTCAGCAAAATTATACTCTCTTTTGTTTTGTACTTTTTTTTGTATAGTTGGAGTTTGTTTTTCGCAAGATATCTCGGGTTATATTTTTAAGAGCGAGGAATATTATAAAATAATAGTTTTTTTATTTTTTGCTCAGTTTGGTTTTGCATTTGTTAATCTAGTGTGCGGTGTCGCTAATGGGCTGCGTGATACTAAAACATATGCACTTATTCAGATATCAGGAAATGTTCTAGTTGTACCGATCAGCTGGTTCCTAATTGGATTTTATCAGCTGGTAGGTGCCGCAATTTCAATGGTTTTGATGTTTCTTATTTATTCAATTCCAGCATATTTTTTTTATCGTAGGTCTTTTTTCTTTAGAGCCAAAATTAAAACAAAGATTAATGCGCTAGCTATAAGAAGGCTATCCGTTTTTACTTCCATGGCCCTGGTGGGAGCAGTGAGCGTACCTCTGATAGAAATACTAGTTCGGCAACAGATTATCAATCACATAGGCTATGCGTCAGCTGGAATATGGCAAGGGGCGATTAAAGTTTCAAGTGCATATATGGGTTTTTTTACCATATTCCTTGCAGTCTATTTTATGCCTACAATCTCAGGAAGTAATAATAGAAAAGAAATCGCAAGTTTAGTGTTGAGGTTCATGGCAGTCGTGATGTTTGTTTTTCTTTTTGGGGCGAGCATTTTCTTTTTATTAAGAGTGCAAATTATACCAATAATATTATCGAGTGATTTTGAGTCATTAGAGTCATTGATTAAGTATCAATTAATTGCGGATTTTTTTCGTGTTTCGACTTATGTTATCGGTTTTGTAGTTATAGCCAAGGCTGCACTGAAAATCTATATCGTAAGCGAACTGCTGCAGGGGATATTATTTTTTAGTGCTAGCTCTATTTTTCTTAATTTGGGGCTCGGTCTAAAAGGTGTATTCCTAGCTACTTTGTTGATGAATATTGTATATTTTGTGGTTGCCGTATCAGGTTTTTTTCTCTATAGGAGAAGGGAAGTATAATGTTATCAGCTACTGTCGTCGTATCTTGCTACAATCAAGAGCGCTATATTGTAGAGTGTCTTGATAGTATCCTGTCGCAAGAAATAAATTTCGAGTGTGAAGTTATAGTCTCTGATGATTGTTCTACTGATAAAACTCAAGAGGTTCTTCTTGAGTACTCTCGTTTGCATGAGGGAAGACTCAAACTAAACCTCCGCTCAGAAAATGTAGGGCCTGCCTTAAACTATCTTGGTTTACACTCAATGGCTTCAGGCGACATCGTTTTCCATTTTGATGGTGATGATGTAATGCTCCCTGGAAAGTTAGCTCTTCAATATAAGGAGTTTCAGGAAGATGCTCAAGTCAATGTCGTCTTCCATAAAGCAGTATACTTTTCTGATGATGATAAATACTTGTCTGATACACAATTTCCAGACTCTGCCGAAAGATCAATAGATGTTTCGGGGGAGGAGCTTGCTCGTTGGGGGTCAGTTGCTGTCCATAGTTCGTATGCATATAGAAGAAGCTCAAGGAAAACGGTTATAAATCGTGAGTTTATGGAGTGGTTTTTTGCTATGGACTCTTTAATTCCCGAAGGAAAGGCTGTTTATATAAACCAAACTTTGGTTAAGTATAGATGCAATCCATCTGCGGGTTCGTATCTATCCACACAATCAGGAAAGTTAAAGGCATACTCTATCTATTTTGATGATATTGAGCGTTATTTTGATAGCTATAAAGTTTTACGATGTGATCTATATGCAAACTACTTTGTTACGTTTTTGGCTATGCTAAGGTCTACTAATAGATTTTCGCTGAAGCGTTCATTGTTCTTGCTGCGCAATATATATTGCCTCCGGCCCAAAAAAGTACTCAACACACTTGGTGTGCGAAGGCTGGTTGGTCCTAAATTGAAAAATCGATAATTTGGAGAAGAGATGACTTATCTAAATCTCTATGGTTTGGATGTTTATATAGTTATCTCTTTTTTTGTTTTTTAGCATTCTAAATGCTTTTGGCGAAATCAAGGTCTCTTAAAGAGGTATTGTGTTTAGCTGAGTTTTTTGTGGTGCTGCGGGCCATAGGATTTGTTTCTCAGAGTATTGCTGTACGTTAATTTTATACAGATGGCGATACTTGGTTTTATATAAAGTTATATGACTATCTGGATGCGGGGTTGATAACCCTTTTCAAACAATAGAAACTTCATTCGTTTTGCTGATGAGGTTTTTTGTTTTTTGGGGGCATCAAGCACTATTTTTTCTAATAACATTTTCTTTTGCTATTTCTTATTACTAACTGGCGATGGGGCTTTTGGATGTATTCCTCGCTGCTGGTAGCTTTAATTCTGATCCTCAGGTTATTCAATCTATCAAATGGGTCTGGGCTTTATCTTTTTCATGTGTGCACCTTGGTTTCTTTTTTTATAGTGATCGGATTGGTCTTTGTTTTTGGGTATTTTATCCAATTTTAATTTTGTATACTTCGTGCGAGTTATCGAAAGTTGGTTTTTTTGAGTATTTAAAATAATTGATGCTAATTAAGTACTTGTCCTTGTTCGTAGGTATCACCCTGTTCGGTGACTTTTTTTCATAAATATGCTATTTTCTCGCCGTTGGATAAGGTTGGGGTTTATGAGTGGCGACGTTATTTTTTGGTTTGAGTTTTAATCGGGCGAGGGCTTAGTGGGTGACAAAAGAAGCAATCAGGGTTGCTAGGGTTTCCACAGTTTCGTTTTTCATAGTGACGCAACTAGAGACTCAATTTGAGCAGTTGGCAATGTCTGGCGTTGATTTGACGGCCATTTCAAGTGCTGATGAATCGGTTAGTAGGTTGCTCGAAAATAAGAGATTTAATTTTTTACCAATTAATATTGAGCGTAAAATTAATATTAAAAAAGATATTTTAAGTTTGTTTCTTTTGATAAAGGCTTTTCGAAAATATAATTTTGATATAATTCACTCAACTACACCGAAAGCAGGATTGTTATGTTCTATTGCGGGTCTGTTTGCTAGACGGTCCGTTCGATTGCATACATTTACTGGGCAGCCATGGGTAACTATGTCTGGTTTAAAATGCTCACTTCTAAGAGCGTGCGATAAGCTTGTCGGTATACTCAATACGCACTGTTATGCAGATAGCCATAGCCAAATGAAATTTCTAATTTCGAATGGTATTATTAAGCCAGAGAGAATATCAGTTCTGGGGGCTGGGTCGCTCGCGGGTATAGATTTAGAAAGATTCAATAAGAAATACTTTCCAGAAAGTACATGCTTGGATTTGAGGTCAAAACTTGGTATTTCAGAAAATAGCAAGGTGGTTCTATATGTTGGCCGAATAACACCGGATAAAGGGATTAGTGAGTTAGTTCAGGCTTTCGAGAGGATATCTGCGAAAGACAGTGATGTATTTCTTGTGCTGGTTGGGCCTTCTGAGCCTGAAGGTCAACTAATTATTGATAGCATTCCTGAATATATAAAGTCGCATGTTAAAGTTGTCGGTTACGACCGCGAGCCTGAACGATATATGGCCGTCGCAGACTTGCTATGTTTGCCTAGTTACCGTGAAGGATTTGGCACGGTTATCATTGAAGCGGGGGCGATGGGGATCCCTTCAGTCGGGACCGATATCTATGGCTTGTCTGATGCGATTTTAGACGGGCTGACAGGTTTGCTAGTTAAAGTTGCAGATCCCGTATCTCTGGAAGAAGGGATCTGGACGTTATTGTCTAATCCATCGATGAGATACTCTATGGGCGCTGAGGCACACCGTCGAGCCTCGGAAAATTTTAGTTCTTCCAGATGCTCGGAGTTGCTGCTGAAAGAGTATAAGGCGTTTATAAGTTGATGGACGAAGTCTTTGAGGAAAAACAGCGCGTCATGGTAACGGGGGCAGCAGGGTTTGTCGGGGGCTGCTTAGTTCGTGCACTTACTTTACATGAGGCTTATATTCCCATATCAGTTTTTCGCTCTGAAGGTGATTTGCAGCTTATATCAAATAATGTATATGCTGCCAATGTATCCCCGGAAACGGACTGGGCTGTAGCTTTGGCCGGCGTATCTATAGTTGTTCACGCTGCTGCACGAGTGCATGTGATGAACGAAAGTTCCGCTACTGCTCTAGACGAATATAGAAGAGTAAACTTCCATGGTACTTTGAAGTTGGCGCGTCAAGCCGCTGAGGCCGGTGTGCGTCGCTTTGTTTTTATTAGCTCCATAAAAGTTAATGGAGAGGCTACTAGCCTTGCACGACCTTATTGTGCAGATGATCCAGTTAACCCAGTTGATCCATATGGTGTATCCAAACATGAGGCTGAAGTTGCTCTCCGCCAGCTCGCTTTGAAAACTGGTATGGAGGTGGTAATTATTCGTCCTACACTGGTTTATGGACCAGGAGTAAAAGCAAATTTTGAGGCTATGCTTGCGTGGGTTAAGCGAGGAGTCCCCTTGCCTTTAGGGTCGATTAACAATAAGCGTAGTCTGGTTTTTATTGAAAATTTAATTGATCTAGTTATTCTGTCTATGCATCATGAGAGTGCTGCAAATCAAACTTTTCTCGTTAGTGATGATGAAGATCTCTCTACAAGTGAGTTATTGGCGAAAGCAGCAAATGCATTGGGTGTAAAAAGCCGAGTTTTTCCATTTCCAAGTAGTATGCTTAGATTATTTTTAACTCTCTTAGGACGTAAGGCAATTTCGCAACGCCTATGTGGAAGCTTGCAGGTTGATATAAGTAAGACCTGCCTTCTCTTAGGTTGGCGTCCCGCAGTAAACGTTAACGAGGCGTTAAAAAGAACCGCGGCAGTCTTTGTGGAAAAAAGCGTATGAGCCATGTGTACTGGGTGATGTTATTTTCGTTTGTTGGTTCCTTGATGGGGACTGCAGTTTTACGCAGATACGCTTTATCTAATAGCCTTATTGATATACCTAACTCCCGAAGCTCTCATACTGTTCCCACTCCTAGGGGCGGAGGGGTGGCTATCGTTGTTGTTTTTATAATCAGTGCCATCGTTTTAGAGATTACCAGTAATTTGCAATTTTTTACTATGTTAGCTCTTACAGTTACAGGGGGGATGGTTGCCGTTATCGGGTTTCTCGATGACCATGGACATATTCCCGCTCGCTGGAGATTATTGGGGCACTTTACAGCCGCAATTTTGGGGGTGGCATTATTGGGTGGGATGCCATCTATGCTTATACTTAATGTATATGTTGAATTGGCATGGGCAGGACATATCTTTGCAGTTTTTTACTTAGTATGGATGCTTAATTTATATAATTTTATGGATGGTATTGACGGTCTGGCTGCCATTGAGGCTGTGTTTGTTTGTTTAGCTGGCGCAGGCTTATATTGGATAGTTGGTAGCTATGACTTAGCTTGGGCTCCTTTGGGTCTGGCTCTTGCGGTCTTGGGCTTTTTGTACTGGAATTTTCCCCCTGCTCGAATTTTTATGGGCGATGCAGGTAGCGGATTTCTTGGATTAGTTCTTGGTTTGCTTGCCCTGCAGGCTGCTTGGACTAATCCATCGTTATTTTGGAGTTGGTTGATTTTTCTAGGTGTTTTCATTGTCGACGCGACGTTTACTCTTTTCTGTCGGCTATTAAGAGGGGAGAAGCTGTACGAGGCGCATCGCAGCCACGCTTATCAATTTGCAGCGAGGCGTTACGGTAGGCATTTTCCGGTAACGTTGGCAGTGCTATTTGTAAATATAATTTGGCTATTACCACTAGGCTTTCTTGTGGGTACAGAAAAGCTCGAAGGAATTATTGGTCTTATAATAGCTTATGTACCTTTGATTCTTCTTGCAGTGTTTTACAAAGCCGGCGCAAGAGAGAACTGAGATGCGGGTTCTGGTTTACGTCTGTGGCGTTTTTATTTAAGAAGGGTATTAGTATGTTTCGTCAGTGGTTGCTTGAGCTTCCGAGGCGCCAAAAACGCTTGATCCAAGTCGCAGTAGATACTGTGCTTGTCTGGCTTGCGTTGTGGTTAGCGTTCCTTGTACGTCTTGGCATTGATGAAATTGCCAATCCATTAGAGGCGCACCCATGGCTTTTCCTGTTTGCACCTTTAGTTTCTATTCCACTATTCATCCATTTCGGTCTATATCGAGCAGTTTTACGTTATTTTGGTACCGATGCACTCATCGCTATTACTAAGGCTGTGACGTTGTCTGCGTTGGTAATGGGGGTTATTGTTTATGTTTATAGTAATCATAAGTTTGTAGTTCCTCGTTCTATTGTTTTTAATTTCTGGTGGTTGAGCCTCATCATGATTGGAGGCTTGCGCTTAGCAATGCGTCAATACTTCCTTGATGATTGGTTTTCTACAACACAACACATGCCTTTCTCCAATACAGATAATAATCTTCCTAAAGTTGCTATTTATGGAGCAGGCGCTGCTGGTAATCAACTGGTTGCGGCGTTGAGGATGGGGCGAGTAATGCGTCCTGTTGCTTTTATTGACGATGATAAGAGCATTGCAGACAGGGTAATCGCCGGACTACATGTTTATCAGCCCAAAAATATTCAACGAATGATTGATGCAACTGGAGCGCAGGAAGTTCTTTTGGCCATTCCTTCTTCAAGCCGTGGGCGTCGTCGTGAAATCTTGAGCTTTCTTGAAAACTATCCTTTTCATGTTCGAAGTGTTCCCGGGTTTATGGATCTCGCCAGTGGCCGAGTGAAAGTTGATGATATTCAGGCTGTTGATATTGCTGATTTGTTAGGACGTGACGCAGTTCCGGCTCAAGAGGATTTGCTTGAACGCTGTGTGACGAAGAAGGTAGTTCTTGTAACTGGCGCCGGAGGATCCATTGGCTCCGAGCTATGTCGGCAAATATTGCTTCTTCGTCCTACTGTATTGTTGTTGTTCGAGCATAGCGAGTTTAATCTCTATAGTATTTTTTCCGAGTTAGAAGGGCGTGTTGCTCGTGAGTCACTTTCCGTAAAGGTATTACCTATTCTTGGCACTATAAAAAGTCATGAAAAGCTCGTTGATATAATGACTACCTGGAAAGTTAATACAGTTTACCATGCTGCGGCTTATAAGCATGTCCCAATGGTAGAACATAATATTTCCGAAGGATTTTTTAATAATGTAATCGGCACGCTTAATACAGCCCAGGCAGCATTGATATCTGGTGTTACAGATTTTGTCTTGATATCTACAGATAAGGCAGTTCGTCCCACCAATATAATGGGAAGCACTAAACGCTTGGCTGAGCTGACGTTACAAGCACTTAGTCGAGAAAAAGATCCAGTTTTATTTGATGTGGCTGGTTGTGAACAGATAAGAAACAACACTCGATTTACAATGGTTCGTTTCGGTAATGTTTTGGGCTCTTCAGGTTCTGTAATTCCATTGTTTCATAAACAAATACAGTCTGGTGGCCCCTTGACTGTTACTCACCCTAAAATTACTCGATATTTCATGACCATTCCTGAAGCTGCACAGCTAGTTATTCAAGCGGGGTCGATGGGCTTGGGCGGGGATGTATTTGTATTGGATATGGGAGAACCGGTAAAAATTGTAGAACTGGCTGAGAAAATGATTCATCTCTCAGGTCTGACTGTTCGCTCGGAAAAAATGCCTCATGGCGATATTGCTATCGAATTTACCGGGTTGAGGCCCGGTGAGAAACTTTACGAAGAGCTATTAATAGGTGATAACGTTTCTATCACTCCACACCCGATGATTATGACAGCTAATGAAGATTATTTGCCTTGGGGTGTGTTGAAAACCAACCTAGCTAAGATGCTTGAGTCTGTTCATAAAGATGATTACGTCACATTCCGCCAATTGTTGCGTGAAACAGTGAGTGGCTATACGCCAGACGGTGAAATTGTCGATTGGATTTATCAACAACGCCGTTTACAACCATAAGTTTACATAAACAGTAACCATCTACATTTTGACTTGTCCCCTGCATCACCTAGGTTTGGAAGGCAGCTTTGGAAAGCTGCTTTCCTTACTCGATGTCATGGAGCGTCACTATGCGTAACTCTTTTTTCACCTCATTGATCTTTGCTTTTCTCGCCAGCTTTGCACTTTTCACTCAAGCAGCGCCGGGTCCTAAGACCCAGCCCGGTTCTGCGCAAGTGGCGGAGCAGGCGCCGATTCAAGCGAGCAAGGTCAACCTCAATACGGCGGATGAGGCTGTGCTGCAACGCGAGCTTTTTGGGGTGGGGGCTGCCAAGGCCAAGGCGATTGTCGCTTATCGGGAAGAAAATGGGCCCTTTGCTTCGGTGGACGAGTTGCTGGAGGTCAAGGGGATTGGCAGGGCAATTCTGGAACGAAATCTGGATAAGCTCGAAGTCAATTGAGTTCTTCCGCATAACGTTTGAAGGCCGGTCTCTGACCGGCCTTTTGCATTTCATGGGTGGGGTAGCTGACAGTGAATCTCTATTGCCTGGATTGATCATTTTCATGATGACTCGAAAATATTATGGTAATAATATTTTTCGGGCGCCAAATGCTTCTGGCCGAAGGCGCTCATTACTTTCATGCATTGTCAGGAGTCCAGCTATGAGTTCGATTCAATCCCAAGGTACAGCATTGGTCACTGGGGCCTCATCCGGTATTGGAGCGGTTTATGCCGAGCGATTGGCGGCGCGAGGTTTCGATTTGTTGCTGGTTGCTCGAGATGAGGGACGTTTGAAGGTGGCAGCCAATGCGTTGAGCGATAAATATAACGTGCAAGTGGAGGTGTTGAAGGCGGATTTGACGCTCAAGAAGGACTTACTGAATGTCGAGCAACGTTTGCGCGACGACTCCCGTATCAGCTTGCTGCTGAACAATGCTGGAGTAGCTGCCAACGGGGCTTTGGCTGGCGCCGACCTGGATCAGATGGAGCACATGATTCAGCTCAATGTAGTGGCACTGACCCGGCTGGCCGGGGTGGCTGCAACGAGTTTCTCTGCGACTGGGCGTGGGGCGATTATCAATATTGCCTCGGTGGTGGCTTTGATTCCTGAGCGTTTCAACGCGACTTATAGTGCAACCAAGGCATATGTACTCAGTTTGACTCAGTCGCTGCAGGCTGAGTTGAAGGGCAGCGGGGTTCGTGTACAGGCTGTGTTGCCGGGTGTCACTCGTACCGAAATCTGGGAGCGTTCAGGGCTCGATGCCAAGGCCATTCCGGCGGAAATGGTGATGGAGGTACAGGAGATGGTCGATGCGGCGTTGAGCGGCTTGGATCAGGGTGAGTTGATTACATTGCCTTCGCTACCCGATCCTGCGGATTGGCAGGCTTTGGTGGCGGCGCGCTTGGCTCTTGGCCCCAATCTGTCCAGGAGCAGTGCGGCCGCTCGCTATAAATAAGGAGAGTAGGTTGGAGCGGATCGCTTCAGCCCCGCTCCTGTTGCTTCAGGCCCTCGCGAACCACCTCCAGTATCCGAGTTCCCAACTCCGGGTTTTCCACGCTACGAGAAAGCATGAGTGCACCGACCAAGGTGGACATGAGCATCAGGCTTCGCTCGGCTTTCTGTTCGCCTTCCAGCACCGATTCTAGTTGTTCGAGCCTGGTGTTGAGCACCTCATCTGTAGTCGCACTGGGTTGCCCGCGCTGGCCGAGTTCCGAGCTCATGGTCGGTAGCGGGCAGCCTTGATGAGGGGACTTCTGGTGCCACTCGCAGAGGTAGTTATCGATAAAGGCTGGCAGTGGATGCTCTTGTGCGAACAGTGCAGCGCAATGGGCGTCCAGCTCCTGGGCGGCGGCGCGCAGGGCTTCTTCTACCAGTTCATCCTTGGACTTGAAGTGGGAATAGAAGCCGCCATGGGTCAACCCCAGGGCTTTCATCAGGGGCTGTAGACCTGTTGCACCTATCCCGTCACGACGAAAACGTTCTGAAGCTTCCTTGATAATGCGCTGATGAGTCTGGGCTTTATGGTCTGGCGAGTAACGCATTTGAGAAACCTCCGCAACTAGAAGGCCATTTTAACCAAGGATTATCAGATCATGCCCCTACTTCTAGGCTGGGATTGTCAGCGTTGACAGCTTCCCGACAGCTTTTCGTGAGGGCATAAGGGGTGATTGAAGTTGGCACGATAAGTGATTACCTGCTGTTCATGAATTGTTGAACAATCGTGAGGTGCCCCATGAGCGACGGACTATCCCTGGCGGACCACATTACTGTGGAACTGCGGGCTGACATCATCGGTGGTCGTTTATTGCCCGGAATGGCGCTGGTGGAAAGCGAGCTGGTCAGTGCCTATAACGCCTCACGCAATACCATCCGTGAAGCCCTGCACCGCCTGGGGCAGGAAGGGTTGACCTGGTACGTGCGGTACAAAGGCGTAGTGGTCCGTCGCCTTGGTGCTGATGACGTGCGGGATCTGTTCCGAGTGCGCCGTACCCTGGAGTTGCAGGCCATCGCCAATGCTCGCCCGCTACGCGAGTACCAGTCCGATCGCATGCTCGATGCCATCGAAGCGGCGGAGCTTGCCCGGGAGCGCGAGGACTGGCGAGCCGTGGGAACCCATGGCCTGCGTTTTCACCAGCATGTGGTGGGGTTGCTGGGCTCGCCACTATTCGATGAGTTCTTCACCAACGTGGTGGCGCAGTTGCGCCTGGTGTTTTGTACGGCGCCGGATGAGGCGCGGTTTCAGGCGCCCTGGCTGGTCCGCGACCGACAGATCCATGAATGGCTTCTGGAGGGTGACAAGGCGGCCGCCATCGAGGCCATGGAGTTGTACCTGGACGACTCGGAGCGCCTGCTATTGGACATGCTCGACCAATCCCTGTGTCACTGAATGAGGGCGATACCCATGTACAAAGACTATCCAGCGGCTTATCAGGTCAGCAAAGGTTCGGCGCTACAGGTGGACAAGGCGTTTTACGAACGCATTCGGCACAATCAGGGCCAACGCCATCTGATCGAGCAGTTCGAGGTTCCGATCCGTACCGGACGCGCCTGGAAGGTGCCCGCCGGGCACGTATTTCGGGTGACCACCCCGGTAGGGCCGCAGGTGGGCGACTTCAACGTGTGGAATGCCGACGATCCGCGTGAGCGCCTCTGGGCTGCGCGCACCCGGCAGTTGCAGGGGGCGCATGTCAGTACCCACGACCGGCTCTGGTCGAACCTGCCTTTTCTGCGGCCGCTGGTGACCATCACCGATGACAGTCTGGCCCATTACGGCATCGACGAGCATGGTGGCCGCCTGCACGATCTACTGGGCACCCGTTGCGACCCCTATGTGAATCGCATGCTTACCGGCGAGGACTTTCACCATCACTGCCATTCCAACCTGACGCGGGCAGTGCTGCCTCATGGCCTTACCGAGTTCGATGTGCATGATGTGTTGAACATCTTCCAGTGCACGGGCCTGAACCATGACGACATGTACTTCATGAAGGCCTGCCCGGCGCAGAAGGGGGATTATCTGGAGTTCTTCGCCGAGATCGACCTGCTCTGTGCATTGTCGACCTGTCCGGGCGGAGATCTGTCCTTGCCGATGTGGGGGCCTGAAGCTCAGGACCCGTTAAGCGTGTGCCGTCCACTGGGAGTGGAAATCTATCGTCTGGACGAATCGCTGCTCGAAGGCTGGAGCCAGCCGCAACGTGCAGCCTATAAGGGCCAGCACGGGTTGCACATTGCCAAGGCCGAATGGGAGCGCTGAGCTTCCAGGCAGCCCCTGCACGTTAGGGTGAAGGGGCTGTAGGCTTAACGATCCTGCGCTTCCTTGGCATCCATTTGTGCGTTGCGCTCGGCCACGCGCTTGCGTTGCTCATCGGTCAGCTCGACCTTGTTGGCGGTGTCGCGCAGCATCATCAAGCCGCCAACGATAGAACCGATAGCAACCACCAGAATCAACCAGGCATACCAGGGCATAGGGCTCTCCTTAATGGGCAGTAGCCCGCAGGCGAAGGTTCGCCTTCGGGCCTGCCTATAACGCTTTGAGTTAAAGCGCTTCGCAGTGGTTCCATTGTATGCCTGATCCGCCTGGTGCGAGCAGAGCGCGGTTCAACGGCCGGTGAGCATGGCGTCCACCGGCGCGTCGGCCCGCAGTTGCCCGGTCAGCAGGAAGTAGATGAAGCCCAGGGCCATGAACACCAGAAATATCAGGCCGATCAGGGCATTGAACCAGGCCATGGCCACCAGGCAGACCGCGGCCAGTGCCAGGGCGATGGCCGGCACCAGCGGGTAGCCCGGGGCGCGGAAGCTGCGTGGCAGATTCGGTTCCGCCCTGCGCAGTTTGAACAGGCTGAGCATGCTCATGATGTACATCACGATGGCACCGAACACCGCCATGGTGATCATGGCGGCAGTGAGGGTCATGCCGCCAAGGTTGATCAGGCCATCGCTGTAGATGGCGGCGATGCCGATCAGGCCGCCGGCGATGATCGCCCGATGTGGCGTCTGAAAGCGCGACAGCCTGGCCAAGGAGGCAGGCAGGTAACCGGCCCGGGCCAGGGCAAAGAACTGGCGCGAGTAGCCGAGGATGATCCCGTGGAAACTTGCCACCAGGCCGAACAGGCCGATCCATACCAGCATGTGCAGCCAGCCGGAACTGTCACCCACAACGGTCTTCATCGCCTGGGGCAGCGGGTCGTTGATGTTCGACAAGCTGCGCCAGTCCCCCACGCCGCCGGCGAAGAACATCACCCCCATGGCCAGCAGCACCAGGGTCAGGATGCCGCTGATATAGGCTTTGGGAATGGTGCGCTTGGGGTCCTTGGCTTCTTCGGCAGCCATGGCCGCGCCTTCGATGGCCAGGAAGAACCAGATGGCGAAGGGAATGGCGGCGAACATCCCGGCAATTGCCGGGGCGCCGAAGGCGTCGGCGCCTGCCCAGCCGTTGAGGGCGAAGTTGCTGAAGCTGAAGGCCGGGGCCACCACGCCCATGAACACCAGGAGTTCGGCCACCGCCAGCACGCAGACCACCAGTTCAAAGGTGGCTGCCAGTTTCACCCCGAGAATGTTCAGGCCCATGAATACGATGTAGGCGCCAACCGCGGCATGTTTCGGATCCAGGGCCGGGAATTGCACGTTCAGGTAAGCGCCGATGGCCAGGGCGATGGCGGGAGGGGCGAAGACGAATTCGATCAGGGTGGCCAGCCCCGCGATCAAGCCGCCTTTTTCACCAAAGGCGCGACGGCTGTAGGCAAACGGGCCGCCGGCGTGGGGAATCGCCGTGGTCAGCTCGGTGAAACTGAATATAAAGCAGGTATACATGGTTGCCACCATCAGCGAGGTCACGAGAAACCCCAGGGTTCCTGCCACGCCCCAGCCATAGCTCCAGCCGAAGTACTCCCCGGAAATCACCAGTCCGACTGCGATGCCCCATAAATGCAGCGTGCCCAAGGTGGGCTTGAGTTGTGTGTTCATCGGTTGCTCCCTGAACGATTAGGACGTGCTCGCGGCTGTTCTGTGCAGTGCCCATGCCAGTTCCTGGAGCACCGTCGTAAAGCACGAAAAGCTGTCGTATCGAGGATGTTTCGCCGATTTTTAGCACTATTGACCTTCAGTGCATGGGGGCTTGATGCCTCGCATCGGGGCAGCCGCGCTCCAGAGGCGAGCGATGCGCTTCATCGCCCCTCGTAAAGGCTGGATGACGCCAGTCTTTACGCTTTCTTTATGCGCTGCCCGCCCCGTCGATCTCGTTCCTTTACAGGCACCCTGCGGACAATGCCTGCATTCGCGGCAATCGCCGTACCACGGAGACATTCCATGAACATTCTGGACGCGGTGTCGCTGCTGCTGGCAGTGGGCCTGTTCATTTATCTATTGGTTGCGCTGCTGCGCGCGGATCGGAACTAGGAGCTGCGGTTATGCACAGTTATGACTATTGGCTGATCCTCGCCTTCTTCGCTCTGGTGCTGTTGCCCGCACCTTGGCTGGGGCGCTTCTACTACCGGGTGATGGAGGGCCAGCGCACCTGGCTGACCCCCGTTCTGGGCCCGGTGGAGCGTGTCTGCTATCGAATCTCCGGGGTCGATCCACAGGTTGAGCAGAGCTGGCAGAAATACACCCTGGCTCTGCTGGCCTTCAACCTGGCCGGGTTTGTCCTGCTGTTTGCCATCTTGCTGTTTCAGGATCACCTGCCGCTCAATCCGCAGCATCTTCCGGGGCAGGAATGGACGCTGGCGTTCAACACCGCAGTCAGTTTCATGACCAACACCAACTGGCAGTCCTACAGCGGCGAAGCCTCCCTGAGCTACCTCAGCCAGATGGTCGGCCTTACCGTGCAGAACTTCGTCAGCGCTGCCACCGGGCTGGCGGTGCTGGTTGCCTTGTGCCGTGGCATTGGCCGGCGTTCGGTGCGCACCCTGGGCAACTTCTGGGCCGATATGACCCGCGCCACCCTCTACGGCCTGCTGCCGCTGTGCCTGCTGCTGGCGCTGTTCCTGGTCTGGCAGGGCGTACCCCAGACCTTTGCCCATTACGTGGATGCCCTGACCCTGCAGGGCAATGACCAGGTCATTCCGCTGGGCCCGGCCGCCAGTCAGATTGCCATCAAACAGTTGGGCACCAACGGTGGCGGTTTCTTCGGCGTCAACTCGGCGCACCCGTTCGAGAACCCCACGGCCTGGAGCAATCTGTTCGAACTGGTATCGATCATCCTGATTCCGGTGGCCCTGGTGTTCACCTTCGGCCATTACGTCAAGGACCTGCGTCAGAGCCGGGCGATCATCGCCTGCATGTTCGCCTTGTTCCTGATCGGCGGTGCTACCTCGCTGTGGGCGGAGTATCAACCCAACCCGGCGTTGCAGAACGCAGCGGTAGAGCAGGCTGCGCCCATGGAAGGCAAGGAAGCCCGCTTCGGCACCACTGCCACGGTGCTCTGGTCGGTGACCACCACTGCGGCCTCCAACGGTTCGGTGAATGGCATGCACGACAGCCTCAACCCGCTGAGCGGCATGGTGGCGCTGATCAACATGATGGTCGGCGAAGTGATCTTCGGCGGCGTCGGCGCGGGCCTCTACGGCATGTTGCTGAACGTGTTGATCGCAGTGTTCCTGGCCGGGCTGATGATCGGTCGCACCCCGGAATACCTGGGCAAGAAGCTACAGGCCAAGGAGGTGCAGTTGCTGGTAGTGACCCTGATGGTGATGCCCATCGGCGTCCTGGTGCTGGGCGCCCTGGCCGCCAGCTTGCCAGGGCCGGCAGCAGCCATCAGCAACCCGGGGCCCCATGGCTTCAGTCAACTGCTCTACGCCTACACTTCGGCCAGCGCCAACAACGGCTCGGCGTTCGGTGGCTTCAGCGCCAATACCCCGTTCCATAACCTGATGCTGGGCCTGGGCATGCTGATCGGTCGCTTCGGCTACATCCTGCCGGTGCTGGCCCTGGCCGGCAGCCTGGCGATGAAGAAGACCGCACCCATCGGGCAGAACAGTTTTCCCACCCATGGCCCGCTGTTCGTGGCCTTGCTGACCGTGACCATCTTGCTGGTGGGCGGCCTGACCTTCCTGCCGACCCTGGCGCTGGGCCCAATCGCCGAACATCTGAGCATGGGCTTCTGAGGACCTGATGATGAATATGCATGTTCCTGCCTCGAACAAAGCCGCCGATGCGCTCGCCAAGAGCCAGCCGGCCAAGGCCGAAGTGGCGAGTACCGCAATCTCTGCCCTGTGGCGCCCGGCGCTGATCCAGGCTTTCGTCAAGCTTGACCCGCGCCAGTTGCAGCGCTCGCCAGTGATGCTGGTGGTGGAACTGACAGCGATCCTGACCACCGTGCTGTGTTTCATTCCGGACACCGCAGTGCCGACCTTCGTCGCCGCCCAGATTGCTCTCTGGCTATGGTTCACCGTGCTCTTTGCCAACTTCGCCGAGGCCCTGGCGGAAGGCCGCGGCAAGGCTCGCGCCGACAGCCTCAAGGCCGGCAGTGAGGGCTTGAGCGCCCGCCGCCGGGCCAGCGACGGCAGCTATCAGCTGGTGCCGGCGGTCAATCTGCGCAAAGGCGACGTGGTGCGGGTCGAAGCCGGCGAAATGATTCCCGGCGATGGCGAGGTGATCGAAGGTATCGCCGCGGTCAACGAAGCGGCAATCACTGGTGAATCGGCTCCGGTGATCCGGGAATCCGGCGGTGATCGTTCGGCGGTGACCGGCAATACCCGGCTGGTCTCCGACTGGCTGCTGGTGCGCATTACCAGCAACCCTGGCGAGTCGACCCTGGACCGCATGATCGCTCTGGTGGAAGGCGCCAAGCGGCAGAAGACACCGAACGAAGTGGCCCTGGATATCCTGCTGATCGGCCTGACCCTGATCTTCCTGCTGGTGGTGGTGACCCTGCAGCCCTTCGCCCACTTTGCCAATGGCAGCCTGCCGCTGGTGTTCCTGGTGGCGCTGCTGGTGACCCTGATCCCCACCACCATCGGCGGCCTGCTCTCGGCCATCGGGATTGCCGGGATGGACCGCCTGGTGCGCTTGAACGTGATCGCCAAGTCCGGGCGTGCGGTGGAGGCGGCGGGGGACGTGCACGTGTTGCTGCTGGACAAGACCGGCACCATCACTTTCGGTAACCGCCGTTGCAGCGCCATCTACCCGGCGCCGGGCGTCAGTGCCCAGGTACTGGCCGAAGCGGCTTTGATGGCCTCCCTGGCGGACGACACCGCCGAAGGCAAGTCCATCGTCGAGTACCTGCGGGAGCTTTATCCACAGCCCGAGCCGGGCAGCGATCTGCTGACGGTAGTGCCTTTCAGCGCTGAAACCCGACTGTCCGGGGTCGATTACCAGGGCCGGGTCTATCGCAAGGGGGCAGTGGATTCGGTGTTGAGTTTCGTCGGCCTCAAACGCAGCGAGCTGGCACCGGCCCTGTCCCGGGAGATCGACAAGATCGCCCAGAGCGGCGGCACCCCGCTGCTGGTCTGTGCCGAGGGCCGGATGCTCGGCGCCATTCACCTCAAGGACGTGGTCAAGCCCGGCATTCGCGAGCGTTTCGCCGAGTTGCGCAAGCTGGGTATCCGTACCGTGATGGTGACCGGCGACAACCCGCTGACCGCCGCGGCCATTGCCGCCGAAGCCGGAGTCGACGATGTGCTGGCCGAGGCCACGCCGGAGAAGAAGCTGGCGCGCATTCGCCACGAGCAAAACGACGGGCGTCTGGTGGCCATGTGCGGTGACGGCGCCAACGACGCACCGGCATTGGCCCAGGCCGATGTCGGCATGGCCATGAACGACGGCACCCAGGCGGCGCGCGAAGCGGCCAACATGGTCGACCTGGACAGCGACCCGACCAAGCTGCTGGATGTGGTGCAGATCGGCAAGGAGCTGCTGGTGACCCGGGGTGCCCTGACCACCTTCTCCATCGCCAACGACGTGGCCAAGTACTTCGCCATCCTGCCGGCACTGTTCGCGGCGATTTATCCACAGCTGGGGGTGCTCAACATCATGGGGCTGGCCAGCCCGCAGAGCGCAATCCTTTCGGCCATTGTGTTCAACGCCCTGATCATCGTGGTGCTGATCCCCCTGGCATTGCGTGGGGTGCGGGTACAGGCGGCCAGTGCCGCGCACCTGCTGCGGCGCAACCTGTTGATCTACGGCGTGGGTGGCATTGTCGTGCCCTTTGTCGGGATCAAGCTGATCGACATGCTGTTGACTGCGTTGCACCTGGTGTAACCGGACTGCAGATCTGAGCGAATCGAGGAGTGAGAAATGACTAGCGTAGTGCGTCCGGCCTTGAGCCTGATTGTGTTGATGACCCTGATCACCGGTGTGGCCTATCCCCTGGTGGTGACCGGCGTGGCCCAGTTGGCCTTCCCGGAACAGGCCAATGGCAGCCTGGTGCGCGATGCCGACGGCAGGGTGCGGGGTTCGGCCCTGATCGCCCAGGATTTCGTCGGTGATGCCTGGTTCCATCCGCGCCCTTCGGCGGGGGCCTTTGCCACGGTATCCAGCTCTGCCAGCAACCTGGCGCCGAGCAACCCGGCCCTGGCCACGCGGGTGATCGAGGATGCCGGCAAGCTCCTGGTACCGGGGCAGGGGCCGGTGCCCCTGGCATTGCTGACCACTTCGGGCAGCGGCCTCGATCCACACTTGCCACCGCAGGCAATTGACTATCAACTGGCGCGGGTCGCGGCGGCGCGCAACCTGTCGCCAGCCAAGTTGCAGGCCCTGGTGGACGCCCATATAGAGCAGCCGCTGGTGGGGCCGCCGGTGGTGAATGTACTGGCCCTGAACCTGGCCCTGGAACAGCTGTAGCCGTGCCGAACCTGCGAGGCTGCAAAATGCCCCGCAGGGGCTTCCAGCCCCAGGGAGCGCTGGCAAACGCAACTGAAGTGAGCGCAGATTGAACCGAATGTCTTGTCGCAGAGAGATAACCCATGAGTGATTCCGGTCGCGCCGACGCGCTGCTAGCCGAGCTGCCACGGGACGGCCGCGGCCGGCTCAAGGTGTTCCTGGGCGCCGCCCCCGGGGTTGGCAAGACCTACGCCATGCTCCAGGCGGCCCATAGCCAACTGCGCCAAGGGGTCAAGGTGCTTGCCGGGGTGGTGGAGACCCACGGCCGCGCCGAGACCGAAGCCTTGTTGAGCGGGCTGCCCCAGCAGCCCTTGGTGCGTTCGGAATACCGTGGCGTATTGCTGGAGGAAATGGACCTCGACGGCCTGCTCAAGGCCAAGCCCAAGCTGGTACTGGTGGACGAACTGGCCCACAGCAATGCCCCGGGCAGCCGGCACGCCAAGCGCTGGCAGGACATTCAGGAGTTGCTGGCGGCCGGGATCGACGTCTTCACCACGGTCAATGTCCAGCACCTGGAAAGCCTCAATGACCAGGTGCGCGGCATTACCGGGGTCCAGGTGCGCGAAACCCTGCCTGACTGGGTGCTGCAAGAGGCCTATGAGTTGCTGCTGGTGGACTTGCCGCCCCGAGAGCTGCTGGAGCGTCTGCGGGACGGCAAGGTCTACGTGCCGGAGCAGGCGCGGGCGGCCATCGATGCATTTTTCACCCAGACCAACCTCACCGCCCTGCGCGAACTGGCGATGCAGACCGCCGCCGCCCAGGTGGACAACGACCTGGCCCAGGGCTATCGCCAGTTGGGGCAGGCGGCACCGGCGGTGCGCGGGCGGTTGCTGGTGGGTATCGACGGCGATGCCCAGGCCGAGCGGCTGGTACGTCACGCCAGCCGTGTGGCTCAGCGTCGCCACCTGCCCTGGAGCCTGGTGCATGTGGATAACGGCCGGTTGCGCGACGAGCAGGCACGCTTGCGCTTGCAGGCTGCTCAACAACTGGCCGAGCGCCTGGGCGGGGAAGTGGTCTTGTTGCGCGCCGGCGAGGTGGCCAAGACCTTGATCCAGCACGCCGCGGAGCGTCGCGCCAGCCTGCTGCTGGTGGGGCAGTCCAGGCGCCGCTGGCGCCGGCGCTGGTTCGGTGGCGGCTTGGCGGCGCGCTTGCTGCGCAATGCCGATGGCCTGGAGATCAATGTCCTGGACAGCGAGCCCCAGCCACATCAGCCGGGCCTGCGGGTCAAGCATTCGCTGATCTGGTTCGACTACGCCCTGGCAGTCCTGGCCACCCTCCTGGCCAGCGCCCTGGCCTGGGGGGTGGCCAGTGTCCTGCCGTTGCCGAACATCTCCCTGGTGTTCCTCGCCGCGGTGCTGCTGGTGGCGGTGCGCAGCAGCCTGGGGCCGGCCCTGGCTTGCGCGGCGCTGTCCTTTCTCAGTTATGACTTCCTGTTCATTCCGCCGAACTTCTCCCTGGCCATCCAGCGGGAAGAAGATGTACTGACCCTGCTGTTCTTCCTGCTCATGGCCGCGCTGACCGGCAATCTGGCGGCCCGCCAGCGCCGGCAGTTGCAGGCGTTGCGCGATACCCAGGAGGAAACCGGCGAGCTCCTGGACCTGTCGCGCAAGTTGACTGCCGCCACTGACCGACAAGCGGTGATCAGCGCCGCGGCCCAGCATTTGAATGGTCGCGACGAGTTGCGTGTCTGCCTGATCAACCGCGACGGGCAGGGTGGATGGAAAGTCGAGACCGGTGGTTCGCCGCAGTTCTCCGAGGCCGAGCGCGCGGCGGCCGACTGGGCCTGGCAGCATGACCAGCCGGCGGGGCTGGGCACCGGGACCTTGCCCTTTGGTCGATGGTGGTGGTGGCCGCTGTCGGTGGATGACGGGCCCCTGGGGTTGCTCGGTGTCTGCCCCCGTGAGGGCGAGGAGTTCAGCGGCCAGCGCCGGCGCCTGCTCACTGCGCTCAGCCAGCCACTGGCCCAGGCCCTGGCACGGGCGCGGCTGGCCGAGGACCTGGAAGCGGCGAGGCTGCACGGGGAGACCGAACAGTTGCGCAGCGCCTTGCTGGCTTCGGTATCCCATGACCTGCGCACACCGCTGACCTCAATGCGCGGCAGTATCGACAGCCTGCTGGCCCTGGGGGAAGCGATCCCCCTGGAAGATCGGCGAGAGCTGCTGGAGGGCACGCGGGATGAGGCCGAGCGCCTGGACCGCTATATACAGAACCTGCTGGACATGACCCGGCTCGGCCATGGGGCCCTGAAGCTGGCCCGGGACTGGGTCGCGCCGGGGGATATCGTCGGCAGTGCCCTGAACCGCCTGCGGGCGGTGCTGGCGCCGTTGCAAGTGGCCACCGAACTGCCAGCGGACTTGCCCTTGCTCTACGTTCATGCGGCGCTGATCGAGCAGGCGCTGGTCAATGTGCTGGAGAATGCTGCCCGCTTCTCGCCACCCCATGGTCATCTGCAGTTGAAAGTCAGTGCCAGCGAGCAGGAATTGAGCTTCGCCGTCAGTGATGAGGGCCCGGGGATTCCCGAGGATGAGCGGGCAAAGATCTTCGACATGTTCTACACCGCTGCCCGTGGCGACCGCGGCGGGCAAGGCACCGGCCTGGGCCTGGCGATATGCCAGGGCATGGTCGGCGCCCATGGCGGGCATATCAGTGTCGCCGAGGGCATTGGCGGCAAGGGGACATGCATCACCTTGCACCTGCCGTTGCAGACCCAGCCGGAGCTTGAGTCCGACCTGTGAATACCTGTAGAACGCGCTGCGGCCTTGCCGCGTCAGCGCCACACGGATGCGGCATGCCTTGCGCTACGCTTTTGCCTCTTAATTTGTCTTGAACTGAAACCATGAGCCAGACCGCGACCATCCTGGTCATCGACGACGAGCCGCAGATTCGCAAGTTCCTGCGCATCAGCCTGGCGTCCCAGGGATACAAAGTGATTGAAGCCGGGACCGGCACCGAAGGCCTGGCCCAGGCCGCCTTGAACAAGCCGGACCTGCTGGTACTTGATTTGGGGCTGCCGGACATGGATGGGCAGCAGGTGCTGCGCGAGTTTCGCGAGTGGTCGGCGGTGCCGGTGCTGGTGCTTTCGGTGCGTGCCAGCGAGTTGCAGAAGGTCGAGGCGCTGGATGGTGGTGCCAACGACTATGTGACCAAACCTTTCGGTATCCAGGAGTTCCTGGCGCGGATTCGCGCCCTGTTGCGCCAGGCGCCGAGCGGGGAAGTGCAGGAGGCGGCGTTGCAAGTGGGGCCGCTGACGGTCGACCTGGCTTATCGGCGGGTGCTGCTGGACGGTGTCGAAGTGGCCCTGACCCGCAAGGAGTATGCGGTGCTGGCCCAGCTGGCGCGGCACCCGGGGCGGGTGATTACCCAGCAGCAACTGCTCAAGGACATCTGGGGCCCGACCCACACCGAGGACAGTCATTACCTGCGGATCGTGGTCGGGCACTTGCGCCAGAAGCTGGCGGACGATCCGACCCGGCCACGCTTCATCGTCACCGAGGCGGGGGTCGGCTATCGCCTGCTGGGCGCCGATTCCTGAGTTTCCGGCCTTTCGCTACTGGTCCTGCTCGTAGCGGTCCAGGGTATCGCTGGCAATCTCACGGCCCAGGGCGATCAGCTCCGGCGCCTTGTAGAACTCGAAGAAGCGGCAGACGCGCTTGGGCACGTTGATGAGGATATCGGGCGGGTAACCGGCGATCTTGTACTGCGCCAGGGAGGTCTGCATGACCTCGAAGCTCTGGTTGACCAGGTCCAGCAATGACGCCGGGCCGACGTTGTCGATGATGAAGGAGCCGCTGGCGGATTTCGGCGCGCCGTCGGTTTGCGGCGCGGCGGCCGGTTGCTGGGCTTCCGGTTCGGCGCCCTCGACCCATGGATTGATCTCCGCGGCTTCGCTCTTGAAGGCTTCCTGCTCGAGCAGTAGCAGTTGTTCGGCCTGCTTGCGGCGAAACGGCAGGTGTGAGCCCAGGGAGTTGATCAGGCTGTCAAAGCGGCTCTTGAACGCGGGTGGGCGCTGGATCACCGGTAACTGGTAGTGGCGCTGGTTGGTGGAGTTGAGGTTCACCGCAATGATCAGGTCGCAGTGGCTGGAAACCACCGGAACGATGGGTAGCGGGTTGAGCAGGCCGCCGTCCACCAGCATGCGGTTGCCCTGCATGACCGGGGTGAACAGGCTGGGGATCGCGGCGGAAGCACGCATGGCCTGATGCAGGCAGCCTTCCTGGAACCAGATTTCCTGCTGGTTGGTCAGGTCGGTGGCGACGGCGGTATAGGGGATGCGCAGGTCTTCGATGTTCACTTCGCCGACGATCTTGCGGATCTGGCCGAAGACTTTCTCGCCGCGAATCGCCCCCAGCCGAAAGCTCACGTCCACCAGGCGCAGCACGTCGAGGTAGTCCAGGCTTTCGATCCATTCCCGGTACTCGGCGAGCTTACCTGCGGCGTAGATACCGCCGACCACCGCGCCCATCGAGCAGCCGGCAATGCAGGCGATGTCATAACCGCGTTTTTCGATTTCCTCGATGACGCCGATATGGGCGTAACCGCGAGCGCCCCCCGACCCAAGGACCAATGCGACACGTTTGCTCATGATTCGTCCCTTCGACAAACAGGCTGCAACAATGCACCCATAGCGCCTCGTGGTTCAATTGCTGATGCGCTGCGGGGCCTGTGAGTTTTTTTCTAGGGCCGCCGGGGCCGCGAGGCTATGCTCCTGCAGCTATATTTTCCAAGGGGTGGGACTGGCACTTTTTCCTGCGGCCATCGTCTTAACCTGTACGACTGTTTTCCCTATCTTGAGGTGTCATCGATGAAAGCCTGGATCTGCCTGCCCCTGATTGCGTTGGTATTGACCGGTTGTGCAGGCAAGACTGCCTACCGTGACAGTTGCGGCACGCAGCTGGACGCTGCCTGGCACGAGCTGGACCTGGCCAAGGCCGAAGGTTTCGCTGGCACCGTGAGCTACTCCAAGGCGTTGTCGCTGCTGACCGGCGCCAAGACCCAGCAGCAGTTCGAAGCCTTCGAAGGCTGCACCAACAAGGCCGAGAAGGCGCGTTTCTACATTCGTGAATCCCGGGCCGGGCGCTGAGCCGCGACAACCGCTAAGCTGGTCCGACAATCATCACCGCGAACCTGAATGATCTGGCGCAATGCCTGTCGCCGGTTCGCGGTGCCATTCTTGGAACTGGATAAGCCGAAGTCAGGCTTTTGACTCGTGTTGGGGAAGCCTTGATGTCTGCCTTGGTTGATCGTTTGGTGGCTCAGGTTCTGGGCCTGGAAGTGAGTTTGCTGGCTTGTCAGGCCCGCTTGTCGGCTGCCACGGATGCCGAGGCCTTGCATGATCTGCGCATCAGCGTGCGACGCTTGCGCAGCCTGTTGCGCCCGTTGCGTGGCCTGCCAGGAGTGGAGCAACTGGAAGCCGCGGCCAGCGAAGTGGGGCGGGTGACCACGCCGATTCGTGATCGTGAAGTATTGGCGGCCTATCTGCATCAGCATGGCCAGCATGCTGCTGCCGACCGTCGTACCTCACAGCTGTTGCATGAGTACTCGGCAGTGGCCGCGGGGGCGGAATTGGCGCAGTTGTTTCTGGTGCTGGATGCCTTCCCCAGGTTCCTCCGGGCCTCTGAGCGCCAAGGTTTGCTGCGGGGCCTGCGCGGCAGTATCGAAAAACGCCTGGCCAAGCAGTGGAAAGCCTTGGGCCAGGCGCTGCTGGACCCTGCCCACGACCGTCATCGCCTGCGTCTGCTGATCAAGCGGGTGCGTTACGCCGCCGATGCCTATCCCGAGTTGGATCGCTTGCCCTCCCAGGCGATGAAGCGCCTCAAGGCGGCTCAGAGCGCCCTGGGCGATTGGCATGATTGCTGGCAATGGCTGGCCCAGGCCGAGCAGCAACTGGATTTACTGCCCTGTGTGGCGGTCTGGCGCAGAACCATGCTCAAGGCCGAGGCCCGCTCCGATCAGGTGCTGGAGCAACTGCATCGCGATTGCTTCAAGCGGTGAGGGCCAAAGGGCGGCTTATCTGTCCGCTGCTTTGGCCGGAATAATGGCTGTGTGGCTCTGCGACGCTGGTTAAGATCCCTCAGTCTATTTTTTGTCCCCCGAGGTTTTCATGCGTTTCTACGATTTGCTCGAAGCCGTTCGCGGCCAGCCCCAGACGCTGACCATTCCGGCGGAATGGGCCCAGGGGCGCGCCAGTTTCGGTGGCCTGGTGGTTGCTCTGCAGTATGAAGCGATGCGGGCCAAGGTTGCGGCGGACCGCCCCGTGCGGTCGCTGGCGGTCACCTTTGTCGGCCCGGTGGCGCCAGATGTGCCGGTCAGTTTCGAGGTGGATGTGCTGCGCGAAGGCAAGGCCGTCAGCCAGGTACTGGGGCGGGTCATGCAGGAGGGGCAGGTGGTGACTCTGGTGCAGGGCAGTTTTGGCGCTTCCCGTGAATCGTCCGTCAGTGTGGCCGCCGAACCAGCGCCCGAAATGAAACACTGGGATGACTGCCAGGAGCTGCCTTATATCCAGGGCGTGACGCCGGAGTTCATGCGTCATCTGGCAATGCGCTGGAGCATCGGTGGCCTGCCATTCACTGGCAATCGCTCCCGCGATATGGGCGGTTGGGTGCGCTTGCGTGGGGATGTGAAGGAAGAACCGGTCACCGAGGCGCATATCCTGGCGCTGGTGGATGCCTGGCCGCCGGCGCTGTTGCCGCACCTGACGAAGCCCGCTGCGGGCAGCACCCTGACCTGGACCATCGAGTTCGTCCAGCCGTTGCTGGAACTGAGCACTCTGGACTGGTGCAAGTACCGGGTGGAAATCGAACACGCGCGTGACGGCTACGGGCATGCGGCAGCGGCCTTGTGGAATGCTGAGGGCCAGTTGATCGCCCTGAGCCGCCAGACGGTGACCATCTTCGCCTGAGCCGTCAGTGCCGGTGGCGCTGCAACCAGGCACGCCACCAGGCACCGCTCAGGACAAAGCGCGGAAAGGTCACGAACTGTTCCACCAGCAGCCGTTGCACGGCATCCTTGCGATCACTGAAGGGCTCGGCGGCCTGGGCCTCCAGGCTGTGTCCGTGGCGCTGCAGGCCCAGGGCTGCGAGGATGCCGACCACACCGATGGCCAGGCTCAGGAAGCTCAAGGAAAACACGCCCGAAACAATCAGCAGAAAGCCGATGATGAATAGCGGTACGGCAATCAGGTGCAATACCAGATTGGCAGGGTGCTGGTGATTCTGCGGGTAGACGCGCCATTGCCAGGCGGGGAGGTTGGGGTGACGTTTGCCCATGATGATCATCCTTAGTTCTTGAAGACTCATGAACCAAGGATAGGGGCCAGTTGGGATGGCGGCGAATCAAGGCTGGCTATCGGTGCGATAGCCAGTGGAGGGGGGTAGAGGCACTCGGATCAGAGTTTCAGCTGGCCTATGGCTTTGCTCAACTCACCGGCCAGGGTCGCCAGTTCACTGCTGGTGGTGGCCGAGGCAACGGTCTGTTGCACGGTGTTCTCGGTGACATCGCGAATGCTCACCACCGCCCGGTTCATTTCTTCCGCTACCTGGCTCTGCTGTTCCGCTGCGACAGCGATCTGCGTGTTGCTTTCGCGCATCTGGGCTACGGCGCCGGTGATTTCCGCCAGTGCCGCGCCGGCTTCCTGGGCCTGTTGCACGCAGTCATCGGCCTTGAACGAGCTTTCCTGCATGAAATCCACAGCATCCCGGGTGCCGGCCTGCAGGGCCGAGACCATGCTGGTGATCTCGTCGGTGGAGGTCTGCACACGCTTGGCCAGGTTGCGCACTTCATCCGCTACCACGGCAAAACCGCGGCCCATTTCCCCTGCTCGAGCGGCTTCGATGGCGGCATTGAGTGCCAGCAGGTTGGTCTGCTCGGCGATGCTGTGGATAACGTTGACCACGCCATTGATCTTCTGGCTGTCCTCGGCGAGCTTCTGAATCATCTCGGCGGTCTGCTGCACGCCATTGGAAAGCCCGGCGATGGATTTCTGCACCCGGCCCACCACTTCATGGCCGGTACCGGCCAGGGTGTCGGCGGTCTGCGACAGGTCCCGGGTGGCACCGGCATGCTGGGCGATGTGATAGACGGTGGCGGACATCTCGTTGATGGCCGTGGCGGCCTGATCGGTTTCGCTCTGCTGGCCGAGCATGCCGTGGCGTACATCGTTCATGCTCGAGGCCAGGCGTGCGGCGCCCTGGTCCAGCTGCCGGGCGGTATTGGCCACGGTATTGACTACCCGCTGGTATCCCGCCTGCATGGCATTGAACGCGCTGGCCATCTGACCCACCTCGTCCTTGCAGGACAGCGGCACGCGAGCAGACAGGTCGCCGGTCTTCTCAACGTGCAGCATGACGTCCTTGAGGGTGTTGAGTTGGCTGAGGAGAAAACGGATCAGCAACTGCGAGGCGCAGAGCATGGCGAACATCAGGATGAACACTGCGACGGCGTAATTGGTGAAACGATCGCTGAAGACCTGGGCCAGGCTCGGGGCGTAGGCCAGTACGGCGACCTGCTGGCCGTCGGCGCGCTGGATCACGTCAGCGCCCAGTAGCGGGTTTTCACCGAACAGCGGCATAGGGTTGAACTCGACCCAGCCGTTGGCGCCGTTGAGTTCGCTGAGAGTCTGCTCGTTGAGGCTGGGTGTCTGCTCCCGGGAGAAATACAGCAGGTGTTCGGCGCTGGGCAGCGCCTGTCCGACGGGCCAGGCGCCGAGCAGCTTCGCCTCGGCCTGGGCGGCAGCCTGGGCTGTCTGGCTGCGAGCCTGTTGCTCCAGTTGCACGGCGTACAGCACCAATAACAAGGTCGTGACGAAGGCGACTGCATTGACCGCCCAGAATTTGTACTTCAGCGAGATATTGCTAAGCCAGGCACCCATGGAAGGTCTTCTCTGATTGAGCGAAACAGTATTGGCAAGGTGCCATTATTGTGCCGCCATGATCTCGGAAAAATCTTGATGTGGGTCAAGCAATCTCTGGCAAGCGAAAAAACGCCCGAGAGCAGGCGGTACTGTGGCTTGCAAGGTCTTCCAGGGTTTCACCGCGGTGCAACGCAACTTCTCGTAAAACCTCGGTCAGATAGGCCGGTTCGTTACGACCATTTTTCGGCTTTGGCCGCAAGCTGCGGGGTAGCAGGTAGGGGGCATCGCTTTCCAGCATCAGGCGCCCGCGGGGGATGTCGCGTACCAGCGGGTGCAGGTGGGTGCCGCGGCGTTCGTCGCAGATCCAGCCTGTGATGCCGATGTGCAGGTCCAAATCGAGGTAGCTGAACAGGGCCTTTTGTTCACCGGTAAAGCAGTGGACTACAGCAGCCGGCAAGCGATCACGGAAATCCCGCAGGATGTCCAGCAAGCGCAGGTTGGCGTCACGTTCGTGGAGAAACACTGGCAACTGCAACTCGACAGCCAGGGCCAGGTGTTCTTCCAGGACTTTTTCCTGTTGCGGGCGGGGAGAGAAGTCCCGGTTGAAGTCCAGGCCGCATTCGCCCACGGCGCGTACCCGCGGCTCTCCAAGTAGAGCGCGCAAGCGTCGCGGGCTGTCGGCATTCCAGTCGCTGGCGCTGTGGGGATGCAGCCCGGCGGTGGCAAACAGTCTCTGCCCGTCGGCGTCCAGTTTCTGGCACAACTCCAGGGCCTGTTCACTGCCTTCGACGCTGGTTCCGGTGAGGACCAACTGGCACACCCCAGCCTCATAAGCACGATTGAGAACGGCTTGGTGTTTTTCGGCAAAACTGGGATTGGTCAGGTTGACGCCGATATCGATGAGTTGCATGGTGCTATCTCCGCCTGCGGCCGGAAAGCATATCAGAGCTGTAGATTTATAAGAAAAACCAAGAACTACAACGAGTTATAGCTGTCTTTTGCTGCCGGACCAGAGCAACGGCCACGTTCTTCAGCGCCATTGCACGGGTCTTTCGCAGCTTGCCAGCGCTCAAGGCGCTCTGTTTCTGGCAATCAATTCTTCAAAAAGCGACGAAGGGTTGAACAGTATTCTTTGCGGAGAACGGATGACCCGATCCTCGATATTGCTCGCGCTGTGCCTGTCATTGCTGCTGCCCTTGCCGGCGCTGGCGCGCTTGCCCGGGCCACTGGAAGCACACGCCACGGGAAAAGTGCGCGACCTGGCGGAAATCCGCAGCAGCCGGGTACTCCGGGTGCTGGTCAATCAGAGCCGCAATAGCTCCGGAGAAGTCCAGGGCCAGGCCATAGGTGTCGAGTACCACCGCCTGCGCTCGTTCGAGCAGTACCTCAATGGCCATGCTCGCGACGGCCAGGAAATCAGCCTGAAGATCATTCCCAAAGCCAAGGATCAATTGCTGGGTGCATTGCAGCGGGGCGAGGGCGACCTGGTGGCGCCTGGTGAGCTGCTGGAAGCCCAGCCCGGAAATGCGGTCAGCTCCAGCGACCCGATCGTCAGTAATGTTCCCCTGCTGCTGGTCGGGATCAAGGGTGAGCGCCGTTATACACGGATCGAACAGCTGTCCGGCAAGACCCTGACCCTGACTACCGGTAGTGCGGCGGGGGACGCGGTCAGCCAGATCAATCAGAAGCTGGCCCTGCACAAGCTGGCGCCGATCAAGGTGGAGTGGGTCGACCCCAGCCTGGCGGTGGAGGATGTGCTGGAAATGGTCCAGGGCGGCATTTTCCACCTGACGGTTGTCGAGCAGCCGATTGCCGAACGCTGGAGCAAGATCCTGCCCAAATTGCGTTTGGACAGGCAGTTGAAGATCAGTGAGCCGGGTGAAGAACACTGGTTTGTCCGGCGCGATGCGTCGATGCTGCGGGCGAGTATCGACCGCTTCCTCAAGACCTATAAGGCGCCGGCGGATCAGGATGTGGCGTTCCTGCGTATCTACCGACGCCAGTATCAGGTGCACTATCCCCTGGCCCGGGCCGACCGTCAGCGTCTGGAAAAACTGCGTCCGGTTTTGCAGAAACATGCCGGCGAACAGGGCATGGACTGGCTGAACCTGGCGGCGCTGGCGTTCAAGGAGTCAGCGTTGCAACCCCCTTCCAGAAGCGGCAGCGGCCCTACCGGGCTGATGCAGATCACGCCTTCGGCAGCGCAGCGGGTCGGGGTCAACAATATTCAGTCCGTAGATAGCAATGTGCAGGCAGGGGCCAAGTACCTGGCGATGATTCGCCGTAAATTTTTTGCCAGCCCCAAACTCAATGAGCGCGAGCGCATGGCATTTGTGCTGGCGGCCTACAACATGGGGCCGGAGCGGGTCCAGGGTATGCGCAGTGAAGCCCGGCGGCGGGGGCTCAACCCCAACCAGTGGTTCTTCCAGGTGGAGCGCATCGCCATGGAGCAAGTGGGCATGGGGGCCGTCAGCTATGTTAATAGCGTCAACAAATACTATCTGGCCTTTGATCGTGAACGAGACTCCCTGGAGCCTCCGGAGCGAAAAGTTGCGTCACGTAAATAATCTAAAAAATCGATTATTAGCTTGAGCAATTTCCGCTTTTAACATGATTAAAACTGATTAGTATGACGGCCAACTTTCCTACCTTCACACAGGACTACACAGCATGAGCACACTGACCAACAAGCTACTGGGCACTCGCGCGGGCTACGGCTTGACCGTACTGCGGATCTTCGTCGGCATCATCTTCGTGGCTCACGGCTCGCAGAAACTCTTTGGCTGGTTTGGTGGTGGCGGTCTGGCGGGAACGGCGCAGTGGATGGAGAGTATCGGCCTGGCTCCCGGCTATTTGATGGCGTTGTTATCGGGGGGCACCGAATTCTTTGCCGGTCTGGCATTGATCATTGGCCTGCTGGCGCGTCCCGCTGCATTGGGCCTGTCGTTTACCTTGCTGGTGGCGATTTTCTCGGTGCATATCAGCCATGGCCTGTTCATGGCCAACAACGGTTATGAGTTCGCTCTGGCACTGCTTGGCGGCACTGTCGCAGTTCTGATTGAGGGGGCCGGCAAGTTGTCCCTGGATGCGGCAATCGCCAAGTAATTCGATGCGCGGGCGGTGTTCCAGAGGCTCTGGATCAGCCGTCGGCAAAGTTATCCCAGGCCTGCGAATGCAGGCCTTTTTCGTAGCTGACAAATCTTGACACTGACCTGTCGGCTTCTCTAGGATGCTGCTCATGCGCCGATTTAAACAGCTACTTGCGGGGCGCCAGGTGAGTCGAAAGATCACTGATAGAAGCTATAGTCAGGCTTCGAAATACCGCTAAAGCGCTGGTTCGGTGTTGCCTCTCACCTGCCCGGCAGAAATCTGAGGCAGAGACACAATACGATGAATGCACCACGCCCCCTTGTACGTCTTGCGCCGATCACGGCGAGTCTTTCCCAGCGCAATCCGAAAATCCTCCTGGGTGGCAAGCACCAGCCCACACTATTGCGTTATCTCGACGGTTGGCCACGACGCTCCCCGGGCCCAGCGGCGTTTCTGATTCAATTTGTCGAAGAAGGTGAGTCCCTGGCACGCTTTGCCAGTGACAGCTTCGATCTGGCGGTCATTCCGGCACCCAGTGCTGCGGATGCTGCTGAAGTCATCAAGCAACTGACCCGCGTCGCTCGCCAGGGGTTGATCATCCGCCGCCAGTTCAGCAGTTGACCCGCCGGTAGTGCATCACGGCTGCTGAACTGCGCCTTGTACAGATCGGAATTCCATTGAACAGAAACCGACTGGAACGTCTTCAGTCGTGGCGGCTGTCCGTCATTTGGTGGCGATTAATGGCTTGATGATCAAACAACGGCATTGCGTTTGGCCAATTCGGCCAAGGCCACCAGGTTGGAAACATTGAAACGCTTGAGTAACCGCACTTTGTAGGTGCTGACGGTCTTGTGACTGATCAACAGCGCGTCGGCAATCTGCTGGTTGTTCAGACCGGTAGCCAGCAGTTTCAGCACTGTTATTTCGCGGTCGGTCAGGCGGGAAATCAACACACTCTCCTGGTTGGCGGCGTTGGTGTTCTGCTGCAGGATATTAATGGTGTCTTCCGGAAAGTAGCTGTACCCGGAAAGGATGGCCTTTACCGCATTGGCCAATTCGTGAAGGTTCTCGGTCTTGCACAGAAAGCCTGCGGCTCCGGCTTGCAGGCAGCGCAGGGCGAAGTTTTTCGAATCACTTGAGGTCAGTACCAGGGTCTTGACGTGCAGCCCGGCGGACTTGATGTGCGCGATGACCGAGAAACCATCCAGGTTGGGGATGCCCAGGTCGAGGATCAGCAGGTCCGGCAGGTGCTTGCGCACCAGTTGCACGGCATCGGCACCGTTGTCGGCTTCGGCGACGATATTGTGATGATGAGGATCCAGTACCGACCTGATGGCCAGTCTGATCAGTGGATGGTCATCGACGATAATGATGTTGCCCATGTGGTACTTTCCCTTTGTTTTTGAGGTGTTGGTAGTTATTGGCCAGCTCTGTGGGGAATGGGTATCAAGCAGTGTGGCGTGCCGATTGCCGACGCTCTTGTCGAACCTATGCCCTGGGCCGTACGGCTCGGCTGTTTGGCCCTATGATTGGCTGACCTCTCTGAAATCTAAATCGGACAAATCTGATAGTGATGTCCATAGATCGGTGGCAGATGCCGCTCATGACGTGCCGGCTTTGTCGGCTCATACAACTAATGCGCAGCATGCATAAGGCTGGAGGCTGATTAGCCAATTGAGTACCAAGCTCATCACACAGGATGGTTACGACGCTCTGAAACAAGAGCTGGACTATTTATGGCGGGAGAAGCGCCCGGATATCACGCAGAAGGTCACCTGGGCGGCCTCGCTGGGCGATCGCAGCGAGAATGCGGACTATCAGTACAACAAGAAGCTTCTGCGGGAAATCGATCGTCGGGTGCGCTACATACGCAAGCGCCTGGAAGACATGAAGGTGGTTTCCTACGCGCCGGAACAGGAGGGGCGGGTGTTCTTTGGTGCTTGGGTCGAAGTCGAAAACGAGGCGGCCGAGATCAAGCGCTTTCGTATCGTCGGTTACGACGAGATCTACCTGCGCAAGGACTACATCTCCATCGACTCGCCCATGGCCAGGGCGTTACTGAAGAAGGAAGTGGGTGACGAGGCCGTTGTCCACACCCCGGCAGGTGAAACCTGCTGGTGGATCAACCAGATCGATTATGTGAAGTAGGCTCGCCGACCTGGGCAGGCGAGCCTTGGGCTTTCAACCTTCGCGCAATACATTCAGCGGGCTGGCGTTCAATGCTCGACGGGTACCGAAAACTCCTGCCCCGCCTACCAGCAGCGCCCCCACCAGAGGCAACAGTAACAGCCATGGATGCGGGTGCCAGGGCAGATCGAAAGCGAACCGGTAGAGCACCAGGCTGACCAGTTCGCACCCCAGTGCCGCCAGCAGGCCGCTGACTGCGCCCAGCAGGCCGAACTCGATCCGCCTGGCTTTCACCAGCAGTTGCCGCTCGGCCCCGAGGGCACGCAGCAGCGCCCCCTGGCGAATGCGTTCGTCCAGGGTGGCCTGGAGCCCGGAAAACAGCACTGCCATTCCTGCCGCCAGGACAAACAGCAACACATACTCCACCGCCAGGGTGACCTGGGCCAGGATGCTGCGCAGTTGTTCCAGCAGGGCTTCGACCTGAAGGATGGTCACTGCCGGGAAGGCCCGGGACAGCTCGACAATCTGCTGATCGTGCCCAGGGCTCAGGTAGAAGCTGGTCAAGTAGGTGGCGGGCAGATCCTTCAAGGTGCCCGGTTGGAAGATCATGAAGAAGTTTGGCTGGAAGTTGTCCCAGTTGATGCTGCGCAGGCTGGTGACCCGGGCCTCCCGGTTGGCGCCGGCGACCGTGAAGGTCAGGTGATCACCCAGCTTAAGCTTCAGGCTCTGCGCCACCTTGGCCTCGACCGAGACGCCGGGCAACCCGTCATCCGGCTGGGCTGACCACCAACTGCCCTCGATAATGCTGTTGCCGCTGGGCAGATCGGCGGCCCAGGTCAGGCTCAGATCGCGTTGTATGGCCCGATCACCGCTGGAATCTTTGCTGACGATCTCCCTTACCGGCTCGCCATTGATGCTCACCAGGCGCCCCGGAACCACGGGGTACAAGGGCGCCGAAGGGGCGGAGAGCTGCACCAGGCGCTCGCTGAAGGCCTGTTTTTCCGCCGGCAGAATGTTCAGTGCGAAGTAGTTGGGGGCATTTTTCGGCAATTGGTTTTGCCAGGTGTCCAGCAGTTCGCCCCGCAGCAGGGCAATCAGCGCCATGGACAACAGAATCAGGCCGAAAGCCAGGGATTGCCCGGCCGCAGCCAGGGGGTGACGCAGCAACTGGCCCAGGCCCAGGCGCCACGGCAGGGCGGCGCGGGCCAGCAGGCGCCGCAGGCTTTGCAACAGCAACAGCAACAAGCCACCCAATACCAGTGCCGCCAGCAGGCCACCGCCCAGCAGGGCGAAGGTCAGCACCAGGTCCAGGCTCAAGCGCCACATGATCAGGCCCAGGGCCAACAGAGCGGCGCCGTAGATCATCCAGGTGCTGGAGGGGATTGGCAGCAGGTCGCGCCGCAGTACGCGCAGCGGCGGCACCCGTCCCAGCGCAGCCAGGGGCGGCAAGGCGAATCCGGTCAGGGCCACCAGCCCGGTACCGATGCCGGCGATGGCGGGTAGCAATCCCCCGGGTGGTACGTCGTTGGGCAGCAGGTCATGTAGCAGGTAAAACAGGCCGAGTTGGGCCAGCCATCCCAGCAACGCCCCACTGAGGCTGGCCAGCAGACCCAGAACGCCGAGCTGTACGCTGAACAGCAGCATGGTTTCCCGGCGTGAGAGGCCCAGGCAACGAAGCAGGGCACTGGCATCAAAGCGTCGCGCGGCGAAGCGATTGGCCGACAAGGCTACTGCAACCCCTGACAGCAGCACCGCTACCAGGCTGGCCATGTTCAGATAACGTTCGGCCTTGCCCAGGGCTCCACCGATCTGCTGGTTGCCATCGCGGGCATCCTGCAGCCGCTGGTTGGCGGCCAGCGCCGGCTTGATCTGTTGACGATAGGCCTCAAGCGCCGGAGCCGGTCCGCGCCACAGTTCCTTGAAGCTGACCCGGCTGCCAGGCTGGACCACGCCGGTGGCTTGCAGATCTTGCAGGTTGATCAGGACCCGGGGCGTCAGGCTGTAGAAGTTGCCGGCCCGGTCAGGCTCGTAGGTCAGTACCCTGGCCAGGCGCAAGGTTTTCATGCCGACGTCGATGCTGTCGCCGATCTTGAGGTCCAGCGCAGTCAGCAAGCGCGGTTCGACCCAGGCGTCTCCGGGCGCGGGACCGCCCCCGGGCTCCTCGACCCCATAGGGGGCTGCGGCACTCTTGAGCTGCCCCCTCAGGGGGTAGGCTCCGTCGACGGCCTTGATGCTGGAGAGCTGGATCGCATTGTCGGTGGCAATGACGCTGGAGAACTCGACTATCCGCGCATGATCCAGCCCCAGTTTCAGGCCGCTGTCGAGCTGTTCCGGGCGTGCTGGGGAACTGCCTTCCAGTAGCAGATCGGCGCCGAGGAACTCGGTGGCGCGTAACAGCATGGCGCCGTTCAAGCGTGCACCGAAGTAGCCGATGGCCGTGCTGGCCGCAACCGCTACCAGCAAGGCGAAGAACAGTACCCGCAACTCTCCGGCACGGGCATCGCGCAATAGTTGGCGGACAGCGAGGCTGAACAGGCGCGGCAGCGGCAGACGTGCCATCAGGGCTCCAGAGGGGCGACCAGCAGGCCCGCTTCAAGACGGATCAGGCGCCGGCAACGATGGGCCAGGCGTTCATCATGGGTCACCAGCACCAGGGTGGTGCCGCTTTCCTTGTTGAGTTCGAACAGCAGGTCGCTGATGCGTTCACCGGTATGGCTGTCGAGGTTGCCGGTGGGTTCATCGGCAAACAGCACATCGGGTTCGGCAGCGAAGGCCCGGGCAATGGCAACGCGCTGTTGTTCGCCACCGGAAAGCTGGCGTGGCGAGTGGCTAAGGCGCTGGCCAAGGCCAACCCGCTGCAGCAGTTCGGTGGCCCGCTCGCGGGCATCGCGACGGCCGTCGAGCTCCAGGGGCAGCATGACGTTTTCCAGGGCATTGAGGCTGTCGAGCAATTGGAAGGACTGAAAGACAAATCCTACATGCTCGGCCCGGATACGGGCCCGCTGATCCTCGTCCAGCTGGCTCAGGGCCTGGCCGGCGAGGGTGACTTCGCCGCTGCTGGGCAGGTCGAGCCCCGCAAGCAAGCCAAGCAGGGTCGATTTGCCGGAGCCGGAGGCGCCGACGATGGCCAGGCTGTCGCCCTGGTTCAGCTCGAGGCTGAGTTCATGCAGGATGGTCAGTTCACCTTCCGCGCTGGGAACCACTTTGCTAAGGTTCCGCGCAGTGAGAATGCTTGCGCCCATGGAGAATCCGATGCGTGTATGGTTTTTGAGTGCCGGCCTGGCCTTGATGTGCATGGCCCAGAACGCAGCGGCGGGTACGGTCCTGATCGTTGGCGATAGTATCAGTGCGGCTTTCGGCCTGGATACCCGTCAGGGCTGGGTAGCCCTGCTGGAAAAGAGGCTCAAGGACCAGGGTTTTAACGACAGGGTAGTCAATGCCTCGGTCAGTGGTGACACCAGTGCCGGGGGCCAGGCGCGGCTGCCGGCGCTGCTTGCAGAGCATAAGCCTGAAGTGGTGATTCTCGAGTTGGGGGGTAACGATGGCTTGCGCGGCCAGCCGCCCAGGCAATTGCAACAAAATCTTGCTTCGATGATCGACAGCTCCCAGGCCCAGGGTGCCAAGGTGCTGCTTTTAGGCATGCAATTGCCGCCCAACTATGGCGTGCGCTATACCCAGGCCTTTTCCCAGGTCTACAGCCAGTTGGCCAGCGAGAAAAAGGTAGCCTTGGTGCCGTTTTTTCTTGACGGGGTCGGGGGGCATCCCGAACTGATGCAGGCAGACGGTCTGCACCCTGCGGCAGCGGCCCAGGGCAAGTTGCTGGAAAATGTCTGGCCGACGCTAAAACCGCTGCTTTGACGCTTTTCTAGTGACAGTGTTTCGGCTAATGTGGCGCCCCCGATTTGGAGCCCCCGATGCCGCGTCCCGCCTGGTCCCTGTTTGCCTATCAACTGATCGAGCCTGATGAGCAGCTTGACCTGTTCGCCTGCCAGGAAGTTCGGGTGCATCTGGTGACGCGTCAACTGGAGTTGGGCGGCTCTGCCGACCGCACCTTGTGCGGCACTTTGTTGCCCGCGCAACCGCGCTGGTCGAGCGTGGATCGGACGATTTTCCAGGACCAGCGACTCTGCCCGTTGTGCCGGGCGATTCTGGAGTCGCAAAAACGTGGCACTCCGCCAATCTGGCCTGAGCTGCGTTTCGAGTTGTAGGCGGTCGCCAGCAGGCCGTTTCGACAGGGAATTCATGTGTCTGCGCTTGTCTCCCCGGCCTGGCTGCCGTAGCCGGAGGGCGGGGTGTACAATCGTGTTTCTTTCATTCGTTGTTCATGCGAAGGATTATCCGGATGTTGCCCCGCCTCCCTGTCGTCACCCGCTGCCTGACACTCGCCGCCTTGTGTGTGGCCGGTCCTGTTGCCGCATTGGAATTGCCTCTACCGCCGCCGGGTGAAGACATCGTCGGCCAGGTACAGGTGATCAAGGCCAAGTACGAGGATACCTTCGCCGACCTGGGCACGACCTACGACCTGGGTTACCTGGAAATGGTCGCGGCCAACCCGGGGGTCGATCCCTGGCTGCCGGGGGCGGGCACCGAGGTGATCCTGCCTACGCGTTTCATTCTGCCGCCCGGGCCGCGCGAAGGCATCGTGATCAACCTGGCCGAGTATCGACTGTACTACTACCCCAAGGGTCGGAACGTGGTCTACACCTTCCCGCTGGGTATTGGTCGTGAAGGCTGGGGGTCACCGATCGCGCACACCAGCATTACCGCGAAAACCCCGAATCCGACCTGGACGCCCCCGGCGTCGATCAAGGCCGAGCATGCCGCCGACGGTGACCCCTTGCCGAACGTGGTACCGGCCGGGCCGGACAACCCCTTGGGGCCATTCAAGTTCACACTTGGCACGCCGGGTTACCTGATTCACGGTTCGAACAAGAAGTTCGGTATCGGCATGCGCACCAGCCACGGTTGTTTCCGCATGCTCAACAACAACGTGCTGGAAATGGCCGGCATGGTGCCAGTGGGAACTTCGGTGCGCATCATCAACGATCCGTACAAGTTCGGTATCAGCGGCGGGAAAGTCTACCTGGAAGCTCATACGCCGTTGGATGACAAAGGCAATCCTTCGGTGGTCGACAAGCACACTGCAGTGATCAATGCCTTGCTCAAGCGTGAGGACCTGGCTAACAACCTGCGCATGAACTGGGATGTGGTGCGTGATGTAGTGGCAGCCGAAGATGGCTTGCCGGTGGAGATCGCCGTGCCGACGACAGCGCCTGTGACAACAATGTCCAACGCGACCTACGATTTGCAGCAGTAAGCGCTTAAGTGCAACCCGCCGATACCTGCTGGTAGCGGCGGGTTTTTTATTGCCGGTGAAGAACTCCGGGCAATAAAAAAGCCGATCCAAAAATGGATCGGCTCGATAACAATCCCGAGGGACTATTACTTGCGGCTAGCTTTTTCCAGCATACGCAGAGCGCGCTCGTTAGCTTCGTCAGCAGTCTGTTGTGCTTTTTGAGCAGCAGCCAGAGCTTCATCAGCTTTACGATAGGCTTCGTCTGCACGAGCCTGAGCACGAGCTGCTGCGTCTTCAGTAGCAGTCAGACGAGCTTCGGTTTCTTTGGATACGCTGCTGCAACCGGTAGCCAGAACTGCGGCCAGAGCCAGAGCAGAGAATTTCAGAACGTTGTTCATCGTGTTCCCCTTCAAGGACTTTCTATTAGTAGCTATCACCTCAGAGTGAGGAAATAGCCGGCGTACATACTACCCATTACTTGTAGTAAGTAAACTGACGTAGCGCAAGAAGCAAAAAAAATTCTAGGCGCTGTTTCTTTTTCGAGCAACTTTTTAGCGGGTTGTATAAAAAATATTCAGCGGCGAAGCTCCGGGGCCGAATGCTGCTTGTTTGCCAGCATCGTTATCGGAGTTTCCGGGCGCTGTTTCAGAGCCTAGGCTAAAGTCGGTCTATATTGTGTCGACTGCACTTTTCTTCAGAATTTGTTCAGCCCTGAACCTATGTTTAAGCATCTTGTGGGTGACTTTAAGAGGCGTCGCTCGTCTTATGTTTCAGCATCCGGCGATGTACCGTCTCAAGACGTTTAGGTATCGATCCCGACTAAGGTTCGTACTCAGCCTCAACAAGGTTTTGCGCCGATCTGTGACGAGTGTGGCTTGAGCATTTGTGCCAATGGCGCCTATATTTTGTAACGTGCTGATGGCGCAAGAGCGAGAGCTTCTACGGGCGGCCGACAGGCACGAGGTGGCGTAAGTTGTTCCTTCGCCGGAAAAACATCGGTAAGGTAGGGGTCAGCATTCCAGACCCGCAAGGAGTAGTGATGAGCGAGGCGTTGTCCATCCACCATGACCAGGCTGGTCATCAGTTCGAGACCAATGTGGACGGTCATCGTGCCTACCTGACCTATATGGACCTGGGTAAGCAGACCCTGGATATCTATCGCACTTTCGTGCCCAACGCACTGCGTGGGCGCGGTATTGCCGCGGCGTTGACCGAGCAGGCGCTGGAGTACGCCGAACGCATGGGCTACACAGTGATTCCGTCCTGCTCGTACGTAGAGCGCTATATGGAGCGTCATCAGCGTCACGCAGCAAAGCTCTGACCGGGGCGACCATGAAAAACGCCGGGCTTGGCCCGGCGTTTTTGTGTCTGCAGGAAAGGGTCAGCTGCGATCGCGTTTCGGCAAGACGTCCTTGAGCTTGGCGTGCATGCCGCGCAGGGTCTTCTCGGTACTTTCCCAGTCGATGCAGGCATCGGTGATCGATACGCCGTACTGCAGTTCCGACAGGTTCTTCGGAATCGCCTGGCAACCCCAGTTCAAGTGACTTTCCACCATCAGGCCGATGATCGACTGGTTGCCCTCGAGGATCTGGTTAGCCACGTTTTCCATGACCAGCGGCTGCAGTGCCGGGTCCTTGTTGGAGTTGGCGTGGCTGCAGTCGATCATGATGTTCGGCTTGATCTTGGCCTTGCTCAGGGCCTGCTCGCAGACGGCGACGCTGACCGAGTCATAGTTGGGCTTGCCGTTGCCGCCGCGCAGTACCACATGGCCGTAGGCGTTGCCTTTGGTGGTGACGATCGACACGCCGCCCTGGGGGTTGATCCCCAGGAAACGGTGAGGGCTGGAAACCGACTGCAAGGCGTTGATTGCCACAGTCAGGCCACCGTCGGTGCCGTTCTTGAAGCCCACGGCCGAGGACAGGCCCGAAGCCATTTCGCGGTGAGTCTGGGATTCGGTGGTACGTGCACCAATGGCCGACCAGCTGATCAGGTCCTGCAAGTATTGCGGGGAGATCGGGTCCAGGGCTTCAGTGGCAGTAGGCAGGCCCATTTCAGCCAGGTCCAGCAGCAATTGGCGACCAATGTGCAGGCCGTCCTGGATCTTGAACGAGTCGTCCAGGTAAGGGTCGTTGATCAGGCCTTTCCAGCCGACGGTGGTCCGCGGTTTCTCGAAATAAACGCGCATCACCAGGTACAGGGTGTCGGAGACTTCAGCCGCCAGTGCCTTGAGCCGCTCGGCGTATTCGTGGGCTGCCTTGATGTCGTGGATCGAGCAGGGCCCAATGACGATGAACAGGCGGTGATCAGTGCCGTCGAGGATATTGCGGATCACTTCGCGACCCTTGGTCACGGTGCGCAAGGCGGTGTCGCTCAGCGGGATGTCTCGTTTGAGTTGATCAGGGGTGATCAGGGTCTCGTTGGAGGCGACGTTAAGGTCGTTGATCGGTAAATCAGCCATCGTGTTACTCGTCAGGTCACGGGTGCCGGCCGCCAGCGATCCCCGCGCGGCGGAGCACAGCGGATTTGAGCGCGTCGGGGAGCGGAACCTTAGCGCGTTAGCCGGTGACTCTACAATGGGCAGGTGGCGGTTTTATTGGGCTATGGCTGCACAAAAGCCTGGTGCACACGGTCTTCGGAATAGTCTTCTGCGTGCTGCTCGACCCAATCCAGCGCCAGCGCCTCAATGCATTGCTGTTCGCTCTGAGGTTCATGCAGGCGACAGTAGCGGGCGATCTGGCACACCTGCTCACCCATGCGCGCGCCGAACAGCGTTTGTTCGTCGACGAACGCGATGCCCACCAGGTAGCCACGCTTGCGTTTCAGGCACCAGGCGACATAGCCGTTGTAACGGGCGTTATCCCCCAACGTTGGCATGTACACCTCCAGCGCGGTACCGCGGCGCCAGGCACGGTGGTAATTGCACGCCATGCCACCGAGGCTGATAGTGTGCAACCGCTGGCGTGAAATACAGGCGTGCTTGCGCAAGGTCAGTTCAACCGGAACATCATCAGGATGAGGCAGAAAACGTCCCATGACCGCAGACTCCGAGTGTCGTCCATTTGACATTGTTTCCCCCAGTATAGTGCTCGAATTGGAACTGACCGATTTCGATATCGACCAGCAATTACTGGGCCTGGGCGGCGTTTCCCTGGTTGTTTTCACCAGTGTCGGCTGTTCCAGTTGCCGTTGGGCCCGGGCGCGGCTGCCGGAGTTGGAGCTACCCATCGACCGTCTTTGCTGGGTCGATGCAGGCGATAATGGCGGTGCGGTTCAGCGCTATCAGGTGTTCCACTTGCCGGCTTTGTTCGTGGTCCGCGACGGTGAGTTTCATGGAGCGCTACAGTCGCGCCTGACGCAGCAGGATCTCAGCGAGAGCCTGCGTCAGGCGCTTAATCGAATACCAGAGGAGTTGCCTTGATGGGTGCAGGCCGTAAACCGCGTGTAGGCATTATCGGGACCGGAGCGATCGGAGGTTTTTACGGGGTGATGCTGGCACGTGCCGGTTTCGACGTGCACTTTTTATTGCGCAGCGAATATCCGGCAGTGCTCGAGCATGGGCTGCAAGTCAACAGCAGCCAGCACGGCAAGCTGACGTTGAAGCCGGCGCAGGCCTACGCCAATGCCGAACAGATTCCGCCTTGCGACTGGCTGCTGGTGGGCGCCAAGACCACCAGCAACCTTGATCTGGCGCCGGCGATCATTCAGGCCGCGGCCACCGATGCCAAGGTTCTGGTACTGCAGAATGGGCTGGATGTCGAAGACGACCTGCGCGCGGTGCTTCCCGATTCGCTGCATCTTCTGGGCGGCTTGTGCTTTATCTGTGTGCACCGCGCCGGGCCCGGGCAGATCGAGCACCAGGCGCTTGGCGCGGTAAACCTGGGTTACCACAGTGGCCCGGCCAGTGCCGATGCGACCCTGAGCCAGGCGATAGTCGAGGAGGGCGCCGCGCTGTTTCGCGAGGCGGGGCTCGATTCCCAGGCCATGGGCAACCTGCAGCAGGCGCGCTGGCAGAAGCTGGTGTGGAATGTCCCGTATAACGGCCTGTCGGTTCTGCTCCGAGCCAGTACCACGCCACTGATGGCCGACCCCGCCAGCCGCGAGCTGATCCAGGACCTGATGCAGGAAGTGCTGCATGGGGCGGCGGCTTGCGGGCATGTCATCCCCGCGGCCTATGCGCAGCAACTGTTCAAGTCCACCGAGCACATGCCGGATTACTGGCCCAGCATGTACCATGATTTCCTGCACCAGCGTCCTCTGGAGCTGGCAGCTATCTATGCTGCACCCTTGGCGGCAGCGCGGGCCGCAGGTTGTGAGCTGCCGAAGATCCAGGCGTTGTACCAGGCCTTGAGTTTCATCGACCGGCACCACGCCTGAGTTGGGCTTATTACCTTTAAGGGGATGAAATATGGCAAAGGGCCTGGATGGCAAGCTGGTGGTGGCGATCTCGTCGCGGGCGCTGTTCGACCTGGGCGACAGCCACAAGGTCTATCTGGCCCAGGGGGTCGAGGCCTATCGGCAGTACCAGATCGAACATGAAGAGGAAGTCCTCGAGCCCGGTGATGCCTTCCCTCTGGTCAAGAAACTCCTCAGCCTCAATGCCAGCCTGGGCCGAGCCCGGGTCGAGGTGGTGCTGGTCTCGCGCAACAGTGCCGACACCGGGTTGCGTGTGTTCAACTCGATCGAGCACTACGGCCTGGGCATTTCCCGAGCAGCCTTCGTCGGCGGGCGCAGCCCTTATCCCTATCTGGCGGCCTTTGGCAGCGACCTGTTTCTCTCCACCCATGCCGATGATGTGCGCAGTGCACTAGAGGCCGGCTTTGCTGCGGCAACCATTCTGTCCGGCGGCACCCGGCGCGCTGAAAATGGCGAACTGCGCATCGCGTTCGACGGTGATGCGGTGCTGTTTTCCGATGACTCGGAGCGTATCTACCAGTCCGGCGGCCTGGAGGCATTCCAGGCCAGTGAGCGGCAGTCGGCACGAGAGCCGTTGCCGGGCGGGCCGTTCAAGGGTTTTCTGGCGGCACTCAACCTGCTGCAGGGAGAGTTTTTCGATGAGGCCAGTCCGATCCGTACCGCCTTGGTGACAGCCCGTTCCGCGCCGGCCCATGAGCGGGTAATCCGCACCTTGCGCGAGTGGAACATCCGCCTGGACGAATCGCTGTTCCTTGGCGGGCTGGAAAAAGCCGCCTTCCTCGAAGCCTTTGCAGCCGACGTGTTCTTCGACGACCAGGCCGGTCACTGCGAGCTGGCTCGCGAAGTGGTCGCCACCGGTCACGTGCCGCACGGCGTGAGCAACGAAACCAAGGCTTGAATCCTAAAATCCGTGGTTTTTCCTCGGACCTCCCACAGTTCCAGGCACTGCTAAGCTGAATCAATCTCCGCCATCTTGGCAGTTGAGGAGGTCATATGATTCGTTCGATGCTGTATGCCACTGACCTCGGTCTGTATGCGCCCTTTGTGATGCAACATGCCCTGGAGCTGGCTCGAACGTTCAATGCCGACTTACATGTAGTGCACGCCGTGGAGCCCATGGGCCTGTTCGCCGAATCAGTGTTGCAGAGCTACCTGGATGAGCAGTCGTTGAATGAGTTTCACCGCCAGGGCCTGAATACAGTGATGGCCAATATAGAGCAACGGGTGCTGGACAGTTTTCGCGAGGAGCTGGGGGAGGGGATGCAGGACCTGACCTTGATCCAGTCGGTGCGGGTGCTTCAGGGGGACCCGTCCCAGGTGATTCTGGAGCAGGCGGGGAAACTCTCTGTGGATTTGCTGATCGTAGGAAGTCACAGCCATGGGGTGGGGGCGCAAACGCCTTTGGGGCGTACCGCAACGCGAGTTCTGCAACTGGCCAAAGTCCCGGTTTACCTGGTGCCTCTGGTGCAGCGTCGACGTCAGGGCGATACCTGAGGATGGAATGGAAAATTCTGAATAAAAGTTCTAGATTTATTCTCCTGACCATTAATATAGTTATATACCGTCGCTGATACCCGTGGCGTCTACCTGCTTTGAGGGATTGATATGAAGCTTCAACAATTGCGCTACATCTGGGAAGTGGCGCACCACGACCTCAACGTCTCCGCTACCGCGCAAAGCCTTTACACATCGCAACCGGGTATCAGCAAGCAGATCCGTCTGCTCGAGGACGAACTCGGGGTCGAGGTCTTTGCCCGCAGTGGCAAGCATCTGACCCGCGTGACCCCGGCCGGCGAGCGCATCATCACCACCGCCGGCGAGATCCTGCGCAAGGTCGAAAGCATCAAGCAGATCGCCCAGGAGTTCTCCAACGAGAAGAAGGGCACCCTGTCCATCGCCACTACTCACACCCAGGCGCGCTACGCCTTGCCACCGGTGATCAGCAGCTTTATCAAGCAGTACCCGGATGTGGCCTTGCACATGCATCAGGGTTCGCCGATGCAGATTGCCGAAATGGCCGCTGACGGCACTGTGGATTTCGCCATCGCTACCGAGGCCCTGGAGTTGTTCGGTGACCTGGTGATGATGCCGTGCTATCGCTGGAACCGCTGCGTGGTAGTGCCTCAGGGCCACCCGCTGACCAAGCTGCCGAAGTTGACCTTGGAAACCCTGGCCGAGTACCCGATCGTCACTTACGTGTTCGGTTTTACCGGTCGTTCCAAGTTGGACGAAGCCTTCAGCCATCGCGGCCTGACGCCCAAGGTGGTATTCACCGCTGCCGACGCCGACGTGATCAAGACCTATGTGCGCCTGGGCCTGGGCGTGGGCATCGTGGCCAAGATGGCGGTCGACACCAAGCTCGACAGCGACCTGGTGGTGCTGGATGCCAGTGAACTGTTCGAATCGAGCATCACCAAGATCGGTTTCCGTCGCGGCACTTTCCTGCGTGGCTTCATGTGCGATTTCATCGAGAAGTTCGCCCCGCACCTGACCCGCGAAGTCATGGCCAAGGCCATTGCCTGCCATAACAAGCAGGAACTGGAAGAGCTGTTCGACGGCGTCGAATTGCCGGTCCACTGATCCCCAGCCTGCCTAGCGGACCTCGGTGACAGTGAACTGTTGCCGGGCGCCCGCCACCACGATCTCCACCTCATCGTCCTCGAACTTGCCCAGCAGGCTGTTGCCCAGGGGCGAGCGGGGGGTGATGACGGTCACTAGTTGCCCCACCACGTAGACCTTCAGGCCCGCGCCATCCGGGCCGAGAAACAGCCACTGTTCGTGGCCGTTTTCATCTTCCAGCCCCAACAGCGCACCGATCTGAATCCCCTTCTGCGGGTCATGAGGGCGCAGGCTCAGGTTCTGCCAGAGGCCCAGGGCCTGGCGGATTTCCTCGACCCGTCGAGCCTGGCCGGCGGCCAGGTAGGAAGCTTCCAGCCCCAGGGTGTCGTACTTGTTCTCGGCGATATTTTCTTCGTGGGTGGCGGTTTCGTAAGCGGTTTGTGCCGCTCGCACCGCGACCTCCAGGTCGTCCCGGAGCTGTTGCAGAATCAGTTGGCAGACGGACTGTTTATTCATGGTCAATTACAGAATTGCAGGACGTTGGCCCGGCTTTTTTCGCTCGGCGCGGTCTGGTCCTGCTGCAACCAGAACTGGCATTTGGGGTTGGACAGGTTGCGCAGGTTGCTGCGGGCGTTGTCCAGGGATTGCAGTTCCTCGTTCTTGCGCAGGTTTTCCTGGTACTGCTCGAACATTCGGTTTTGTGGCTCAGGTGGCGCGGCCACCGGTGGTTTTGCCAACTGCTGCACCGCTTGTGCGACCGGAGCCAATTGCTGGCTGAAAAGGTAGTGCGAGGCCAGCCAGCAGGTCAGGGCGATCGCCAGGAAACCCAGCCACAGGCCCAGGGCAATGCTGGCGGTGAGCGCCAGGAAGTTGAAACTGATGCGCAAGGAGCGACGTGCGGTGGGACGATGGGACATGGCTGCCTCCTGGCGGGCGGTGTTGGGCAAGGGCCGATTGTCGCACGAAGATAATCGCGGTTGGCTCTTCTGCGCAGGAGCATTTATGCGGACAATCGGCGCCTTTGCCAATCGGGGAGTGGAATGAAAGCCTCCTGGGATATTTTCTGCAGCGTGGTCGACAACTACGGCGACATCGGCGTGACCTGGCGCCTGGCCCGGCAACTGGTGGCCGAGCATCAATGTGCGGTGCAGCTGTGGGTCGATGATTTGCGCGCTTTCGAAAAGATCTGCCCGCAGATCGATAGCCAAAAGGCCAGCCAGATTCAGGATGGCGTCCAGGTGCGGCACTGGCCCGCCCAGTGGCCGGACGAGGCGGCGGCCGATGTGGTGATCGCGGCTTTCGCCTGCCAGTTGCCCCACGCCTACATGGACGCCATGGCCGACCGTGCGCGTGCGCCACTGTGGCTGAACCTGGACTACCTGAGCGCCGAGGACTGGGTCGGCGGGTGCCATGGCCTGCCTTCCGTGAAGTTTCGCGGGGTGCAGAAGTACTTCTTCTTTCCCGGATTCCAGGCCGATACCGGCGGCTTGCTGCGCGAGGCCGGGCTGCTCGAGCAGCGCCGGGATTTCCAGGGCAGGCCCCAGGCCCGGCTGGATTTCCTGAAATCCCTGGGCGTATCGCCTGTTGCCGGCAGTCGCTTGATCTCGCTGTTCGCCTACGAAAATGCCGGGGTTGCCAGTTGGTTGCAGGCCCTGGCCGACGACGGGCAGCCGACTCATCTGCTGGTGCCCGAGGGCCGCGTGCTGGCCGATGTGCAGCGCTGGCTGGGAGAGGAACCGCTGGCGCCGGGCTGTCCCCAGGTACGCCAGTCGCTGACCGTTCAGGTGTTGCCCTTCGTGCGCCAGGAGGATTACGACCGGCTGCTCTGGTGCTGCGACTTCAACGCGGTGCGCGGGGAGGACTCCTTCGTTCGGGCGCAATGGGCCGGGCGTCCGATGCTCTGGCACATCTATCGCCAGGATGAAGACATCCACCTGGACAAGCTCGAAGCTTTTCTCGGCCTCTATACCCGCACCCTTTCCCCGGGGGCCAAGGCTGCAGTGCTGGCCCTGTGGCAGGCCTGGAACAGCGAAGCATCGATGGCCGAACCCTGGAAAAACCTGCTGCAATACTGGCCGGAAGTCGCCGCGCACGCCGAGCAATGGTGTCTGGAACAAGGCTCCCAGCCCGATCTTGCTGCGGCGCTGGTGCAGTTTTACCTAAATTGGATATGATACGCGGCCTAGATTTTTGTAAATCCCATCCAAATTCGGATATTCGCAATGAAAACTGGTAAAGAACTCAAACCCGGTACCGTGATCCGTATCGACAACGATCCTTGGCTGGTTCAGAAAGCTGAATTCACCAAGTCCGGTCGTAACAGCGCGATCATGAAGACCAAGCTGAAGAACCTGCTGACCGGTTACAAGACCGAAACCGTTTACGGTGCGGACGACAAACTGGACGACGTGATCCTGGATCGCAAAGAAGCGACCCTGTCGTTCATCAGCGGCGACACCTACACGTTCATGGACACCACTGACTACACCATGTACGAGCTGAACGCCGAAGACATCGAAGCGGTTCTGCCGTTCATCGAAGAAGGCATGACCGACGTTTGCGAAGCCGTGTTCTTCGAAGACCGTCTGGTTTCCGTTGACCTGCCGACCACCATCGTGCGCCAGGTTGACTACACCGAAGGTTCCGCGCGCGGCGACACTTCGGGCAAGGTGATGAAGCCTGCCAAACTGAAAAACGGTACCGAGCTGAGCGTTGCGGACTTCATCGAAATCGGCGACATGATCGAGATCGATACCCGCGAAGGCGGTTCCTACAAAGGCCGCGCCAAGGTTTAAACCTGGCTCGCCCCTGTAGACGAAAAAGCCCGACCTTGAGTCGGGCTTTTTTATGCCTGGAATTTGCCGTTTCAGACCGAAACGTGCAGGCGCACATCCACATTGCCACGGGTGGCATTGGAGTAGGGGCAGACCTGATGCGCGGCATCCACCAGGCTTTGCGCTTCGTCCTGGGCCAGGCCGGGCAGGCTCACATGCAGGTCGATATCCAGGCCGAAGCCGCCGGGGATCTGGCCGATGCCGACATGGGCAGTGATCGAAGCGTCGTCCGGGATCTTGCGCTTGCTCTGGCTGGCGACGAACTTCAGGGCACCGATAAAGCAGGCCGAGTAACCGGCTGCGAACAGCTGTTCAGGGTTGGTCGCCTGGCCACCGGCACCACCGAGTTCCTTGGGGGTGGCCAGTTTGACGTCGAGGATCTGGTCATTGGAAACAGCGCGGCCATCACGGCCACCGGTGGCGGTTGCAACGGCGGTGTAGAGAGTTTGCATGGTGGAAGCCTCGTGGTAGGTGATTTTCGCGCTAATTATTTGCGCGCTAAGTAATTGCGAAATAAATGTATCTCGCTAATATTTAGCGCGCAATATAAATTTTGCTGAAAACCCCTCCATTAACCTTGAGTCATGGGCAACTCATTGATTCTGAAAAAGATATTTTTTTCGGTTGAGAAGCTAGCCCCAGCCGTAGGGGGGCTGGCTTGCCAGCAAAGCGTCAAAGACTGTCCTGCAGATGCCCGCGCAACACCTGCAAATCTTCCTGCAACTGACGCAATTGCTCCACGCTCCGGCCGCTGGCCCCGAGGATGCACTGGGGAATGTCCCGGGCTTGCTCGCGCAGCACCCGGCCCTGTTCCGTCAGTTGGACAATCACCACCCGCTCATCTTCCCGACTGCGGGTGCGGCTGAGCAGACCTTCGGCCTCCAGGCGCTTGAGCAGCGGAGTCAGGGAGCCGGGGTCTGTCAGCAGGCGCTGGCTGATCTCGCCGACCGTCAGCCCGTCCCGTTCCCAGAGCACCAGCATCGCCAGGTACTGCGGGTAGGTCAGCCCCAGCTTCTGCAGCAGAGGCTTGTAGACCTTGGTCAGCATCAGCGAGGTGGAGTGCAGGGCAAAGCACACCTGGTTGTCCAGCAGGAGTTGATCGCAGGAGTCCAGGGGGGAGCGTTCGGTGGTCATGGTGGCGGCCTTGATCATTAATGGTCATGAATCTAGCGGGCGAGTCTTTAATGCGCCAGATAATTTTCCTCAGGTCTCAGCCCATCGCGCTTTGCAATGCCAGGTCCCAGGGCGGAACCGGGCTGAAGCGGCTTTTCAGGTACTCCAGCAGTAGGCGGCTACGGGCATTGGGGTGCTGTTCCATGCGCAAGGCGTAGATGCCGGCGGTTTCCGGCTTGGGCAGGCCGCCTTCGCAGAATAGCGGCACCAGTTCGCCGCGCAGCAGGTATTCACTCACCAGCCAGGTGGGCAGGTGGGCAATGCCCAGCCCGGCCAAGGCCCCGGAAAGCAGGGCTTCAGCGTTGTTGGCACCAAGGCGTATACGCTGCGGACGATGGCTCTGCACCTGGCCGTCAAGCTCGAAGCGCCAGGCGAACAGCGGCGCCAGGCCATCCCAGTCGAGGCCGTCGTGCTGGCTGAGTTCGGCGGGGTGGCTGGGGGTGCCGCGGCTTTTCAGGTAGGAGGGGCTGGCACAGGCGATACGCACGATGCTGGCCAGGGAGGTGGCGACCATCCGCGTGTCCACGCGCTGGCCGGCGCGCAGCACCAGGTCGACCTTGCCCAGGTGGGAGCCCTGCATGTCCACAAAGCTGTCGATCAGGTGCAACTGCACATCCAGCCCGGGGTAGAGCACCAGGAAATCGGCAATGGCCGGCGCCAGGTGGCGGCGCCCGAAGGCAGCGGGGGCGTCGATGCGGATCAGGCCCTCCGGGGCATGGCTCAGGGAAACTGCCTCGGCCCGAGCCAGTTGCAGCTCGGCAACGATACGCCGGGCCCGTTCGGCAAAGGCCTGGCCGGCGGCGGTGGCGACCACGGCGTGGGTGGTACGCATGAACAGAGTGGTGCCCACGGCGTTTTCCAGGCTGTCGATGCGCCGGGCCACGGCGGAGGGCGTCAGCGGATGGCGGCGTGCCGCGGCGGAAAAGCTGCCCGCCTCCAGCACATCAAGAAACAGCCCCAGTTGTTCGGTCAGTGTATTGGGATTCATGATCAGCTCGCTTATGCGAAAACGGCAAAGCCATTGTGCGTTGCTATGCGTTTCCGTGCCAGGGCCGACTGCGTAGCATGCAGCTCTCAGGTGAGGAGAGCGGTTGTGATCGAGTTGATGATGTATCTGTTGTTGGGCGCGGCGTTGGGTACGGTGGGCGGGCTGTTCGGTATTGGCGGTGGCTTGATCGCGATTCCGGTGCTCGGCGTGCTGTTTGGCCTGGACCAGCAGATTGCCCAGGGCACGGCGCTGGTCATGGTTGTACCCAATGTGCTACTCGCGCTGTGGCGCTATCACCAGCGCAACCGCATAGAGGCGCGCCACGCCTTGCCCCTGGCCCTGATGGGGTTCAGTTTCGCCTGGCTGGGCTCGATCTGGGCGGTGGGCATCGATGCCCAGAAGATGCGCATCGGCTTTGTCGCCTTTCTTCTGGTGCTGTCGGCCTACAACCTGCTGCGCATGTTCATGGCCAGTGCCCCGGCCAGCAGCGAGATGCGTTACCCCTGGCCTTGGCTCGGGGTATTGGGCGCCGCTTCCGGGGCCATGGGCGGGCTGTTCGGGGTGGGGGGCGCAGTGGTTGCCACGCCGGTACTGACCAGTGTCTTCGGCACCACCCAGGTGGTAGCACAGGGTTTGTCCCTGGCGCTGGCGCTACCCAGCACCGGGGTCACCCTGGTGACCTATGGCTTTCACCATCAGGTGGACTGGGCGATCGGTCTGCCGCTGGCAGCCGGTGGCTTGCTGAGCATCAGTTGGGGGGTGAAGGTCGCCCACGCCTTGCCCGAGCGGCTGTTGCGCGGCCTGTTCTGCGGCTTCCTGGTGGTGTGTGCGGTGATGCTGGCGTTTAAAGTTTGAAGCCTTCGACGATGTGTTCGGCCAGGCATTCGGTGATGGGCGAGGGCTGGTTGAGGTTGCGCAGCAGCATGATGCTGGCCTCGGGCAGCTCCGGCAGCCCTTCGTTCTCGCCGAGGATGCGCAGGTCCGGCGTGATCAGGCTTTCCAGCTGCGCGGTGATCGCCAGCCCGGCGCTGACCACCGCCATGATTGCCGACAGGCTGGAGCTGTTGTAGGCAATGCGATAGTCGAGGCCGATGGCATCCAGGGCGTTGCAGGCCCACAGCCGGCAAAAGCAGTCGCTGTTGAACATCGCCAGCGGCAGTGGCGTCTGTTCATGGGGCGTGAAGCACTGGGCCACGGCCCAGACGAAGCGCTCCTTGCGCAGGAGTTGGCCGATCTCGTTGCCCGGCTCTCGGGTGACGATGGTCAGGTCCAGGTCCTGGCGTTGCAGCAGTTGCTTGGACGATTCGCAATGCACTTCGATCTGGATCAGCGGGTAGCTCTGGGCGAAGCGCGACAGAATCCCCGGTAGAAAACGCATCACATAGTCATCCGGCGTGCCGATGCGCACCAGCCCCACCATGTGCGGTTCGCGCAGGGTATTGAACACTTCGCTATGCAGTTTAAGGATGCGCCGGGCATAGCCCAGCAGTACCTGGCCCTCGGCGGTCAGCTTGACCTGGCGTCCGTCGCGCTGGAACAGCTGGCGTTGCAGCACGTCCTCTTCCAGGCGCTTCATCTGCATGCTCACCGCCGATTGGGTGCGGTTGACCCGTTCTCCAGCCCGGGTAAAACCGCCTTCATCGGCGATGGCGACGAAGGTGCGCAGCACTTCGGTGTCGATGCTGGGGAACTGGGACATTGATCAAATCCTGAGATGCATGGGGCAGGAAGCATTCCTGGGCCTGATCTTATTCCTCGAAAGGCCACGGCGTCATCCCTGGCGTTGCGCTTGCAGCCAGGCCAGCACCTGCCGGGCGTTCTGGTCCGGTGGAAACACCGGGTAGAACACCTTTTCGATCTGCCCGGCCTTGAGAATCAGAGTCAGGCGTTTCAGGAAGCGGGTGGCGTTCAATTCGAACATCGGCAGCCCCAGGGCTTCGGTCAATTGCCCCTGTGCATCGGAGAGCAGGGCAAAGGGCAGGTGCAGCCGCTCGACGGCTTCACGTTGATAGTCGCTGTCCTGGCTCGAGAGGCCGAACAGGTTCGCCGCCCCGGCGGCCGCGAGTTCCTCGGCCAGGTCGCGAAAGCCGCAGGACTGCGGGGTACAGCCGCGGGCGCCGGGGGTCATGTCCCAGCCCTCCAGCAGCGGCAAATCCGGTCGTCCCATGCGCGGGTAGACATAGAGCACCGTTATGCCGGGCAACGTCGACAGGTCGACCCCTTCGCCCGAGGTGGAGGGCAACCGCAGCCCGGGCAAGTGCAGGCCTTGCAAGTGACGGGCTGCGCCATCGTCCTGGGGGGCCGGGATACGCGACCAGTCCACGCTCAACATGTCTCTCATGACGCTTCCTCCTGATCAGTAGCGCTGGGCAATCGCAATAGGGATAGCTGGATAACAGAGTGTCGATAGTGCTCCTTCAGTTCAAGTAGTACTGCGGATAAATGATGTTCGATCCAGCAATTAATGCTCGTGGCTTTTATTGGTTTTGTCTTTGGCTTTAGTTGTGCTGTGTTATTGGCGATAAGCCTTATCGGTGCTGGCTATAAGTTTTCAAAAAAGGTCTGGAGTGTTGGCTATAAGTTGTCGTTTGCTAATTTCGCTGCGCGATAAAAATCAATGAATATGCCCTGGGCCGATTAATGGTCAACTTTGTCGTTGTTTGGGTTTGCCTAAAGAAACATCCGCTACTAGTGTTGCGCTTGCCATGTACAGATGGTCTGTACTGGGATTGCGACCAACTTTGGAGGGTCCTTTCATGAACGTGAAAGCGGAACACACTGAGCCAACCACTGCCGAGCTGACACAGCTCAAGACCAAGCTCAAAGCCGGCAAGCTGGCGCCGGAAGACCTCAAGGCGCTGGTGGGCCTGGTGGAACGTACGGAGAAGGCGGCGAAGCAACTTAGGGCAGCCATCGTCGAGTAAATGACGCTAACGCTTTGGAGGGCAGGATCAGAAATGGACCTCACTACTCGAACTACTCATATCGATATATCTGAACCGTTGCGTAGCCCTCCATTTTTAGCGCGCAGCACTATCGGCAGTCACTCGGTACTGCTGCTGGGAAGTCTGGAAGCGCCTATCTCTACACTTAGTGATAATGCTTTTATTGTCGAACGCATTGCCCAGAGTCTCAACTTGTCGGCGCTGGGCGCCCAGTTCAATGCGGAAGAAGTTATTTTTCTGCTGAACGAGCAATATACCGCTGCAGAAGAGTTTGTTTATGGTCACCCCATCTGGCGAAAGATAAGAGAGGGTGATCAAGCTGCGCTCTACGCTTATATCCTGGAAACCCGGCACTACCTGGCTGCCGCGGCCTCGAGGATGTGCCCCTCGGTCAGCCCGGGCATAGGGTTGTCGCCGATCTCCCTGATGCTGTCCAGGCATGCGCTGGAGGAGTGGGATCATGCGCAGTTCTTCAATGAGGCCCTGGAGCTGATCGGCTGTTCCGGCGACATGGTCAGGCTGGCCCGGCCTTTGCCCGCAACCCTGGAGTGGATTCACCTGTCCCGGCAGATCGCGGCCATGGGCGAGCTGGTGTCGGCGGCCTGCTCCGGTTTCATGGAGCACTCCTCGGTGGAGCAGGAGGCGGTGCTGGGTTGGCATGAGTTGCTGGTGGGCCACAACCTGTTGAGCCGCAAGGCGACAGACAAGGTGCTGGGGCATTTTTCCACCGACATCCAGTATGGGCATTCGGATAACTGGAAGAAGGCCGTGCGCACCCAGGACTGCTATCCCGCGCCGGTGGTGGCCACGGTGCTCAATGCAGTCTGCAGCCTCAGCGAAATGATCTACCGCTGGCTGACTGCGCTGGAGCAGGGATGTGCCAGCTCCATTGTCACCGCGGCCCAACTGGTGGCCGAGGAGGGGCTGGACCAACTGTTGCACGCCGCTGATTCGCCCCTGGACGTGGAAATTTTCCAGGGCCTGCCGGTCTGGCCGTCCAGTGTGATGAGCCTGGTCAACGGTGAGCGTTCCGGCGATGACAACCCTGCCGATACCGTCGTTGCGTCCTGCTATGCCCTGGGGCCGCGAATGACGCAACTGGTCATGAGCCCGGCGCCTTTTGGCGCACTGATCACCCAGGTGCATGAGCAGTTGCTCAATGGGCAGAGCTCCAGCGCCGAGAGTGTGGCGGCCATCGAACAGATGACCACCGACTGGCTGGTATCGGTGGACGGCCACGGCCTGTGGCAACAGATGACCGAGGGCTGCGCGGATGAGCTGATCATCGGCTACATGCTGGAGAACTATCATTACCTGGCCTCGGCGACCCGACATGTCAGCCCGGCCATTGCCGCCTGTGCGGATGCGCGGATCCGCGAGAACCTGTTGCAGCACCTGCAGGATGAGCTGACCCACTGCGACATCCTCAAGCCCAGGCTGCGCGAACTGGGAGTCCGGCGCCCGGAAGCGATGCGACCCTTGCCGACCACCACTGCCTTTGTCGGTTATCTCAGCGACCTGGCACGGCATGACTGGAAGGGCTACCTGATCGGTTCGACCTACCTGCAAAAAAGCCTGAGCGAATGCCGTGGCGATGATCGTCACCTGCGTTTCTACTCGCAGGTGTCCGCCAACAACCCGCGCTGTGCAGCGTTGCTGGGGGCCATGGCAGCCCATGACGAACTGGATGACGAGCTGGGCCACGATCAGCGGCCGTCGCTCAACATCGAGTACCTGCTGGCGCGGGGCGACGTGGGCGGTGACTCGGTGGCGCGTGCGGCCATGCTGCCGTCACTGGCCTGGAGCTTTCTGGATGGCATCCGCCAGCACTATTGCACCGGCAAGGACGCGGTGCTGCAGCGCCAGGCCTGGAGCGCAACATGAACCAGCCCTATTTCCAGAACCTGGAGCCCCTGGCGCAGTTGCAGGAATTGTTATTCGAGCGTGATGACTTCGAGGCCCTGGCCAGGCGCTTGCCGGAACCCAGGATGGCTCTGGAAAAGTGGCGCGATGTGTTGCATGGCGAGCTCCTGTCGCTGTTTCGCTGGGGGCTGATTCGCGCCAGGGAGAGCCTGGATGACCAGGGGGCGGGCCAGGGCTATGGCCAGGAAGTCCTGTGCCTGCTGCCCTATTACGGCTTTTGTCTGCATGCAATCCGCCGCGCCGCGCCCTTTGCCTTGATGGGCATACCCACCACGGTGTCGGTGCGTCACGACCGTTATCAGGAGGCCAGTGCAGTGATTGGCGAGTTGGCGGCCGTGCTTGGCGTAAAGGATTGGCTGCGGGTCAGTGAGGAATCCTCGGCAGAGCTGGTGCGGCAGTTTCATGGGCGCGATGGCCTGATCGTGCTCACCGGCAAGCAGTCCACCTACACCAGCCTGCGAAACCACTACCCGGACGCGCGGATCATTGCTGCAACCGGCTGTTGCGGGGTGGTCCTGTCGGTGGAGGAGCAGCCGGCCCGCGTCATCGAGGAACAGCGCCAGGAACACCGGTTGCCGGTCAGTTGCAGCAACCATGGCTACACCGTCCTTGCCGAAGCCCTGACCCCGCAGGCGGCGGTGCTGGCCATCAACGGCGCCCGGCCCGCGGTCAGCAGCACGGTGCAAGAGTTGCTCGGGCAACTGCACCCGTCCATTGTCCTGACTCCCCCTTCGGCTCTGCCGTTGCCCGATGATCTTGGCGGCTACAGCCTGCTGGCCTGTGAAGAGTCGGCGGCGGCCAGCCTCGATGGTTTCGGTCGCGACCCACTGGGCGGCTGGCCGGGGGATTACCGGATCTGAAAGCGGTCCCTGGAAACACCGGCGGGGAACCAAAGCATCAAACCCTGAGATGTATTGCATAATAAACATTCGTTGGATTGATCCTTGTTCGGGGAAGAGACTGTGCTCATCCCCACTGGAGGACAGGATCATGAAAGCGCAAAAGGGTTATCTGCTGGTTCACAAACTGCCAATTCAGGCGTTGTCGTTACGTGCACTATGGCACCAGGTGGTCCGCTGGCACGAGTTGGCGCAGGAGCGCCGGATGCTTGCCGGCCTGAGCGATTCGGCCCTGCATGACCTGGGGTTGAGCCGGGCGGATGTGGAGCATGAAGCGGTCCGCCCGTTCTGGGACGACCCGATGCACAAATAACCCGGTGGCCACTACACAAGCCGGTCCAGGGTGCGCTAGCGTGCGGGCAGACCAGGAGACGCTCATGCCCGCACTACCTTCTTTCTCGCTCAAGCAGGCCCGCCGGCTGGCGCTGGCTGCCCAAGGCTTCGGCGGGCGCCAGCCGCCGGCATCGATCAAGGCCTCCCGACTCAATCAGCAGATCGAGCGCCTGGGCCTGTTGCAGATCGATTCGGTCAACGCCCTGGTGCGCGCCCATTACTTGCCGCTGTTTTCCCGTCTTGGCAGTTATCCACAGCAGCTGCTCGATCAGGCCGCCTGGAGCCAGGGGCGCCAGCGCACCTTGTTCGAGTACTGGGGGCATGAGGCCTCGCTGCTGCCGATGTCCATGTACCCCTTGATGCGCTGGCGCATGCAGCGCGCACGCCAGGGGCAGGGTATCTACTCGCAACTGGCGCGTTTCGGCCAGGAACGCCAGGCCACTCTGCGCCGGGTGCTGGCAGCCGTGGAGCAGCAGGGCGCGCTGGGGGCCGGCAGCCTCTCTACCCGCGAAGAACGGGCCGGCCCCTGGTGGGACTGGAGCGATGAAAAGCATGCCCTGGAATGGCTGTTCGCTGCCGGTGAGGTGACGGTGTCCGGCCGCCGCGGTTTCGAGCGTCTGTATGACTTGCCGGAACGGGTGATCCCGGCGGCGATCCTCCAGCAGATGCCGTTGGAGGAAGCCCAGGCCCAGCGCCGGTTGCTGCTGCAGGCGGCCGGGGCACTGGGGGTAGCCACGGAAAAGGACCTGCGGGACTACTTTCGCCTCGATCCCGGCGATAGTCGCGCGCGGCTTGCCGAGTTGTGCGAGTCCGGCGAACTGCTGGGCTGTGAGGTCCAGGGCTGGAAGCAAAGTGCCTATTGCCTGCCCGAGGCGCGGGTGCCGCGCAAGGTCGAAGCCAGCGCGCTGTTGTCACCTTTCGATTCCCTGATCTGGGAGCGTAGCCGTACCGAGCGGCTGTTCGATTTCCGCTACCGCCTGGAGATCTACACGCCTGAGCACAAGCGGGTCTATGGCTATTACGTGCTGCCGTTCCTGCACAACGAGCGGATTGCCGCCCGGGTCGACCTGCGGGCGGAGCGGGCCCAGGGGCGTCTGGCGGTGCACGCGGTGCATGAGGAGCCATTCGGTCTGGACGACGAGGGTGTCCGGGCATTGGCCCTGCAATTGCGAAAGATGGCCGACTGGCTGGGGTTGGAACAGATTCAGCTCAATTGCCAGCGTGATGGCGCGCGACGCCTGCGTGAGGTGCTGGGGTGAAGAGCTTCGCGGGCCAGCCCGCTCCTACACAGCCCTTGCAGGAGCGGGCTAGCCGGCGAAAGCGCTCTTAGCGCTTGACCTGCTTCAAGGTCTCGGCAATCAGGAAGGCCAGTTCCAGAGACTGGTCGGCATTCATCCGCGGGTCGCAATGGGTGTGGTAACGGTCCGACAAACCATCCTCGGTAATCGGCCGGGCACCGCCGATGCATTCGGTGACGTTCTGCCCGGTCATCTCGATATGGATGCCACCGGCATAGCTGCCTTCGGCCTGGTGGACCTGGAAGAACTGCTTGACCTCGGTGAGGATCTGCGCGAAATCCCGGGTCTTGTAGCCGCTGCTGGCCTTGATGGTGTTGCCGTGCATCGGGTCCGAGCTCCACAGCACCTGCTTGCCTTCGCTTTCCACCGCGCGAATCAGCTGTGGCAGGTGATCGCCGACCTTGTTGGCGCCCATGCGCACGATCAGGTTGAGGCGGCCGGGATCGTTTTCCGGGTTGAGGATATCGATCAGGCGGATCAGTTCGTCGGTGTTCATGCTCGGGCCGACCTTGACCCCGATCGGGTTGTTCACCCCGCGCAGGAACTCCACGTGGGCGCCGTCCAGTTGTCGGGTGCGATCGCCGATCCACAGCATGTGCGCCGAGCAGTCGTAGTAGTCGTTGGTCAGGCTGTCGCGGCGCACGAAGGCTTCTTCATAGTTGAGCAGCAACGCTTCGTGGGCGGTGAAGAAGCTGGTTTCGCGCAGTTGCGGCGCGCTGTCCAGGCCGCAGGCACGCATGAAGGCCAGGGTTTCGTCGATGCGGTCTGCCAGTTGGCTGTACTTCTCGGCCAGGGCCGAGTTGGCGATGAAATCCAGGTTCCACTTGTGCACCTGGTGCAGGTCGGCGAAACCGCCCTGGGCGAAGGCTCGCAGCAGGTTGAGGGTGGCGGTGGCCTGGTGGTAGGACTGCAGCAGGCGGTCGGGGTCCGGCACCCGGCTTTTTTCATCGAAACCGATGCCATTGACGATGTCGCCGCGATAGGCCGGCAAGGTCACGCCATTGATGGTTTCGTCGTTGGCCGAGCGCGGCTTGGCGAACTGGCCGGCCATGCGCCCGACCTTGACCACCGGGCAGCCGGCGGCAAAGGTCATGACGATGGCCATCTGCAGCAGCACCTTGAAGGTGTCGCGAATCTTCGCCGCGGAGAATTCGGCGAAGCTCTCGGCACAATCGCCACCCTGCAACAGGAATGCCCGGCCCTGGGTGACTTCGGCAAACTGGCGACGCAACTCCCGGGCTTCACCGGCAAACACCAGCGGTGGATAACTGGCCAGGCTTTGCTCGACCTGCAGCAGGTGCGCGGCATCGGGGTAGTGGGGTTGTTGCTGGATCGGCAGGGCGCGCCAGCTGTCGGGGCTCCAGGGTTGGCTCATCGCGGACTCGAGTGCTTTAACGGTGGGAGGGGCATGTTAGCAGCAAATTAGTGCGTGACCTGCTCCTCTCGCTTGGCCGACAATCGCGCCTTTCCCGCTCGCTGCCGAGCGGTTGGTTTATCGCGCCGGCAAGGTTCTGTGCCCGCGCGGCTAGGAGATGAAATGACTGAGGAGCGCGTCGAGCGCCTGCTCGCCGAAGTGCATGACGAATTCGGCATGATCCGGGTCCTGGAAGTGGCGGACTATCGTTTTCTCGAATTTGGCGATGCCATCGAGCAAAGCTGTGTGTTCACGGCGGACCCCAGTTGGCTGGAGTACGACTACACCCGGGCCATGCTGATCGGTGCCCTGTGCCATGAGGCGCCGGAGAGCGCGTTGTTTCTCGGGCTGGGCGCCGGCACCCTGACCCAGGCTTGCCTGAAGTTCCTGCCCCTGGAAGATGTGGAAGCCATCGAACTGCGACCGGACGTGCCGCGCCTGGCTATCGAGTACCTGGGGCTGGACGACGATCCGCGTCTATATATAAGAGTCGGCGATGCCCTGGAGCTGCTGGACAGTGCTGAATCCGCCGACCTGATCTTCGTCGACCTGTACACCGACGTCGGCCCCGGCGTCGGGCATCTGGCCTGGGGGTTTCTGGAGAACTGCCAGAAGCGCCTCAACCCCGGCGGCTGGCTGGTGATCAACCAGTGGGCCACCGATGATGGCAAGCCCTTGGGCGCCGCCCTGTTGCGCGGGCTCTATCACCGCCATTACTGGGAGTTGCCGGTGAAGGAGGGCAACGTGATTCTGATCGTGCCGTCCGACCTCGACCAGGAGCTGGACCTGCCAGGCCTGAATGCCCGCGCCCAAGCCCTGGCCCCACGCTTGGGCTACTCCCTGCAACCCTTGATCAAGGCGATCCGCCCGGCCACATAAGCCCTTGCTGGCGCCGGCTGGCCGGCGAAGCCGATCTGCCGGCCCCTGTTCAGCAGCCCTTGAACACCCCGGGCCGTTTTTCGATCATCGCCCGCACGCCCTCTTTGGCGTCCTCACTGTTCATCAGTTTGTGCACCAGCGGCGCCAGCCCCTGGGCGGCCGCCGTTTCCCCTTCGAGCCTGGCCTGGCGTGCCGACATCAGGGTCGCCTGCACCCCCAGCGGTGCCTGGCGGGCAATCCGTTCGGCCAGTTCGATGGCCCGGGGCAGCAGGTCTTCGCTGGCCATGACCTCCTGCACCAGGCCCAGGCGCAGGGCTTCATGGGCATCGAATTCGTCCCCGGTCAGCAACCAGCGCATGGCATTGCCCCAGCCGGCCAGTTGATGCAGGCGCAGGGTCGCGCCGCCGAAAGGGAAGATTCCGCGTTGCACCTCCATTTGCGCGAAGCGGGTATTGCTGGCGCAGAGATTGATGTCGGAGGCCAGCATCAGCTCGATGCCGATGGTCAGGCAGTAGCCTTGTACGGCGACGATCACCGGCTTGTTCACCTGTGGGCCGCTGAACACGCCCCAGGGGTCGCAGCCACCGGCTGGTGCTTGCCAGCCCTGGGCCAGGGCGGCGCCGACATTGGCCAGGTCCAGGCCTGCGGTGAAGTGCTCGCCGTGGCCGAACACCACCGCCACTCGCGCCTCGCTGCTGGCTTCGAACTCGCCGTAGGCCAGGCTCAACTGGTTGAGCAGCTCGAGGTCGAAGGCATTGCGCTTGGCCACCCGGTCCAGGCCGATAAGGAACAGGTGACCACGTAGTTCACGGCTGACACGGCTGGCACTGGGCTGATTCATGAGCGCTGTCCTGGGAAGAAAGAGGGGAGGTTGGCGCGGGCGGTTTCGTGCACAAAGGTGAACCGTTTAAGCGCGATGACCAACAGCGCCGGGCCTGAGCAAAATAGCGCGCCGCCGAAGTCTGCGCAAAGCCCATGACAATCGGGTGTTCAGCGGATTTTTCCGATAAAAAAAACTCCCTTTTTTGAGTAATTCCGGTATAGTGCGCGCCGGCCTTTAGCCGGGCCACGTTTAGGTAATGCAATTCCCCGAAGTCAGCTTCGGCTGCTTGTCCGCTGCGCGGACTATCCTTGACGATCCATTCATCCAATCGTTTTCGCAAATCCCCGCCGACAAAGCTGCCAGGGTGACTCTTGAGTCTTACACGGCATGCGCAGCTTTGGAGCATGGGTCTTTGCGGATGCACTTAGAGGCAGACCCATGACCCAGGAAATCGGCGGCTTCGCCGCTCTTGAACTTCATCCCAATATTGTCGCTGCAGTAGTCGCTACCGGCTATGAAGAGCCTTCGGCTATTCAGCAGCAGTCGATCCCGATCATCCTTGCCGGTCACGATATGATTGGTCAGGCGCAAACCGGTACCGGTAAGACCGCTGCCTTTGCCCTGCCTATCCTGCACCGCATTGATCCGTCCAAGCGCGAGCCGCAAGCTCTGATCCTGGCCCCAACCCGTGAGTTGGCGCTGCAAGTAGCAACCGCTTTCGAAACCTACGCCAAGCAAATGCCGGGCGTGACTGTTGTGGCCGTCTACGGCGGTGCGCCGATGGGCCCACAACTGAAAGCAATCCGTAATGGCGCACAGATCGTTGTCGCCACTCCGGGCCGTCTGTGCGACCACCTGCGTCGCGACGAAAAAGTCCTGGCCACCGTGAACCACCTGGTTCTCGACGAAGCCGACGAGATGCTCAAGCTGGGCTTCATGGATGACCTGGAAGTGATCTTCAAGGCCATGCCGGAGACCCGCCAGACCGTACTGTTCTCGGCCACCCTGCCGCAGTCGATCCGAGCCATCGCCGAGCGTCACCTGAAGGACCCGAAACACGTCAAGATCCAGAGCAAGACCCAGACCGTCACCGCGATCGAGCAGGCTCACCTGCTGGTTCACGCCGACCAGAAGACCTCTGCCGTTCTGAGCCTGCTGGAAGTTGAAGATTTCGACGCCCTGATCATGTTCGTGCGCACCAAGCAAGCGACCCTGGACCTGGCCAGTGCCCTGGAAGCCAAAGGCTACAAAGCCGCTGCGCTGAACGGCGACATCGCCCAGAACCAGCGTGAGCGCGTGATCGACTCCCTCAAGGATGGCCGCCTGGACATCGTTGTGGCGACCGACGTAGCCGCCCGTGGTCTGGACGTACCGCGCATCACCCACGTATTCAACGTGGACATGCCGTACGACCCGGAATCCTACGTGCACCGTATCGGCCGTACCGGCCGTGCCGGTCGCGAAGGCCGCGCGCTGCTGCTGGTGACTCCACGTGAGCGCCGCATGCTGCAAGTGATCGAGCGTGTAACCGGTCAGAAGGTTGCCGAAGTTCGCCTGCCGGACGCCCAAGCCGTTCTCGATGCCCGCATCAAGAAGTTGACCAACAGCCTGTCGCCGCTGGTGGCTGATGCTGAAGCGACCCACGGTGATCTGCTTGATCGCCTGACCGCCGACATCGGTTGCAGCCCGCGTGCCCTGGCCGCAGCCCTGCTGCGCAAGGCTACCAACGGTCAAGCGCTGAACCTGGCCGCGATCGAGAAAGAGCGTCCACTGGTGCCCAACAGCGCTCCACGTGGCGATCGTCCTGAGCGTTCCGGTGACCGTCCTGATCGTGGTGACCGTGAGCGTCGCGCGCCAATGCCTCTGGGCGAAGGTCGTGCACGCTGCCGTACCGCGCTGGGTGCCCGTGACGGCATCGCTGCCAAGAACCTTCTGGGCGCGATCCTCAATGAAGGCGGCCTGGCCCGTGAAGCTATCGGCCGCATCCAGGTGCGTGACAGCTTCAGCCTGGTCGAGCTGCCGGAGGACGGTCTGGACCGTCTGCTGACCAAGCTCAAGGACACTCGCGTTGCCGGCAAGCAGCTGAAGCTGCGTCGCTATCGCGAAGATTGATCGGCCCCTGGGCTGATTGATCAGGCATAAAAAATCCCCGACTGGTTCGGGGATTTTTTTTGCCTGTCATTTGCCTTGGAGCTGGCGGCCATCAGCCAAATCGGTAGATGTCCATGCCCAGGGCGCCCAGGGTGAAGCCCTGGTGGGCCACGCTGAATTCGCCACCGGCGCCCCGGGCGAAATACAGCGGCAGCAGGTGTTCATCACTGGGGTGGCTGCGCACGGCATTCGGTGCCTGCTGGCGGTAGTCATGCAGGGCCGCCTGGTCATCGGCCGCCAGCTTGTCGATCATCCAGTCGCGAAAGGCCTTGGCCCAGGGTTCGACGCTTTCCGGGCCAGCGTGCCAGTCCAGGTCCCGCAGGTTGTGGGTGATGCTGCCGGAGCCGATCAGCAACACGCCCTGTTCCCGCAGGCCCGCGAGGGCATGGCCGATACGGGTCTGCAGGGCCGGGCCCAGGCGGCTGGGCAGCGACAGCTGGACCACCGGGATGTCCGCCTGCGGGTACATCAGCGACAGCGGTACCCAGGTGCCGTGGTCGAAGGGGCGCTGGCTGTCCAGTTGGGCGGGCAGACCTTCGGCTTGGAGCAGCTCCACTACCTGGGCTGCCAGTTCCGGATCGCCCGGGGCCGGGTATTGCACGGCAAACAGCGCGGCGGGGAAGCCGCCAAAGTCGTGCCAGGTTTCCGGGTGCGGGTTGCAACTGACCCGCAGATCGGAGCTTTCCCAGTGGGCCGAGACCACCAGGATCGCCCTGGGCCGTGGCAGCTCGGCTGCCAGGCGAGCCAGGGCCGGGCCGCTGGCGCCGGGTTCCAGCGCCAGCATGGGAGAGCCGTGGGAGATGAACAGGCTGGGAAGCATGAAGAGGCTCCTGAAGGTTAAGATGCGCCATCTTCAATCAGATCAATGATCTAAATCTAATATAAGTTTTAACGCTTTTTGATCGAATTTTAAGGACTTCTCATGCAAGCGGACTTTTGGCAAAAGCGCTGGGAGCGCGATCAGATCGGCTTTCACCTGGCCGAGGTCAACCCTTACCTGCAGCAGTACTGGCCGGCCTTGGGCCTGGCGGCGCAAAGCCGCGTGCTGGTGCCCTTGTGCGGCAAGAGCCTGGACCTGATCTGGCTTGCTGACCAAGGGTTCGAGGTGCTGGGCATCGAACTGGCGGAAAAGGCGGTGGAGGATTTCTTTCGTGAGCACCAGTTGCAGCCGCAGATCAGCCAGCACGGGGTGTTCAAGGTCTACGCCCACGGGCCCATTGAGCTCTGGTGCGGTGATTTCTTTGCCCTGACCGCCGAGGACACCGCTGATTGCACGGCTCTGTATGACCGTGCAGCCATGATTGCCTTGCCCTCGCCCATGCGACAGCGCTATGCCGCTCACCTCAATGGCCTGTTGCCGAATGGCAGCAAGGGGCTGCTGATCACCATGGATTACGCCCAGGAGCAGTTGGACGGCCCGCCATTTGCGGTGCTCGACGATGAGGTCCGGCAACGTCTGGGGGGCGTCTGGCAACTGCAGGTAGAAACGGAGCGCGACATTCTTGGCGAGAGCTGGAAGTTTCTCCAGGGTGGCGTGACCCGGCTGGTGGAGAGGGTTTATCGCCTGAGCAAGCAGGGGCGCGCGAGATAGGTTTTTGGCGGCCAAGCAAAAGGGCGACTTGCGTCGCCCTTTTGGGTATTGCCTTGCAGTGGATCAGCCGCGACGACGCAGGGCTTCGATACGCTCTTCCAGCGGAGGGTGGCTCATGAACATGCGAGCCAGGCCCTGCTTGATGCCACCGTTGATGCCGAAGGCATTCAGGGTGTCGGGCATGTGCACCGGCAGGCCCTGTTCCGAACGCAGGCGCTGCAGCGCGCCGATCATCGCGTTGGTGCCGGCCAGACGGGCGCCGGCTTCGTCGGCGCGGTATTCGCGTTTGCGCGAGAACCACATGACGATGGCGCTGGCCAGGATACCCAGAACCAGTTCGGCGAAGATGGTCGCCACGTAGTAGGCGATGCCCTGGCCTTCTTCGTTCTTGAAGATCACCTTGTCGACGAAGTTGCCGATGATCCGTGCGAAGAACATCACGAAAGTGTTCACCACACCCTGGATCAGTGCCAGGGTCACCATGTCACCGTTGGCGACGTGGCCGATCTCGTGGGCCAGCACGGCTTTCACTTCATCGGGCGAAAAACGTTCCAGAAGGCCCTGGCTGACGGCTACCAGCGCATCATTCTTGTTCCAGCCGGTGGCAAAGGCGTTGGCCTCATAGGCTGGGAAAATACCCACTTCGGGCATCTTGATGCCCGCTTCGCGGGACAGTTGCTCGACGGTCTGCAGCAACCATTGCTCATGGCGGGTGCGCGGTTGGGTGATGATCTGCGTGCTGGTGCTCATCTTCGCCATCCACTTGGAGATGAACAGCGAGAACAGCGAACCGGCAAAACCGAAGACCGCACAGAAAATCAGCAGCTGATTGAGGTTCAGATCAACCCCATTGGCCGCCATGAACCCGTTGAAGCCGAAAAGGCTCAGGGTGATGCTGGCAATCAGCACGACCGCAAGGTTAGTGGCCAAAAACAGCAGGATTCGCATCATGGTTGTAGAAATCTCCTCAAGCTAAAGATGTAGCGTACTGCGGGGTATATAAGGTGCGGCAACCGCCTATTCAATACGGCTTCTATTTCAAACTGTGTCGCACAGGCCGGGTCTAGACGCTTGTAGTTCAATGCCATGAGCCAACGCCAGGGCGGCCGCCACCCGGCTGCGGTGCAGAGGTGTGACAGTGGGCAGGACGGAAAGTGCAAGCTTATAGAAGGGGAGTGGAGCAGGGCAGTGAAGATGTGTTGCTGAATTAATCGCAGTGCGACCAGAGAAGGATCGCACTGCGATTTTTCCGTTACTGGCGGTAGGACTTGAGGAAGCTGCCGATCCGACCAATGGCCTGCTCCAGGTCATCCACCCGCGGCAGGGTCACGACGCGGAAGTGATCCGGCCATGGCCAGTTGAAGGCCGTGCCTTGCACCACCAGGAGCTTTTCCGAGAGCAGCAGGTCGAGGACGAACTTCTCGTCGTTGTGGATCGGGCAGATCTTCGGGTCGATCCGCGGGAAGGCATACAGCGCGCCCATGGGCTTGACGCAACTGACCCCGGGAATGTCGTTGAGCAGTTCCCAGGTGCGGTTGCGCTGTTCCAGCAGGCGGCCCGGGGGCAGCACCAGATCGTTGATGCTCTGGTAGCCGCCCAGTGCGGTCTGGATGGCGTGCTGGCTGGGCACGTTGGCGCACAGGCGCATGTTGGCCAGCATGTCGATGCCTTCGATGTAGCTCTGGGCGTGCTGCTTGGGACCGGAAATGGCCACCCAACCGGAACGGAAACCGGCTACCCGATAGGACTTGGACAGGCCGTTGAAGGTCAGGCACAGCAGGTCCGGGGCCAGCGAGGCGGTGCAGATGTGCACGGCGTCATCGTAGAGGATCTTGTCGTAGATCTCGTCCGAGAACACCACCAGGTTGTGCTGGCGGGCCAGCTCCAGCATGCCCAGCAGCACTTCCCTGGGGTAGACGGCGCCGGTGGGGTTGTTCGGGTTGATGATCACCAGGGCCTTGGTGTTCGGGGTGATCTTGGCCTTGATGTCGGCCAGGTCCGGCCACCAGTTGGCCTGCTCGTCGCACAGGTAGTGCACCGGGTTGCCGCCGGCCAGGCTCACCGCGGCGGTCCACAGCGGGTAGTCGGGGGCCGGCACCAGCACTTCGTCGCCGTTGTTGAGCAGGGCCTGCATGGCCATCACGATCAGCTCGGAAACACCGTTGCCCAGGTAGATGTCTTCGATACCGATGCCTTCCACCTGCTTCTGCTGGTAGTACTGCATCACCGCCTTGCGGGCACTGAACAGGCCCTTGGAGTCGCTGTAGCCCTGGGCAGTGGGCAGGTTGCGGATCACGTCCTGGAGGATTTCGTCCGGCGCTTCGAAACCAAAGGGCGCCGGGTTGCCGATATTCAGCTTGAGGATGCGGTGGCCTTCCTCTTCCAGACGTTTGGCGTGCTTGAGCACTGGGCCGCGTATGTCATAACAGACGTTGGCGAGCTTGTTCGATTTGCTGACCTGCATGGCGATGTGTTCCCGAAAATGAACGATCCAGGCGGAGGATGAACTACCGTACTGGGAATCCTGCCGTGTCACACCGGCCTGTAACCCGCACCGGCTGCGGCAAAATCCGTTTGAATGGGTGTAACGCGGCTGCCAGACTGGCGTCTGACGAGGCGCAATCATACGTGCCGCCCGATCCGTGGAAAAGACACAGATCGGGCTTTTTCCGTTGCAGAGGAAGGACCATGGAAAAGCTGGAAAAAACCCTGGAAGAATGGCGGTCGATGCTCGACCCGGAGCAGTACAACGTCTGCCGGCTCAAGGGCACCGAACGGCCCTTCTCGGGCAAGTACAACGGCACCAAGACCGATGGGGTCTATCACTGCATCTGCTGCAATGAGCCGCTGTTCGATTCCAAGGCCAAGTTTGATTCCGGGTGTGGCTGGCCGAGTTTCTACGAGCCCATTGCCGACAGCGCCATGGTAGAGATCCGTGACATGAGCCACGGCATGATCCGTACCGAAGTGGTCTGCGCCAAGTGCGACGCGCACCTGGGCCACGTGTTCCCGGATGGCCCGCCGCCCACCGGCCTGCGTTACTGCATCAACTCGGTGTGCCTGGACCTGGTGCCGCGCTGACCGGTTGGCGATTCTTCGGAATCGCCTTTTGTTCAATTAAATTGCATACAATTTAATTGAGCGCTATTTTGCTGCCTCTTACTTCCACACATGGAGTTGCCGTCATGACCGACTCACTGCTGACCATTCCCTGCACCACCATCAAGGGTGAACAAAAGACCCTGGCGGACTTCGCCGGCAAGGCCGTGCTGGTGGTCAACACTGCCAGCAAGTGCGGCTTCACCCCGCAATACAAGGGGCTCGAAGAGCTGTGGCAGACCTACAAGGATCAGGGGCTGGTGGTATTGGGCTTTCCCTGCAACCAGTTCGGCAAGCAGGAACCAGGCAACGAAGGGGCGATCTCCGAGTTCTGCGAGCTCAACTACGGTGTGAGTTTCCCGCTGTTCAAGAAGATCGAGGTCAATGGCGCCGGGGCCCATCCACTGTTCGCGCAGTTGAAAAAGCGCGCACCCGGCGTGCTCGGCTCCCAAGGCATCAAGTGGAACTTCACCAAGTTCCTGATCGGCCAGGACGGCAAGCTGGTCAAGCGTTTCGCTCCGGCAACCAAACCCCAGGACCTGAGCCGCGAGATCGAAGCCCTGCTCAAATGAACGACCTGTCCATGGATTCACTGAAACTCGATTCCCAGCTGTGCTTCAAGCTGTACGCCGCCTCGCGGGCGGTGGTCCGTGGCTACAAGCCGATGCTCGACCGCCTGGGCCTGACCTACCCGCAGTACCTGGTGATGCTGGTGCTGTGGGAATGGCAGGCAACGCCTCCGTCCCTGCCGACGGTCAAGGCCCTGGGCGAGCGCCTGGCCCTGGATTCCGGGACCCTGACCCCGTTGCTCAAGCGTCTGGAGCAGTTGCAACTGGTGCAGCGCCAGCGGTCCGGGCGCGACGAGCGCGAGGTGCACTTGAGCTTGAGCGAGCGCGGCCTGGCGCTGCGTGAGCAGGTGCCGCCGCTGAAGGCGGCGTTGCTGTGCGACAGCGGGATCGATCTGGACAACCTCGATCAGCTGCGCGCCGGCCTGGATCAACTGCTGCAGCAGATCAAAGCTTTGTCGTAGTCGGCACCCAGAGGTCGAGCAGGGCGATCAGTTCCTCGCGACGGAACGGTTTGGCCAGGTAGTCGCTCATGCCGGCGGCGCGGCAGCGTTCACGCTCCTCGGGCATGGCGTTGGCAGTCAGGGCGATGATCGGCAGATCCGGCCAGCGCCCGCTGCGCCGGATCTGCCGGCTGGCTTCGTAGCCATCCATGACCGGCATGTTGCAGTCCATCAGCACCAGATCGAAACGATGCAGCTCCAACTGGTTGAGGGCTTCGGCGCCATGGGCGGCCACGGTCACCGCGCAGCCGAGCTTGCTCAGCATGCCCTTGGCCACCAGTTGGTTCACCGGGTTGTCCTCCACCAGCAGAATGTCCGCCCGGCGCCGTTGCACCGGCATTTCCAGCTGGGCGTCGTTGAGGGTGATGGTTTCCCCCAGCAACGAGCGTCGCAGGGTCTGATACAACGCATTGCGCGCCAGGGGCCGGGCCTGCTGTTGCAGTGGCGCCAGGGCGTTGGCCTCTTCGCTGGGCAGGAAGCTGCCATAGGCGGTCACCAGCAGGATTGGCGCGCGGATCGCCGGGCGCAGGCCGAACAGGCATTCCGGGCAGTCGGTGATCAGCAGGTCGGGGTCGAGGCCGGCCAGGGAATCCTCGATATCACAGCGCTGATAGCTCAGGCCCCAACTGGGCAGCAGGCTGGCCAGCAGCTCGGCGAGGCCGCTGCCGGCCTCGGTGATGGCGATGATCTTCCCGGCCAGCGCCGGCGGCGGGGCGGCCGGAGTGTGGCAGGGCAGCGGCAGGTCGGCGCAGAACTGGCTGCCGAAGCCGACTTCCGAACTGATGCTCAGGCGGCCGTCCATGGCTTCGCAGAGGTTGTAGGTCAGGGCCAGGCCCAGGCCGGTGCCGCCGTATTGGCGAGTGATGCCGGCGCCGGCCTGGGTATAGGGCTGGAAGATGCGCACCTGGGCTTCCTGGGCGATGCCGATGCCGGTGTCGCAGATCTCGATGCGCACCCCGTCGCCCAGGGTGCTCAGGCGCACATCGACGCGGCCGAAACGGGTGAACTTGAGGGCGTTGGACAGCAGGTTGCTGACGATCTGCCGCACCCGGGTAGGGTCCCCCAGTACCAGGGCGGGGAAGTCCGGGGCGATCAGGCAGGCCAGCTCCACGCTGGCCGCGGCGTTTTGCGACAGCAGGTTGGCGGTGTCCTCCACCAGTACCCCGAGATCGAAGGGAATGCGCTCCAGCTCCAGTTGCCCGGCGTCGAACTTGGACATGTCGAGAATATCGTTGAGCAATTCCACCAGCACCTTGCCGGAGTCGTGGGCAATCGACAGCTGCTGGCGCTGCTCGGGGTTCAGCGGGCTGTCCAGGGACAGCGCGATCATCCCCAGCAGGCCATTGAGCGGGGTGCGAATCTCGTGACTCATGTTGGCCAGAAACGCCGCCCGCGCCTGGGCCATGTCCAGGGCAGTGCGCCGGGCGATCTCCAGTTCCTCGTTGGACTGGCTGAGCCGGGCATTGCTGGCCTTGAGCTCGGTGGTGCGGGCCGAGACGATGTTCTCCAGCTGCCCGAGGTATTCGGTCAGGCGGTTTTCGGCGTTGCGTCGCTGCTGGATCTCGGTGGCCATGATGTCGAACTGCTGGTTGGCCACCTTGACCAGCACCCCGACCTCGTCGTTCTCGTGGCCATGGGGAAAGTCCAGCTTGGCCTGTTTCGGGCTGCGCGGGTCGCGACTGCTGAGCTCGCGGATCACCCGCACCAAAGGCTTGGTCAGCATCACGTAGAACAGCGCCAGGAGAATCCCGGTGAGGATCAGGCTGCGGGCGAACCCGTTGATCAGGGTGACTTCGGCACGCCGCAGGAAACGGCTGCCGAAGGCGTAGGTATCCACATCCAGGTGCAGGGTGCCGAGGGACTCCTCCGGCAGGTGGCTCAGATACAGGCGATCCTCGAACTGGCGATCGGCGCCGAACAGGAAGTCGCTGATGGCCCGATAGCGGCTCTGTTGCGGTGGCCGTTCGACGTTGGCCAGCAGGGTATTGTTGTTGTCGATCAATTGCGCGCGAATGATCGCCGGGGAGCGCAGCAGGCCCAGGGTCAATTCCTGGGCCAGCTCGGCGTCGATGTTGTAGGCGATGCGCGAGGCCGGATTGTGGCTGATTTCCAGCAGCGATTGGATTTCACGATTGATGGAGGCGTCTTCGCTGGCATAATCGATGCCGATTTGCAGCAGACTGAGCGCGGTCCCCAGAATGAAACCCACCAGCACGGTGAGCCGGGCCTGTTTATAGGACAGGCGGTTGGTGAACTTGATATCCATGGGGGGTTGAACCACTTTCGTTTCCCTTCGCTGCGCAAGCATAGCTGATCATTTTTGGTTGCCGGGCTGGCCGGGCAGCAGCTGATAAAGCGATAGACCCCTTGATCGGGATTGCGTTTGCTCTGTGTGCCGCATCATTACCTTGAACGTGCCTGAGGAAAAGTCGTGGATGCTCGATTGAATGCATTTCTTGAACGTGCCGATGCGGTTCTGGCGCGGATTGAACCCTTGTTGCCCACCCTGCGCCAGCCCATCGACTGGAATCAGTGCCTGGCGGCCCGCTGGCAGCGTGAAGGGCGCAGCGGTTTCCTGCTGCCGCTGGAAGTCAGCCTGGACATGCGCCTGAGCGACCTGATCGGGGTCGACAAGCAGCGTGAGCAACTGGCGCGCAACACCCAGCAGTTCCTTGACGGCCTGCCAGCCAACCATGCCCTGCTCTGGGGTTCGCGTGGCACTGGCAAGTCTTCCCTGGTACGGGCCCTGCTGGCCGAGCACGCCAAGGGCGGCCTGCGGCTGATCGAGATCGAGCGTGACCACCTGGCGGACCTGCCGCGGGTGGTGGAACAGCTGGTCAAGCTGCCCCAGCGTTTCGTGCTGTTCTGCGACGACCTGTCGTTCGAGGCCGGCGAGGGCGATTACCGGGTGCTCAAGAGCGTGCTCGACGGCTCCCTGGAGCAGGCCCCGGAGAACGTGCTGCTGTACGCCACCTCGAACCGCCGGCACCTGGTGCCGGAAAAGGAAAGCGACAACGAGAACTGGAAGCGCGTCGACGGCGAGCTGCATCCCAGTGAAGCCGTGGAAGACAAGATCGCCCTGTCGGACCGTTTCGGCCTGTGGCTGTCGTTCTATCCCTTCACCCAGGAGCACTTCCTCAACGTGGTGGAGCACTGGATCGGCGAACTGGCGCGCAAGGCCGGCCTCGACTGGCAGCGTGACGAAGAACTTGACATCCTCGCGGTACGCTGGGCCACCGGCCGGGGCAACCGCAATGGCCGTTGTGCCTATCAATTTGCCCGCTATTGGGTGGGCCTGCAGTTGTTGGAGCAAAAAGCATGATCGATTTGCAAAGCGCCGGCCAAGGCCTGGACGGTTACGGGCTGCTGTGCGCGCAGTTGGAGTCGCTGCTGGCCGATGAGCGTGATTTCATCGCCAACGCCGCGCAGTTCTCAGCCTTCCTCTATAGCCAGCTGGAGGACCTGAACTGGGCGGGGTTCTACCTCAACCGCAACCAGGAGCTGGTGCTCGGGCCGTTCCAGGGGCAGATCGCCTGCGTGCGGATTCCGTTTGGCCGCGGCGTCTGCGGTACCGCGGCGGCGACTCTGCAGACCCAGCGGGTGGAAGATGTGCACGCCTTTGCCGGGCACATTGCCTGTGACAGCGCCTCCAACAGCGAGCTGGTGGTGCCGCTGGTCAAGGACGGCCGGTTGATCGGCGTGCTCGACCTGGACAGCCCGAAGCTGGCGCGCTTCGGTGTTGCCGACCAGGCGGGAATCGAGCAACTGGCGGCGATCTTTCTGCGCCTGAGCGACTGCTGAAGCCCTCAGGTGCTCAAGCCCGCCTTCTTGAGCAGTGAATCCTGGTCCACCGGGTCGACCTGTTGCGGCGTCAGGAAACGCTCCGCGTAGCGCTGGTAGATCCGCTGCTGGATGAACAGCTCGAACAGCTCGGGATCGATATGGGCATCGCGGCACATCATGGCCATGATGTTCAGCGCCTCGCTCAGGGTCTTGCCCCTTTTGTAGGGGCGGTCTGCCGCCGTCAGGGCCTCGAAGATGTCGGCGATGGCCATCATCCGCGCGGGCAGGCTCATCTGTTCGCGCTTGAGCTGCTTGGGGTAGCCGGTGCCGTCCATCTTTTCGTGGTGGCCGCCGGCGATCTCCGCCACGTTCTGCAAGTGGCTGGGGAAGGGCAGGTGCTCGAGCATGATGATGGTCTGCACGATGTGGTGGTTGATCACATAGCGTTCTTCGGCCGTCAGCGTGCCCCGGGCAATGCTCAGGTTGTACAGCTCACCACGGTTGTACTTGTGGCTGGGCACCTGCAGTTTGAAGCCCCAGGGGTTGTCCGCCGCCATGACTTCCGTGGCGCTGCGCTCCAGCAGGTGTTCGGGCTTGTCCGCCAGTAGCGGTTCCAGCACCGGCAGGCTCGGCGCCGGGGTGCGTTCCTGGCGCTGGTTCTCCTCCCAGGAAACCCCCAGGCGATCGTCCAGGGTCCGGCTCCAGGTGCGCTGGGCGATGCGCTGCAGGCGCTGCTGATCGGCCTCGGCCATGAATTCGGTGCCCATGTTGCAGCGGGCGACAAAGGCGAAGTCATCGTCCAGGGCCAGCAGCCGGGCCTCGCGCTCGGCGGCAAGAGGCTGTTCGTCGCCGCCCAGGGCCAGGGCGCGCCAGTAGTCGATCCAGGCGTCGCGCTTGAGCACCTCGAAGCGGGTGCGGATTTCGTGGATGCGGTTGTTCAGGGTTTCCAGCTTGGTCGCTTTGTCCACCACGTATTCCGGGGTGGTGACCTTGCCGCAGTCGTGCAGCCAGGCGGCGATGTGCAAGGCTTCCCACTCGTCCTCGCCGGGCTGGTAGGCAGCGAATCGCGGGTCCTGGCTGGCGGCGGCCGCCTCGGCCAGCATCAGGGTCAAGGCCGGTACCCGCTGGCAGTGGCCGCCGGTGTAGGGGCTCTTGGCGTCGATGGCCCCGGCCAGCAACTGGATAAAGGCATCCAGCAACTGTTTCTGCTTGTTCTGCAGGCGCTGGCTCTCGATGCACAGGGCGGCGGTGGCGGACACGGCCTGGATAAAGGCGATGCGGTCCGGGCTGAGTTTGTCCAGGTCGGCCTCGGCGCCGCTGTCCACCAGGAACAGCAGGAGCATGCCTATGGTTTCGTTGTGCCGGTTGCGCAGGCGGATGCCCACCAGGTGCGCACTGGGGCTGTCCAGGGCCAGCAACACGCTCTGCAGGTCCGCGGCCTGATCGAATCCCAGGGTGGTGACCACGCTGTCGTTGTGGGTCAGCTGGCTCAGCCACTCGGGAGTCCGGCTGTCCGCCAGTTCCTGGGAGCCGATGGGGAACTGCGTCATGTCCTGGGGCTGGCCATCGATGATCAGCCCATGGGGCTCCAGGCGCGTGCCCTTGCTTTCACAGAGGTAGATCAGGCCGGCCTGGGCCTGGGCGATCTTCACGGTCTCGAACAGCACCCGTTGCAGCAGCGGGTCGAAACGGGTTTCGGCGGACAGGCTGGCGTTGATCTCGAAAAAGCTCGCCAGGGTGTCTTTCATCCGCGCCATCGAGATGCTCAGTTGATCAACTTCCAGCACCGGTGAACGCCGGGAAACCGGATAGTCGAAATCGAAACTGCGGATCGCGTCGGCCTCCTGCACCAGGGCGTGTAGCGGCCGTACCAGGACCCGGGAGATCAGCCAACCAAGGGGCAGGCACAGCAGCAGGGTGGTGAGGGTAATCAGCGCGCCTTGCCAGCGCAGGCGATAGGCGTCGGCCAGAAGTTCGTCCTCGGGCACCAGCAGCGCCAGCTGCAAGCCGCCGGGGCCACCCTCGGCGATATGGCCGCTGGCGACAATCCAGCTGCGCCCCTGGGCCTGCAGATGGCCGCCTTCGGTCTGGCCACGCATCAGGGCAGCGAGCGCCGGGCTCAGGTCGTTCGCCTTGACCAGCCGCGCACTGCGTTGTTCCGGCAGCAGCTTCTGGCTGTCCGGGTAGGCCACGACGTTGCCCTGGTCATCCAGCAGGGCAACCTCGGTGGAGGGTGTGACGCGGTGCTTGGCCAGGGTCGAGGACAGCTGTTCCAGGGTCAGGTCGGCGGCGATCACGGCCATCTTGCCGCTGTGCCGGGCCAGGGTGGTGCCGACGTTCTGGGTGGAAAAGAACACATAGGGGCGGGTAGTGATCTGGTCGGCGTCGCCCCGGGCGCTGGAGAACCAGTCGCGGTTACGTGGGTCGTAGCGCTCGTCGGGGTGCTCCAGGCGGTCGATCAATACCAGCGCGGGGTCATAGAACAGCGATTGGGAATGGACTTGGCCGGTGCGGGAGTCGCGTTCGATGCTCCACACCTCGTAGGCGCTGTTCTGCGGGGCCTGGCGCCTTTCGCGGATCTGCGGATTGCGCAGTGGCCGCACCATGAAGAAATCGCCATTGGCGTAGCCCAGGTACAGCGAAGCCAGGTCCGGGTTGTCCAGCAGGGCCTGGCTGAAAGGCCGCAGCAGGGTCAGCCGGTCTTCCAGGTTCGCCGCCTGGGCCGCCGGCGAACCCGCCAGCAGGCTGAGCAGATGGCGCATGGGATCGTAGGTGGCCTTGACGTCGCTGCGTACATCCAGCTCGATGCGCTGGAAAAGCTTTTCACTGCTGTCGAGGATCAGCCGCGTGGTCTGCTGGTAGTTGTAGAGGCCCAGCACCACACCCGTCAGGAGCAACAGCAAGGTGAACATTGCACTGATATGGATATGCAGAGGAAAGCGGCGTTGTGCTAAGGCAGGGGTGCTCAGCATTCCAATTCACTCCAAAGGCACACGAGGCATGGCTCAGGACCCAAGCATAGTTAAGGCTGGCATTGCCTGCCTTGGCTTTACCGGGGGCCGAGGGTGTCGAGGAAACCGTCGCTACGGGTTTCATGGGTGTGGCTGACGGCGAGGCAATACTGGCCTTTTGCTATTTTCCTGGCAAGAGGCAGGCCGGGTTGCTTCGCGGGGCAGCGCAGGTTGCGATTGAGCCTGGCCTTCGAGGTGTCGGTGCAGGGATTGGGCAAGGCGTATCAGGGCCAGGTCCAGGGCGCGCACAGCGGTGCTGATGACGGTAGCCCCGGCCCGTTCCAGGCAAGCCCGCTCCAGGTTTTCACAGCAGTTCTGCAAGGGGGTGGCCCGGACCATCAGCGCCGAGCCCCTGATCTTGTGGGCCAGCTCCAGCAGGGCGGTGAAATCGTCGGGCGGGATCCTCCCCAGCAGGTGGCGATCCTCACGGCAACACTGCGACAGTTTTTCCAGCATGCTCCGGACAAGCTGCGGCTTGCCATGGGTCAGGGTGAACAAGGCCTCGATGCTGAAACTGTCCGGCCTTGGCAGGGGGTGCAGCGTCGCCAGGCGTGAGCCCAGCAACTCCAGCCCCAAGGGCTTGCACAGGCAATCGTGCGTGCCGGCATCCAGGCCACGCTGATGCGTCTGCGGGTCGTTGCTGGCGCTGCAGCCGATCAGGTTGACCGCCGGCCCGGAGCCTTCGCTGCGGCGTATGGCCTCGGCCAGTTGGTAGCCATTCATCAAGGGCATGTTGCAGTCGACGATCAGCAGGTCGAAGTCGCCCTCGTGCCATAGCTGATAGGCCTGCAACCCGTTCCCGGCGCAGGTGACCCGGTGCCCGAGGTGCTCCAGTTGCCCTTGCAGCAAGGTCAGGCTGGCAGGGTGATCGTCTGCCAGCAGCACATCCAGCGGCAGTTGGGCAGCAGCCGGCGTGGCGGCGACGGGCCTGGGGGCGACGGCCGTGCGGCCGGGCAAGGTCAGCCTGACCTGCACTTCGCATCCGGGGCCCGTGCGGCCGTGCAGGCTCAGGCTGCCCCCCATCTGCAGGCACAGCTGATGGCTGATGGGCAGGCCGAGGCCACTGCTGTCCCGTGGCGACTGGCTGGTCGGTTCCACCTGGGCGAAGGGCTGCAACAGGCGCTGGCGCTCCTGTGGGGGAATGCCGATGCCGGTGTCCAGCACCCGCAGCAGCAGGTCGAAGTGCCCGGGGCGCGCCGCCGGCAGCAATTGCAGCTTGACCTGCACCTTGCCCTGTCGGGTGAACTTGAGGGCATTGCTCAACAGGTTGGTCAGGATCTGCTTGAAACGCAGGCCATCTACCAGTACCTGGGGTTCGAGGGACGGGGCCTGGAACTCCAGGCTCAGGTCCAGGTTCTTCTGCCGGGCCAGGGCCTGGAACACCCCCAGCACTGCCTCGGCGCTGTGGCTCAGGCAGGTCCAGGCCGGGTTCAGTTGCAGTTGCCCGGACTCGATCCGGCTGATGTCCAGCAGGTCGCCGAGCAGCTCCCGCAGGTCACTGGCGGCACCCAGGGCCAGCTCCAGGGAACCACGGTTGGCTGAGCCGTCCTCGGTGCGTTGCAGCACCAGTTCCAGGAGGCCGATGAAGGCGTTCAGTGGTGTGCGGATCTCATGGCCAAGGTGGCCGAGGAACTGGCCTTTCAGGCGGTTGGCCCGCTCGGCCTGCTGCAGGCTGGTGCCCAGGGTTGCCACCGTCTGTTGCAGCGCCTGGACCTGTTGCCGGTGTTGGCGCAGTTGCCGGTACAGGCAGGCCAGGCCCAGCCCGGCCGCCATCGACAGCAACAGCAGGGCAGCGACGCCCATCGGCAGCAGGGCCGGGGTCATGGCCAGGGTACCCGGCACATCGGGGAAGGGGCTGGCTGGCGGTTCATATCAATGCGTTACGCTTGGCCATGTCCACCAGTTCACTCATCGAGGTGGTCGCCAGTTTCTGCATGATGCGTTTCTTGTAGGTGCTGACGGTCTTGTTGCTGAGAAACATGCCGGCGGCAATTTCCTTGTTGGTCTGGCCCATGGCGAACAGCTGCAGGACCATCAATTCCCGGTCATTGAGTGAGTTGAACTGCGCCAACTCCAGCGGCGAGCCAAAAGTGATGCGGTCAACCTGCAGGGCCTGGCTGGGGAAGTAGTTGTAGCCGCTGCAGATTGCCTTGATGGCGCTGAGCAGCTCGCTCATGTCCTCCTGTTTGCAGACGTAGCCGCAAGCCCCGGCGCGCATGCAGCGGTTGGCGAACAGGGCAGCGGACTGGGCGGTCAGGACCAGGATCCGCGAGGGCTTCGGCATGTTGCCGAGGCGCTCCAGCAGCTCCAGCCCGTCCAGCTTGGGAATGCAGATATCGAGGATGACCAGGTCCGGTTCGCAATCACGGACCATTTGCAGTGCATCGACGCCGTTATCGGTTTCACCAACGATCGAATACCCCTCGTGCTCCAGCAGGATGCGAATGGCCATGCGCACCACGGGATGATCATCAATGATTAGTACCGAGCCCATACAGGCCTCCAGCCGACCAATGGAAAGCCCGAACGTTAGCCCAGCTGGTGGAGGGGAAAAGTGGCGAAAGAGCGGTTAGACGCAATCTAGGAAGCGCCTTACACAGAATAAGGGGAGGGATTACAGGCGGGTGGCATCTAATGGAAGTTCAACAGGGTGGGGCACCCAGGCCGCCCTCCCAGGAAGGAGGGCGGCCATGACCTCATGGCGTTTTCTGATCGATACCGGCTTGCAGCAGCTGGCTGTTGCTGTGGCCGCCGACACGCAGCGGGCCGAGGTTGAACACCTGGTCCTTGCTGGTGGCCTCGTCCTGTTTGCGGGTCAGCTCGCTACCGGCGCCCAGGGCCAGGTTGACCGGTGACTTGGACAGGTTGAGCCCGGCGTCGACGCGGTAGTCCGAGCCGGCCAGGGCGTTGCTGGTGACCTTGGAGCCCCCCAGGTCGACCCGACCCTCGCTGGCACCGATGCGTGCACCGGTGAGCGTGGTTTCGCCGCTGACCCGCAGGTTCACCCCTTGCTGACCACGGATGCCCGAGGCCTGCTCCACACTGTCCTTGCCAGCATGGCTGAAGCCCAGGTTCAAGGTCGGGGTGTAGGAGGTGTTGCCGCTCTTGTCGCCGAACAGTACGCCTTCAGCGGTGTTGGCCACCTTGCTGCCGGTGGTGTTCTTCTCGCTGACCGAGTAGCTGTCGCTGGTTTTCGGCCAGAAACGTTCCTTGAGGCTGGAGAAGCCATTGCCCACGGCGTCGGCCTTGTCGGCCAGGTAGCTCTTGGCCTTGTCCACACCGTTGCCAAAGGCGCCACGGGGCTCGGGGTTGACGTCGTAGCTGCCGCTGCGGCTGAGCTTCTCGCCCAGGCGCTCCTTGGCGTTGCTGGCCTGGGCGACCACGCTGTCCTTGGCCGAGCCGAGTTTGTCGACGCCCTTGTCCACGGCGTTCTCCAGTTTTTCGCGGTGCTTGTCGAAGCCTTTCTCGGCCTTGGCCTTCAGGTCGTCCTTGAGCGGGCCGGCCGGCTTGGCCAGCTTGTCCACCAGCCCGGGCTGGTTCTTCGCCACCTCCAGCTTGGCGTCGATATTGACCTGGGTGCTGCGCAGGCGGTCCTGGCGGCTTTCGATGTCGAGGCGGCCACCGATGGCTCCGTCGACCCGTTGCGCCTCGATGTTGGCCCCGGCCAGATGCACGTTGCCGGCGCTGTTGAGGACCACCTGGTCGGCCTTGATCAGGCTGTTGTGCTGGGTAGTGCTCTGGCGCTGGTCGACGTCGATCTTGGCCCGGGCGTTGATCCCGCGGTCGATTTTCGGCGAGTCGTGCTCGCTGGCATCGGCCAGGGTGGTCTTGCCCATGCTGCCACCGGCGCCCAGGGTCAGGCCCCAGTTGTCATGGGCCTGGGTAGAGTGCGCCGACTCCTGGAAGATGCCGCCCTGGGCCGCATCCAGGACGACCTTGCCGGCATCGATCCGGGTGCCCTGCAAGTGAATCGCGTCGTCGCCGGTGGCGGCGCTGCCCAGCAGGACCTGGCCCTGGCTGTAGAGTTGCGCGCCGCGCTGGCTCTGGTCGTTTTCAGAGACCCGGCCAATGTTGAAGTTGGCGCTGAGGTTGGCGCTCTTGCCGCTGCTTTGCTCGCTGCTGGTTTTACTGGCACCGGCGGTGAGCCCGCCACCCAGGTTGCTGCCCTGGCTGGTGTGGGTGTCCACGGCGGCTTGCAGGTCCAGCTTGCCGCCAGCGTCCAGGCGGATATCGCCGGTAGGCCGTGCCGCGTTGCCGATCTGCGTGCCTTGCAGCGTCAGGTTGGCGCCGCTGTCGAGCTGCACCGGGCCCTGGCCCTGGATGCTGGCAACCCGCGCCTGGCTGTCCTGCTGCTCCAGGCTCTTGTGGTCCAGCTGGACACCGGCACCCAGGTTGAGGTTGCTGCCGTTGCTGCCCGGGGTGGTGCCCAGGGTCAGCGAGGCGTCGCCACGCAGGCTGGAGTTGCTGCTGCTCTGGCGGTCATTGGCCTGGTTCAGCGCCAGTTCACCGCCGCTCTTGAGCGTCACGCCACCCTGGCCGCCGTTGAACTGGCTGCCTTCGAAGCGCCCGTCGCCGGCCAGCTGGATGTCCACGCCCTGGCTGGCGTTGTAGCTGCCGACCTGGGCCTGGTCCTTGCTGCTGGTGACGGTACTGCTGCCACCGGCGCCGCTGCCGCGAATGTTCAGGTCCTCGCCGGTATTGGTGTAGACCCGCACGCCGGCCTTGGCATCCAGGGCCTGTTCGCTGCTGCTGGTGCTGTTGCTGGCGGCGCTGGCCAGCAGGCTGTCGGCGCTGATTTTCACCGCGCCATCAGTGGCACGGTACTGGGTGCCCTGGTCCTGCAGTTGGCCTTTGACCTTGACCTCGACCTGGCCACCGCTCAACTGGCTGACCACCGCGGTGCCGCTGCTGCTGTCCAGCTGGCGGTTCTGGTGGCTGACGTCCACGTCCAGCCCGACGTTGGGCTGTTCCAGGGCATCGAGTACTCCCGGTTGATGGAACTTGCGTTGGGCCACGCCCTGGATGGCCTTCTCGATCGGCCGGGTGACGCCCTTGTATTCAACGTTGGCGCCGACATCCACTGCCCAGTTGTTGTCCTGGTGGTGGCTGGTTTCGCTGTTGCGGGCGGCCTTGTTCACCACCTCGCCGGCGTTGACCTGCAAGGTACCGCCAGCCTTGACCTGGGCCCCTTCGGTGGTCAGGCGGTTGCCGGCGTTGATGGTCAGGTTGCCGCTGGCGCCGATGTTGCTGGTTTGCGCGGTGCTCTTGCTGCTGCTGTCCTGGCTGCTGTTGTGCGCCACTTCCACGCCGTTGCCGGCCCGGTCCAGGCCGCCGGTGTAATAGAAGCCGCCGCCGGTGGTGGTGCTGTCGCTGTGCTTCTCGGTTGTGGTGTCCGCGGCCAGCAACTGCACATGCTTGCCGCTCAGGCTGGCATCGCCGGCCGTGGCCGCAAGGTCGCTGCCTTGCACCTTGAGATCTTCGCCGGCAGTGACCGCCAGGGTGCCGCCGGTGAGGCTGGAGGCCTGTTGCTGGGTGCTGTCGCTGCTGTCGTTGCGCTGCTGATCCTGGTAGCGCACCCCGGCCCGGTATTGGCCGGTGCCCGGTGCATTTTCCTTGGCGTAGGCGTCGAAGCCGCGCTTCTGGGTGCTGCTGCTGTCGTGCTGGGTGTCTTCGGCGGCCGCGACCTTGATCGTGCCCTTGGCGCTGGCGTCCAGTGCCCCTGCTGCGGCGACCTGGGAGCCGCTGACGGTCAGGTCCTCGGCGCTCTGCAACTTGAGGTTGCTGTCCGAGCGCAACTGGCTGCCGACCGTGGTGCTGCCCTTGTTCTGCTGGCGGCTCTCGTCCTTGGCAATGCCGAAGAACTTGCTGTCCTTGCTGTGGTTATTGCTGTGGGACGTGTCCCGCACGCCGTCGATGGTCAGCGCGCCCTTGTCACTGATGACGCTGGCCTCGGTGCCGCCGCGGGCCTGGCTGCCGCTGATGCGTACGCTGTCGGCGCGCACGATCAGCTTGCCGTCGGCGTTGACCTTGCTGCCCTGGTTCTGGGTCTTGCCCTGGTCGCCGTCGGCGTTCTTGCCGAAGAAGCCACCGCCCACCAGGTCGCCGGAGTAGCGCTGGTTGCTCTGGCTCTGCTGGCGGCTGGCGCTGGTGATGTCGACGTCCTTGGCGCTCAGCAGGATGTCGCCCTGGCTGTGCAGCTCGGCGCCCTGCAGTTGCAGTGTCTGCTGGCTGGTCAGTTCCAGCTGCTTGCCGCTCTTGAGCTGGCTGGTGACGGTGCGCTGCTCGCTGCTGGCGTTGTCCCAGTTTTCCTTCCACAGGTGCTTGCGATGCTGGCCCTGGTCACGCTGGGTGTGGGTCTCGGTGGCAGCGGTCAGGCGCAGGTCGCCGCCGCTTTGGGCGCTCAGGCGATTGCCGGCCTCGACGCTGCTGCCCTGGATCTGGGTGCTGGCGCCGGAATTCAGCTCGGCATCCTGCCGGGCGACGACCTTGTTACCGTGTTGGCGGCTGTCGCTGTCGGTGTGGGTACTGTCGTAGGTTTCCCAGGTGATGCCGATGGTGCTGTTTTCCCATTGCTGGCGTTTTTCCTGGAGCTTGCGGCTTTCGATGCTGCTCAGGGTCAGGTTGCGCCCGGCGTCGAGCTTGACGTTGCGGCCACTGACATCGGTGGCGGCCAGGGTCAGGTCCTTGGCTCCGTGCAGCTCGATGTCGCCCTGGCTGCTGACCCCGGCACGGATCGCGTCGAGGCTGTTGTCCACGGCCTGGCCACGGATGTCCAGGTCACCGGCGGAACTCAGCTTGACCCCGTCGCGGCCGTCCACCTGGACGGCGCCGACACGCACCCCGGCACCTTCGGCGGTGCTGACGATATTGATCCGCCCGGCCTGCATGGCACCGAACAGGCTGGCGTCGATGCGCTGCTCCTGGGTGCGGCTTGCCGGGTCGACGTTACGCACCTGGCCGCTGGGGTAGTCCAACTGGTTGCGACCGACGGTGACATTCAACTGGTCCCGGGCCTTGAGGGCGCCCTGGCTGTCGATGCGCGGGGCGATCAGATTGATCGAACCCTCGGCGTTGCGCAGGCCACCGCCCTGGATAGCCAACTGGCCGTGGGCATCCTGGGTGTTGAGCCCTTGCAGCTTGCCGTCCTGGAGTTCCGGGCGGCCCACCACCAGGCTGGCATTGGGGGTGTTGATGAAGCTGCCGCCATTGACCGAGATGCCATTGGGGTTGGCCAGCACGAAGTCGGCGGCGTGGCCGAAGATCTCCTGGGCACCATTGAGTTGCGAGGCATTGCGGCTGATCACCTCGTTGAGGATCACGCTGGCCGCCTGGCCGTGGAACTGCTGGTTGGCCGCCAGTTGCCCGGCCAGTTGCGACTGCCCGGCCTGCAAGGCGTTGTTCAGTACCACGCCCTGTTGCCCGACGTTGTAGTCCAGGAACTGGTTGTGGGACAGGCCGCCGGCATTGGGCGCGACGATGTTGACGATGGGTACGCCACCCTGGTTTTGCAGCTGGGGGATGCCGCCGGGCCCCTCGGCCACGGTGATCCCGCCGGCCAGGGCCAGGGGCAGATGGGAGACCAGCAGCAGGCCGGCGATGGTCCAGCGCAATGTGCCCTGGGGCGAAAGGTGGAACCTGTGAGTGTTGTCAGGCATGAGAACCTCGTTCTGAGTGGGGTGAGCCGGGCGTTGCTTTCTAAGGGGGCAACGGCGCGTGATGCTCAGGTTCGTCGGTTGATTCAGGCTAATCGGCGGTCGGGTCAAATCTGCAGGCTGAACCTGGCCAGCCAGACTTCCGGCTCCGTTCGGAAACCTTCTGGGGTGTTGAGGCTGCGTTGGTAGTCCAGGTCGACCTGGAGTTTTTTCCAGCTCAGGTTGAGCCCCAAGCTGGCACCGCTCAGCTGCCGGCTCCGGGCGCCGTGCTCGGCCTTGATCCAGCCGTTGTCCAGGCCCAGGCGCGGGGTGATCTTGACCGGCAGGTCGTTGTCGAGCGGCAGGCGCAGGGTGTTGCGCCATACCGCGCCAATGGCGCCGGAAGCACTGTTGATGCGATAGCCGCGCACCGCCGAATCGTCGGTGCCCAGCAGTTGTTCGATGGCCGGCAGCGGGTCCGGGCTGTACTGCGCCGAGAGCTGGCTCTGCCACTGCCAGCGCTGGGTGCCCAGCTGGCCGTTGCGCCACTGGCTGAGGCCGGCGCGGTACTTGCGGAACTGCGCCTGGGGCAGGTTGCGCTGTACCTGCTGCGAGTCGCGGTCGGCGCCGAACCAGGTCAGGCCCTGGGCGTAATTGACATCCAGGTTCCACACTGCGCTGTCGAGCCAGAACAGGTTGAGCCCGGCTTCGGCCACGGTCAGGGTCGGGCTCTGGATCTGCAGGTGGGCCTTCTGCAGGTAGCTGTCCACATCCTTGTAGGCCAGTTGCAGGTTGGCGCTGAGCTGGTGGCTCTGGTCGCGCCACAGCACCCGGTCGGCGCGGCCGCTGACCATGTCGGTACGCCCGCTGTTGTACAAGGTGGTGCGGGGCAGCTTGAGCGGCGCACGGTATTCGGCATGGCTGGCGAACAGGCTGTAGGTCCAGTAGCCGTAGGGCACCGAGTAGAACAGGCTGCTGCTGCGGCTGTAGCGCGGGCCGTGGTTGAGGGTGTCGCTGTAGTTCAGGTTCAGCGCATCGTTGATCTGCAACGGGCTGTCGAGGTTGAGGTTGATCGACTGCCGGTCACGCCCGGTGCCGGCGCTGCCCAGGTTGTCCACCCCCAGGCCCAGGCCCCAGCGTGCGGCGCTGCTGCGCGAGCGCAGGATGATCCGCGAGGCCCCGGGCTGGCTGCCGGGGGCGATGTCGGCGGTCAGGTCCAGGGAGCGCAGGCGGTTCAGTTGATCCAGGCCCTGCTCCAGGTCCCGCAGGTACAGGGGCTTGCCGAGCATGCCCGGGAAAGCGCCGCGCAGGGACACCGGCAGGCTCTGGTCGGCCAGTTCGATGGCTTCGACGTAGCCTTCCTCTACCAGGATATCCAGGCTGTGCCCGGCCGCCGGAGTGCTGGCCAGGTAAGGGCGGCTGGCGATGTAGCCGGCCTCTACATAGAGGCGAGTGATGGCCGCCAGCAGCTGGTTGATCTGGTTGGCCCCCATGCACGGCGCGACATACGGCTTGATGTAGTCATTGAGCCGGGCCTTGTCGAACAGGCTGACGCCGCCGATGCGGGTGCCGCTCAGGGGCCAGCAGCGCTCGTCGCTGGCAGTCTGCGCAGGTTGGCTGGGGGCCGCCGGGGTGCTGCTGAAACTGCCGCGCTGCATCTGCCGCTGGCGCTGTTCCAGTTGCAGTTGTTGCAGGTCCCGTTGCTGTTGTTGCTGCAGGCGCAGGGCTTCCTGGCCCGGTTGCAGGTTATCGGCCAGGGCCGGCGTCAGGTACGTCAGGCCCAGCAGCAGTCCCAGGCACCAAGTGCTGGTGTGGGGGAGAAGGGAGCGGTCAGTGCGTAATGAATAGGGCACTTGGCATCCTTACTGTAATAAGACGAAGTGACAGGCACTCGGAAAGCCGGGTATGAGGCTCAACTAGTGGCGTCGCTTTTAGTTCTGCCCTGTGAACGCTAAATACCTACGATATCTATATCTGAGGTTCAGTGCTCAAGTGCTCGGAAGTGACAGTTCCTGAGTAAGTGCCGGATGGGTTAGTGCAAATTCAGGTATGACAAAAGGGTTGAGTGAGTTGCAGTGGAAACGTTACAGCGCAGTGCAAAATTAATTTTTCCGGGGGTGGTCAGCGGGGGGGAATAGCCTGTGAAATCGAGACTATCCGAAACCCAAAAGGCTATTTGTACGTAAATTGTAAATACATAGAAGGCTAATGAAATTTGCTTGTCAGCCCTGATTGGCAAGGGGTGTGGCGCTCGGGTGAATTATTCAAAGGTAGGATGTTTGGTTGAATGGCTAACTGGATGTTTAATTCTGTAATCGTCAGTTCGTATATCAACTTGCGAGCGTCAAGTGTTTTCGGCTACTTGCTCTTTCTGTTTGAGTAGTTGCTCTATTGTTGTTCTTGTCTAATCGGGCTGTTGTTGCTAGGGGATCTCCTTAGATGTCTTGGTGGTAAGAATTCTGCACTGCACCCATAGTTTCTGGTGGTGTCGCCGGTGAAATTATCGACGTATAGAAAACTATATAGCGATACTCTGGCTAGGGGATTCCCTTAGTTGCAGATTGGATGTCGCAGGTCATATCAAGTGCCTGGCACAGTGGCCGGGCACTTGATGAATGACGGTTATTGCGGGCTGGAGCGCCCGGTCATTTCCCGGGCCATCTCACTGGCATAGCTGTCGGTCATGCCGGCGATGAAATCGATCATGCGCAGGAACGAGGTATGCAACGGCCAGTTCGGGTCCGGCGCGTTATTGCCCAGCAGATCGAGGATCCGCCGGTTCTTGAACGAGGGGGTCTTGCCGCCGTGCTGTTCCAGCGCCGCGCCGCAGAAGGAGTTCAGCAGGATCTCCAGGGTGGTGTAGGCGCCGATCTCGTGCAGGGTCTTGCGCTTGTCCTGGAAGATCTTGCGTCGCGCCACATCCTTGGCATTGAGTACGCAACGCTTGGCCGGACCATGCATGTGCTCCACCAGGTCGCCGTGCAGGGTGCCGGCCAGCAGGGCGTCCTGCTGTTCGACAAAGGCCCGGGCGGCGGCGTTGGTCAGGTGCTCGATGGCCTTGCCCCGCAGGATCGCCAGGCGTCGTCGGCGCGAATCGCTGGGGCCCAGCTGGCGATAGGTTTCCGGCAGGTCGTCGCCCACCAGGCCGAGTAGCAGCGCCTCGACTTCGGCGTACTCCAGCAGGTCCATCTCCAGGCCGTCCTCAAGGTCGATCAGGGCATAGCAGATGTCGTCCGCCGCTTCCATCAGGTACACCAGCGGGTGCCGGGCCCAGCGCTGGTCTTCCAGCTGGGGCAGGCCCAGCTTGTGGGCGATCTGTTCCAGCAGCGGCAGCTCGCTCTGGTAGCAGCCGAACTTGTGCTTCTTGTAGCCCAGGGAGTCGGCATGGCGCGCGGTCCAGGGGTACTTGAGGTAGGTGCCGAGGGTGGCGTAGGTGAGCCGGGTGCCGCCATCGAACTGGTGGTATTCGAGCTGGGTGAGCACCCGGAAGCCCTGGGCGTTGCCTTCGAAGTTGAGGAAGTCCTGGCGTTCGGCCTCGCTCATAGCATCCAGCCAGCCCCGCCCGGCGGCTTGCTGGAACCAGTGGCGGATGGCGTCTTCCCCGGAGTGGCCGAAGGGCGGGTTGCCGATGTCGTGGGCCAGGCAGGCCGATTGCACCACCATCCCCAGGTCGCTGGGCTCACACCAATCGGGCAGGGCGCTGCGCAGGGTCTCGCCGACGCGCATGCCCAGGGAACGACCTACACAGCTGACTTCCAGGGAGTGGGTCAGGCGGGTGTGGATATGGTCGTTGCTGGACACCGGGTGCACCTGGGTCTTGCGCCCCAGGCGGCGGAAGGCACCGGAGAAGATGATGCGGTCGTGGTCTTTGTGGAAAGGGCTACGGCCGAGTTCTTCCGGGCTGTGCACTGGCTTTCCGAGGCGTTCGCGGTTGAGCAGGGTCTGCCAATCCAAGGCGGGTCTCTCCGAAAAAAACTGAAGGGCAGAGCTTCCGGTTTCTCGAGCGTGGCCGCAAGAGGCGTATGGTCTGCGCTTGTGTCGACGCCTTCGCTGGCAAGCCAGCTCCTGCACGGAAATGACATGGCCTGCGGCCCATCTGTAGGAGCCGGCTTGCCGGCGAAAGGGCCCGCAGTTCGTGCATCCATCGTGGCGCTGCGTTCGCCGGCAAACGGGACGGGGTTACAGGCCGGCCGCGTCGATGTCGATCAGCAGCAGGCGCTGGCCGTTGTCGAAAAACTGCCCGGCGGTCAGGCAATACTGGTTGCTGGTGGCGTCGCGGTAGGTGTTGGACAGGGTCAGGCGTCGCTCCTCCCAGCCTTCGGCCAGCAGGTGATAGAAGTACGGGCGCCAGGACCAGTTGTGGCCAACGTAGCTGCTGTCGGCCTGCCAGCTGTTGTGGCGCCATTCCAGGTTCGGGGTCAGTTGGGTGCCATGGCGGTCGCACTGATAGAAACGCAGCAGCCAGGGAAAGGCCTCGACCCGGGGCAGTTGGCTGATGGGCGCCTGGGCCTGGGCCCAGGCCTGCAGCAGGTTCATCAGCTCGGCCAGTTGCAGGCGCATGCGCATCAGCCGGTTGCGTTCGGCCAGCTTGTGCCGCACGTAGCGCTCGCGCAGGCGGGCGAAGGGCTGGACGAAGGCATCGCTGGGGTAAAACTGTTGTTCGGCCTGGGCAAACAGGAAGCCCTGTACATAGCGCGAGCCGCACTCCAGGGCGAAATCCAGTTCGGCTTCGGTTTCCACACCTTCGGCGATGATCCAGCAGCCGGTCTTCTCCGCCATCTGCGCCAGGGCCTTGACCACGTCGCTGCTGGGGCCACCCCGGGCCGCGGCCTGGAACAGGCGCATGTCGAGCTTGAGGATGTCCGGTTGCAGGGCCAGCACCCGGTCCAGTTGCGAGTAGCCGGCGCCGAAGTCGTCGATGGCGATCCGTGCCCCGGCCTGGCGATAGCGCGCCACCACTTCGCTGAGGCGTTGGCTGTTGCCCCCCAGTTCAGTGATCTCGAACACGATGCGCCGCGGGTCTACGCGGTTCTGCTGCAATTGCTTGAGGCTGGGCAAGGGCTGCCCGGGGCGCAGGCGGCTGATCCATCGGGGGGAAATGTTCAGGCTCAGGAACCAGTCCGCGGGTGCCTCGTGCAGGCGCCGCAGGGCGTCGTCGCGGATCAGCCGGTCAAGGCGGCGCAGGGCGCTGGAGGGGGTTCGAGGATCGGCGAACAGCGGCCCCACGGACGCCAGTTGGCCATTGTCCTGGCGCAGGCGGCCCAGGGCTTCGACCCCGGCGATACGCCCGGTGGCGGTGTCGATGAAGGGCTGGAAGCAGGCGAGCGGTTGCCCGTCGATCACAGGGCCTCCTTACAAGAGTCTGGGTGGAGTAGGGCCGTGGCTGACGGGGAGGCGGCCACGAACCGGCCCCTGGGTAAAGGGGCCGATCCGGGTTGCTTAGCAAGAATGCAGCCAGATAGCGCCGCTCAGGATTTGCGCGAGGAGCCTTGCATCACCAGCTTGATCAGCGGCACCAGCGTGGTGCCCAGGCGAACCAGGCGTGTGAGGCCGCCGGCACCGCCGCTCTTGGCACCCTTGCCGGTGATGAAGCCCAGGAGCGTCACCACTGCCACGCCCCAGAGCGGGGCGTGCTTGATGCCCAAGCCTTCCTGCCAGCTCTGCCCCAGGCCGCGGACCCGTTGCAGGGGTTGCAGCAGTTGCTGGGACTCGTGGCGGATTTCCTGGCGGTGCATTTCCATGCGCAGGCGGATCAGTACCTTGCGCATTTCCCGGCGTGAAGTGTTCTGCGGGACTTCAGGCAGTTTCATGGCAGGAGGCGCTCCCGATCATTGGCCAACTCTTCGAGGGTGGCGTGGAAAGGTGAGGATTCATCGAAGATCGCTGCCTTAAGGCGCAATCCGCAGAAGATCGCCGCCAGGGTGTAGAACACGCACAGGCCGATGATTCCAGCCAGGCGATAGCTGTCCCACAACAGGATCAGCACCAGTGCCGACAGCCCCACCAGCAACAGCAGGGCGAACACCAGGGCCAGCCCGGCGAACAGCAGCAGGCTCACGGTGCGTGCTTTCTGCTCCTGCAACTCGATGCCGAACAGCTCGACATGGCTGTGCAGCAGCCCCAGGACTGCCGCCCCCAGGCGCCGCGAAGACGCGCTCGGGCCGCTGCCGGACGAAGTGGATTCGCCGATAGCCATATCAGCGCCGCGTCGCCAGGAGGCCGATCAGGAAGCCCACGCCGGCAGCGATGCCCACCGATTGCCAAGGGTTGCTCTGCACATAGTCCTCGGCGGCGGTGACCGCTGCCTGGCCCCGCTGGCGCAGGGAGTCTTCGGTCAGTTGCAGGGTCTCCCGGGCCTTGAGCAGACTGTCGTGGATCTGCTCGCGCAACTCGTCGGCCTGGTCGCCGGCCAGGGTCGCGGTGTGTTCCAGCAGACGCTCCGTGTCACTGACCAGTGCCTGAAAATCCGCCATCAGTACTTCTTGAGCCGTCTTTGCCGTTTTGCTGGCCATGGTTCCATCTCCGTTAGTTGCTTGTGTGAGCTATGAGTGTGAGCCCTGGGCGAAGGTTCACTGCAATTGTCTGGTACAGCTTTTGCTTTGTCCTGGTGCGCCAGGCCCCGGGCCTGCGCCGAAAACGAGCGAGGGTCGCGCTGTAGCCCGCGTAAACCCTGGCCAAGAAAACCATAACCTCAGGTCAGTCCTCACCCCGTGGTTTGTCGTGCCGCCCCCGGCGCGCCAAAACGGTTCACCGAATGCGTGCAATGGCGCGCCCGGGAGCCAACTTGGTGCAAGGAGCGGGACGCCCTGCCAGGGAACGGCTGGCCGATTTCGGATCTGCCTACTCCATGGAAAATCTGCAAAGCGCTGTGGACACCCTGGTCCACGGTTCCAACACCCTGTTCATCCTGATCGGGGCGGTCATGGTCCTGGCCATGCACGCCGGCTTTGCCTTCCTCGAAGTCGGCACCGTCCGGCAGAAGAACCAGGTCAATGCGCTGTCGAAGATCCTCAGTGACTTCGCCGTCTCGACCCTGGCCTATTTCTTTATAGGCTATTGGATCTCCTACGGCGTGAGCTTCCTGCAACCGGCGGCGGTGATCAGTGCCGATCACGGCTACGGCCTGGTGAAGTTCTTCTTCCTGCTGACCTTCGCCGCGGCGATCCCGGCGATTATCTCCGGTGGCATCGCCGAGCGCGCGCGTTTTGTGCCGCAATTGTGCGCCACGGTGCTGATCGTGGCCTTTGTCTACCCGTTTTTCGAAGGGCTGGTGTGGAACGGCAACTTCGGGGTGCAGGCCTGGTTGCAGCAGCGCTTTGGTGCCGGCTTCCATGACTTTGCCGGCTCGGTGGTGGTGCACGCCATGGGAGGCTGGCTGGCCCTGGCCGCGGTGCTGTTGCTGGGGCCGCGCAATGGCCGCTACCGCGACGGCAAGCTGGTGGCGTTCGCGCCGTCGAGCATTCCGTTCCTGGCCCTGGGGTCGTGGATCCTGATTGTCGGCTGGTTCGGCTTCAACGTCATGAGCGCCCAGACCTTGCAGGGCGTCAGCGGGCTGGTGGCGGTGAACTCGCTGATGGCCATGGTGGGCGGTACGGTGGCGGCGCTGATCGTCGGCCGCAACGACCCCGGCTTCCTGCATAACGGCCCGCTGGCCGGGCTGGTGGCGATCTGCGCCGGCTCGGACCTGATGCACCCGGTGGGCGCCTTGATCACCGGCGCCATTGCCGGAGCGCTGTTCGTCTGGTGCTTCATCGCCGCGCAGAGCCAATGGAAGATCGACGACGTGCTCGGGGTCTGGCCGTTGCATGGCCTGTGCGGTGTATGGGGCGGCATTGCCTGCGGGATCTTTGGCCAGAGTGCCCTGGGCGGCCTGGGTGGGGTCAGCCTGGTCAGCCAGTTGATCGGCACCGGCCTCGGGGTGGCGGTGGCGCTGCTGGGCGGCCTGGCCGTGTATGGGGTGATCAAGGCGGTCTGCGGGCTGCGCCTGACCCAGGAACAGGAGTACTACGGCGCCGACCTGTCGCTGCACAAGATCGGTGCGGTGAGCCAGGACTGAGACGACGCCCCTGGTATTGATGACCCTGGGCGCTCGCCGCCCGGGGTTTGGCCTGGGTGGCTTCAACCGGCTTGCAGGCGTGCTTCGCAAGCCTCGATGGCCGCCTGCGGGCCGGACACCAGCACCCGGTCGCCGGCTTGCAGGCGCGGGCTGGGGTTCAGCGGCAGGTCGTTGCCATCGCGTTGCACCCCGCGTATATCCACGCCCAGTGCCTCCAGGCCCAACTCCTGCAATGGCCGGTTGCAGGCGTAGGCATCGGCGTCGAGGCTGACCGCGTGCATCTGCACCGCCGGCGGTTCGCGGTTGTCCTGGGCGCTGTTCTGGGTGCCGTGATAGAAGCCGTGCAACAGTTGGTAGCGGCTGTGGCGCACTTCATCCACGGTGCGCTGCACTCGCTGCTCCGGCAGGCCGAGCATGATCAGGGCATGGGAGGCGAGCATCAGGCTCGACTCCAGCAGTTCGGGCACCACTTCGTTGGCGCCGGCGGCCTTGAGTTCCGCCAACTGGCTGTCATCGCGGGTGCGCACCAGGATCGGCACCGTGCGGTCCAGGCGGCGCGCCACCTTGAGCACCGTCAGCGCGATATCGCTCTTGTCCACTGCGATCACCAGCAGCCGCGCCCGTTCCAGGCCGACTGCGGCCAGGAGGTCGCCGCGCCGGCAGTCGCCGTAGTGCACGCAGCTTTCTCCCGCAGACGCTTCCTGGACCCGCACCGGATCGTCGTCCAGGGCGATGTAGCGCAGTTGCTCGTGGCGCAGGAAGCGGCCAATGGATTGGCCGACCCGGCCATACCCGCAAATCAGTACATGGCCTTGCAGCTCGGCGTTCTGCGCGCTGATTTCCTCCAGTTGCGCGGCCTGGTTGGGCTTGCGGTGCAGGCGGGCGGTGATGACCGGTGCCGCTCGCAGCAGCAGCGGGGTTACCAGCATCGAGCAGAAGGTGGCGGCCAGCAGCAGGCTGCTGATGTCGGGCGGGATCATCTGGCTGAGCTGCATCTGCGCCATCAGAGCGAAGCAGAATTCACCGCCCTGGGCCAGGGCCAGGCCGCTGCGCCAGGCGGTTTCGCCATCGCTGCCGCGCAGCTTGAGCAGGGTCGCCACCACCGAACCCTTGATCAGCAGCAGGGCCAGGGTCAGGCCGGTGATCAGCAGGGCATGGTCGATGAACAGTTGCAGGTCGATGAGCATGCCGATGCTGACGAAGAACAGCCCCAGCAGAATGTCGCGGAACGGGCGGATGTCGGCCTCGATCTGATGCCGGTAATGGCTTTCCCCCAGCAGCATGCCGGCGAGGAAGGCCCCCAGGGCCGGTGACAGGCCCAGCAGGTGGGTGAGCCAGGCGGTGAGCAAGACGATCACCAGAGCCAGCAGCACAAAGAGTTCGGCGGAGTGCGAAGCGGCCACTTCATGGAACAGCCGCGGCAACAGCCAGCGGCTGGCCAGCAGCAGGCCGACGAACAGCACCACGGTCTTGCCCAGGGTCGCCGGCAGGGCCCAGTACCAGGCGTGCTCGCTGCTGCCGGCGAAGACCGGCACCAGGGTCAGCAACAGCACCGCCACCACGTCCTGGAACAGCAGCACGCCAATGGCGTTCTGCCCGTGGCTGCTGAAGATCTCGCCAAGGCTGGTCAGTTCTTTGCTGACGATGGCGGTGGAGGACAGGGCCAGCCCGGTACCGAGCATCAGCGCTGCGGTCAGGGGCATGCCGAACAGGGCCAGGAGGACCCCGAGGATCAAGCCGGTGCACAGCACTTGCAGGCTGCCCAGGCCAAACACCACGTGGCGCAGGGCAAGCATCTTCGACAAGGAGAACTCCAGGCCCAGGGAGAACAGCAGGAATACCACCCCCAGTTCCGCCAGATCGGGCAGGTCTTCACTGTCGTTGACCCAGTCCAGCGCGGTGGGGCCGACCATCAGGCCCACCGACAGATAGCCCAGCACCGGGGGCAGGCTCAGGCGCCGGAACAGCGCAATCACCACCAGCGAGGAGGCAAGAATGATCAGCAGATTGGCAAACAACGGGCATCTCCGGACAGGGGGCGGGCAAGGCAAAGCCTAGAGGCAAAAAAAGGCGCGAGGATTACCCGGGCCGCAGAGAGTGACGCTGATTCAGGTCATTGTTTGTCGAGAATGTCTCATATTCATGAGCCTTCGCTATGCTCAGAAATTGTCGATAAAGGCGGTGCCCGGGTGACGGGGTTATCCACAGGACCCTGCCAGTGAGGTGTCGGAGAGGTGTATGGAGCGTCTGTATTCACTGCAAGGGTTGCGGGGCGCCGCGGTGTTGGGCGTGGTGCTGTTCCACATGATGTCGGTGGAAATCAAGTATTCGGGCGGTGACATCCTGCTGCCGGTCATGCTGAATTTCTTCCAGCTCGGGGTCGACCTGTTCTTTGTCATCAGCGGCTTCGTGATGGTCATCGTCAGTCGTGGGCGCTTTCAGAAAACCGTCGAGACCCAGCGCTTCCTGTTCAACCGCCTGTCCCGGATTTACCCCACCTACTGGCTGTATTTCTTCATCACCCTGGGGGTGTATCTGTGGCAGCCGGCGCTGGTGAACAGCTCCCACGGCGGCTCCAACCTGTGGATGTCCTTCCTGCTGCTGCCCAATGACCGGGTGCTGCTGGTGATGGTGGCCTGGTCGCTGCTGTTCGAGCTGTGGTTCTACCTGATGTTCACCCTGTTCCTGTTCTTCAAGGAAAAGCGCCTGCCGCTGATCCTGCTGCTGTGGGCGGTGGCGCTGGTGCTGTTCAACCTGCTGCAGAACTGGCAGGACTATTCCCCGGCGCTGAAGATCATCCTCCATCCCTACGCCCTGGAGTTCATTGCCGGCAGTGCCCTGGCGCTGTTCTTCTACGGACCCCATAGCGCCAGGGTGCCGACGGCGCTGGTCTGGGTCGCGCTGGCGGCGGCTCTGCTGGTGGGGTTTCCGCTGATCTACGCCTACCAGCTGTTCTTCACCGAGGGCTTGCCGAGGATGCTCGCGGTGGGCCTGACCTTCGGTACCCTGACCCTGTCCCTGGCCTTGCTGGAGCGGCGGCAACTGATCCGTATGCCAGGGTTTCTTACAGCCACCGGTGATATGTCTTACACCATCTATCTATCCCACTTACTGGTGCTGGGGGTCGTCGGCCGGGCCTGGCAGGTGATCGGCGCCTGGCCCGAGAGCTATGTGGATAACCTGGCCTTCATCGTGCTGATGATGACGGCGGTGGTCTGCTATGGCTGGGTTGGCTATCACTTTTATGAAAAGCCGATCCTCGATCGTGCCACGGCCTACTGCAAGCGCCGGTTCAGTACCGCCCCCCGTCGCAAACACTACGATCCGGTGTAGTCGTCCGGTCCTTCCTGCTTACTCGGGTAGCCATCGATGCCGAAAGTGCTCAACGCAAACCTCGACGCGCTGAAAGTCCTGCTGGCGGTGATGGTGGTGGCGCTGCACTGCAAGCTGCTGGGGGGCAATTACACCTGGGTCGGCTACTTGCTGTGCAACGGCCTGTTCCGGGTGGCGGTGCCGACGTTCTTCATCATCAACGGCTACTACCTCTTCCAGACCCTGGAGAGCGGCCACTCCTTCGCCCAGTGGTTCAAGCGCGGCCTTCTGCTCTACCTGTTCTGGATGCTGGTCTACAGCCCGCAGTACATCGACCCGAGCACGATCGCCAGCCTGGGCGGGGTGCTGGGGGTCGTGAAGAAGCTGCTGATCGGCTATTTCCACCTCTGGTACCTGGTGGGCATGCTCGGCGGCGCAGCGATGCTGCTGGTGCTGCGTCGCTGGCGTTCAAGTGCGCTGATCGGCCTGGCCCTGACGGCGTTCCTCATCGGTCTGGGCCTGCAGTACGCGCGGGTCTACTACGAACTGCCCAACGGCTTTCTCCAGCACTTCAATCAGAACGACTACACCGCGCGCAATTTCCTGTTCATGGGCTTCCCGTTCATGGCCATCGGCTTTCTTTGTGCCCGGCATCGCTTGGCAGAGCGGCTCAGCCGGCGCGGGGTGTGCTGCTGGCTGGTGCTGGGGTTGGGGCTGATCCTGGCCGAGGCGGCGCTGAACTTCGCCCTGCGCGCCGATGTAGAGCAGAACTTCGACTTCCTCGCCTCGTTGCTGGTTATTGCCCCGGCCCTGTTCCTGTTGCCCCAGGTGTACTTCCGGGCCTCCCACAGCAACTTCGCGGCCAAGCTGTCTTCGGCGGTGTATTACGTGCATCCCTGGTTCATCTTCGGCGCCTTGTCCCTGGGCATGCCCTATGGCAACGGCATGGCCGGGCTGGTCCTGCTGCTGGCCTTTGGCGTTGCGCCGCTGTTGATCATGGTCAGTCGCCGGGTCCGTTTCATTCTCTGAGGGCGCTTGGTCGACGGCTTTTTCTCTCGGGCCTAGAATAGGCACCTGTTCTTTTTTGGTTGCCCAGTCATGCCCCCTGAATGCCAATTGTTCGGCACCCTTGGATGCCACCTGTGCGAGCTGGCCGAGGCCGAGCTGATGCCCCTGGTGGAGCACGGCCTGATGGTCGAACTGGTGGATATCGCCGACAGCCAGCAACTGTTCGACAGCTACGGCCTGCGCATCCCGGTACTGCGCCGGGTGGATACCGGCGCCGAGCTGGGCTGGCCCTTCGACGCCGAGCAAGTGGTGGCCTTCCTGCGCTGATGCACCAGGGGGGGCGGGCAGGGTTTCCGCCCGTCGCTCATCGTGCGAATTCATTGGCGAGAGCTCTTGATTGGTTTACTGTATGCATATACAGCTATCGAGGAGTCTCGCCATGTCTCTCACTTTCCTGACCGGTACCGAACGCTCGCAACCAATGCCAGCCCGCTTTGCGCCGCTGGGTGACAGCGAGTCTGCCGCGTTGGCCGATGGCCCCAGCGGCAGCGGTTTTTCCCTCGACCGGACTCTGGGCCTGGGCGCGCCGCAGATCCATGGCCTGCTGGTGGACGATGACAACCTGCTGGGGTTCGGCATCTACCCCGGTGACCGGTTGATCGTCGACCGCTCGGCCACTCCGGCGGTCGACCAGTACCTGGTGGTTCGGGCCCAGGGCGCCAGCGAATACTCGCTGCGCCTGCTGGCGCCCGATCCTCGTGGCGGCTTGCTGCTCAAGGCGGCGCGCCCTTCAATCCCCTCCATCGTTCTGGATGACCTGGGCTCGATCGAGATCTGGGGCGTGGTGTTGTGGGTGGTCAGTTATGTGGGGCGCAAGCAGCCCTGATGAGTGTGGTGGACGCTTCAAACCGTTAAAGGAATAGATGATGGTCAATGTCGAACAACTGAAAAACAGCGTGAACAGCATGCCCACCGATGTGGTGCGTGAAGCGGTGCTTGAGCTGCGCCTGGACGGGTTGGTCACCGAAGGCAAGACGCCCTTCAACAAGCTGCACTTCAACACCTGCTTTGCCGAGATCGAAGCCTTGTTCCAGCGTGCGGGCTACCACCGGCAACTGGACGTGGTGGGTTACCAGGGGCTGTTGTACGCCCTCTACGATCCGGGCCGCTGGGAGGCGGTGGATGTATTGCGCTGGCTCAAGGAGTTCACCGAGGCCGCGGCCCAGGCCAAGCAGTCCTGCGCCTGAAACCTCGGAAACTGTTCCTAGGTTCCTTGTGGCGGCTGTTGGATAATGCCGCCCTGCATTGATCCTTCGAGCTTTTTGTATGTCATCCGCACCTTTTTCCGCTGCACAGCATCAGGCCAGTACCCTGTACCTGCCCCCGGGCTCCTGGGCGACGGTGCTGGATTGCCTGTGTGATCACTTCAAGGCCATCAGCCGCGAGCAGTGGCTGGACCGTATCGCCCGTGGCCGGGTGCTGGACGGGCAGGGCCAGCCCATCAGTCTGGAGCTGGCCTATCGCGAAGGCTTGAGGATTCACTACTTTCGCGAGGTGCCGGATGAAAAGGTGATTCCGGTCGAGGAAACCATCCTCTACGCCGATGAGCATCTGGTGGTGGCGGACAAGCCGCACTTTCTGCCGGTGACCCCGGCAGGAGAGTACGTCGAGCAGACGTTGCTGCGGCGCTTGATCCGGCGCCTGGGCAACCCGCACCTGGTGCCCCTGCATCGTATCGACCGGCATACGGCTGGGCTGGTGCTGTTCTCCGCGAACCCAGACAGTCGCTCGGCCTATCAGTCGCTGTTTCCCACCCGCAAGATAGAAAAACGCTACGAGGCGATTGCCGCTGCCTTGCCGCAGTTGAACTTCCCGCTGCTGCGCAAGAGCCGGCTGCTGGACGGTGAGCCCTTCTTCCGCATGCAAGAAGCGCAGGGGCCAAGCAATACCGAAACAGCCATCGAGGTCAGGGAGAAACACGGAGAGCTGTGGCGTTACGCCTTGTACCCGGTCACGGGCAAGAAGCACCAACTGCGGGTGCATATGAATGCCCTGGGAGCGGCGATCTGCAACGATCCCTTTTATCCCGAGGTGCTCAAGGACATCGAGGACGACTATGCCCGGCCGCTGAAGCTGCTGGCCCAGGGGCTGCGTTTCATCGACCCGTTGAGCGGGCAGGAACGCGAGTTCGAGAGCCGCATCAGCCTGCAGTGGTGAATACCCCAGGCGCAGAAACAATAAAACCCGCACCAGGCGGGTTTTATTGTTTTCAGGTCGACAACCGTCAGGCTTACAGCTCTTTGACGGTACGGACCTGATCCTTGTTGATGCGAGTCTGCTTGCCGTCCAGCTGTTCAAACTCGTAGAAACCGGAATCCTTGTCGTATTTAGGGGTATCGACGGCCTGGATTTCGCGACCGTCATTCAAGGTGATCACTGTCGGCGAGGCGCAACCGGCGAGAGTGGCCAGGCCCAGTGCGAGCATGAGAGTGGCGAGGGTCCGTTGAGTCATTGTGTGTCTCCGAAATGAGTACTTTTGAGTGCTGGTCTTCAGACGTATACAACGTCTGCAAGTTCCTTGGCCAGGGACATTCTGCCACGTTGCCGGGCAGATCGCAGGCGTTCGCCGCGGCAGATTAGCCGAGTTCGCAACAGCGTCTACCCACTGGGGGCTATTGCCGAGGCCACAGCGGCGGCAGGCCGGAGCGCTGTGATATAACAACGAGCTGTTTCTCCTACCTTTGGATCGAGCCTATGAAAGCCAAGGCTGATGTACCTTTTGCGCCGCTGAACATTGCGGTACTGACTGTTAGTGATACCCGCACCCTGGAAACCGACACCTCCGGGCAGGTCTTTGTCGAGCGCCTGGGCGCCGCCGGCCATCGTCTGGCGGCACGGGTGCTGCTCAAGGACGATCTGTACAAGATCCGCGCCCAGGTCGCGACCTGGATTGCCGACGACGTGGTGCAGGTGGTGCTGATCACCGGCGGTACCGGCTTCACTGGCCGTGACAGCACCCCGGAAGCCGTGGCCTGCCTGCTGGACAAGCAGGTCGACGGCTTTGGCGAACTGTTCCGGCAGATATCGGTCGCCGATATCGGCACCTCCACTGTGCAATCCCGGGCACTGGCAGGGCTGGCCAATGGGACCCTGGTGTGCTGCCTGCCGGGTTCCACCAATGCGGTGCGCACCGGCTGGGACGGCATCCTCGCCGAACAGCTGGATTCGCGGCACCGGCCGTGCAATTTCGTTCCTCACCTGAAACAGGCGGCACCCTGTGAATCCCGCGGGTAAGCTGGGCAAGCAGGGCGCCCTGATGCCGGTGGAAGAGGCATTGGAGCGCCTGTTGGCGATGGCCGGTTCGGCCCCCATCCTCGAGCGTGAGCGCTTGCCGTTGGCGGCGACTCAGGGCCGGGTGCTGGCCGAGGCGCTGATCTCCAGCCTGGACCTGCCGCCCTGGCCCAACAGCGCCATGGACGGTTACGCCCTGCGCCTGGAGGACTGGCGGGGGGAACCCCTGCCGGTCAGTCAGCGGATCTTTGCCGGTCAGGCGCCTGAGCCACTGCAGCCCGGGACCTGCGCGCGGATTTTCACCGGTGCGCCGGTGCCGGCCGGGGCGGACTGCGTCGAGATGCAGGAAAACGCCCAGGTCCAGGACGATCAGCGCGTGCTGTTTAGCGAACCTCTGCAACTGGGTCAGAACATTCGCCCTCAGGGCCAGGAAACTACGGTGGGCGAGCAGGTGCTCGCGGCTGGCACTCGCCTGGGACCGATCGAGCAAGGCTTGGCTGCCTCCCTGGGCTGCGCCGAGCTTGAAGTGGTGCGCCGGGTCCGGGTGGCGGTGCTGTCCACCGGTGACGAACTGGTGGAACCTGGCCAGCCCCTGGGGCCGGGCCAGATCTACAACAGTAACCGGGTGGTGCTGTGCAGTTGGTTGCAGCGCCTGGGCTGTGAGGTGCTGGATGCGGGAATCCTCCCTGACGATCTGGCCGCGACCCGCCAGCGCCTGGCGGAACTGGGGGAGGTCGACCTGATCCTGTCCACCGGTGGTGTCTCGGTGGGAGAGGCGGACTTCCTGGGCATCGCCCTGCGCGAAGAGGGCGAGCTGGCCCTGTGGAAGCTGGCGATCAAGCCCGGCAAGCCGTTGACCTTCGGCCATTTTCGCGGCGTGCCGGTGATCGGCCTGCCCGGCAATCCGGCATCGACCCTGGTGACCTTCGCCCTGCTGGCGCGCCCCTACCTGTTGCGTCGCCAGGGCGTGCAGCAGGTGCAGCCCCTGAGCTTCCAGGTGCCGGCGGGTTTTGTCTGGCCCCAGCCCGGCAATCGCCGCGAATACCTGCGGGGGCGCCTGGAGAACGGGCAGGCGACTATCTACCGCAACCAGAGCTCGGGCGTGTTGCGCAGTGCGGCCTGGGCCGAAGGGCTGGTGGAGGTGCTTGAAGGGCGGACCCTGGTGCAGGGCGATCGAGTCAACTTCATTCCCCTGAGTGAAGTGCTGGATTGACCCCGGCAGCGCGGGCCCGGCTGCCACCGGCCCGCGCCGAGCGGTTTAGCGCAGCAGCAACAGCAGCAACAGGCCGAAGCGGCTGTGCAAACCCCAGGTCACCAGGCCCGCCAGCAGTGCAGCGGCCAGTACCGCCCTGGCCAGGCGCTTGAGCCACGACAGGTGCCGACAATGACGCGGCAGCGGCTGCGAGGAGAGAGGCAGGTCGAGCTCCCGGGGGGAGCGGGCGGTCACCCAGGGCTGGCCCTGCAGATGCTTGAGCGGTGATCGCGCTTGTGGATAAAACTCCTTGTCTTTCATGACGGTGCACTTCCTTGTATGAGGCGTCAGTGCCTGACATGCACAGTCACTGATTGGCCCCGCAGGGTCAATTCAGGTGATTCTCTTTCTTCGGTCAGAAAATTCACTTTAGGCCTGGGGGCTCGGTTCAGGCATAGGGGCTGTCCCAATAGCGCTTGTACATGCCGAGCTTTCTTTTCAGGCCCAGGGGCAGGTAGCGCTCCTGCTGGCTGAGTTTGTAGGCGAAGAGCTTCACCGCGTTGCGCAGCAGCGACCCGGGCCACTGCCCCAGGCGTCCGGGGCCGAGGAAGCGCAGTTCGGACTGGACGTAGCGCAGGCCTTCGCCACCGGCGCCACCGAAGGCCTGGCGGATCCAGGGTTCCCGGGCATGGAATACGCCAATGTCGAAGTAGCGGCGGAACTCTTCCTTGAGGCTGTAGTTATGGGAGTGGCGGCAGCAGGCGCTGCCTTCATAGGCAACCTTCCAGCCGGCCAGCAGCATCTTCGCGCCCACATACATGTCTTCGGACAGGATCACGTGGTTGGGAAAGCCGCCGACCTGCATCAGCGCTTCGCGCCGGTAGGCGGAAAACGAGTTGGACATGAAGGCGGTCTTGATCCCCAGTGCCGGCACATCGGCCAGGCTTTTCACCTGGGAAGTCGGCGGGTAGTTGAACAACCGCGCATGGCTGGCCAGGGGGCTGGCATCGAGGTGCGGCAACTGGCGACCGCATACTGCTCCCACTTGCGGGTCGGCGAAGGGCGCGACGATGCGGGCGAGACCTTCGGCATCCTCCAGGTAGGCATCCTGGGTCATGAACACATAGAGGTCGTAATCGGCGTTGCGCTCCACCATCAGTTGCCGGGTTCCGCCGTGGTTGAAGTCGCGGCTGTCGATGCGCAGCACATTGGCGCAGCGTGCCAGCGCCAGCTCGTAGGTGCCGTCGCTGGAGCTGGAGTCGACGATCAGGGTATCGAAGGGCGCGCTCTGGATTTCCAGGGAATCCAGCAGCCGCGCCAGGTCCTGGCAACCGTTGTAGGTGGGAATCACACAGGCCACGCGCAGTGTCGACATTGTCCAAGCCTCCGGTTCAGGTCAGGTTCTGGCGCCAGGGCCGCAGCCAGGCCGCGAGGATCAGCAACAGCAGCAGGCCGCAGGCGCTGCTCAGGCCCAGTTGCCACCAGATCGAGGTCAGCGGATGCAGGAACAGCGCCGCCAGGGCCATGCCACCCAGGCCGATCAGCCAATGACTGCGCCAAGGCACCAGCCCCAGCAACTGCTGGCGGCGCATCAGCAGCAGGCCGGTGAGGATCACCCCGCAGATCGCCGCCAGGGCGATGCCGATCAAACCGAGGAGATACGGCAGCGCCGCCAGCAGCAGGGCATTGAGCAGGCTGCCGGCCAGTTCGCAATTGAGCGGCATGCGGGTGTCGCCGGCGGCATAGGCGTAGCGCGCCAGCAGGGCGTTCCAGGCGCCGAACATCAGCGGTACCGAGAACCAGGCCAAGAGCTCCGGCAAGGGGCTGTCCGCCGCTTGATTGGGCAGCAGCAGGTGCACCAGCGCGGCGGCGGCGCCAATCAGCCCGACCACCGCAGGAATGGTCAGCAGGGTGGCGCTGCTCAGGCCTTTGCGCAGCAGGTCCAGGCGCTGTTCGCCGGAGCTGCCGCTCATCAGCCCGAGCAGCACCTGGTTGAGGCTCATCAGGGCGATCAGCGGCAGGTTGATCAGCTTGCGTGCCAGGTTGATCCAGGTAACCGCCCCTTCACCCAGCAATGAGGCCGCCATGCGCTCCAGCAGGGCCAGGCCCTGGCTGGCGAGGTTGCTGCTCAGCAGCGGGCCGATGCGTTGCAGCAACTCGCGCCCGGCCCCGGGCGCGGCCTGCATGCGCCAGGGCCGCCAGCCATCGCGCAGCAGGCTCGGCAACAGCACCGTTGGCATCAGCAGGCTGCCGAGCACACAGGCCGCGGCCAGCCCGGTGGGGGTGGCGGCATGGTGCAGGCTCGCCAGGTAGATCACTGGCGGCAGGTTGAACAGCAGCGAGCCCAGGCCCGCCAGGACAAAGCGGGCGCGAGCCTGCAGAGGGACGCAGAACAGGCCGTGGAGAATCAACCCCGGCGCGCACCAGGCCAGCCAGTGCAGGCCGCCGCTGGCCAGGGCATAACCGTCGCTGCCCAGGCCGGGGCCGATCAGGCGTACCCATAGCGGCGCGCCGAGGCTCAGCAGCAGCGCCAGCAGCAGCCCACACAGCAACAGGCGGGGGGCCAGGGCACTGAGCCAGGCCTGTTGCTCCCCGGCCGAGCGCTGCTGGTACAGCGGCAGCGCGGCGGCGCTCAGCAGGCCCGCAGCCAGGGCCATGCGCAGGGCCTCGGGCAGGAACATCGCCACCAGGAAACCATCGCTCTGGCCACCGGCGCCCCAGGCCGCCACCAGCAGCCATTCCCGGGCAAAGCCGGCGGCCAGCCCGGTCAGGGTGGCCAGGGTCAACCACAGCGTCGCGCCGAACATGGGCCGGGCTTAGTGGAACAAAGTGAACAGGCCTTTGCCGCCCACTTTGTAGTTGAGGTTGCGGCAGCGCTCGCCCTTGATCGCCGCGTCCGGCCCGCTGACGATGGCGTAGGGCGGTACCGGCTTGGACACCACGGTCTGCCCGCCGACCACCGCGCCTTCGCCGATCTCGGCGCCAAACGACAGCAGGGCGCGGCTGGCGATCCAGGCGTAGTCATGGATGTAGATCGGCCCGCCTACCGCCCAGAATTCCGGCTCCTTGAGGTCGTGGCCACCGGCGATGATCAGCACATGGGAGGCGATGGTCACATGGTCGCCAATGATCAGCCCGCCCCGGGCGTCCAACTGGCAGTGCCAGGCCACGGTACTGTCCTGGCCGATGCGCAGGCTGTCGACACCCAGCACCTCGGTATTGCGCCACACCGTGGAGCCCTTGCCGATCTTCGCGCCGCCAAGGCGCAGCCAGAACAGGCGCAGGGTGTGGCTGGGGATCTTGCAGATGAGGATGTTGTAGATCTGCTCCCAGACCCGCAGCATGCGGTCGCGCAGGGTCGGCCAGTTGATTCCGTACATGGGAATCAGCGCCCCCTTGAGTTCGCGGCCCAGCAGTTTGTAGAAGCGCCGGGGCAGGGGCGGCTCGATCTTCGATTCGATGTTCAGGTAGCTGATGTAGGTCAGCACGTTGCCCTTGAGCGGTTGCTCGAACACGACATCGTTCTCCAGCATCCACTGATAGGCCGCCTCCAGTTCTGCAAGGCTCACCCCCATTTTCTGCGCATAGTCAGGCAAGGCCTGTTTCAGGTTCTGCGAGTGGAAGAGGCGATGTTTCATGGCTGGATTCCTGAGGGTGGGGAGTCTGGAGTAACCCTGGGCGCCGCAGCGCCGGCCTTGAGTCGCAGGCGTCTGGCTTCATGCAGGTTCAGGCCCAGCAGCAGCCAGAACAGGGCGATCAACACCTGGGTGAAGCTGAAGTAATGGTCGAACAGGCCGCTGATCAGTGCGGCGCTGAGGCCGGCGCCGCTGCCCAGCCAGAGGGCGTTGTCCCGATTCAACTGGATGGCCACCCCGGGAACCCGGGTTTCCCGCCACCAGCTCCAGATCACCGCGACGAACAGCAGCATGCCGGGCACGCCGATCTTGTAGATGTAGTTCAGCCACAGGTTGGAAATCCCCCACAGGCCGGTGCCGGGCACGGGTGGGTCGACCTTGAAGCCGATGCCGAAGGGGAACATCGCCATGGCGGCGGGGAAATGCGAGTACTCGTCGACCCGCACGCTGGTGCTGGCATCGTTGGAGGTGAACAGGGTCAGCAGGCGGTCCTGCAAGGGCGGATAGGACATCAGCAGCAAGGCCCCGAGAACGAAGCCACCCATCAGCATGCGCCCGGTGTAGGGCACCCGCTGGCGGGCCATCCAGATCAGCACGATCAGCAGGCTGAGCAGGGCTCCGCGAGAACCGGAGAGCAGCAGCCCGGCGGCCCCCAGCAAGGCCACCGCCAGGCCGAGGTTACGCTGCCAGCCGCTGCGGGTCAGGCCGAAACAGAAGGCCAGGGGCAGCAGCAGGGCCATGGCGCCGCCGGTGACGTTGGGGTGCATCCACGGCGAGCCCATGCGATTGGCCAGGGCGCTGAGGCTGTCGCCCAGTACCGCGATGCCGCCGTAGCCGAGCTTTTCGAGGATCGGGGTCATGGCCGTGGCGCTGCCGTTCTTCAGAAACACCGGGATCGACAGCAGCAGGAGCAGCAGGGTCCCCAGCAACAGGCCACAGACCAGTTGCTCCCGGGCCTTGGCTTGCTGCAACAGGCGCCGCACCAGAAACAGCGCCGAGAGGTTGAGCAACCAGCGGACCCAGTTCACCGGGCCATTGCCATCGGCGTTCACCGTCACCTGGCCGATGATGAAGGGCAGGGCACTGAAGGCCATCAGGGCCAGCAGCAGCTTCTCGGTACGCAGCAGCCTGGGCGGCCGGGGCAGGTTGGAGAACAGCCCCTGGGCCAGGATGCTGGCCCAGACCAACAGCAGCAGGGCTTCGGAGACGGTGGTGCGCAGGCCGATCTGCACCGTCGAATAGGGCAGGAAGGTCGCCAGTACCGCGAACAGCAGCAGCCCGCGCATGGGCTGGCGGACCACGGTCACCGCCGCTGCGATGCCGACCATCAGCACCAGCACCTTGAGCGCTGGCAGCAACCAGATCAGCACGCCGAAAACCAGGCCGAAGATCAGCGCCAGCGGCAGGGCGATGGGCATTACTTGAGCTCCTCGAGCAATTCATTGAAGCGCTGGCGATAGGCATCCTCGGCGTAGCCGGCCGCCCAGGCCTTGAGGGGGGTGGGGTCTTCCGGCGGGGCGCTGGCCAGTTGCACCATCAACTGGCTCAGCGCGGCGCTGTCGGTGGGCGAGAAGCGCGGGCTGCCCGCCGGGGTGATCTCGTCCAGGGCCGAGCCGCTGGCCACCGCCACCGGAGTGCCGACACTCAGGGCCTCGATCACCGGCAGGCCGAAGCCCTCGGCGTAGGAGGGCTGCCACAGGCGCTGGGCCTGGCGGTACACCCCATGCAACTGGCTGTCGCTGAGGTCGCTGAGAAAGTGCAGGCCATGCACGGCGCGCAGCTCGCTGGGCAGGTGTTCCGGTGCGCCGATCAGCACCAGTTCCGGTACATCCGGGGATTGCTGGCGTGCGGCCTGCCAGGCAGCGACGAACCAGGGAATGTTCTTGCGCGGCTCGCGGGTGCCCACCGCCAGCCAGTAGCGCTCGGGCAGTTGCAGGTCGCGGATGTCGGCGGGTTCGCCCTGGAAACCGGTAACCAGGTTGGGCAGCACCCGGACCTTGTCCCGGGCCTGGGGAAAGAGCTTCACCAGTTCGTCGGCGGTGTACTGCGAAGGTGTCCAGATGCGGTCCGCCTGCTTCACCGAGTGGCCGATGGAGAGCTTGTCGGTGAGGCCATAGACCCGCTCCTTGAGCCGCGAGCCATGGCTGTTGGTCAGGGTCAGTTGGAACAGGTCATGCAGTTGCAATACATAGCGCAGGTTCTTAGGTTTCCTGCCCAGGGGCAGGCCCATGTTGAAGTTGCAGATGTACAGCTCCACCTCGGCCTCACGCAGGGCCTCGGGCAGAAAACCGCCCTCGAAGCGCAGCCGGTTTGGCAGGCGATGCACCCCCTGCAGTGGTGCGCCCCACCTGGGGCAATGCACCCGGCGGCGCAGCGGATGGTCTTCCGGGGCGACGCCGAACAATTGCAGGCTGACCTGCGGATTGGCGCGCAGGGCGTCTTCCAGTGCCAGGTTCTGCCGGCCGATACCACTGTTGCTGTAGCCCGCGGCGGGGCGGTAATCCAGACCTATGCGCATACGGACACTTCTTCTTTGTCAGAGGGGAGTTGGTGATAGACCGCTTCCAGCTGGGCCGCGGCGGCGCTCCAGTCATGGTGGGCCAGCACGTAGTCGCGCCCGGCGGCGCCGATGCGTTGCAGGCGCTCGGGGTCGGCCAGGGCCTGGGCGAGAATCTGCGCCAGGGCCCCGGGGTCTTCGCTGCCCAGGTAATGCTGGCCGTTCTCTACCTGCAGCCCGGAGCTGCCCTGGGCCGTGGTAACTACCGGCAGGCCGGCGGCCATGGCCTCCAGGACCTTGAGCTTGGAGCCGCCGCCCTGGCGCAGCGGGGCGAAGAACAGCGCGGAGCGCCGTTGCAGGTCCCGCAGGTCGGGGACAAAACCCTGCCACTCGATGCGCGGGTCGGTCCAGCGCTGGCGGAAACTGTCCGGCAGGGCGTAGCCGCAGATGGCGAAGTGCACCTCGCGGTTGATGGCCCACAGGCGCGGCAGTATCTCTTCCAGGGCCCATTGCACCGCATCCAGGTTGGGGCTGTATTCGTAGTTGCCGATAAACAGCAGGCGCTGGCTGCCAAGGTCCGGTTGCACCGCGGCGTAGTGCCCGCAATCCACGCCGTTGACCACCACCGCGGCCGGTTTGCCACTCAGCCGGGCCAGGGTCAGGGCGTCCTGTTCGGTCACCGCGATGACCCGGGCCGCCTGCTGGAACACCCGGCGTTCCCAGCGCCGGTAGCGCCATTGGTCGTAACGGGTAAAGGGTTTCGACCAGGCCGGCAGGCGGTCGTAGCTGGCGGCACCGAGGGCCGACTCGACGTTGTGTTCGGTGAGGATGAATGGGCGCTGCAATTGCTTGAGCGGCTGTTCGAAGGGCTGGAAGCTGTAGCTGTGCTCGATCTGGATCACGTCCCAGGGTTCCTCCAACAGCTCGCGAAAACGCTGTTGCAGCGGCGCGGCCAAACCGTTGACGTCGGCCAGCATGGGGTAGGGCGCGAACAGCACCGAGAACAGGGTCTTGAGGCTGCGCAACGGCCGCCGCGGCAGCACGATCAGGCGTTCCAGCCAGGGCTCCAGGGCCGCGCGGGTGGCGTCGTCCAACGGGGTTTTCGATTGCACCAGCAAGGTGATGCGGTGCCCGCGGGCGGCCAGGGCCCGCAGCAGGTGGTATTGCCGGGTCTTGCCGCCGCTGGTGGCGGGCCAGGGCAGGTAGGGCAGGGTCCAGAGGATTTTCATGCTCACCACACCAACAGTTGCAGGCTGGTTTTCAACGGCACGCTCAGGCCCGCTTGCCCGCTCAGCTCGGTGCGGGTGCCGGTCAGCGGATCATGCAGCGTGGCCGCGTTGAGCCCGGGAACCTGCAGGCTGGCGCCGCTGGCGCTCCAGAACATCCAGACGTGGGAGCCGTCGGGCCGGGTCCAGGTGATGCTGTACAAGTCGCTCGGGGCGTTGCTCAGGCCGGGGGGATCAGCCGGGGCCAGGCTCGGCCCGGTGGTATCGAGAAAATACTTGAGGGCGTTGTAGACCGGCTTGGGTTCGCCGGCCAGGTCCACCAGCCCGTAGGACTGGTCGCGGTTGCTGGCGCGGGCATCCAGGTCGCTGAGGTTGAACAGGAAGATCCGCTGGTAGTCCATGGCCGCCATCAGGGCCAGGCGGCGCAGGGTGTAGTCGGCCTGGCCGTTGACGCCGATCATCGCCTGCATTTCCCGGGCTCCGCTGGTGTAGCTCGACCAGCCCCACTCGGTGGCCCAGACCTGTTGCACGCCCTGGCTGTGCAGCGCGTTGTTGAGGAAGTTGCCGCGTACGAGGAAATCCTGGGCCGCGGCATCGTCGCCTTCCGGGAGCTCGGAATAGGGGTGGTAGGCGGCAATCAGGTTTTCCGTGCCCAGGCCCTGTTGCAGCAGGTCTTCGAGCATCAGCCCCGGGGTGCTGCGCATCTGGCTGTAGTAGGCCATGCCCGCGGTCGCTACAGGCTTGTCGGGAATCGCCGCGCGAATGGCGCTGGTGGTGGTCGTGAGCAACTGGTCGTAGGCGTCGGGGTCTTCCTTGGGCAGCCAGACGATGTTGGGTTCGTTCCACACCTGCCAGGTGTTCACCTGGGGATAACGCTGGGCGAGCATTTTCATGCGCTGGGCGAAGACGTTGAAGTCCTTGGGCGGGTACTGGTCGGAAGGGGGCGAGCCGCTGGGCACGTTGGCGGCGAAGGGCGCCGAACCCACCATGTAGGCCAGGACCCGGTACTGGCGGCCCTGCATGGCGTTCATCGCGGCGTCCAGGGTGTCCAGCTGCAGGTCATTCTCGCTGGGTTCGATCATGGCCCAGTGAATGGCCAGGCGGACCCAGCTCAGGCCCAGGGCATCGAGCCGGTCCATTTGCTTCTGGTAGACGCCGGGGGCGAAGTACTGGAACTGCGCGTTGACCCCGAGAAAATCCTTCCACACCACCGCTCGCGGCGCGCGCAGGGTGGTATCCGCCAGGGCGTTCCAGGACAGGCAGGCGAGCACCAGCAGGGCAATCGCCGAGCTACGTCGCATAGGCATGGGCCGGGCCTCCACAGGCATCGCTGAACACCCGGGCAAAGCGCTCGGCGGTATGGCTCCAGACCCGCCGGGAGCCGATCACCGCTGCGTGCTCGGCCCAGCGCTCCACCCGTTCCGGGCTGGCGCACAAGTGGCTGAGTTCGGCGGCCAGGGCGGCGACGTTGCCCTGGGGAAAGATCACACCGTTGTCCTGGGCCACCTCTTCGGCGAAGGAGCGGGCGTCGGAGGTGATGGCGCCGCGGCCGCAGGCCACCGCCCAGGACAGGGCGCCGCTGGTCCCCCGCAGCGTGCCCAGGAGCTTGAGTTTGCTCGACTCGCGGTAGGGCAGGACCATTACGTGGTGGGCCTGGATCACCTTGGGAATGTCCGTGGCCGGCAGGTCCAGTTGCCAGTCGATGCTGTCCTGCAGGTTCAGGCGCTGGATGTGCTGGCGCAACTGGTCGAGGTAGCTGCCGGCGCTACCGAAGGCCATTTCCGGTTCACTGCCCCCGGCCAGGGTCAGGCGCATGCGCTCGCGCATTGCCGGTTGCTGGGCGAAGGCCATGGCCAGTGCATCCAGCAGATCCTCGATGCCCTTGCCGCGGTAGATGAAGCCGAAATACAGCAGCCTCAACGGGCTCAGCGGCGGCAGCGGCCGGGCGGGGATGGCCAGGTTGCCGTGGGGGATCACCACCATCTGCTCCGCACGCAACCCCATGCGCTGGCGCAGGCAGGCGCCGCCGGCGTGGGTCAGGGTGATCAGCCGGGTGAGGCTGCGGGCCAGCTGCTTTTCTTCGTGCAGGCACAAGGGGTCGGTCAGTACCGTGGCGATCTGTGGCAGCGGTGAGGGCAGCCGCGTGGCCAGGGACAGCGGCCAGGGCAGGCTGGCCCGGCGCCAGACCAGGCGTTCGGGGTCGTGCACCGTGGCGCTCAGCGGCAGGCTGGGGAAACGCTCGCGCAACGCCTTGAGGGCATGAAACTCCGCCAGCCGGCCACCGCCCAGCTCGGCGTGCACCAGGTCGATCCCCTGCCAGTCACTGTGCGCCACCCGCTCAATGGCGCGTTGCGGGTCGTTGCCCAGCCCGGCCAGGGGCGTGCTGACTTTCAGCCCCAGGCCTTCCAGGGCGGCGCGCAGGTGCGCGGCGTAGTCGGCAATGCCGTTCTGCTCGGGAGGCATGGGTGCCAGCAGGGCAATGTGCATCAGTGGGGGCTCCTGATCCGCGCCAGGAAGTTCAGCACGTTCTCCGGGATGCCGAAGCGCCGGCGGTTGATGATGATGCCGTCGACCCGCTTGAAGGCGGTGGTGAGAATCGACAGGGCGTTTTGCAGCACGGGCACCGTGGTGGTTTCGGCTTCGACGATCAGGGCGATCAGGTCGGCCTCGCGCAGGCTGACGAAGGCTTCCTGGTTGGAGAAGAAGCCCGAGGCTTCCAGCAGGACGATTTCGCCGGGCACCGCGTTGGGTGCGCCATTGACCCGCACCACGTGCCCGCGCTCCTGGAGCAGGTCGCGCAGGTGCGCGGTGACGAAGCTCACGCCTTCGCCTCGGCGTGCCGAGGTCAGGCCGATCACCAGCCCCTGCAGTGCCACCTGCTTGAGGGGCAGGATGCCGTACAGGCGGTAGAGGCTGGCGGTGAAGGCGCTGTTGCGTTGCGGCAGGTGGCTGTCGAGGTCCTGCAGGCTGGTCCAGACCTTGACCCCGAAGCGCTCCTCGATCTGGTCGCCGTCATGGATGCGCTGGTCCAGCAGATAGAAGAAGTACAGCGCCAGCAGGCCCACCGCCAGGCTCAGGGGGATGGCGGCGAGCAGCATGCTCAGGCTCTTGGGAAAGACCCGGCTGGGTTTGAAGGTGGCTTCTTCGATCACCGCGATGTTGCTGATCTGGCTCTGGTCCAGCTCGCGGTCGATGCGGGCTTTCTCGGTGCTGTCGCTGTACAGCGCGAAGCTTTTCTCCGCCGCGCTCAGTTCCCGTTGCAGGCGTGCCAGTTCAGGTTCCACGGCCAGCGCCTGGCGCCGTTCCTGTTCGAGCTTGAGCAACTGGGTTTCCTGCTGGGCGGCCTGGGTCTGCAGGCGGCTGAGGCTGGCCTGCTGGTCGGCGAAGCTGTTCTGCAGGCGGGTATAGACCGGGTTCGGGGCCAGGTTTTCGCTGCGTTGCACAGTGCCGCTTTCCGATTTCAGCAAGGCTTGCAGGTTGGCGATTGCCGCATCCATGGCGCGGACCGGAGGGGCGCCTTCCTTGAAGGTGCGGAGCATTTCCTGACGCTCGATCTGCTTAGCGTTGATCCGCTGCTGCAGGTCCTGGCGGTCCGGGTTGAGGCTCATCTGGCGGCCGATGCTGATTTCTTTCTTCATGCTGTTGAGCTGCTTCTGGATGGTCTCCAGGCCGCTGCGAGTGGACGCCACTGCTCGGGTGGTATTGAGGTGTTCGCCCTTGAGGTTGTTGAGGTTGCGCGAGATATCGTTCAGGCGCTCCTCGATGCTCACCGCCCCCAGTTGGTTCAGGTAGTCGGCGATCTGCTTCTTGTAGCCGAGGATGCGCTGGTTGGTGGCGCCACTTTCGGTTTCATAGAAGGCGTACAGGCTTTTGCGCCCGAGGGTTTGCGCGCGTTCCTGCTGGTACTGCTCGATCCAGCTCTTGACCACTGTCTGGGCCACTTTGGGGTCGTTCCAGGTAAAGCTCACTTCCATCACCGAGGAGCCTGCGGCGTGGGTCACGCTGAAGCTTTTCAACATGCGTTCGGTCAGGCGTTCCACCGGGGTCTGCTTCTCCACCAGGCCCACCAGTTGCAGGGCCCCGCGCAGCAGGTCGACGATGCCTTCCACCGCGCCTTTCACTGCGTTCTTGAGGGTGGCCAGGGCACCACTTGGTTGGGGCTGGCGGGACAGGTCGTCGAGGTACTTTTCCGCCACTTTGCGGGCGATGGGCTCGCCGCCGAGGATGCGCTCCTCATCGATGATCGGATCACGCTGGGCGCTGGGAATCACCACAGCCTGGCGATCGGCGATCTCGATCGGCAGGGTGCTGGTGTCGCGTCCGGGCTTGACCAGCAGCAGGGCGGTGGATTCGAAGCGGTTGGGCAGCAAGAAAGCCCCCAGCACGATGATGATGAAGGTCACCAGGACGGTGATCTTGACCTCGCGCTTGAAGATGAAGAACAACCGCAGCAGATCGCGAAAGGAACGGATATTGATCATGAGTGCTGTCCTTGGCGATCAGTTGGCCGACTGGCGATTGATTTCGTAACTCGCCCCGATGCCGATCGACTTGGTGAACGGAATCAACTGGTTGAGGTACACATCCACCCATTCAATGCCGTTGCCGACGCTGGACTTGGGCACGAACACCACGTCGCCGCGTTGCAGCAGCACCGGCGCGGCTCCGGCGTTGCCGGCGATCATGAATTTTCGGTAGTCGAAAAAGTAGGTCTTGTAGCGACCGTCCTCGCCCTCGCGCAGCAGGGCGATATTGCGGCTGTCGCCCACCGACAGCAGGCCGCCAGCGCCGACGATCGCCTGCTCCAGGGTGGTGGTCACGGTCACCGGCAGGGACGCCGGGTTGCGTACCGAGCCGCCGACGAACACGGTGTTGCCCGGTGCCTGGTTGATGTTCACGGTCAGTGCCGAGTCCTGGTAGATGTTCTTCAGCTTGTTTTCCAGGACCTGGGTCAGTTGCTGCGGAGTCAGCCCCGCGGCCTTGACCTGCCCGGCATAGGGATAGGCGAAGGTGCCATCGTTGAGCACGGTGAACAGCGTGAGTTCGTAGATCGAGTTGGCGGTGAAGGCCGAGATCGATGGCGCCTCACCCGTGTTGCGGACGATGCGCAGGGTGTCCCCCGGGCGAATCCGCTGGGGCGGCAACGGCTGGCCGGCCAGGGCATCACCGGCCCGATGGGCGGCCTCCAGGTCCTGGCTGGGCGGCAGTTCCACCTTTGCCGGAATGGAGCAGGCGCAGAGCATGAGAACACTGGAAATCAGCAGGAGTCTTTTCATCGAGCGGTCTTCCTGGCGTGCATAGTCACAACTCCCTGTCGGGCCAGATTGCTGCTTGGAGCGTCAGTTCAGGTCTTGGCGGCTTCGGCGGGAGCCCGCCCGTAAATGTCGTTGAAGCGCACAATGTCGTCTTCGCCGAGGTACTCCCCGCTCTGTACTTCGATCATCACCAGGTCGATCACCCCGGGATTGACCAGGCGGTGAGTGCGGCCGGGCTTGATGAAGGTCGACTCGTTGGTATTGAGCAGGAATTCGTCCTCGCCATTGGTGACCAGGGCCATGCCGCTGACCACGATCCAGTGTTCGCTGCGGTGGTGGTGCATCTGCAGCGACAGCGAGGCATTGGGCTTGACCATGATGCGTTTGATCTTGAAGCGCGGCCCTTCCTCGAGCACGGTGTAGGTGCCCCAGGGACGGGTCACGGTGCGGTGCAGCTTGTAGGCGTCGTGGCCCAGGCGCTTGAGTTCCTGGGCGATCAGCTTGACGTCCTGGCTGCGGTTGCCGTCGGCCACCAGCAGGGCGTCCGGAGTGTCGATGATGATCAGGTTGTTCAGCCCGACCCCGCCCACCAGGCGCTTGCGCGAGTCGATATAGCAGTTGCTGACATCGTGCAGCACGGTCTCGCCGTTGCACTGGTTGCCATGTTCGTCCGCCGGGGTCAGCTCGCGCACTGCCTGCCAGGAGCCGATGTCGCTCCAGCCCAGCTGGCAGGGCACCACGGCGACTTTCTTCGAGCGCTCCATCACCGCGTAGTCGATGGAGATGTCCGGGGCCTGGGCAAAGCTGTCGCCATCCAGCTCCACTTGCAGTTCGTGCTTGCCCTCCTTGCGGTGGCTCTGCTCCAGGCAGTGTTCGACGGCGCTGACCACCTCGGGCACGAACTCGCGCAGTTCCTGCAGGATCACGTCGGCACGCATGCAGAACATCCCGCCGTTCCACAGGTGCAGGCCGCCATCGACATAACGCTGGGCGGTGGCGGCGTCGGGTTTTTCGACGAAGCGGCTGACCTGGAAGCTGTCCTTGTTCAGGCCCTGGCCTTTCTCGATATAGCCAAAGCCGGTCTCGGCGTGGGTGGGCACCAGGCCGAAGGTCACCAGCCAGCCTTGCTCGGCCAATTGCCGGGCGCTGTCCACGGCGTTGGCGAAAGCCTGCACATCCTTGATCAGGTGGTCGGCGGGCAGCACCAGCAGCTGTGCATCATCGCCATACAGGCGGCTCACGTGCAGGGCGGCGGCAGCGATGGCCGGTGCGGTGTTGCGCCCGAACGGCTCAAGGATGAAGTCCAGCTCCACCCTGGCCTTGTTCAGCAGGCGATAGTCGTCGAGGGTGCGAAAGAACACCTCGCGGTTGGTCACCGTCAACAGGCGGCCGACGTCCTTGAGCGCGGTGGCGCGCACGAAGGTTTTCTGCAGCAGGCTTTCGCCGTCTGGCAGGCGCATGAAGGGCTTGGGCATCGCCTCGCGGGATACCGGCCACAGGCGGGTGCCGGCGCCGCCAGCAATGATGCAGGGAATGAGTGTGCTCATTCAGAAGGCCTCGCGGGTCATGATCACGGACGGAACAGTGCGGAAGAGGATGTACAGGTCGAACCAGACCGACCAGTTTTCAATGTATTCCAGGTCGAACTCGACACGTTTCTCGATTTTTTCCAGGGTATCGGTTTCGCCCCGATAGCCGTTGATCTGCGCCAGGCCGGTGATCCCCGGCTTGACCCGGTGGCGCGAGGTGTACTCCTTGACCGCTTCTTCGAAGAGAATGCCGGCGGCCTTGGTCGCGGTGGCATGGGGGCGCGGCCCGACCATGGACATGCTGCCGCCGAACACATTGAACAGCTGGGGTAGTTCATCGAGGCTGGTCTTGCGAATGAAGCGCCCGACCCGGGTGATGCGCGGGTCGCCCCGGGTGGTCTGCTTTTCGGCATGGGCGTCGGCCATGTGCTGGTGCATCGAGCGGAACTTGTAGACCTCGATCAGCCGGTTGTTGTAGCCGTAGCGCTTCTGCTTGAACAGCACCGGGCCGCTGGAGTCCAGCTTGATCGCCAGTGCCACCAGCAGCATCACCGGCGACAGCAGCACCAGGGCGATGCTCGACAGCACCATGTCTTCCAGGCGCTTGAAGAACGGCGACCAGCCCCGCAACGGCACTTCGGAGGCGTTGAACATCGGCAGGTTGGCGACTTCGGTGATGCGGTTGTGGGCGTGCCGGAAGGCCACCATGTCGGGCACCAGCAGCACGTTCACCGGCAGCCTTCGCAGCTCGCGGATGACATAGGCCATGCGGTTTTCCGCCGACCAGGGCAGCGCCACCAGGACCTGGGTAACCTTTTCCTCGCGGATCAGCCGTTCCAGGTCGCTGGAGTTGCCCAGCAGCGGCAGGTTGCACAGGGTCTTGGGCAGGCGGCCGATGCGGTCGTCGATGAAACCGGTCACTCCGGAGCGGATGTCCTGATGCTGGGCCAGGTATTCGGCCAGGCGCTGGCCGTTTTCCGTGGCGCCGAGAATCACCGCGTTCTGCAGGAACACGCCGCGCTGCATCAACTGCTGGAACAGGGTCAGCAGCACCAGGCGCTCGATGCCGAACAGCACGAAGCTGCCGGCAAACCAGCCGAACAGCTCGGGGTTGCCGATGGTGTTGAACATCTGCATCGAGTGATGCATGAACAGCAGCACGCAAAAGGACGAGGCCCAGGCGAAGAGGGTCAGCTGGAAGCGCAGCTGGTTGCTGAAGATGGATTCGGCGTACACCCCCAGGGCCTGGAAGATCAGCACGCTGATGAGGGCGAAGAACACCAGCAGGGTCAGGTCGCTTTTCAAGGCTTCCTGGCTGTTGTTGGACAGCAGGATCAGCAGCAGCCCGGGAAGGATTGCAGTCAGCCCATGAACCACACGGATGCCGAACAGGAAGTACTCGACCATGCTGGGGCGAGTCAGTAACAGGCTGTCTACAGGTTGCAACCGCATAAGATCAATTCCCTCGACCTAAGGCACACCGGTTGACTGGAGAGATCGCGAGGAAGTTCGCAATGTTTGCGACTTCCCACCGTCTGGTCCCGGCACCAAAAAAAGCCACGTCCCTTCATCCCCAGGCGTGGTCGGCATTCAAGTGGGAAAACCGTGCCCTCTGCGTATTCAGGTGGGGCCCCCGGCGCCGGTCAAGGTGATGACCTGCACTTCCTCATCTAAACGACAGGGGTCAGTAAAGCTCATGAAACAGCGACTCGCTAATTGAAAGCCGGACCGTGCCGGACGAATCCTTGCTTCCCTGCGGCTAAGCTGCCGGATTGCCAGGGGGGCAAGGCCAGACTGCTTCCGGCAAAAAAATAAATTCCGACGACAGACTTTTTTTGCGGGCGGCAGGGTCAACATCCTTCATGGAATCCATAACCGGAGTCAGGGCTGATGAGTGAGCGCAAGGCATTGTTGATACTGCACGGCAAACAGGCCCTCAACGAGGAGGTGCGCGCGGCCGTCGAGGCCCGGCGCGCCGCCGGCTGGGACTTGCAGGTGCGCCTGACCTGGGAGGCGGGGGATGCCCAGCGCCTGGTGCAGGAGGCGTTGGCTGCCGGCCATACCCGGCTGGTTGCCGGCGGTGGCGACGGCACCCTGCGGGACATCGCCGAAGCCCTGGCCAATGCCGACGCCCCGGCCAGCCTGGTGCTGTTGCCGCTGGGCACGGCTAACGACTTTGCCCGGGCTGCCGGCGTGCCGCTGACCCCGGCGGCGGCCCTGGACCTGCTGGATGTGCCGGCGCGGGCGATCGACCTGGGGGAGGTCGGCGGGCAGATGTTCCTCAACATGGCCACGGGCGGCTTTGGCAGCCAGGTCACCGCCAACACCTCGGAGGATTTGAAGAAGGTCCTGGGGGGCGCGGCCTACCTGTTCACCGGTCTGTCACGTTTTGCCGAGCTGAGCGCGGCCTATGGCGAGTTGCAGGGGCCGGGTTTCCACTGGCATGGCGAACTTCTGGCCCTGGGCATCGGCAACGGCCGTCAAGCGGGCGGCGGGCACGAGTTGTGCCCGGGGGCCCTGGTCGATGACGGCTTGCTGGATATCAGCATCCTGCCGGCGCCCCAGGAACTGGTGGGTACGCTGAAGAACCTGCTGGCGGGCGGGTTGGGGATCGACAATCTGTTTGTCCGGGCACGCCTGCCCTGGGTCGAGATCAAGGCGTCCCGAGGCCTGGACATCAACCTCGACGGCGAGCCGCTGCAGGGCGATACCTTGCGTTTCACCGCCCGTGCTGGCGCGTTGCAGGTGCATCTGCCCGAGGATTCGCCGCTGCTGGGTAGCGCCCGCTGAGTCAGTCGTCGAGGCTGATGATGCGTTCGCGCACGGCGAACAGCACCAGCCCGGCAACGTCGAAGATCTGCAGGCGCTTCATGATCTGCGAGCGGTGGGTTTCCACGGTCTTGATGCTCAGGCCCAGGCCCAGGGCGATCTCCCGGGTGGATTTGCCGCGCACGATCAGCCGCAGGATTTCCAGCTGGCGGGCCGTCAGGTTGTGGTTCTGCTCCGGTGGCGGAGGTTGCTTCTGAGCCCGGGTCAGGGCCTGGTTGATCACCGTGTGGGCGATGGCCGGGCTCAGGTAGCGTTCATTGTTGCGCAGGGCCTGGAGGGCGTGTTCGAGTTCTGTGGCGGTGGTGTCCTTGAGCAGGTAGCCGTGGGCGCCGCACTCCAGGGCCTGCATGATCAGGGCCGGGTCGGTGTGCATCGACAGGATCAGCACCTTGCTCTGCGGGTGGAGCGCCTTGAGCCGGCGCAGGGCTTCGAGGCCGCCGGTGTGTTTCATCGACAGGTCCAGCAGGATGATGTCCGGATGCAGCCTTTCGACCATTTCCAGCAGGAACGAGCCGTCATCCGCTTCACCGATCACCGCGTATCCGGGAATGTCCATGACCAGGGCACGCACGCCAGCCCTGATGAGCGAGTGGTCATCCACCAAGAGTAAATTACAGGTCAATGTAAAACCTTATTCGTGCTGGCCCGCTCCAGAGTGCGAGGGGCCCAGGGAAAGAGTGCTTCGATCTGTGTGCCTTGGTCGGCCTCGCTGGTGACCTTCAACAGGCCGCCCAACTGACTGATTCGTTCCTGCATTCCGGCCATGCCGCGCTGGCCCTGGGCGCCCGGGTCGCTGGCCGGGGCGAAACCCTGGCCATCATCGCTGATGAACAGCGACAGGCCTTCGGGCAGTCGTTGCAGGCGTACCAGCAGGTTTTTCGCCTGGGCGTGGCGCAGGATGTTGGTCACGGCTTCCTGGGTGATGCGAAACGCCGCGACGGCCATTTCCTCGGGAATGCCCGCCAGGCGCTGGTGGCACTCCAGGCTCCAGTGCACCGAAGTGTTTTCCAGGGTCTTGAGCAGGTGGGCGCGCAGGCTGGCTTCCAGCCCGAGGCTGGCCAGTTGCCGCGGGTTGAGGATGGCGGAGACGTCCCGCACCTTGGCCAGGGTCTCTTCCAGGGTGGTGCCCAGCACCGCGCAATGTTCTTGCAGCTCGTCCGGCAGGCGGCGCTTGAGCCAGTCGGTCTGCAGCTTGGCGGCGGTCAGCAGTTGGCCGATGTCGTCATGCAGTTCACGGCTCAGACGGTGCCGTTCGTTTTCCTTGACCTCCAGCAGGCGCTCGGCGAGTTCCTGGGGCTGGAAGCGGATGGATTTGCGCGAATAACCGTATTGCATCCAGATGCAGGCCAGCGCCGCCACGTTGATGACCAGCAACCCCAGAGGCAGAGGCCGGCCCAGCCAGTAGACCAGCACACTGGCCAGGGTCGAGCAGGAGCACAGCAACAGGCTGAGCCAGCGCAGGTGATCATGGGAGGGGGGCCAAGAGAAGAATGACTTGAGGCTGGCGTACATAGCGGATGGAGCCAATGGATGTTCGCTGCGAAGAGCCCGGTCAAGTATGGATGACGAGGCTTGTTTGGGAAACGGTGCTCTTTGAATACCCGGTTTCAATCAACGCTGTCTGTTCGTGTTGTACAGGCTGAGTAGTAACTGCCGCCATTGGAATCAATGTGCCATTAACTGTGTCCGTTTATGCGCCGCATAATACCACCGAAGATACCGTCGGTCGCGTTTATACGCTCAGTCATATAGGACTTCAGAGTCAGGAAATGGAGGGTAGCGGTACGTCGGTACCATGGGCGTCACGTGCCCCCGAACATCGCGCAAAGTGTGCTGGGGAGCGGGTTTTCCCGCATGCACAGCGCGTTGAACAGCAAGTCCCGGTGACGTTGCTAGTTGGCTTTATGGAGTGATTGATGTCGCTCTTGGGTATGAATTAATCAATAACGACCGGGTGCTTGGCAGTTGGCCCGATATTTTGTCGATGTTGTGCAGTAGGGCGGTGATTGGCGAGAGTTTTATCCGCTGCCCCGCCGGATAAATACAACTTCAGTGGCTGCAAGATGGATATGTGCAGTTACAGTTTTGTCCCACTTGCTCTGTCAGTTCTTCGATCAGCATGACTTGTTCGCTGTCGTCCAGATTGAGCTGGCCGTTGCGCGGGTCGATCAGTTCCAGTTGCCAGGCCATCAGCGTCAGGCAGCTCTTCAAGGCGTCGAGGATCGGATCGTTGAGGTCCAGGGGATGGGGGGTGCGCTTGAGCACGCCATGAATATGCAGGGAGAATTCGGCCAGCGGGCTGACTGCGTGGCGGGCCGCGGCCTGGGCCAGACTCAGCAGGCTGGCGAGCAGGCAGTTGATGGCTTCTTCATCGTTTCTGATCAGGTGCAGGTGGCTCAGGCAGTCTTCCGATCTGGCCAGCAGGGCCTGGGCTTCAAGCAGGAACTCGGGCAGCGGTGTGGCGCACTCGTGGCCGTCCTTTAGCATGCTTATCTCCATGACTGCGTGTCCGATGGCTTGATAGGGCGTTGGCTGAACGGTTTGCAAGTTGGACGCGATGGGTGCACCTGGATTGACGTTATAGCTGAATGCTTGCCTGCGGTCGCAGCCTGCCGAGCGAGTCGAGTGGCCTCGAACCCGGTCCGTGCGCGCATGCCGGCCACAGCAAGGCGACGCAAGCGCGCTGGGGCAGGATGAGCGAGGGTAGTGGGGCTTGAAAGGGGGCCAAGCCACCTTTCTGCGATCAAAAACAAAAGCCTGACTCCGTTCATGCAATGAGAATGGCGTCACATTAATGGCTATTGGATATCGCGAATATCAGGCTGGTCCTGATTGTTGATAGGGGATTCCCCTAGGCACGGGAACCTTGCACCGAAATAGAGGTCTGGCCGGCGCAGAGGGTGGTGCTGAATTGACCGCGCCAGTAAAGCATGATGTTAATGTGACATCAACGGCTTTGTGTGGCAATTTGCATGCGGGTCAAGATACGGCAGACCCGGCCGATATCTGTCTTTAGTGAATTCATCAGAACAAGCCCAGGAGTCATTAATGGCCGGCATTCTCGACACGGTAGATCAACGCACGCAACTGGTGGGTGAGAATCGCCTGGAAATCCTCATGTTCCGCCTGGCCGGCCGGCAACTGTTCGCGATCAACGTGTTCAAGGTCCAGGAAGTGCTGCAACTGCCGAAGCTGACGCTGATGCCTCAGCGCCATCCCTTTGTCTGTGGGGTGGTCAATCTGCGCGGGCAGACCCTGCCGGTCATCGATCTGTCCCAGGCCATTGGCATGCGCCCGCTGGTCCCGGGCCCCAACAGCACCATCATCGTTACCGAGTACAACCGCTCGGTGCAGGCGTTCCTGGTCGGTGGCGTGGACCGCATCGTCAACATGAACTGGGAAGCCATCATGCCCCCGCCCACCAGCGCCGGGCGCCAGCATTACCTGACCGCCATCAGCAAGGTCGATGACCAGTTGGTGGAAATCATCGACGTGGAAAAGGTCCTGGCGGAAATCGTGCCCTACAACGCCAAGGTTTCCCGGGACAAGCTGGAAGATCCGGTGCTGGAGCGTGCCCGTGGCCGCGAAGTGCTGCTGGTGGACGACTCCAACGTGGCCCTCTCGCAATTGCGCGACACCCTCGGCCAGCTCGGGGTCAAGATGCACATCGCCAGTGATGGCCTCAAGGCCCTGAACATGCTCAAGGCCTGGGCCGACACCGACGTGGTGATGACCGACAAGCTGCTGATGGTGTTCACCGATGCGGAAATGCCGGAAATGGACGGCTACCGCCTGACCACCGAGATCCGCAACGATCCGCGTTTGCGCGGGCTTTATGTGGTGCTGCACACCTCCTTGTCCGGCAGCTTCAACGAATCGATGGTGAAGAAGGTCGGTTGCGACAACTTCCTGTCCAAGTTCCAGCCGGACAAGCTGGTGGACGTGGTCCGCCAACGGCTGATGCTGGACGAAGCCGACGCCTGACACGGGCCCTGCGCCGGCGCTCCTTTGTTTCGGCTAAATGCTGGTATAGGGTGAGCGCTTTTGCCCATACAGGGAGCTGGACATGCGTCTTAGCGCGCTTTACCGATACCCGTTGAAATCCGCCAGGGGCGAAACCCTGCAACAGATCGGCCTGGACAAGCTCGGGCTGCAAGGGGATCGCCGCTGGATGTTGGTGGATGAGGCCAGCGGGCGTTTTCTGACCCAGCGCGCCGTAGCGCGGATGAGTCAGCTGTCGGCCTTGTGGAATGACCAGGGTGGCCTGACCCTGAGCGCCCCAGGCCACTCCACCCTTGAAGTAGCGCTGCCGGGTGCGGATGCACCGTTGCGCGGCGTGACCATCTGGCAGGACACCTTGCGGGTTCCCGATGCGGGGGACGAAGCCGCGGCCTGGGTCAGCGAATTCATCGGCAAGCCCAGCCGCCTGGTGCAGGTTCCTGCGCAGCGGGCACGGAGCACCGCCGCCGGTTATGGCAGGGACGATGACCAGGTGGCCTTCGCCGATGGTTTTCCCCTGCTGCTGATTGGCCAGGCCTCCCTGGATGACCTGGTCGCTCGCGTGGGCCGGCCCCTGGAGATGCTGCGGTTCCGACCAAACCTGGTGGTCGAGGGCAGTGCGGCCTTTGCCGAGGACGACTGGAAACGCGTGCGTATCGGCGATGTCGAGTTCCGTGTGGTCAAGCCATGCTCGCGCTGCATTCTCACCACCATCGATCCGCAGACCGGCGAGCGCAGTGCCGACCGCGAACCGCTGGCCACCTTGCAGAAGTACCGGGCCCAGGCCGATGGGGCGATGTTCGGCCAGAACCTGGTCAATGATGGCAACGGTCGCTTGCAGGTAGGGATGGCGGTGACGGTCATCGAATAACCGGTGCCACCTCGAAAAATGCCCGTCTCCTGGGAGACGGGCATTTTTTATTCCTGGGTAACGCCGCGATGCTCGATCAGCCGCGGTATTCGCACAGGTAGGCGGTGTCCACCGTGACTTTGAGCTGGAACTTGCTGTTGGCCGGAACGTTGAACTGGCTACCGGCCGGGAAGGTTTCCCAGTCTGCGCTGTCTGGCAGGCGCACGGTCAGGGCGCCGGAGACCACGTGCATGATTTCCCGTTGTGCGGTGCCGAACTCGTATTCGCCCGGGGCCATGACGCCAATGGTGGCTGGGCCTTCGGCCGTGCCGAAGGCAATCGACTTGACGGTGCCGTCGAAGTACTCGTTGACTTTAAACATGGGCGATTCCTCAAGAAAGGGTCAAAAAGGGCGGCCAGTATGCACAAGGCCTTCAGGGCCGTCACCTGCCGCCGTCAAGGAAGAATCAGCGGTAATAAGCGTGCTGTATTGCGCGCATCTTCCAGGGCCCGATGCTGCTGGCCGGTGAACTGCATGCCGGCCAGTTGCAGGGCTGCATTGAGCCCCAGGGGCCGCTCCAGGCGCCGGGCCTTGGCGAAGCGCTGCTTGAGGTTCATGTGCGGCACCTCATTGAGCAGGCTGTGCAGCTGTTGGTTGTGCCATTCCAGCTGCAACTGCTTGCGGTCGTAGTCGCCCCAGCTGGCCCAGCCTTCCAGGCGCGGCTGATGCTGGCCGAGCCAGCGCTCGAACAGGCCCCAGACCTCGCTCAGGGGCGCGGCGCTGTCGATATTGGCCTGGGTGATGTGGGTCAGTTCGCGGCAGAACGGCGTCAGCATGGGGCGCCGCAAGGGGCGGACGAAACGCTGGAAGTGGTCCTGTTCCCGGCCCTGACGGTTGACCAGGGTGGCGCCGATCTCAATGATTTCCATCTCGCTCACCGGCCAGCCCCCTTCATCCGTCGTGGCTTCCAGATCTATTACCAGCCAGTGGGGCATCACGAATTCCAGCCTTGAAACATCCTGAAGAGGCTTGAGCGTAGCCAAAGCCGAGGCATCCGCCTAGGGGGACGGCTGCTTGAGCGCATCGAGGGGGCATCGTCCCGACCGATGCCCCGTCTGCCTGGATCTGCTGGAAGGTGCCCGGGCTACTCCACCTCCACCAGTACCTGGCGGTTTTTCACCTGTTCCCCGAGGTTGACCTGGACCCGGGTGATCACTCCGTCGATCCCGGCCTTGAGCGGGTGCTCCATCTTCATCGCCTCCAGCACCAGCAGCAATTGGCCCTTGCTTACGTGCATGCCCTCACTGACCAGTACATCGACGATCGCCCCGTCCATGGGCGCCTTGAGCGTACCGCTGGAGGCAGTGTTCTGGCCCTGGGCCGGGGCATGGGTACGATCCACCAGGTGCAGGCTGCCCTTGGCGTTGCTCAGCCACAGCTCCCCACCCTCCAGCCGATAGGCGCACGGGCGGCGAATGCCGTTGATCTCCAGGCTGGCCCGCCGGCCATCGGCGCTGCGCACCTTGAGCTCCAGCAGCCCATCGCCCTGGCGCACCTGCACAGCGCCCGAGGGCAGTGCGTTCAGGTGCAGCGACCATTGTCGGTCCTGCACCCCGAGCCGGTAGTCCAGGGGCACCCCGGCGTTGTTGCACCAGGCATTGAGCGCCGGGCCATGGGCGCTGGCGCTGTGGTGGTGGAACAGCGCAGCGGCGATGGCCAGTTCCTCGGTAGTGGGCTCCTGGGGTTGCAGGCTCGGGTCCTGGGCAAAATGCTCGGCAATGAAGGCGGTGCTGAAGTGGCCGCTGGCGAACACCGGGTGGCGCAGCAGGTTGGCCAGCAGCCGGCGGTTGCTTTCCAGCCCCAGCAGCACGCAATCCTCGACGCCACGCAGCAGTTTGCGCCGCGCCTCTTCGCGGGTAGCACCGTGGGCGATCAGCTTGCCCAGCATCGGGTCGTAGAACGGGCTGATCCATTGGCCCTCCTGCAAGCCATGGTCGGTGCGGATCCCTGGTGCCGGCTCCCAGCGCAGGATCTGGCCGGTCTGCGGCAGGAAGTTCTGTGCCGGGTCCTCGGCATACAGCCGCACTTCAATGGCGTGGCCGTCGAGGCGCACCTGCTCCTGGCCCAGGGGCAGCGGCTCGCCGGCCGCCACTTGCAGTTGCAGGGCCACCAGGTCCAGGCCCGTTACCAGTTCGGTGACTGGGTGCTCCACCTGCAGCCGGGTATTCATTTCCAGGAAATAGAACTGCCCGCTCGCATCCAGGAGGAATTCCACGGTACCGGCGCCCACATAGTTCACCGCCCGCCCGGCCTTGAGCGCTGCCTCGCCCATGGCCTGGCGCAGCTCCGGGGTCATGACCGGGCAGGGCGCCTCTTCGATGACCTTCTGATGGCGGCGCTGGATCGAGCAATCCCGCTCACCCAGGTAGATCAACTGGCCATGCTGGTCGCCGAACAGCTGCACTTCCACGTGCCGGGGCTCGATCAGCGCCTGCTCCAGGATCAGTTCGTCGCTGCCGAAGGCGTGCAGGGCTTCGGAGCGGGCCGTGCGGATCTGTTCCAGCAACTGGCCGGCCTGGTGTACCAGGCGCATGCCACGCCCGCCACCGCCGGCGCTGGCCTTGATCATCAGCGGATAGCCGATGCGCTGGGCTTCGCGCTGCAAGGTGGCGTCGTCCTGTTCCGCCCCCTGATAGCCCTGGATGCACGGCACGCCGGCTTCGAGCATGGCGATCTTCGAGCGACGCTTGCTGCCCATCAGCTCGATGGCGGCAGCGCTGGGGCCGATGAACACCAGGCCGGCGCTTTCACAGGCGGCGGCGAACTCGGCATTTTCCGAAAGAAAGCCGTAGCCCGGGTGAATGGCGTCGGCACCGGTGCGCCGTGCCGCTTCCAGCAGCGCGGCGCCGTCGAGGTAGGACTGCTGTACCGCGGACGGGCCGATATGCACCGCTTCGTCAGCCAGTTGCACATGCAGGGCCTCGGCATCGGCATCGCTGAACACGGCCACGGTGCGATAGCCCAGGGCCTGGGCGGTACGCTGGATGCGGCAGGCGATTTCGCCACGGTTGGCGATCAGGATCTTGTTGAAATTGGGCATACAGGCTCCCGGGAATCGGTGGGGGGCGTTCGCCGGCAAGCCGGCTCCTACAAGGGCTCAGTTGGCCCAGGCCGGTTTGCGTTTCTGCACGAAGGCCAGGGTGCCCTCGACCCCTTCCTCACCCAGGACTGCATTGGCGAAGTCGTTGGCGGCCTGGTCCAGCAATGGCCCCTGCGGTTGGTCGACACTCGCCAGGAGCAAGGCCTTGGTCGCCGCGTTGGCCCCCGGGGCGCAGCGCAGCACCAGGGAAAGCTGCTGCTCCAGGCGTTCGTGCAGGGCCTTGGCATCGTTCTCGACAAAGTGCACCAGGCCCATGCGCTGGGCTTGGGCGCCATCGAAACGGGCGGCGGTCAGGGCCAGGCGCCGGGCCTGGGCCAGGCCGATGCGCTGCACCACGAACGGGGCAATTTGCGCGGGCAGCAGGCCCAGGCTGGTTTCCGGCATGCCGAACTGGGCCGAGTGCTCGGCGATGGCGATGTCGCTGACACAGGCCAGGCCGAAACCGCCCCCCAGCACCGCGCCCTGCAGCACACACACCAGCACCTGGGGCAGGTGCTGCGCTTCTTCCAGCAGGGCGCCGAAGGCGCGGTTCAGTTCACGGTAGGCGGCGCTGCCATGGGCACGGGCGCCGGCCATGTCCTTGAGGTCGCCACCGGCACAGAAGTGCTCGCCGGTGCCGCGCAGCACCAGGGCACGGATGCTGCGCCGGTCACGGACCGCGGCCATCACCGTGCGCAGTTCGGCGACCATCTGCAGGCTCATGGCATTGCGGTTTTGCGGGCGATTGAGGCTGATGAACAGCACGCCGTTGCGCGGCTCCAGCAGCAGGGTCTGGCAGGCAGGGAGCGGGTTCATTTCTTTTTCCCCGGCAGGATGCCCATGAGCTTGCAGATGATCCCCAGCATGATCTCGTCGGCACCGCCGCCGATGGACACCAGGCGCACATCGCGATAGGCCCGGGCCACCGGGTTGTCCCACATGAAGCCCATGCCGCCCCAGTATTGCAGGCAACTGTCGCTGACCTCGCGGCCCAGGCGCCCGGCCTTGAGCTTGGCCATGGAAGCTAGCCGGGTCACGTCCTGGCCGCGTACATACTGCTCGGTGGCCTGGTAGACCAGGGCCCGCAGGCACTCGATCTCGGTGGACAGCTCGGCCAGGCGGAAGTGGATCACCTGGTTGTCGATCAGCGGGCTGCCGAAGGTCTTGCGTTCCTTGCAGTACTCGATGGTGCTGTCCACGCAGTACTCCAGGCCCTTGATCATGTTCGCCGCGCCGAACAGCCGTTCCTCCTGGAACTGCAGCATCTGCATCATGAAACCGGCGCCTTCGTGGCCGATGCGGTTGCGTTGAGGCACTCGCACATTGTCGAAGAACACCTGGGCGGTTTCCGAGCTGCGCATGCCGAGCTTGTCCAGATGCGAGCTGAGGCTGATGCCCGGGGTGTTCATCGGCACCATGATCAGCGACTTGTTGACGTGGGGCTTGTCGTCCGAAGTGTTGGCCAGCAGGCAGATGAAGTCGGCGCTGGGGGAGTTGGTAATCCACATCTTGCTGCCGTTGATCACGTAGTCGTCGCCGTCCTTGCGGGCGTGGGTCTTGAGCCCGGCCACATCGGAACCGGCGCCGACTTCGGAGACGCCGATGCAGCCGACCTGCTCGCCCGTGATGGCCGGCCGCAGAAACTCGTCGCGCAGTTCATCGGAGCCGAAGCGCGCCAGGGCCGGGGTGCACATGTCGGTCTGCACGCCGATGGACATGGGAATGCCGCCGCAATGGATGGTGCCGAACTCCTCGGCGGCGACGATGGAGTAGCTGTAGTCCAGGCCCATGCCGCCGAATTTTTCCGGCTTGGAGATGCCCAGCAGCCCCAGTTCACCGGCCTTGCGGAAAATCTCGTGGATGGGAAAGCGCCCGGCCTTTTCCCATTCCTCGACGTGGGGGTTGATCTCGCGGTCTACAAATTGGCGCACTGTGCGCCGCAGTTCTTCGTGTTCCTGGGTGAAGATCATTGTTGTTCTCCTCAAGTGGGGTCAGACCGCGAAATGTCCTATCAAAACCGCGCCACGCCAAAGCTGTTGGGCGCCAGCTCGCGCACCTGCGCCTCATGGCAGATGTCCAGCAGGTAGCCCAGCAGAGTGCGGGTATCGCGCGGGTCGATCAGCCCGTCGTCCCACAGGTTGGCGCTGCCGTAGAGCGCCGTGGACTGGCTGTCGAGCTTCTGCGCGGTGACCTGTTCCAGCATGTCGAGCATCTTCGGGTCGGCTTCCTGGCCGTTCTTCGCATGCTTGGCCTCGGTGACGATGCGCAGCACCTTGCCGGCCTGGGCGCCGCCCATCACCGCGGTGCGGCTGTTGGGCCAGGCGAAGATGAAGCGTGGGTCCAGGCCACGGCCGCACATCGCATAGTTGCCGGCGCCGTAGGAGCCACCGACCACGATGGTCAGCTTCGGCACTCGGGCATTGGCCACTGCCTGGATCATCTTCGCCCCGTGCTTGATCACCCCCTGCTGCTCGGATTCGGTGCCCACCATGAAGCCGGTGGTGTTGTGGAAGAACAGCAGCGGGGTCTGGCTCTGGTCACAGAGCTGGATGAATTGCGCTGCCTTGCTCGCGCCCTGGGGCGTGATCGGGCCGTTGTTGCCGATAAAGCCGCAGGGCCGGCCCTGGATCTGCAAGTGGCCGCAGAGGGTCTGGGCATCGAACTCGCCCTTGAACTCCAGGAACTGCGAGCCGTCTGCCAGGCGGGCGATGATTTCCCGGGCGTCGTAGGGCTTCTTCGGATCGTCGGGAATCAGCCCGAGCAACTCGTCGATGGGGTACAGCGGCTCGTTCCAGGTCCTGGCGGGCTGCACTGGCAGTCGGGCGTTCCACGGCAACAGGTTGACGATCTCGCGGACGATGCGGATGCCGTCGGCGTCGTTTTCCGCCAGGTATTCGGCGGTGCCGGCCACCTGGGCGTGCATCTCGGCGCCCCCCAGTTCTTCATCGGTGGCCACTTCACCGGTGGCGGCCTTGAGCAGCGGCGGGCCGGCGAGAAACAGCTTGGCCTCGCCACGCACCACCACCACGTAGTCCGAGAGCCCGGGCTGGTAGGCGCCGCCGGCGGTGGCCGAGCCGTGGACCACGGTGATCTGCGGCAGGCCCATGGCCGACATCCGCGCCTGATTGGCGAAGCTGCGTGCACCTTCGACGAAGATTTCCGCGGCGTAATTGAGGTTGGCGCCACCGCTTTGCGCCAGGGTCACCACTGGCAGTTTGTTCTCCATGGCGATCTGTTGCAGGCGCAGGGATTTCTTCAGGCCGCTGGGGGAGATGGTCCCGCCCTTGATCGCGCAGTTGTTGGCCACCACCAGCATGCGCACGCCGCACACATAGCCGATGCCGGCAATCAGGCCGCCGCCGGCCTGGGTACCGTCCTTGTCGTCGTGCAGCTTGTAGCCGGCCAGGCTGGCCAGCTCGAGAAACGGCGCGCCCGGGTCCAGCAGCAGGTTGAGGCGTTCGCGGGGCAGCAGTTGGCCGCGCCGGTCGAACTTGGCCCTGGCTTCGGCGGCCTTGGCCAGCAGGTTCTGCTGCAGTTCCTGCAACTGTTGCAGGCCCGCCAGCATGGCTGCGCGGTTTTGTGCGAACTGCGGGCCGTGGGGGTCGAGTTGGGACTGGATCACCGGCATGGCTTATTCCTCGCCCTTGAGTACGTCGGGCAGGTAGGCGCGATGGAAGCCGTTGTAGGACTCGCTGTTGCGTGCCTTGCCCAGGGGCCAGGCACGGCTGCCCAGGCTGGCGGCGCCGTCGATGCGCAGGGTGCTGCCGCTGATGAAGGCCGCGCCGGGGCTGAGCAAGAAAACGATGGCGGCGCTGACTTCCGATTCGCTGCCGATGCGCTTGAGCGGCACGTGTTCACGCAGGGTGGGGATCACTGCCTTGAACGCGCCTTCATAGGTGTCCATGCCGCTGGAGGCGATCCAGCCCGGCGCCACCGCGTTGACCCGCACCCCGGCGTGCCCCCATTCGTAGGCGGCGGTCTTGGTGAAATTGTCCATTCCCGAGCGCGCCGCACCGGAGTGGCCCATGCCGGGCATGCCGCCCCACATATCGGCGAGCATGTTGACGATGCTGCCGCCGTGGCGGCTCATGGACTGGTTGAACACTTCCCGGGCCATGAGGAAGCCGCCCACCAGATTGGTACGCAGCACGGTTTCGAAACCCTTCTGGTTGATCGAGGCCAGGGGCGCCGGGTACTGGCCGCCGGCATTGTTCACCAGGCCATGGATCGGACCAAAGCGCTCCATCAGCCGGGCCACCAGGGCCTTGACCGCTTCCTCGTCGCGGATGTCGCAGGCCTGCCAGTCGGCCTTGCCGCCGTCCTCGGCAATTTCGCCGGCGACCTTCTGCAGTTTTTCCGCCTTGCGCCCCACCAGCAGCACCTGGGCCCCCAGGGCCGCCAGTTCGTGGGCAGTGCAGCGGCCGATACCGCTGCCGCCGCCGGTGACGATGATGGTCTGGCCGGCGAACAATTGCGCTTTGAAAATCGAGTCGTACACCACGGCAGCTCCTTTAATTGACGGCGTCGGCGATGCTCTGCGGCACCGGGATCTGGATTTCCAGCAACTGCTGGGCAAAGGCCTTGCCTTGCGGGTCGATGCGCAGGCTGGCGACGCCGCCGCCGCCCAGGGCGTTCTCCAGCAGGAAGTTGAGGCTATGGGTGCCCGGCAGGTACCAGCGCTGGACCCGGCCATGCACCGGGTCCAGCACATGGCCCATCCAGTCCACCAGCACCTCGGGGGTCAGGGCTTCGGCGATCCACGGCAGGTAGTCGGGGTGGCGCGCCATGACCCCGATATTGCTGTGGTTGCCCTTGTCGCCGGAGCGTGCCACCGGGATCTGGACCAGCAACGCTGGCAAAGGCCTGCCGCGGGT